>CAWHYZ010000010.1:0-525905 GCA_963833605.1 uncultured Alphaproteobacteria bacterium
ATAAGCAACGGGCAGACGTAGACGCCGTGTCGTTGGTCCCAGCGAAAGTCGCTGCGTGAGAAGGTGCCGTCATCGCGCTCGCTGGCATCGCGAACCGGAATATGCGGTGCGATCCCGCGGCCAACCAACCAGCCGAGGAAACGGCCCGTTCCATAAGCAGTGTCGGCGGCAAGCCGCTTCGGCTTCAACTTAAAGCGATGTTCGGTGCGCTCGAGCATCGTCTTTGTGGACTCAACCTCGTCATAGGTGCGCGCCGGCGTCGGTTCAACGTCGACAATGACGGCGTTCTCGGTATCGATGAGATAATTGAGCCCATAGCCGAACTGCACGCGTTTGTTGGCCTTGGCCGTCCATGCCGAGCAGGGATCACTGGGTGAGATCACTTTTGGCGGCCTGCGATCGGGATTGGGTTCTACCTCGGGTTCGAGCGCCGCGAGATACTCCTTGACCGCGCGTGTCTGGCGCTCGGGCTCAGCCCAAATGATCTCGTCTGGCGCTTTACCGTGATAACGGCTGGCGTTGGCCTCCATCACACTGGCATCGACAGCAAATCCCTCGCCTTTGACCAGCCCAGTGGCCATGCAGGCGCTGACGACGCGTTCGAAGATGTGGCGAAACACATCGCCCTCGCGGAACCGATGCAGCCTGTTCTCCGAGAAAGTCGAATGATGCGGGACCTTGTCATCAAGATCGAGCCGACAAAACCAGCGGTACGCCAGATGCAACGCAACTTCCTGCGTCAGCCTGCGTTCAGACCGCAGGCCGTAGCTGTAGCCAATGATCAGCATCCGGATCATCAGCTCGGGATCAACCGACGGTCGCCCAATCTCGCTGTAGTACGGCTTCAGCCGCTCGTGCATATCGGCGAGTGCCGCCGACACAAAGCTATCGACACGCCTGAGCAGGTGCTCCTTCGGGACGCGTTCATCGAGCCGGAACTGATAGAAAAGGCTCGCTTGGTCGCCGCACCGCCGACCCATCATCGCCACCTCCAAGGCTGTGACCCTTGGAATCACCGGAATCACTGTTCGGCAACGTTCTCAAGCCTTTTTCGACAGCATCGGTCAATCGCGTCGGTTTTGACCGTTTTGAAGTACTTCCGCTCTTCCCCCACAAGCGGCGTAAAAGCGGACCTTCGAGAACTTCGCTTCCGTGCCACGAGCAGACTAATCACCCTTGATTCCTGCCGCTTTTATGATGGGCCACCACTTGTCGATCTCGCGCTGATGCAAACTGCCAAGGGCCTCCGGTGATTGCTCTTCGGGCGACGGAATATCTTGGCCCAGATCGCTGAGCATCTTGCGGACCGCTGGATCAGCGAGCGCGGATCGAATGGCGGTGTTAAGCTTCGCGATCACCCCTGCTGGTGTCCCTTTGGGAGCCCACAGGCCGCGCCAAACTGAAACGTGAAATTCGGGGACACCAGCCTCATCTGTCGTTGGAATCTCAGGGGCGGCAGGAAGCCGGCTTTTCGCCGTAACCGCATAGGCGCGGATCCTTCCGTCGCGGATGTGCGGAAGAGCGTTACCTATTTGGTCAAACATGATGTCAATGTGACCTGCAATCAGGTCCCTGCATCGCGGGCGCCGCGCCGCGATACGGCACGAAGTTGAAGTTGCTTGAAAATGCGCGCCGCTGATGTGAGCAGCGCTACCAGCTCCAGCTGTTCCCTGTAAGGCCTTTCCAGGATTCGCTCGCAGCCAGGCTATCAGCTCTTGCAGGTTCTTCGCCGGAAGCGTGTTTTCTGGACACGATCACTTGCGGATTGCTGGCGAACAGCGCAATCGGCGCGAAGTCATGCTTCAGGTCGTAGGGAAGAGCGTAAATCGCACCGTTGAGGACGAGATTGTCCCATTGCCCAAGACCGATCGTGTATCCATCAGGCGCGGAGCGGGCAAGCTTGCCTGTGCCGATGCTACCGGATGCACCGCTGATTGTCTCGATCACGAGCGGCTGAAATTTCGACACCCGTCGGCAGGGCCCGGATTTTCCCCGAGTTGCAGAGAGCTGTTCGGCAGCATGTCTTTGGACGGCCTGAGCTGTTCGCTGTTTCTGCTTTTAGAACGAGCCAGACCCGTTCGGCCGCATTCGGGGATTCACGACCCGTCCGCGGCACCCGGATTTTCCCTGAGTTAGACGACCGTCGTTTTTACCTTAGACACTCGGTCGTGTCGGACTTCGGTCGTGTCCAGCCGGACGTTCTGAGTGCCGTGGCGCCCGAGATTTGACGGTCTTGGACCGGCTTATCTGTTGAAACGCGACCGCGTGCTTACCCGCTGCTTACCCAAATGATTTTTGGATCAGGCGCAAGTACCTAACTATTTGATATCATTGGCTGGGGCGCCATCAGCCACTTTATTGGAATTACGCGCTATTTTTCAAAGCGATATCCAAATATGAAAAGCTAAGATACCGACAAAAATACCGACAAGTGGCGACGGGCTTAATTCACGTTAGCGGGAATGTTTTGAATCCGACTCGGGCGCGGGGCAAAAAGTTTTTGATTTAGTGCTTTCAGCATACCTATGCCGAGGTACCCTGCCCCAAGCCGTGGGTCGGGGATTAGTCATGAGCCAGAGACGAAACTCCGTTGTGACGGAGCAGTTGGATGAGCTGTTGCATGGTATTGATTTCGTCTTCGAACAAACGGATGAGCCAAATACTCCGCAAAACGAGCAGATACGATATGCTGCGGCTCTCGCCGTCATCGGCCGCTTTTTTTCAAAAGCCCATCCGGCCCACGCGGACCGCTTCTTCGCTCTCAGCAATGCACTCAGTGATCTGAGTAGTGGAAGCCGGGCCCTGGGGGAGGAGCCACAGGCTGTGGCTCGTAAACTCCTTGATCAATTTCCAGGAATCAAGAACCTAGCCGGCCCGAAATCGCAGCGATTAGGAACTTGGGAAAAAACGATCTTAGAATGGCGAAAGTTTTTTAGCGCGCCCAAGCGCCGAAAAAATCAACTTGCTGCCGAACTCTTCGCAGCCGGCCGCGACCTGATTAGGGTTCTTGTCAAGGAGGGGCGCCAGAAAGAGCTTGCAGATCGAGCATACGGTCGGGCCAAACAAGCCGCTCGTGTTGGTGTATTCGTCGCACCTTCCAATCCAATCTGATTTGAAATTCAGTGCTCGCCGTTGCCCGCAGAGACGCGGGCACGGTCGCCGGGGCCATCCCGGCTTCCAAGTGGCGAGATGCTAAATGGATATTCCGCTGGCCTACACCGTCGGCCAGGCGTGCACTGTGGCGTGCACCGGCCGGACTGTACTCTATGACGCGATTAAGTCGGGCGAGCTGCGCGCCGTCAAACGCGGTCGCCGCACACTTGTGCTCGCGAAAGACCTGCTTGCGTGGATTGAAAGCCTTCCGGCAATCGAGGTTAAACCCACCAAGCGAACAAACAAGCATTGCGGCGAGGAGGCCGCGCCATGATCATCGACACTGAGAATTTGAAGAGAGAGGACCGCGCCGCCGGCGAAGCAAGTGAGGCTTCGGCGAAGCCCGCACCCAACCTTTCTGCCGAGCCCAACACCGACGGCTCACTCACGATCGCCAAACCAGCCACGTCTGCCCTCGATAAATTTAAATCAAGGCGCGCGGCCACCATTGCCAATGTTGAGGCTTTGCCAACTAAACTTTCACATTACAAAATATCAAACGCGAAGGATTTCGTGCGGTTGCATCCAGACTCTGCAAAACTATTGGAGTGCCGAGCTTTGTTTTGTGAATGTCCCGATCATAGGCCAGCGCAACGATGAGTTGCATCTGATAGAGGAAGATTTAGCGATACGGCACTTGCCAAGCGCACAAATCCTTCGGTTTCGCTTGGCACTT
The DNA here is from genome assembly GCA_963833605.1 of uncultured Alphaproteobacteria bacterium. GTDB lineage: Bacteria > Pseudomonadota > Alphaproteobacteria > Rhizobiales > Xanthobacteraceae > JAFAXD01. The sequence goes on from CAWHYZ010000010.1 coordinate 3,830, forward strand.
GCGAGCAAACCAAACGATGTTTTCTTCCTAGCACATGTGCCGTCGCAAAATTTGCAGAACGGCTACAACGCAAGCAACCGTGAAGGCTGCGAGCTTGCAAAAACCTCCTGGGTGAAGCTGACAAGTCGCCGCGAAGAGGGCGTGGAGGCATATAAGATCGAGTACGCATGCGACCATGACGCTTTTCCAGAGCCACGCTGGCCGACACAATCGCTCGATGAGCTGATCGTCAGGACGTTCGCTGATCGCGTCGTCGACCGCGATGAGCACCCAGCTCTCGCCCGCCTGACCGGTAGGAAAATTACGTGAAAAATTTCGGCACAATCGTTGTTGCCGATTTTGAGTACGAGATCACTGACGGCGAGCTTCCAAGTGTTCTTTGTTTGGTTGCCTACGTGCTCGACGAGCGCCTGCGGCATATCCAAACTGTTCGCCTATGGCGTGGTGACTTCGATATCAAACCTCCGTTTGACATCGGCCCCGACGCACTTTTTGTCGCCTACAGCGCTTGGGCTGAAATGATGTGCTTCAAGGTACTCGGCTGGCAATTTCCAGTGTATATTTTCGATCTCCACACGGCTTTCCTGGCGGCGAGTAACGTATTGCGTCCACATGTTCCTGGGGAAAACCGCATACGCCCACATAAGCGCTTGCCCGACGCTTGTCGCGCGTATGGCATCAAGGGCTGGGAAGAAATCGAGAAGGAGGCGATTGCCCGGGACATCGGCGAAGGCCGCTGGTGGCTGCACGGCCGGGAACGAGTCCTTGCCTATTGCGAAGAGGATGTTCGGTGTTCCACGGAACTTCTTAGCGCGCAATTACGTGGACTGCCAAGCTTGGCGCCTGCCGACGTTGAACGCATCATTTGGTGGTCCGAATACTCCGCCAAGGTTATTGCGCAGGTGCAAGCGCGCGGCATGCCAATCGACACACGATTATGGAGCCTTATTCAAGAACACAAGCAGGGTGTTATCGGGCAGTTACTGCGGAGATTTGACCCCAGCTACGGCGACGACGATCCAATCTACACGCCAGAGGGAACTTGGAGCAGTGAGCGCTTCGCAAGATGGCTACAACGTCGTGGCATCCCATGGCCGTGCAAGTTCAGTGGAGAGCTTGACCTCGAAGGTGACGCCTTTCGCCTCATGTCACACATGCCTGGGATTGATGGTTTGCACGCGCTACGCGACAGCTTGCGCGTCATTGCCAACGCGAATTTGCCGATCGGTCGTGATGCCAGAAATCGACCTTCGCTATTTCCATTCGGCACGGCGACCGGACGCAACGCACATTCGAAAAGCCTCTACAATGTACATGCGAGCATGCGATCGCTCATTGTGTTTCCGCCCGATCGCTTCGGTGTCTATTTAGATTGGCGAACACAAGAGGTTGCGATCGCCGCCGCCTTATCAGGTGACTCGGCGCTGATAGAAGCTTACGGCGGTGGCGATGTTTATCACGCCCTCGCGCGAGCTATCGGTCTTACAGACGAGCCGGATCCCAAGCGCTGGAAGAAGGCCGAGCCGGCAGCTCGGCAGCGAATGAAACAGCTGCAACTAGCCATCAATTATGGGATGGGGATCCCTTCATTAGCGCGCGGCCTCAACCGGCATCCGCTAATCGCTAGCACATTCATCGAGCGGCATCGGCGAACCTATCCGAGGTATTGGGAGTGGCGTGAGAACCAGGTTCGGGTTGCGATGCTTGAGCGCCGTCTCGAAAGCGTATTCGGTTGGCCGCTGCGGATCAGCACGAGTCCTAACAAACGCACAATCTATAATTTTCCAATGCAATCGGCCGGCGCTGACATGCTCCGTCTCGCAGCTGTGCGACTCTGTGAGGCCGGCATCGTACCGTGCATGTTGATCCACGATGGGATCCTTCTCGAAGTAGAGAGCGAACAAGAAATCAAACTAGCAACGGAGATCATGCGCTGGGCCGGGCGGGAAGTCTGCGACGGTCTTGAGGTCGGGGTTGACATTGATCAGAAGTTGGAACGTGGCGCGCGGTATCGCGACAAGCGGCCGGTCGCACAGGCAATGTGGACTACTGTCATGGCCGCGCTGCAAGCGGTCAAAGCCGTACCGGGCGAGGCACTGGCATGGGCATCGTGACCCGGCAGGGTCGGCATATCAAGGTCGCGACGGTCGAGACGGGCGCCAAACCAAGCAAGGTTCGCCGTCGAGAAGCCGACCTATTCGTCAAATTGCCCCTGCAATGGGCGGTGGCGGCAAACAAGGCGACCAGGACGCCAAAGGCGCTCGTTTGGGTGCTGCTGCACTTTATAGCTTGGCAAACCCATAGCACGACCTTTCCGGTCCCTAATGGAGCGCTCAAGAGGTACGGGGTAAGGCGCGAAGCCAAACGCCGAACACTGATAGAATTGGAAGCCGCCGGCTTGATTGCAGTCAAAAGGCGCCATTGTCGTGCGCCGACCGTGACTTTGATTGGCGTTTAAATTGGGGCCAGCCATCGAAACTGTCTCCAGATCGCACAGGTGTGCCTTGTCTTTCTTATTCTTATATTACTCTTACTAAGCGAGACAATAACCGAGGAGGCGATTTACGATGGAGCCAGTTCGGAAGGAGGATGAATTTTGGAGGAAGTTCGCCCTACCCGAAGAGGGCCGGCTACTGCTAGACCCCGGCTATACTTGGGCCGGCATAGGCTACCGTTGGTTTCGATCGCCCAACGTCGTTCCGATCGAGCAATGGCGACGACGACGGGCAACGGGGCGGCAACCTGCCGAGAATGACCGCACACCCGCCGCCTAGTCCGTCGGCGGTCGGCCGCGAAGCAATAGAGCTCAGGGCCAGCCAACACCAGCTGCCGATTGACCGCCCTCTTCGGATCAACCGCTGATGCGGCGAGGCGGGATCGGTCTGATCGGGAACCAACGGCTCAGAAAGCCGACAATAGGGGTCACCCACTGCCACCACACCCAAGGGTCGCACGCAATTTGCTCGTATGTGAGGGCACCGCTGTGCACGCCGTCAGCGTAATCAGCCACCGCGCCGACGCCGAGGACGGAAAACCCGGAGGGCAGGAGGATGAAGCGGGCATGAACCTGCGAGCTCGTCGCGGTGAACTCGCCCTGGCCGACTGTGGTTGTCGGGCCTTGGTAGCTACCGTTCGGGGTGTTGAAGTTGGCGCCAATAGTCACTTGCCCGGCGACGCCGGGGCGCTGAGAAGTGACCGTCACGGTGACGTTGGGGATCTGGTAGCTCCGAGGAGGGAGCACAGTTCGGCACTCCTGTGCGACACTGATTGTGATTCCCGGCCCCGCCGTCTCCACATGAGCGCCCACCCGTGGCGCATCAGTGCGCATGCTCCGCCAAATACCAGCAATATCCATTTGGTGGTCTCCAGCGCCGCATTTGAAAGATCCGCCAAGCCTTCAGCTTGACAGAAGACACGTAAAACCTAATCGTGGTTTTTAAAACGCGCAACAAAACGTTGCATTTTTGCCCCCCCCGGATTTTCAGAACACCCGAATGGATTTTCCGATCAAACGATTGTTTGAATTTTTAGGTCGCAGACTCGGCCCTCCATAAAATCTCATTTGCTTTTTTGCCCCCCGCCCTCATTCAGATGGTGGTCACGTTTAACGGCTCCTCGTTTGACCTACCCGTCCTGCGTTATCGCGCAATGGTGTGCGGGGTACCCGCCCCAGGCCTGGCGCTGCGCCCCCACTTCTACCACTATAGCGAAGACGCCATCGACTTTGTGCTGGTTTCCCTTAGCCCCCAGAACAAGGCCTCGCTGCACGAGCTGTGCCGCGTGATGGGGCTGCCCGGAAAGCCGGACGGAATTGATGGGGCAGATGTCGAGAGAGATTGTCGCGAAGGGCGCATAGCCGAGGTCGCCGCATACTGCGAAACTGACGTCGTGAACACGTATCGGGTTTGGCTGCCGTACGAGCTGTTTCGCGGGCGACTGACCGAGAATGGGTTACGAGCGAGCGTTCAACTGCAACTGGGCGCCTAAGGGGGATACAGCTTTGTGCGGCTCAATACAAACAGGACGACCTTAGAATGGAAAACGTCAATCTCAGCCCCGGGGTCTCCCGTTGACTTGCCAAGTATTGCTTGGCTAAGTCCATGATATCGAGAATTGAAACCAACATCCGGTACTCGGTGCCGACCTTTTCGATGATCAACCGACGGGGGTCTCGGTAGCGAGGGTGGGTCTCCGCTCGCCACCTAACGCCCTTGACATCGCCTGTCCTGAATGCCAACGGCGACCGGAGCCGGCTTCCCCCGCTCTGGCCGAGAAAGGGCTTTATGTCGCCTATCCTCTCGCGCAATAGGTTGGCAGAATGCCGGAGGCACTAATCGCGGATACCGGTCGAGACCAGCTGGGATACATCGACGACTTCACGGCGCCCACACCCAGCTGGATCGGAACCTCCGGCGCGGGAACCGACCAGTGGCACGCCCCGAGGGCGATCGCGCGGACAGACGCGGGCTTTGTCATCGCCGACAGTGGCAATCACCGGATCGTGTCGATCGACGACGCCAGCGGCAGCGGATGGCGGGAATTCGGCAGTCACGGTTCGGGCAAAGGGGAATTCACCCGGCCCACGGGCGTCGCCGTCGACAGCAAGGGACGCATCTACATCGCAGACAGCGGCAACGCGCGCGTGGTGCGCCTCGACGGCATGGACGGGGCCGGATGGACCGCATACGGCACGGCCGGCACGCCGACCCCATCCGACCCCGACGCGGTGGGCAAGTTCCGCGAACCCGCCGGTGTCGCGATCGACTTCGACGACCGGATATGGATCGCCGATCGGGAATGCTCACGGCTGGTGCGGATTTCGTCGATGGCCGGGGCCGGATGGCTCAGCGTTCGGGCGAACGCACCTGTCGCGATCGGTATTGATGACCCTAACTCCGCGGTGCTGGTCTGCGCGCTGGGCAGCGGCAACATCGGCCGCCACGCTAGGTCCACCGGTGCGTTCACCGAGGCTACGCCAACCGGCGCGCTCACCGCCCCCGCGGCGGTGCAGTTGTCCGGATCGACGATTTTTGCGCTGGACGCCGCGCAGCGACGCATCGTCGAGATCGACGACCCGCTGCAAGCCGTCAAGCCGCGGGTGTATCTGGCTGACATCGGCGCGCGGCAGCCGGTGGGAATGGTGGTGTGGTGACCCGACGACTGCGAGTGCTGACGTACAACGTCCAATTCCGTTCCTGGGGCATGGAAGCCGGCGCTCAGGGCTCGCTGACGCCGTACACCAGCGTCGAGGAGCGGGCCAAGCAGATTTGCGACCGCATCCTGACCCCGCTCGAACCTTGGGACGTGCTGTGCTTCTACGAGGTCTTCGACGAGGACGGCCGCGACGTGCTCGAACAGAAGCTGCGCACCAGGTACCCCCACTACGTACGCAAAGCCGACGCCGACGACCGCGGCGTGGGAGTGCTCGAGGTCCTCGGCGGTATCGCGATCACGCTTGGCGGCGCCGTGTGGGGACTCGGCCTGGGTCTGCTCGGGGCCGTGACGCTGCTGTCATCGCGGTGGGAGGACAGCGGCCTCATGCTGTTCAGCAAGTTCCCGTTCAAGGGCATCCCTATCCCTGACTTCCTCGTCCAGTTCGCCGGAATCCCCCCGGGCACAACGATACCCAACGTCGCCTACGTCCCGTACGAGGATGCGGCCGACAACGACACCGGCGCCGCCAAAGGCGTTGTGTACGCGGAACTTCAGCTGCCGGATGAGTTGACGTTCCACTTGATGATCAGCCATACCCAGGCGGATCCGACCGAAGAGATCGGCAAGAACGCCGCGATCCGCAAGGCGCAGTTCGCCACCGCGATGAAGCTGCTCGACGTGCAACTGAACGGGAATCCGGGCGGCAAGGAGATCCTGTTCTGCGGCGACTTCAACGTCCAGGGCATGGCCGACGCCAACGGCGCGCGCCCCGAATGGAAAGCCCTGATGGATACCCCCGGTTCGCCGTTGACCGATGTGCTTCAGGACGCCTGGACATTCGAGCAGTGCCCAGGCCGTCTGGTGCTCGGCTCGACTCTGCTGCCCGACGACTGCGACCCTGGCGAGACGGCGCACAGGCAGCGGCTCGACTACGTGATGCGAAGCAAGCCGTTCGACGGGCGAATGGTGGCCCAGCACATCAACATTGCGCACGACGTGGCGCAGCGCTCGCCGACCAGCCCGACCATGTACACCAGCGATCACCTGCCGCTGTCGATCGACCTGCACGAGAAGAAACCATTCAACACCGCGCTCACCGCTGAAAAGCTGACATTCACTGTCGACAATCCTGAGCACACATCGTCGGGCACGCTGCGCGACGGCCAGATGCACTGGTACCGCATCGATGATCCGGGCGGATACGGGTTCGCGATGGTCAGCGGTGCCACCGACGTGTTCTACGCCGTCTACTGCAAGAGCGACCTGTCACAGCCGTATCAACCGTTTGTCCGAGACACGACGCCGGCCACAGACGAGGGACCCCCAGTCACCCGCTACGCGCTGGCCGAGCCGCCGTTTTTCGTGCGGGTATGGCTGCGGCCCAGGGTCAGCAGCGCGACCTACAAGTTCTACTCACGCCGATTCGTCGGGACCGGTCCCAATGACGCGATTCCGATGCTGCGCAGCTGGCCCGTCCGCGGTGAGGCGCGGGTGGGCGCATTTCATTCCAAGGACCTGCCCAACACCGGCAGCAGCGAGTTCGATAGCGTCTGGTTCACCGCACGGCTCGACCAGACCCGTCCAGGGGTAACTGGTTTCACGTCAACCGTGACGCTGAGTGACATTGAGAGTGACCTCTTCGGGCTGCTCGTCTACCGCGACGACGGTGCGGGCGGGCTGGAACGCATCGACGAGCGCCGCGCAGGCGACGACCCAATTGTCGTCACCTTCGACCATGAGCGCCACGGAAGGCTGTACATCTTGGCGCGCCGCGAGGAACCCGAACCCCGGCTGTTCCTGGCGAAGTCGTTCAGGCTGCTCCTCGAAACCAACGTGTGCTATCTGTACTCCAACGGCACCGAGCGCGGTGGCCGGGCGATCGGCGGTGACGCACGCCTGATGTGCATCGACGAAACCGACGGGTTTCTCGGCTCAGAGTCCGGCTCCGACGACATCCAGATCAATGTCGACGTGAACGGCCAGAACGCGGCGCACATCCCCAACTCCGACGACCTGGAGTTCGACGACGACACCCGTCGCGACATCGTAATGCCGACGGTCGCCTACACCAACGAGGCCGTCTTCGAGCTGGTCGAACTCGATGACCTGTCGGTCGACGACCGCGCCTCGGTCAAGATTCCGATGCTGCCGGCCGCCGTGACGGCGGCCAAACAGGTTATTGCGCAAGACGGGCCGAACATCCGCGGTGTGTACGAGATTCGCTTCGACGACGGTCGATATGAGCTGGAAATCACCGTGTCGCACGAGCCGCCATATGACTAGAACCTATCTCAAAATCGCCTGAAAAGGATAACAAGGTAGGCGAGCTGGACAAAGCCGGGGAAGTTTTGGGTATGGTACTCCCAGCGAAGCCCGCCAAAAATCTTGCTTTTTTGCCCCCCCGCCCCGAGTGGTCTCTCGTGCGATCCCCGCACCGCTAACTTGAATTTTTGATTCTTAAATCAGGAATTGTTTCAATTGGGCGAATATGCCCCCGGTGTAATTGTTTGATTTTTTTGCCCCCCCGGGATGAGCCCCAACAGGGGGCGATCCTACAGACCCATAGGGAGTATAGTTGCTGATGCGCGCTGTCGTTTGCCTGCTCGCCGTCCTCTTCCTTGCCGCCGCGAGTTCCGCCGTCGCGCAGGAAAAGCATTTGATTGACCCGATGCTTCCCGGCTCGCTCAATCCCAGGCCCCTGCCGCCGCTGAAAAATCCGGACGCACTGTCAACGCCGGCCAAGGAACTGTTCGCGCGCACATTGACGCCGTTTCCCGGACCGCCGCGCTCGATCGGCGGCGATTTCGACGGCTGCCTCGCCGGCGCCGTGTCGCTGCCGATCACTGGACCAACCTGGCAAGTCATGCGGCCGTCGCGTAACCGCAACTGGGGCAATCCGCAACTCCTTCGCTTCATCGAACGGTTTGCCACGAACGCAAAAAAGGTTGGCTGGAACGGTCTTTTGGTTGGCGACATGTCTCAGCCGCGCGGCGGGCCGATGCTTTCTGAGCACACCAGCCATCAAATCGGCCTCGACGTTGATATTTGGTTTGCGCCGATGCCAGACCACGTGCAAAGCCGCGAGGAGCGCGAGTTCGGCTCGGCCACCGATGTGGTCGCGCCCGATCTGCGCGACGTTGATCCGAAAGTGTGGACCCACAGACACACTTCGCTCATCCGAACGGCTGCGGAGGATCAGGTGGTCGTCCGCATTTTAGTCAATGCCGCGATCAAGAAGGCGCTGTGCCGCGAGGCCGGAGCTGATCGCACCTGGCTTTACAAGGTGCGTCCCTGGTATGGTCACGCCGAGCATTTTCATGTCCAAATCGCCTGTCCGGCAGACAGTGCGGAATGCAAGCCGCCAGCACCGCCGCTCCCAAGCGACGGCTGCGGTAGCGAGCTTGACTTCTGGTTCAAGGAATTGACGCTGCACCCGCCGCCGCGCAAACCGAGACCGGTTTTGACGCTGGCCGGGTTGCCCCCCGCGTGCAAGCAGATCGTCAAAGCGCCGTGATTGGATGTCCGCATTCCCGGGAACACCGACAAACACCCAAAAATCTCTTTTGATTTTTTTGCCCCCCGCCCCCATGGACCATCAAAAGCAAATTTGCTTTTTTGCCCCCCGCCCCCGAACGGATTCGGTTTCCTGATCCTTGCGCGTAACTTGAATATTTGATTTTAAATCATTTTGCGCGATGGCCACAGACACCATCAAAAACAATACGCCTGAGTTTATCAGCGGTCGCGTAGACCATGCGGATGAGTTTATCGCGTAAGGGCGTTTTCAGAATGATTTTGTCTGCAACGTAGTACCTCGTGCCTTCTCGGCACACGTGACCTTCGTCGACAAGATAGGCGAGCTTGCGAAGAACCGTAGTGCGCGGCATGCCAATCGAGCGAGCGATTTGCTGCGTGTTCACCGGTTTACCCCGTAGCTGGCCGATCCAGACGGCGCGCGCGACGTGCATGGCATCCGAATAGGACGCGATCCGTCGATCGAAATACGTACCGATGACGACACGCGCGAACGCGGCTGTTAATCGGCGTTCAAAACTGACCCCCGATCTGGAGTGCGCCCCTGAAGCTGGACAGGATCATGCGGCGGTTTTGACCGTCTGCCGGGCGTGGTGATCCTCGAACTGTGCTGGGCTGAGGTAGCCAAGCGCGGAGTGGAGCCTGCGGGTGTTGTAGACCTCATCGATAAAACGTGGAAGGTCGGCGGTGACGTCTTCGAAGGTTTCGTAATCCATCAAATAGACGGCCTCGACCTTAAGGGTCTTCATGAAGCTCTCGGCCTTGGCATTGTCGTAGGGATTGCCGCGCCGCCCCATCGAGCCGACGAGGCCATGGTCGGCGAGTATGTGGCGATACGGCTCGGAAGCGTATTGCGAACCGCGATCCGAGTGGTGGATGCAGCCCTTCGGCGGCTGCCTTACTCGGATGGCCGTCTTCAGAGCCGCAACGGCAACGCGCGCATCGATCGAGCGGCTGATCGCGTAGCCGACGGCGCGGCGTGACCAGGCATCAAGAACGACCGCCAGGTAGACGAAGCCGTCGCGATCGCGATGTAGGTGATGTCCGCCACCCAGAGCTGGTTCGGGCCATCGACTATCCTGTCGCGGGAGAGGTCCGGGAAGATTGGGCCGTCGTGGTCGCTGTCGGTGGTGGCCACGAACCGCCTCCGGCGCTTGGGCTGCATGTCATACTCGCGCATGAGGCGGCGGATCTTCTTGGACATTAACGACGATCCCTTGATGGCGAAGCTCAGCGCCAACCCGGCGATAGCCATAGGCCTCAAATTCATCGCAGATCGCAGTCATATTCGCGACGATCGCAGCGTCGTCAGCTTTCACCGCGGCGCGTCGTAATAGGTAGAGCGCGGCAGGCCCATCAGACGGCATCCTTCGGTGACCGAGACACCACAGGGCCGGTGATGACGGATGTACTCGCGCTTCTCGGCCGCAGTGCGTTTTTCAGCGCCCCCTTTAGAAACTCGATTTCGAGTGCCTGCCTCCCGACCATGCGTTCGAGTGCCGCGATCTTCGCCTCGTATTCCTGAAGAAGATCAGCCGCTCGGGCGTCTTCATCGAAAGCCCCTGTCTCAAGCTTCCTGACCCAGATTCGGATAAGGGTGCGCGAGACGTCGTGGCGTTTCGCGAGAGCGTGGAGCGTCTCGCCCGCAATGAATTCCTGGGCAATCTGCCGTTTAAACTCGATGCTATGGGAACGGTGCTTGGCCATGGCTTTCATCCTCTGAAAGCCCGGCAGCTCCGGTCAATTCCCAACCTCTAATCTGTCCAGCGTCAGGGGCGCACTCCAATCCCCCGGCTCAGGGGGCGCATTGCCTCACCAGGAATGTTACTGGAGAAGTGTCCGCCGATGATTGGGGCGGCGCCGCCGAATCGGCTCGGTGGCGCTCATGGCGGGAACTATCAGCATGGGCGCGCGGCGCGAGGTTTTGTCAGCGGTGGCGGAGCGCTACCGGTCGGCAGGGCGGGTGGAGAAGGGGCGCATCCTCGATGCGTTGTGCCGGACGACGGGCTGGCATCGCAAGCATGCGGTGCGGGCGTTGCGGCGGCGCAGCGTCGAGGAGACAGCCAAGACCCGAGACTTGCGTGAGCGCAAGCGGCGCTACGGCGTGACGATCAAAGACGCACTGACGGCATTGTGGGAGGCGTCGGATCGCGTGTGCGGTAAGCGGCTCGTGGCGATGATCCCGACCCTTCTGCCGGCACTGGAGCAACACGGCCGATTGGAGCTTAGTGAAGGCGAGCAGGCGCAACTGCTCGCGGTGAGCGCCGCAACCATTGATCGAATGCTCGGCGACGTGAAGATTGCGGCGGCGGGCGGCCGTCGCCGGCGGGCCGGCTTCTACTCCGCGATCCGTCGTGAGGTGCCGATCCGGACGTTCAACGACTGGAAGGATCCGGCGCCCGGCTTCTGCGAGGTCGACATGGTGGCGCATGGCGGCACGTCGGTGGCGGGCTCGTTCATCCAGACTTTGACGATGGTGGACGTTGCCACCGGATGGACCGAGTGCCTGCCGCTGGTCAATCGCGAAGGCAGCCTCGTCGTCGAGGCGATCAAGCGCGCACAGAGCTTGTTCCCTTGGCTATTGCGCGGTGTCGACTTCGACAACGACAGTGCATTCATGAACGAGGTAGTCGTTCCCTGGTGTCGCGAGCAGAAGCTCGAGGTGACACGATCGCGAGCCTACAAAAAGAACGATCAGGCCTTCGTCGAGCAGAAGAACGGCGCGGTCGTCCGACGACTGATGGGATATGGCCGGTTCGACGGCGTCGAGACGGCTCGCGTGATGGCCCGGCTCTACGCGGCGGCGCGGCTCTACGTGAACTTCTTCCAGCCATCGTTCAAGCTGAAGGAGAAGCGGCGCGAAGGCGCCAAGGTGATCAAGCGCTATCATAATCCGTCGACGCCCTATGAGCGAGCTCTGGCACATCCGATGGTCACCGAGGCCGTGAAGAAGCGGTTGCGCGAGCAGTACCGCACGCTCGATCCCGTCGCGCTGCTGGCCGAGATCCGCGCAGCGCAGGAGGAACTCGGCAATCGCATCGACCGTCGTGCCGGAGGCGCGCTCCGAGAGACTGCCGCTGGAAAGAGCGATGTGGCCGCGGTCGTGCACAGCTCGGCCGCGACGCCCGCCGCATTCGCCCGAGGGCTCGGCAATGATCTCGCGCGTGGCGAGCCGCGTGCCACCCATCGGCGGCCTAAGCGGCGTTACAAGAAACGGGTCCGGATGCCGTCAAAGCTCGACCCGCACGTGGCGCTGATCGAGGGCTGGCTCGCGGCGGAGCCGCAGCTGACCGCGATGGCCATTGTCGGCCGTCTGGCGGAGCGCCATCCCGAACAGTTCGGCAACAAGCAGCATTCGATCGTGCAGCGTCTGCTGCGAGCCTTGCGCAAGATCTCCGCGCAAAGACTGATCGCTGAGACAGCTGCCGAGGGATGCGAAACCGTCGTGCAGCCGCCCGGGGCTGTGGACGGCTCGGGCTATGGAGGGCCCGACCCGCCCACAGCCCCTCCTCTGTTCCAGCCCTCAATGTTGATCACTCAGCAAACGTACTACCGCCACCCGCCTGGTAACATTCTCAGATGAGGCAATACGGGGGGTCAAAATTGCACGCCGAATAACAGCAGTCTGCAACAGCTTCTCCTCAACGGCGCACCCGGCCAGTGGTATACGGCGTCGGGCGCAATCGACGAGAGTTCGGCCCATTTACCAAAGTTTCGGTGCAGGCGTTCCAGACCTGGGGTGGCGTGACCGCGGATAGCGTCGCTGGCGACCAGACTTGGGCCGGTTTCGTTGCACACGGCAAGCGCGACGCTTGAGACTGCGGTCGGCCTTCAGTTTGTGATTGGCTGAATTGAACCAGGCAGCGGAAGAGATATGCATCCCGGCTATACGTGGAGCCGAGAAAGCCCGCGATGATAAACAGCGATGCCACCTGCCTGAGGCGGCCTAGATGCCCAGCCGTTCGGCCTGTGCCGCCATGTAGCGCCACTGATCCGCGAAGTCTTCGAGTTGAGCTCTGACCTTGGGATCGCGGTCGGCATCAGCCTTCCGCTCGCATTGCTCGGCCCTGGCTCTGTAGTAGTTGGACTTGGTCAATTCAGATCGCCTTCACCAGGGCGAAATGACTACCCGGTTGGAAGTTGCTTGTTTCGTCGTGCGCCGTTCGGATGCGCCAGGTGGCCAAGCACCGCAGAATACGCTCGTCGTCTCTGATGCGGACGACGCGCTTGTCCGGCTCGTCCTTCAGTGTTGGCACGATGTCGTAGTCCGATGCCGTCAGGATTTTGCTGGCATTGAGCGCCAGCCATTCTTCGTTCTCGGCCAACGTCGTATACGCCTGTTCCAGATTGCGAAATTCGCTGGCCTCAGCGAGCGAGCGCGGAGCATCCAGGAAACCTCTATACTCGACTGCTTTCGCGCGACACTGCTGTGCGGTGAGCATTTCACACGACCTTTCGGGAGCAGGAGGAGCGACATTGAACACTCGCGCCGATCTGGCACGAAGTCCAAGTTTGCAGGGAACCGAGAACGGTGCTGCTATGGCTATTTCCCTTTGAGCGTGTCTTTGAGGCCGCCGATGGCGTTCTGAACCTTGCCTTCGATCTTGTCGGTCTTGCCGTCCGACTCCAACTTGGCGTCACCGACCGCCTTGCCGACCACTTGCTTGACTGCGCCTTTGATCTCCTTCGCCGATCCGACGATCCGGTCCTTGTCCATGATATTTTTTCTCCGAGACCTGGCGCTGAATGGAAGAGACGGGTTCGCTTCTCCCCTTGGTCTCGAAGCTTGAGTAGCAGGACTAGAGGGCGACGGTCTGCTCAAAATTGCTCACATTCGACGCGGGATACAATCGGGATAAGCGCATAGGCGCGCGATACGACGATCATGAGCAACGGCGTAGCGCATTCTGCGACGCTTGGCCGCTTGGGGCGTCTGAGCGAACGGCGTGCCATGAAGCAAGCTCCCCCGATGGGCGCCGCCGTTCCAGGCTTCGGATCAAGGCGCGCAGGCTGCTCTTTCCAATTTGGGCGCGCGTCGGCGCCGTTGGGGGTTACTTGGTCAGTCAACGCTCCAGCATCATTGATGCGCTGACAGGAGCCCATTTAAACTGAATCCCTGCTGTTGAGTCCCTCGCACTATATTTTCGTGCGCAGCTTGTGGTGAGGACTGTGCAGCCCAATATAATTTAACGTGGGTCTCGCGCCGCACTGCAAACGCAACGCGCCACACCAGTTTTGCACCACAACGCAACGCTTCGCAATGCGACGCTGCCCAAGGCAACGTAAGGCCGTTTGGAGCAATCCTAGCGGCCTTCGTTTACTTAACTTACCGGTGATCTTCGGATCGACGTTCTACCCATATGACCGTCGGGACGAGGCACTGCGGCGGGATGAAATTGCACGTTGTCACCGATCGCGAACTTGTGAGGCATTCAGGAAATCCAGCAATCTCATATGACAGTTGAGTTACCGCATCGCGGTCGTTCGCCATTGCGTCAATTTTTGGACAATTATCAGAAGTTCGACGCGGATGTTCTGGATCGATGGTGCGCTCCGCTTGTGCAACGCATTCAGCGGCCAACTCCCTAAGCGTATCGGGATGATGATCGCCCTGCTCTCCGGCAGAACGGTAGCGGCCCCGGTCCACGGGGAGCGGACGGGGGCCACCGTACCACTCGGGGAGGCCACTCCCCGGTACAATGGCAAAACACTGCCCCGACGGCCGGAACGAAGCTGTTCAATATTGCTCACTTCCACCGGTCGATTGACTAGCCAGAAGGAGCCAAGCTCGCGCGGCGCTGATGAGGCGCCTACCATGCGAGGGTCGTTCAGGTGACTCTCGAGGCTTTCTCAATGGCGATGCGCCCGGTGTGCGGCTACATCCGAAAAAGCTGAAATGAACCAGGACGAGGCCACCAACTGAGGCAGCCTACCTCTGAGAGGCGTGGGGCGGAGGTACGCTCCCGTCCCTCACCGCTGTTTCTGGTGCTCCAGCCGAGCCAAGTAGATGGTACGCGCCGCCTGCCCCGCGGCCATTGCGGAGTTCTCCGATATGTAAATAGGACCGGAATACTTCACCTTTTCGACAATACCCTCACGGTAGAGCTGCCAAATATATTTGCTTCCGCTCCGACCTACACGAACCGTGAGACTGCTGTTCGCGTCCATATCGATCACTACGCGTTTCCGTGGCCGAAAGCGCCAAGCCTCCTCCTAAAAGCAGCGGCTATCTCAATTGAGCGCGGCCGACTTCGGTGCAAGCAATATTGCGTAGCACGCGTCGACGAGGGAGGAATTCGGGTACGTTTCACCCGGAAGGGTCACAAGCTCCTTAGGGAATTCGTCCCGGCGCTTCCACGAGTTGACCTTCGAAAGCACGACTTTCTTCGCCTCGGAGTCAGGCAGTGCGCGGAACTTGTCGGCGCAC
Source organism: uncultured Alphaproteobacteria bacterium (assembly GCA_963833605.1). Classification (GTDB taxonomy): domain Bacteria; phylum Pseudomonadota; class Alphaproteobacteria; order Rhizobiales; family Xanthobacteraceae; genus JAFAXD01. The sequence goes on from CAWHYZ010000010.1 coordinate 18,945, forward strand.
ACGGGTGCCAGCGCCGATACGACTGCCAACTCTGACCGCTGTTTTGCCATCTTGTCGGCGGTGCTCCCGAGCGACCAGCCACCCCAGGAAAAGCCAACAAACATCGTCGCAATGGCACCGGCGGCTGCTCCTTGCAGCAGACGCTTCAACGATTCCCCTTGCAGCATTGATGGTACTTGCATGGTATTTCCTTTCGCCCGACATGCTTCGGAGCGAGGTAACAGACACCCGGATGGGTTCTGGTTCAGCAAGTTGAATTGAAGACCGAACGCTTTGGGATGGCGTATCGATTATTATTTTCTTCCGCCCTTTTCCGTCCGAAGTCTGAGCAAAATAGCTCACGAATGGAAATTAATCAGGCTCTGATAAAAGTGGTCTGTCGTTCTTAAATCAACTTCAGGGAGAACACACCTCCGGAGGATCGCCGACATGTGGTTCTATGTTCAGATGGCGCTACCGTTATTGACCGTCGGTTTGGCTGTTGCGATCTGCTTTAGCGTGGCGTCGTTCATCGTGTCACACGCCAAGCCTCATCCCGTAAGCCTCTGGCGCTCATATCGGAAGCCAAGATACGATGAAATGTTTTAAAGAGTAAGTCGTGATAAGTAGCTATGTACTTTCTGATTTGTAACAAAAGCCGTGTATTTTTCTTCGATGGCCGGAAGCATCCTTAAAGCCCCCGCCGAATTGATGGCGGTACCCCGAAGGCGACGTTCACGCTCATGCGGGAAGGGCTCCAGCGCGCAGGTTGGACGGACGGCCGCAGCATCCTCATCGACTATCGTTGGACTGGTGACACCCCGACAACGCACGGACCTTCGCAAAGCAGTTGGTTGAGTTCCGGCCGGACGTGATTGTACCAAGCACCAATCAGGTGACTGCTATCCTACAACAGGAAACCCGCACCATATCGATTGTGTTCGTATTTGTTGGCGATCCAGTCGGCAGTGGCTTTGTTACGAGCCTGCCGCGGCTAGGCGGGAGCCTCGCCGGCTTCGCCAATTTTGAGAATTCGATCGGGGGCAAATGGCACATACCGGGCGCCCATACCGGTGGTGGGCTCGTTTCCGTTCACGCAGACAATGAGATTTTCAGTGTGCAATTCAATTACTTAACTCCAGGCAGATCCATGGTTGCCGCTCACAGCTGGCAATGTCCCGCCTGCTCAATCGCGGCATTCAAAGCTTGCGGCATTCTCCGGATCGCCTTGGCCCTTATACGCTGCGTATTGCGGGTAGGCGCAGAGCGGCCGGCTGCGGCCGGGGAAAGCGGCACCTGTGGCCGTAACCATTTCGGGCGCTTTGTTCTGTTCGACCCAGTCGACGACGGCTTGCAGCAGATCGAATTGATCGAGGGTCGCGGCGCCCGTTCTGCAATGGCCCATGCCGGGAACCAGAAAGAGGCGGCTGGAGTTCGCGCGCACCTGGCCCAACCCGCCGGAACTCTTCGCCATCCGCTCGTAGTAGTCGACCGTGTCAAACGCCGAGAACCAGGGGTCGCTGACGCCGTGGTAGTAAAGAATCTTGCTGCCACGCGCGAAGAAGCTGTTGAGGTTGGTCCAGTTCGCCGTGGCCTGGAGGCGATCCATTCCGTCTGCGGTAAGGCGATCCTCGATTTCATCGACATTGATCGTCTCGAGAAATGGCGGATTGACGGGGCCCCGAGCGCCGGTCGTGAGAATGCCAGGAATTGGAACGCCCTCGGCGGCGAGGCCGCTGTCCCATGGATACGCCACATAGGACTGAGCCCCGCGGGAATTCGTCGGTCCCGCGAACGCCTTCGTCAGAGCGCTTGCCTGAGCCGGAGCCAGACAGGCATCGGTCTTGGCACCGCTGCACGCGAGCGATGCCGGGTCAAATTGACACTGACGCGGGTTGAAGATCATGCCGTCCTTGAGGCCGTCCTTCGCATCGCATGCGGCGACAATGGCGTCGGTAACGAGTTTCCTGTCAGAGGGCGAGAAAGCCCTGTTGGTTTCCGGTTTCCCGGCTGCATCTTTGGGAGAGATCTGCGTGAAGAGGTAGTTGGCCCAGGCGAGGCCGAGGTTTGAACGGCCCGTGCGCATCGCCGGCGCGCCGGCAACGATCCCGTCGAACTCTCCCGGATAGCGTTGTGATGCCAGCATGCCTTCGCGGCCTCCGGTGGAGCAGCCGACCAAATAGGAGCGCGCGGGCGGCTGACCGTAATAGCGGGCAATGATCGCCTTCGCGGCCGCCGTAACCTTGCCGACGGAACCATGGGCGAAGTTCATCGCCGCTTCCTGTTCCCTCATGAAAGAGCCGTCGAACACCGCGCCCTGATGACCGCTGTCAGTCGAGACGACAGCAAATCCACGCGCGAGCGCCGGCGCGTCCCCGGCGGCTTGTGCGCCCAGCGGCGGCCGGATCGATCCGTTCAAGCCGCCGCCACCCTGATACACAAGCCGGCCGTTCCAGCGATCAGGAAGAGCGATCGCAAAGCCGATTGCATAACTTTTTCCGTCACCCCCGAAGCGCTTGTCGATGACGCCCTGCGCCCGGCAATTCGACGGGAGTGCAACGCCCACGGTTTCCGGGTCAGGAGGCCCCACCTGCACGGTTCCGGGCGGCGCTTCCGCCACCACATCGGCCTTTTCGATCAGAAGTCTCGAGCCGGGAACGCTGAAGCCCGTCAATGCCTCGCATTTGAGTGCGGGCGCGATCGTAGCCGGATTGTCAGCCGCATAAGCGGCCTCCGACAACAACACCATCGTTGTGCCGGCGACAAGCGATAGCATCGAGAGTGAGGCTGCTGTCATTTCTCGGCGCATTGGCGCCTCCCTGGCTTGGCGCCTGGAAATCCTCACTATCCCTGCGGCTCGATCTTGGCAATCCGCACGTATTCGCCCCAGTCCTTGTATTCCTTGAGATAGGCTTCATGCGCCTGCGCGCGCGTCATCGGCCACGGCTCATTGCTGATGCCGTTGAAGAACGTCTTGGCTTCCGGGGTCTTCACGACAGCCGTGAATGCGGTGTGCAGTTGGTCGAGGATCGCCGCCGGGGTTCCGGCCGGCGCGTAGGCCGCCCACCAGCCGGCAGAATTAACGTCGACGCCACTTTCCCTGAGGGTCGGCACGTCGGGCATTGTCGAGAAGCGATCAGCGGTGCTCACCGCGACGATGCGAATGCGGCCTTGCCGGGCATGGCCGCTCCCCGATGCGCTGTCGATGATGGCAAAATCGAGCGTGCCGCTCATGAGGTCGTTGATCCAGTCTGCCGAGGTCCGGTACTGGACCTCCACGGCCTTGCCACCTGCCGAATCGCGCAGCATTGCGCCGAGCACGCGCGCTGTCGGGAAGGCCGTACCATAGCTTGCTTTGTCGCCCTTGCTCTTCATCCCGGCCTGAAGTTCGGTAACCGACTTGTACGATGAGTGCGGTCCCACGACGACCAGCGTCGGTTGGCGCGCGAGCGTCGCGATACTTTCGAATGCTTTGGTCACGTCGACCGGAGGATGCTTGAACAAATGCCCGCTCGCGGCGAGTGCGCTACCGCCGGTGACGTAGATGACATAGCCATCCGGCTTGGCGCGGGCGACGTACTCGGTCGCAATGTTTCCGCCGGCTCCGACCTTGTTCTCCACCAGGATGGTGCGGTTATCGAGGTGCGGCCGGATCTTTTCCGCGATCCAGCGCGTGATGAGGTCCGGTCCGCTGCCGGGAGCGAAGCCCACGATAAAGTGAATGTCCTGAGATGGGTAGGTTTGTGCGAACGCATCATCTCCAAGCATCACGTTCAGTGACGTAGCAGATGCGCTCAACACGAGACTGCGTCGGGTCAGTCGGGCCAAGGCGTCCTCCGCGCTGTTAAACTTGTTGTTGTCGCCGTCTGCACATCATCCCCGCGGCTCGGCGATTCACACGCAGTCGCCCGCGGTCCTGGATGTCAGCGGGAAAGATATCGAAGCCGGAGATAAAGTGCACGTCCCGCTGCGTTGGCGATGGGATGGTCAGAGCCGGTGCTGGCATCTGCACAGAGCGGTAGGTGGAGTTTCCGCCTGACGGCGGGCAAGATTGACCCGCGAATCAGGAGAGACGATGGGCAGAGGAGCACGCCGGACGCACACACTGGCCTTCAAGGCGAAGGTGGCGCTTGCCGCGATCAAGGGCGAGATGACTTTGGCTCAGCTTGCCGAGAATTTTGAGGTCCACCCGAACCAGATCACGCAGTGGAAGACGCAGCTTCAGGAATCGGCCGCCGACGTGTTCGGTCCGGGCGGCAGTGGGTCGTCGCGAGCCGAGGAACTTGAGCCCGAGCGTCCGCCGGCGCCCAGCGTCGGCCGTCGGGAGGGCCAGCGCGTTCCCGGGTCCCGGCTGAACTGAGCCGCTCCCCATCTGCGCGCGTGCGAAATAGCTGGACCACCTAGCGGACCGTCCATGTTCTTTCCTGCAGCTTAGTCGGAAAAACCACCGACAGGGGGCCTAGGGTGCGCTCGCAAGGCGATCAGCAGCATGGGCAGGATTTCAGGCCTGAAACCGCATCGGCAGCCTAATGTCGGCAACGTTCCTAGGCCGGTTGGGCGGGGCGCCTTAAAGTTCAGGCTGGAAGATAAGGCTGGCACGGCCCGCTAAGGGCCCAGATGTTGGGACATTTGGTCACCGACAGTTTCCAAACTTGCTGAGCCAGCCTCCGCAGCCTGGGTATGACAACAATTTTCCTGCGGCGTGAGCAGCTTCCATTCGTTGCAGTAAAAATATCGATGCCCGGGCTTGCTGGCGTAGCGGAACTCTCGGTTTCGACTCGCGTTGTTATCCCAGTCGTCGAAGGAATCCGTCCAATGAAAATCTTAGCTGTTATCGGGCTGCTGCTGGCCGCCGCTGTGTTTGCGTCAATCCCGGTGTCGCCGCAAATCACATCGCGGGGCGGCATCGGACTGACCATCGATCAGGCGCAGGCCCAAACCTATCGGCGCGCCCGCGTGACGGCACGTCGCGTCAACCGTCGCTCCTACCGCTATGCCCGACGGGCTTATCGGCGCGGTTACGGGGTTGCTCCCTCTTACTATGGTGCCTCCTCCTATTCCGGTTACGGGTACCCTTCCTCTTACGGTTACGGGTATCGCTCTTACGGTTACGGTTACCCCTCCGTCGGTTTCGGTTTCGGCCGGCGGTACTGGTGAGGTCATCGACAGGGAGAGGTTGAGTAGAACGCCCTAGTCGGGGCAGGCCCTCGCGCGACACGCGATCAGCGTTCTGACGTCGATTTCTATTTCTGGGTCTGGCACGCGCCGCGCCAGCAGACGCGCGGCGTGCGCGGCGTTGGTCTAAGCCATCAAGCAATCCTCACATGGCGGCGGGTGCCGCCGTTCCGGATGCTGGAAATAGAATAACAGGAAATTCCGCGCGAAATGCTAGTCGCGCGTTGGAACGTGGTAACGGCCTTCTCAGCAATCTTTCTTTATCGGCATCCAAAAGGCATATGTGGGCTGCCACCCCTGCGCAGGGTCTCCCGGTCGCCAGCATCAAGCAGACCGGTTAGCAGGCGCACGATCACACCAATGGCAAAGACACCGATGCATACCGAACCCATCACAAATGATTGCCGCTTAACGATTTACCTCTAGTTTCGCTTTAGCCAAGCGCAGTCTCACACTCTGGGTCATAGGCGAGTCGGGGGGGGCGGGTCATGTCAACCGACGCCGAGAGATATCGAACCCACGAAGCGGAATGCACGCGGCACGCTATGCGGGCCAATGATTCCGCGACGAAGCGTAGACTTGAAGAGCTTGCGCGCCAATGGCGGCAGTTGGCCGAGCGAGTGGAACAGAAGAAAGAGTTCAGGCCCCTTCAGAGCCGTATTTGACAACCGCTCATCGTGTTGATGCTGCCGGCGTGCTTCGCATTACCTCTCAAATGTGGACCGTGGAGCTCGACCGCTTCCTGTTCGTCGTTGATTGTAACCTCTGCGATCAGCGCAACTGCTTGCCGGTCAGTTTCTCCGGCGGCGGCGGCTCTTTCCAGTTCGGCCGGGGTGTCGGCGCCGTCGCTTTGCTCGGCGACGGAACCTGTCCCTGGTGGAAGGCGAAGCTGGTGAGCAATTTTGTACAGACGTCGGCTTGTCAATTAGCGCATCCTTTTTTTTCAAAGCATCACTGGAGATTCCACATGATGAACCCGTGGTTTACTATCAGCTACCAGACAGCGCGGCTCGGATTTGACGTGCAGAATGCAGCGGCGCTTCAATTTTTGAGATTGGTCGGGGGCACCAGCAAAACCGACGTTCCCGACATGATCGCCGCGCTGCCAGATGTTCAGGCGGATGCCGTTCAGGTGGACGCCGCGCCGCCAGATGTTCAGGTGGCCGCGACCAAACTTGCATCAGACCGGGGCACAAGGCGTGAGCCCGTTAATAACGGCCACAAGAAGCGATCACGCGCGAAAACAACCGCAAGCGCTCTAAGTAAAAGGCTCTCACGCAAAAACTCCGCCTCGCGCAAGGCGTAGTGCCGAGCACCAAGCGCTCCCCACGTGACCGCCCGGCTGTGACTCCAGCGTCATCGGCGGGCCGCGTGGAGGCTTGGGGTTCATCTCTCCCCGAAAGGGCGGCTTGCGCGCACCGAGACGAGGCCGGCGGCCGCGTCGGCTCCGATCGCCGTACCGGAATGCCCCCGACTATCGGACCATCTCTCAGCAGCTTTGACATTCGTCAAATAAGGTTCGGAAGAGTGGCCTATTTGGGCCATGCAAATTGCGGCGGGCTTCAAGAACGAAAGCATCAGCCATGAACCTGTCAGAAACATTTCGCAATCATGCCAAGGAATGCCGGCGAGCGGCCGCATCCGCGGACGACGCGGAAGGCAAGGCTACGTGGACTCAGATGGCCCAGAGGTGGCTAGCGTGTGCAGAACACTACGAGGAACAGCGCTCAGCCCCGCAGCAACAGGCCGGGACCCAATACAGAAGAAAGCCTCCAGGTTGGGCTCAAGCCCCCAATTGAACCCTGATCTCAATACCGGCGTACAGCTGGCGCTGCGTTAGGCGCTTAAAGGCCGCTCTCACGCCCAAGTCGCATGTTGCCCAGCGTCATGGGCGGGCGGTGAGGCTGCTTGCGTTTCAGCACGCGCCGCCTTCGGCCGTTGCGATGCAGCTTCGACATTCCGCCTGTAAGATCAAAGCCTGCCCATCAACAGCAGCACGACGAGGATGATGACACCGACGACACCCATGCCGCCATGACCGTAGCCGTAGCCGTAGCCGTAGCCGCCGAAACGACCACTGAAACCCCCAAAAAGATTACGAGGATGACGAGTATGAGTCCGATCGACATCATCTATCTCCTGTTGACTATACAATTGCTCACCAAGGCTACGACACACATTCGGTAAGTAGCGCAGCCTCATACGTCTTACTCATTGAACCGGCGCTCTAATCCCCAGATGTGAAGATGCAGCAAAACCTGCGCGCGACGTCCGGCCGCCGCGGCGGCCGACCAACGCGAAACGTTCCATGGTGGAACTATTTCTTTTTGCGCATTTAAAAGTAGGACGCCATGTCCTATCTATCGAATAGACAACTAATCAAAAATAGCGGATCAAAACAGTAGGAACCAATGGAGTTCATTCGGCGAAGCATCAGCGAAGTGCTGGCAGACCTGCCCGAAGTTTGCGCGGCGCACTTGCCGAGCGATAACAGCCCGATCCTCATCAAACGAGGAAAGCGCGGTTATTGTCAACGTTGGGAGGCTTACGACGGTGAGCGCTTCAACAAGCACCACGGCATCACTGACGCTCAGGTGGGGGCGATGCTCGCGGGTTCGATGTTCGGATTCGATTGTCCCGGCGCCGATCCGCTTAACCACTAGGACAAACCAGGTGAACCGCCTCAACGGTAGCCGCGCCAGGCATAGTGGCGGGCCAATCACATGGGGCGCCTCAGGATAATCACGGCGGCCCGCCCTGATCGTCGCGGTCGCGAGTGCAACCCCGTCTTAAGCGGCGTCAAAACAGAGGAATTTAACATGACCAAAATCCTGTCATTGGCTGCGATCGCCGGTTTGCTGATCGCCTCGTCACCAGCCGCACTCGCCAAGAGTCCGGGCGCGTCCGGGTTTGCGCCGGGGCAAATGATGCATCGACACGGCAGTGTTCGCACCTCACCCGGAGCTTCTGGTTACGCTCCCGGTCATTTGATGCACCGTTATGGCAGCGTTCGGGATCATCCTGGCGCTTCTGGCTATGCGCCCCGACACGGGCTCGTGCGTCGGTAAGCGCCGGGCGGCGGCTTCATTTCGAACGCCGCAGCCAAACTAGTCCACGCAAACGTGCCAATGATGATGCTCGCGCACGCGGGAAGGATGAAGGTAGAGGATTCTAACATGCGATTGCTCAGCCTGTCGCATGGTCACCTGCTCACCGAAACGATAATCGGCCGCAATTAGCCGAAGCGAAACCATACCTTTGCAGAAGCGCCGGGTGTTCACGGGGCGGCTTACTGGGGAAAGCGCCCGCTATCCGGAACTTTGCTGTCAAGGCTGAGTTGATCGTATGGGCGTGGCGGTAACAGGATCAAACAAATGAACGAAACATCAAACTGGCAGAAAGCCGGCCAGCCTCGCAGCGCAGTCGGTTCTTTGCCGAACAAGCAATCATCGGGACAAGCATTCGGCCAGACCGCACGCAAACAGGCAGAGTCCTTCAGCAATAACGTCGGCGCCGCACTCGATCGCGGAACATCAGATCTTGCCGATTCGGCAAGCGCTGCACGCGACAGTTTTGCCGAAGACTTGTCGAATTCTGCGTGCCGACGTGGCCCGGATGCAGGAAACCGTGTCCAAGTTCGCAAGTGAAGCCGGCAGCACGGCCACGCGCACGGTCCGCAACGTCGGGCAAGCTGTCGCGTCGGAGGTTGGATCGACCGCGAGCTCGATTGCGGAGGCTGGCTCCGAAATGGCGTCCTCGGCCAAGCAGCAGATGAAAACATTCGCCTCCGGGTTCGAAGACCTGGCGCGAAAGAATCCGCTTGCCATATTGACCGCGAGCCTGCTGGCCGGAGCGATCATCGGCATGATGTGGCGACGCCGCCGGTAATACTACGCGGCCTTGCGTACATGACGCGCATTGTGTTCCCCATGCTGATGATGCGCTTGGCAGGGGCCCTTCGTGACCGCAAATTTCCCCACTCGGGAGCTAAATTTGTAGCGCTGGTAGCGGTGCGCCTTGGCTGCGTCGCACTCGCCGCCGCCGGAATCGTGACAGCCTTGCGTATCGCCTTTGGACGCGATGCGCTGAGTAACTTATACGGGGTGACTGCCCCAGTCGGAACTCACGGTGCTCGGCTAAGGGTGCTTGAATGGGCGTCACTGCGACGCATTTAGTGGTCAGTTTTATACAGACCCGCCTTTGGCATGTGGCCTAGCTTTTGACTATCCCAACCCATGATCAGTTGCCCCGAACGCGGAGATCATGCCAAGCGCGGATATACCGGCGGAGGCGTTGTGCAAACCACCAATTTCAGGCAGCAGTTCACCGACATCGCAGATGCGTGCGCACTCGCTCAGAGCATCGTCGATACTGTGCGTGAACCTGTGCTTGTGCTCGACAAGATGCTGCGCGTTATCGCCGCGAGCCGCTCCTTCTATTCGGATTTTAAGGTCAGGCCTGAGGACACCCAAGGCAGACTTCTTTACGCGTTGGGCGATGGGCAATGGAACATTCCAAAGCTTCGCGTGTTGCTGGAAAAAATCATCCCCGAGCACGGCGTAATGGAGGGCTATGAGGTCGAGCACGAGTTCCCCGATCTCGGACACCGCACGATGTACTTAAATGCCCGCCAAGTGACTTACAAGGAAGGCGCCGAAACGACCATCCTGCTCGGCATAGAGGATGTCACCGAACGGCGCATTCTGGAGCGCGAAAAAGACGAGCTGTTGCGACAAAAAGAAGTGATGCTTGTGGAACTGCAGCACCGAATCGCCAACAGTCTACAAATCATTGCAGGCATTATCTTGCTGAAAGCGAACAGGGTCGATTCCGATGAGACGCGCGGTCACCTGCAGGACGCTCACAAGCGCGTCCTCTCGATTGCGGCGGTGCAACAGCAGCTCCATGCGTCCGGGATCATTGGACCTATCGATATGGTGCCTTATCTCTCAAAGCTGTGCGCGGCCCTCGCGACCTCGATCGTTGGCGACAATGCGTCAGTAAGGATCAAAGTGATCGGCGAAGGGGGTAATGCGACTTGCCGGGAAGCTGAGAGCTTAGGTTTGATCGCCACCGAGCTTGTTATGAATGCTCTGAAGCATGCGTTCCCCAGTCATAAAACCGATGGTCGCGTAGTCATCGCTTATGATGTCGATGGAACGAATTGGAAGCTTTCGGTCGCCGACAATGGGAGCGGCAGGCCGGATGGCGTCTTTGCACAACCAAAAACCGGACTCGGAACCGGTATCGTGAAGGCACTCGCGCAACAGCTCGGTGCCAAGGTTGAGACAATCTCCGATCCAGACGGCACGACCGTGTCGATCACTCACGCCACGTTCTGGACCAAGGAAAACCGAGCTGCGTAAACACCGACAATCCGTTTCTTCAGCTTCGTGCTGCCGTGCATGCATCCGGCGCCGAAGCGGGGCGTAGCCAGCCCAAACCATCGCGCTGCAAACGCGCGTTGGCCGAGGACAAACCCATGACGTTGTATTTTGCCGAGGTCGTCAACTTTGTTGCGGCGCATCCGCACTATGCTCTCGGTGCGGTTTTCCTGCTGGCGCTGTCAGAGGCCATCCCTGTGATCGGCACCGTAGTCCCCGGCTCGACGCTTATTATTGGTATCAGTGCTCTCGCGACAGGGGCCTATGTGAACTCATCGCTCCTGCTTCTTGCTGCCACGGTGGGAGCAGTTCTCGGCGACGGCTTGTCGTTCTGGTTCGGACAGCGATATCATCGAGAAACTCTCCTCTGCTGGCCGCTGAATCGGTATCCTCAGTTCATTAGCCGCAGCGAAACGTTCATCATCAGATACGGCGCCGCGAGCGTCTTTCTGGCCCGTTTCACAGCTGTAGCAAATCGCGATTTTTTGGTAGTGATGGAGCGCGCAGATTACAATACGGCACCGCCGCAGGATAGGAGATCGCCGTGCTTACATTGGTAATAGGAATTCTGATTATCGTCGTCATCGGTGCGATCTTGTTTTGGGTCATCGAAAAATTCTGCCCGGACCGGCGACTGGCATATCTTTTGAAGCTGCTAGTTGTGCTGGTCTGTTTGGGAGCGATCGTGGCCCGCGTACTTCCGATGCTCGGGTATCCGTCTTTTCTCTAGCGGCATCACAATTGATTTGATGAACGCGTGAATTGTGCGAGCCGGGCCATCTTCGCGGCCATCGCTGCACACGGTCAATTGGTGCAGAATAAATTCTGCAATGTAAACCAGCGCCGCCGCACCGAAGCGGCTGGGTTTCACCCCTCGAGAAAGTGGCCGAATGCAGCCAGCGGCCGCACACGGTCACAGATGATCTTGCTAATCGCTAGCATGGGCACAGAGAGGATTGCGCCCGGAATGCCCCACATCCAGAACCAGAAGACGAGCGAGATGATGACGAGAACGGGATTGAGGGTGAACCGTCTGGCCAGCAGCATCGGCGTTACTGTCTCGCCCTCGATCAGATGAAGTCCAACGTAAAGCCCCGCAGGAAGCAGCGCTTGCCAGAGCGGATCAATGGTCAAAAGGCCGGCGAGGAGGAAGATCAGCACGCCCAAGGCAGTGCCGAGGATCGGCACATAGTTCAGCAGAAAAGCCACCGTCCCCCACAGGATTGGGTCGCCCACCCCTGTGAGCCACATCGCCAACGCCATAGCGATACCGACGGCCGCGTTCATGATCGTGATCGTGACCAGATACGCGGAGATGTCGCTTTCGATTTGCTGCGAGATGTCAACCACCTGGCGCTTGCCGCTGAACCGCGGCATTATTTCGACGAGGCGGTGCAGGAAGATATCGCCAGACACGAGCAGGAAAAAAAGAAACAGCACCGTCGTGAAAAGCCCGCTGGCAAAGTTCCGGGTCCCCGTGAATAGCTTCGTCAGAAGAGTTGGGCCTGGCGCCGCAGCGGCGGTATTTGGTGATGGTCCCGTTCCTCCAAAATCTTCCACCTGCTGCAAGAACCGTTGCAGGGTATTGATAGGTTCTCGCATGAAATCCAGCCGCTCTTGAAGCCGAGGAATGCCCTCAGGAAGCTTGGCTGCCCAGGTGCGGGCGGGACCGGAGATAGCCGTACCCAAACCGACGATCGTTCCGAATAGCGCAAAGATCAGCAGCAGCGCCGCGAGTATGCGCGGTAAGCGCAACCGCTCCAATATGCGCATGGCGGGCTGTAGCAGGAGCTTAAGAACGATGGCAAAGACCAGGGGCAACACGATCTCGCTCGCGACATAGGCCGTCGTCAGCAGTGCAAGGACAAATAGGCCACCAAGAAATATGACCTTCGGATCAGAAGGCAGGGGAATTTCCGCCGGCTGTTCTGCCGTTGGCGCGACCTCGATCTCCTGATCGTTGTTAGGTGCCATGTTCAACACTGCATCGATACCTGGGCGCTCACTATCCACCTTCCTTTCAAACGCCGCTATAGGCGCTAGCCGGTTCCGAGCCACAGCCTCAGCGGACTTGAATGCAGGCAGTTTGAGCCCTCCTTGCCGCCGGTCGGGACGGGGCATTTTGAAAACGCCTAACGAGCGATGGGCCGAGGAGCAAACTCCCACGGCATCTGGACCATGGCTCGTGGCCAGCGTTCGACTTCCCCACCGGATCGATGACGAGAGGGTGCTTTCCAAGTCGTTTTTTAACGTGCTGATGAGTCTGCTTCGGCTAAATGTCACCGATTATCATACCATCGAGCATGCCCCGCCTCAGCGGCGTTATCAGCTTCGAGTTGGTCGAGATCGCGGGAAAATCGCTCGGCCTGATGCGCGAGCTGCTGCCCCATGAGGCGCGGATGGTGGCGCTCGTCAACCCCAACTTCGCGTTCAGCGGAGCGGTCATCGAGGAGTTGCGTAACTTGAACTTGAAGATCGTCACGAATTCGCGGGATCGGCCAACGCGATTTCTCGCGAAGCCACTCGGCGAGCACCACCTCAACAAACACCGCTATGGTTCGTTGATCTGCTCTGGCAGCCCCTTTCGAGCGCTTTCTTGATCCCTGGTGTGACCCGCAGGGAGATGGATTCGGATTTTGTCTCAGAAGAAGAATTTCCAGATGACAAGCACCCCCAGCACGATGAGGAATGCGATCGCAAACCATTTGCGCGACTTCGCAAACCATTTGCGCGACTTGGACTGTCTGGGTGCGTCTGGCCGGTTTTCCGACATGTCTGCAGCCCCCGTGACTTAGCGGCGCCCGCTGGTGCGCTTTTGCGATTGCGTCGCTATCTCCTCCCCTAGCGCTTTCTTCTGGTGGATCTTCAGGGCCTCTCGGCCGGTTTCTGTGAGCGTGAAGTGGATAGTGTTCGGACTGAACCTGTCATGCTGAGGAAGGACATAACCGGCTTTGATCAACCGATCGTATGTGTTCCCAGAGACGCTGAGCCGGCCCCCCTGGTCCTGAAGTCTACTAAGGAAAAGGCCCTCTTTTTTGGTAAGTTTGGGCATTTTCTTCTCCCCGCGTCATTCTGACTCAGGCGCGGCTTCCTGAATAGTCCCCCTCATGTCTGTTACACTTCCTGTCAGTAAAAAGAGCATTGTTCCCACAGTCGATTACATAGGGCCAAATCGCACCTCAAGACCCACGCCTGCGGCTTCAAGCTCGCGAACGACGGCGTCGATGCCCGAGCGCTGCAAGCCTATCTCGGGCACCGGAATATTCAGCATACGGTGCGCGACACCGAGTTGGCGCCGACGTTTAAGGGCTTCTGGAGGGATTGACGTTATCCCCGTCGTATTCGTTCGCGTCGGCGGGGGCCGAACCAAGTGTTGGCCTTCGACGCATATCAAAGGTGAGTGTGAGCAATTTTGAGCAGGCAGTCCTGCTTTACGGATGTTATTTTCTGCCGGCCACGATTAGGAGGGTTTCTGATGATTTATTGGCGATTGGCATCGTTTATAGCTGGACTTGTTCTCGCGGCAAGCGCTTCGGCCGCCCTTGCCGAATCCGGCATGGCGTCGGTCTACAACAGCGGTGGACATACGGCGAGCGGCGAGCAGCCGAATTCGAGCGTTTTTACGGCCGCCCACCGCACGTTGCCGTTCGGCACAATGGTGCAGGTCATCAATACAAATAACGGCCGCATCATCACCGTGCGCATCAACGACGTGGTCCTTTCACCCGTGGCCGGGTGATCGATCTGAACTCGCGCCGAGGCTAGCCAGCTTGGCTTCACCGACCTGGCTCCCGTCGCGCTGACCGTGATACCGGTGCTCATTGATCCAGGACAAGTGCCGCGCGTTCAATGCTGCAAAGGGCGGGCACCGATTACACCATAACCCACCGCTCCTGTTCAGGAGCCTTGCTAGGTATTGGAGGAAGAAATCATGCACAGGGACCGGAGCGTCGGATCGGCGAAACGTTGCCCGCCTGGCAAAGGACCGCGCATCGTTCTTGCACAGCCTCGAACGCAAAGATCCGATCGATCACGGGGCGCAGGCGCCAGCGCGCGATCGCGCCGTTCATCTGCTCGAACATCTCCCGGCTGCCGGTCGAAATTGCCTGCACCGTAAGCCGCCGACCGAGAATGACGGACGGATCGATCTTGGCATCGCCGGCTAGGACGCCGATGACGACGACGCGCCCGTTGATCGCGCACGCGTGCATTGAGCGGGTCAATGTTCCAGAGCCACCAATCTCGATCACGCGGTCGACGCCGAACCCGTCCGTGAGCCGAAGCACCTCCCGGTCCCAATCCTGATGGGTGTTGTAATTCACCACGTCTTCGGCACCCAGGCTCCTCAACCGATCGAGCTTCGCGTCGCTAGACTAGCCGACGCCCCAGTTGTATATTGCTTGGGTCGGCTGCCAGTGATGCGCGCAGCGCCTCCACCTTGCGACGCGCGGCAGCCGGCTCGCAGATCCGCGTGCTTCCAAAAACCACGATCGTTTGATGAATTTCGTGCTCCTCCAGCAGCAGCTCGGGCTTGAGATAGTCGACCTGAAGGCGCACACCGCGCACGCCGTCTCGTGCGAGAAACTCAATGTCATTATCAGCACGACGGTAGCTAGGGCTATTCAGGATCGCCTGCAGGCGCCGCGACGCTTCGGAATCTTCCTCAGTTGCCTTCGGCTGTTGCCACGGCAGCGCTTCCCGCCGCTTGTGGGGGTGGGGGGGCATTGGAATTTGGAGCTTCTTGTTCATCGAGCTATTCAGATCATTCCGATTTGGAACGGCATATTCAAAGCCTGCCCAAAAGAAGCAGCACCACGATGATGACCAGAATGACACCGATCACACCCATGCCACCGTGACCGTACCCGTAGCCATAGCCGCCAAAGCGGCCACTGAAGCCACCTAGCAAGAAAATGATGAGGAGGATGACAAGTATGAGACCGAGGGACATGATCTATCTCCGTTTCCGCAACCTAATCGAACATTGAGCCTTTTGGCATTTCTGCTGCAAAGCCCCAGATCGGGATTTTCCAGATAACGCGCTATCGGGGGTCCCATCCGGAAATTACAGAACTACTTCTTCTCGATGGAAATACCGCTTTTGCCGACGTTGATCTCGATGCCGGCGGTCTTCTGCCGCTCCTGGTAGTACTTATAGCCGAAGACCACAGTAGCGATGACGAGCGCCCCGATGATAAGGTAGAGAACGTTCCGATTCATCGTCCAGGGAATCCTTATTGGTTTTGCCCTCGATGCCAGGTTATTCCGTCGCGAACTGCTCTTGTGATCGAAACGCCGTCACCAACTACCCAGCATAGCTCCTAAATTCCGCGCCCTAAACCGGAGGAATTCATCCGCTCCTTTAAAGTCCTGCTCACGCCAGTTTCATGCGCGACACGGACCTGCGAAGACCCTTCGCAAGGTGAAGACGGCTTAAGATGCCGCCTGTGTTCTCGCAGGCTTAGTTTGACCCTTCCGTCCTCAGCTGTCGGCAGGATGAGAAGAAGAAGCTCCCCACTCGCAACGCCTATTTTCTTTTGAGCGCGTCTTTGACCGTGTCTTTGAGGCCGCCGATGGCATTCTGAACCCTGCCCTCTACCTTATCGGCCCGTCCTTCGGACTCCAGCTTAGCGTCACCGACCGTCTTGCCAACCGCCTTTTTGACAGCGCCTTTGACTTGTTTCGCCGATCCGACGACCCGGTCCTTATCCATGACTTCCTCCTCCAATACCTACTGAACGGGAGACGTGGGCTATAGTGTAAAATTGGCTCCCAACATTATAAAATCATAGCGCCGCCAGATCTCGTCGTTGACGTAGATCAAGCGACATTCCCGCTCTCTATTCCGCATGCGGGCCGGCGGGATGCCTGGGCTTCATTCATTCGCCGCCGCGCGCGATGCTCCGAGACCGCGTCTCCAGTTCGATCAAGACGGCCTGTGGATGCGGCTTTCCCTTGCGATCGGCACTCCGGGTAATTTCCGCGTCGCAGTTCATACAGGAGAAGATTTGCACTTCGTAGGCGTGGAGCCCGGGCTCGGGGGAACGACGGAATAAGTGCATCTCAGCGTCGCAGGATGGGCAAGGGGGCCGATCTTCTACGCCAAACGCACGCGGCTCCCTCATGCCAATTGGGCGTCTGCCTTGGACCGTTGGTTGCGATGTGTACATGAGAACTCCCCTTAATTTGACGCCACCCCGCAGGAATATTGCACTGCAATCACAATGAAGCTGTTCAATATCGCTCACGGGCAAATGACCGATTACGATCGTTCCACCGTCAACATTTCAAGCCGAGAGAACGGGGCGTTGGGCCAGCACCGCCGGCACGGAACGCCGAGCGCCACGGCGCGCCAGTGGGGTGCTTGGCTTTAGCCCCAAGTGAGCAATTTTGAACAGACGCGCATCGGTTCACGAGCGCATCCTTCCCGATCAAGCCACCATCTCAGGGGTGAGTCCGCGCCGAAACACGTCGGGGCGAATGGAGGCTACCATGCTGCACGGTCCGAAACGCTACCGCTCTAACGCGGCGGATTGCCTGTCAGAGACTCAAGACGAATGCCAACCTAATCACCGCAACCTTCATCTCTTTACGGCCGCCGCATGGCTTTCGCTGGCCCGGCAGGATGAGGCAATAGAGAATGTGATCGCGAGCTGGAACACACCCAAGGCCCCCCAACCCCGAATGGCTTCTTTCATTTTTCAGGGTGTTTCAGGATGTTTTGGGCAGCCTCTTCTCGCGCCTCAAATGCCTCCAGCATTTCTACAAGATCGGTCATCTCCCACACCCGCTCGATCCATCGAGCACGTCGTGCGATGACGATCGAACAAGGACTGTCATTCGATCCAAAATCCTTTCTCGCCAAAGTCGGCGAGGGACGGAGCATTGGCGAGTACCGCAAAGATCAGATCATTTTCTCGCAGGGCGATCCTGCGGATTCCGTCTTCTACATCCAAAAAGGCAAGGTCAAGGTTACTGTCGTTTCCGAACAAGGGAAGGAAGCTGTCGTCGCGATCCTGGGGCCGGATGAATTTTGTGGCGAAGGTTGCCTGGCCGGCCAACCGCGTCGCATAGCGACAGCTACGGCAATGACGGAATGCGAGATCATGCGACTGGAGAAGGAGGCCATTGTCGGCATCCTCCATGACGAGCCTGCATTTTCCGAGATGTTCGTTTCGCATCTTTTAGCTCGGACCATCCGGGTCGAAGAGGACTTGGTCGATCAATTGTTCAATTCGAGTGAGAAGCGCTTGGCACGAGCTCTTCTCTTGTTGGCTAATTTTGGCAAGGAAGGCAGACCCGAGCCGATTATTGCGAATGTCAGCCAAGCGACGCTCGCGGAGATGATTGGCACGACGCGCTCCCGTGTAAGTCATTTCATGAACAAATTTCGGCAATTAGGCTTCATTGATTACAACGGCTACAACGGCACCATGGAAGTCCACAGCTCGTTGTTGAGCGTCGTTCTGCACGATCAACCGCATATCAAAAGGCGAATGTGAGCAATTTTGAGCAGATCGTCGCCCGGGTGTCACAAGGGGTTCGGCTCGCGAGTGATTGAGCGGCCTGTCGCTCGACGCTTCCCTCCCCGACCTTTTTCCCACAGTGAGCAATTCTATACAGACGCGGCGTTGGCACCGGCTCAGAGTTACAAACGCTGGGCGCTTTTTCAGCTTCCCCCCCCCGCTGCAAGCGCCCAAGTATAAGCCCCGGCTCGAGTGGCCTCGGCCGGGGCATTTTTTTCGGTCACGCCATCGCCCAAGCTACAATTTCGACCATTTGCTTTTTGGGTTCCGCTTCTTCGCCCGCAGCCGCACGACGGGCGCGTCGCCGCCCAAGAACTCGATCCCTTCGGCTTCAAACGTCGCCTGGACAGCCTCTAGCTGCCCGCGGGTAGTGCTCGGCAAACCGTCGGCGCCCTCAATCAGATTGACCGTCGAGACGCTGACCACCGCGCGGCGCGCAAGGTCGCGTGCCGTCCATCGCAGCAAGGCACGCGCAACACGAACCTGTGCCCCCGAGATCATCCGGCCATTGTCGCCCGTCGGATGGGCGGTCGTCCATTGCCGGAGGAAGGCGACCCCACCACCTTTTCTCCTATCCAGCCCGGTTATTTTGGCCCGCGACCGCGCTCTGAAAAGTAAATGTAGCTTCGCAACTCTTCAAACCTTTCGTCACCACGAAACGGCAGGGCATGGGGGTTGGGCTGTCGATATCGCGCACAATCATCGAGTCACATGGCGGGTAGATCACGGTAGCGCCCAATCCCGGTGGCGGAACGATTTTTCGCTTCACGCTTTGTGCTGTCGTGCCGGAGGAATTTACCCTGACTAACGACACTCTTTTGGGTTCACGACGGCGGCCTGTTACTCACGAGGGAAATCGTCGAGCTGAGCAATGGCCCTGGCTTCTTCGATTCCTATAGGCCCTCGCCCGGCTACCTCGATAGATATTCGCGCTTGCTCATCCTCAGGAAGCCTTAGAACCCGATGGATGGCGTCTGCAAGCGAGATGTCGAGCCAATCCGACGTTTGCGACTTGAAGGTGCCGCCGTGCGGGAGAAAGTAGACATCGGCTTTTGCAGCGTAGTCGATCTTTGTGCTTGGCACTTTGTGGGTGGTCATATTCACTCCTTTCCTGGCGCTCGGCCTCTGCCGCCGCTCTGGCAGAGGCGTACGAACTCTCGGCGGAACCATCGGATACTCTAGCGAACTGGGTGGTTATTGCGGAGGATTTTACGGGTGATCCACTTGCGCAATTCCTCCAGCGTCAACATTCCGGCTCCCGAGGCGATCAGCAGCAACCACAGCTCACCCGGAACAGGAGCCGTGTCGAGCAGCCAATTTCCCATCGACGTGTAGTTAATCACCAGCGCCAGGACAATTTCGAGGACCACGCCCCATGCTATCAGTCGATTGCCGAAAAGACCCGTCGAAAACACCGACCGTACGGAGCTCCTGCACAAGTATACGTTGACAATCTGCATGACAATAATGGCGCTAAGGCAGGCGGTGGTGGCGCGCAAATAGAGCGGGTCATTTGCCGCGAGGCTCTGCCCGTAGCTCCAGCCGCCACCAAGCAAAACGAAGAAGAACGCGCCCATCGCGGCGGCCGCTTCGATCGGTCCGAGGAAGAGGTAGGCGCGCGATGCCACGGACCAGCTCAACAGTTTCTCCGTCTGCGGGCGCGGCGGCAGTCGCATATCCTGCGGGTCCGGCCGTTCCACGCCCAGCCCAAGCGCGGTGAGCGAATCCGTTCCCATGTCGACGGACAATGCCTGAATTGGGGTAAGCGGCAGGGGAATCCTGAATAGGGCAAATGCAAGATAGGGAACGAGCTCGGCAACGTTGTGGACGAGGACGTAGGTGAGAAACTTACGGATATTCTGGAACACCGCGCGTCCCTCCTCGATCGCGCTGACGATGCTCGCAAAATTGTCGTCCATCAGCACCATGTCGGCCGCCTGCTTCGCAACGTCGGTGCCGGTGACTCCCATGGCGATTCCGATATGGGCGCACTTGAGCGCCGGCGCGTCGTTAACCCCGTCCCCGGTCACGGCGACGACGTGCTTCTTCTTGATCAGCGCCTCCACGATGCGCATCTTCTGGTCCGCGCCAACCCGGGCGAAGATGACCTCTGGCTCGTCGAGTGCGAGCTGAAGGCCGAGGGCCGGAAGTCCGCGCAGCTGATCACCGGTGATCACGTGTGGCCGTTCTGACCGGATCAAGCCGATCTCCCGGGCAATCGCAGCGGCCGTGCTTGGATGGTCGCCCGTCACCATGATGACTTTAATTCCGGCCTCGCGGCACTTCTGGATCGCACCCGGAACCTCAGCGCGCGGCGGGTCCTCGAGCCCGGCCAGTCCAAGAAACACCAGGTTGTGCTCGAGTTCGTCGTGGCGGAACGCGGCGGGGAGTTTTTTCGACGCGAATGCGAGAACACGCAGGCCCTGGTCGGCCATCGCCTCCTGCGCCCCAATGACCTGTGCGCGCTTCGACTCATCTAGCGATCGCACCTGCCCGTGGGTCAGAATGCCGTCGCACAACGCCAGCACGGGCTCGGGCGCTCCCTTGCAATAAAGCACCGGGCCTTCGGGCATTTCATGCACGACCGATTGACGCATGCGATCGCCGTCAAAAGAAATTTCGTCGAGACGCCGGCAGGCTGGGGATCCGGCGATGCCGTTGTGGGCCATTTCAACCAAGGCGATCTCCATGGGGTCGCCGAGGAGAGCGCCGCTGTCGTGAGGGCCAGAATTCTTCACGTCATGGCAAAGACTTGCACAGGTGAAGAAGTCGCGACTGCGCCGAGCGAGCTCGGCACTCCCCTCGACGGCGGCCATCGAATGGCGTTCGTCACCGAGCAGCAATTCGCGAACCTGCATACGGTTCTCCGTGAGCGTGCCGGTCTTGTCAGTACAGATCACAGTCGCCGAACCGAGCGTCTCCACGGAAGTCAGGTGACGGATCAGGACGTTCCGCTTTGCCATACGCTGGGCGGCGAGCACGAGCGCCAGAGTCAAAGTAGGAAGCAACCCTTCCGGCACCATGGCGATGATGATGCCTATCGAAAAAATGAAGTCCTGCCAGAACGGAACCTCGATTATCGTTCCAACGATGAAGAATGCGCCACCAATGCCGACCGCGAGGGCGGCGATCAACCGGCTGAGATAGGCGAGCTGTCTGCGAAGCGGTGAAACGACCGCCTCGCGGTTCTGGGAAAGGTGAGCGATCCGGCCGAACTCGGTGAGCGATCCGGTGGCGAAGACCAGCGCGCGCGCCTGTCCGGACACGACCGACGTTCCCGCCAGGAATATGTTTTTGCTGTGGATCAGTTCGTCCTCTCCGGACGGGGCAACACTGAGCGCCTTCGAAACGGATTCCCCGGTCACGGTCGCATTGTTGACGCGCACGCCAAATTCCTCGATCACACGACAATCGGCCGGAACATTGTTGCCCGCTTCGAGGAGAATGATGTCGCCGACGACGACCTGCTCGGCCGGCAACTGCACGATCTTGCTGTCACGGAGCGCGCTGACCTGCTGCGGAAGCAGCTTCTGCAGGGCCGCCAGGGTCTGCTCGACCCGGTATTCCTGCCAGAATGAAAACACGCCGCTAACCAGGATCACAGCGATGACGGCATAGCCGATCCGAGCCATCCCCTGCCCCGGATCGAACCATTCGGCCAGGAAGGCGAGCCCGGCCGCACACCAAAGGATGACCGAGAAGAATCGGATGAACTCCTTCAGCAGGCGCCACAACGCCGGCTCTCGGGCAACCTTCTCCACACGGTTGGGGCCGAATTCTCGCCACCGGCGCTCGGCCTCGGACGCCGACAACCCGCCGGAACTGCTGCGGACGCTGGCCAGCGCATCATCAATGGATAGCTGATGGATTTTCAGTATGTCCTTGGACATTAGCAGGACCGATATACGTCCCCTATTGGCGCTTCTGAAACTTACAGCGATGACGAAGCCACCGCACCCGCCGGCTAATCAATCGTCTATCAAGGGGTAAGCCTCAAATCAGATAACGCATGTCTCTAACTGGTTTGGAGCTTGGGAGAGGCGGATCGCAGCTCGTGCGAGTCTTAGCGTCGACAACGTATTGCCCTGGCGCCGCGCCAAGAACAAGCCCGGCATCGTCGTCCCGACTGAGGGCAGCGATCTGGAACCGGCGTGACCGTGATGGGGTCCTCGGAGAAGTCAATATCGGCAGAAGCTAGCTTCGCAGCGCCAGGATGCCGGTCGAGGGTACGGGGTTGGCCACCCCGACCTGCTGGCTGGCAAGCGGCAGAATAAGGTCAGCCATGGGAAGCTGGCGGCGCGGATCGACCTTGGTCGCCAATTGGCGCGCGCAACCGCCAACTGACCGAATCATCGTTCTTATCAAGCACAAGAAGACTTGACCTGGATCAAGGTGTGGGATGACAGCTCGAGCACCACTCGCGTGGGTTGATCATGATGAAACAGCTGTCTTTGTCCAAAGTTTACCAATTGCTCGAACCGGGTCCGGTGGTCCTGTTGACGACTACCCGCAAAGGCCGCCCCAATGTTATGACGATGTCCTGGCATATGATGGTTGAGTTCGAGCCCCCGCTGGTCGCCTGCGTCGTCAGCGGCGCCAATAACAGCTTTGCTGCATTGCGAGCGACCGGCGAGTGTGTGATTGCCATTCCAGCGCGGAAAATGGCGCCTAAAGTGGTCAAAGTCGGTAACTCATCGGGCCGCGATATCGATAAATTCAAGACGATCGGCCTGACCCCGGCGCCAAGCGAGTACGTGTCGCCGCCTCTGGTGGCTGAGTGTTTCGTTAATCTCGAATGCAAGGTGGCCGACGCGCGCCTCGTTAACAAATACAATCTCTTCATCCTTGAGGTGCTCAAGGCCTGGACCGATCCGGCGCAGAAGAACCCCAAGACCATCCACCATCACGGATATGGCACGTTTGTCGTGGATGGCGAGACCATAAAGCTGAGATCGAAGATGCGGTAATGCGCCCTCCTGACACGCCAAGAACTGAGTGATGAGCAAAAAGTGATGATGATGACACGACGCCAAGCCAATTCCGGAATTCTCGTCAGCGCGGCGCTAGCCGCAGCTCCAACTATTACGGTTGCGCAGGAGCATAAGCCCCTCGACTTACCGCGGCCGCGAAGTGAGGGAGGCCAGCCACTGACCACAGCGCTCAAGCTGAGGCGCTCCACACGCGAATATTCGGATCGACCGCTTCCGGTACAGGTTCTGTCCGATCTGTTGTGGGCGGCCTTCGGCGTCAATCGTCCGAGCGGCGACCGGACCGCTCCCTATTGGCGCCATGTCATGGTGATGGACATCTACATCGCGATGGCCAACGGGGTGTGGCTCTATGAGCCGAAGGCCCACGCGCTGCTGCCCCATTTGAAGGACGATATCCGCGCGCAGACCGGCCTTCAGGACTTCGTAGCCACCGCGCCACTCAACCTCATCTATGTCGCGCATGGTGAGCGCATGACTGATATTTCGGCCGAGGAGCGCCGCCTCTACGCCTCGGTCGATGCCGGCTTCATCGGCCAGAACGTCTATTTGTTCTGCGCCTCGGAGGGACTTGCCACTGTCTTTCGGGGGGCAGTCGACTATCCAAAGCTCGGTCGCGCCCTGCAGCTCCCGGACCAGCAGTTCGTAACCTTCGCGCAGACTGTGGGATATCCCCGCGCGTAGGTCCGCGATGCAAAAAAGCGCGGGGTTGCACGATGAGAAGAGATCGCCCTCGGAGGTTACGTTACTGGAACAGCTCGTTGGTATCCTCTTCTTGTGAACAGTGGCTTCGATGTGCAGCGATGCTTGCAAGCCGGTTCAATTGACCGTGAGCTCGGTGTTGGATCAACAACCGAGAAATGTTATCGGCATTTTTTCGGCAGATACAGCGGAGAATGACCATGAGAGCGTCAGACGTGATGACCCGCCGCGTCATAACAGCTGGCCCCGACACGTCGATCGTGGAAGCGGCGCGTTTAATGCTCGAAAACAGGATCAGCGGCTTGCCGGTGCTCGATGGCCGGGGGCGGCTCATCGGGATCGTTACCGAGGGCGATTTTTTGCGGCGGGCAGAAACTGGCACCGCGCGCCATCGCTCGCACTGGCTCGAATTCCTGATTGGGCCCGGCCGGCTTGTCGACGAGTTCGTCCGTTCGCACGGCCGGAAAGTCGAAGATGTGATGACTCCTGATCCGCGCACCGTCGCGGAAGACACGCCGCTTGAAGACGCGGTGCAGTTGATGGAGCGCAACAACATCAAACGTCTTCCTGTCCTCCGTAACGACCAGCTTGTCGGTATCCTCAGCCGCGCAAACCTCTTAAGTGCGCTCGCAAGTCTCGCGCGGGACATGCCGTCAGGCACGAAGGACGATGCCGCAATCCGGGATCGTGTCCTTGCTGAGCTGGAGAAACTGCCTTGGAAAGCCCTCGGTTTGAATGTTGTGGTCCGGAACGGCAATGTCGAACTGTCCGGTATCATTCTCGACGAAAGGGAACGTCAAGCTCTGAAGGTCGCTGCCGAGAATGTTCCCGGCGTGAAAGCTCTGCATGACCACCTGACCTGGGTTGAGCCGATGTCGGGAATGGTATTTGGCTCGCCCGAGGATGAGGCTGCGCGTTAACAGGGTGACTGACCCGGATCAGCTGAATACGGTTCGCCGAGGCTCCAAAAGCGAAAAGCTGTCCAGGTATCCATCGTCGATCAATCAAATCACGGCATTTTGTCCGAGCCCAGATTTGATCGCAGTCAAACGACGCCGCGCGACAGCAGGAAGGAACGGCGCATGGATTTCAACGAGGTGATCACCAACCGCCAGTCGATCCGCGAATACACGGCCCAAGCCGTCGATGAGCGCACAATCCATCGTTTAATCGACGCCGCCGTGCGCGCGCCGAACGCGGTAAACCAGCAGCCATGGACATTCACAGTCGTGCGCGATCAGACGGTGCTCGATCGTATCTCGCGCAATGCGAAGTCGCACATGCTCACGACCATGCCGGCGAGCCTCCATTCCGACCACTTCCGTTCGTTGCTCAACGATCCGAATTTCCACATCTTCTATCGCGCGCCCGTAATGATCTTGATTTCCGCGAAAGCGGAAGGTCCTTGGATCGTCGAGGACTGTGCATTAGCTGCCGAAAATCTGATGCTCGCCGCCTGCGCTGCGGGCCTCGGCACCTGTTGGATCGGTTTCGCGCAGGGCTTCCTCAACACGTGGGATGGGAAGAATCTGCTCGGCCTTCCCGCCGCGTGGGTGCCGGTTGCGCCAATCATCGTCGGGCACCCGAAGGCCGCCGCGCCTGCGCCCGCTCCGCGCAAGGAGCCCGAGGTCCGCTGGGTCGGTTGATTGCGACCTAGGAGTAACTAGGC
Source organism: uncultured Alphaproteobacteria bacterium (assembly GCA_963833605.1). Taxonomy (GTDB): domain Bacteria; phylum Pseudomonadota; class Alphaproteobacteria; order Rhizobiales; family Xanthobacteraceae; genus JAFAXD01. The sequence continues at coordinate 44,368 of CAWHYZ010000010.1, forward strand.
CAGGAGCCAGCCGCATGATGCTGGCCCTGCTGGCTGTTCCATAACCTGTCGTTCCGCGAATCCAGCGTTTCAGGATTCAGCTAATGACCTGAGCCCCTTCATTCATCCGCCGATCAGTAGAGTCCCAGGGCCATTGCACTGCGGCCGAACTTTGGATCGCCGGCGGGTAGAGTTTTCCGGCTCTGTCACGTTGGCGGGCTGGCTTCGCCATCGTGATTCTGCAGCATGATCGGCGGTTTGTTGCCGATCGCGCCATGTGGTCGTTCTTCGTTGTAGTATCTGCGCCAATCCTCCAACTTTTCCTGGGCATCTGCAAGGCTCATGAACCAATGAGCATTCAGACATTCGGCACGGAAACGGCTATTGAATGCTTCGATGAAGGCGTTGTCGGTGGGCTTGCCTGGTCTTGAGAAGTCCAACGTCACGCCACGTTGATAAGCCCACAGATCCAGATCGCGTGACACAAACTCGGTGCCCTGGTCGACGCGGATCGTTGCCGGCAGGCCCACTTGTCGGCTGACCCTTTCGAGCACTTCCACAACATCAGCGCCGCGGAATGTGAAGCGCGGTTCCAGATCCAGTTTTGCGGCCTCAGAGCAGCGTCCTTGCGGGCGAAGATCACAGAGCTCAAGGTCGACGAAGGAGCACTATCGAACCGGTCTCAGTCGAAAACAAATGAGTTTCTGGTTTGCGGGCTTTCCAAAAACGGAAATTGGAAAATGCGAAACAGAGACTGCCGTGCAAATTCGGCTATCCCATCGGAAAAATACTCAAAATTCTCAGCAAGAGACTGCTTCGCCCTGGCCTAACTCGTTGAACATCGCTGATTTTCCGTGAAACCCCAGCACGGATTATAATATAAGTACTCGTTGGCTGGGGCGCCAGGATTCGAACCTGGGAATGGCGGAATCAAAATCCGCTGCCTTACCACTTGGCTACGCCCCAATCCGCATCGCGAGCGCGGCGGACCATACCGGCGGGGCGGGGGCTGTCAACTTAGGGCACGCCAATGCAAAACGTCACTGTTGCCCCAGGTCGGCTCGACGAAGGCCCTTGCCATCAAGTAGCTCCAGTCCCCCCGGGGGCGCCTCAGGACCGCCACGGCACTGCCCCAGCTGGGCCAGCCGTAGGCCGCATCGGGATGACACGGCAAGCTTTCCGTCCACACGGAACGGGACAAGCGTTTGAGGGCATCTATGGCGATGCCGAGCGAGCACAGGGGCTGACGGATCGAGGCGCTGCCCAGAGATGCCGGACATAACCAGCTATGGCGGCCGCTAAAGACGGAAAACGTCAAACAATCAATCACCTACCCACCAGTTATTCCGTTGCCTCGGCGGGTCCCCATGGGTGCCGCCATGGATGCCACATCCGCGTGCGCACAAGGGCATCCATGAGAGCATGGATCGCGATGGGCGTCGGTGCTTGATGAGAGTGCCGGCTCTCAGGTCTCCCGGCAAAATCCTCATCAAGGGCCGGATTCGAGGTTTAATTATTTGTTTCTCAACAATTTTTCCTTGATGAGGAATTTCTCATCAAGCTCTCATCTAGACCGCGTCTGCTCTCATCAAGGACGGTCGGGTCGCGGCGGGTCACGAGCGGAGCGACGCGAAGCCGACGTCCATGGATGCCCTATGCACGTGCGCACAAGGGCATCCATGAGAGCATGGGCGTGAGAGGACCCGCCCGCCCTCACCCGCCATGCGAGACCGACTTGGCTGCCGAACGAACTCCCTCATCAGCGCGCGCGGACCCGCAACCCTAGCTCGCCAGCACCGTGTTGGTGTGCTCCACCTCGGGCGAACCCGCGAAGCAATGCCCGACTAGCGCCCGCCAGGCCTTCCAGTTCTCCGAGCCGCGAAAGTCGACGGTGTGGTTCTCCAAGGTCTCCCACTGGATCATCAGGCGATACCGCTGCGGCTTCTCGATCGAGCGATGCAGCGCCAGGCTCTTGAAGCCGCGCGCGCGGCCAAACACCGCGCGCGCCTTGGCGACGCCGGCCTCGAACTCGCTCTCCATCCCGGGCGTGATGTCGATCTGGGCGATTTCAGTGACCATGGTTTTCCTCCCCGCGGCTCGTGCGAGCGCATCCGTCCTGCGCCGGCACGTGTCTATCGTCCAACCCCGCGCAGGCGCAACACCGCCCTCGCCTTTCCCTCCCGTTGCCCCGAGGCTAATGTGTTGGTTTGCTGGAGAACCTGATGTACCGCGCGCCCGTCGCCGATATCGCATTCACGCTCCGCAACGCCGCCGGCTTTGCGGCCGCACAGGCCGAAGGCATCTACGAGGACCTGGGCGATGACGTGCTCGACGCCGTGCTCGAGGAAGCCGGCAGGTTCGCCTCCGACGTGATCGCGCCGCTCAACCGGCCGGGCGATCAGCAGGGCGCCATCTTCAAAGACGGCAACGTCACCATGCCGCCCGGCTGGAAGGAGGCCTACAAGGCTTGGGCGGCCGCCGGCTGGAACGGGCTCGCCGGGCCGGTGCAGTGGGGCGGCCAGGGCCTGCCCTGGGCGCTCAACGCCGCCTGCATCGAGATGTGGAACTCGGGATCGGCCGCGTTCATGGTCGGGCCGACCTTGACCATGGCCGGGATCGACGCGCTCTCCGCGCACGGTTCCGAGGAACTCAAGCGCATCTATCTCGGCAAGCTCATCTCCGGCGAATGGACCGGCACCATGCAGCTCACCGAGCCGCAGGCCGGCTCCGACGTGGGCCTGCTGCGCACGCGCGCCGAGCGTCACAACGGCAGCTACAAGATCACCGGGCAGAAGATCTTCATCACCTACGGCGAGCACGACCTCACCGACAACATCATTCACCTGGTGCTGGCGCGCCTGCCCGACGCGCCGCCCGGCACCAGGGGGATCTCGCTGTTCGTGGTCCCAAAATTCCTGGTCAACCCGGACGGTTCCCTCGGCGCGCGCAACGACGTGCGGGCGCATTCGATCGAGCACAAGATGGGGATCCACGCTTCCCCCACCTGCACCATGGTGTTCGGCGACAACGGCGGCGCCACCGGCTTCCTGGTCGGCGAAGAGAACCGCGGCATGGCGTGCATGTTCACCATGATGAATGACGCCCGCCTCGCCATCGGCCTGCAGGGAATGGCGATTGCGGAAGCCGCGACCCAGCAGGCCGTTGCTTTTGCGCGCGAGCGCCGGCAAGGGCGCGCGCCCGGCGCGTCCGCGACCCAGGCGGCGCCGATCATCATGCATCCCGACGTGAAGCGCATGCTGTTGACCATGCGCGCGCTCACCAACGCGGCGCGCGCGATCTGCTATGCGACCGCGGTCGCGCTCGACCGCTCGCATCGTGCCGCCGATGCGCGTGCGCGCCAGGCCGCCCACGAGCGCGCCTCATTGCTCACGCCGGTCGCCAAAGCGTTCTCCACCGATATCGGCACCGAGGTGGCGTCGCTCGGCATCCAGGTGCACGGCGGCATGGGCTATATCGAGGAGACCGGCGCCGCGCAGTACTATCGCGACGCCCGCATCGCCCAGATCTACGAGGGCACCAACGGCATCCAGGCGATCGACCTTGTGACCCGCAAGCTCCCGCTCTCGGACGGCGCGACCGTCCTCGCCTATGTGGAAGAGCTGCGGCGCATCATCGCGGCGGTTGAAGCGAGCAACGCGCCGGAGTTCGGCGCCACCGGCCGCTGCCTGCGCGAGGCGGTCGATGCGCTCGACCGCACCACGACCTGGCTCCTCGCCAAGGTCGATCACGAACCGCTCACGGCGCTCGCCGGCGCCACACCTTATCTGCGCCTGTTCGCCAGTGCCGCCGGCGGCTGCCTGCTGGCGCAGGATGCGCTTGCCGCGCAGCGCGCCGGCAACGCGGCGCACGCGGTCGCCACCGCGCGTTTCTTTGCCACCAACCTGGCCAACGCGGCGCCCGCTCTGGCCAGCACCGTCATCGAGGGTGCGGACGCGCTCGCGCTCGATGCCGACGTGATTGGATAGAATTAATGACCGAGCACCTGATCGTGACCGATGCGGATGGCATCCGCACCGTGCGGATGAACCGGCCCGACAAGAAGAACGCGTTGACGCTCGACATGTACGACGCCATGACGGCGGCACTCGAAAGCGCAAACACCATTGATGCGATCCGCTGCGTGCTGATCGCCGGCGTGCCCGGCGCGTTCTCCGCCGGCAACGATCTCGGCGATTTTCTCAAGGCCGCTGAGGGCACCGGCGGGATCAATCGTCCGGCGCTGCGCTTCCTGCCGGCGCTGGTTCGCTGCAACAAGCCGATGGTGGCGGCGGTGAGCGGCGTTGCGGTCGGCGTCGGCACCACCATGCTGTTGCATTGCGACTTCGTGGTCGCCGGCACGGACGCACGCTTCTCGACGCCGTTCGTCGGCCTCGGGCTGATCCCGGAAGCGGCCTCCAGCCTGCTGGCGCCGCGCCTCATGGGCCAGCGCCGAGCCTTCGAGTTCCTGGTCATGGGGCACCCGCTCAACGCCACCCACGCCAAGGAGTTCGGCATCGCCAATCTGGTGGTCGCGCCCGAGGATGTCGACGCGGAAGCCTTGCGGGCGGCCCGTGAGATTGCGGCACTGCCGCCCGGCGCGGTCGCGCAGGCACGCGCCCTGATGCGGGGCCCGCCCGACGAGCTGCTGGCGCGTATCGAAGCGGAGGTGAAGATCTTCGGCGAACGTCTGCACTCGCCGGAAGCCATGGCGGCGTTCGCCGCATTCTTTGCACGTAAACGGTGATCTCATGTCGCTCAAAGGCAAGACCCTGTTCATCACCGGCGCCTCGCGCGGCATCGGCTTGGCGATTGCGCTGCGCGCCGCCCGCGACGGCGCCAATATCGCGATCGCCGCCAAGACCGAAACCCCGCATCCCAAGCTCGAGGGCACGATCTACTCGGCCGCCGAGGCGATCGAACAGGCCGGTGGAAAAGCGCTGCCGCTGGTCGTCGACGTGCGCGACGAGGCGATGGTCAAGAACGCGATCGACGAGACCGCGGCGCGCTTCGGCGGCCTCGACATCGTCGTCAACAATGCGAGCGCCATTTCACTCACCCCGGTGGCCAAGACCGACATGCGGCGCTTCGATCTGATGCACCAGATCAATGCGCGCGGCACCTTCGTGGTCTCCAAACATGCGATCCCGCATCTGGAGAAGGCGCAGAACCCGCATATCCTGATGCTGTCGCCGCCGCTCGACATGCAGGAGAAATGGTTTGCGCCGCATACCGGCTACACCATGGCGAAGTTCGGCATGAGCATGGTGGTGCTCGGACTCGCCGGCGAGCTGCGCCGCAACGGCATCGCCGTCAACGCCCTGTGGCCGCGTACCACCATCGCGACGGCGGCGATCAAGAACCTGCTCGGCGGGGACGCCATCATGCGCATGTCGCGCAAACCGGAGATCCTGGCTGAGGCGGCGTATTTGATCTTTCAAAAGCCAGCCAAGAGCTTCACCGGCCAGTTTCTGATCGATGACACGTTCCTGGCCGGCGAAGGCGTCACCGATTTCGATCAATACCGGGCCGACCCGAGCCAACCGCTGTCGCCGGATTTCTTCGTGCCCGACAACAACAAACCCCCGCCCGGCGTGAGCCTGGCGGCAAAGACATGAGTGCGTCATGCACGCGTTGTTGCGACGGCTTTCGCACACGAACTGCGCGAGGGAGCACAGCATTGCAACACGGTCTACCTCTCCCCGCTTGCGGGGAGAGGTCGATTTCGAGCGCAGCGAGAAATCGGGTGAAGGGGACTCTCCAAATGCGCTCCTCATGGAAGCGCCCCCTCACCCGGATCGCTACGCGATCCGACCTCTCCCCGCAAGCGGGGAGAGGTAAGGCGCCATGCCATATGCGATCGGCTTGAGCACACGCATCCGCGGACCTCACATATGTCCACCCTGTTCATCACCCATCCGGCCTGCCTCAACCATCTCACGCCGCACGGCCACCCTGAACGGCCCGACCGGCTGCGGGCGATCGATCGCGTCCTGGAGGACGAACGTTTCCAATCGCTCGCGCGCGTCACCGCGCCGCAAGCGAGCCTCGACGACATCGCGCTCTGCCACCCGCGTGAGTTCATCGACGAGATCGAGCAGGCGACGCCCAAGCAGGGCTTCGTGCAGATCGATGCCGACACCTCGATATCACCCGGGAGCTTCGAGGCGGCGCTGCGCGCGATCGGCGGTGCGATCTACGCGGTCGACGAGGTGATGACGAACAAGGCGGCAAACGCATTCTGTGCCATGCGCCCGCCTGGCCATCACGCCGAAACCGTGCGGCCCATGGGATTTTGCCTGTTCAACAGTGCCGCGATCGCGGCCCGCCACGCGCAGAAGAAGCACGGCGCGGAACGCGCGGCCGTCGTCGATTTCGACGTCCATCACGGTAACGGCACGCAGGAGATCTTCTGGTCGGACCCGACCGTCATGTACTGCTCGACCCACGAGATGCCGCTCTATCCCGGCACCGGCGCGCGCTCCGAGCGTGGCGAGCACAATACGATCGTGAACGCGCCGTTGCGCGCCGGCGATGGCGGCGAGGCGTTCCGTGCCGCATTCGAGACCACGATCCTGCCGCGGCTGCGCGACTTCAATCCCGACCTGATCCTGATCTCGGCCGGCTTCGATGCGCATGTGCGCGACCCGCTCGCCAACCTCAATCTGGTGGAAGCCGACTATGGCTGGGTCACGCGCAAGCTGATGGAGATCGCCGACGCGAGCGCCGGCGGACGCGTGGTCTCGCTGCTCGAGGGCGGCTACGACCTGCAGGGGCTCGCCGGTTCGGTCGCCGCCCACGTGAGCGCGCTGATGCGGGGGTAGCGTAGGAACTTGCCGCAAGTCACCTCTCGCCGCTGGCGGGGAGAGGTAACAAGGGGCGCGGCCGTGCAAGCACGGAAGTGCGCTACAATGGGAACGAATCATGGGACTCTCAGCGTGACCGAAAACAACCATGCGGACGTGAAGCGGCTGAGCTTCGAGAAAGCGATCGAGGAGCTCAAGTCGATCGTGAAACGGCTCGAAGAGGGCAAGGTGCCGCTCGAAGAATCGGTCGCGATCTACGAGCGCGGTGAAGCGCTCAAGCGCCGTTGCGAGGAATTGCTGCGCCAGGCCGAAGCGCGGGTTGAGAAGATCACGCTCGACGCATCCGGCAAACCGAAAGGGACCGAACCGCTGGACGTGGGGTAGAGGGGCGCCCTAATAAATCCACGGAATGATCCGTTTGGTGCGCACCATGTAACTGCGATATCCCTCGCCGAACTTGTCCAGCAGCATGCGTTCCTCGCGTTCGATCCGTCCGAAGAACAGGACGCCGAAACCGACAAGTCCGGCCGGGCCAGCAATCAAGTTCGGCAGCAGCAGAAGCTGCGCCAGCGCCCACAGCCAGAACGCGGTGTACATCGGATGACGCAGGTGACGATAGAGCCCGTCGGTGACGAGCACATGCTGATCGCGGATCTCGAGAGTGACCGACCAGGAGCGGCCGAGATCGCGGTGGATGCGGTGGAAGAGCGCGAGTGCCCCCCCAAACACGACCGTGCCCAGCCACGCCAGCTCGGGGTGGAATGGATAGGTTGCAAACCGCGGTTGGTCGGTCAGGGCGTAAATGAGCGGGACCACGAACAGTCCGCAGAATGAAATCGCCAGCAGAATGCGCTCGCGCGTGCGCTCGGCACGCTGCGCCACAGGCGTCTTGCGCGAGCGCCGCTGGTGGGGAAGGCGAATGATGAACCAGGCGACGCAGCCGAAAGCCCAAATCAGCTTGGCGGCGGCCAGCGTCATGAGGCGTCCGTCGCGACGCGGCGCGCGGGTGCCGGAGCCTCCAGGTAGGAGCCATCGTCCGCGAACAGCTCGGCGCATCCGCCCGGCGCCCAGATCGCCTGCGCGAACGCCGCCGGGCCGATGAGCAGCATGAAGAAGTCGTAGACCGCGCGGCGTTCGGCCGCCATCACGAACTGGTAATGGATACGCATGAAGTTCCAGGCGATGCGTCGCATCGTCTTTGGCCCCAGCAGGTCGCGGAAATTGATGATGCGGACATGTGGCTTTTCGCCGGCGTTGTCTTGCAGCGGACGCAACCGCACCGGATCGAACCGAAAGAAGCTGATCGGATCCTGGCGCGACTGGAACTCGCCCCAGCTGATCGCCTCTTCGGCCGCGACGCGATCCGCGCAGGCGCGCAGGCGCACCGCGGCCGGGTGCAACGCAAGCTTCGGGATCGTCGCCCCGATGGTCAGAAGACCGACATTGGGACCGCGGTGTCCGAGTTGCGGATCGATGGCGAGCGCACGCGCCAACATGTCGAGCGCGATGGTGGCACCGAGACTGTGCCCAACGACCAGGATTTCGTCGACCTCGGACCGACGTACGCAGGCGAGCAGGCGTTCCGCGAATGCGTCGATGCGTCCCGCAATGTCGGCGCGCCGGCCGTACATGTACTCGCGCGGCGTGATCCAATCGGCGAGGCCCTGGCTGACTCGCCAGCGCCGGCCGGGCCAGCGCATCTGCAACACGAACAGCGCGGGCACGGCGACCAGGCCTGCGAGCACGGCGACAAGCGGGCCAGCCGGCAAGCGCAGCGCAACAAACACTCCGCCCGCGACTGCGACCAAGGCGAACAGGACCACATCCAGGAAGGGCACCAGAAAGAACAACGCATAGCGCCAATTGGCGCGGAAATAGCGCGCCATCGTGCCCGACGCGACGAAGTCCCAGAACGTGGCCGCGGCGGCTCGAAGCCGCGGTATCGGCGGGCCGGCAAGATCGGCGAGCACGATGTCGTGCCAGGGCAGCGGCTGGTAGACCGTGTGCGTCGACCAGTTGGGGCCTTGTGCCGATACGGTCCAGTGCGCGTCGAGACCGCTCGTCTGGATCAGATCAGAGACCGTTGCGGCAGCGTTCCAGGTCTTCTGGAACGTGGTCGCCTCGCGCCGGAAACGGCGGTGCTGGGCCGCGATGTCAAAGGGATCGAAGCCGGCGATGAAGAAAATGTGTCGTTTGAAGACCATCAGGCGCCCGTCACCCTGATCGTTTGCAATAATCGCGGGAGGGCGTCAACGCAGCTTTGGCGGTCGACCAGGGCGGCAAGCGAAATTGAGAAAATTGGAGCGCGTTCGAATTTCATGAGATGGATATGGAGCCGAATGCGAAAGTGCGTGTAAGATTTGCCGGTATCGGGTTCCCCGGCCGGCAAGGCAAAATCAAGGAGGAGGCGAATGCGCAACTACGTCGATGGCGGCGAGGCCATCCTGGAGGCGTTCCGAAAGCTGCAGGTCGATTACATCATGTCGTCGCCGGGCTCGGAATGGTCGCCGGTGTGGGAAGCGCTGACCCGCCAGAAGGTCGAAAACCGGCCCGGTCCGAGGTTCATCGAATCCTGGCACGAAACCCTCGCTGTCAATATGGCGAGCGGCTACTCGCTGATCACCGGCCGGCCGCAGGCGGTGCTGCTGCACGCGGGCGTTGGCCTTCTGCAGGGCAGCATGGGCATTCACGGCGCGCTGCAGGCGGAAATCCCGATGATCGTGATGTCGGGCGAGTCGCAGTCATTGGGTGAGGACCCGAACCTCGATATCGAGGCGCAATGGTTCGGCGGGCTCAGCGTCGGCGGCAACGAGCGTTTCCTCGAGCCGGTGACCAAATGGGCGAGGACGGTGACGAGCCCCTATACGCTCTTCGACATGGTGGTACGCGCCGGCGAAATGGCACAGCGCTCGCCGATGGGACCGATCTATCTCAACGTCGGCCTCGAGCAGATGCTGCACGATTGGAGTCCGCCAGCGAGCGCCAAGCGCGACGTTCCGCCGGCCGCAAAAGTGCAGGCGCCGCCGGAAGAGATCGACAAGATCGCGGCGCTGATCCGCAAAGGCAAGAACCCGGCCATCGTCACAGAGACCGCGGGCCGCGATCCCGCCGCCTACGCGGCGTTGGTCGAATTTGCCGACGCGCTCGCCATTCCGGTGATCGCCGGACGTAGCGCGACGCTCGCCAACTTTCCGACCGAGCACCCGCTCTACCTCGGAGTTGCCAACTATGGCTATGTGCAGGATGCCGATCCGGTGTTGATGGTGAGCTGCCGCGCACCCTGGTATCCGCCGCACAAGCGGCCGAGCTCCGGCAAGATGGTTCTCATTCACGACACGCCGTTCAAGGGCCACATGGTGCATCAGAACCTGCACGCCGATGCCTACCTGGAAGGCGATGTAGCGATATCGCTGCGGCTGTTGACCAAAGCCTTGGCCGGCATCGATCCGAAAATCGTGCAAACCCGGCGCGAGCACTGGAAGCGCGAGCACGACAAGGTGATGGCCGGGATCCGGGCCGAGCAGCAAAAGGTCGCCAGCGCTGATCAGATCGATCCGATCACGCTCTTCGCGACCATGGGCGAGGTGATGCCGCGCGAGACGATCTACGTCGACGAGAGCATCACGGCCGCCTTCATGGTGCGACAGCACCTGCCGGTTCACATGCCGCAGAGTTTCTTCCGCGGGTCGGGCGGTCTCGGCCAGGGCATCGGATTGGCGCTCGGCGTCAAGCTCGCGGCGCCGTCGCGGCCGGTCGTGCTGATCGTCGGCGATGGCTCGTTCCTCTACAATCCGATCATTCAGGCGCTTGGCGCGTCGAAGCAGCACGCGCTCCCGATCACCATCGTGGTGCTCAACAACAAAATGTACCGCGCGATGATGCAGGGGCACGTGCATCACTATCCCGACGGCGCTGCGGCGAACGCGGATTATCTCTATGGCGTGAAGATCGATGGCCCGAGCTACCACGAACTCGGCAGCCACTTCGGATTTCATGGCCAGCGCGTGGAGAAGCCCGCCGATCTCAAACCGGCGCTCGCGGCCGCGCTCGCGGCCAACCAGAGCGGCAAGACCGCCATCCTGGACGTGGCCCTGAGCCGGTAGCTCTTTGATTTCAGCCTCGTCCTTGTAACTCACGGATCACCAAACCGGCTAAGCTTGCCGGAGCGGTGGCGGATGGGAGACCGTGTCGTCCAAGGGCTTTGAAGCCCGTTCCTCAGCGCGGTTCTCCATCCGTCGTTCCATCGAACCCGAACAGTCGCGAGGGCCGCTACGCGAGCCCGATTGCGCAAGGAGGGGTAAAGATGGATGCGATTTATGTGGGTGTCGACGTATCGAAGGACCGGCTGGATGTGCATGTGCGGCCCAGCGCGGAAGCGTTTGTGGTGGCGCGTGATGGCAAGGGCCTGGAAGAGTTGGTCGAGCGGTTGCGCACCCTTGCGCCGCACCTGATTGCGGTGGAAGCGACCGGCGGGTTCGAGACGATCGTGGCCGCGGCCGTCGCGGGCGCTGGCTTGCCGTTGGTGGTGGTGAACCCGGCGCAGGTTCGTCACTTCGCGCAAGCCGTCGGCAAGCGGGCGAAGACCGATCCGATCGACGCGGCCGTCATCGCCCACTTTGTTGAGGCGGTGAAGCCCGAGTTGCGGGCACTTCCGGATGAAGCTCAACGTCTGCTCGCGGAGTTGGTCGGCCGCCGCCGGCAGATCATCGAGATGCTGGTTGCCGAACGCCAGCGCGAGAAGCGTGTTGCCAATGCGCGGGTGCGCAAGAGCCTCGCACGACACATCAAAGTGCTCGAAAAGGAGTTGCCGGAGATCGACGACGACATTGGCACCCTGGTCCGCGGCTCCCCGGTGTGGCGTGAGAAAGAAGATCTTCTGGTCTCTTGTCCTGGCATCGGCCCCACGCTGGCGCGCACCATGCTGGCCGAGGTGCCCGAACTGGGCGCCCTCGACCGTCGTGCCATTGCCAGCCTGGTCGGGGTCGCCCCTTACACCCGCACGTCCGGACGTTGGAAAGGCAAAAGCATGATCGGCGGCGGCCGCGCTCCGGCTCGGACAGCCATCTTCCTCGCCGCGCTCGTGGCCAGCCGTTACAACCCCAGCCTCAAAATCTTCTATCAACGTCTGCTCACCGCCGGTAAGCCGAAAATGGTCGCCCTCATCGCCGTTGCTCGTAAGCTCCTCACCATTCTCAACGCCATGCTCAGAGATAAAACGAAATGGCAGCACGCTTGACAAACAAGACAGTCGCTGAGGAGCGAGGCCGTAGGCGAGCGTCTCGAAGGATGGCCAAAGGGGAGGGCGCTCGCCCTTGGCCATCCTTCGAGACGCCTCCGCTTCGCGGAGGCTCCTCAGGATGAGGTCGGTCGTCGGAGGAGCACACGTGCGCTTCAGCATGAATCCCGCGCGTTTCGCACTCACTTCAAGCTCGGCAGTTTCTGCTTGATCCGTCCCATACCTTCCCACGGATCCTGGCGCAGCCGAGCGAGCCGCGCACGCGCGTTGCGCAAGGTAAATTTGTCGGCGGCGAGCCGCGCCGTGACCTCGTTCCAGGCAACCGGCATCGACACCGGCGCGCCCGCGCGCGCCCGCGTCGAGAAGGCTGCGACCGAGGTCGCCCCACGGCCGTTGCGCAGGTAATCGATGAAGATGCGGCCCTTGCGCTTGCTCTTCGTCATCTTGGCGATGTAGCGCGCGGGCGCGTCCGCCTCCATGGCAAGCGCCAGCGCATGCGCGAAATCGCGGGCCACATCCCAGTCGGCGCCAGCGAGCGGTACCATCACATGAAAGCCTTTGCCACCGGTCGTTTTCACAAAGGACTTGAGTTTGAGCGCGGCAAGACGGTCGCGCAGCTCCTTGGTGGCCTCAATCACGTCGGCCCACGGCACCCCCGGACCCGGATCAAGGTCAAACACCAAGCGGTCGCATTGATCGATGCGCTCGATGGTCGAACCCCAGACGTGGACTTCGAGCACGCCGGCCTGTGCGAGCGCGATCATGCCGTCGAGATTCGCGATGGCGATGATCTCATCGCGTCCGTCGCGCAAGCGCAGGATATGGCCCTGGCTGAAGGTCGCGTGCGCATGCTTCTGAAAGAAGCATGGACCGCTGGCGCCGTCGGGACAGCGCAGCAAAGCGAGCGGCCGCCGGATCACGTGCGGCGCCATCCAATGCCAGACATCGTGGTAGTAGTCGGCCAGTTCCTGTTTGGTGATGCCGGCATCGTCCCAGTAGACCCGATCCGGATGGGTCAGCTCCACGGCGCCATCGGCCGTCGGCATGGCCGTGGATTTGCGCGTGATCGCCTTGGCGCGCGCGATTGCATGCGAGGGTTTGCGCTTCGCTTGCCTCTTGACCGTCGCGGGACGCCGTTTACGCGGCGGCTTGTGTTGCGCGATCTCATCCAGGGAGCGCTTGGTCGCGACCGACCACGGCGCCTCCTCCAGAATGTCGGGCGCGCGCGGCGAGCGGGCGGCGTCATCATCCGCCTTGATCAGCAACCAGGGATCCTGATGCTCGCCTTCGCGCTTGCGCATGCGCACCAGATGCCAGCGCCCATGCAGTTTCTCGCCGTCGAGGGCGAACGTGAGGCGGCCCTTGCGATAGCCTTGGTGCGGATCACCTTCGGGATACCAGCGGCCGCGATCCCAGATCATCACCGTGCCGCCGCCGTATTGGCCCTTTGGGATCGTGCCTTCGAATCGGTTGTATTCGACCGGATGGTCCTCGACATGGACCGCCAGTCGCTTCTCGCCCGGCACCAGGCTCGGGCCGCGGGTCACCGCCCAGCTTTTCATCACGCCGTCGAGTTCGAGCCGGAAATCGTAGTGCAGGCGGTGGGCGGCGTGCTTCTGGATCACGTACTGATTCCCGCGGCCGCGGGCGACCTTGCCGCGCGGCTCGGACGTGACATCGAACTTGCGCTTGATACGATAGGTCTTGAGCGCCACGCTCGCTCGCTTTCGCGTCGGCAACGCCGGCCGCAACGGCCCGGTTCCGCGATGTCAGGCCGGATTAACGCCCGAATAGCCGCGTGCCGCCCGCAAGCGTTGCGATTGTGGCACACATGCACGAGGTCCGCGTATGCACGCCTTGCTTTCGGCTCATTTTTAGCCGGAATGGCCCGAGTTGTGCTATACATCTACGCTATTAAAACCGGCAGCTAGGTATCAAATTGACAGAGCCCTCCCAAACACCCCTGCTCGATCAAGTCCATACACCCGATGACCTGAGACGCCTCGACGATGCCAGGTTGCGGCAGTTGGCGGACGAGTTGCGGCAGGAAACCATCAACGCGGTTGCGGTCACCGGCGGCCACCTGGGCGCCGGACTGGGCGTCGTCGAACTGACGGTCGCCCTGCACCACGTGTTCGACACACCCCGCGACCGGCTCGTCTGGGACGTTGGCCACCAGGCCTATCCGCACAAGATCCTGACGGGCCGCCGCGATCGCATCCGCACCTTGCGTCAGGGCGGCGGCCTGTCCGGTTTCACCAAGCGCGCCGAGAGTGAATATGACCCGTTCGGCGCCGCGCATGCGTCGACCTCGATTTCGGCCGGGCTCGGCATGGCGGTTGCCCGCGACCTCGATCGCAGGTCCAACAACGTCATCTGTGTGATCGGCGACGGCTCGATGTCGGCCGGCATGGCCTACGAGGCCATGAACAACGCCGGCGCGATGGACTCGCGGCTGATCGTCATCCTCAATGACAACGACATGTCGATCGCGCCGCCGGTTGGCGCCATGTCGGCCTATTTGGCGCGGCTGATTTCAGGCCGCACCTATCTCTCGCTGCGCGAGATCGGCCGGCAGTTCGCGCATCATCTGCCAAAATTCTTTGAACAGAAGGCCGCACAGGCGGAGGAATTCGCCCGCAGCTTCTGGACCGGCGGCACGTTGTTTGAAGAGCTCGGCTTCTACTACGTCGGCCCGATCGACGGGCACAATCTCGATCACCTGCTGCCCGTGTTGCGCAACGTGCGCGATGCCGGGCAAGGACCGATCCTGGTGCACGTCGTCACCCAGAAGGGCAAGGGCTATCCGCCGGCCGAGACGTTGGCTGACAAGTATCATGGTGTGGTGAAATTCGACGTAGCGACCGGCGCGCAGGCCAAATCGAGTGCGCGCGCGCCGGCCTATACGAAAGTCTTCGGCGAAGCGCTGATCAAGCAGGCCGAAAAGGACGACAAGATCGTCGCGATCACCGCCGCGATGCCGTCCGGGACCGGCTTGGACCTCTTTGGAAAGCGCTTTCCGGAGCGCTGCTTTGACGTGGGCATCGCCGAACAGCATGCGGTGACGTTTGCGGCGGGGCTAGCCACCGAGGGGTTCCGCCCGTTCGCGGCGATCTACTCGACGTTCCTGCAGCGCGCCTACGACCAAGTGGTGCACGACGTTGCGATCCAGCGCCTGCCGGTGCGGTTTGCGATCGACCGAGCCGGCCTGGTGGGTGCCGACGGACCGACCCATGCCGGCTCCTTCGACGTAGCGTATCTGGGCTGCCTGCCAGGTTTCGTCGTGATGGCGGCTGCCGACGAGGCCGACCTCGTGCACATGGTGGCGACCGCCGCCGCAATCGATGATCGTCCCAGCGCCTTCCGCTACCCGCGCGGTGAAGGCATCGGCGTTCCGCTTCCCGCCGAGGGCCAGCCGCTCGAGATCGGCAAAGGCCGTATCCTGCGTGAGGGCCACAAGGTCGCGCTGCTGTCGTTTGGCGGACGCCTGGCCGAGTGCCTCAAGGCTGCGGATGAACTTGTCGCCTCCGGCCTGCCGACGACGGTCGCGGATGCCCGCTTCGCCAAGCCGCTCGACCTCGATCTCGTGCTGCGGCTCGCGCGCGAGCACGAAGTGCTGATCACCGTCGAAGAAGGTTCAACTGGCGGGTTCGGCGCCTTCGTGCTGCACGGACTTGCGGAAGCAGGCGCACTCGACCGCGGCGTCAAAGTTCGCACCATGGTGCTGCCTGACATTTTCCAGGATCAGGACTCCCCTGCCGCCATGTACGCTAAGGCCGGTCTCGACGCCAAAGGCATCGTCGCGAAGGTGTTCGAGGCATTCGGCAAGGACATGAGCGGGGTGGTGAAGCTCGCCTAGGAACGATGCAAAATCCAGCGCTGCCAGCGGCGCTGCTGTTCTTGGGCTTTGCCGCAGTCTCGTTCGTGATGTTGCGCGCGATCATCAACTACTTGGCGCGCGCCAACTACCCTGCGCTCGCGGCGCCGCTCCTGATCGTGTTCGGTACGGTTTCCGGCCTGATGTTTCTTCGCATGGGCCTGCAGAACTATTTCATCTGGCACCTGATCCTGTTCGCACTTGTCATCTTCAGCTGGCACGCCAAGAGCCGGGTCGACGACCAGAAGCTCGTCGACATGGCGAAGCGCGGCGCGGCACCGACGGGGAAGAGCGATGCGGACGTGATCCAGTCCTACACGATGACCCGGCGTTTGCTGAGCTTCGGATTAGCCTCGTACCTGGCTGCCTTCAGTGCGACTTGCTATTATCTGATCAACCGAGGCTGATTGATCGCGCTCAATCATGACGATCCGCAGGCGCGCAGACGTGCTGCTCGTGGAGCGCGGCTTGTTCGAGAGCCGGGCGCGAGCGCAGGCCGCAATCGTGGCCGGGCTGGTCACGGCCGACGCGGTGGTAGTGCCGAAGGCATCAACCGAAATTCCCGTGCACGCCGTGCTGCAGGCTGCTCCTGCACATCCCTGGGTGTCGCGCGGGGGCGTCAAGCTCGCCTACGCGCTCGAAGCATCCGCAACGAGCGTACAGCGGCGCGTATGTCTTGATGTCGGCGCATCGACCGGCGGCTTCTCGGACGTGCTGCTGACGCGCGGTGCGCGGTTCGTCTACGCGGTCGACGTGGGCCACGGGCAATTGCACCAGCGCCTGCGCGCGCAGCCGAACTTGGTCTCGTTCGAGCGCACCGATATTCGTGCGCTCAATCCGGCGAGCTTGAGCGAACAGCCCGAAGTTGTGGTGATCGACGTAAGCTTCATTTCGCTCAAACACGTGCTGCCCGCGGCGCTGGCCCTGGCCGCGCCGCACATGCGGCTCTTGGCTCTGGTCAAGCCACAATTCGAGTCGCAACCGCGGCACGTCAAGAAGGGGATCGTGCGTGATCCAGCGGTCCACGCCGCCGTGTGCGAGGACATCGCGGCGTTCGTGGGTTCCCTCGGCTGCAGGCTGACCGCGACATTTCCCTCGCCGATTGCAGGTGGCGACGGCAACCTGGAATTCTTCATCGCGGCACGGCGCTAGCGTTGATCGAAACGCCGCAGCCCCACTTCCCCTGCCCGGCATGCCCGCTATGGTGCGGCCCATGACCGCCCCAGGCACCATCATCGACGCGGCTGTGCCGAGCGTCTGGCGCAGCGAACTGATCGAAACGATCAAGCTCGCCGTACCGCTCGCACTCACGCAGCTCGGGCAGATCGCGATGATGACCGTCGACCTTGCCTTGATCGGTCGTCTCGGCAACAAAGCCGTGGCAGCCGCCGCACTGGCGCACGGTGTGCTGTTCACCGCCTTCATGTTCGGACTGGGCCTGGTCGCGGCGGTCGCGCCACTCGCTGCACAGGCGGTGGGCGCGCGCCAACCGCGCGTGGTTCGGCGCGCGCTTCGGGTCGGACTTTGGGCCGCCGTGTTCGTCGGGGTGCCTCTAAGTTTCGTCCAGCTGTGGGCGGACGACCTGCTGATCTGGTTCGGCCAACCGTCCGACGTAGCGGCGCTGGCACAGCGCTATCTCACGGGAATGGCCTGGACGCTCATACCGGCGTGGCTGTTCATTGCCGTACGCGGCTTCATGAGTGCGCTCAATCATCCGGAGCCGGCACTCTGGATCACACTCGCCGCCATCCCGAGCAACGGACTCCTCGCCTATGCGTTGATCTACGGCGCCTTCGGGCTGCCGGCGCTCGATCTATTAGGCGCCGGCATCGCGACCACATGCATCACCGTCGCCATGTTCGTCGCGAGTGTGTGGATCTGCTGCATGCGGCCGCCATTCAGGAAATATCGGATTCTCGGGCATGTCTGGCGTGCAGATTGGCCATTGCTCGGACAGTTGAGCGCCATCGGGTTGCCGATTTCGGCGACATTCCTGCTTGAACACGGGTTATTCGCCGCCGCCGCTCTGCTGATGGGCCTGATCGGCACAATCGCCTTGGCGGCTCATCAGATTGCATTGCAGACCGCGGCGATCGTATTCATGGTTCCGCTCGGCATCGGCATGGCCGCAACCGTGCGGGTCGGCCACGCGGTGGGCCGGCGCGACGCGGCGGCGACCCGCCGTGCCGGGTTCGCCGCAATGGGACTTGGCGTGGCATTTCAAGCCGCAATGGCTGTGTGCGTGGTGTTTGCACGCGACGCGATCCCGCACTTCTTTCTCGGCGGCGGCAGCGAACCGCAGACCATCGCGCTTGCCGCGACCTTGTTGTTGATCGGTGCGAGCTTCTTCGTGGCCGATGGGTTGCAAACCATCGGCGCCGGTGCGCTTCGCGGCTTCAACGATACACGCGTGCCGCTCTTGTTTGCGGCGGTGAGCTTCTGGTTGGTCGGTTTTGCGTCGGCTTACGTGCTGGCGTTCCGGGCCGGCTTCGGCGCCGTCGGCGTTTGGGTTGGGCTGGTGCTCGGGCTTGGGTTTTACGCAGCGCTGCTGCTGTGGCGCTTCAACCTGCTCACCCGCCGCGGATACCTGCCGAAGCTCACCGAGCCACGCCCCACCGCGGCACGGTCATGATCGAACAGCTCGTCATCACGCGCGTCGGCCATCGTGGCGACGGCGTCGTCGATACGCAAGCCGGGCCGATTTACGTGCCCTACACGCTTCCGGGCGAAACCGTCGAAGTCGAGCCGTGGCCTGGTCACCTGGATCGGCGGCAGTTGCTACGCGTCGAGACCGCAAGCGCAGAACGTGTTGCACCGATCTGTCCGCATTTTGGCGTGTGCGGCGGCTGCGCCGTGCAGCACTGGACCTGGGACCGCTATCACGCCTGGAAACGCGACCTCGTGGTCAGCGCATTGCGCCAAGCCGGACTGCCGGCGCCGGTCGATGATCTGGTCGACGCCCATGGCGAAGGCCGCCGGCGCGCGACTTTCCACGCCCGCGCGGGCACGCACGGCATTCTGGCGGTCGGCTTCGCGGCCGCGCACCAGCACCACGTCGTGCCGATCGACCGCTGCCCCATTCTGGCGCCCGGTCTCGACGGCGCGCTCGCGGCGGCCTGGGCAATCGCTCAGACGCTCGCGCCGTTCAACAAGCCGCTCGACATTGCGATCACGGCAGCCGACAGCGGCCTCGACGTTAACGTCCGTGGCTCCGGCCCGCTGACGCCAGATATCTCACAGGCGCTCGCGCGTATCGCCGAAAACCACCATCTCGTTCGGCTGACGCGCCATGGTGAACTGGTGGCGCGGCGCGCGGTACCGACGATCCGGATCGGCCGCGCCAATGTCGAGTTACCACCGGGCACGTTTCTGCAGGCCACCGCGCAGGGCGAGATCGAGCTCGCGCGCCGTGTTGTAGCCCATCTCAGCGGCGCAAAATCTGTCGCGGACCTGTTCTGCGGCATCGGCCCATTCAGTCTACGAATTGCCGAGTTTGCGCGCATCGTCGCAGTCGACGGTGACGCGGGCGCCGTCCAGGCGCTCGGCAAAGCGGCGCGGACGCCCGGGCTCCGGCCGATCGAGGTGACGCATCGCGATCTGTTTCGACGGCCTTTGGCGGCGCAGGAGTTGCGGCACGTCGACGCGGTCGTGTTCGACCCGCCGCGACAGGGTGCGCAAGCGCAGGCACGCGAGATCGCCAGCAGTGCGGTGCGCGTCGTGGTTGCGGTGTCATGCAATCCGGCGACTTTCGCCCGCGACGCCAAAGTTCTGATCGACAGCGGCTATCGGCTCACGGCGGTCACGCCACTCGATCAGTTTCGCTACTCAGCGCACGTTGAGATCGTGGCCAGGTTCGACCGTTGACGCAACGCCACCTCACCGGAAATCCGGCTGCTCGTCCGGCCAGCGGTATCGCCACATGCGCTCGCCGATCAGGCAGGAAATGCGCGGCGCTTCCGACGCAGCGGGAACAACGCGCGCCGGCGGTATTCGCCCTGCAATTTCGAGCACAAGTTTGGTGCGCGTCGCGTCCTTGAACTTCTCACGCTGCTTGATCGGGATCACGAACGAACCAGGACCACCGATGACACAATCCTCGTAGTAGATGTCGAGGTCTTCAATATCCATGCTGGCAGTGGCAGGGCGCTTGAGCATGATCGGCAGGCCGTTGATGGTCACGTTCTTGGCCAGCAACTCGTCGCGGATCACCGTGACCGGCGGGCCCTGATTGTTGACACCGTCGCCGGAGATATCGACCACCCGGCGCGCTCCACGATACGGATTGCCCTCGAATAGTGGGGACGCAAACAACAGGGCGCCCGAGATCGAGGTGCGATATGCGCGTCGATAGGGCGTGCGCGCGATCTCGTCGGTGAAGGCCTGTGCCGACTCCAGTCCTTCGACCAGGCGCCATGGCACAACGACTTTCTGATCGGAGATCCCCGCCCATTCGAAATAGGTAATGGCGATGCGGCCGTGCGCACCCTGCTTGATGGCGTTGATGAACTCGGGCGATGTCAGCCCGAGAATGTAACCTTCGCGCTGCAGCGCCTGTTCATCGGAGTCCATCGAGTATGAGACGTCGACACCCAGAATGAGCTCCACGTCCACGTCGACCGATGCCCGCGCACCCGGCGCCTGCGCGAACCGCACGCCGGTCGTCGCCGAGCCACCTGCCAACGCCAGCATACCGACCAACGCACCAAGAGCCGCCAGCGCTCCAAGAGGTCCTCGCATTCACGCCTCCTCGCCCCCGGCTCGAAGATCGTGCCATGGGCCGGGCGCCGGGAAAAGCGCCGCGATGTTAGATTCTCAGCGCTTCCTGCGGCGCGGTAAAGCGCAGCTTCAAGGCGTCCGCGACGGCGCGGTGGGTCAGCCGGCCCTCGTGCACGTTGAGGCCGGTGCGCAAATGTTCGTCCTCCGCCAATGCACGACGCACGCCCTTGTCGGCGAGCGCCAACATGAATGGCGTCGTCATGTTGCTCAGGGCGAATGTCGACGTACGGGCGACCGCCCCGGGCATGTTGGTCACGCAATAATGGACCACGTCATCGACCACATAGGTGGGATGCGAATGCGTGGTCGGCCGCGAAGTTTCGGCGCAACCGCCCTGGTCTATGGCCACGTCGACGATGACTGAACCGGGCTTCATGGCCAGTACGGTTTCGGCCGAAATCAGCTTCGGCGCGGCAGCGCCCGGCACCAGCACGGTGCCGATGACGAGATCGGCGCGGCGGCACAGCGTTTCCACCACGTCGCGAGTGGAAAACAGCGTGCGCACGCGATTCCCGAGCTGCCCGGCAATGCGGCGCAGCGCCTCCGGGTTGCGGTCGACCACCGCGACGTCGGCGCCAATGCCTGCGGCAATGAATGCCGCGTTGGTACCTGCCACGCCGCCGCCCAAGATCACGACGCTCGCCGCCGGCACGCCCGGCACGCCACCGAGCAGCACTCCACGGCCGCCGTTCTCTTTCTCAAGGCAGTGTGCACCGACATGCGGCGCCATCCGGCCGGCCACTTCGGACATCGGCATGAGCAGCGGAAGCCCGCCGTGCGGTCCGGTCACAGTCTCATAGGCTATCGCGGTGACGCCGGACTCCAGTAGGTCCAGCGTCTGCTGCCGGTCCGCCGCGAGATGAAGATAAGTGAACAGAACCTGACCTTGCCGCAGCGCCGTGCGCTCGGCTGGAAGCGGCTCCTTGACCTTCACGATCAGCTCGGCGCGGGCAAAGATTTCTGCAGATCCAGCGACGAGTGTTGCGCCTGCCGCCTCATATTCGGCGTCAGGCAGGCCCGCACCGATACCTGCCCGCGTCTCGACCAGAACCCCATGCCCTTTGCTAACGAGCTCGCGCACGCTCGATGGCACCACCCCGACCCGATATTCGTTATCCTTGATCTCCTTGGGCACGCCGACGAGCATTGCGCGGCCTATAGCGACATCGGCTCGACGTCGGTGATCTCGATGCCAAAGCCGGCGAGGCCGACATATCGATGGCGCGCTGTGCTCAGAAGCCGGATCGAGGATACGCCGAGATCGCGCAGGATCTGTGCGCCAAGGCCGACCTCACGCCACTGCCGGCTGCGCGCCTCTTCCGAGGCAGTGTTGGCTTCGCGTGGGATCGCCGTGACGGGCACGCCGGCGGTACCGTCGCGCAGAAACACAATCACGCCGCGGCCAGCGTGTTCGAAGCGCCGCAACGCGGCATGCACTGGACGCGCCGTGCCAAACACATCATTGATCAGGTTGGCGCGGTGCAGACGGCAGGGAATATCCCGGCCGTCTCCGATTCGCCCGTACACGCAGGCAACGTGATAGACTGGATCGAAAGGCGTGACATAGGCGTAGCCTTTGAGCTCCCCGATCTCGGACTGGATCGGAAATTCGCCTACCCGCTCGACCAGTTTTTCGCGTGCCTGGCGATAAGAAATCAGATCGGCAATCGACAAATACTTAAGATTGTGCTGAGCGGCGAAGGCCTGCACGGTGCGTCCGCGCATCACAGTGCCGTCGTCGTTCATAAGTTCAGCCAACACGCCAACCGGCGGCAACTTCGCGAGCTGGCAAAGGTCGACGCACGCTTCCGTGTGTCCGGACCGCATCAGCACGCCGCCTTCTTTCGCGATGAGCGGAAACACGTGCCCGGGGCGAACGAAGTCGATCGCGCCAGTGTTGGGGTTGGCAAGCCCACGCACGGTGTTGGTGCGTTCCTCCGCCGAGATCCCGGTCGTGAGGCCATGGCGAAAATCGACCGATACCGTGAACGCGGTGCCAAGCGGCGCATCATTGGCCGAGACCATCGGATCAAGCCGCAACCGACGTGCGTCTTCGTTCGCGACCGGCGTGCACACGATCCCGGAGGTGTGCCGGATGATGAATGCCATCTTCTCGGGGGTGCACAGCGAAGCCGCAACGAAGAGGTCCCCTTCGTTCTCCCGATCGTCGTCATCAGCCACGACTACGATCTCGCCGCGTGCAAATGCCTCGATCACCGCCGCGACGCGCTGGGCGGTTTCCGGTTCAGGTCGTTTCGTTTGATCGTTCATTGCTTGGCGCCCAGAGCCCGCTTCCGAAGTTCGTGATACAGCGCGGCACCCTCTGACACGAACTTCGGAAGCAAAGGGGCACAAGCAACTCTATGATTCTAGTGCCGCTTTTCGATTTGACGTTCCTAGACGACCTTGCTGCGAGCATGTGGGAACTTCAAACTGGCACTCGTCAACTCACCGGCGGCTTGAACGGCCACGTTACCCCCGCGCCGACCTGTGCACGCTGACGTAGATAGTGATCGGCGATCACACACGCCAGCATCGCTTCGCCGATCGGGACCGCACGGATCCCGACGCAAGGGTCATGGCGCCCCTTGGTTGAAATCTCGGTCTCGCGACCGTAGCGGTCGACCGTCCTGCGCGGGGTCAAGATCGACGACGTTGGCTTGACGGCAAACCGGGCGACGATCGGCTGACCGGTCGAGATGCCACCGAGAATTCCACCGGCGTTGTTGGCGAGAAAGCGTGGTTTACCGTCGTTGCCCATGCGCATCTCGTCGGCATTCTCTTCCCCGGTGAGCGCAGCTGCCGCAAACCCGGCGCCGATCTCGACGCCTTTCACTGCATTGATGCCCATGAGAGCTGCAGCGATGTCGGCGTCGAGCTTGCCATAGACAGGCGCCCCCAAACCCGGCGGCACGCCGTCCGCCACAACTTCGATCGTTGCCCCGACAGAGGAGCCGCGTTTGCGCACCTCATCGAGATAATCGGCGTAGAATGCGGCCTGCTGGGCGTCCGGGCAGAAGAATGGATTGTTGTCTACCTCGGCCCAGTCCCAGCGCGTGCGATCGATTTTATGCGGACCCATCTGGATGAGCGCGCCGCGCACCGTCACACCCGGCGCGATCTTGCGGGCGACCGCGCCGGCGGCCACCCTGCTTGCGGTCTCCCGCGCCGAAGCGCGGCCGCCGCCGCGATAGTCGTGCAGCCCATATTTAACGTCGTACGTGTAGCCGGCATGGCCCGGGCGATAGACATCCATGATCTCGGCATAGTCCTTCGAGCGCTGATCGACGTTCTCGATCATGAGCGCGATCGGCGTTCCGGTCGTCACCTCTTGGCCAGTCACCCTGTCGGTAAAAACGCCGGAGAGGATGCGCACCGCGTCGGGCTCGCGCCGCTGGGTCGTGAAGCGCGATTGTCCCGGCCGTCGACGATCAAGATCGCGCTGGATGTCAGCAGCTGTGAGCGGAATATTGGGCGGGCAGCCATCCACCACGCAGCCGATCGCCGGCCCATGGCTCTCGCCAAAGGTTGTCACGCGAAACAGGACACCGAACGTATTATACGACATGGCGGTCGTGGTAGCCCGCGCATCCCCACTGGTCAAACGCTTGGCACCTTGTTCGCAACAGGCGACCTTGCGGGTTCGCACACAAGACAGAACGGCGCGAGACGGGGTGCCTGTCTGAATATTGGTTAATCTTCACATGAATGAATATTAACTACCAGAAAAGATTGCGATTTTAGCAGAATCCTGTTGCCGCGCGCGCGCCTCGTGGCCTAGTCTTTCGCATCGGCGTTGATCATGCCGAAACAGCGGAGGGACAAATGGCGAAGAAAGCAAAGAAGAAAGCGAAGAAGATGTAATCAATCCCGCCACTGGCGGGAAGATATGCGCGCGAAGGCAGTCACGGGACAGCCGAGCGCAACGCGAACAGAGGGTCGGCCACGCCGGCCCTTTCTTTTTCAAACGACGAGCAAGTGCGTTCGAGCAGTAGATTGGCACCAAGCGGCACAGCGAACGTCCAGCGCGGTACGCTTGGGGCAACGGCGAATCCTTGGTCGCCGCCGCGCATCACGCGCCGCACTCCTATCCACCGCGAAGGACGCTCCTCCCAGGAATCTGAATATCGGTTAATATTGACCTGAATGTCCATTAAGTATCAGATTTATCTACGTTTTTTTGCAGAATCTGTTTGCTGTCACATCCTCCTTGCTGTATGAAAAAAATATCGGCTTCAATGATGCACAATCCGATCCGCCGATCATCGGACTCTCTGGAGGATACCATGGCAAAGAAGGCCAAGAAGAAGGCGAAGAAGTCCTAAGGGACAATCGTCACATCCGGCTCTCGCGCTGAGTGTGGCGCGGGTCGGATCCAAAGAAAGGGTCGGTGCAACGCCGGCCCTTTTCATTTTGATTGTTTGTTCGCGCTTCAGGAAGTCTTGGACCAGAGAATACAAGCTATTCCTTGGCGACTGTAATGTCGGGTGCGTCGGGATGTTTCATACCGACGATATGGTAGCCGGCGTCGACGTGATGAATTTCGCCGGTGACCCCGCGTGACAAATCGGACAGAAGATAAACCGCGGTGTCGCCAACCTCCTCGATCGTGACGGTGCGCCGCAGCGGTGCGTTGTACTCGTTCCATTTCAGGATGTAACGGAAATCGCCGATTCCAGAGGACGCGAGCGTCTTAATCGGCCCCGCGGAAATCGCATTGACGCGGATGTTGCGGGCGCCGAGATCGGCCGCGAGGTAGCGCACCGAGGCTTCGAGTCCAGCCTTGGCGATGCCCATGACGTTGTAATGCGGCATCCATTTCTCAGCGCCGTAATAGGTCAGGGTGAGCATCGCACCGCCTTCGTGCATCCGTTTTTCCGCGCGCTGCGCGATCGCGGTGAACGAATAGCAGCTCACCATCATCGTCTTGATGAAATTGTCCTGCGTGGTTTCGATGTAGCGTCCAGTCAGTTCATCCTTGTCGGAGAACGCGATCGCATGCACGATAAAATCGATCCCGCCCCAGATTCGATCCAGCGCCTCGAACGCGGCGTCGAGGGTCACCGGCTCGGTCACGTCGCAATGGCCGAGCACCACACCGCCAACCTCTTCGGCCAGAGGTTCCACGCGTTTCTTGAGAGCATCACCCTGATAGGTGAACGCGAGCTTGGCTCCGTGCGCATGAGCTGATTTTGCGATCCCCCAGGCAAGCGACCTATTGTTGGCTAGCCCCATGATCACGCCGCGTTTTCCGCGCATCAGACCCGGGGCGTCCATCGATCCTCCCGCTCAGCCGCCAATCGGCGGTTCCCTATGGCATAGGGCTCTGGGGCCTTCAAGCTGAGCTGCGCTCTGGAATGGGTCACCGGCGGGGCCCCGCCTGGAATAGCATGTATAATGATGGTGTTTTCAAAGGCGAGATCGACCGGACCGCCCGGGACGCCCTGGTTCGGTGCTAGTACTTGGTATTTTCGACTGCGGCGAACTTGCCGGCTGGTCTGGCGCGGTACGGACAGGGACCTTAGCCCTTGGCGGGATTTAGACAGAACGTCCAGGCATCGATCCCGGCATTGCGCCGTTACGCGCGGGCACTCACCCGCAATGCGGACGTGGCCGACGACCTCGTGCAGGACACGCTGGTGCGAGCCTTGCGCTCAGAGCATCTGTTTCACGGCGGCGAGATACGCAGTTGGCTCTATACGATCCTGACCAATCTCAATCGTAACCGCCTGCGTTCGCTCGCCCGCCGTCCGATTCATACGGCAATCGGAGACGACGACGCCATCGATCTTGCCGGTCCCGAGGCCGGGATGCGTGACATCGAGCGCGCGCTCGCGACGCTCGTCGAAGATCAACGCGTCGCATTGCTGCTGGTCGTGCTCGAGGGCCTGACCTATCGCGAGGTCGCGGAGATCCAGGGCGTCCCTATCGGAACCGTGATGTCGCGTCTCGCTCGCGCACGAGCGCAAATTAAAGCCTATCTCGACGGTGAGCGCCCAGCGCTTCGTCGAGTCAAATGAGGTGCATGATGATCGATCGCGATCAACCTGTCACAGAAGATGAGCTACACGCCTATGTAGACGGTGAGTTGCCGTCTACGCGCGCCAGCGCTGTCGAAGAGTGGCTTTCAGCTCACCCAGACGATATGGCGAGCGTCAGCGCGTGGCGGGCGCAAGCTGATGCGATCCGCAACCGCTACGGCGCTGTCGTCAGCGAGCCCGTTCCGGCGCGCTTCGACATCGAGCGACTGGCGCGCAGGTCCTGGCCTTGGAGGAACATCGCAGCCGCAGCGGCGGTGGCGTTCCTGATCGGAGGTTCTGCAGGCTGGTTCGGACGCGGTGCGCTAAGCGAACGATCTGGGGCTGAACGATCGGCTTTCCAGGCATTCACCGCCGAAGCAGTCGACGCTTACAACCTCTATGTCGTCGAGGTACGCCACCCGGTGGAGGTCCCGGCCGCCGATGCCGATCACCTTGTGCAATGGCTGTCGAAGCGCGTCGGTTATCAGCTGCGTGCACCCGACTTGGAAAAACTCGGGCTCAAATTGGTCGGCGGGCGCCTGCTGCCCGGCCCAACCGGGCCGGCCGCGTTCTTCATGTATGAAACGCCATCGGGCGATCGCTACACGATTTATTGCGCGCGCTCCAATGCGCCCGACACCGCCTTGCGCTACAACGATATCGGCAAGGCCACGGCGGTCTATTGGGCCAACAACGATGTGGCCTACGTCGTCAGCGGCAAGGGTGACCGGACTAGGCTCAATGATGTGGCGGTCGCTGCTTATGAACAAATCGATGGCGGCCGTGCGCCGTCCAAGAATGGCGGCGGCTAGTTTAGATCGGCAGTCAGCCTAGATCCTTGCGCGGGTCGTAGGGCTTTTTTTCCCGCCAGCTGCGCATCAGGTCGTCCAGCGCTTCGTCGCGGGCTTCAGGCAGCACGATGCGCACCGTCGCCAACAGATCGCCCGCGCCCGATTTTTGCGGCATACCCTTGCCGCGCAACCGGAACACGCGGCCACTGCTAGTGCCGGACGGAATGGTTAACGACACCGCGCCGTCAAGCGTCGGTGCACGCACCTGGCCGCCCAGCACGGCTTCATAAAGTGTGATCGGGAGATCAAGCCGCAGGTCGGCGCCCTCGCGCTTGAAGCGCGGATCCTCGGCAATATGTACCGTGATCAAGGCATCGCCGGGCGCGCCCGCGCCCGGCAGCCCCTGGGCCTTGAGGCGAATTTGCTGACCGTCCGCGAGGCCGGCCGGAATCTTGACGTCAACCTCTTTGCCGGTCGGCAGCGTCACCCGGCGGCTCGTACCCTTTGCAGCTTCGGTGAGTGCAATCGTCACCGCAACCGCCACGTCGCGACCGCTGGGCGGGGCAGCGAAATCCTCAGGCTCGAATTGGAAACCTGTGCGTCGCCCCTGCCTAAATCCCGTCGTTCCCGCAGCTCCGGCCCGCCCAAACATTTCCTTGAGGACATCCTCGAACCCAGCATTCCCACCCGGACCGCCGCCGCGGCGTTCAAAGCCGCCGGGCGCCCAAGTGAAGGAACTCGATAGGAGCCTTCGCGCCCAAAACCACCGCCCGGCTGAGCGCCGAACCCTTCAAATGACGGATGCACCGGCTTGCCTTCGGCATCGATTTCACCCGCGTCGAAGGCCTTACGTTTGGCGTCGTCGCCAACGATCTCATATGCGCTATTCAATTCGGCAAACCGCTCCGCCGCCTTGGGGTCGTTGGGGTTGGCATCGGGATGCAGTTTCTTGGCAAGCCGCCGATACGCGCTCTTGATTGCTGCCGGCTTGGCGGAACGTTGCACCCCCAAAACCTCATAGGGGTCGCGCATTGCGATCACTCCACTTCATGCCGGCTTTCCCCGGGCCCTTGCATTGCGGCAAATGTGGGGATCGCGCCAGGGCGACGCAATAACTTTAGAGCTCGCTCCATTTGGAATTGGGACATGCTCGAAGCGCGTTAAATGGCGAGTATTCTTGGCTGCAAACCGGTGTCCCCTTCGCCGGAACTATGCGCGACTAACTTTCCGTTGGCGCAGCGGAGGACGGAGAGTGATCGAGACCGTGGTCCTTGGCGCGCTGCCAAGGCTTCAGGCTGCGCACCACCCATTTGCCTTGACGCATGCGGCAGGCCTCGCCCTGCAACCAGGCTTCGTTGTCCTTGATCACATAGCTTGCCAGAAATTCGCGGCACAACGAGCCATCTTGCGCATAGGCGGTTGCGATCGGTGTAATCGTGCCGCGCGCGCCGGTGCTCGGGTTTTCCCACGGAGCGCTGGTATCCTTGCCACCATTCATGAGCACATCCGCGGCCGCGGCGCTCGCATAAGCTAGGTCTGTGTCAGACGGAAGCCCCCCGCTGCCCGGAACCAACTTGCCGCCCGGCCCGGCCAGACCGACTTTGTCACTGCTCTTTTCCAGCAACGAGCCCAGCTGATAGCTGCACCCCCCTGCCGAAAGCCCCAAGGCAACGACCGCAAATGCGCACGCGGCCACACGCGATCCTTGGCGTAGGCGCCGCGGGGGCATTACCCTATATAGGAGGCAGTGTGTTGCAGCCAGCAACGTCGACACCCGGTACCCCATGTCTGAGACGGTCGCGATTGAACACCAGACCTGGTTAACGTCCGGTGATTTCTCCCAAGCCGATGAGCCGTTTAGGCTTTTTGCCGCCTGGTACGGCCAAGCGAGCCGTAGCGAGCCGGCCGAGCCAAACGCCATGGCGCTCGCCACGGTCGACACCGGAGGTATGCCCAATGTCAGAATGGTCCTGATGAAGGGGTTCGATGAGAACGGCTTCGTGTTCTATACCAACCGCAACAGTCAGAAGGGACAGGAGCTCGCCACCAATGACCGCGCCGGACTCGCGTTCTACTGGAAATCGCTCAAGCGCCAGGTGCGTGTTCGCGGGACCACCCGGCTGGTGAGCGATGCCGAGGCCGACGCCTACTTCGCGTCGCGCCCGCGTGGCGCCCAAATCGGGGCCTGGGCGAGCCAACAATCGTCGCCGATTGAGAGCCGGTTTGCGCTCGAAAAGGCGGTCGCACTCGTGACCGCCAAGCACGCGATCGGACTGGTGCCCCGGCCGCCATATTGGAGCGGCTACCGGCTCGTCCCGCTGGCAATCGAATTCTGGCAGGACCGGCCCTTCCGCTTGCATGACCGGCTCGCCTTCACCCGCAGCACATCGGGCGCGCCTTGGACTAAGACGCGGCTCTATCCGTGAGCCCCCAATCCGCCATGCCGACCTCACAGCCAAATCAGCCTCGCCGCACCCTGCTGTTGACCGGAGCGAGCCGTGGCATCGGGCACGCTACCGTCAAGCGGTTTTCCGCCGCCGGTTGGCGCGTGATCACCTGCTCGCGCCATCCGTTTCCGGAAGACTGTCCGTGGGAAGCCGGACCCGAGGATCACATCCAGGTTGATCTTGCCGATGCTGACGACACCACGCGCGCAATCGCGGAGATCAAGAACCGCCTGCATGGTGAGCTGCACGCGCTCGTCAACAACGCCGGAATTTCACCCAAGCTCAACGGCAAGCGGCTGGGCGCACTCGCGACCACGCTCGACGTGTGGCAACACGTGTTTCAGGTGAATTTCTTTGCGCCAATGATGCTGGCGCGTGGACTGGTCGAAGAGCTCAAGGCCGCCAAAGGCTCTATCGTCAATGTGACCTCGATCGCCGGCTCGCGCGTGCATCCGTTCGCCGGTGCGGCCTACGCCACATCGAAGGCGGCGCTCGCCGCGCTGACCCGCGAGATGGCCGCCGACTTCGGTCCACTTGGCATTCGGGTCAACGCCATCGCGCCAGGTGAGATTGACACTGCCATCCTGTCGCCCGGCACCCAGAACATGTTGGAGCAGATCCCACTGCATCGGCTGGGCACCACCGACGAGGTCGCCAAGATCATCTATGTGCTGTGCACCGAAACCTCGTCTTACGTCCACGGCGCCGAAATCCACATCAACGGCGGCCAGCACGTTTAGGAGGCGTGGCGCCTGCGGCCCGGATGGCGCGCCGCCCTCGTGTTCGAAGAAGTGCCAGACCGCGAAGTGGTTTACCTTGATCCCGCGGGCGGCGAGCTCCGCTCCAAGCGCCCCGCAATGTGATGGCCAGACGCGCCAGAAGCCACTCTCGCTCGCCCTGCAACATACGGCCGTCGGCCGCCCACCTTGTAGGCCGCAGCACTGCCGGTCGCCCGAAACCGCTGCGACCATTTCACAACGCTGGCGACGCTGACCTTGAAAGTTGCCGCCACCGCACGGCAGCTCTCGCCCTGCCGCTACCGCTGCAACAACCCGCTCGCGCAGATCAAGTGAATAGGCTCGGGCCATCCGATGCTGGCCTCCAATCCAGCCAGCATCTTGAATTATATTCGCGATGAACCGGGGATCCCTTCCGATTCAGAAAAAATCAGCCACGCTCTAGCTAGGGCCCCGGCTGTAATACCGCCGATCGCGATCGCGGCGTTGATCGCGTTGGTGTTGATGCCGCCGGCCTGGGTGTTCTGACGCGGTGGCGCGGTCGGCGTGCACTAGACCACACGTGGCGGGTCGATATTTTTGGGTTGTGACTCGACGTGATGTTGCGGCATGTCGACCTTCTTCGGCGGCGGATCGTCGCGTTTCGGCGGTGAGATTTTCACTCGCACGGGCGGGGGACGACGCACGGACACGTCGGAGCCGCGGGCGTCGGGGCGACGACAGCGGCCAACGATCCACCGGCTGCAAACGATTGCGCACGCGTTCCAGCAATTTGCGCGCAGTCGCCGCGAGATCGCTGTTCGGGTAGTTCGCCAGAATGGACCGGTAATGTTGAGGGTGACGGCAACGTTCCGCGCCACCATTTCGCGACGCTGCTGCGACCTCGAATCCAGCCGCGGTCAACAATGCGGTCATCATCGGCTTCATTCGTTGAGATTGGGGAGCGCCGCCACCGTGCGATAGGCGGATTGTCCGATGACGAACGCGGGCCGGTTTCGTCGAATACCTGAGGACCGTGCGCAGCAAAAGGCCGGTAGGGAGAGCAGTTGTTAAACGAGGGATCGCACCATTACATCACCTCCGCGGCCAGCGATAGATCGTGACGGCCTCACGCCACGGTCCGGCCATGCAAATAGCCCCAGATTGATGGGCTTGGCGTGACACAAGGCAAAAGCTTCTCAGTTGCAGATGGCTTCTTGTTGCGTTTCGCCCCTGAAATCTTCCGTCCGCATCCTGCAGCCCTTCTTGACCGGTTGGCAGCCAAACCGGTCACAGGCCACTTGTGCTGGCGCGCTGGGTGCGGCGCGGGCAACCGGCGCAGGCGCTGCTGGCCGACTGTTGACTTGGCGCTTTGGCTCCGGCGTCTGATTTTTGGGCGCCTGGGCCGGCGCCTCCACCGCGCGTGGACGATCCTTCGCCCGTTCGCAGCCGCCGCTCTGCCCTACCACGAAGCCGGGGTCGCATGTGATTGCGACGCACCGTTCGCCGTCGGCGCGAAATCCACGGCCACACGTTAACGGACAGGCACGTCCCTGTGTGTCGCGCACCGTCCCGACCGCGTCGAGGGTTGCCTTGCTGGTGTCCAGCTTCGTGCCAACGTTTTGATTGAATGCAGCAAGTGCCCGTCGGGACGACCCGCTCCAATCTCCGTTGACTACATCGGCATAGCATCCCACGCGCTTCAATTCCGTTTGAAGCATGCGGGTAATGTCCTTGGTATTCGGCTCCCCGGGCGGAACCGCAGCTCTCGGATCGGATTGAGGTGGAGTGGTCAGTGCCGTAATGATCTGAGACGCTTTCGTATCCGGTTTTGTCTGCGGCAGATCAGGTTTTTGCACGCCTGAGGCGACCAACTTGGCGCGTTGCGCACGCGCCAGATCGGCATACGGTCCCGAAGGATGCAGGGTCAAAAATGCGTCCCAAGCCTCTTTGGTCCCGACCTTTTCGAATTGCTGATAATCAAGCCGCGCTTCGGCGTTCGGATCAACAGGGGTCAACAGCGTCGTCGCAACCGCGTCGCTCGTGTCAAGTAGCGAAACCGTCCTACCGCCCAAAGACCCATAGACGAAGGGTTCCTGCCCTTGACCGGTGATCTTCATCACCTCATCGCGAACTCGACCGAAGGCCAATCGTATGTCAACTCCGGGAAACATCAGATTGTGCAATAGAGCGGTCGTGTAGGGACTGTGCTCCCCCGTTCCGTCTGCGGCGGTTGAGCCAGCTTTCGCCGCGTACGCGATCAGTGTGTCGGCAGTGGTTGGTTCGACCTTGGCCAGACCAGCAGAAACCGAACGGGAGGCACTCCGTCGCTTCATGTTGGTAACGAATGGGTTGTCGCGGCAAGCATCGAGAATGATCAGACGCAATTGTTTAGCCGACGCCACCGCGTCGATAATCCGATCCAGCGGAATTGCTTCGTCGGGAGCATCAAAATCGCTAGCGAGCTTGGCGTCGACTGGAATCATGTAATTGATGCCGCCGATTTCGATGCCGTGGCCCGCGTAGAACACAACGGCGACGTCGGCATCGATAGCGGCTTCTTCAAACTTACGCACCGCGCGCTTGAAGTCCAGATTGCCCACATCCTGCTGCAGAGCCACGACATCAAACCCTGCTTTCTTGAACATTTCGGCTATCGAGATTGCGTCCTTGGCGGGATTTGGCAGCCTTGCTGCATTTTGATAGGCAGAGTTCCCGACCACCAGCGCAACGCGTTTGTAGGCGTGTGCCTGGAGGCTCATGGCCAGCAGCCATACAGCAGCAAAGATCAGCAACGATATCCTTCGCGCCATAGGCTATGCTCGCGCAATTTCTTGAAGAGTAGCACAGGCTTATGTTTACGCAACCTTGGCGGGACGATCGGCCCCGCTTCCGGTCGTGCGGCCTCCGATGTCGCATCTTTTGGTGTGGCCGTACCGCTGTTAAATATGTCTCCTAGGAGTCATGGAACCGTTAGGCTAGGCCATGTTTGCGGAGTTTGCTGTGATCGCCGTCACCCGCTCGCATAACGCGCGGTTTTATAAGTTCGAAGGCGGTCACGGTCTGAGCTTGTATGCTGCGGGACGGCCGCCGCAATCGGATGCGGTTTTGCAGGGCCG
Source organism: uncultured Alphaproteobacteria bacterium (assembly GCA_963833605.1). Lineage (GTDB taxonomy): Bacteria > Pseudomonadota > Alphaproteobacteria > Rhizobiales > Xanthobacteraceae > JAFAXD01. Next base: position 78,132 of record CAWHYZ010000010.1, read on the forward strand.
TTCTTCGAACTTGCCGTTGATGACGAGACGGGCGGGCGGTCCAGCAAGGCCACTATCGGCACTGAGGGCCGCCACTTGGAAAGGCACCATGAAGAGCATCACGCGCAATGTTATTGCCGTTTGTTTAACCGCGGCGACGCCATTCTCGGCGCATGCTCAAGTCGCACTGGTCGAAGGGGTCAGCAGCAAAACCGCCGGTGTGGAGTTCATGGACTACCTGCCAGTCGGCAAAGAGATTCGACTTGGCAAACAAGACCCCCTCGCGCTCAGTTATCTGACGTCTTGTTGGCACGAAGACATTACTGGCGGCATCGTAACCGTCGGTCGCGAGCAGAGCGATGTGCAGTCCGGCAAAGTCGAGCGACGCAAGGTCGATTGCGATGGCGGAAAGTTGATGCTCACGGCTCAGCAGGCAGGACAAAGTGCCGGAATGATCGTCCGCGACCTTAAACCCCGCCCTCAAGCGCCGGTCGAGCCGCAGGTCACGATTTATGGCGTCTCGCCGATCGTAGAGCTCAAGGGAGGCGGAGCGTTACTGATCGAGCGTCTTGACCAGCCCGGCGAACGTTACGAAGTTGCGATCGCGGCGCCGCATTTGATGCGAGGTGCATTCTACGATCTCGCTCGCAACGGCACGGCGCTGACGCCGGGCGGCACCTATCGCGCCAGCGCAGGTACTCGCCAGATGATCTTCAAGGTCGACGCCAGTGCCAAACCCGGGGCGACGCCCGTCATAAGTCGGCTACTTCGCATTCAATCCGGAACCTGATCTGGTGCGCGTTCCTGTCCGTGATGCTATTGCGACTGCTGTCATTGCGTTGACTGTCGGAACGGTGGTGGTGTTGCCTCCGTTCGATTATCTGCGCGGCCTTTCGCTTGATATCCTTACAACCCTGCGATGGCGTGCGTTTGGCTCCATGCAGGATCCTGCAACGTCTCCGGTAGTCGTTGTTGCCTTTGATGAAGAAAGCTATCGAAGGCCGCCGTTCCGAGGCACTCCCAGTATCGCCTGGACGCGCGAACTTGGCCGCATCCTGACCGCGATCATCGAAGGCGGCGCCAAGGTTGTCGGTTTCGATGTTGTCTATCCAGTATCGATTGAGCAGTCGGAGCTTCCGTTCGGTGACGAGACGCTAGGCTCACGGTTGCGTGGATTTGATCGCGACTTTCTACGCGCTCTCGTGTCTGCTGCTCGCGAAGGCAAGGTGGTATTGGGCGAGATGCAGCACCGTGATCAGCCGATCCTGCCATCCCCCGGCCAGCGGGCTGCCGTCAGCTACCAGCGCAATATTCGGGCTCTCAATGTTTACAATGATCGCGACGACGTCGTGCGGCGCGTTCCACTCTCGTTCCTGGTCGACGGTGTAACAACGCCCTCAATGGCTGTGGAGCTCGCAGCTCGAGCTATGGGGGCGACGCCGCAGTTTTCGCCGGACGGGAAGATGATGCTAGCGGGCCGCTCGGTCGCTGGAATCGTGCCCAACACGATAACGCTTAATTTTGCCGGCGGATCTGGCGACATCCCAACGTTTTCACTCGCTGATCTCGCTGCATGCGCCGCCAAAGGAGACCAGGAATTCTTCCGCCGAACGTTCAGGGACAAGGTCGTCATAGTCGGAACGTTGCTCGACGTTGAAGATCGCAAATTCACGTCGAAGCGCTTTGCGACCGCGCCGGAAACTGCGCAAGGCGAGCGCTGCATGCCAACCGAGTCCCAGGACACCGCCATCCCAGTCTCCAGCACAATTTCTGGAGTTTATGTACAAGCGACAGCTGTCAGCAATTTAATACGCCACAATGCGCTGACCGAGCTCGGGCGCGGTAGGGTTGCCGCAATCGCGATCGTTTTCGCCGGCCTCGCGGGTCTGGTCGCATTGCTGCTCGGGCCAAGCGGCGCGTCGGCTGTCTATGTCGGCGGCGTCCTCGTTTGGTCAGCAGTGGCAACCGCGGCATTTGCTCGTGGCGTGGTCCTGCCATTGGTTGAACCCGCAGTCGCCGGGCTATTCGCGGTGATGGCGGTCGTCGGTTATCGATTTATCGTCGCCGACAAAGACAAGAGATTTCTGCGCAAAAGCTTTGCGTTCTATCTCGCGCCAGCGGTGATCGAGAAGATGCTTGCCTCTCACCGACCTCCCATCCTTGGGGGCGAAACTCGCAATATTACCTCTTTCTTCTCGGACATTGCAGGATTTTCCACCATTTCGGAGAACAAGACCCCTACCGAGCTGGTCACCCTCATGAACGAGTATCTGTCGGCGATGACCGATATCATCGAAGCGCGCGGAGGCTTCGTTGACAAATACATCGGCGACGCCATCGTGGCGGTATTCGGCGCACCGCTCGACGATCAGGAACATGCTGTAAGTGCGGTTTGGGCGGCGCTGCAGTGTCGGGAGCGCCTGGCCGAACTCAATCGTACGCTGTTTGCGGCCGGAGCACGCAAGCTTGGGCACCGTATCGGATTGAACTCCGGCACAGCGCTGGTGGGCAATATCGGCTCGCGACGGCGGTTCAACTACACGGTCATGGGCGATATGGTGAACCTCGCGTCGCGGCTCGAAGGTGCCAACAAATATTTCGGCACCTCAATTATGGCATCCGAGGCGACTGTCACGGCGACGGGCGCCGCGTTCTTCTGGCGCGAGCTTGACTTCATTCGCGTGCAAGGGCGCCTTCACCCCGTCAGAGTCTTCGAGCCGCTGGCGCCGACCGGCGGCGCGACCTCCGACCAATTGACGATTGCTGCAGGATACGCGGAAGGTCTCGCCCGCTGGCGGGCCCGCGATTTTGCGGGCGCGGCCGAATGGTTTGCGCGTTTTGCGGATGTGGACCCGGCTTCCGCCGCGTTCCTGAAAAGAGCCAAGGCGTACATGGCGCAACCGCCCGGTCCCGACTGGGAACCGGTCAACGTGCTGGAAGGCAAGTAGCTCGCCGGTGGACGCGCTGGATGGATTGCGCTGGCGCAAGGCCAAGGCGGGGACCGGCGCGTTCACCGGCCATTGGCGATTTCAAACGCCGTCACTTAGCGAATGCGCGACGATCAGGATCGCGGCGACACGGCGCGACGCAGAGCACGAACGTTTCCGATTCCGGCAACTCGCCAGCATACCATCACGCACGTTTGGTAGAACGCGAGCTGATCAACGCGATGTCCGATGGGATGATATAAGAGCTACGTCAGTCGTCGTCGTCCTCATCCTCGTCATCGTCGTTATCATCGTCGTCCACATCCTCGTCGTCCTCGTCGAGGGCCCACATCAGAGGTAGCGTTGCCTCGCGAACGACGATCACTACCGGCTGCGTGCCACTCTTGATCGTACCGGATTTGACGAGTTCATCCACGGCTTCGTCGATATCCTCCACAAGCCTGCCCCGTCCCTTGCGCAGCCGCCTCACCTGGTCGGGGCTGCGCCGCTTCGCCAATTCAACCACAATCAGAGACTTGGCGTGCTTTTCGGTCTCGTGCGGCTCGCGTTCGTCCTTGGTCGTAGGCTGCGTTGCCATATTCAGGTCCTCCTGGATAGCCGATGCAGATCAGGCCTTCGGCAGAATTCGGAAGGGAATCGCCTTGCGGGCTTCGTTGTGGGCTTTGCGTCCCGACTCAACCACAGTAGCCGGTGCGTCCACCAACCAGCCATCACGTCGCCGACGATTGGCTCGGTCATTTCGCCGAAGCACTTCCTGCCCGAAAACGACTTGTGCACGAATGAGGTGCCGCGTCGCCCGTTCGAGCGGCTTAATGATGGTCGATGTGCGCCGGCGCTTACGGGGCTCGCGATAGACGGTGACCGCGTCCGACTCTCCCCCGCTGCGATGAATTACGGTAACGCGACTGATGAGGTCTCCCATATCGGCATTCTCCTCATGTAGCGATTGCATCCGGCCGGTTGCCGGCTGCTCGCGTGTGACTAGTCACCTTAACTTGCGATCGGGTCGGCCGAACCAGAAGGACGACCATGCGATTTCCACTGTGCAGATCGGAACGATACACCGGCAACATTTAGTTCCAGCTCGGCCTCCGTACGAAGGAGGCACACAAATCCCGCATGCAAAGCTTATAGGATCAGATAAGCCATCGGCAAGCGTTTCCTCGACGGCAGGTCGGCCGCGATTCCATTCAATGCTGGTTAGGATCGCAGCACCCGAGTGATCTTGCGCCCCGCGCGATCACCTTGTCTTCGCACCTTGAAATCTCCGGGTTGCTCGCCGGTATCCGAATGCCCAGGCTTGCTGTAAACGGCGACAATTGGCACCAAAAGCCCAGTGTCAGCCCCCGCGGTGCGCTGTTGAACCAGCTGAATCACCTGCTCGACTTCCTCCTGCAACCGTCGACCGGTGCCATCGAGCAGCTCTTTCACATCGGCGTCCTGTACGTTACCAAGATCGATGACGATGGGCGGTGCAATTGCCATATAATATCCTGAAGTTGGCGTAAGCGCGGGCTTGCGGATGTCCAATTCCTAAAGCGATCCCTCGGCCTCAGGCCCTTCAATCCTACGCAACGCTAACACCACAAATTTGTGGAAGTCCATTGTGCTATCTATCACGTCGATAGAGCAGCACGACAGGTACAACCGCCGCTGCGGGGTCTATACCGAGTTCTTGGTGCCATTGGTAGACCGCCGTCTTGATCTGTCGCGCCAAGTCTCCCTTACCCTCGTTCAGGCGGGCAATCTCCTTGCGCCCCTGGCTTCCGAGTTCGACGAAAAGCCCGACATTAGGCAGCGAAGCCGCGGTCGTTGTGGATGATTGTGATTGGTCATTCTCGTCCATGTCTTAATCTTTCATCAGTTCCGCGAGCCGGGATCGGGTTCGCTCAAGCGGACCAGCATCTGCCTGATCACAATCAGCAGGCCAACCAGCAGGACAAGCTTGACCCAGGTGGAAGACGTAATCGCGTCGAGGACAACCGACCACGAGAGGCGGACACCAAAGAAGGTGCTGGCAACGAACTCCGCGACAAGTACGAAGATGATGAAAATGCCGACCGAATAGGCCAGCCGCAACAAGGTGGATACGCCGTACGCAATCTTTCCGACCGTTTCCTTGAATTGGAAAACCGGATCCTCGAAACGCCGCTGAAGGCGGAACATGGCTTGATTGGCCAAATCAACCAATTGCTCGATAGCCAGATAGTCGAGCCTGACCGGGCCATCGAAGCGCTTTCTGATCGAGCGTTGTACCCGCCGGCGGGCTTCCTTCCCGGCCTGGCTGGCGTAGCTTTCCCATTCCTTGATCGGATCGAGATCCTTGTCGAGCCGCACGATGATCGTGTCATAGAGGAACGTCGCTCGAAAGAACTGGATCGTTTCCAAACTCACCGGGATGCCGTGTTCGCGCGCAACAGTTATGTACCGAAGCCAGTTTTGCGCGGAACTGCGCTCCCACCATTCAGCATCAGTACTGCTGACGGCGTAAACCCAGTCGGCATAGATATCGTCCAAGGCCGCCAGCGCATCATCCACGTTCATCGGCGGGAGACGCCCGGCAATGTTAATCGAGGTGCGGACCATGCGCTCGATATCGCGATTGCGCATATGGAATTGCAGTTCGCGCCAGGTGTTGCGCGTCTCCGTCGAAAAACGACCGACCGAGCCGAAATCGATGAAACAAACGCGGCTGTCTGGCAGTATCACCAGATTTGCGGGATGCGGATCAGCGTGGAAGAACAGATGTTCGAGAAGCTCGCGATGTATCGCTCGCACCAATCGCCGTGCCACGCGGCCCGGTTCGATGCCCACCTTGCGCAAGTCCGCCAGGAACTCGTGGTCCTGCTCATCCACCGCCACCATGAGTTCCCAGATCCATACACCCGCGACCAACTCGTTCACGAGTACTTGCTCGGTGCAGTATTCGAAGAATACACGCGGCGCGGTAATCCCCTCGTCGTCCTTCTCGGCGCGCAGCCTGAACATCTCGTTGTAACGCGCCTCGGCGCGGAAATTCAGTTCAGCGAGCAGCATCTTGCGGAGCTCGCGACGGAATTGTGTCGTGGTGCCCTGGCGGATGATGGTGAGCGCCTCCGCCAAAATCATCAACCAGTCGAGGGCGCGAAGGTCTGCGGCGATCAATAGACCGATGCCGGGCCGTTGAACCTTCACCGCGACGTGCTCGCCGGACTTCAGGATCGCTTGATAGACGCAAGCCAAGGACGCCGAGCCGATCGGTGTCGGATCGAAGGTATCGAAGATTTCGTCAATCCGCCGGTTCAGGTTCTTCTCGATAATGGCAATAGCCTCTGACGTCGGCATCGCCGGCACGCGATCGAGCAGCTTTCCCAACTCCGCGCAGTAGGCATAAGGCAGAATGTCGGCGCGCAATGAAAGCTGCTGTCCGAGCTTGATGAAGCTCCCTCCGGCTGCTTCCAGCGCTTCGCGGAAGCGGGCGGCACTGCGCTGAACCGACGATCTGCCCTTGATCATGTCCAGCGAGCTACCCGCGAAGAACCGCATGACAACCCACAGCCAGACAAACAGGCGCAGGAAAGGCAGGATCACGCCGGGCTTGAACGTGACCCGGCGCGCCATGGGAAGCTCGATATGAGCCAATTCAATCTTGTGGGCGGGTTTCCGGTGCGGCATCGCGCGCAGCACGCCGGTTTCATGCTCGCCCTCGGCCGGTGAAACGGGACGGGCCGGGCGCAATGGCTGCCACCTTCGCAAGCCGCTCTCGACTGCTCGTTCGATCTCTTGTGCGCGTTGCAGATCCATGTTTCAGCCTATCTGCGGTATGTCGCGACCGCTCAGGAATTGAGGTGAAGCCGCGTCCCGCTTCACGTGAAGACTTCCGTGCGCCCTTGCTCCGAGCATAAACCCGCCGTTTCGCGTCGGCTTCAAATCACGTGCCCTCGCACACATTGATCAACCTCGATGGTGCTGCGAGCACTCGTGGCTCGAAGAGCAACTGCTCAAGTTTGCGGTTTCGGTTGCGAAACCTCCAATCCCGGCTCGCGCCGGCTTGGCGGCACATCCGCTTCATCGCCCGATTCGACGAAGCGACCGAAGACGCGCCAAGCTAGGCGCCCGATGTCGTCCATCATCGCGAAGAAGGCCGGAACGAACAGCAGGGACAGGAAAGTTGAAACAACCAGCCCGCTGATGACCGCAATCGCCATGGGCGAACGGAACTCGCCGCCGGCGCCGATCCCCAATGCGCTCGGAAGCATCCCGCCAATCATCGCGACCGTCGTCATAACGATCGGGCGAGCACGCTTCAGGCACGCCTCGACAATCGCCTTGGCACGCTCAACACCGCTCGCCATCGCCTCGAGTGCGAAATCAACCAGCATGATCGAGTTCTTCGTCACGATGCCCATCAGCATCAGGAAGCCAACCAGCACGGGCATGTTGATCGGCTTATCCGCGATCACCAGCCCGATAATCGCCCCTCCGACCGACAGCGGCAAAGCAACCAGGATTGTCAACGGCTGCAGCAAGCTCTTGAACAACAACACGAGCACCGCAAACACCATCATCAACCCGTCGCGAAGAGCGCTTTTGAAGCCGTCCATCAGCTCTTCCAGCTGCTCCGCATCACCTGAGTTCTCAACGCGTACGCGCGTCGAAAGACTCTTCATCACCGGCGCGGCATGCAGTTCGGCCAGGGCGTCGCTGAGCGCAACCGAACCCGCGAGGTCCGCCTCGACGGAAGCCTGGCGCGAGCGATCCCACCTCGCGATGGTGATCGGGCCATGGCCGAACTGAATGTCCGCGATCAACGACAACGGAACGACCGTACGCTGCGCGGTTGGGACGCCAACTTGCTCAAGTGCTTGCGGGTCGGCGCGGGCGTTGTCTTTCAGCAAGACCCGGATGGGTACAAGACGGTCGCCGGCATTGAAATGTGCGAGATTCGGTCCAACGTCACCAATGGTGGCGACCCGGATCGTGTCAGCCAGACTTTCGGTCACGACACCGAACCGCGCTGCGAGATCGGAGCGCGGGTGAATACGAAGCTCGGGCCGATCGACGGCGACGTTTGCCATAGCATTGCTGAACGCCGGCATTCTCTGCATCTGCGCCGCGATATCGTTGGCAACGCTCGCCACTTCCGCATCGGGGCCAGTTACGATGAGCTTTATGGTCCGCTGCCCGTTTTCTTCGTTGAGGAACCAGTATCGGATGTCTGGAACCTCATCGAGCTCACGCTCGATTGAGCGCTCAATTTCGCGTTGCGTCGTCTTACGCCGCGATTTGGGTACTTCCCTGACGAACACCGTCGCTCTGCGGACCTCTGGAAGCCCAGCCAAAGTGCGCCCGCCATCGACGAAGACACTCTGCACTTCGGGCAGCTGGCGCAGGCGTTTAGCGACGAATTCCGTTACCTCTTCGGTCTCGCCGAGTTGTGAGCCAGGCGGGAGCTCAATTCCCAGCAGGGTTCGTCCAGTGTCTTCCTCCGGCATAAAGCCCGATGGAAGCAGCCTGGTGCTCCAAATCGAGGCCACGAACAGTAAGAAGGCGATGAAAACCGTCAGATAGTGCCGACGAACCGACCAGCTCACTCCGCTGGCGTAGGTCAAGGCCAGGCGACCCGGCGATTCTTCGGCGGCGTGTCCACGCGGTGCGCGCAGGAAATAGGCCGCAAGCATCGGGGTGACCAACCGGGCAACCATCAGCGACATCATTACCTGGATCGCAACCGTGATGCCGAACTCCTTGAACAGTTGTCCGATGACGCTGGAAAGAAAACTCGTCGGAATGAACACCGCCACGATCGTCAGGCTGATCGCGACGACCGTCAGACCGATCTCCTGCGACGCATCCATGGCAGCCTGGTAGGCCGACTTGCCCATCCGCATGTGGCGAACGATGTTCTCGATTTCAACAATGGCGTCATCGACCAGAATTCCGGTGCTCAGCGTAATGGCCATGAGGCTCACGCGGTTGAGCGAAAATCCGAGGAGGTGCATAACCCAGAATGTCGGCAGAATGGACAGCGGCAACGCGATAACGGCAATGATCGTGGCGCGCACGTCGCGCAGGAACAAAAACACGATAACAACGGCGAGAGTCGCCCCCTCGTAGAGGGTGCTCATGGCCGCCTCGTAGTTGCCCAAGGTGAAATCGACCGATGAGTCGATCAGCTTGAATTGCACATCCTTGTTCGCCTCGCCGATTTCGGCGACGCGAGCCGCGACGGCCTTGGCGACAGCCACCTCGCTCGCGCCCTTGGAGCGCAAGATGCCGAAACCAACGACCGGCTTGCCGTCGAGACGAGCAAAGGTGCGCGGCTCGGCCACGGTATCGGTGACTTCACCGAGATCGTCGAGGCGAACCTCTCCACCGCCCGGCAGCGTGATCTGGGTTGCGGCCAGCGAAGCTACCGTTTTGGCGCCGGCCAAGGTACGGATTGCTTGATCGTTTCCGCCGATTTCCGCTCGACCTCCCGCAACATCCGCATTGATGGCGCGAAGCGCGCGGCTTACGTCCGATGGGGTCAAGCCGACCGACCTCAATCGCGTGGGATCGAGAGACACGAGGATCTCGCGCTCCGCGCCGCCGATGCGTTCGAAGCGACCTACACCGCGGATGCTCTGCAACGCGCGTCCTACAACATCATCGACGAACCACGAGAGATCTTCCGGCGCCTTGCCCGGAGCTATGACCGCGTACGTGACGATCGTGAGGCCCGTAACGTCGACGCGCTGAACCAACGGTTCTTCGATATTGCGGGGAAGGCCGGGGCGGATGCGGGCTATGGCATCCTTCACACTGTTGACGGCGCGATCAGTATCTGTTCCCAACCGAAATGTGATCGTCGTAATGGAGAGCCAATCGGTGATCGAGGAGCTGATGTGTTTGATCCCGTCGATCCCGGAAACCGCATCTTCAACTGACTTGGTAACCTGCGACTCGAGTTCCGCCGGTGCGGCCCCGAACTGCCTGATTGTCACCGAGATGACGGGCAGATCGACGTTTGGAAGTCGCGTGATCGGCAGGCTTTGGAAGCTCTGGACTCCCAGAACGATGAACACGACGGAGAAGAGGAGCGTCGCTAACGGATTCCTGATCGACCATGCCGAAATGTTAAAGGACATCGGCGCTCATCCCGTTCGATTGCGCCCGGCAGAACGAAGCGTGCGACACAGTCGCGCACGACCTCTTCCCACCACGAGAGCTCTCGACGAACTCGATCAAAAACGCCCTCCGATTGACCTCACAATGAAGCGGACACTCGTTCGTTGGTGTCAATTTTTTCCCGTAGATTGCCCTCTCGCGCGAGCTAAGAGCCGATATCCTCAAATCTGAATAATGCACGCATTCCGGATGAGATCAATTGGCCGAGCCCACCGGGTCTGCGCCGAATAGTCCTTAGGTCTACTCGGATTTATCGCGAAAGACGGGGTTGACGGTGTCGCCGTCGCGAAGCGAGGTACCGGCGTTCGCCACAACGGTGTCGTTCTCCGCCAACCCTTCTTGAATTTCGGCATTGCGATCCGAGCGGAGGCCGACACGCACATTCCGGGTCTCGATCACTCCATCGCGAACGACTTGTACGCTCGTGCCGCCGGTTCGATAGGAGATCGCCGAGCGCGGTATCGCGATCCCGCACCTGCGCTTTGCGTCAATCGTAGCGCGCACGAACTTGCCTGCCACGAGCGCTTCGCCGCCGCTCACCGCAATCCGCGCGCGACCCAGTTGCGTCATCGGATTGATTTCAACAAAAACCAGGCGCACCTGGCCGCTGAGTTCCCGGCCATCCTCGACCTCGACACGGGCGGTCTGTCCGGGTGCGAGCATCAGGAGATGAATGCTCGGGATTTCGGCTTCAACCTCGATTTCACCGTCAGCGGCAATGCGAAACAAAGGCTCGCCGAACGGAGAAGCCGTTGCACCGACGCTGGCGGTGCTTGCGAGCACCTTGCCGGCAAACGGCGCACGTATGGGGTTGTTGGAGGTCGGGGCGGGTGTTGGATTTGGCGGGTTGCCGGGCGGGTTGGCCGCCATGCGCGGATCGCCCGGGGCGCCGGGGCGCGGGCCGGCTTCCCCGCCGGTATCGAACGTCGGCCGGGAAAACCGGGCCATGACCTGCCCGGACGTCACGGCATCTCCCGTTCCGACGAGCACCTCCGTGATCCGGGATCCGTCAGGGTCGAGGCGCACCACCCCTTCCATTCGCGGAACCAAGCGGCCGGGGACCCGAACCGTGGCAGAGAAGCACTCCTGTTTTGGACTGACGACCGTGACCCGCGCGGCCTCGGGCGGCATCATCGAATCCGCGCTACCGGCGGGAGCGCTGAGAGCAAGAAGGCCGAGCACGGTCGCTCCGACCCCGGAGGCGCAGCGAGCAAACGCCTGGGCAGACATGACGCTCACATCAGGTTCTTTCCCGCCCCGATCCACGACATCGTCGGATTGTCGTTACGGCGTCAACCTGAAAAATGCTGCACCGTCGAAATCCGCGCTCATGCTATACCATCGATCAAGGGCACGAAACCTATCGAGCGGGCTCACCCGATGATAAAGATGGTGGCTGCTCATGGGGCTGAGATCAGCAATCCGAGGCCTACCCTCATGCTGTTCGCGCAACGCGCTCTGACCAAGATCCTCGCTACCAGCTTCGTGGCTTTCGGCGTCCTCGCGCTGGGCGCACCCTCCTCAGCAATATCGCCCGCGGGAGCGGCAGAGAGTTCGGCTGGCACTGCAAAGTCGGGTTTGCGCGTCACCGTTGTTCCGGCGAGCCGGAGATGCTTCCCCGATACGCTCGAGACGGCCGGACGCCTTGCGCCGCGTGAAGAGATATTCGTGCGACCGGAAATCGAGGGGATGCGTGTGTCACAGGTCCTGGTTGAAGACGGGGATCGGGTCGCTGAAGGTGCAGTACTTGCTCGCCTCGGTCGAGCCGACGGACAGTCCGGCACGCTCCCCGCCGCGGCCACCATCAAGTCGCCCGCAGCCGGCGTGATCAGCTATCGATCCGCCCAGGTTCACGCGCCCGCGAGCGCGAGAGGTGAACCGCTGTTCCGCCTGATTGTCGGCGGCGACATGGAATTGCAGGCTGAAGTTCCTGCGTCCAAGCTCGCCAAGTTGGCACCCGGACAATCGGCGAGTGTCGAGATCCCTGGCCGGGACGAAACAATAATAGGACGCGTGCGTAGCGTTCCTTCGGTCGTCGACGAGAAGACGCAAATGGCTGCCGTCCGTATCTTCCTCGGTGATCAGAAATTGCCGATAGGGGTTTTCGCCAAAGCGGTCGTCATCGTCGGCGAAAGCTGTGGCCCAAGCGTTCCTCTGTCGGCAGTCGTTTATGATTCCGACGCAGCCATTGTGCAGGTGGTGCGTGACGATCGGATTGAGACGCGGCGCGTGCGGGTCGGCCTCCTTTCCGAGGGAACCATCGAGATACGAGAGGGCCTGAAAGAGGGCGAAATGGTTGTCGCCCGATCCGGCGCTTTTCTGCGCGAAGGGGATCCTGTCAGAGCTGTGGTAGCGAAACCGACGCCGCCCCGTTGAAAAGAACAAGGCAACCGGTGAGCGGCAGCGCGTCGCAATTGCAGGCGTTGTGAGCCTCCACTGACTCGGATATTATCGCAAACCTGCTTTATGCGGTAAGTCTTCGAGAACTTTTCGGGGCAGCTGGGATCGACCAACTGCTGGAAGACATGGGCGTAGGATCGGATGACAAAACATCTGCTGCTCGCGCTGGCACTCGGTGTCTGTCTGATTGTTTCACCCGGTCAGGCACAGCAAAACCTGTCCGATTCCCGGATAGCGCTGCTCATAGCCAATTCGAACTATCCCGACGCCAGCTCGCCATTGGCGACGCCGGCTAAGGATGCGCGTTCGCTTGGCGATGAATTGAAGCGCTATGGTTTTGATGTCGACATCAAGAGCAATCTGAGCAAAGCCGACACGCAGAAGGCAATCGATGCGTTTGTGGCCAAGATCAAAAAGGGATCGACCGCGCTGTTTTTCTTCAGCGGATTCGGCATCCAGGTTTCCAAACAGAGTTATCTCATTCCTACCGACGCGCAAATATGGACCGAGGCCGAAGTCAGCAGGGATGGCACCAGTATCAATTCTGTACTGGGCAAGATGAACCAGAAAGGTGCCGGCGTTAAGATTCTGATCATCGACGCCTCGCGTCGAAACCCATACGAGCGGCGGTTTCGCGCGGTGTCCGGCGGCCTTGCCGCGCTCAATCTTCCGGATGGCACGTTGACCATATATTCGGCCGCTACCGACAAAGTCGCTGGCGATTCGGATGGGCCCAATAGCGTTTTCATCTCGCAGTTGCTTCAGGAGATCCGTCCGTCTGGAGTGAGCGCCGAGGCGGTGTTCAGCCGGACGCGGGTAGGGGTCTCGCGCGCAACTAATGGCGAGCAGGTCCCTTCGGTGGCGTCCTCAATGCTCGAAGAGTTCTTTTTTAGCTCATCGGGTTCGGTCGCTGCAGTGGCCAAGCCCACGGACACCGCGAAGGCGGACGTTAGCAAGCCGCCGCCGAAAACTGACGACGCCAAGCCGGAGGCCGTGAAGACAGACAGTGCGAAGTCGGACACAGCCAAACAGACGCGCGAGAAGCCGTCTGCGACGACCGACGTTGAGGATTCCGCTATCCAAAAGCTCAATGCGAGGCTTCGACAGAACCCCAACGATGCCAGCGCATTCTACAATCGAGGGCAAATCTATGCGAAGAATGGCGACTTCTCTCGCGCCGTGAGCGATTTTGATCAGGCAATCCGCCTTGATCCCAACGATGCTGCTGCGTTCAATAACCGATGCTGGGTGCGGGCAGCATCTCAAGACCTTGATCTGGCGCTACGAGACTGCAACGAAGCCTTACGGCTTCGTCCGGATTTTGCCGATGCTCTCGACAGCCGAGGTTTGGTCTACCTGAAGCTCAATCTTAACAGCATGGCTGTTGCCGACTATGACGCAGCGCTGCGGATCAAGCCGAACCAGGCTAGCGCCTTATATGGACGCGGAATCGGCAAGCGGCGCACTGGCAAGACCTCCGAAGGAAACAATGATATTGCGGCCGCCAAAGTCATCAATCCGAACATCGCCGAGGAGTTCGCTGGGTACGGTGTCCGCTAGCCGGCGCTTGCTTGTCGATTTTCGCGCCGCAGCGAGCAGCATCGAGCCCGCTCCAGCTAAGGCGTTTTCTCGACAGGGGCAAACCGGAGCAGCCGACCTATAATCGGGGTCTGGCCGCCCTTGGCGAACGGCGCAACAGCGAAGATGAGCTGCTGTTCGCCCAGGCTAGCTCTGTAAGTGCCGCCGGCTGAGAGTGCCTCGCCAGCGCGGTCGAAATCATAGAATACGCCGCGAACAAGTTGTTGCGGATCAATGTTGAGCAGGTAATGCTCTCCACGCTGGTCAATCCGCTCGATTTCAAGGGTACCACCACCGTTGATTTCTACGATCGGAGACGCGCCGTACAAGATAAACTGTGGCAATGGCCGCGCCAGCATCTCTGTCGGTCGATCTGCAACGTTGCGAAACACCGAGCCTGTACTCTGTGAGCGCAATTGCGCAGTGAGCTGCATCCTGCCCGCGTCGCACGGGGTCACCGTGCGCTCCACTTTGCCGAGCTGCACATCACTGTAATTTGTGCCGACCGTGACAAGACCGCCGGTGATTGTCTCGCGGTTGCAGGAATTGAAGTAGCTCAGTACGACTGAAGTCCTGCGGGTCGAGGCGAATTGTCCTGCCCGCCTCAACGTAATCCAGGAATTCGACGCCGGCCGAACGGCTGCTGACGCCTTCGACGATCGCAACGGGGGCAAAGCTGCCTGCCACCGATGGCCCCGCAAAGGCCAGCGCGCAGGCAATCAGGCCAGCCAATCTGGCGCCTCGCGGCAACACGCGGCATGCGGTGTTCATGGTAGCCACAATGGTTTTGTCTGGATGTGGAAATCACCCGCCAAACCACGAGCGTTAGGATAGGGGCTCATCCCAGGATGCACAGTGACTGCAATCACACGATCTGCCGGCCCTGTTGGTGTCAGTCAGAGCGGTATCCGGCAACTGCTCATCACCGGTGACGCTTTTCCCTGGTGGATGAAACGGAGCAGGCGAAGCCTCCGCCCAAAGCACGCTTTGGTCACGGCGTTGCTGCCACGAGGATCAGGCTCAGGCCGTCTCGCCTGCATTCGGTGTCTGGCAATGCGGCACTGAGCGTGCCGTCCTATGCACTGCGAGATCGCCGCGGCGGTAAGGCCCTGTGACGCGCGGAGAACAGCGCGTGGCTCACCAGTTCTTCCGCCAAGCCTTCTTTCATCGGGCTCGACGCCTTGGGTGCGCGTGGCGCATACAAATCTGCCGAAATGGTCCCGGTCTTCCATGCCGCTGACGCGAGCGCCCAGGAACGCGACTGGATGCCGGCTGCCGCCACCGCTGCGGCGCGGGTGACAAATCCCGGACCAGACGCGGCCTCGCGCTTCCACTCGCGCTGCAACCTGCGCAACACCGCCACGGCCGTCCGGGCACGGCAGCTGTGCGCGGCTCGTACCAGGCGCGATCGCGGCGCGAGATGTTTCAAAATCTCCTCGCGAATTCTGGGCAGTTCTCCCTCGTAAGCTGATCGCCCTTCGAGATTTCGCTCGAGAAAGATCGCCGTGCCTTGTTCGACGGCCTTCATCCACCGGAAGATCGCCTGACGATGCTCGCTGCAGAACATGGTGATTGAACTGGTCAACGGGCCCGCGTCCAGCAAGCGGGCCAGCGTATAAACCGGCGCAGATGGCACCCGGCTTGTCGCGATGATCGTCGCGAGTACCTCTTCGATGGCTCGCGTCGCGTTGATGGGGGTCGCATTGTATCCGAGATAGTGATCGACCCCCTCCAGCATTGGTTGAAGAGAGACGGACGCGAAATCCATGTAGACGAATGGGTAGAGCAGGTAGTTGACGACCGTGGGATCCTCCCATCCCGGCTCGTTCAAGTTGAGGATCATGGCGCGTGTCGCCTGGATGGTTGCTTCGGTTTCGCCGGGAAATCCGTGCATGAAGCTGAATGTCGCGCTAATTCCGTTCTCGCGCAGAGCCTGTATCGCCGGTTTGACTTGCGACGCCCTCGTCCCCTTCTTCATGAGGTTGAGAATAGCTTGGTCCCCGCTTTCCTGTCCCACGAACAACTGACGGACGCCGGCCTGCGCCATCAACTTGGCGCGCGCCGGGTTGATGTCGCTCACGCGTGCGTAAGCCCAGATCGGGCGCCGAGAGCCGCCCCTCGCTATCAGGTGCTGAAGGATCTTCTCCCATCGGGCGTGCGGATACGTCGCCGTCGAAGTCCACCAAATTCACAAAGCCCGGATTGTCGCCGCCGGCCGCCATGATGGCGTTGGCGCCGGCTTCGGCATCGAGCGCGACCGGACTGGCCAACGTTCTGTAGGTGCAGAATTCGCATTTGAAGATACACCCACGCTGGGTTTCGACGGCGAATTCAATCTGATCGGTGGCAAGATCGACCGGCGGGTCGATGCGCGAGGAAAGCGTCCAATCAGGGAGTGCAATCTGGTCAAACGCGAGCGGCTCAACATGCCCGGTATGGCGCAATTGACCGCTCTCGTGGCGGACATATAATCCCGGGATGTCATCGATCCGAGCGCCGCTTACGAGCCGCCGGACGATCTGCGGCAGGCGAACCTCGCCCTCTCCGACGCATAGGACGTCGGCGTCCAAGTCCAGGAACTGCTTTGCGTTGGTCGCGTAATAGTAGCCGCCGACAATAAGCTTGGCTCTCGGCAAGGCGCGGCGGGCGACCGCGCAGAGCGCGTAGAGCCAAGGCGCGGCGGTGATGAATGTCGTCGAAATGGTAACAGTGCATGGATCCTGCGCCTTCGCCGAGGCAAGAGCACGCCGCCAAAAATCGAGATCTGCAATTCCCGGATCGATCGCCCGCCAAGTCAGGCCCGCACGCTCCAGCTGTGTCGCCAATGTAACCGCGGTCAGCGAACGGTGCTTGGGAAACGGCATCGGCTGGCCGCCGAAAACAGGCCGGTCCTCCGGCTTCATGAAACTCATCGGGTATCCGAGATAGGCCTCAAGTTCGAACATTGCCGTCGCGAACGGCAATGCCATCGTGGGCCCTGCGATCTGCCGATAGGTTGCGTCAAGCGCCGGTGCGGTAGAAGGCTGGAAAGGTACGATAATAAGATTATCAATTCCCATCGGGATGCCCTCGAAGGCGGATGAATTGTTCTGGCAGATCGTCGGCGAGCAATCTCCGAGCGACAATCACCGACGAGCAATATTTGAACGATATCTGACAGCACCACAAAGTCAATCGGACCAGCGATCGACATCCCCTTGAAGGGCGTTTGTGCTGGCGACGTTCTCGGCAAACGTGTAACAAGATCCGCACCGACACGGAGATGCGGGAGGCTAAACTAATCGACGCCGAAGCAACCATCGGTAATGGAGGAACGCAGCGCTGAAAGCGTGGACCAGCCTACAGCCAGGGCCGCTTTGGAGAGGTTTGACTTCGTAGGATGCAGTCATGGTGGGACTACCGGCAGCAACAAATCGGGCCCTCGGAATGGTCGATAAGGAGAAGGGCAGCGAGGAGATTCGCCACAAGAAGGTCCTCATCATTTCGTTCTCCCAATCGGGTCAACTCACCAGTATCGTGACGTCCTTACTTGCGCCTTTGCGCGCGCGTCCATCCGTCGAGATCATTCACGAAACGCTCAGCTTGGTTACTCCGTTTCCGTTTCCATGGTCTGCATATCAATTTCTGGACGCATTCCCCGAATCTTTTCAAGAAGTTCCATGTCCCCTTGAGCCGTTGAAAATAGCATCACATGAAACCTACGATTTGGTCATCATTGCCTATCAGGTTTGGTATTTGTCACCATCAATTCCAATCTCGTCGTTTCTCCAATCACCGGCTGCAAGCGTCCTCTTGAACAAGGCACCGGTTGTAACGGTCGTGGGATGTCGCAACATGTGGTTCCGAGCTCACAAGCAGGTCAAGAATCGTCTAAGCGCCGTCGGTGCCGAACTCGTCGGACATATCGTGCTGACCGACCGCGCGCTTAACCTCGTGAGCGCCATCACGATCGTAGCTTGGATGCTGACCGGAAAGAAGCGCCGCCTTTTTGGTATCTTTCCTAAACCCGGAATTTCCGAAGGAGATATCGCCCAGTGTTCCGTGTTCGGAGAGGTGATTGCAAACTCGCTGGCTGCTCCGCTGGTTGCGAATATGCAGGATCAACTAAGCCCGATGGGCGCCTGCAATATCGTCCCGCACCTGTTGTCCCTGGAAAACGTGGCTGCCAGGATGTTCAAAAGGTGGTCGTCATGGATCATGCAAAGGGGTGGCCCCGGTGACCGGAGGCGCAGGCCGCTTGTGTTGGTGTTCGGATGGTACTTGATTTTGGCCCTTGCGTTCGTGTCGCCATTGTCATTTCTGCTGTTTCATATGACGGCCCCCTTCAGACGAAAGGGCTTCCAACAACAGGCGCAAAGCATCATCAGCTGCTAGCCGCGGGCCAACATAATGTGCGAAGCATTCATCAATCGATTAGTGAAGGTCTGTCAATTAGCACGTTGCCGACCAAGGCGGTGCTAGCATCAATGGACACACACGGGGGCCTTCGCCGATGGACGTGATCGAGGAAGTGAAGCAGATCATAGCGAATTACATGCGGCTGCCCGCGCAGGAACTGTCCGCACGGACGCGGCTGCAGGATATAGGTGTTCAATCGATCGATATTCTGGAGCTTGTGTTCGCTCTCGAGAAGAGGTTCGGTGTGGATCTCCCGTTCAATCTGAACGAAAACGAGCAGAACTGGTTCGCCACGATCGGTGACATTGCCAAAGCCATTCAATCCGTCATGGCCAAGTCGCACTCTAGGCCGCCGCCTTGACGAGCATTGCGCCGCAAAATTCGCGCGGCGACATTGGAACGCACTGTCAGAGAATTTGGGGTCGCCTGCAGCGATCTTGTATTCACGTCTGGCGCCATTCCAGCACCGGATCGAACTCTCCGCGCTCGATCGCGCTCCTGCAAACAAAGCGCTGCACTTTGCCGCTCGAACGTCTTGGGTAATGTTCCGGGCCGGATCAAAAGCACGCCGTGGGCGTTGACGCCGTAGGCAAGCCAAATCGCGTCTCGAATCAATTCGACGAGCCGGCTCAGGTCGGCGTCGCCGGCCGCGTCCACCTCCTGTACGATGTAAAGGCGCTCCTCGTTGTCAACGTCGAGCGATACGGCGGCGCCACCATTATTGCGAAGCCGGGGATCGATGCGCTGCACCGTCATCTCGACATCGCTTGGATGGATATTGCGCCCGCGAATGATAATCAGATCCTTCGCACGCCCGACGACATAGAGATCCCCGGAATGGAGAAAGCCGAGATCTCCTGTTTTGAGCCTGCCGTTTGCCCCATCCGGGCCGATAGGACCGAACGTTTCCAGCGTGGTCTCAGGATCATTGAAATAGCCCCGGGCAACGCTCGGACCAGTCACGAGAAGTTCTCCGATCGTGCCGTCTTCGACGGGCTTGCCGCTATTCGGATCGGCGACATGAACTGACAGCCGCGGGCGCCCACAACTGACCACCTCGCGGGTCGCCCCGCTCGCGCAATTGGCAAGCACGACGTGCCCCTGCGTCAGGGCGTCAGCGTCGAGGGAAATGACTTTGGGGATTTCACCCCGATTCCCCCCGGAAACCATGAGGGTTGCCTCGGCCAAGCCATAGGTGGGATAGAAGGCGCGCCGGCTAAAACCACATCCTCCGAAACTATCGACGAACCGCGTCATTGTATCCGCGCGCACCGGCTCCGCACCGGATATCGCCACCGCCCATCGCGAGAGATCGAGGCTAGCCCGATCGATAGCGTCGACGGAGCGGACACAATGTTCGTAGGCGAAGTTCGGGCCGCCGCTCAGACTGGCGCCAACCTCCGAGATGGTACGCAGCCAAAGGTCTGGTCGTCGCAGGAACGCTGCTGGCGACATCAGTACACCCGTGATCCCCTCGAAGATCGGATATAGAATTCCAGCGACCAGGCCCAGGTCATGATAGTGGGGCAGCCAGCTTACGCTGATCTCATCGGGCTCGGTACGGAAGGCTGCCCGCATCACACCGAGATTGGCCATGATGGCACCGTGGCTGATCATCACACCCTTTGGACGGCCCGTGGATCCGGAACTGTACTGCAGATAGGCGAGTGTTTCGGCCGAAGCGCTTGGGGTCCGCACGTCGCGCCGGCTCCGGATGGAGACATCGTCAGTGGCGAACCAACGAATCCGCCGACTGGCCTCGGAGTCGAGCAACAGGCGCGACAGCCGGCCCATGTGAGCCGAATTGGCTAATACCAGGCGCGCCTGCGAACTCATCAAGATTGCTTCGATCCGTGCCTTTCCGCTCGGCGTGGGCGATAGTGGCACCGCAATTGGAACCACACCCGCCATCATGCATCCGAGGAAGGCAGCGATGAATTCCAGGCCCGCCGGATAGATCAGAAGCGCGGGTTGTCCCTCGATGTCCTGGGTCAGTTGCAGCTCGGCAGCGATAAGGCTCGCCTCCTGTTCCAGTTCGGCAAACGTAATCTGGTCCTGCTCTTCGGCGAATGTTCCGACGTACTCGAAGGATATCTTGTTCGGAGACAGGCGCGCCCGACTGCGCACGACGGCCGGCAGGCTGTTGCATCCCGGAACCGAAAGGGATTGATGCACCGGCGCGCCGGGACCGATCAGATCCGCCATCATTTCAGCCGAAGGCTTGGTGGGTCCGAGCCGGTGCGCAACGTCAGAGCGCGTCCATATCCAGCACTTCTCCGGATCCGCCCGCCATAACATGGGTGGCAAGCTCCGTCACGGTTGGGAATTCCCACGCGATGGACGGGGATATCGGCCGCCCCAATCGTTGCTCGAGCACGCCCGAAAACTCCACCGCGACCATCGAATCGAGACCGTATTCGGCAAATGAGCGGTCGCGATCGATCGCGGACGCCGGCATATTGATCTTCGTCGAAAGCCATTCGACGATCCAGTCCTCGAGCTCGGCCGAAGTAGCGAAGCCCACACCGTGCGACGTCGAGCGTCGCGGAAATATCCGGCGCCAGCGGCTGCGGCCGTTGGCGATCGGTTGGTCCCTGACAGACTCGGTCAAGTCAGTTCTCCCTCGCCCATGCCGGTTTCGCCAATGTGCTGTCTCGACGCGCAGCCGTCAATTGCGCTGGCGTGGGCCGATTGACATCCCAGATGAGCCGAGCGCGTTCCAGGCCGGCGATGACCAGACCGCTCAGGTCCGGCTCCCACCACCGGAAGGCGTGGCGCGCCGCCCGCGGAAAGGCATGATGGTTGTTTTGCAACCCCTCGCCAAACGCGAATAGGGCGACCCAAAAGTTGTTTGCGCTGTGATCGCCGGTGTCGAACGGCCGCTGACCATAGAGGTGGCTGATCGACCCAACGGCCCAGCTCGCGTGATGCACCGCCAGCAGACGCACTGGTCCGGACCACAGAAACATCTCCAAGGCACCGTAAGCGGTGCCCGACCAAAGGCCGCCGACCAGGGCCGGTAGCACGAGCCCGATGAGAGCAAGGAGGCCGTATCTGCTCTGAAGGGCGAAGACAAACGGATCGCGTAGGATATCGGGGGCAAATCGCATCGCGTTGGTGACATCCCGGCTGAACATCCAGGCGATGTGGCCGTGCCAGAAGCCATCCAGCGGGCCGAGCGATTGACCCCCTCGGTTGTGCGGAGAGTGCGGATCATCGGCAGTGTCGCTGAACTGGTGGTGCCGGCGATGCGTCGACACCCAATACAGCAACGATCCTTGCAGCGCGTTAGCACCCAGCACGACGAAAACGGCCTGCATGGCGCGGCTGGTCCGAAACGAGCGATGGGTAAAGTGACGGTGGTAGCCCAGGGTCACCCCTAGGGTGGTCAGGACATAGGCGACGACGAATCCAACGATCGCGGCCGCGGACACGCCATAGCGGATCGCTAGCGCCACTGCGGCGATACAACCGATCCCGGGACCGATGATCACCGCCGCGGTGACGGTCCGGATTAATCGGGTGCGCGCGGGCGGCGGCGTAACCGTGAGCCGCAAGCGCATGTCCGCCGCGTCCTTGTTCAAGGTGGCGGAGTTCATGACACGCCTCCCGATTCAAGAATGCGGCGGGGCGGAACTTTGACATCCCAGACAAGGCCGAGCGCCTCGGCGCCGCGGATCAGCCAAGCGCCGGGGTCGATCTGCCACCAGCGAAACGCATTGGTGGCCGAAATTGGATAGGCATGATGGTTATTGTGCCATGCACCCCCAAGGCTCGGCAGAGCCAGGATCCACAAATTCCTGCTTTGGTCCTTGGTCTGGTTTGGACTCGAACCCCATAGATGGCACAGCGAATTGATGCTCCAGGTCACGTGATGATTCACGAAAATCCTGACGAATCCGCCCCAGAGCAGTCCCTCGACGGCGCCCGGGAGGCCGCCGAAGATGCCCCCGATCAGCGCCGGCGCGGCAAGTCCCGTCGCGTATGCGGCGAGGTAGGATCGATGGATTTTCAGCGTCACGGCGTCGCGCACGAGGTCGGACCCGAAGGCCGCAAAATCAAGGAGCGACATCGAGAACATCCAGCCGATATGGGCCCGCCAAAAGCCGCGGAGGCCGGCCGGAACCGGCGTGTGGGGATCAAGCGATGTGTCCGAGAAGCGATGATGCTGGCGGTGGACGACAGCCCAGAACAACACCGGACCCTGCCCGGCCATCGAACCGAGCGTGCCGAGCGCGAACCTCAAGCCAGGGCTGCATTTGAATGCACGGTGCGAGAAGTACCTGTGGAAGCCGACCTCCACGCCGATCGCGGTCAAGAGATAGAAAACCAAGAACAGAGTTATGGCGAGCCCGGACACTCCGCCACGCCAGACTGCGAATGCCAATGCTGCGGCGACACCGAGCGCGGGCGTCAGCACCATCAGGAGAATCTGCCCCCGATGTTGAGCCTCGAACGAACCCTGCACTTCCGACGCCATCGTCATGCGTGCAAATTCTCCCGCGTTTTCAACTTGGCGTAGAGATCGCGGCAGAGATGATGCTGTATCTTGCCGCTCGATGTCCTGGGCAGTTCGGACGGCATGACAAATGCGAGGTCGGCTACCGAGACCTCATGATCGCGACCAACGGCGGCACGTATTTGTTGGGCCAGTTCAACAAGATCAATTTTAGCGTGGCCCCTTCGCGGGACCTCCATCATCACGACGAGGCGTTCACCGCCGTCTTGCCGAATAGCCAGTGCCGCTATGCCCATGTCGCGCAGGTTCGGGTCGCAGGCAGCGCGTACCGAAGCTTCTATGTCTTCCGCATGAACTTTGCGTCCGGCAAAGATCAGGATGTTCTTGATACGCCCGCTGACCCCTAATTCCCCATTTGATAGTACGCCGAGATCACCGGTTCTGAGATAGGGTCCGCGTCCATCCGCTAGATAGGCCCCAAAGGTAGCCGCGGTTGCTTCGGCATTGTTCCAATAGCCGCGCGCCACGCTTGGCCCCGCGATCCAGATCTCGCCTTCCTCGCCGTCTCGGCACGGTGTTCTCGTCTCGGGTTCGACGACCAGCAACTCGTGATCGTCGATACAGACGCCGCAGCTCACCGTGCGCTCGGCGGCGCGGCTGAATGCCGGGTGCACCCGCGGGCCGGCTGCTTTGGTCACGCCGGTCACCAGAAGGGTCGCCTCCGCAAGACCATAACTGGGCTGGAATGCCTCCCGCCGGAAACCACAGGGCTCGAACGCTGTTGCGAAGGAATCAATCACCGACGCCGCGACGGGTTCCGCGCCGATAAAGGCACAAATCCAGCTGGACAAATCTAATCTCGCTCGATCCTCGGGGCTCACGCTCGCTACGCAGGCCGCGTAGGCGAATGGAGGGCCGCCGCTGACCGTTGCCCGCGTTCGGTGGATCGTCTCCAACCAACGCAGCGGACGCTGCATCGCCACCAATGGGGCCATCAGTGTCATGGTCGAACTGGCGTACATCGGCTGCAGAATTCCGCTGCCCAGCCCCATGTCGTGATATGGCGGCAGCCAGATCACGCCACGAGAGTGCGGCCCGCTCTGGTAGAGCCGATGCTGAGCGTGCAGGTTGTTGATGATATTTTTGTGCGTGATAACAACACCCTTGGGTCGTCCCGTCGAACCGGACGTGTACTGCAGTATCGCTACATCCCGCGGCCGCAGATCGCCCGCCAGCGCCCGGGCCTCGCCTTCCGCGGGTCCCTCTGCAACGCTCAACCGCGCTGTCAGCGAAATACGCTGATCCTGCGTTGAATGGGCCGCGAGAATTCGCTCAGTGACACCGTCCACCAGGAGTACACTCGGGCTGCAGTCTTCACACACCGCCCCGAGCAATGCCGACGGTGTTCGCGCGCGCGGCGGCGGCAAAGGCACGGCGATCCGCCCGGTGGCAAAGCAGCCGAACAGAGCAACGATAAAGCCAAGGCCCGGCTGCATTGCGATCACCGCGCGATCGCCGTCGGACCCATGGTGCCTGAGGCGATCCGCCATGGCTCCCACCCGTCGGCTGAGCTGGCGATAGCTGATCGACAACTCGTGTCCGAGCGCATCCACAAAGCGATAGATCACGGCGTCGGGTTGCCGTTCCACCCGCCGATCAAACACATCCAAAATCGTTTCAGGCTGCGCCAGTCGCAACTGCGGGGTCCGAATAGGAGGTCAATGGATCCGGCCAAGCCAAGCAACAACAAGTTTTGCATCAATTGTAGCGCACGGCACCGCACCAGGGTAGGCCGGAAACAGAAAATTCTACCGGGCATTCCCACAGCGCATCGTGCCTGCCAGTATTTCACTTTCGACGAGCCCGCCGAGCGCCCCGTCGGCCGAACATCCTGCGTGCATGGCCCGATGGAGCACCGGTATCAGGATGATGATCATGAACAAGCTTCGCGATTTGCTTAGGAATCGTGCATTTCCCCCGTGCATTTGCCCGGACGGCCGGCGTGATCACGGTCACGCCCGGACGCGATGACAGAGTGTGCGATCGGGGGACCCGCTGGCGTGCACTCATTACTCATCAATAGAGTACTGGCAATCATTTGATGCTAATGTGGTTTTTTGGGCTTGACGTTGCTGCGCGAAGGTCCTGCCCAGCTGCGCGAGCTATACGAGTGCCGGTGGATGCATGCCACCCGAGAGGCTCGCCAGTCCGTCCCGATCGGCGTTTCATCCGAACGTGCAATACTCGGGCAAAAGTCTGCGCACCTACTCTGGCGTTCGGCGCGATTGGCGGACGGGGTATCGGAGAGCGACGTTATCGGATAATTTCATAGCAACTGAGCCAACAAGAGCGAAACGAGGACGACGTGGAAATTATCGACAACGTCAGGGCTATTGTTGCGAAATCGCTCAAATTCCGATCGAACGGCTGACGCCCGCCACCCGTCTTGAGGAGTTGGGCGCAGAATCTCTTGACGTGATCGAGATCGTCTTCGGCCTCGAACAAAAGTTCGATATCAGTATTCCATTCATGGCGGATGAGGGAGCGCGTGCGAAGACGGCAAACGTCGCCCAAGTGGAATTTGCAACGATCGGCGACCTTGCAAACGTCGTAAAGAAGCTGATCGAGGCGAAAGCATCACGATGAGCCGGGTTGTGGTCACGGGTATTGGCGTCGTTTCCCCAATCGGCAGCACCCGCGACAAATTCTGGTCGGCCCTGGTTGAAGCCAGATCTGGAATCGGCCCCATTGCGATTGTGCCGACCGAGCGTTTGACGGCCCGGATCGCCGCACAGGTTCTCGACTTTGATCCATTGCAGCACTTCGACCCGAAACGGGAGAGTCTGCTTGATCGTTTCTCGCAATTCGCGGTGGTTGCCGCGCGGGCGGCGGTGGCCGATGCAAACTTGGAGATCAGCGAGGAGATCGCGCCCCAGGTGGCAGCCGTCCTCGGCAATGCGGGCGGCGGACAGAACTCGGTCGATGATTCCTACTACCAATTATACGGACAAAATTCGCAGCGCATGCATCCGTTGACGATCCCGCGCTGGATGGTCAATGCCGCAGTCAGCCAAGTCTCGATGGACCTCGGCATCAAAGGACCGGCCTTCACGGTCGCGACCGCCTGCGCCTCTGCTACGCACGCGATTGGCCAGGCATTCAATTTGGTGAGAACGGGGCAGGCTCCGGTCGCGATTGCCGGGGGCACCGAAGCCTCCCTGACGGTCGGCACGATCAAGAGCTGGGAGGCTCTGCGAATGCTCAGCCCCGATACCTGCCGGCCGTTCTCGAAAACGCGGTCGGGGTTGGTGCTCGGCGAGGGTGCGGCGATCGTGGTCTTGGAGGCGCGCGAGCGCGCGCAGGCGCGCGGCGCCCGGATTTATGCAGAGCTGCTGGGTTTTGGCATGAGCAGCGATGCCAGCGACATCATAGCGATAGATGCCGATGGTGCTGCACGCGCCATGCGTGCGGCGCTGGCCGACGCCAAGCTCAATCCGGAGGACATCGATTATGTCAACGCTCATGGCACCGGGACGACCCTGAACGACCGCGCCGAAACGATCGCGCTAAGAAAAGCATTTGGGGCGAGCGCCGAGCGTCTGGCGATCTCCTCATGCAAAGCGGTGCTTGGCCACAGTCTTGGTGCCGCCGGAGCGCTGGAGTTTGTCGCAACTGCGCTCGCGCTGGATGACCAGACCATCCCGCCAACGGCCAACTTCGAGGAAGCCGACCCGGATTGCGATCTCGATTTCGTCCCCAACGTCGCTCGCAAAGCATCGATCCGGAATGCGGCGTCAAACTCATTCGCGTTTGGCGGATCGAATGCGGTCCTGGTGCTCGGGCGTGCCTGATAAGGCCTGTCCCCCGGCAGAGTACTAGCGCCAATCGCTGCTATTCTTGCCATCATGGCCGACGCCAGCCGGTGTGCACAAATCAAAATGCAGCACGCACAACGTCGCCGGCGTCTCGATGGCGCGTTTAGAAAGTCAGCAAACATCGCTTCCCCAACCGGTGTTTCAGCACCAGCTCGAAGCAAGACGACATCTCGCTTGTTTGATCAGCAATTAGAGCTTATGGTCGCTGGCGAGCGTTCATCCGCCAGCCGAGCGCCATAATGACAACTCCGCGCGTTTTGATGGTTTACCCAAAGTTCACCCCAAACTGGTTTTGGTCGCTTCAGGCTGTCCGCGATATTGCTGGAGTGCGCTGCGTCGAACCTCCACTCGGCCTGATCACGGTGGCTGCGTTGCTTCCGAACGACTGGAAAATTCGACTTGTCGACCGAAACGCCGAAGAGCTGAAGACGAGCGATCTAGAATGGGCCGATCTGATCATGACCGGCGGGATGATTCCGCAGCAACCGGATACCCTGACGTTGATCGATCTTTGCCACCAGTTCGGCAAGCGAGTTGTTGTCGGGGGGCCTGCCGTCTCATCTAGCCCCAACGTCTTTCGATCAGCGGACTTTCAGGTCCTCGGCGAAGCCGAGGGTATTATTGATCAGTTCATCGCCGCGTTTGCTGCTGGAGCCGACCAAGGCGTTTTTGACGGGCGAAAGATGGACGTCGATGTCACCAAAAGTCCGGTGCCACGCTTCGATCTGCTGAATCCCAAATACTACCTATTCATGGCGGTTCAATTCTCGAGAGGTTGCCCGTTCAACTGCGAATTTTGCGACATCATTGAGCTGTTTGGTCGAGTGCCTCGAGCCAAAACGACGGAACAGATGCTTGCAGAACTTGACGCCATCTATCGATCGGGTTATCGCGGGCACATTGATTTCGTTGACGACAATCTTATCGGGAACAAAAAGGCACTCAAACAGTTTCTTCCGAAACTGCGCGACTGGCAGACGCGACGAAGATATCCTTTCAAATTCTCCACTGAAGCTTCGATCAATTTGGCCGATGACGCCCAACTGCTTGAGCTGTTGCGCGACACTAACTTTGTTGCCATCTTCGTCGGCATCGAAACGCCTGATACCGAAACCCTTATCGCGATACGGAAGAAGCAGAATACGCGGCGCAGCATCGCGGAAAGCGTTCATCGGGTCTATTCGGCCGGCATGTTCGTGACCGCGGGTTTCATTATCGGATTTGACACCGAACAAGACGCTGTGGCCGACACGATGGTTGGGTGCATCGAGGCAAGCAGCATTCCGGTCTGTTTGTTGGGGTTGCTCGCCGCGTTGCCGAATACCCAGCTCTCCCGGCGACTGCAGCGCGAGGGCCGGCTGCATTTTTTGGATGCCGACAAGGCTAACCAGTGCACAGGGGTTTTGAATTTCACCACGCTGCGGCCTCGTCACGAAGTATTGGCCGACTTCAAGTCGGTGGTCGAACGCATTTATGAGCCTGCTGCCTTTTTTAGCAGGGTGCGCACGCTCGGTAGGATGATTCATCCGAGGCCCAACGCCGCTGCGCGGCCGCTCAGTTGCCTGGCGCGTGACCTCAAGATGATCGGCCGGTTGACGTGGCACATGAATGTCCGCAAGCCCCGCCTGCGACCTTACTTCTGGGGAGCATTGCTGGATTGCGTGAAGCATAATCCAAGGGCTATCGAGGTCGTCCTGTGGATGATGGTATTTTACCTGCATCTCGGGAATTTTGCCGAGTTCGTGGTCGGAGAGTTGGACGGCCAAATCGAGACGGCCCGGCAAGAGTCCTTTCAAAGATTGGCACCGAGCGCGATCGCCGCTACCTGATGCCGAGATATCCGCGAGGCTCGCAGGTTTGGATATTTGAGTTGTTTGGAACAGACACGTTGCGCGGAGGGGATGTGCAAAGCCTGTCCTCCTGAGATCGAATACGATGTCGCGCGTGATGTTCATCCGCAGGCCGCAGGGCGCACGTGCCGCTTGGCGGCTCGCATTTCAGCTTGGCCCGGCTCTCGTTTCCCCGTCATACTTCCTGTGCGCTTTCGCAATGCAGGGAACTGCAACAGTAGCTCCGGAGCGTATCTGTCTAATAGTGGCTAACCGCAGGGACCCACACGATGATGCATGAGGTGTATATCAATCGCCTAGCAAAATGCCTGCCGAACGAACCCGTTTCCAACCAGGAAATGGAGGGCATTCTAGGAATGATCAATGGAAATCCGTCCCGCTCGCGACCGCTCGTGCTGCGCCAAAACGGCATCAAGACCCGCTATTACGTCATCAACAAGCAGGGCGAGGTGACGCACAGCAATGCTCAGCTCGCGGCAGAAGCGGTCAAGAACCTGACCGACGAGAGTTTCGCGCTGCGAGACATCGAGTTGCTCTGTTGCGGAACAACGACCCCCGATCAATTTGCTCCTTCTCATGCGTCCATGGTGCACGGCGTCTTGCAAAACCGACCGCTGGAAGTTCATTCGACGACCGGAATCTGCTGTTCGGGGGTTCAGGCATACAAGTATGGCTTTCTATCCGTAAAATCCGGCGACTCTCGAAACGCTGTCTGTACCGGGTCAGAAACGTGCTCGGTTGCAATGACGCCACATAACTATCGCAAAGAGATGGAGCTCTTGGCCGAATTGGAGGAGCGACCCGTTCTGGCATTCGGGAAGGACTTTTTGCGCTGGATGCTGTCGGATGGCTCCGGCGCAATGCTCTTGGAGAATGAACCGCGCGGTGAGACGCCATTGCGCGTGGAGTGGATAGAGCTCGTTTCATTCGCAAATGAACTGCAAGTCTGCATGTACGCGGGACTGCAGAAGAACGCCGATGGGACCGTGCGAGGCTTTAGAAGCTTCGACACCGAAACCATTCAAAAGACTTCGATGATGTCGTTGCAGCAGGATGTGGCGCTCCTGAATGAATACGTCGTCAAATACGCCGTAAACGCGCTCGTGATGGCCGCTAAGAAGAGGGCATTGGATATTGGAGCGGTCGACTATTTCGTACCGCACATTTCGTCCGAATACTTCAGAAAGCCGCTTTTCCACGAAATGGAGAAACGCGGCGTTGGAATTCCATTGGAGAAGTGGTTCACCAATTTCGAGCACGTCGGAAACGTAGGGTCGGCATCGATCTATCTGGCGCTCGAGGAATTAGCCAATTCACGAGGATTGAAGAAGGGCGACAAGGTGCTGCTGTTTATCCCGGAGAGCGGCCGCTTCATGTACGCCTATTCGTTGCTGACGGTATTGTGATCAGGGTTTTGTCTGCAGGTTTAACTAACTGGTCGTGAGAGTTCCGTCGCCAACGCGACTGACAGAGGAGAGGCGATCAATGGCTGATATCGTCCTCATCAACCCGCGCTTTGAAGTTTCAATGTATGGGCTCGAACACGCGATGCCCTTGTTGCACGCGAAGGCAGTCTCGCCGGTCAGCTCACTCCCATTACTCGCGGCACTGACCCCAGCAGAACATCGCGTCACCCTGGTGGATGAAAACGTCGAACCAATCGCTTTAGATCGCTGTACTCGCGCCGACGTAGTCGGCATTACGGGCATGGTCGTGCAACGCGAACGGATGATGGACATCTTGTTGGAACTGAAACGGCGCAATGTCTTCGTGGTCCTGGGCGGGCCCTGGGTGACCGTGCAAGAGGAGTATTTTGAGGGACGTGCCGACGTCATGTTCATTGGCGAAGCGGAAGAGACTTGGCCGCGCTTCCTCGTCGAATGGGCTGAAGGTCGCCACCAGCGGAGGTACGAGCAGACCGAAAAGACTGACGTGACGACCCTGCCGGTTCCGCGTTTCGATTTGCTCAAAATGCGGCGCTATGCCTTCGGCAACGTGCAGTTCTCGCGCGGCTGTCCATTCCAGTGTGAGTTCTGCGACATCATCATCGTTTTTGGCAGGCGCCCCCGCGTCAAGAAGGTTGCGCAAGTGTTGGCCGAGCTTGTTGCCCTGCGAGCACAGGGGGTCGAGAACGTTTTTATCGCGGACGACAACCTGACCGCCAATAAGAAAGCTATCAAGGAAGTGCTTGATGCGGTCAGCGCGTGGCAGGAGCAGAACGGCTACCCGCTTTCATTCGTATGCGAGGCTTCGCTCGACCTTGCCGATGATAGCGAGATGATCCGCCTGATGGCCGCTGCCAGCATCTCCCTGGTATTCGTCGGTATCGAAAGCCCAAATGAGGAATCGCTCCGCGAAACCAAGAAATTGCAGAACCTGCGCAAAGGCGGGACTATGGTCGACAAGGTTCGCGCCATCCAAAACGCAGGGATCGAAGTGAGCAGTGGAATGATTCTGGGCTTTGATCACGACGACGCCACCATTTTCGAAGCGCAACGCCAGTTCATCAACACGGCCCGGATTGTTAATCCCCTGATCAATCTGCTGATGGCAATTCCGCGCACACCCTTGTACGAGCGCCTGCAGCGCGAGGGGCGTTGCGACCCTGAGGGCCCATTCGGTACGAACGTCATTCCGTTGCGCATGAGCGGCGAGGCGTTGCGCGATGGCACTTTTGCGCTGACCCGCGAACTTTATCGGGCATCGAACTATTTTGATCGGCTCGACAACCTCTATCTCGATGGCCGATTACCGGCGGAACAAGCCCGCAAGGACCATCTCGCGCGCCACCCGCTGCGCTGGCTCAAGACGAATGTCGTGTGCATGATCCAGGCCGGCATGGTCTTTATCAGCTTGATACGGAGGGTGGACGACCGTGAACTCACCCGCGAGTACCGTCATCGCATGTGGCGGGCGCTAAAACGCCGGCGCGATCCAATCGTGCTGCGGATCTACGCCGTCAAGTGCGCGGTTCATTACCATATGCATGTGATGTCGCGGGATGAGCAACACAAAACCATCTCCAATCCGTGGCTCTCGGCGCCGATGCGTCGCGCCTCGTGATCGGCGCTTTGGCGAGGCCAGTCATCTGAAATCCCGCGCAGAACGGACAGCGGCTATTGCTTGTCTGCCACGGTCTTATCCGTCATGTTGACGATCTGGACCCGGCGGTTCTCGGGGGCCGATGGATTGCTCGCGTTTTTTAGCATGGTTTTGCCGTAACCGACAGCGAGCAGATTTTTCGGCGGAATCTTGTAGATGTCGATCAGGTAGCGCTTGACCAACTCAGCGCGCCGCTCAGACAGATCCTGATTATAGGCATCAGTTCCTTTGCCATCGGTGTGACCGGCGATGACAAAGGTATTGCCCGTCAACTGGGCATTTGACAGCGCCTTTCCGACCTCCTTGACCGCTTGCGCGGCCGCAGGCCCGATCTTGTCCGAGTTGAAGTCGAAGTTGAGTTTGACATCGATGCTCGGCTTGCTCTTGACAAGCGTTGCGAGCCTTTCGCGTTCGTCGGTCGCGAGCGAATTCGCGCTTTTCTGCCTTATCGAGTCCACGAAGCTCGCCTGCTCCGGCGTCTGCGGTGCCGCTGGTCGCGATCCCGACAGGCTGCGTGTCGCACCTTGGGGCATAAGCGCTTTCAGGATTTCGTCGGCCATGATCGGATCTTCGGCGCACGCCAGCTGCGCACTTGTAGACAGCGCGATGGCCGCGCCGAAAACCGACAACGTTATCAACAATGACTTTCTGCGATCGAACAGCATTCGGCTCTCCAATCCAAGGCCGGCCGCTCGGACCGACTTGCATCACGAGCTGCCGGAAATATCACGCGCCTTCTGCTGCAGGCACGGTTGTTTATATCACAGTCGCCGCGGCTGCAGAACTTAAAACCGTGCTCAATTCGGATGGTTTGAAAGGTCTGATGCGAGTTGACCCGCGCGTTGTTGGAAATGACTCTGGTCGGCTTCCCCGACGCCGCGCCGGCCGACGAACGTCACGAGATTGGTTGATCTCACCCCCCCGCCATGAGCCGTTCCGCGGCTTTGATTTGGTGCGGCGGGCAATTGAGGCCGCGATGACGGACGTCCGAGGAGCGCGGTCGATGCGGCGATAGTCCAATAGGTGCAACTTCCGCGAGCCTAGGGGGTCCGCTCAGGTCCGACTGGGCATTTGTGTCCTACATCACAGTACCGGCTTGGCAGGGGTGGCATTATAATGCCACCGTGGGCGTGCTTCTGCAGCGGAGGTGATGCGATGACGCGTTCCATCGTACACGTCGTAGCGCTGGCGGCAGGTCTGGTGTTGGTGGGGCATACCGCGCTGGCAGAAAATCGGGTTGCGCTTGTCATCGGGCAGTCTGCCTATCGGACGGTGCCCCCGTTACCCAATCCCTCAAACGACGCCCGGGTGATGGTCGATCTGCTGGGCACGGCCGGCTTCGAGGTTACTGCCGCGTCCGACGTTCTCGCAAAGCGAGATGCGAAAGGCGATCGCCGACTTTGCCGATAAGCTCAATACGAAAGGGCCCGATACCGTCGCGCTGATCTACTATGCCGGGCACGGGCTGCAGGTCGACGGCGAGAATTTCCTGTTGCCGGTGGACGTATCCGCTCAGCACGAAGCGGATATCCCGCTGCAAGGTGTGCGTCTCAACGATCTGTTGAACGCATTGGTGTCGGTACCGAGCAAGATGCGAATCATCATGCTTGATGCCTGTCGCGACAACCCATTCCCGGCGCTGGAGAAAGAGGTTGGCCGTGGCCTTGCGCTTGTCGATACGAAAGCCGGTGCGGCGGGCACGTTCATTTCATTTTCGACGTTGCCGGGTGCGGTCGCTGAAGACGGTACCGGTGCCAACAGTCCCTACACTAGCGCGCTTCAGATCTCTGCTCGGGAGCACGGGTTGACACTCGAACAGGCCCTTAAACGTGTGCGAGTCGCCGTGAACAAATCGACCGATGGGCGCCAGACGCCGTGGGACAGTTCTTCGCTCACGACAGATTTTTATTTCTTCCCTGGGCCGGGGGATGCAAAGGCGCCCCAGACCAAAGGCGGGCTCACGACGCAGGGTTGGCGACGCGAACTGGCACCGCTGCAACCACAAGCCGCCTACGAACGCGTGGTCGCCGAGGACACGGTGGAAGCGTACGAGGCCTTTGTCGCGCTGTTCGCGCAACCGCCGTATGGTCCGCGCGTGCGGCTGTTGCTTGACCGGCGCCGCGAAATGGTGGCGTGGAACGTTGCCATCACCCTCAATACGCCGGCGGCATTCCAATTATTCCTGACCGAACTACCCGAACAGCGATTTCGCAAAGACTGCACGAAAGTTGCTGGAACGTTCGCGCAATCGTTTGCAGACCGCAGGTCTCGGCGCAACGCCGGTCGCCCTCGCGACATTGCCGGCCACCGGCGCGTCGGCGGGCGGGGGGCCGGCAAGTCCGGTTGCTCCGAGCGGTCCCGCGGGTCCGTCGGCATCATCCGCGGGCCCGTCGTCCGGTGGGCCTACGCCGGTTTCAACCGGCCCGATGTGCCCGTGCGTCGTGCCGCCTCCCATACGGGTGAAGATCACACCGCCAAAACGTGATGACCCTGAGCCGAAGAAGGTAAGCCAAGCACGTCGATACTACGCCCAAACAACCGCCGCCCCGCGTCGTGGTGCAGAAGACACCAACGACGCCGACGCGGCCGACGCGACAACCGCAGGGCGGCGGGATCGACCTCGGCGCGGCCATCGCCATCGGTGGAATTATTGCAGGGGCATTGGCCGGCGGGCACGGCGGTGGTGGCGGTGGCGGCGGAGCGTGGCGGCTGCGGCGGCGGATACCATCGCTAGGCGCGAGGCGCGGACCCAGTGCGGGTGGCGGCAGCCACCGCCACCTGATTATTGATCCGCGTCGTTGGTCAATCGAAACCCATTGAACCACTGCTTGGCCTCGGCCGGAAACGGCTGGTCAATCGGTGCGATCGCAATGAGGTGATAGATCTTGCGCCCGACCGTGTAATAGCGGCTGCGGACCTGATGGGTCTTCTTGTTCGAGTTCAGGATTTTGTGCGTCGAACTCGAGCTCGGTGCCACGGAATTTTCCCAGCTCCACATCCGCCTGCTTTCGCAGCTTGCCGTTGACCGAATCGAGCGCCCACTGGCGTGCCTGCTGGCGTAGCTGCGACGCCGAGCGCCGATCCTTCCGGTGCCGCTCGAAGATGAACAACATCAATGCCATGTCCGGTCCGGCGGCGACCGTATAGATGTGCGCGTCGGCAGTGCCGCCGACCACGTAGATCGGCTGTGTCGTCAGCGTCGGCTCGGTGGGGGCCGACATGGCAAAGCCATCGTCGCTGTAAACGTATTCCCTCCAAGTATCGGTCTGGGCGGCCGCCGTGACCAAGGTGAGGGCCATCGCACAGCCGAGTGCGGTAACGATGCGCTTCATCGGATATCCCTCCGAGCCATACCGGGGCCGATTGTGCGGATAAGTTCAATTGAATGCAACTTAGGCCCCGGAATTCGGCCTGAATGACGACCGACATCCAGACTGACCGCTGCGGCGGCAAGCGCTATCGGCGATTGTATTCATACCTCTCGGCTTCTAGTGGGTATTGCTGAAGATCTTTGACCGTCCTTCCGGTGCGTGCTCGCTGCTGATTAACGATCAACCGTGTCCGCGAAGGCCATCCCGGTGAACATATGGAATCGCCGAGTGTGGCCCGCACGCATCGCTGTTTGTGTTGTTGACGTCGAATCGCATCGAAACGTTGACAAGCATCGTGCGACCCTCTCCAATCAGCCGCGTTCAGGTGTGTCGGTCCCGTTGACCGGCCAAAAGGGAATTCGGTGCGTTTGCCGTCTTTGGCAAACAAGTCCGAAGCTGCCCCCGCAACTGTCAGCGGCGAGCCCTCCTTCGAAAGGCCACTGCGTTTCGGCGACGAGACGCGGGAAGGCGGAGAAGGGCCAGGACCCGCAAGCCAGGAGACCTGCCTGAACAAAGTCATCTTCCGGCGTGCGGGGTGCGCGCTCGGGGCGGTGACCCGCTGTGATGACAGAGACTGTCACGCGGACGGGAGGGGGCCGCCATGAACTATGCTGACCGCAACCTTTCGCAGCCGAAAACGATTTGGCGCGCCGCCCTTGCGGCGCGTACACGTGCGGCTCGTGCCCGCGTTTTCGCTGCTCCGACGCTGGGGCGACGCTATGCGTATTTCATGATCGCTGCCGATCGTGACTCTGAAAGAAATTTCGAGCGTGCGAGATCCAAAGCCATTTCATGCTTGAAACCTCAACTGACAGGGCTTCAACAAGTTGCAAAATTGCAACTATCCGCTACAGAAACGAATAGCTCTAGAATTATTGCTTTTTGCTTGGACTGTTTCGACCGCCCGATTAGAGTTTCGCCCCGGGTGTGGGAAGCCAGTGCAATGCGGGCGGGGATCAACAAAAAGCGTCTCGGCCATGTCGCATGGATGGCGGCGACGCTGATTGCTGCGCCCGCGCTGGCTGCGGAACTGAAAGTCCCAATGCCGGTCAAGGTCCCGCGCGCAGTCGAAGTCCCGGTGAACCAACTCTACGACTGGACCGGGTGGTACGTCGGCGTCCACATGGGCGATGCCTGGGGCAAGTCGAACTGGACCAAACCCCCGGATCAATCCGGTTCGCTCAATCTGTTCAACCGCTATGACGCCTTCGCCACGACCGGTAGCTACTTCGGGGGCTTCCAATTCGGCTATGACTACATGCTGCCAAACCGCTTTGTCGTCGGCGGAATTGTCGACACGTCGTTTCCGAGCTTCCCTGACTTCAATGGGCTCACTATCGGTGGCACTTCGACCTTTGTGTCGCCCGGGCTCGGGCAGCAAAGCTATAGCGAGACGGTGCTGTCATTCGGCACGGTGCGAGGTCGCGTTGGCTACGCGCCCGGCAACTGGTTGATTTACGCGACCGGCGGCTTCGCCTGGACCTACAACCAGCTCACCGTGATCCAACTCGATAATCTCAACTGGACCGATGCGCCATTCTTGTGGCGCTTCGGTTGGACAGCCGGTGCCGGCGTCGAGTTTCCGCTGCTGCCGAACTGGACAACGAGCTTCGAGTATCTGTACACGGGCTATGGCAACGCCAACGTGGGCTTTGCCAATGCCGGACAGCGGTTTCAATCGGATTTCAATGTCCACCAGCTGCGTATGGGCTTGAATTATCGATTCGGCGCCGACCCAACTCCTGCAAACGGATTCGCCACGTCGATGTTCAATCCGAAGGAGGACCGGGTGAATATCCACGGCCAGACGACCTTCGTGTGGCAGTCCTATCCGCGGATCCGGTCACCCTACTTCGGGCCCAACAGTCTGACCGGCTCGGGAGAGGGCCGCGAAACCTTTGATGCCACGCTCTATGCCGGCTTCCGGCTGTGGCAAGGCGCCGAGGTGTGGATCAATCCGGAGATCGATCAGGGCTTCGGATTGGCCAACACTCACGGCGCGGCCGGGTTTCCGTCCGGCGAAGTCCTACAAGCTCGGTTCGTCCTATCCTTACGCGCGCCTGCAACGCGCGATGCTGCGCCAGACTATCAATCTCGGCGGCGAAAAGCAGAAGGTTGAGGCCGACATCAATCAATTCGCCGGCTGGCAAACCGAGAACCGGCTTGTGCTCACCGTCGGCAAGTTCGCCATCGTCGACATCTTCGACACCAACAAATATGCCAACAGCCCGAGGACCGACTTTCTGAACTGGTCGCTGATCAACGCCGGCACATTCGATTATGCCGGCGACGGCTGGGGCTACAGCTACGGCGCGGCCGCCGAGTGGTACCATAGCTTCTGGACTCTGCGCGGCGGAATCTTCGACCTGTCGGCAACGCCCGCGGGCGGCGTCAGCCCCACGGCCTTCGCGCTCGACCCGACCTTCAACCAGTTCCAGATGGTCGGCGAAATCGAAGAACGGCACCAGCTGTGGGGTCAGCCCGGCAAGCTCAAGATCACGGGCTTCCTGAGCCGCGGACGTGCGGGTGAATTCCAAAACGCGATCACTCTTGCTCAAATCACGGGGGAACCTGCCGACATCAACGCGGTGCGAACCTATACCAGCCGTCCCGGCATCAGCCTCAATCTGGAGCAGCAAGTCTCAGAGACGGTCGGCGTGTTTGCGCGCGCCGGCTGGGCTAACGGCAACGTCGAGCCCTGGGATTTCACCGACATCGATCGGACGCTGCAGGGCGGCGTCGCGTTGAACGGCAAGCCATGGGGCCGGCCCGACGACACCATCGGAATTGCCGGTGTCCTCAACAACATCTCAGGCGTTCATCAGGCGTTTCTGAACGCCGGCGGCTTGGGGATTCTGATCGGCGACGGACAGCTACCGAACCCGGGCCTGGAGCAGATCTTCGAGACCTACTACAGTTACGCCTTGACGCCCTTGACCAAACTCACCTTCGACTATCAGTTCATCAACAACCCTGCCTACAATACCCAGCGCGGCCCGGTGAATGCATTTGCGGTCCGACTGCACGCCCAATTCTGAGCACGAGCCGCAGGGCTGATTGGCCTCTGCCATAACTCGCTCTTCGACCGCCCTGTTACGGCTCCGGTTCGTCGCGCTGGTCGACGACATCTACGCGCGAATGACGATGCGGCCGACCGACAAGCCGGCACGCGAGGGACATTTCCCCGGCACCGGGATCGCGCTGGTGCCACCGGACATTTCAACCAACGTGCTGTCCGGGTTGATCGAGGCGATCGCAGCTCCACCCTATAACGGCAAAGCCGACCTGCCACTCTTGGCTGCCAACCTGCAAACGGAAGTCGACGAGTTGTTCCCGATCGCAGAAACGCTGCAGCCTCCGCGCTTCGCGGAAGTGGCGGAAGGAGATATTCGCATGACCCGCCGGCGCTGCGCTTCGCGCATGCGGAGGTCGACGAGCGCAAGAAGTTGTTTGCGCATCATCTGATCAGCTACGTGCCGCTCGCCGCGCACATCAAGCGCGTGCTTGACGAACGCGCGTCCCATCGCGCGCCGGTCAGCCGGTTCCGCGATGAGCTCGAAGACCATATGTCGGAAGAGTTCGCCGAGCGGACCTTGCGAGCGGTGATCAACTGGGGCCGCTACGCCGAAGTCTTTGCCTACGACGAAGACGCTGGCGTGCTCAGCCTGGACAACTCGAGCTGATCGCCAAATGAGAGCGCTCTTGAATCGGACAGCGCTCCAGATTGTTGTTGTGTCGCATTTTCCACGGAACGCCGTGTCCGGAAAATACTCAAAAAATCAGTCGCGATCGAATGACAGGGCGAAGTCGGGCTGCGCTGACCGTTCGTCCTGACGTTCGCCGTGATAGCGGACCGCGGCGGCCACCGCCGAAATCCCGATCTCACCGTACCGGCGGTCAAGCTCGACGGGCCCGCGCTGGTGCCTCACGTCCCCCGCCTTCCGCTGCTGATGCTCTCGTTCCATGATGCCCTCATTTTCCGTCTTTTTGGAACCAATCCGCCCAAGCGAGCGGTGGTTGGGGTGGTAGGTCGCCGGAGCGGCCGAAATGGGCAACAAAGCGCCCCACTTCATGACCATTTCGTGCCGAACCCATGATCGGCCGAACTTCGACCGGTCATGGTTAATAGTTCCGCAACGTCGTTCGGCTATTGTTTGATTTACCTCAAAGGCCGACCCGAGAAGACGGGGCCTCATTCGGGCGGTGTCGCCCGCAAACGCCCAAGAAATACGCAGTGCGCGCATGGAGGTGCGGTATTCCTGCAACACATTCCGACGAATGATGTCCCCGGGGGTCGACGACGCTAGAACGGCAAGTATGGTTTGGCTAAGTAACGGGGACGACCTTCAAGTCGAGCGCGGTTACGTCACCAAGCGGCGGCCGGAAGCACAGGGGTGTTTGTCATGGGGGCCAAGGCGATTGCTTTCGTTGCATTGGGCTTGCTGCTCGGCGGTTGCATGCAGTCGGTCGTGGAACCTGCTTCGGACGCCAATCTGAAGCCGCGCGATCGCCAACTGCTCGCCAATGCGCCTTATGCGCAGGCGCAGATTCCCGAGCCGTACCGCCGCCACATCGTAAACTATCACCGCAAGGAATCGCCCGGCACGATCGTCGTCGATTCCGACGCCCGCTATCTCTATTACGTCCTGCCGCAAAACCAGGCTATTCGGTACGGAATTACCGTCGGCGAAGACGCCATGCGCTGGTCAGGCGTTGCCAAAGTCGGCAGCATGACCGAATGGCCGGGCTGGACCCCGACCGCCAGCGAAAAGGCGCGCCTTGGCCCGCTTCCGAACTTCGTCAGCGGCGGCCCGCACAACCCAATGGGTGCTCGCGCGCTCTACCTGTTCGAGAGCGGCAAGGACACGCTCTACCGGATCCACGGCACCAATCAGCCGGAATACATCGGACACGCGATCTCTTCGGGTTGCATCCGCATGACCAACGAGGATGTGATCGATCTCTATAATCGCGCGAAGGTCGGGACGCCGGTCGTGGTGCTCGCAAAGGGTCAGGGCGACTTGCCGTCGCGGCCGCAAGTAGCTTACAGCAACAACGGCGGTCAGAACTTCTGATCAGACAAACGCCATTCCGGGGGGCACGCGCGGCGCTGCTTTGCAGCGCCGCTGCATTTTTGGTGTGAGCTCGCGGGCACGATCAGGATCGTGTAGCCGCCAAACTAGTAAACAAAACGGCTTGAAGCCAGTCTACGTCACTTGCCCCATAACTCCTTCGTCGCCACCCGCGCGCCCTGCGCCAACGCGTCGAGCTTGGCAAACGCAATCTGCGGGTGGATGCGGCCGCCCAATCCACAGTCGGTCGAGGCGATGACGCGCTCGCGCCCGACCAGGTTGGCGAAGCGCACAATGCGCTGCGCCACCAGGTCTGGATGCTCGACCACATTGGTGGCGTGACTTACCACGCCTGGCAGGATGAGCTTGCCGTCGGGCAGCTTCACGTCCTGCCAGACGGTCCACTCATGCTCGTGGCGGACATTGCCGGCCTCGAATGAATAGGCATCACAATCGATTGCCAGCATCACGTCGACGATGTCGCGCATTGGCAGATCAGTCGTGTGCGGCCCATGCCAGCTGCCCCAGCACAGATGAAAACGGATGCGATCCTTGGGCAGGCCCTTGATAGCGTGGTTAAGTGCCTCGACCCGCCGCATCGTGAAAGTCTTGTACGCAGAAACGCTCGGTGCTGGATCGATCTGATCCCAGTTCTCGGCGATCCCCGGATCGTCGAGCTGCAGCACCAGACCCGCGTCGACGATCGCCTTGTATTCCTCGCGCATGGCGTCGGCGCAGGCGAACATGAACTCCTCGTCGGTCTTGTAGTAGGTGTTACCGAGGCGCGAAATGCTGCCGGGCGCGACCGAGCTCATGAAGCCCTCCGACACGCCGCAAGCCGTGAGTGCGGCTTTGAAGTGGGCGATGTCGGTCTTGATGGCATCCTGCCCCACATACTTCACCGGGCCGACGCAGATCGGCCGGAACAATGGCTGGCGCCCGATCGAAATGCCGGAGTTGGGATCCGCATAGGCTGCGGCGAAACGCACGCGGTCGCGCCGCTTGAGGATGCCGAGGAGCACGAGCTCGTCCGGATGCGCCTTGCGCGGCGGGACGTTCGGCACCTCGGCCGAGGTTCGTTCCAGGCCGGTCAACCGGTTGAACGCATAGCTGAACCAGGCGCCGTAATTGACCTTGTGCCCCATCGACTTGCCGAATTCGCCATCGCCCGGGATATCAATGCCGGCATCCTTCTGGCGTCGCACCACATCGGTGACCCCTTGTTGCAGCAGGCCCTGGAACGCCGTCTCGTCCATTCCCTCGCCGGCATCGCGCTTGCGATTGGCTTCGATCAGATCATCCGGACGCGGCAAGCTTCCAACATGACTGGTAAGGATGTGATCGTGGCTGTTGCGCATGAGACGCGCTCCTGTGCGTTGATTTTCCCTCAAGTTCTAGCCGCGGACCGAGCCCTGACGGCAACACGCGCGTGTGAACTCGACGTGAATTGCTGCGCCATAGCCCGGATGACGAAGCGAAATCCGGGGATGATCCCGTATTCCGTTTCCCTCCAAGCGAGCCTCTACGGGTCGAGCAACTTCTCCCGTGTCGCCCAATCGAGTGTGCGATCGAGCGCGCGGCCGAGACGATCAAACAATTCGTCGATTTCGGCAGGCGTGATCACCAACGGCGGACAGAGTGTGAGACTATCGGCAAGCGCCCGCACGATCAGGCCGTCGTCCTGCGCAAACTGAGCGCAGCGCGCCGTCACGCCAGTCTTCGGATCGAACGATCGTTTACTGCGCTTGTCGGCCACAAGTTCGACCGCCCCGACGAGGCCGAGCCCACGCGCCTCGCCGACCAGCGGATGCGCGCCGAGCGCACGCAGGCGCGCCTCGAAACGCGGGATCTTGGCGGCCACCTGCTCGACAATCCGCTCGCGCGTGTAGATCTCCAGCGTCTTGATCGCCACGGCGGCTGCGACCGGATGACCCGAATAGGTGAAGCCGTGGCCGAAAGTGCCGATCTTGCGGCTCTCTTCGAGCATCGCCTGATACATCACCTCCGGCAGCATGACCGCCGGCGATCGGCACGTAGGCGGACGACAGCGCCTTAGCGACCGAGATCGCGTGAGGCACAAAGTCGACTACCTCGCAACCAAACATTCTTCCGAGCCGGCCGAACCCAGTGATTACCTCATCGCAGATCAGATAGAGATCGTACTTGGCGCAGACCTGCGCGACCGCGGCGAAATAGCCAGCCGGTGGCACGATCACGCCGCCGGCCCCCATCACCGGCTCGGCAATGAAGGCCGCGACTGTGTCGGGATCTTCGGTGATGATCATCGCTTCGAGCTCGGCGGCGAGCCGGGCCGAGAATTGCTCCTCGGTCTCGCCCTCGTGCGCGAAGCGATAGTGATGCGGGCATGCGGTGTGGCGGATGTTGGCGATCGGCACGTCGAAGTCGATCTGATTGTTGGGCAGGCCGGTGAGCGACGCCGATGCGATCGTAATGCCGTGATACGCTTTGATGCGGCTGATAATCTTCTTCCTGCGCGGCCGTCCGAGCGCGTTGTTCATGTACCAGACAAGCTTGACTTGGGTGTCGTTCGCCTCCGAGCCGGAGTTGCAGAAGAACACCTTGGAGATCGGCACCGGCGCGATCTCCTTGAGCCGTTCGGCGAGCTCGATCGCCGGATCATGACTTTTGGCGCTGAACAGATGCGCGAACGAGAGCTTGCGCATCTGCGCAGCGGCAGCGTCGACCAGTTCTTCGTTACCGTAGCCAAGCGCCGTGCACCACAGGCCGGACATGCCCTCGATGTAGGCTTTGCCATCGGTGTCATAGACATAGATGCCCTGCGCGCGCTCGATCACCAATGGTCCGGTTGCGCGAAACTGGTCGAGGTTGGTGTACGGGTGGATCAGCGTCTCAATGTCGCGAACGGCAAGGTTGCTGGGCATGGCGCTACCAGGGCTTTGGGCGAGTGCGCCGGATAGAAGTCCTGTGGTCTTCGCGGCGATCTCGTACGGGAAAGTCAGACCGGAGCTGCACTTGAATCATAACTTGCTAGTGCCGCTGATTTGAACTTCCTACAGCACTTGCAGCGAACTCGCAAAGAACTTCAAAACCTGAAAGCGGCACTAGAATCATAGACTTGTTAGTGCCCCTTTGCTTCCCAAGTTCGGGTCGCGCGTCCGACGCGCGACGAACTATGGAATCGGAGAACGAGCCAACGCCGGATTGCAAGCAGGCCGCAAAGCTGGCAAGGGCTTTGGCGGTTGGAGAACCTGGAACATGACGCGAGCGTTGCGTGTCGCCGTCATCGGGGGAGGGATCGGCGGGCTGTCGGCAGCCCGCGCGCTCTTGATACGCGGCATGGACGTCACCGTCTACGAGCAGGCGCCGCGCCTGAGCGAGTTCGGCGGCGGCGTGGTGCTAACCCCAAACGCGCTCACGGCGCTGCGCGCGCTCGGGCTCGAGGCCCGCGTGCTCGCCGAAGCGTTCGAGTTTATCGGCCAGTGCGTGCGTAGCTGGCACAGCGGCCGGGTGATTTTGCGCAACTCGTTTGCACGCTACCGCGCGCATTTCGGCGCCACCAGTTGCTCGATCCATCGTGGCGACATGCAGAAGGTGTTGAGCGAGTTCGTGCCTGAGAGCAACCTTCGACTCTCGGCGCGCTGCACCGGCGTGACCCCCGGCCCGCGCGGCGCTGTCGCGCACTTCGCCGACGGCTCGGATATCGAAGCC
Organism: uncultured Alphaproteobacteria bacterium; assembly: GCA_963833605.1. Classification (GTDB taxonomy): domain Bacteria; phylum Pseudomonadota; class Alphaproteobacteria; order Rhizobiales; family Xanthobacteraceae; genus JAFAXD01. The sequence goes on from CAWHYZ010000010.1 coordinate 122,003, forward strand.
GACGTTGTGGTCGGTGCCGACGGCATCCATTCAGCCGTGCGGACAAGCTTGTTCGGCCCGGAAAGTGCGCATTTCACCGGGTTCATGTGTTGGCGTGGCCTTGTCGATCCAGCGCGCTTGCCGCGTGGTCTGGTCGCCCCCGAGCAGACCGCCTGGTGGGGCCCGCATGGTCATGTCGTTCACTACTATGTGCGGCGCGGTGAGCTCCTGAATTGGGTTGCGCATATCGAGACCGACGCCTGGACCGAGGAGTTGTGGTCCACGGAGGGCGACAAGGTCGAGCTGATCAACACCTACCGGCACTGGCACAAGCAGTTGCGCCAGATCTATGAGGCGACCGAGCGTTGCTACAAATGGGCGCTTTATGATCGCGACCCGCTCAAGTCCTGGGGGCGCGACCGTGTAACGCTCCTTGGCGATTCAGCGCACGCGATGCTGCCCTATCTGGCCCAGGGCGCCGGGCAGTCGCTGGAAGATGCCTGCGTCCTCGCCGCCCTGCTCGCGACCTCGCCGCAAGATCCCAATGCCGCACTCAAGCGCTACGAGACCCTGCGGCTCCCGCGCACCAGTCAAATCCAGCTTGGCGCGCGCGAGCGCGGCCGGATCAATCATCTGAGCTCCCCATGGGCGCGGCTCAAGCGTGACGCCGGCATTGCGCTGCGCCAATGGCGCGGCGCGAAGCAATCGTTGCAGGACATCGCGTGGATCTACGGCTACGACGTCGCGCGTTTGTCGGGCGAGGAATTGGCCCCGCGGGGCGCGTAGCCGCCTCAGTCGCCCTCGCGCGGCGGTAAGTTTTCTGGACGGGGACGCGGCAGCGGAACCGGCAGGTTCACGTTCCAGTGGCAGATACGAAAGCCGTTGCTGCGCTCCGCGAGATCGACGTGGATATGCTCTTCATGAAAACCATCCGAGCCAGGACCGAGCACGGTCATGAAGCGTGCGCAGGCGCTGGCCTTGAGGCCGTCACGCACACCCTTTCTCACATTGACGTTGGTTAGTTCGAAGCGCTTGCCGTTGGCGAGCGTGAACGAACGGATGTCGATCGCATTGGCGCGGCCATGCTCGCTGGTCTCAGCGCCGGCAATGCGATTGCGCGGCCGGCAATCATAGGAATCGTAGTTCTCGATTCCGGCGAGCGGCGCCCCAAGCGGCAGCACCTGCGCGGCGAAATCCCCGCGCAGCCAATTGGCAACGGCGGTCGCCATGCCGCAGCGGAGCGTCGGCGGTGGCTTCAATTCAACCTGGCGCTGGTCCGCCAGGATCACCGCCTGGAGTCGCACCACATCCTCCGCCCCACAGCCGTTCATGCGTGGAAGCGCGGGCAGCGCTTCCGCACGCGCAAGCCCCGACGTGAGGTCGACGAAGCATTTTGATGGACCCACAGGTTCGGGCGGCTCCACGCGTTCGGCCGGTTGACGCGGTCCCATCTCGGGCGGGCGCGCACGTGGCAGTGGAATGACCGCAGCCGCAGCGATGCCCAATCGCGATTGCTGCAATGGGGCGGCGTTCGCGTGCTCCGCCCCGGAGGCCGGCCAGCCGAGAAGGGCCACAATGATCAGACGTACGGGGTGCAACGGGGACAAGGGCCAGACCGGGGACACAGACGACAACTACCACAACACTGCGAGCGTAAAGTAACATCAGCGTGCTAAAGGCTGACCCAAGAACTGGAGGCCGGATGGCGAGCTTCGACGTCGTCGTGGTCGGGCTTGGGGTGATGGGCAGCGCGGCACTGCATCGCCTTGCGATCCGGGGCCTGCGCGTGCTCGGCATCGAGCGCTTTTCCCCGGGACACGACCGCGGCTCATCACACGGCACGACCCGCATCATCCGGCTCGGATATTTTGAGCACCCCTCCTACGTAAGCTTGCTGCGCGAGGTCTACCCCCGGTGGCGTGAGCTGGAAATCAAAGCCGGACGACCGCTTCTCCACATCACTGGCATCGCCGAGATCGGTATGCCGGACAGCGCTCTGGTGCAAGGCACGCTTGCTTCCGCGCGCCAGCACGACCTGCCGCACGAGGTTCTCAACGCCGCACAATTGATGGCACGCTACCCTGCGTTCCGGGTACCGCCGGATTTCATCGCCGTGGTCCAGCCTGATGGCGGCTTCCTGGAAGCCGAACCGGCCGTCCTGGCGCAGCTCGCGCTTGCCGGTGCCGCTGGCGCCCAGGTGCGCACCCGCGAGGTCGTGCGCGCGATAGAGCCGCGACCCGGGGGCGTGAACGTCATCACCGAGGACGGCGTGATCGACGCCGCGGCAGTGATCGTGGCGGCGGGAGCGCGCATCGCGTCGCTCATTGCCGATCTGCCAGTGCACGCGACCCGGCAAGTGCTGGCGTGGTTCGAGCCGCTGGAGCCCACGCTGTTCACCAGTGACCGCTTTCCAGTGTTCTTGATCGAAGGCCGAGGCGGCGCCCACTACTATGGGTTTCCGCTGCATGAGCAAGGCGTCAAAGTCGCCAAGCATCACCACTTTAACGAGACCGTCGACCCCGACGCCTACGATCGCGCGGTGTCCGCCCGCGATGAGGACGCGATTCGCGCAGCCCTCGCCGACTATCTGCCGGCAGCCGACGGCAAGCTTCGCGCGGCGGCGACCTGCCTCTATACGCTATCGCCCGATCATGATTTCATCATCGACACGCTGCCGGGCTGGCCGCAGGTCGTCGTGGCGTCGCCTTGCTCCGGACATGGCTTCAAGTTTGCGCCGCTGATCGGTGAGATTCTCGCAGATCTGGCAACCACGGGGGCGACTGCGCGCGACATTTCGCGCTTTCGACTGAACAGGTTCGCGAACTAGGGAGGAGCCGTCATGCCAACCCGCCGGGCATTCATGCTGGGTGCCGCAGCCGCTACCGCGCTGGCCGCGCCCGCAACGACGCTTGCGCAGACGACGGCGCCGACGACGACAAACACCGATGCCAACGGTGCGTCGACCACGATCCTGCGACTGCACCGCCGCAGTATCGAGGTGAACGGCAAGCCCGCTTCCGTCTACGGGATCCGCCAGCCCGACGGTACCTATGGGCTGACAACCAAAATCCACAACCCGTTTCGCGTGCGCGTAGAAAACCAGATCGACGAACCGAGCCTGATCCATTGGCATGGGCTCACCCCGCCATGGCAGCAGGACGGCGTTCCCGGCGTCTCCGGACCGCCAATCCCTCCGGGCGGCAGCGCCAACTACGACTTTCCGCTGCCGTTCGGCGGCACGTTCTGGATGCACTCGCATTACGGCCTGCAGGAACAGCTGCTGATGTCGGCGCCGCTCATCATTCGCGATAAGCGCGATCGACCGGATCAGCGAGACATTGTCCTGTTCCTGGCCGATTTCAGTTTCACGTCGCCGCCGGAAATTTACGACCAGCTGCGGCGTAGAGGCACCACCGCGATGAACATGGGTGGGCCGGTGCGGGCGCTGCCGACGGGCAGCATGACGCCTGCCCAGCAGATGGCAGGGCCGGCCGCAGCCGCCACCACGCGCGGCGGAACGAGCAAACCCAAACAGGACCTCAATGACGTCCAGTACGACGCATTTCTCGCCAATGACCGCACGCTTGCCGACCCCGAGGTGATCAAGGTGGAACCCGGTGGTCATGTGCTGTTGCGCGTGATCAACGGTTCGGCGATGAGCGCGTTTCATATCGACCTCGGCCAACTCGACGGCGAGTTGATCGCGGTGGATGGATTGCGAATTGTATCGGTTGCAGGTCGGCGCTTTCCGATTGCGGTCTCACAACGGCTCGATATCCGGATTACGCTGCCGCGCACGCCGGCGGCGTATCCCGTGCTCGCGCAGTTGGAGGGCGAGCGCAAGCAGACCGGCATCATTCTGGCGGCAGGTCGAACCGCCGTCACGCGGATCCCCGACGAGGCCAAAGCGCCGTCGGCGCCCCTGACCCTCGACCTGGAAGCACGGCTGCACGCTTCGAACCCGCTGCGGCCGCGCAAGGCAGACCGAACCCACGTGCTCAACCTGACCGGCGAAATGGCAGGCTACATCTGGTCGATCAACAACGTCTCCTACACGCCGCAAACACCACCGCTCCCGGTTTCGGCCGGCGAGCGCGTAGAACTGGTCTACATCAACAAGACCATGATGTCGCATCCCATGCATCTGCATGGACATCCTATACAGGTCGTCGAGATCGACGGGCGCCGGATCTCGGGTGCAATGCGCGACGCCATACTGGTGCCGCCGGGCCAACGGGTCGTGGTCGCCTTCGACGCCAACAATCCCGGTCACTGGGCGGTGCACTGCCATCTGCTCTATCACCTGGAAGCCGGGATGTTCACGACCATCCTTTACGTCTGACAGCGCTAACGGCCCGCCCCCCAAGGGATCTTCCCGTCCACCGCCCGAGCAGACTGCGACCGCATTGAGATGCGTGATCCAGCGCTCGACCATCGTTGGGCGGAAGGCTAAATTGGCGGCGAATTGGAAAAACAAGATACGAGGGACGCCATGTTGGGACTGATGCAGGATTGGCCGCTGCTGCTGCACCGGATCATCGATCATGCCGCTACGAACCATGCCGAGCGTCAGGTCGTTAGCCCGCTCGATTGAAGGACCGATTGCGACCACGACCTACGCTGCAATACGTACGCGCGCTCTGCGCGTCGCCAAACGCCTCGAGCGCGACGGCATCAGGCTCGGCGACCGGGTGGCAACGCTTGGCTGGAACACTGGCCGGCACCTCGAGGCCTGGTACGGCATCGTCGGCATCGGCGCCATTTATCACACGGTCAATCCGCGGCTGTTTCCCGAACAAATCGTGTGGATCATGAACCACGCCGAGGATCGGGTCGCGATGATCGACCTGACCTTCGTGCCGCTCATGGAAAAGCTTGCCGACAAGCTGCCCAAGATCGAGCGCTACATCGTGTTCACCGACAATGCCCACATGCCGGCCACTTCGCTCAAGAACGCGGTCCCGTACGAGGACTGGCTGGCCGAAGCCGACAGCGATTTTGCCTGGAAGACCTTCGACGAGAACACCGCCGCTGGGATGTGCTACACGTCAGGCACCACCGGCAATCCCAAGGGCGTACTCTATTCGCACCGGTCAAACATCATTCACGCGCTGATTGCGAACGGCGCCGACATGCTCGGGCACACGTCGCGCGACGTTGTCATGCCGGTGGTGCCGCTGTTCCACGCCAACGGTTGGGCGCTCGCGTTCGCGGCGCCGATGGCCGGCACGACGATGGTCATGCCGGGCATGAAGCTCGACGGCGCCTCGGTCTACGAGCTCCTCAACGACTACAAGGTCACCTGCACGGCGGCGGTGCCGACGGTGTGGCTCGGCCTGCTGCACTATCTGGAGACGACCGGGGCAAAACTCCCCTATCTGCGGCGCGTGGTGATCGGCGGCTCCGCGTGCCCGCGGGTGGTGACGGAGAAATTCCAGGACGTGTACGGCGTCGACGTGTTTCACGCCTGGGGCATGACCGAGATGAGCCCGCTCGGCACGGTCTGCACGATGAAGCCGGAATATGCCGAACTGACCGGCGCCGCGCGCGTCGACGTGCAGCAGAAACAGGGCCATGCGCCGTTCGGTGTCGAGATGAAGATCACCGACGATACCGGCCGCAAGCTGCCATGGGACGGCAAGACCTTCGGTAGGCTGAAGGTTCGTGGCCCGGCCGTGACCAAGGCCTATTTCAAGGAGGGCCACGATGTGCTCGACGAGGAGGGCTATTTCGACACCGGCGACGTCTCGACGATCGATCCGTACGGCTACATGCAGATCACCGATCGCTCCAAGGACGTGATCAAATCTGGCGGCGAATGGATTTCTTCGATCGAGATCGAGAACATTGCGGTCGGGCATCCCAAGGTGGCTGAAGCGGCGGTGATCGGCCTGAGCCACCCGAAGTGGGACGAAAGGCCGCTCCTGGTGGTGGTGCCCAAAAAGGGTGAGACCGCGACGCCGCGAGGAGTTGCTGGCGTTCCTGCAGGGCAAGATCGCCAAATGGTGGATGCCCGACGATATCGTGTTCGTGGACGACATCCCGCATACCGCGACCGGCAAGATCCAAAAGACTGCGCTGCGCGAGCGCTTCAAGGATTACGCCTTTCCGATGGCGGCAGCGTCCTGACACTCATCAACCGTATGATTTCCTTACGGATTTTGCGCTCCCGCAAAGGATACCCAGCACTGCTGGTAGCAGCGTCAAAATCCGCCGCGCGGGTGGCTTGCTGACCATTGCGGGCAAGGCCGCCACCCCTTAACGGTGTTCGCCTCCCGCATCGGTCTGCTTGGTCGCAGCCTGAAGGGGGATCCGTAAGACCGATTCGGGAACCCATCTCGCATGCAGCGCCGCCGTCTGGTCGAACAACCACGGTCTCTTCTGGCCGTATGGGCGCGGCGCCTCGCGATCTTCGCGCTGCCGGTCGTGTTGCTCGCGATCGTCATGGCGCGCGCTGGATCGTTTGAAGCCCTGCCGATCCTGGTGACGCTCGGCGCGGGGTTCGTCCTCGCGGTGTTGGCGATCCTGCTCGCGATCGCTGCGCTGATCATGATCTGGATCGACGGCCGCGCCGGCACGGGCTCTGCCCTGCTGGCAATTGCAGTCAGCTTCCTGCTACTCGCCTACCCAGGCTATTTCGGCGTCAAGGGCTACCGGCTGCCGGCGATCAACGACATCACCACCGATCCGTACGATCCGCCGCGCTTCGAAGCGGCCCAGCGCCTGCGCACGCGCAGTGCGAACTCGACCGCCTATGCGGGGCTCACCCTGTTCCAGCGCCAGAGCGCCGCGTATCCGGACATCGTACCGCTCTCCGTCGACGTGAACCCGAGAGCCGCCTACGACGCAGCCTTCGCGGTCGTGACCAAGCGCAAATGGACCATCGTCGATGCGCGCCCGCCTCAGGCCGATCGGCGTGACGGGATCATCGAAGCGGTCGCGCGAACGCCAATCATGGGTTTTCGCGACGACGTGGTGATCCGCATCCGCCCCGCCGGGACCGGTGCGCGGATCGATGCCCGCTCGGCATCGCGCTACGGCATCCATGACTTCGGTGCCAACGCGGCCGCAACTCGTTGGGCTGCTCGACGATATCGATGACGCGGCAACCCCCGCCGAGACTCACGAACTGCCGTCCAAGAAGCAGCAGCAGAAATCCACCAAACCTCCGGCCAAGACCCGCTCAGCCGGCGAGGCGATAGACGCCGGTGATCGACGGCGCGCCTTCGGTCGCGACCTTTCCGCGTGCCACCAAGTCCTCGAGATGGGCAAGGGTGGAAAGCCCGGCAGCGCTCGTCAGGCGCGGATCGAGGCCGATATAGACCGCGCGCACGATCGTCGGGATGTCGGCTTCACCCTTGGCAAGGCGATGCAGGATCGAAGCCTCGCGGCCTTGGCGGTGCGCGATGTAGTGACGAACGAACGCGGGCGCGTCACGCACCGCACCGCCATGCCCCGGGAAGTAGGTCGTCTCCGTGCGGCGAGCGAGTTTTTCGAGCGAGGCCATGTAGTCGCTCATGGCTCCGTCCGGGCGGCGCGACTACCGAGGTGGACCATGCCATCACGTGGTCGCCAGCAAAAAGAATGTCCGTGCCCCGGAGCGCAAAGGCCATGTGGTTGGCGGTATGTCCCGGCGTCGCGACCGCTTCGATGGCAAATCCGTCGCCGCTTACGACGTCGCCATCGGTCAACCTGCGGTCCGGCACAAATTCGAGGTCGCCGCTGGCGTCGAGTCGCTTGGCTTCGCCGATGTTGAGCGGTCGCGCCGCCCGATGCGGCCCTTCGGCGAGCACCAGCGCACCGGTCGCTGCCTTGACCGGCCGCACTGCGGGCGAGTGATCGCGATGCGTGTGCGTCACAAAGATATGGGTGACGGTCTCGCCGCGCACCGCGTTGAGGAGCGCATCGACGTGGGCCGGATCGTCGGGTCCGGGATCGATGATCGCGACCTGACCACGGCCAACGATGTAGCTGACCGTTCCCTTGAACGTGAACGGGCTCGGGTTGTTGGCCAGGATGCGCCGCACGCCGGGAGCGACCTCTTCGACCTGACCGGGTGAGAGATCGAAGCGTTTATCGAACGGGATGTCGTCGGGCATGCGGGTTTGTTCGGCAAAACGCGCGCAGACGCAAGTCCTGGGGTGAGCCCATCCTCCGGTCGAGCGGTTCGCGCAAGCTAGCGATAGAACCCGGTGCGCGAGGTCGCGATGCGCCAAAGGCCCCACGGGATGGCGGTGGTGACATAGAGCGTCTTGGCATCGCCGACCCGCCCGAACGCGAGTTGCGTGGTCAGCCCCGCTTCGGGCAACGGAAATTCCTGGATTACCTTGCCGCTCGGATCGAGTGTCACGATGGCGCGATTGGGGTTGTCGTGCAGGGCGACGTAGAGGTTTGCGTCGGTATCCATGGTCATGCCGTCCGCCATCGCAAACTCCGAGCGATAGAACAGCCGCCCGTTCGAGATATTGCCCTCGGGTGAAAGGTCGTACACCGCGACGCCACCACGGGAGATCCCGAAACGGTCGTGGGTCGGTCCCTTCGGATTAGGCTTGAGCCGGTCGGCGACACTGTCCGCTACATATAACCGCTTGCCGTCGGGCGACACTTCGATTCCGTTCGGTCGCAGCAGGTCGGTCCCAAGTTCGCTCAAGCGGCCGTCCGGATCGAGGCGATAAATCGTGTTGGGCAATTCGGGCTCCGCCAGCGTATTGAAGCGCGCATCGGTGAAGTAGATGCGGCCGTGATCATCGGTGGTGATGTCGTTGGGCGAAATGAGTTTCTTGCCGCGGTAACCGTCCGCCAGCACCGTAACGGCGCCAGTCGCGAGATTGAGCTTTGCGATCGCCTGCTTGCCGCCCTGGCACATCAACAAGTCACCGTTCTTATCGATATGGAGCCCGTTCGCCATACCGCTCGGCTCCATCACCTTAGTGGTTTCGCCGGTCTTCGGATCATAACGATAGAGCGTGCCGCCCGGGTTGTCGGGCAGCGCGGCCGTAATGTCGACCAGGTACAGGGAGCCGTCTTTGGCCGCGACAACGCCCTCCGCGAACGCCCGACCGGCACTCGACAATTCCCACTTGGCACCGTCGGGCAGTACGCCTTCGGCGGCCGCCACGCCCGCCCAGGCGATGGTTATCGCAGCGACGAAATTAATCCGCGTGATGGATCGAAACATTGATGGGCCCCCCGTTTGCGTAACGCGGCCGACATATTGCGCCGCGCTCAATTGATGTTCCTCTCACACAAGCTCGAAATCCCGTGCTCTCAGCGCATGGGTCCTAATACGGTATTCGAGCGCATAACCTGGCCACTGGGTGGTGATGCGGCCGCTCGCATCCTTGAAGTACGTGAAACAGTCGGGCCGCGCCGGAATGGTTTGCGCAAGCCGCTCTTGTGCCTCGTCGACGAAGCGTTTCTGTGCGTCCGCGCGCACGTTTATGTAGCGCGCACCCCGGCGGCCGAGTGTGCGGATCGCGCTTACGATATAGCGTGCCTGACATTCGAGCATGTAGATGATGCTGGCGACCGCATTGGTGTTCGGGCCGTACAACATGAAGAAATTTGGAAAACCCGTGACGGCGAGGCCGAGATAGGCCTCAGCGCCGTTACGCCACGCATCATTGAGGTCGCGTCCGGCAAGTCCTGTGATCCGCATCGGGGTCAGAAAGGCGGTGGGCGTGAAGCCGGTGCCGTAAATGACGGCATCGACGCGCCGGAACTTGCCATCGCGGGTGCGAATTCCGTCGGGCTCGATGCGCTCGATCGCACTGTCGACCAACTCCACGTTCGGACGCACCAGCGTGTCGTACCATTCGTCCGACACGAGCTGACGCTTGCAGCCCATGGGATAGTTGGGCGTAAGTTTGCGGCGCAGCTCTGGATCCTTGATCTTGGCTTCGAGCAGCTTGCGAAAGCCCTCTTCACCTTTCAGCCGCAGCTGCGGCCGCCATTTGCGCCGCCAGATGAAGCGCTCGAACATGAAGAAGATCTTCAGGCGTGCGAGGCCGCACAGGCGCGGGTGCCACTGCAGCCATTTGTCCCAATCCCCGGTGCCCGGGAAGATGCTCTTCGGCATCACGTATTGGGGCGAGCGCTGGAACAGATAAAGCTTTGCGACCTCGCGCGCGATCTTGGGAACGAACTGGACAGCGCTCGCCCCGTTACCGATCACCGCGACGGTTTTACCGGCAAGCGCGTAGGCGTGATTCCAGCGCGCCGAGTGGAATTGCTCGCCCTTGAACTTGTCGCGGCCCGGAATGTCGGGGATGCTGGGATTGTTGAACAGCCCAACCGCGGAAACCAGCACCGGTGTCACGAAGCGCGCGCCGCGCGTGGTCTCGACCGTCCATGTTCCAGCGGCGGCATCGAAGGAAGCGCTCGCGACCTCGGACTCGAAGCGCACGTGCTCGCGGATACCGTGCCGCTCGACACATTGTTTGATGTAGGCAAAGATTTCATCGCGCGGCGCAAATGCGGTCGACCACGTATAGTCCTGATCGTAGGAGAACGAATAGAGGCGCGAGACCACATCGCAGGCGGCGCCCGGGTAGCTGTTATCGCGCCACACCCCGCCGACTTCTGACGCACGTTCGAGGATGGTGAAGGAATTCAGGCCCGCGTTCTTGAGCGCGATTGCAAGTGCGATGCCGCCGAAGCCGCAGCCGATGATGACAATCGGTGTCGACGTTGCGGGTTGGGCCTGCGCTGCCGAATCCGAAGCGACATGAACGTTCATTACGCATTTCCTCGCCGCTTTCCGGCTATTGCCGGAAATCCCGGAAGAGACTAGTCGTCTGAACGACGATCCCGCCAGACCCTTGGATTTTGTCGTCTCGCCCGCCGCTTTCTCTGCTCACAAAGGGAACCCCCGATGACGCGTGTCGCGGTCACCACGCCCTACTTTGACTTCTTTCCCCAGTTGAAGGCTGAGTTCGAAGGCCTCTATCCCGGCACGAAGTTTCGCACCGATCGCGCGCCACTCAGCGAAGATGCCCTCATCGCGTTTCTGCAGGGCCGCGATGCGGCGGTGATCGGACTCGATCGCTTCACCGAGCGCGTGTGCGCCAGCCTGCCCAATCTCAAGATCGTGTCGCTATGCTCTGCGGGGGCCGATCATATCGATCCCGCAATCCTCAACAAGTACGGCATCAAGATGTGGTGGTCGGCCGGGGTCAACAAGGTCTCTGTGGCTGAACTCGCTGTCTGCTACATGGTGTTCACCATTCGGCGAATCCATTTCTTCGCGTCTGCGCTCCGTCGCGGCGAATGGAAGGGCCCGACCGGGTTTGGCGCCGATCTGCGTGGTCGCACCGTCGGCATTCATGGCTGCGGCCACATCGGCAAGGAAGTGGTCAAACTGCTTCAGCCCTATGGAGTGAAAATCCTCGCCTGTGACCGCATCGATTTCTCGGCGTTTTACAAGCAATGGAATGTCGAGCAGGTCGAGGTCGCCGAGCTGTGGGCGCGGTCCGACGTGTTGACGATCCATCTCTCGCGCAACACCTCCACCATCGGCCTCTATACCGGAGCCGTGCTCGACCAAATGAAGCCGGGTGCAATTCTGATCAACTGCGCCCGCGGCGCGATCGTCGACGAAATCGCCCTCAAGGACCGGCTCGACAGCGGCCGCATTGCGGGCGCTGCCTTCGACGTGTTTGCAACCGAGCCGGCGAACGGTAATCCTCTGTTGGACACGCCGAACTTTTTCGGCTCACCGCATATCGGCGCGACCACCGCCGAGTCGTGGGAAGCGATGTTGCGGTCCGGCATGATGGGCGTCGCAAAGGCCTACTGGGCGGAGCCCGGACAATATCCGTTTGATTGAACAGTGGGCCGCGGCTCAGGTGATTTGGCCATGCCGCCGCGCGTGCTATGGTCCGCAGCAGGTTTTGAGCCAGCTGCAACCCGGGGGAGAAACGCAATGAGCCAAGTCCCAAATGACATCGTCAAACGCGTGCAGGCACAATTCGCCGAGGCGGTCCGCCAGCATTCGACGCTGTTCCTGGTGGAGGGTATCGTGCTGGTCGTCCTCGGCTTTCTTGCGATCCTGCTGCCGCAGATCGCAAGTCTGACGGTGGACTTGCTGTTGGGCTGGCTTTTCCTCATCGGCGGCGTTTTTGGCCTGTTCACGACCTTCTGGACGAAGCCGGCACCCGGTTTCTGGTGGTCGCTGATCTCGGCGATCGTCAGTATTGTGGCCGGCTTGGCGCTGCTGATTTTTCCGCGGACCGGCATTGTGTCGCTGACCATCGTCGTAGTGGCCTTCTTCCTGATCGAAGGTATCGCCACGATCATGTACGCAATCGAGCACCGGCGCGAGCTGATCGGCCGCTGGGGTTGGATGCTCGCGAGCGGGATCATCACGCTGGTCCTGGCGTTCCTGATCTGGGCGATGCTCCCTACTGCGGCTGCCTGGGTCATCGGCCTGCTGGCCGGCGTCGACATGGTATTCGGCGGCGCGGCCGTGATCGGCATCGCGCTCGCAGCCCGCAAGGAAGGCGGCGGCACATCGGGACAGGTGCCGCCGGCCAAGGCCTGAGCATCCGTTTTTGCACAATCCGGCAGCATGACCCGCGGTTGCAGGTTGCTGCGCATGCAATCAAACTGATGGCTTCTAGGGAGCGCTCCGCTATGATGCGGGGCGCCCGAACCGTAACATCGGCGTGGCGCGGGAGCTGTTTCCCGACTTGAGGCCCCGCCGGTGAGTGCTTGCATCCTGCATCGCTGTGTTCTTGCAGCCGTCGTCGGCGGCGGTCTCGCGTGCAGCCCAGCGTGGTCGCAGTCCGCGGACATCATCGAAAAAGCCGTCAAAGACAGTATCCGAACGCTCGACCTGCAAACCGACCTGAAACGAGCCCCCGAGCCGTTTCAGGTGAAGTTGCCCTCGGAACTTATCTGGGCCGCGCTGATCTGTGCGGGCGTCCTCCTGCTCTATGTGCTGCTTCGCGATGGGCTACCGTTCTGGCGGCGCTCGCAGGTTGAATGGGACGGACTCGCTGCCGATGCCGCTGCGAGTGCCGCCACGGGCACGCAGGACGCCCTGAGCTCGGCGGATGCGCTCAGCCGCGACGGACGCTTTGTCGAAGCCATTCACCTGTTGCTGCTGCAGAGCCTCGCTGACATCCGCCAGCAGCTCGGTGTGCAATTCGCTGATTCGCTGACCAGCCGGGAAATCCTGCGCGGCGCACGCCTGTCGCCGCAGGGCCGCGCATCGCTGCGTGAGATCGTGGCCGCCGTGGAATGGACCTATTTCGGCGGCTATCCGGCGGAACTCACCGACTATACGGCCTGCCGCCGCAGCTTCGCGAATCTGCGCCAGACGTTGAGCGGTGGCGCGGCGACATGAAAGCGCCCAGTGTCTTTTCGCCTCGCGTGTTGGCCGGATGGCTGGCAGCCGTGATCCTGCTCTTCGTTGGCACCGTTTATTTCACTCTGTTCGGCACCCCGCCTGCTCCGACCGGGCCGTCGGCGTTCTCAATCTCGGCGATCGGCTATGCAGGCATTGCCGACGTCATGCACCGGCTCGGCGCTCGCGTCATCAAGAGTCGCGGCCAGTCGCTTGACAAGCTCGATCCGCAAGGCGTGCTGGTCGTCGCCGAACCGCTGCAGAGCATTTCGGCGTCACGGCTGCGAGCGCTGTTCGCAGCCAACGCGGTTCTTCTGGTCCTGCCGAAATGGAATGGGCAACCGAGCGATAAAGCGCCGGGATGGATCGAAGTTGCGGCTCCGGCTTCGCTGGATTCGGCGAAGACGGTCGCCCGGGCCGCGGTCGTCGACGCTGATGTCGTGCGCGTGCCGACGGTTGCAAACTGGTCGCGGAACGAGATCGGTGTCCTGCCGCGCGTCACCGATCAGGTGCAGCTGATCAAATCGGCCCGCCTGCGCCCGGTCGTCGGTACAGCCGACGGCATGCTGATCGGCGAGCTGCGCACCGACCGGCAGCGGCTCTGGATCCTGGCCGATCCTGACGTGATGCAGAATCACGGTCTCATGCAGAACGCTGCGTTTGCAGTTGCGCTGATCAACGCCCTGCGCAGCAGCGTCGGCAATGTGGTGTTCGATGAAACCGTACACGGCCTCACCGACCGCCCCTCGCCATTCTGGCTGCTGTTCGAGTTTCCGTTCGTGCTGGCGACAGTGCTCGGGGTAATTGCAATCGGCCTTCTGCTGTGGGCCACGATGGGACGTTTCGGCGTGCCGCTGGCGCCGCCGCAAGCGTTACATTCGGGAAAGACCGTTCTGATCGATAACACGGCGAAGCTCTTTGCGCTCGCGCGCTATCAGCCGGTGATCATCAAACGTTACGTCTACGCGATCATTCGTGACGTTGCCCGCCAACTGCACGCACCTGCGGGGATGTCGGACGCAGCATTGGTGGAATGGCTGCGGCGCAACAGCCAAGCGCGCGCCGTCACCATCGACTGCGGGACAGTTCTAAGCACCGCCGATGAACTCGCCGCCGGCGGCCGCAGCGGCCCTGCTCCAATGGCAGCGCTCGCACGCGACATATTCCGATGGAAACGGGAGATTATTGATGGAGTTCCGAGAGATCCACACGCTCACCGAAGCGATTCGGAGCGAGGTGCGCAGGGCCGTGGTCGGCCAGGATGACGTCATTAACTTGATGCTCACCAGCCTGCTTGTCGGCGGCCACATCCTGATCGAGGGCGTTCCCGGGACTGCGAAGACCCTGCTGGCCCAGTCGTTCGCCGCGAGCCTCGCTATCAAGTTCGGCCGTATCCAGTTCACGCCCGACCTGATGCCGGGCGACGTGCTGGGGACCAATCTGTTCAATTTCCAGACCAACAGTTTCGTACTGACCAAGGGGCCGATCTTCACCGAGCTCCTGCTCGCCGACGAAATCAACCGCGCTCCGCCCAAGACCCAGGCCGCGTTGCTGCAGGCGATGAACGAGCGCAAGGTGACGATCGACGGTCGCGACTATGCGCTTGGCGAAGATTTCATGGTGGTCGCTACCCAAAACCCGATCGAGCAGCAGGGTACCTATCCGTTGCCCGAGGCGCAACTCGACCGCTTCCTGTTCAAGATCGTCATTGCCTATCCGGACCGCGACGAGGAGCGCGAGGTTGTCAGGCGCCACGGGCATCGCTCGGCGATGCCGCGATTGGAGGAGTTCGGCCTTCACGCGGTCGCAGATTCCAAGATCTTGGCGCTTGTGCGCCAACTGGTCGCCCGCATTCACCTGTCTGACGAACTGCTGGATTATATCGTCGACGTAATCCGCGCGACCCGCGAGCACGCCTCGCTCGAGGTCGGTGCCTCGACCCGCGCCGCCAATATGCTGGCGGCGGCTGCGCGGGCCTATGCGGGACTGCTAGGGCGCGATTTCGTCATCCCCGACGACGTGAAAACACTCGCGCTGCCGGTCCTGCGCCACCGCGTGATCCTATCCGCCGGCGCCGAGATCGAGGGGCTGTCCGCCGACCGGGTCGTGAGTGAAATTCTCAGCCGCACTGCGGCGCCGCGATGATCAGGCCGACCCCGCGCGCCGTCGCTATTTTCGCCGCCGGGATTCCGGTGGCGCTGTTCCTGGTCGTCTACGATCCGAGACTCTGGGCATGGCCGCTTGACTATGGGCTCCTTGTTCTCGTTGCCATGGCGACCGACTGGCTGCTGGCATTTCCGAGCCGGCGGCTGCGGCTGGAGGTGAATGCGCCCGCCAGCGTGCAGATCGGCGAGCGCGGCGCCATCAACGTAATGATCGCCAACATCGGCCGGGTCCGGCCGACGCACTTCGAGCTTTTATGTGAGCGCAGCCCCGAGGCCGACTCGCAGGACATCGTGCGCGCGGAACTCGCGCCCGGTCGCGACGCGCAAACCGGATTTCCTGCTGGTGCCGCAGCGGCGCGGACGCATCTCGATCGATGCGATCTGGGTACGCTGGCGCGGCCCGCTCGGGCTCATCGAGTTCGTGCGCCGGGTCGCGGTCGCCCGTTCGGTCGACGTGGTGCCGAATGTGCGCGGCGTGCGCAGCTCGACGCTGCAGTTCTTCGAGCGCGAGGCCATCTTCGGCAACAAGGTGCAGCAGAGCAAAGGCGAAGGGACCGAGTTCGAAGCGTTGCGCGACTTTGCTCCCGGCCTCGACAGCCGTTTCATCGATTGGAAGCATTCGGCGCGCCATCGCAAATTGCTGTGCAAGGAATTTCGCGTGGAGCGCAACCATCAGATCGTGCTGGCATTCGACACCGGTTATCTCATGGTCGAACCGGTCGACGGCCTGCCGCGGCTCGACCACGCGATCAATGCCGGTCTGCTGCTCGCGTGGATCTCGCTGCAGGGCGGCGATCTCGTCGGCCTGTTTGGGTTCGACGAGGCATTGCGTCAATATCAGCAGCCGCGTCGCGGCGTTTCCAATTTTATCCGACTGCAGCGCGCGACTGCGCGCCTCGACTATCGTCACACCGAGACCAATTTCACCCTCGGGCTCGCGGAACTGAACGCGCGGCTCAAGCGCCGTGCGCTCGTGATCCTGTTCACCGATTTCATCGATACGGTCACCGCTGAGCTCCTGGTGGAAGCGACGGCGCGGGTCGCACGGCGTCACGTAGTCGTGTTTGTGACCTTACGCGACGCGGTCCTGCACGGCATCGCCGACGCGCCGCCGGACCGCTTCGACGACGTCGCGAAAGCGGTCATCGCCTACGATTTCCTGCGCGAGCGCAACACCGTGTTCGAGCGCCTTCAGCGGCTGGGCGTTCATTGCCTCGATGTGCCGACCCGCAGTCTGCCGGTCGGCCTGATCAACCGCTACCTTCTGATCAAGCAGCGGGGCCTGTTATGAGCCTGGATGCGGTGCGCGACGAGGAGGCCGACATCGCCATCTCGACGGCGGAACACCCGCCGCTCGTGCTCAAAAGCACCGAGTTCCGCCAGGCCCGCGAGACCGGCTGGCTCGAACTGGAGCAACTGATCGAGGCGGTCGAAAAGTACGGAGTACGCTCGCTCGCCCCGGATCAGTTGCAGCAACTGCCGCTGCTCTATCGGTCGACCCTCTCGTCCTTGTCGGTGGCGCGGGCGATTGCCCTCGATCGCCACCTGTTGCTCTATCTGGAGAACCTGGCGCTGCGCGCATTTTTGGCGATCTACAGCCCGCCCGCCCGTTTTCTCGCGACCGCCGGTTCGTTCCTGCGCGTCGAGCTTCCCAAGGCGGTGCGTGACGCGCGCTGGCACTTTCTGATCGCCTGCATCGCGCTCGCCATCGGCGTGACCATTGGTTTCTGGCTCACCATCGGCGACGAGAGCTGGTTCACAACGCTGGTGCCGTCGAGTCTCTCGGACGGACGCGGCCCCAATAGCACGCGGGAATCGCTGCTCAAGGACGAGATCTTCGCCCCCTGGCCGGGCGCGGCCAAATCGATTGGGGTGATTGCCAATTTCCTGTTCAGCCACAATACCCTCGTCGGCATCATGACTTTCGGGCTTGGACTGGCAGCGGGAGTGGCTACGATTCTGCTCTTGACGTATCAGGGCCTCACGCTCGGCGCCTTCGTCGGGCTGCACTACAATCGCGGATTGACGCTGGACTTCCTTGGCTGGATCTCGATTCACGGAGTGACCGAGATCAGCGCCGTGCTGCTGTGCGGAGCGGCAGGGCTCGTGCTCGCGGACAAGATCCTGTTTCCCGACCGCTACTCGCGCGTCGACAGCCTGGCAATGCATGGCCGGCGCGCCGCCGAGATCGCGGTCGGCGCAGTGTTGATGTTCTTTGTCGCCGCGATCCTGGAAGGCGTGTTTCGGCAGCTCATCGCCAGCACACCCTGGCGCTTCACGATCGGCGCCGCGACCGGGATCGCGTGGTTGATCTACTTCCTGCGCCCGTTCGGACGACGAACGTGACCGCAGCCGACGTCGCCAACCAGTTTCTGCAACGCAACGCGCGCGCGCAGCGGCAGATCATCACGCCCGAGGGTGTACCGCTGACGGTCGAGCTCGCCGACTACGGCGAGCGTGCGACCGCCTTCATGATCGACCTCGCCATCTGGTTCTTTGCAAGCATTGCGGTCTTGATCGTTATCGAGCTGATGCCGTTCAAGAACATCAGCGGCCAAATCGCGACCGCGGTACTGATGTTTACTGCGTTCGTCGTGCGCAACCTCTATTTCATCCACTTCGAACTGTCTCGACGCGGCGCGACGCCGGGGAAACGTATCGTGGGAATTCGCGTGGTGGACCGCGCTGGCGGCCCCTTGCTGCCATCGGCAGTGATCGCCCGCAATCTCACGCGGGAAGTCGAGATGTTCATTCCCCTGGGCATCGCGGTTTTGGCGACGGCCGCGAGGGCAGCCGGGAACTGGGAGTACCTGCTGCTCGCCGGATGGCTCAGCTGTTTCGTGGCGCTCGTATTTTTCAATCGCGACCGCATGCGCGCAGGCGATTTTATCGCCGGCACGATCGTCATTGCGTTGCCGCGCCAGCGCTTGCTCGGCGACCTCGTCGAGACGACGGCACGCTTCGTGTTCACTGAGCGGCAATTGCAGGCCTACGGCGCGCTCGAGCTGCAGGTGCTCGAAGAGCTATTGCGCCGGCCCGATGCCGCCGCGACGCCGCAGCTCTTCCGCGAAGTGTGCGACCGCATCTGCCGCAAGATCGAATGGAAGGACGCGGTACCGGACCACGAGATCGTGCTGTTCCTGCGCGACTTCTACACCGCGCAGCGCGCCCATCTCGAGCGCGAGCAACTGTTTGGCCGCGCGCGCGCCGACAAGCACCAACCCGCCGGACGACGCCGGCAGACCTAGGGCAACCAATTTCCCGTATCACGTCGAATTTGGAGCAAGCCCTCGAACGTGTGCCGAGTATCAGTCGAACACCGACGCAATCTGCTCGGTGTCGACGCCCTCCTTGGCCACGCGCAGGTCATGATACACCATGACCAGAACGATGTTGTAATAGGCCGTGACCATCGCTGAGAAGATCAGCGAGACCAACGATCCTATCCCAAACCCACGCTCGAGCGCGCCTAACGAGAAGGAACCAACGAGAGCAAAGACGATGGCGCCAACAATCGCAAACACAAGGACACCGATGATCAGGATCAAGATAAAAATACCGAAGATCTTCCATCGATGGCCTTTGGTCAGCTGGGCGCTGCGTCCCATGCTGGCCAGTGGGCCCAAACCCTCCACGACGCAAGCCGGCAGGGCGGCCGACCACCTGACGGCGAGCATGATGCCCGGCACGATGAACAGCAGGAAGCCGACCATGATTCCAAGCCACTCCAGGATGGCAAGGCCGATGATCGGCCAGAATCGCGACAGCCCGCGCCGGACCGCCTCTCCAATCACCACGGGGCGGCCGCGCATCGCCTGGAACGCACCGTAGAGGATGACTGCCAGCCCCACCGTATTGGCGATCATCCAGACGATGAAGACGACGAAATTCCGCAATCCGCCCGCGACAGTATCGCTTTCGCCGGACAGCAGATTCGGCAGCGAAATGACGAGCGCCACCAAGGTGAACACGAAAAAATTAGCGACATAGACCGACCATGCGCGCCCGAAGATCGAGCCAACGCGAAACTCTCCGCCGGTCACCATTTCAGCATTGGTCATGAAGCCCCCCTTGCGCAACCTTTTGCCGAAATACACGATAGCGCTCGGGGCGTGGCGTGGAAACCCAGCCGACGCAAAATTCAAGCAGCCCGGCGTACCGGCAAGTTGGGCCCGGTTACCGACCACGCGCAATTGGCTGGCCGCAAAGTCAACGGAAGGTCGTGCGTAGACCCAAATTTGTCACGACAAATTTTGCGCTTTCGGCAATGTCAAAGGCAGCATGGGCGCGCCACGCGTTGCCATGCAGGTACTTGCCGCCTATCAGGCGTCTTCCGGGCG
Source organism: uncultured Alphaproteobacteria bacterium (assembly GCA_963833605.1). Lineage (GTDB taxonomy): Bacteria > Pseudomonadota > Alphaproteobacteria > Rhizobiales > Xanthobacteraceae > JAFAXD01. Next base: position 141,835 of record CAWHYZ010000010.1, read on the forward strand.
ATGAACGAGTTTGTAAGTTGGAATCGAAGTTGATTGCCACTCGTCCATGACCCGCTCGCAGACCACGCACTTCGCTGCGTTGCGCTCGATCTCGTTGCGCCGCGAATATGTCACCGCATAGAGTGCACCGCAGTGCGGACAAAAGAAGGAACTTCCCGGTGTGATTCCCCCTGTCAACGGCATGGGGCGCCTCCGTTCGTTCACAATAATTGTATGCCCCCGCAGCGGTTGATTCCAGAGCGGGAGGACTTTTCTTCAGATCATCGATCAATCGTTTGAGCATACCCGTTTCGCAAAACCGGTTCCCGCTTTTGCGGAACCGCCGAGGACCAGAGTGCCGGATCGCCGTACCCCCGAACGCTCGCCGGTAGGTGCACTCAGGTTACTTGAGCTAAAGTGCGTGCCGCTCCTCGGCCCCTATTCCCGCGCGGACCTTGGCTCCACAATCGGAAATCCGGGGGTAAAATCATCCAGCATCGCGACGAGTTCGCCGAGTTTGAATGGGTTGCCTTTGACGGCGATCTCCCGCTTCAAGATCGCCATTGGAAAAGTCTTCTGCTTGAGAAGAATCTGGTCGAGCGTCGTGCGCTTCAGCGTGAAGCCGGCGTCGGCATCGGGTGCAAGCTTGCCGAGCACATGCGTGAGCGCCGAATTCTCGAGCCTCAACGTTAGTTTTTCGCCGACATCTGTAAACGTCCAGTTGAGCACCAATCGCTTCCCTTCAGCTCTGTCGGCGTTGAGGCGGACCGCCATGAAATCGAACAGGAGGTCGAGTGTGATGCCCTTCAGCATATCTCCGCTGAGCGTGTGCCCGCGCCCCTTCGGATCTGGCACACCGCTACGCAACTCCATGGCACCGCTGAGATAGGCGTTGCGCCAAGTCCCCGCCTCCGCCTGATAACCGAGCTGCTCGAGCGCATCAGCAGCGAGCGCGCGCGCCTCGCTGTTCGACGGCTCAGCAAACACTACGTCGTTCAGGACGCTAGCAACCCATCGGTAATCGCCGGCATCGAAATCTCGGCGCGCGCGCTCAAGTACCGCGTCTGCGCCGCCCATATACTCAACCGTTCGGCGCGCGCGTTCGACAGTCGGCAACGGTGAAAGATTAGCAGGGTTGGCGTCGTACCAGCCGAGATATTTCTGATAGACCGCCTTCGTATTGTGGCTGAGCGTCCCATAGTAACCGCGTGTGGACCAGTCGTTTGCCAGGCTGGCAGGCAGCTTGAGTCTTTCGGCGATATCCGAGGGTCCATATCCGTGATTGAGGAGACGCACGCTCTGATCATGAATGAATTTGTAGAGATCCCGCTGCTTGGCGAGGAATTGCGAAATTCTGGTCGAGCCCCACATCGGCCAATGATGCTGGGCAATCAGGACCTCGGTTTTGTGACCCCAGCGGTCAAGGACTTCACCAAGATACTTTGACCAGACTCGTCCGTCGCGCACCTCGGCGCCGCGGATCGTGTAAAGATTGTGCATGTTGTGCGTCGCGATTTCGGCCACGTCGAGGAGGCGAAATTGCGGGAAATACATGATCATCTCGGCGGGGGCTTCGGTTTCAGGCACGAGAAAGAACTCGATTTCGACGCCGTCGATGACGCGAGTTTCGTTTGCTTTGATCAGATCCGTTGGGGGAATGAGGGTAAACGTGCCGGCAGATATCGTCTTACCAAGGCCGGTGTCGACGAGCCCGCGCTCGCCGGGCGGCAAAAATACGCCAAACTGATACCAGGCCCTCCGACTCATGGCGTTGCCGGCGATCACGTTTTCGGCGACTGCGAACGCCATAAATTCATCGGGAGCGAGGATTTGCAGCTTTCCGGCGCGGACGCCGTCCTCGTTCACGATGCCCTTCACACCTGCGAAATGATCAGCATGCGTGTGGCTATAGATGATCGCGACGACGGGCTTGCGCGGTCTGTTGCTGTAGTAGAGGTCGAGACCGGCCTTCGCTGTTTCGACGGCAGTCAAAGGGTCGATGACGATGATCCCCGTTTCTCCCTCGACAATCGTCATGTTGGAAATGTCGTAGCCTCGGATCTGGTAGACGCGATCTGTCACCTCGAACAGCCCGTGGATGGCGTTGAGGCGCGCCTGGCGCCACAGGCTAGGGTTGACGGTCGGTGGCGCCTCGATGCTCTGCTCGAAATCGAAGGGCTTCATATTCCATACGGGGCGCGCACCTTCGCCTTTGGCCGGAATCAGTCCGTCGGGGATGACCGCAATGAGTTCGCGCTTTGCATCCTCAAAATCCTGCTCATCGGATGACGGCAGTGTGCGCGCAAGCGCCTCGTTCGCACGTCCCGTCGCTGGCTGCGCGCCCTTTGCAGAGATATCGGCTTTCATCAATTTCCTCCGAATGGGGAACAGCAACGTGGGCGGGGCGAACGCCCGCTTGGGGGACGCTCACTTGGCGACGTCAGATTCGTCGCGTCAAGCCCGTCGCTCCCGTCAACAGCAGCGATCATTTTGTCATGACTTTATTGGATTTATACAGGGCGCTCGTCGCAATGAAAAGTCTCACCAGGCGCACGGAACCCGCCAGGATATCCGCAATCTGTTGCAGCCGATCACATCCGATGCGACTGTCTTCGTGCGCACGCTGACGAATTTAGGAACTCTCTAGCCGGAGGCGCGAACCACCCGCTCCACGTCGAGGTCGGATGGCAAATTGACGAATTCGTCCTGGCCCCGGCACAGCCCATTCATGAAAGAATTGAGGATGCAACAGCGTGTCGGACCGCCGCGCTTAGTTACTTCGATCGTTTTCGGATCGAGCCAGGGTATCAGCGAAATTTGGACGGAACGTTTCTGCGAGGCTGATTTTGAGTTCAGCAAATTCTACATTCGGAACAACACTAAAGTCGATTGCGACGGCCACAGCATTACCGACGCCGAGGACTTGCAGGAAATAACTGGAGGTCGCCTGTTGAGACAAACACCGCGCGTGGGGACGGTGGCCTGTCCATAATCGGGAAAATTGGTCGGAGTGGCAGGATTTGAACCTGCGACCCCCACGTCCCGAACGTGGTGCGCTACCAGACTGCGCTACACTCCGACTGAGGGGCGTTATATAGCGGTGCCCGCCTTGGCAGGCAAGCGCCCCGGGCAAATACCGAGAGACGCGCGCGCAGCGGGACCGGTGTGGTAGAATAGCCGCGTTTTCCTGCTATTTGCGGAGAGGTCATGAGCTATACGTTCACGCTCACCGATGTCATTCCCGCGCCGCCGGCGGCGATCTACGACGCGTGGCTCCACAGCCGTTCGCACAGCGACATGACCGGCGGCAAATCCGACCAATTGCCCAGGATCGGCGCCACGGTGACGGCTTGGGATGGCTACATCACCGGCAGGAATCTGGAACTGGTGCCAGGCCGGCGCATCGTGCAGTCTTGGCGCACAACCAAATTCACGGACGATGATCCGGATTCAAAGATCGCAGTGACTCTGCGTCCGGTCGCAGGCGGCACGCGGCTCACACTACGCCACAGCCGCGTGCCCGACGGCCATACGAGCTACGAAGAAGGCGGTTGGCAGGACAACTACTTCACGCCGATGAAGGCTTATTTCGCCAAGCAGGCCGCGCGGCTTCGCCGCAAATACGCCGGGACCAAAAAGTCCTTGATCAAAGCCAAGGCGGGGCGCGCGAAAGCAGCGAATCGGGCGAAGACGGCGCGCCGCGCCAAAGCCACGGGCCGCAAGCCGGCGCGCAGCCTCGCCCCGCGACCGCGCAAGACCCGGCGGCCGGCGCGCAGAAAATAAGACGCGAACACGGCCGTGAAGCTCAGCCCGGTCATGGCCGGGTCCGCCGCAGACCGAGTGGGTTGCTAACCGAGATTCAGTTCCTTGAAGAAGTCGTTGCCCTTGTCGTCGATGACGATGAACGCCGGGAAATTCTCGACCTCGATGCGCCAGATCGCCTCCATGCCGAGCTCGGGATACTCCACGACCTCCACCTTCTTGATGCAGTGTTCGGCGAGGTTCGCGGCAGCACCGCCGATCGATGCAAGATAGAATCCACCGTGCTTCTTGCAGGCCTCGCGCACCGCTGCCGAGCGGTTGCCCTTGGCGACCGAGACGAGCGAACCGCCTGCGGCCTGGAAATCGTCGACGAAGGAATCCATGCGACCGGCCGTGGTCGGGCCAAACGCGCCCGACGCGTAGCCTTGCGGGGTCTTGGCGGGGCCGGCGTAGTAGATGGGATGGTTCTTGAAATAGTCGGGAAGCCCCTGCCCGGCCTCCAGCCGCGCCCGCAGTTTGGCATGCGCGGCATCGCGCGCGACGATCATCGGCCCGGATAGCGACAGCCGGGTCTTGATCGGATGCCGCGACAGCGCCGTCAGAATAGCTCGCATCGGCTGGTTCAGGTCGATCTCGACCACGTCACCGCCGAGCTGGTGGCCCGTGACATCCGGCAGGTACTGGGCCGGATTGTGTTCGAGCTCCTCCAGAAAGACGCCGTCGCGGGTGATCTTTCCGAGCGCCTGACGGTCGGCCGAGCACGACACCCCAAGCCCGATCGGGAGCGACGCGCCGTGACGCGGCAGCCGGATCACCCGCACGTCGTGGCAGAAATATTTGCCGCCGAACTGCGCGCCGACCCCGAGCGACTGGGTCATTTTATGGATCTCCTGCTCCATCGCGAGATCGCGGAACGCGTTGCCGTCCTCGGAACCCTCGGTCGGCAGGGCGTCGAGATAACGGCATGACGCGAGCTTGACCGTTTTCATGGTGAGCTCGGCCGACGTACCACCGATCACGATCGCCAGGTGATAGGGCGGGCAGGCGGCGGTGCCAAGCGTGAGTACCTTCTCCCTGAGGAACGCGAGGAGACGCTCGCGGGTGAGAATCGAGGGCGTCGCCTGAAACAGAAACGATTTGTTGGCCGAACCGCCGCCCTTGGCGATGAACAAAAACTTGTAGGCGTCGTCCCCCTCGGCATAGATCTCGACCTGCGCCGGCATGTTATTGCGCGTATTCTTCTCCTCGAACATGGACACCGGCGCCACCTGCGAGTAACGCAGGTTGCGCTTGAGATAGGCGTCGCGCGCGCCCTCAGCGAGCGCCGCTTCATCGTCGCCATCGGTCCAGGCCAGCCGGCCCTTCTTGCCCATGATGATGACGGTTCCGGTGTCCTGGCACATGGGCAACACGCCGCCGGCCGCGATGTTGGCGTTCTTGAGGAAATCGTAGGCGACGAATTTGTCGTTATCGGATGCCTCCGAGTCGTCGAGGATCGCGCGCAGTTGCTTGAGGTGTCCAGGCCGCAGCAGATGGTTGATGTCGCTGAAGGCAGCCTCGGCCAGCGCACGCAGCGCTTCACGTGGGATCACGATAACGTCCCGGCCCAGCACGGTCTCAACCCGCACACCATCGGCGGAAAGCTTGCGATAGGGCGCCGTATCCTTGCCGAGCGAAAACAGCGGCGTGTGCCGGTAGGGCGGAACGATCTGGGCAGGGGCGTTCATGACAAACTCCGTTCGGCGTCTTGGCGCTTATCGGCTATTTTTCTACGGCAACACGCGGGCGCCCGCCAGCACGAATGCCGGGCAAAAGCATTGCGCGGCCCCCTGCTTTCGGCGAGAATCGCCGCGCAGTGATTGCGCAAACTCTCCGGGAGGACTTCATGTCGTTGCGATCGTTCGCAGTGTCGACCGCCGCCCTGCTCTGTTCCGCGCTGCCGGCATTGGCACAGCAGCCCGGATCAGACTTCCCGGAGGGGCCCGGCAAGCAGGCGGTCGTCAACTTGTGCGGCGCCTGCCATGACATCAACCGGCTCAAGATCGGTTATACGCCCGAGGGGTGGCGCACCGTGATGCGCATGATGGCCAACATGGAGGTGCCGACCCCCAAGGATCAGGTGGAGACGGTCACCGAATATTTGATCAAGAGCTTCCCGGAACGGGCGCGCCCGACCGCCAACATCATCGACGGCCCGGTGCAGGTCTCGATCAAGCAATGGCCGGTGCCGACGCCCGGCTCGCGCCCGCACGATCCGCGCGCCACCAGCGACGGCTCGATCTGGTACACGGGCCAGACCGCCGGCGTCCTTGGCCGACTTGACCCCGACACCGGCCAGTTCAAGGAGTTTCCACTCAAGACTTCGCATACCGGGCCGCACGGCCTCGCCGAGGACAAGGACGGCAACATCTGGTTCACCGGCAATCACATCAGCATCATCGGCAAGCTCGACCCGAAGACCGGCGCGGTGACTGAGTATCCGATGCCGGATCCGGAGGCGAAGGATCCGCACACCCTCAACTTCGATCAGAGCGGCATCCTGTGGTTCACCGTCCAGGGCGGCAACAAAGTCGGGCGGCTCGACCCAAAGACCGGCGAGGTCAAGCTCTTCACGCCGCCGACTCCAAAGTCGCGCCCCTACGGCCTCGTGATCAACTCCAAGGGCGTGCCGGTGTTCGTGGAGTTCGGCACCAACAAGGTCGCGACCATCGATCCGAAGACCTTCGAGATCAAGGAATACCCGCTGCCGAATCCGGCGTCGCGACCGCGCCGGCTCGCGCTCACGCCCGATGACGTGGTCTGGTACGCGGATTTCTCGCGCGGCTATCTCGGCCGGATCGATCTTGCGACCGGCGAGGTCAAGGAATGGCTGTCGCCGAGCGGACCGAAGTCCGAGCCTTACGGCATCGTCTTCACCAAGGGCGCGCTCTGGTACAACGAGTCCGCCGCAAAGCCGAATACCATCGTGCGCTTCGACCCGAAGACCGAGAAATTCCAGAGCTGGGCGATTCCGGGCGGCGGCGACATCGTGCGCAACATGGACGTGACTCGCGATGGCAATCCGGTGACCGCCAACAGCCTGGTCAATCAAGTCGGGCTGGTGGAGGTGAAGTAGGCAGGATCGACGGCGCAGCTTCCGGTCGGAACCCGAGGCTCGAGCGAGGATGAAGCGCCGGATTTTCGACGCGCATTTTCACGTCATTGATCCGCGCTTTCCACTGGTGGCGAACCAGGGCTATCTGCCGCCAGCATTCACCGCCGAAGAATATGGCACGCTCGCCGCGCCGTTAGGCATCACGGGAGGCGCCGTCGTGTCCGGCTCATTCCAGGCGATGGATCAGACCTATCTGGTCGACGCCCTGGAACGGCTCGGCCCGGCCTATGTCGGCGTCACGCAGCTTCCGGCCACGGTCTCCGACGCCGAGCTCATCGCGCTGAACCGCCGCGGCGTGCGCGCAATCCGTTTCAATCTGCGTCGCGGAGGGTCTGAAGGCATTGCCGAGCTTGGCGCGATGGCACGCCGCGTTCACGAAATCATGCACTGGCATGTCGAACTCTACGTCGATGCGCGCGAGCTTGCCGATATTGTTGGCGAGCTCGTGGCTCTGCCAGCGATCGTCATCGACCATCTCGGACTGTCGGCCGAGGGCTTGGCGGTCCTCCTTAAACTGGTCGAAGCCGGTGCGCGGGTGAAAGCGACCGGTTTCGGACGGGTTTCGCTCGATGTCGCTGCCGCCCTGCGAGCAATCGCCTCCGTCAATCCGCGCGCCCTCGTGTTCGGCACCGATCTGCCGTCGACCCGGGCGCGGCGCCCGTTCGCGGCATCCGACATCGACCTCGTTATCGACACCCTGGGCGAAGAGAACGGGCGCCTAGCTCTCTTCGACAACGCTGTTGCGCTATACCGGCCGCGCGCCGTCTGACCGCGCGCGCTCCACTCACCCCGCTGTCTGCGGCCGGTGGCGTTTCACGGCTTCCGGGTTGGTCGAGTCGGTCCCCATGTAGACGCCGCGTTCCCATTTGCGCTTGAGCGGATCGGACACCTTGAGCGCCATGCGGCCGATGTTCTGGATCTCGATCTCCACGCTCTCGCCGTCCTGCAGCGCGCCGAGGCCCTCGTGGTTGGTGCCGCACATGATGAGGTCGCCGGAGTTCATGGTCATGACGGTGGTCGCAAACTCGATCAGCTCCGGCACCCGATGCTCCATGTCGTCGGTGTTGTAGTTGTGGCGCAGCTGGCCGTCGTTCCAGAACCGCACAATCACGTCGTTGGGATCGGCGATCTCGTCAGCGGTGGCGATGCAGGGCCCCATGGGGCCAAAGGTGTCGAAGGATTTGCCAAGCCAGCTGGTCAACGGGGTGGCCGGCCAGGTGCGGCGCCCATGCTCGCGCGCCGACACGTCGATCATCGTGGTGTAGCCGAACACGGCGCGCTTCCAGTCCTTGGCCTTTACCATCTTGGCCGGACCCTTCATGACGATTGCGAGTTCAGCTTCGTGCATGAAGATCCAGGGCACGGTAAATTCCGGGAGCATGATGGTATCGCCCGGCCCGATCACCGCGTCCGGGTTCTTCATGAACATGTTGAGCGGGCGCGGCTCACGCTGAGCGTGTTCCCAGTAGTTGGCGATGCAGGCGAGAATCTTGCCGGGCCGCGGCAGCGGCGCGCGCAGCCGTACCTTGTCGAGCGGCACCGCTTCAGCCTCCCGGGCGAGCCGCTCGAGCGCCGGCCGCAGCCGGTCGAAATCGTCGATGACCCCCTGCATGGTGAGTTGCGGCGTGTAGCTTTGCTTGACGGCGGGCGCGATGTCGACGACGCCGCGTTCGGTCAAAATGCCGGGACCGGCCGGGCGTCCGGCGGCTTCGAACGTGACAAGTTTCATTTTTATCCCTCCCTATACCTGCTCACCTGTAGCCCGGATGGAGCGCAAGCGAAATCCGGGTCATTCGTCCCGGGTTCCGCTGCGCTTCACCCGGGCTACGAACGACGAACAAATCTTCAATACCCCGACGTGGTCGGCATCACCACGAGATCGCGGATGCAGATCGATTGCGGCAGCTTGAAGCAGAACAGGATGATCTCGGCAATGCGTTCAGGCTCGATGAACTCCGGATCATCCAGCATTTTGCTGTAGTCTTCGAACGAGATGCCCATCGTTTTATGAATGTTGGTCTTCACCAGGCCGGGCGCGATGTTGATCACCCGCACATTGTTCTTTGCTTCCGCCTGCTGCAGCGATTCCGCGAGCGAGCGCACCGCCGCCTTGGAGGCATGATAGGTCTCACCCGAGGGCCCGGGCCGGCGGTCGCCGATCGAGCTCACGTTGATGATGGTGCCACGCTTCCTTTCGATCATGCCCGGCAGCACGGCCCGCACACCATGCACCACGCCTTTGAACAGGACATCGATCTCGTAGTCGAGATCCTCGACACTACGCTTGCTGAAATCGCCGATATGGATGAAGCCGGCGTTGTTGATCAGGCACTCGGTCGGTCCGAATTGGGTTTCGGCCTCCTCGATCGCCACTTGCAGGCGCGGATAGTCGGTGACGTCCAGTTCGGCGAAGCGATGCGGATGGTTTGCGAGTTCATCGATCGCCTCGGCGTGGCGCGCGATCAACAGGAGCGGATGGCTCTCGCGTGCAAACGCGAGCGCGAGCGCGCGACCGATTCCCTGGGTCGCGCCGGTGATGACGATTAGCGGAGCTGCCACGGACTCGCTCGCATCTCACAGCGGCAAATTATCGTGCTTGCGCGCCGGCATTTCGATCTTCTTCTCGCGCAGCATCGCGAGCGCGCGACAGAGCCGCCGGCGAGTCGTCCGCGGCATGATGACCTCGTCGATATAGCCGCGCTCGGCCGCCACGAACGGGGACAGGAAGCGGTCCTCGTATTCCCTGGTGCGGGTGGCGATCTTCTCGGCGTCGTCGATATCGGCGCGGAAGATGATCTCGACCGCGCCCTTGGCGCCCATCACGGCGATCTGGGCGGTCGGCCAGGCATAGTTCACGTCGGCGCCGATGTGCTTCGACGCCATGACGTCATAGGCGCCGCCGAAAGCCTTGCGGGTGATGACGGTGACGAGCGGCACCGTCGCCTGCGAATAGGCGAACAGCAATTTGGCACCGTGCTTGATCAAACCGCCATATTCCTGGTCGGTGCCGGGCAGGAAGCCCGGCACGTCCACGAACGTCACGATCGGAATATTGAAGGCATTGCAGAAGCGCACGAAGCGCGCCGCCTTGCGCGAGGCGTCGCTGTCGAGCACGCCGGCGAGCACCATCGGTTGATTGGCGACAAAGCCGACCGTGCGGCCCGCCATGCGGCCAAAGCCGGTGACGATGTTGCGCGCGAAGGCGGCGGACAGCTCGAAGAAGTCGCCCTCGTCCGCAACCTTGAGGATCAGCTCGCGGATGTCGTAGGGCTTGTTGGGATTGTCGGGAATGAGCGTCTCGAGCGAGCGCTCCTCGCGCTCGATGTCATCATAGGTCGGCCATTCCGGCACCCCGGTGGCGTTGTTGGCGGGCAGAAAATCGATCAGCCGGCGCATCTGCAGCAGCGTCTCGAGGTCGTTCTCGAATGCGCCATCGGCAATCGAGGACTTGGTCGCGTGCACGGAGGCGCCGCCGAGCTCTTCTGCGGTCACCACCTCGTTGGTCACCGTCTTCACCACGTCCGGCCCGGTGACGAACATGTAGCTCGTGTCCTTCACCATGAAGATGAAGTCGGTCATCGCTGGCGAGTAGACGTCGCCGCCCGCGCACGGACCCATGATGACGGAGATCTGCGGGATCACGCCGGAGGCGAGCACGTTGCGTTTGAACACTTCGCCGTAGCCGCCAAGCGCCGCCACCCCTTCCTGGATGCGGGCACCGCCCGCATCCAACAGGCCGATGATCGGCGCGCGCGCCTTCATGGCCATGTCCTGGATCTTGATGATCTTCTGGGCGTGGGTCTCCGAGAGCGAGCCGCCGAACACCGTGAAGTCCTTGGCGAACACGAACACGGTGCGGCCGTTGACCGTACCCCAGCCCGTGACCACGCCGTCGCCCGGGATCTTGGCCTGTTTGTCCATGCCGAACTCGGTGGCGCGGTGCTCGACGAACATGTCGAACTCCTCGAACGAGTCCTTGTCCATCAGGAGATCGATGCGTTCGCGGGCGGTGAGCTTGCCGCGCTTGTGCTGCGCCTCGATACGCGATTTCCCGCCGCCGAGGCGGGCATTGGCGCGACGATATTCGAGCTTCTCGAGGATGTCTTTCATGGCCCCTGCCGTGACGAGCCGGCCGAACTTGCTTAGCACGAAATGTGCCGAAAACGTAGAGTGGGTTCGGCGCACTCACGCGCGCCGCAACCCATCATCACGACACCCCGCCGATGGTTGGTGACGCCGGAGCTTCAGCGGAGCGCCAAGACCGTGGCCGCCGCCCGCATGTCGGCGAACTGAAATGCGCGCCGCTCGAGCGCAATCTCGTCGCGGCCCCAGAGCTCCATGTTCCAGTCTTCGTCGACGTGGGCCGCGGTCCAGGCCGCGTCCACGTCGATGCCGCCGTGCGCGAGCGCGAGCGCGATCAGGGCGGAACCCGTGAGCGTCGTGACCGCGTGCACCGCGCCGAGCCGCCAGGGGTCGCGCGGGATCGCCGCGGCGACGGCACGCAGCGACTCCGCTGGCTGTACGATATGGATCACGCCTTCGACGAGCTCGAAGCGCGCCCCGAACGCGGCACGCGCCCAGGCCAGGATAGGATCCCAGCGCGCGCGCTGGCGCTCAACCAGCCGCTCGGGGCCATCAGCGCGATAGAACAGCAAGTCGGTGGCAAGATATTGCTCGATCTCGGCGGCGACCGCCGGTGCGGCCGCGGCGACCCCATCGATGATGGTGTTGGCGAGGCGCGTGAGCGGCATGCGGGCCGGATCGATGACCTCCTGCTGATCCTCCCATTCGGCCGCGATCGCGTCGGCGAGCGCCACATTGGGGGCCGCCAGCAGGTGGCGGGCCGGAGTGCGTACGACCTTGCCATCCAGAACGATGGCGTAACCGCTCGCGTCGAACTTCGACGCAGCCGAGGCGTAGAAGCGCCGGCGAAGGTTGGGTCGCATGCCGCGCCGAGCCGCCTCCATCGGGTCGAGCGGCTGGTTGGCGAACAGTTCTTCAAAAATGTCGCGCATATGTTTCCAGCGATAACGCAACGCAACCCAGGGGCTAGTGCTCGAAACGCCAAGCAAAGTGACGATTGTGGACATTTTCGGTGCAAAATCGCTTGGATTTTGCCGCACCGCAACAGCTACGTTGCCCCGGGAGAAGTGGGGTTATGCGATCGAAGTGGTGGCATTCAGGGGCCGTGTCCACTATAAATCCCGCGGATTCGGCGCGACAAGCCGAGCGGGGACGGGTTCGCTGATGGGTCGCTGACGGATTGGGGTCCACCCCTTTATCCGCAGCACGTTTGGGGCGCCGGCACGAGGAGTAGATGCAATCGACTGACATTGCGGCGCCGGACTACTTCCACAAGGTGGTCGACTGCCAATGGGCTTGCCCGGCGCATACGCCTGTTCCCGAGTACATCCGATTGATCGCGGCCGGTCGCTACAGCGACGCCTACATGATCAATTGGCACTCGAACGTGTTTCCCGGAATTCTCGGGCGCACCTGCGATCGGCCGTGCGAGCCAGCCTGCCGGCGCGGACGCGTTGAAAAAGATCCGGTCGCAATCTGCCGGCTCAAGCGCGTGGCCGCCGACTACAAGGACGATATTCGCGCGCGTCTGCCCAAGCCGGCAGCGCGTCGCAACGGCAAGCGCATCGCGCTCGTCGGCGGCGGGCCCGCCTCATTGACGGTTGCGCGTGACCTCGCCCCGCTCGGCTATCACTGCGTCGTATTCGACCAGGACCCGAAGGCCGGCGGGATGATGCGCACGCAGATCCCCAAGTTCCGCCTGCCGGACGCCGTTATCGACGAGGAGTGCGACTATATCCTCAACCTCGGCATCGAGTTTGTCGGCGGGCGCCGCATCGACAGCATGAAGGCGCTGCTGGCCGAGAATTTCGACGCGATCTTCGTCGGCTCGGGCGCGCCGCGCGGGCGCGAGCTCGATATCCCAGGCCGCAAGGAAGCGGCCAAGAACATTCACATCGGCATCGACTGGCTGTCTTCGGTTTCGTTCGGGCACGTCGACAAGATCGGCAAGCGCGTCATCGTGCTCGGCGGCGGCAACACCGCCATGGACTGCTGTCGCTCTTCGCGCCGGCTGGGCGGCGAGGACGTGAAGGTGATCGTGCGCTCCGGCTTCGAGGAGATGAAGGCGTCCCCCTGGGAGAAGGAGGACGCGATGCACGAGGGCATCCCGATCTTCAATTTTCTGGTGCCGAAGGAATTCACCCACGACAACGGCCGCCTCACCGGCGTGCTGTTCGAGAAGGTCAAGGCCGAGTACGACGACACGGGGCGTCGCAGGCTGGTGAATGCGGGCGAGCCCGATCAGCACTTCGAATGCGACGACGTGCTGGTCGCCGTCGGCCAGGAAAATGCGTTTCCCTGGATCGAGCGCGACGCCGGCATCGAGTTCGACAGGTGGAACATGCCCAAGGTCGATACCAGGACCATGGCGTCGACCAACCCGAGGATCTTCTTCGGCGGCGACTCCGCGTTCGGCCCCAAGAACATCATCTGGGCGGTTGCGCACGGCCACGAAGCGGCGCTGTCGATCGACAAGCTCTGTTCAGGCGAAGACGTGAACGAGCGGCCACTGCCGGCGGTCGAGGTCATCAGCCAAAAGATGGGCATCCACGAGTGGAGCTACGACAACGATATTTCGGCCGATAAGCGCTATCGCGTGCCGCTGCGGGACAAGGTCGTCGCGCTGCGCGACATCAAGGCCGAGGTCGAGCTCGGTTACGATGTCGAGCTCGCCCTCAAGGAGGCGGAGCGCTGCCTCAATTGCGACGTGCAGACCGTATTCACGTCCTCGCTCTGCATCGAATGCGATGCCTGCGTCGACATCTGCCCGATGGACTGCATTACATTCACCGAGAACGGCGAGGAAGCCGATCTGCGCACCAGGCTGAAGGCACCATCCAGAAATCTGACCCAGGATCTCTATGTGGCGGATGGCCTCAAGACTGGTCGCGTCATGGTGAAGGACGAGGACGTCTGCCTGCACTGCGGACTATGCGCCGAGCGCTGCCCGACCGGTGCTTGGGATATGCAGAAATACCTGATTGACATGACACATGCGGAAGACCGATGCCGAACGCCAGCCCGATCAGCAGCGTAAACGATTTCGTCGTCCGGTTCGCCAACGTCAACGGCTCCGGCTCAGCGAGCGCCAACGAGCTGTTCGCCCGCGCGATCCTGCGCATGGGGGTGCCGGTCAGCCCGCGCAACATCTTTCCGTCCAACATTCAGGGCCTGCCCACCTGGTACGAGGTGCGGGTCACGGAAGCCGGTCACCTCGGGGCACGCGGCGGCGTCGACCTGATGGTCGCGATGAATCCGCAGACCTTCGACCGCGACGTGGCCGCCATCGAGCCCGGTGGCTACCTGCTGTACGACTGCACGAAGCCGGTCCCGATGGCGCGGTTTCGCGAGGACATCACCGTCATCGGGGTGCCGCTGACCGCGATCTGCAACAAGACCTATACGGATCCGCGCCAGCGCCAGCTGTTCAAGAATATCATCTATATCGGCGCGCTGTCGGCGCTCATCGACATGGACGTGCCGGCGATCGAGAAGCTGCTGGGCGAGCAATACAAAGGCAAGGAAAAGCTGCTGGCGCCCAACATTCACGCGCTCCACCTCGGACGCGACTGGGCGCTTGAGAACCTGCAATGCCCGCTCGGGCTGCGTCTCAAACCCGCCAATGCGGTCGGCGATCGCATCTTCGTCGAGGGCAACGCGGCGGCGGCGCTCGGGGCCGTCTATGGCGGCGCCACCGTGTGCGCCTGGTATCCGATCACACCGTCGTCCTCGCTGGCGGAAGCATTCACGCGCTATTGCGGACGCTTGCGCGTCGATCCCGAAGACCGCAAGAACAAATATGCGATCGTGCAGGCGGAAGACGAGCTCGCATCCATCGGCCTTGTCATCGGGGCGGCCTGGAATGGCGCGCGCGCGTTCACGGCGACCTCGGGACCAGGCATCTCGCTGATGCAGGAATTTGTCGGGTTGGCCTATTTCGCCGAAATCCCGGCGGTGATTTTCGATGTCCAGCGTGCCGGTCCCTCGACCGGCATGCCGACCCGCACTCAGCAGGGCGATCTTTTGAGTTGCGCCTACGCGTCGCACGGCGACACCAAGCACGTGCTGCTGTTTCCAGAGGACCCGGCCGAGGCGTTCGATTTCGCCGCTGACGCGTTCGATCTTGCGGACCGGCTGCAAACCCCGGTGTTCGTCATGCTGGACCTCGACATCGGCATGAACCACCGCCTGTGCCGGCCGCTGAAATGGGATGAAACGCGCAAATATGACCGCGGCAAGGTGATGAGCGCCGCCGAGCTCGAAGCCGGCCGCGACTTTGGCCGTTATCTCAACGTCGACGGCGACGGCATCCCGTTCCGCACCTATCCGGGCACCCACGCGAGCAAGGGCTCGTTCTTCACGCGCGGCACCTCGCGCGACCGCTATGCGCGCTATACCGAAGAGGGCGGTGCCTACGCGGACAACATGCAACGCCTGCTGCGCAAGTTCGACACGGCCAAGGACCTGGTGCCGCGCCCGCTGCAGGCCAACGCCGAGAAGCCGACCAAATTCGGCGTGATCTACTATGGCTCGACCTCACCGGCGATGGATGAGGCGATCCACCTGCTGCAGGCGAAGGGTCAGACGCTCGATCGCATGCGGGTGCGGGCGTTTCCGTTCCATTCGAGCGTGACGAGTTTCCTGGCCGACCATGATTTCGTGTACGTGGTCGAGCAGAACCGCGACGCTCAACTGCGCACGCTGATCGTGAACGAATGCGGCGTCGATCCGGTCCGGCTGGTGCCGATCCTGCACTATGACGGAACCCCGATCACCGCACGCTTCATCGCCCAGTCGATCGGCGAGCATCTCGCGACGCTTAAAGTCACGCCCCTGCGCAAGGTGGTGTCATGAGAGAGGCACAGCGTTTCACCAAGGTCACCTCTCTCCGCTTGCGGGGAGAGGTCGATTTCGAGCGCAGCGAGAAATCGGGTGAGGGGGACTCTCCACGCGCTCAAACTCGCGGAAACGCCCCCTCACCCGGATCGCTGCGCGATCCGACCTCTCCCCGCAAGCGGGGAGAGGTGGGACGCCGTGCCATACTTCAGCGCCCCGTCGCAGCAGCGACGCAAGAGGCCATGTCATGACCTACATTGCCAAGCCGAAATTCCATCACCCGGGCCTCCCGAAGAACGAGCTCGGCTACACCCACCGCGACTACGAAGGCAAGATTTCGACGCTGTGCGCCGGCTGCGGCCATGACTCGATCACCGCTTCGATCATCGAGGCCTGCTTCGAGCTCTCGATTGCGCCGCACCGGGTGGCGAAGATTTCCGGCATCGGCTGCTCGTCGAAAACGCCGGATTATTTCCTCGGCAACTCGCACGGCTTCAACTCCGTGCACGGCCGCATGCCTTCGGTCCTCACCGGCGCGAACCTCGCCAACCGCGATCTGATCTATCTCGGCGTGTCGGGTGACGGCGATTCCGCCTCCATCGGCTTCGGCCAGTTCGCGCACGCGATCCGGCGCGGCGTCAACATGGTCTATATCGTCGAGAACAACGGCGTGTACGGACTGACCAAGGGCCAGTTCTCAGCGACAGCCGACCGCGGGTCCAAATCGAAGCGTGGCATCGTCAACAATGACTCCTCGATCGACCTTGCGGCGATCGCGCTGCAGCTTGGCGCGACCTTCGTGGCGCGCAGTTTTTCGGGTGACAAGCATCAGCTGGTGCCCCTGATCAAGGCGGCGATCGAGCACCAGGGCGCGGCGTTCATCGACGTGCTCTCGCCGTGCGTCGCATTCAACAATCACGTCGGTTCGACCAAGAGCTTCGATTACGTGCGTGAGCACAACGAGGCGGTAAACCGGCTCAACGTCATCACCGGCCGCGCCCCGATCAAGATCGATTACGAACCCGGCAAGGTCGAGCTGGTCGAGCAGCACGACGGCACGACGCTGGCCTTGCGCAAGCTCAACGACGACTACGACGCGCATGACCGGCTGGCAGCGATGAACTTTCTGCAGCTGCACGCCGTCAAGGGGCAGGTCGTCACCGGGCTTCTCTACGTCGACAGCGAGCCGGAGGATCTGCACGCGCACCTCAATACGGTGACGGCGCCGCTCAACTCGCTCGACGAGGCGGAGCTGTGCCCCGGCTCAGTGGCGCTCGAGAAGATCAACGCCGGATTGCGCTAGGCGCCTTCCATCCGAATTGATCATGGATGACCATGGTTGCCCATGGATGCCCTGTTGTGCGCGGGCACCCATGGGGCATCCATGGCATCGCGGCGTCCATGCGCGCAGGGTGTTGAACGTTCCTTGATGAGAATTGGCGGCCGCTTGATGAGAGTTCGAGGGTCATAGATGAGAGTCGGGGGTGAAATTCCTCATCTATGACAAGCCTTTGATAAACAAGATCTTTAGCCCGAAACCAGGCCCTAGATGAGGAATTTGCCGGGAGACCTAAGAGCCCCGACTCTCATCTAGCGTACTTGACTTAATAAGCAAAATCTGTATACTTTAGTTATGATTTGGACCGGACCTTGGCGACCCGACGATGATCGACCCAGAGCGCAACCGCCGCGATTTCGAATATCTCAATCAACTGCCCGCCGACCAGCGTGCCGCAGCGCTGCGCGGCGAGGCCTATCTGCCCAACCACAACACAGCACCCTACACGTACGACCAGCCCGACGAGCCGGTCGGCCGTTCGCTCCATGTCCCCCAGCCGACGCATCGGGCACCAGTGGTGCCGGAGCGTCAAACATCCGCACCCGGCGGCCACCGGCTGATCGTCCGCAATGCCCGCGAATATACGCCCGCCGCCGTTCAGTGGTTGTGGCCACGCCGGTTCGGACTGGGCAAGCTTGCGCTCATCGGCGGCCCCGCTGACGCCGGCAAGTCCAACCTCATCGCCTACATCGTGGCGACCGTCACCACCGGCGGGCTTTGGCCGTGCCGGGAAGGGCGCGCGCCGCAGGGCCGCGCCGTCATGCTGTTCGCCGAGGATAACGACGCAGACACCACGGTGCCGCGGCTGAAGGCGGCGGGCGCGGACCCGAGCCGGGTCGAATTCATCACCGGCGTCGACGATGGCGCCAACGCCAGAGCGTTCAGCCTCCGTACCGACCTTGGCCAGCTCGCGGAGAAGATCCGCGCGTTCGGTGACGTTCGCCTCGTCGTGTTCGACCCGATCAGCTCCTACCTGGGGGGCGCCGATTCCCATCGCAACGACCGCATGCGCGAATTGCTCGACCCGCTGGCCGCGATGGCCGCGAAGCACCGGGTCGCCGTGATCGCCGTCACCCATCCGCCCAAGGGGCGTTCGGATAATCCAGCCGATCAATTCATCGGCTCGATCGCCTTCAATGCGGCCGCGCGCTCTTCATTTCTCCTGCTGCCCGACCCGATCAATGAGCATCGGCGGCTGTTCTTTCCGGTGAAGAGCAACCTTTCCATCAGGCCCGGCACACTCGCATTCGGCATCGTGCAACGTGAAGTCGATCCCGGTGTGAACGGAACCTATCTGATCTGGGAAGAGAGCCCGGCCCGGCTGTCGATCCGCGACATCCTGGCTCGGCGTTCCGCCCACGCCCTGGCGCGCTCGGACGTGGAGGCGTTTCTGCGCGATCAACTCCAAGGTGGCGCGGTTGCGGTCGCTGATATCGAGCAGGCGGCGCGTGCGGCAGGGTTCATGAAGGCCGGTCAGCCCATCAGCCAATGCTGGGCGCTCCGCGCGGCGCGCGCGGCGCTTCGCATAAAGGTGAACCGCACCGGGTCCGGAGCGGGCTTGCGCTTCACCTGGGAGCTGGCCGGGAAGGAGTAGCGCAGCGCTCGCTTCGGCCGCGCCTGGCGCGGCGCCGTGCCGGCATCACGCGAGGTAGCGGGCCCCACGGGACTTGCCGATCAAGGGTCCAACCGCCCGCGCAATTCGTCGAACGGCAGCATCACGCGTTGACGATAGGCAGGGCGATCCTGAAGCCGGCGATACCACGCTTCGACATTGGGGACCGACGGGCGCTCGATGTCGATCTCGAAATAGCGATAGAGCGCCGTACCGGCCGGGATATCCGCCAGGCTGATCGCGTCGCCGCACAGGTAGGGGCGATCCGCCAAGACCCGGTTCAGCAATTGAAAATTGCGCGCACAACCGGCGACATTCTTCCGAATCTCGGCCCAGTTCCGCAAATGATCGGGAGTGCGATAAAACGCCCAGAACACGCCGTTGAGAAAATCGGGTTGCAACCTGGTCTGCGACCAATCCATCCAGGCGTCGACCAACGCACGGGCGCCCGGGTCCTCCCGCCAAAATTCGCCCCCACCGTCGCGCGCCGCCAGATAACGCAGGATGGCGTGGGATTCCCACACGACGGTTTTCCCATCTTCGATCACCGGGACCCGGCCGTGCGGGTTCATGGCCAGGAATTGCGTCGTGTCGAGGCCGCCGAATGAGCCGCCGGCCGGGACGTGTCGATAGTCGAGCCCCAATTCGTCCGCGAGCCACATGACTTTTTGGGTATTGAACGAACTCGGACGACCCCAGATCGTAAGCATCTAACCTCTTCCAACGCGAACACTCGCATCCCGACGAACTATGGCACTCCCCATCTACCCCACCAACCTGAACCCGGCGGCAGCAAAGTGATGATCGAATGCATACGCAAGGCGAATGCGCATGCGTTTCATGATGACAAAGCTCGTCGCATCAACAGCCGATAGCTTGTGCAGGTCCGCCCGTCGAAAGTATTCCCACGCCAACTTCAAATCGCGCAGCTCGCAGGGAAGAATGGTCACGGTGCCAGGCGTATGGACGGACTCCTTCCACATCAGCGCTACATCCCGGTCGGCATTGCGATCCAGAAATGTGAAGGTCTCGACGACAACTGGAATGGACGTGTGCAGCCGCGCGCCTGCTCCCTGCAGCAGATCCCACTGCTCGCGCGCTTGCACATGCAGCGGATCTCGTGAGAGCGCGAGCGCTATCCACGCGCCACTGTCGACGAACACCGCCTCTCTTTGGCGCATCAGGGCTCGTCATGGACGCTATCGTGGTCGATTGAGACGCGCTTTGGCTCGCCGTCCCAAATTGCGACCAGACCGGCGGCCTGCGGCTTAAGAACGACCTTGCGGATCGCGTCACGCACGACTTCCGCAACGCTACGCCCCGATCGTCTGGCCGCCTGGCGCAGGGCCTCGAGCTCTTCTTTTCGCAAATAAACCTGCGTCTTTTCCATAGGTGTCAATTTATGACCTGGATTGACATACGTCAACATATGAGCGCTTCGACACCGAAGCACGCTCCCGAAACCGCTTCGGCTTTGGCACGTAGCGCATGATCCAGCGAAGCGTGAGCGGTTCGCCGAAAAGATCATGCGTCAAATCATATTGGCGCATCCCGATCGCAAGGAATCGGGATGCGCCCTAGAATTTTCTTTTTGCGCATGTCCTTATCGGAAAACCGGCATCCACTTTTCCGGGACATATGCTAAGGCCGTGTACTCATAAATCGGCCCAGACCGATCTTGTCGAACGATGTCCGCTATTGCGCCAACAGCGGCAGAAAAGCGGACATCGCTATAGGTCGGCTTCGTGCCGATACTGTTGCAAAAGGATTTTGCGTGTCCGAGCGAGCAACATTGATTCAAGATCAGGCGCCAATACGCAATATTGATTCAACAATCAACTCGTCCCATACCGATTGTTGCGCATTTTTGCTCGCAAGCTACTCCTTGCCGACTTTTGCAACACTATCTGCCAATAGGCGACATCGCCCTTCCGCAGCCTCGGGAAGAGGAATAGGCTACTTGCACCGTCCGCACCGGATTACAACCCGTGGGGGACTGGCATGAAATGTCCTCACCGCAGACAATTTCTGCTTGTGGCCGCCGGCGCTGCCGCGCTGCCGGCAGTATCTCGTGTCGCCAGGGCGCAGTCCTATCCATCCCGGCCGGTGCACATCATCGTCGGCTTTGCCGCCGGGGGCGGATACGACATCGTCGCACGGCTGATGGGACAATGGCTGTCGGAGCGCCTTGGCCAGCCATTTGTCATCGAAAATCGACCGGGCGCCGGCACCAATATCGCTACCCAGGCCGTCGTGAATGCGCCCCCTGACGGCGATACGCTCCTTTTGGTCGGGTCGACGAATGCGATCAACGCCACCTACTACCGAAAGCTCAATTTCAATTTCATCCGCGATATCGCGCCAATTGCGAGCATCACCCGGCAGCCGCAAGTCATGCTCACGAACCCATCGTTCGCAGCCAAGACGCTTCCCGAATTCATCGACTATGCAAAGGCCAATCCAGGCCAGGTCAACTTTTCCTCACCTGGAATCGGGAGCATTTCTCATCTCTCCGGAGAACTGTTCAAGATGATGGCTGGCGTCGACATGGTCCACGTGCCTTTTGCCGGTAACAGCCCTGCACTGACAGCCTTGCTCGGTGGTCAAATAGAAGTTTCTTTCGCCTCGCTTCCCTCATCGATCGAATTCATCAGGACCGGTAAGCTGCGCGGACTTGCGGTCACAAGCGCGATGCGATCCGAGGCGGCACAGGACATTCCCACCATAGGCGAGTCTGTCCCAGGCTATGAGGTGAGCGCGTGGTACGGCGTTGGTGCCCCAAAGGACACACCCGCCGAGATCATCGACAAGCTCAACAAAGAGATCAATGCGAGCCTTGCCGATCCCAAGTTGAGTGCTCGGCTCGCCGAGCTGGGCGGCACGGTGTTTGTGTCGTCCCCGGCCGACTTCAGCAAGTTCATCGCCGACGAGACCGAGAAGTGGGGCAAAGTGATCCGGGCGCTCAACATCAGAGCCGGGTGATCCTGATCCTCTTGTAGCGACCAATATCTCCATAAACATCCTTTCGGCAAATCCATCCACCCGGGCTCAACAGCGCGCAATCTTATGAAAATCTCCATACTGGACGATTACCACGACACCCTGCGAACTTTGCCATGCTTCGCCAAGCTCGCAGGATACGATGTCACGATCTGGAATGATCACGTTCAGACGGACGACACGCTTGCTGAACGGGTTCATGACGCCGAAGTTCTCGTCTGTTTCGGGAACGAACGCAAATCCGGGCGCCGCTGCTCAAACGTTTGCCCAATCTGAGATTGATCAGCCAGCGCAGTGTATACCCGCACATCGACATGGATGTGTGCACCCGGCTAGGCGTGATTGTTTCGTCAAGCCAGCACCCCGGCACCCCGTCGTATGCTGCTGCAGAATTAACGTGGGGACTTGTGCTGGCGGCCATGCGCCAAATCCCTCAACAAATGGCGGCGCTCAAGGCGGGCAAGTGGCAGATTGGCGTTGGCAACACATTGCGTGGCAAAACGCTTGGCATTTACGGCTACGGCCGGATTGGCAGCGTGGTTGCGGGCTACGGCAAAGCATTTGGCATGAATGTGCTGGTGTGGGCGCGCCCGTCAACGCTCAGCCAAGCGCGTGCCGATGGGTACGCAGCCGCCCGCAACAAAGAAAGCTTCTTTGAAGACTGCGATGTCATCTCACTGCACATGCGCCTTGTCGACGCCACACGCCACATTGTCACTGCCGCCGACCTCGCGCGAATGAAGCCGACCGCACTACTGGTCAATACGAGCCGGGCCCCACTTATTGAGCCCGGCGCCCTCGCCAACGCACTGCGCTCAGGGCGCCCCGGTTTGGCGGCAGTCGATGTATATGAGGACGAGCCTGTGCTCGAGCCGAGCCACCCGCTGCTTAACATGGACAATGTCGTGTGCACGCCGCATATCGGGTACGTGACGCGCGACGAATATGAAGTTCAGTTTGCCGACATCTTCGATCAGATCATTGCCTACGCGGCAGGTACGCCAATCAATGTGGTCAATCCCGACGTGCTGAAAGGCATCCTCGGGCCGAGGGCGTGACCCCGATCCGGGCGCCTCCGCGCAGCCCTCCGACAACCTGCTGAGGTCCGCTAATGGGATGGTCCGGCCGTGCTCCTGCCCCGCCAGCGATCGAAGCTGGCCAGGGGCGCCAAAGACAAGGAGCACGTCATGGCACGGATACTCAATCCCGTAATCGCGGTTGTCGGCATTGATATCGGCAAGAACTCGTTCCACGTCATAGGCCACGATACGCGCGGCGCCATCGTGCTGCGGCAGAAGTGGTCCCGGGGTCAGGTGGATGCACGATTTGCCAACATGCCGCCCTGCCTAGTCGGCATGGAGGCGTGCGTCGGTGCACATCATCTCAGTCGCAAGCTCAACGCACTGGGCCACAATGCGCGGCTGATGCCGGCGAAGTATGTTCGCCCGTATTCAAAAGGGCAGAAGAACGACTTCCGTGATGCTGAGGCGATTGCGGAGGCGGTGCAGCGCCCAACGATGAAGTTCGTGGCCACGAAGACCGCCGATCAGCTCGACCTGCAGGCGCTGCATCGCGTCCGTGAACGGCTGGTCAGCCAGCGCACCGGCATCATCAATCAAATCCGTGCCTTCCTGCTGGAGCGCGGCATTGCGGTGCGGCAGGGACAGCGCTTCTTACGTGCTGAGTTGCCGCGCATCCTGGCCACACCGCCCGATGTGCTCTCACCCCGCATGGTGCGGCTTATCGAGGGGCTAGCTTCTGACTGGCGCCAGCTCGATGAGCGCATCGAGGGCTTATCCGGAGAAGTCGAGGAGCTTGCCAAACGGGACGCCGGGTGCGAGCGGCTGATGAGCATCCCTGGCATCGGACCGATCATCTCCAGCGCCATGGTGGCCGCAATCGGGACTGGCGATAGCTTCTCCAAGGGCCGCGACTTCGCCGCCTGGCTGGGGCTCGTCCCCAGGCAAATCTCCACGGGCGACCGCACCATCCTGGGCAAGATATCGAAGCGCGGTAATCGCTACCTGCGCGTTCTGTTCGTGCAAGCCGCCTGGGTCGCGCTTGTGAAGGTGAAGCCGAACAGATGGCAAGGCCACGGGCTCAAGCCTTGGATCGAGGCCGCCAAGAAGCGGTTGCATCACAACGTGCTGGCAATCGCGCTTGCCAACAAGCTCGCACGCATCGCGTGGAGCGTTCTTGCTCGTGGTCGAGCCTTCGAGGCGAGCAAGCTTCAAGCCGCGTGAGCGTTCGACTAGTCGAGACACTTACCCGCCGAGGTCTGCGAGAGGATGAGATGAGATGGAGGTTCGGTCTTCCCGGCGCATGCGAACACTGGTGACCCAAATGGCCCAATTGAGGCCTGTCCGCTAATGAGCTCGCACGCGCGCTGATATCCATGATGGCCCGGAGCACCGCGCTCCAATCAAAGGTCGGATACATTGATGCAAGACCGCTCACCCCTAACTCGTCGAAATCTTCTTGCTACGCACGGCCGGACCATACATTAGGGGTCATTCACGACCGGCCCGTTAGCCCAGTGACCCCCCCGATGACCGCACCCCTCTGAAAGCTGACATGATTCCGCGGCAAGCGGGCGGCTGCATGCTCGTCCTCCTCTGTAAACGAGGAGTACGACCATGCCAAACAATGAAGATTGCTTTTCTTCCCGCCGCACGCCCTAGAACAAGGGCAAGCTGATCGGCGCGAAACCTCCGCTGCGACCAAAGCATTTTTGGTCGATTAGAACCCGCCTGCTGATCGAGGGGCGAACCCGTGACCTTGCCTTGTTCAATCTGGCCATCGACAGCAAGCTGCGCGGCTGCAATATCGTGGCCCTCAAGGTCAATGACGTTGCCCC
This sequence comes from uncultured Alphaproteobacteria bacterium, assembly GCA_963833605.1. Lineage (GTDB taxonomy): Bacteria > Pseudomonadota > Alphaproteobacteria > Rhizobiales > Xanthobacteraceae > JAFAXD01. Next base: position 166,457 of record CAWHYZ010000010.1, read on the forward strand.
GAACGGTTATACGATCGACCGTGCAACGGTGCGGCAGAAGAAGACAGGCCGCCCGGTCAAGTTCGAGCTCACCGATCAGACCCGCCAAGCCGTGGATGACTATCTGAAAGTCGCGGGCAAGAAGGCAGGCGAGTTTCTATTCGCGAGCCGACGCGGCATCGGCCAGTGTATGACCACGCGCCAGTATGCACGGCTCGTTTCGGAATGGGTCGCAAACATCGGTCTTGATCCGAAACTCTTTCGGCACCCACTCGCTCCGGCGAACAAAGGCGACACTGATCTACCGCCGCACCGGCAACCTACGAGCCGTGCAGCTCTTGCTCGGCCACACCAAAATCGAAAGTACCGTCAGATACCTCGGCATCGAGGTGGATGATGCCCTCTCGATAGCGGAACAAGTTGACGTTCTGAAATGCCCGGGCAGAGCGGACATCCTCTGCCCGACCCTCGTCAGCCGCTCAGTGCCGATAGTGTTGCAAAAGTGCGTTGAAGGCCGACGGCGGGCGTGATTCTGTTTCCTGGCGCGATTCGCGACGGGGGCGGACATGATGGGGCGGCGCAACCAGGGCCAGGGGCAGCTGTTTTACGAGTTCCGGCTCGATGGGGCGGTTCCCGAGGATCACCTGGTGCGAAAGATTGGTGCGCTGTTGGACCTGTCCTGGGTCTACGCGGAACTCGCGCGCTATTACTCTGAGATTGGACGACCTTCGATCGATCCTGTGCTGATGATCCGGATGCTGATCGTCGGCTACGTGTTTGCGATCCGATCGGAGCGTCAGATCTGCCGCGAGGTTCAAGTCAATCTGGCCTATCGGTGGTTTTGCGAGCTGGGCCTAGAAGATGCCATACCCGACCACTCGGCGTTCTCCCGTGCCCGCAATGAGCGCTTCCGTGAGAGCGATGTGTTCCGTCGCGTGTTTGAGCGCGTGGTGGGGGCGTGCATCGAGGCCGGTCTGGTCGGCGGCGAGGGCTTCGCCGTCGATGCCAGCCTGATCGAAGCCGATGCCAACCGTCAGCGCTCGATCCCTGGCGTAGAGTGGAAGGAGCAAATCGATCCTGTAGCCGCCAGCCGGGCAGTGAAGGAGTATCTCGCCACGCTCAACGACGCGGCGTTCGGGGCGGCGACGGAGGTGCAACCAAAGTTCGTATCACCCTCTGATCCGGCGGCGCAATGGACCGGCGCCCTCAAAGGGCCTGCGTTCTTCGCTTATGCCGACAACTATCTGATCGACATCCAGTGTGGCGTGATCGTCGATGTTGAAGCCTCGCGCGCGGTCCGCCAGGCCGAGGTAGGCGCTGCGCGAACCATGCTGGAGCGCACCGAAGAGCGCTTCGGCCTCAAGCCGCAGCGGCTCGCCGCGGATTCCGCCTACGGATCGGCGCCGATGCTGAACTGGTTGGTCGTAGAGAAGCAGATCACGCCGCATATTCCTGTCCTAGACAAGTCGAAGCGAGAGGACGGCACGTTCTCGCGTGCCGACTTCCGCTACGACGCAACGAAAGACATTTACGAGTGCCCAGGCGGAAAGCAGCTCAGAACAAGCGGTACAGTGCACGACGGCAAGACGCTGCTCTACCGCGCCAGCAAGCTGGACTGCGACCCCTGTCCGCTCAAACCGCAGTGCTGCCCCAAAGAACCACAACGCAAGATCCCGCGCGACATCTATGAACCCGCTCGAGACGTTGCACGATCCTTGATCGACACCGAAGCCTTCGAGCGGTCCCGGCACGATCGCAAACGCATCGAAATGCGATTTGCGCACCTGAAACGCATTCTAAGGCTCGGCCGGCTTCGACTGCGTGGTCCACGGGGAGCCCAGGACGAGTTCGTGCTTGCGGCAATCGCTCAGAACCTGAGACGTTTGGCCAAGCTGGTTACTCAATCGCCGCTGCTGCAGGTCCCAGCTTAGAATTCCACTGCTCCCAGAGGAGCGAGCACTGAGTGCAGGGTCTTCGGGGCGCCCTTCGATCACTCGCCGACTTTTGCAACACTATCTGCCAAAAGGCGACATGCGCGAGCTTCGGCACTTAATTCTGCACCGGCTAGTCTAGGCGTTCGTTCGGGCAATGCCTCTACGCCTTGCTGTCGCTGCTCAATGCAGCTTGCCTAATCAAGCTCGATAAGAGGGCGGCGGAAGCCGCGCCAATCCTCGGCATCCCGTCGAACCGATCTAGCCCTCCATCACTCTTACCGCCCGTTCCAAATTCGCCCGCAGGATCGTGCGGTGGAATGGCGCGATCACCGCGAGGTACGTCCGCCCCAGCCGGTTATGGCAATGCACCACTGTCACCACGACTAGCTCGCGTCCACCCGCCGCGCCCGTGCGCAGCAGGTTCGCGACTCGGAAGTCGAGATGCCGGTCGTCCTCGCCCACCACCAACTCCCCCGCACTCTTCGACAGCAGCGGAAAGTAGCCGATCACCGACCCCCGCGTCGCCGCGGCAGCACCGATCGCGCGAGACGATTTGACGCCGACCGTCGCCATCACCGCATCGCGCACCCAGGTCAGCGCGCGAATCCACCACGCCTGCCGCTCAAACAGGGCGCGCGCCAGGACTTCGAGATCGTCGCTCGCCCCCGCCGGCAGGTGAATCGCGAACGCATCCACGAGGTCCGCGCCCACATAAAGCGGCGCCAGTACGCTGTCGGACGGCACGGGCACCGCACGGGCTTTGATCATGCCACCCACCTTTCCTAAAGTGCCTTCAGCCGCAAGGGGCGAAGGCAAACAAGTTGCCCGAAGATGCTGCGCGCCGTGCCGTCCTGTAAGGCCTATACCTAAGCCAAAGCAGCGCGAGGTCCGATCAGGGTCAAAAACTGAAAGGCTCAGACTGAGCAAATATTTTCCGGTTTGACGCGATAGGCAGACATCCGCGTCCGATCTCTGCAGGTCGGCTTCGTGCCACTTGCTGCCGTGAGCAGATGCAGCGAACTATCCTATGAAACCGGGCAATGGTCGATCAGAGGGTTGCGGCCGAAAAGCAAAACGGCGTGGGGACACCCTACATACCGCCCATGACGCGCCGCTTGAAATGCCGGATCGATCCCGAGCAGAGCCCCTGCACCTGCATGCTGCCGGAGCACAAGCCGGTGCGGCGCGGGCGCGAGATGATCGACCTGCTCGCCGTGGAGGAGCCGAAGCCTAAGCCGACGAAGATACGTGTCGTACGAGGCAGCGATCGACCAGTTGTTCAAACGCATGCGGTCGTCTAGTTCGGCCCTAACCCAACAAGCGGTCAGTACTCCCAGACGGCCGGTACCCAACGAAAGGCGTCGCCGGCGACCGCCACATGGCAGACGGACGGGAACGACAGGTGAGTGGCCACCAGCGGCTCGCCGGTCGCCGCCAGCTCCCGCAAAAGACGGACCCGGACGCGGGCCGCCTCCTCGGGGTCGTGTTCGAAGCCGTTGTACCACTCGGGGTGGTCGAACCCGACCTCGAACACGGCGTCGCCGGCGAACGTCAGCCGGTCGCCGCCGGACGCCAGGCGGACCACGCTGTGCCCGGGGGTGTGGCCGCCGGTGCGACGGACGACCACCCCCGGCGCCACCTCGTACTCCGTCTCGAACGGCCGCAGCTGGCTGCGGTACTCGTTCAAGAACCGCTTGGCCGTCCGCCGAAGCGCGTCCGGGAACCCCGGCGGCATGGAGACGCGGGAGAAATCGGGCGACGCCCAGAACTCGGCCTCGGCGGCCGCCAGGTGGACCCGCAGGTCCGGACGCAGCCGGTCCCTCACCCCGTCGGCGAGCAGCCCGCCAACGTGGTCCATGTGCATGTGGGTAAGCACCACGTCGGTCACGGATGCGAGATCGATGCCGGCGGCCTCCAGTCGCTGGGCCAACCGCCCGGCCCGCGGCAAGTCCGGGACTCCGCCCCCATCCCAGCGTCGATGAGTATGGTCCGGCCGCCGCTACGCACCACGACCACGTTCAGCGCCCACTCGAACACGTCCGGCGGCAGGAACATGTCCTCCAGCCAGGCCGCCCGGACGGCCGGGTCGGCGTTGTGGCCCAACATCGCGCCTGGCAGCGATAGCACCCCATCGCTGACCACCAGCACGTCAATCTCGCCGACCCGCAGCGCGTAGCGCGACGGAACCAACTCGTCGGGCCCCGGTCTACCGGGGTGTGAGGTGTTGTCCAAGCTCATGTTTGTCTCCTGCTGACCGCCTTACCCACGGCCGTATCGGCCACCTCCGCCGCCGGCCTCCGTGTGTCGGCCGGGCCATCCCATTGCCGATAAAACCGCCTCGACGATCTGATACCCGTCATCTTCGTTGCGACGGGCGGAGGACAAGCGAACTACTCGGCGGGCAACAGCACGTCGACTTCCTTCTTCTTCAGAAGGATCACGATGAACTTCGCTGGCTCCGTCGTACTCGCATTGCGACCGACCGTGTGCACATCGTTGGGTCCTTCATAGAAAGTCTGCCCTGGCACGAGGGTGACCTCCTTGCCGCCCCGCACCTGCATCACAATCGAACCTTGCAGGACGTAGACGAAAGCGTGTGCATCGTGACGATGGACGGGGTCCGCCGCCCCAGGCGGATAATCGACGGTGATCATCAACATCTCCTTCCCGGGTATATCGGCTAGCTCCTTCAGCATGAGTGGGGTCACAACGGCCAATTCCGCGGCGCGCGCGGATTGGGTTGGCTGTGAGCCGAACGCTAGAACTAGCGCTGTTCCAAGAATGCGTAAGGTTGACATCGCTACACCGTTACGTTTGATCGTGCGAAAGAGCAAAGGATGCGTTTCATGGAGCGCTATGCTCCGGTTGGCGGATGAGGGATTTCACGCGATTTGTTCCCGCCGTTCAGTCCATGATATCAAGCTTTGAGATGTCGTAGAATTGTGAATGCTTCGCCACTGCAGGCCGCGCACACTCCCCTACCGCGTAGCGGTTTAGTGCAACTAGAGTTTCCCGACAGTCCTTCTTCAACGCTGCTCTGGTATAGGAATGCCCGTTGTGTCCAGCGTCGGATTTGTAGTTGTCGAGAGCGAGCGAAGAGGCTCGAAGCATTCCAGCCTGGCGACTCAGCCGCGCGCGCTCGTCGTGGAGGGCAATTTTTCCGGCCCCGCAGTCGCGTCGTCGCCTCCTATTGGCTCGTAGGCGGACGCTGCATCCTCGATCACGCGCAAGCGCCGTACCGTCAGATCGTCGATCTCGACCTTGGCGAACCGCGCGTTCTTGACCGTCAGGCGGCCGATGGCCAGCCGCGCGACCGCAAGCGCGCCAATCGCCACCGCGCCGACGGCAAGCGCGCCGATGGCGACCGCGGCGAGTGGGACGGCAGGGATTCGTCGCGATCGATCACCGATCCGTTGCATACGTCCCTCCGCAATGGTGCCAGGCGTCCTACTCCTCCGGCGCCTCGACGATCGGGTCATAACGGCTGATGTCGAACCCGAGCAGGTTGAAGGATTGCTGCATATGCGGCGGCAGCGGCGCCGTCACGTCGATGGTGCCGCCGCGCGGATGCGGCACCACGATCCGGCGCGCCAGCAGGTGCAGGCGGTTCTGCAGGCCGCCCGGCAGTTCCCAGTTTTCCTTCGCAAAATATTTCTGATCACCGACAATCGGATGCCCGATATGCGCCATGTGGGCGCGCAGCTGGTGGGTGCGGCCGGTCACCGGCTTGAGCGACACGAACGCCAGCTGCTGAGCGGCCGTCTCCACCACCGCATAATAGGTGACAGCGTGGCTCGCGCCTTCCTCGCCGTGGCGCGCGATGCGCATCACGGATTCGTCCTCGCGTTCATCCTTGGCGAGAAACGTCGAAATGCGGCCCTGCTTGGGCTTGGGCACGGCCGCGACCAGCGCCCAGTAGATCTTGCGGGCAGCGCGGGTGCGAAAGGTCTTGGCCAGCGCGGACGCGGCGAAGCGGGTCCTGGCGACGAGCAGGCAGCCCGACGTATCGCGATCGAGCCGGTGCACGAGGCGCGGCCGTTGGTCCTCGCTGTCGCGCAGGCTATCGAGCATGCCATCGACGTGCTTGACCATGCCGGAGCCGCCTTGCACCGCGAGGCCCATCGGTTTGTTGAGCACCAGCACGTCGGAATCCTCGTAGAGCGTGATCGATTTGAGAAACGCGCGCGTCTTCTCGTCTTCAGCCGAACCGCGCGTGGGCCGCGCGTCGAGCCGCAGTGGCGGAATCCGAACCGATTGTCCGGCCAGCAGCCGATCCTTGCCGTCGACCCGCTTGCCGTTGACCCGCAGCTCGCCTTTGCGGATGACGCGCTGGATATGGGAGAACGAGAGCCCCGGAAACTTCGCCTCCAGGAAGCGATCGACCCGCATGCCGGCCTCGTCGGGCGTGACCGCCACGGTCTGGACGCTGGTCGGGATTTGCGGCGCGGTTGGCTCGCGCGGCGGGCGTCCCGCAGCTGGCTTGGCCACAGGCGGCGATGCCTCGGGCCCGCGTCCCTGAGCTGCTCGTGCGGCAGGTTCGGCGCGTGGCCGGCGCGCGAAGCGATCGCGTTCGGGCCTGCGCGGTCGTGGCTTGCGCTGTCTCATGGCAGGCACGCGTAGCGGAAAAACCGCGCTCCGTCACGCTTTCCGGCTCGGCCGCCTGTGCGGGGCAGCGGTCGCGCGCGCGATTCTGAATTCGCTCGGCGCAACCCCGTAGGTCCTGGAAAAGCTGCGCGAGAAATGCCCCGCGTCATTGAACGCCCACGAAAAGGCAATGTCCGTAATGGACCGCTCCAACAGGCGCGGATCAAGGAGGTCGCGCCGTGCCGCGGCCAGCCGCTCGGTCCAGATCGCCCGTTCAATCGTGCTCCCATGACGCGCAAACAGGCGCGCCAAATTGCGGGTCGACATCTTCACATGCGCAGCGACCGCGGCAGGTTTGAGTGCCGGGTCGGCGAGGTTTTGCCGGATGAAAAGGCATGCGCGCGCATATTGCGGTGAAGCCTCCCGGCCATCTCCCTCCAGGCCGAATGGGACCGTGGCCGAGCGAATCAGCTCGGCAAACGCCCGTTCAACACCAATTTCCTCATCCGTTGAAAACTCCGCCGGTTCGTCAAGCGACGACAGCGCAAGCCTTTGCAGCAGTCGGGCCGGACCCGCGGCCAGCACGAGCGGCCGCCAGCGGACGCGCCCGGCGCGCTCTTCCGCCAGCAGGCATTTCGGCAGCTTGAGAACGAGCTGGTGAAAGCGATCGGGAAACTCGAAGAAATAGCAGTCATCGGTCGCAACGATTGCGCCGTCGCCCGCGATAAGCTCGGCTACGGTTGATCGCTGGCCCGTGCGGCAGGTGCCGCCGACGTGGAGCACGACGATCAGGTCATCGCTTGCAGCACGGGCGATGGTCGCCGGCGTACGCCGCGCCCGCATGGCGGACGCCCGCACGTCGGTAATCCCGATCAAGCCGATCTGGCGATGGCGAACGTCGCCGAAGAAATTGACCTGATCGGGCGTGTCGCACTCGAGCGGAACGAAGGTCTGCGTGACGACGTCCGCCCAATATTGAAATCGTTCGGCCCTCGGCAATGCGCCGGTCGATCTGACGGCAACGATTGGATTTGGCTGCATGCCTGGCTGTCCGGGTCGATCAAGGCGTCATGACCGGTTCGTGCATGCGCCCGCACGTGCGCCGTAGCAACGTTGACTGGGCAAGGATCGCACCAAATCAGGGGTTTGTCATGAGCATCGGCAAAAAACCCGTTCTCGGCGGACGCGAAGCCGTCAAAGTCGCAATCGTGCAGAAGGCGCCTCGGTTCCTCGACAAGGAAGCATCGCTGGCCCGGGCCGAAGCCTACATTGCGGAAGGCGCGGAGGGTGGCGCCGATCTCATCGTGTTCCCGGAAGTCTGGCTCGCCGGATATCCATATTGGACGGAAGGGTGGGATTCGTCATTGCAGACCTGGGCCGGCGGACGCATCGCTTTTCGCGATGCCGCAGTGCTTGCACCAAGCCAGGACACCGAGCGGCTCGGCGCTGCCGCGCGGCGCGCCGGCGCCTATGTGGTCATGGGCTGCAATGAGATCGATCCGCGCCCTGAGGTGAGCACGATCTACAACACGTTGCTGTTCTTCGATCGCGACGGTCATCTCATGGGCCGCCACCGCAAGACTATGCCGACGTTCACCGAGCGGCTGTTCTGGGGACAGGGCGATGCGGCCGATTTCCAGGTATTCGACACCGATATCGGGCGCCTTGGCGGACTCATCTGCGGTGAGCACCTGATGACGCTGGTGCGCGCGGCTATGATCGGTCTCGGCGAAGAGATCCATGTCGCCGTCTTTCCGGGCGCGTTTGCGCTGCATACCGGGCCGGAGTTGGAAGAATGGGATGCGGATCACAAATCGTTTTGGGGGCATGCGTCTGTGCGCGCCCATGCGCTCGAGGCGGGTGCATTCGTGCTGTCCGCGTGCGGCATCATCGACGAGAGCGACATCCCCGACGATTTCCCTCATAAGGGCAAAATGAACATCCGCTACGCGCGCGGCGGAAGCTCGATCATCGCACCGCTCGGCATTCCACTGGTTGGTCCGGTGGAGGGATCGCAAATCGTCCACGGCAGCCTGGAGGCCTGGATGATCAAGGCCTGGAAATCGATCATCGATACGGCCGGCCACTATTCCCGCCCGGACATTGTGCGCTTGGTTCTGAACCGGAACGCGCCCAGCCAGGAACCGCTCGTGGCCTATCGCAGCTTCTTCGAGGGCATATCGCCGCGCGCCCTCGCGGATGCGGCGGACAGGCACGGCGTCGACGCGCCGCGGGTGGAGCACCTGCTGCAGTCGTCGCTGAGCGAACCGGCCCGCATCGCCAACAAGCCGGCCTGACGCGCCGGCCGAAGCGCGCAGTTCATCCGCGCGCGCGCAGGACGGCTCGCTGAACCTTGCCGGTTTCCGTTTTCGGCAACGCGGCGACGAACTCGACCGCGCGCGGATATTTGTAGGGAGCGATCGATTTCTTCACGAAGTCCTGGATGGCCCGCGAGAGTTCCTCGCTCGCCGCCTGGGGCTCGCGCAGCACGACGAACGCTTTCGCGATCTGACCGCGCGCCGGATCCGCAACACCGACCACGGCGCACTCGGCCACGCCCGGATGTTCCAGCAGGATTTCCTCGATTTCCGGCCCGGAAATGTTGTAGCCCGCGCTGACGATCATGTCGTCCGTGCGCGAGTGGTACCACAGGAAACCGTCCGCGTCGGCGTGGAAAGCGTCGCCGGTCAGATTCCATCCTCCGACTACATATGCCTTCTGCCGCTCCGGATCGTTGAGGTAACGGCAGCCGATCGGGCCGCGCACGGCGAGACGCCCGACCGTGTTCGGCGCCACCGCGTTCATCGTGTCATCGACGACCATGACCCGGTACCCGGGCAAGGCAACCCCGGTCGACCCGGGGCGGATATTCTCCCGGGGAACGCCGATGAATGCATGCAGCATCTCCGTCGAGCCCATGAAGTCGAGGATGCGGATGCCGGTTCGCCGAAGCCACTCGTCGAACACTGCAATGGGCAAATGCTCACCTGCCGAGCAGCAGGTGTGGAGACTGGCGAGATCGAAGCGATCGGTATGCGGGGTCATGCCGCGATACATGGTGGGGCCGACCAGCGTTGTGGTCACGCGAAAGTCCTGCACGGTCTGCAGCAGGATCTCCGGGGTACATTGCTCCAGCAAAACGGTGCAGCTGCCGCGGCGCATCGGAAAGAGCAGCAGCGAGCCAAGACCGTAGGTGAAGCCCAGCGGCGCGCTGCCGGCGAAAATATCTTCCGGCGTCGATCGAAGCACCGTTTTCGGATAGCAGTCGCACATCGCCAGCACGTCGCGATGGAAATGCAACGTGGCCTTCGCAGGCCCGGTGGTCCCGGACGTAAAGGCGATCAGCGCCACGTCGTCGTGCGAAGGCACGATATTGGTGAAGACGTCGCGCTGCGCGCGCATCAGCGCTTCAAGCCCCTGCGCATCGTCGCAATTGAAGTACCTGATCTCCTCGAGCGCCGGACACGATGGCCGCGCCGCCTCGAGTTCCGCGGCCAGTCGCGCGTCGCACAGAGCGAGCTGCACTTGCGCCTTGTTGCATATCTGCACGAGCTCGCGCGAGCGCAGCAGCGGCATCGTGGTGACGGCGATGCCACCGGCCTTCAGCACGCCAAACCAGCAGGCGGCGAGCAACGGATTGTTGGGGGAGCGCAGCAGCACGCGGTTGCCGGGCACGAGACCCATGTCGTTGACGAGCACGCCGGCGATCCGATTAGCGCGTTCCAGGAGCTCGGCATAGGTCCAGGTCACGCGCGGCGAGCGCACGCAGGGCCGCGAGCCGAGCCCATGCGCCACGGGGCGATCGAGCAGCTCGGCGGCTGCGTTCATTCGTTTGGGGTAACCGAGAGCCGCCAGGGCCGCAGAATCAATGACCGGCCACAGCTCGGCGGGCGGAAGCCCCCTGCGAGCAAAATCGTCCGCGTAGACGCTTTGGTCCAGCGCCGCAGAACTTGTCGATTCAGCCGCCGGGTGCGGCACCGGTTTTCTCCCAATTGATCCGGCGGGAGTCGGGTCTATTCGAAATCCGCATCATTTTGCACTCGGCGCTCACCACCCCGAGGAGTAGCTGGCGAACCGCCCACCCAAGGCGAATAGGCCCCGTACATGCGCCCGGCCCGCTCGAGTGCGGCCCGCGACAGGCGCACGCCCTCGACCGTCACCTCCGTGACGCCGGGAATTGGCATCAGCTTCTGGCGGATGCCGAGCACATAGGTGACGGATTTGAGCGAGCAGCCGAGGCAGGCACCGTCGAACGCCAGCCTGACCTCGCCGGCTTGCGTGACCTCGACCAGTTCGAGGCCGCCACCGTGGATAGCGAGTAGCGGCCTCACCTGGGTATCGAGCACGCTCAGCACGAGCGCAGCGAGGTGGTCTTGCCCGGAATCGGGTGTCATTGTCCAGCTCGGCTCATTGGTTACGCTGCGGGACTCAGCTCGCGCGTCTTTTGCGCGATGTCGATACCAAACATGCGCGCTTGGTTCTCGCCGAGAATCCGTCGTTTATCGGTCTCGGTGATTTCCGGGAAGCCATAGCGCTCCTGCAGCTCCTCGTCGATTTGCATGTTCCAGAACCATTCGATCATCGGTTGTGGGTTGCCGAGCAACGGGCACTCCGAGCCCCAGAGGATGCGGTCGGACCCGATATCGCGCAGGATGCGGCCCAGGTACATCTTGAACTCCCAGGGCGCGACGACTGGCAGATTCATGGTGCCCGACAGCACCAGATGCACGTTGAGAAACCGCTCGGCGATGAAGACCATCTCCTCGAAGTAGGGGAGCGCCAGATGGTGCACGCCGAAGATCAGGTCGGGGAAATCCATCGCCGCCTGCTGGATGTCGAGCGGGCTCAGATCCTCGAGCTTGCAGCGCGTGATCGGAAACCCCTTGTGGAATTGCACCACCTTGATGCCGAGCGCGCGCGCCTTCTCGTACAGCGGATAGGCGACCTTGGGGTCGTCGCAGCGCCAGGACTTGCCTTCGAGATGCCCCGTGTAGAACTTGAAGGAGACCGCACCCCATTCCTTCACCTGCCGCTCCATCTCCTCGCATGCCGCCGCAACGCTCGGGTAGCCCGGATCCACGCCGCCGCAGAACAGGGTACGATTGGGAAATGCCTTGTGGAAATCGTACTGGGCGCGCACCGGCGCAAAGCCGTTCTTGTAAACGTCATAGAGCACTACGGCTTGGCACATCGCCATGTCGGTCGAGCTGTCCTCGAACAGCATCTTGCCCAGCTCTGCCGAGTTCCACCGTCGAGCGAACGCCTTATAACCGTCGGTGATGCCGTAGGACGTGTCCTGCCCCTTCGGCCGCCTCGTCATTCCGATCTTGAGATGCCATTGTCGATCGAGGGCGTTATCGGGCCGCTTCAGATTGTCATCCGATAGATCGTACATATGCACGACGTTGTCGAACACGAATACGTTGCCGTTGAGCATATGAGCCTCTGTCGTGGATTCTTGATTAGGCGGCATAAATTGTAACCCGGTCAAGAGTAAGTGTGCTGTAGCATTAGTGCCCAGTCGCATAGTAGCGTCGGCACGGCCTCACGATCGCTGGTCCAACGTCGCGACAGACACCACGCACGCGAACCCGCGGCGACGAATTCAACTGAAAGCGACGTCAGAGCGATAGCGGCAGTTCCAATCTCTCAGCAAAGATCATGTCGCGGTGTTGGAACAAGATTGGATCCAAGGCGGCTTCGATCTGTGGATCGCGCAACTCGAACGCGGCGCGCGTCGGCCCGTCCATCTGGCATTGCTCCGGCGGCAATGGCACAAACATCGCCATGGAGGTGGCACTGTAAATATCCAGCGCGGTCAAGGCATCGCCGATGTAATAGCGGCTTCCCGCCTGCCGCTGCTCCTTCAATCGCGACACCAGCATACGCAGCACGTCCGCCACGCGGCTCCCGGCATTTGCACCCGCCTCCGGGCTATAGCCGTATTTCTTGCCGAGATATTTGGACGCGCGCTCGGGAAAGCCGCACTGGTTGTTAAGCCCGGCGTGGATCAACTGCAACCGACGCGACCAGGCCAGCCCCTGCTCGCCGCAAATCTCGTGCGCCAATCCGAAGACAAGGGCCCGGTCTGCTGCGTCTTTCGGCAGCAAGGATGGATTCGGAGCGAGGCGCTCTGAGAGTAGCAGGATTTCGGCCCACCCGGCACGTAGCCGCTCGTCGTTGTACATAAGGATCGGACCGCTGCGCTGACCGACCCACTCCTTTAGCGGCTCGCTGTCGTAAACCAGCCGCACCGCCGCCCACTCGATATTCTTGACGTGAAGAATGCCCTTGGCTGCCTCGCCCCACGGGCTCGGAACCCCGCCGACCACCACCATGCGGACGCCGCTTCGCTTGATTGCCTCATCGACACTCACATACTGAAACGTCATGTTCCTTCCCGATCGGTGACGGCATTGGCCATAAACGTGATCTTGCAATCATAGCGCTCCTCGAACCGCAGTCCAAAACCGAACGCAAGCTCCCCCTCGGACGGCCCATATCGGACCAACCCCACGGGAGGCCCGCCTCGGCGCTTACCGATTTGATTGTTTATCCCTAAAATGTTTATACATAAGATGTGAGGAGACAAGTCAAACCCATCGTCGTCCGGTCGAAGCGATCGAGGCTGATTCCGAGCCGGGCTTTGGCCAGTGTTGGACCTCAACGCGCAATACGCCAAGGTGTGACCGAATATTGCGAACCGAAAGCCGCCGCGGGAGGCCGAGGATTGTGAAGGGGCGGCACGGAAGCACGAGCTTCTGCGCCGCGCGTCGGCGGCGACATATGGTCTGCGACCGTCGGCGATGCAGGAGACCTCGATGAATGCAACAACGCCCCTCCGGGCCGATCATATTGGCAGCCTGCTCCGCCCGCGCGAGCTGATCGACGCGCGCCACAAGTTGCGCGAAGGCGCGATCGGCAAAAGCGAACTGCGCGCCATTGAAGATCGCGCCATCCGTGACGTGGTCAGGTTTCAGGAAGACATCGGGCTGCCGTTCATGACCGACGGCGAATTTCGCCGCGGCGCATTCTTCAGTCACTTCGTCAAGACGGTCGACGGAATGGCCGTGAAGGCAACGCCGTTCGTGTTCTCCAATGATGCCGGCGATACTGCGCCGGCCTACGCGCCTTATACGAGTGGACGCCTGAGACGCACCCGAGGCATCACCACCGACGAATTCCGGTTTGTCCAGGCTTTGACGTCCCGCACCGCCAAGGTAACGATGCCGGCACCGCCATATATCAATTTCCTGGGCGGCCGTGAGCGCGTCGACCAAAATGCGTATCCGGACATCGCCGAATATTTTCACGACTTGGCGGCAATCTACCGCGAAGAGCTTGCCGAGTTGGGCAAGCTCGGCTGTACGTTCGTGCAGCTCGACGAGGTGCCGTTGGCGATGATGGAGGATGCGCGCGTCAACGATCAAATTCGCGCCCTCGGGGAAGATCCGGATCGGCTCATCGACACGTATATCGGCGCGATCTCCGCCGCAGTCCGCGACAAGCCGCGCGACATGATCGTCGGCATGCATCTTTGCAGAGGCAACTACCGAGGTCGCTGGCTCGCGTCCGGCGGCTACGGGCGGATTGCCGAGCGCCTCTTCAACATCCCAGGGATCGACGTATTTTTCCTGGAATACAATTCGCCGCGCGCCGGAGACTTCTCGCCCTTGACGCTGCTGCCAGCTGGGAAAATGGCGGTCCTCGGTTTGGTCAGCAGCAAAACCGCGGCGTTGGAAGACAGGCGAACATTGTTGCGGAGAATCGACGAAGCCGCCAAGTTCGCGCCGTTGGATCAACTCGGGATCAGCCCTCAATGCGGGTTTGCGACGAACTTGACGGGTAGCCCGCTCACCGTTGCGGACGAACAGGCTAAGTTGCAGTTGGTCGTTGAAATTGCCCGCGAAGCCTGGAGGGTTTGATCCAGCCCGATCAACAGGAGATGGCCGAGCGCAGCCACCCCACCATAGCCTGATGAACCGCACGCAAAGCAATGCCGCCATGAACATCTTCCCCGGAGACTTGGAGACCCGGGGAACCTCGACCGATCATCAGGACCTGCGCCTGTGGCTGCGCATGATGGCGGTCCACAAGCTCATCACCAATGAAGTTCGGCGGCGGTTGCGGGTGTCGTTCAACATGAGCCTCTCGCGTTTCGATCTCATGGCTCAGCTTGACGCCACCAAGACCGGCATGCGCATGGGAGAAATCTCGAGCCGTCTGATGGTGACGACGGGAAACATTACCGGGTTGACCGACGAACTGGAGGCCGACGGCCTGGTCGAGCGCACCGTCGACCCGAGCAGCCGCCGGGCCTTTCTCGTCCGCTTGACCGCCAAGGGGAGAAAGGCATTTCGGGCCGCCGCCAAGGCAAATGAAGGTTGGATCACGGAATTTTTTTCCGTCCTGCCGAGCAAGGATAAGAAACTGATGTTCGAGCTTCTTGGGAGGCAAAAGACCTTCGTCCGAACCCGGATTCAACGGACTGGCAAGTCGGCTTCCAAGGGGCCATTGGCGAAGTAGGCGGAATAGGCCCCTCTAGCGCCGCCGATTTGAAGTTCCTACAGCACTTGCGGCAACGATTGAAGAAATCCGGCCCGGCGATGTCGTGTGGTTCCCGCTGACCTGGACGACCTACCCGAAAAACCGTCGCCCGTCACGCCGCCTGAGGTCAACCGGCGCGTTTGGCCGGCTCGTCTGCCCGGAATCCTGCGACACGACTGGCGACGAGAGGCCGAAGTCGGTCACGCAGCCACCTGATCTCGGGATCATCGCGCCGGCTGGCGCTCCACATCAGCGCATGCGGCATCGGAGCGATCGAGAACGGAACGTGTCGAGACACGAGGCCGTAGGCATGGAGCGAGTCGGCCATGCACAGCGAGGGGACCGTGGTCAGCAGATCGGAGGCGGCCAGCACGGGTGCGATCGCGGCGAAGTGCGGCACCCAGCCCGCAATCGTTCGTTCGAGGCCGGCTCTGGCAGCCGCGATTTCGACCGGATTCACAAGCTGGGTTCCGACTCGCACGGCCAGGTGCGGCCATCGCGCCCAGGCCTTGGGACCCCATTTGGCAAAAGCGGGATGGCCTTTGCGGGCAAAGCATCGCCACTGCAGTGCTCCAATTCCGTCGGCGAGAACATCTTGCGTGAGGCGCGGTGGCGTGGGCGCTATGGCAACATCAATCTGACCCTCCACAAGATCGAGCAGCATGGAATTTCTCAGACCACTCCATTCGATCGAAACGCCCGGCGCCTCGACTCGCAGACGCGCGTGCAGGTGGGTAAAGAGCGTGAGCGCGAAATCGGGTGCGCACAGCCGGAAAATCCTTCGCGAGGTTGCGGGATCGAATGAATGCCGAGGGGACAGGGCCCTTTGGATACGCGCGAGTATCGGTCGCACTTCTTCCAGAAAGTCGAGGGCGAACGCCGTCGGTTGCATGAACTTGCCGCCTTTGATCAGGACGGGATCTCCGAGCTGATCGCGCAACCGTGAGAGCGCGTGGCTGATGGCCGATTGCGTCCGAGAGAGCCGCTCGGCCGCCCGCGTGACACTGCGTTCGACCAAGAGCACCTCGAACACAACGAGAAGGTTGAGGTCGAACTGCCGAAGATCGATTTTATTCATGACCTATCATCCATATTCATTCGATTGATGATCGGTCAGGGTCTATATCGAGCGCCGAGGGGCGTCAAACTTGGAGGCCTGATCATGAAAGCCATTCTCACAGCCTGCATTGCGCTCGCTGGCCTGCCGGCAACAACGGCCACGGCGTCGGCGGACGTTACGCGAGGACCGGCGCCTGCCGGCGTGACCGCCTTCTACGAGGCTCTTAACGCGGCGCCCGGAAAGAACGTCTCGGGTCTTCTCATGCAGGCGACCGCGCCCAGCTGGGTTTCCTGCGGGACCAACGACGTTTGCCTGTCTCGCGAACAGGTCATTGCCGCGATCGCCGGGCGTCACCAGGCAATTCCGAATCTGAAATGGGAGATCAAAGAGGTGCTGGAGTCAGGCAATCGCGTCATCGTGCGCGGCGAGGCGAGTGGCACGCCGGCCGGCGACTTCATGGGGGTGCCGTATGGCGGCAAATCGTTCAAGCTGATGTCGATCGACGTTCACACCCTCGAAAACGGCAAGCTGACCCGCTCGTACCATCTCGAAGACTGGATGGGCGCAGTTCGCCAGCTGTCAACTCCGTGACCCTGCAATGTTTTTCCGAGCCATTCACCGCCGCCGCGCAATCCAGACCCTTGGTGCAATCGCCGCCGCCGGAGCCGCCATGCCGATCCGTTCCCGAGCAGATGCCGATGTTCCGCGGCCCATCGTCAACAACCTGGTAAAGGTCGCGCGCCAGCATTGGAATGGCCGCGATTGCCTTTCCGTCGAGTTGACCGATGAGCAGCAGCAGGGACGTCTGGCGAACGCGCAGACCAGCAACGCTCCAAGTTATGCGATCGTGCATCGGAGCTTTAGTGCAGGCGTCATCAAATCCAACGTCGGGGCCGAACTCAACCGCAGGGGCGGGGCCGATGCCCGGGGCTTTGCCGGATTTGCGTTTCACGTCAGCGACGATCTGCAGACGTACGAAGCGGTGTACCTGCGAATGACCAACGGTCGCCTCAATGATCCCGCGCCGCCACCGCCGCGCATCGACCGCGCGATCCAGTACGTGGCGCATCCGGATTTCCATTTCGCCGTATCACGCGCCAAATTCCCAGGCCGGTACGAAATGGGTGCGGACGTCGGCGCGGGCCGCTGGCACCGGCTGCGACTTGAGGTCCGGGGGGCTCAAGTCCGTGCACTGATCGATGGCGTTGTCGCCTTGACGGTCGATGACTTGCACTACGCGGAACGGCACGGCCCGGTCGGACTCTTTGTCGGCGACGGGACTTGCGGGTTTTTCGCCAATGTGAATATTGCTCCATGGTAACCGGCCCGCCTGAAGCACATTCTCGATTGAGATCCAATCACCCATCCGTATTCGGCTATGCGCTCGTGAGCGCACGCCCCGGATAAAGAGGCCGCGGCCTGCCCGAACGGCCGGGTCGTGTCGGCAGAACTATTTTGATACGCTGTCGGCGCGACACAATCGTGCAGGCACCGATGCAGACTGCGCTCTATCAACTCGCCGAAGACTTTCTGTCGACGATCGTTTTCCTGATCGTCTATTTCGTCACTGGCCAGCTCTGTCTGGCGGTCATTGTCGCCATCGCGGTTGGGCTTGGCCAGTTCGTCGTCCTCAGGCGCAAGGGTCGCACGCCGGACGTGATGAGCTGGCTCAGCCTTGGGATGGTGATCGTGCTCGGCGGAGCGACCCTGATCACTGCCGACAGCCGCTTCATCATGGCAAAGCCGAGCGTCGTCCACTTTGCCGTGGCCGCAGTCATGCTGCGCCGCGGCTGGATGGCGCGCTACATGCCGGAGATCGTCAAACAGAATGTGCCCGAGCGTTTTTTGATCGCGTCCGGATATGCATGGGCCGCCCTGATGATCGTGCTCGGCCTGCTCAACCTCTACGTGGCGCGCTACTACAGCATCGAGGTCTGGGCCTGGTTCATCACGGTGTTCGCGTTCGGCGCCAAAGCGGTGGCGTTCCTGATCCAGTACGCCCTGCTACGGATCCTGATCCGCCGCAAGCTGCGCGCGGCGGCCGCCGTGGAGTCAACCGCCGCGCCGCTCCCGCCTTAGCTTCGCCCAATATTCCAGTCGCTTCCTGATCTCGCGCTCGAAGCCCCGCTCGGGCGGATCGTAGAAGGTCTGATGCCCGAGTGCCTCTGGGAAGTAATCCTGCCCCGAGAACGCGTCGGGCGCGTCGTGGTCATAGTCGTAGCCCGTCCCGTAGCCCTCCTCCTTCATCAGTCGTGTCGGCGCGTTGAGGATATGTTTCGGCGGCAACAGCGAGCCCGCTTCCTTGGCGGTGCGCGTGGCAGCGCTAAACGCCTTGTAGGCGGCGTTCGACTTGGGCGCGGTTGCAACGTAGATCACCGCCTCGGCGATTGCGAGCTCGCCCTCGGGACTGCCGAGAAAATCATAGGCGTCCTTCGCCGCATTGGTGACGACCAGGGCCTGTGGATCGGCAAGCCCGATATCTTCGATCGCCATGCGCACCACGCGGCGCGCGATGTAGAGCGGGTCCTCGCCCGCGTCGAGCATGCGCGCCAGATAATAAAGCGCCGCATCCGGATCGGAGCCGCGCACCGACTTGTGCAGGGCCGAGATCAGGTTGTAGTGGCCGTCCTGCGCCTTGTCGTAGATCGGCGCCCGCCGCTGAACCACCTCCTGCAGCTTCGCCGCGTCGAAGATTTCGTCCTTGCGGGCCGCGCGCCAGACCTCCTCGGCGAGCGTCAAGGCGGCGCGGCCGTCGCCATCGGCCATGCGGATCAGCGAGGCGCGCGCTTCCGGAGCGAGCGGCAAGGCCCTGCCTTCGATCGCCTCGGCCCGCGCCAGCAACTGCTCGAGCGCCGTCGCGTCGAGCGACTTAAAGACCAGGACGCGGGCGCGCGAGAGCAGCGGCGCGATCAGCTCGAACGACGGATTCTCGGTGGTGGCGCCGACCAGCACGATCGTTCCATCCTCCATGACCGGAAGAAACGAGTCCTGCTGGGCGCGGTTGAAGCGATGGATCTCGTCGACGAACAGGAGCGTCCCCTGCCCGATCTCGCGGCGCGCGCGCGCCGCGTCGAACACTTTCTTGAGGTCCGCGACGCCGGAAAAAATCGCCGAGATCTGCTCGAATTGCAGTTCGGTCGCATCCGCCAGGAGCCGCGCGACCGTCGTCTTGCCGGTGCCGGGCGGCCCCCAGAAGATGAGCGAGCCGAGGGTACGCGTTTCCAGCATGCGGGTGAGCGCGCCGTCGCGCCCGAGCAAGTGATCCTGGCCGACGACCTCGCTGAGCTTGCCTGGCCGCAGTTTGTCGGCAAGCGGCCGCGGGGCCCCACGATCAAGTCCGGCCGCGGCGAACAGGCTTGGCCCCCGCGACTTTGGTCGAGAGGTCATCGCATCGGCCTTTCTCCCGCCCATCTCATTTGGCGAGGGCGGACGCCGCCAGTCACCCGCCGAACACGACCGACATCTGCTGGCCGTTGCGTGATACGCTGATGCGCCACAGCCGGTTTTGCTCGCGGGTCGCGCGGTCAAGGTCGCGGGTCCGCGCGATCGTGGTGTTGTTGACCGCCAGCACCACATCGCCGCGCTGGAACCCGAGGCTCTGGGCGATCGATCCATTGGCGACATCGATGATCGCGACGCCTTCGGTTGACGGATCGAGCTTGAGCTCTTCGGCGAGCGCCGGCGACAAATTCGCGACCTTCACCCCCAGGAACGGCGAACGCGTCTGGATCACCAATTCCTCGCGCGGGGATTCGGGCGCGCCCTGCAGGGCGATCATGAGTCTGGTTTCGCGCCCGGCGCGAACGACCACGATCTGTGTCTGGCCGCCGATCGGCTTGGTGGCAAACCGGTAGTCGAAGGCATTCGGGTCATCGATCGGCTGGGTGTCGACCATGACGATGAGATCACCGGTGCGCAGACCGGCCGTTGCGGCCGGGCTTCCATTGGTCACGCTCGCCACCAGTGCGCCTGCCGGCCGCTTGAGGCCGAGGCTGTCGGCGATCTCGGGCGTCACTGCCTGCAGCTTGGCGCCGAGCCACGGACGCCGGACCACGCTGCCGCCGCCTTTGGCCGATCCGATCACGACCCGCACCATGTTCACCGGGATCGCAAAGCCGATGCCGATCGAACCGCCGGTGCGCGAGTAGATCGCCGTGTTGATGCCGACCAGCTTGCCATTGAGATCGACCAGGGCGCCGCCGGAATTACCCGGGTTGATGGCGGCGTCGGTCTGAATGAAGAACTGATAGTCGGTGATGCCAACCTGGGTTCGCGCCACCGCCGAAACAATCCCGTGCGTGACGGTCTGACCGACCGCGAACGGATTGCCGAGTGCCAGCACCACGTCACCGACCTGCAGCGCATCGGAATCGCCGAGCTCGACGGCCGGGAACCGCTCTTTCTCCTTGAGCCGCAGCACCGCCAGATCGGAGCGCGCGTCGCGCAACACGACCTCCGCGGCGATCTCGCGCTTGTCGGCGAGCGAGACCTTGACCTCGTCGGCGCCTTCGATGACGTGGTGATTAGTCACTACCAGGCCGGCCGGATCGACGATGACGCCGGAGCCCAGCGAACGCTGCACCTGCGGGCCGTCCGGACCGCCGAAGAACCGGCGAAACATCGGATCATCGAACAGCGGATTGCGGTTCGACACCGTCTTGGCGGCGTACACGTTCACGACCGCCGGCGCGACCCGGCGTACCACCGGCGCATACGAGAGCGTCAATTGCGCGGGCGAGGACGGCACCACGCGGTCCTGCGCGGACACAGGGGCGGCCAGCGGTGCGGCAAAGAGCGGTAAGAATAGGGTTGCCAGCAGGCGCGGAGCAAAAATCATAGGTTCAGTCCGGTTGCAGCTCGGCAGATATATCGGCCCGATCTAGCCAATAGAAGGGCAAGGGACAGGACCAGCCACAGCCACCTCTCCCCGCTTGCGGGGAGAGAGCCCGCCCTCGGGCTATGACCCGAGGGTCGATTTCGAGCGCAGCGAGAAATCGGGTGAGGGGACTTCCCAAGTTCTCAGACGGGCGGCGATGCCCCTCGTCCGGCGCGCAAGTGCGCGCCGACCTCTCCTCGCAAGCGGGAAGATGCAATCTGGCTCGTGTTGCGCGACGTGCGATGTGCGCGCTGCGGCCTAAACTCAAGCCGCCGGTGCCTCAGCCTTCTGTTCCTGGACCGGTCCGGAATCGAGACCCTTGGCATCAACGTCGCGGTCGACGAACTCGATCACCGCCACCGGCGCCGAATCCCCATAACGGTAGCCGGCCTTGACCACCCGGGTGTAGCCGCCATTGCGGTCCTGGTAGCGCGGCCCAATCACGTCGAACAGTTTCCTGACCATGGCGACATCGCGGATCTTCGCGATCGCTTGCCGGCGCGCATGCAGGCCCCCGCGCTTGCCGAGCGTCACGAGCTTCTCGACGATCGGGCGGAGATCCTTGGCCTTCGGCAGCGTGGTCATGATCTGCTCATGCTTGATCAGCGCGGCGGCCATATTGGCGAACATCGCGCGGCGATGCTCGGCCGTGCGGTTGAGCTTGCGGTGGGCGCTGGCGTGACGCATTGCCGGACTCCAGATGACGCAGGACAGAGGACAGAAGAGAGGCGACGCTGTTCCGTCGTCTATCGTCCGTCTCCTATCCTCTGATTAGTAATGGTCTTCGAAACGCTTGGCGAGTTCGTCGATGTTTTCAGGCGGCCAGCCGGGTACTTCCATGCCCAGATGCAGCCCCATCTGAGCCAGCACTTCCTTGATCTCGTTAAGCGACTTGCGTCCGAAGTTGGGCGTGCGCAGCATCTCGGCTTCGGACTTCTGCACCAAATCGCCAATGTAAACGATGTTGTCGTTCTTGAGACAGTTGGCCGAGCGTACGGACAGCTCGAGCTCATCGACCTTCTTGAGGAACGCGGGATTGAATGCGAGATCAGGGATCGACTCGGCGGCGCTGATCTCCTTGTGCGGCTCGACGAAGTTGACGAACACGTTGAGCTGATCCTGCAGGATGCGCGCCGCGTATGCGAGCGCATCTTCCGGCGTCACCGCGCCGTTGGTTTCGATCTGCATCGTCAGCTTGTCGTAGTCGAGGATTTGTCCCTCGCGGGTGTTCTCGACCCGGTAGGACACCTTTTTGACCGGGGAGTAGAGGCTGTCGACCGGAATGAGCCCGATCGGCGCGTCCTCGGGCCGGTTGCGATCGGCCGCCACGTAGCCCTTGCCGGTGTTGACGGTGAACTCCATGCGGATTTCGGCACCTTCGTCGAGGTGGCAGATCACCAGCTCCGGGTTGAGCACGACGATGTCGCCGACCGTCTGAATGTCGGCGGCGGTGACTACCGCCGGCCCTTGCTTCTTGACCACCATCCGCTTGGGACCTTCGCCCTGCATCTTGATGGCGATATCCTTGATGTTGAGCACGATGTCGGTCACATCCTCACGCACACCGGTGATCGAGGAGAACTCGTGCAAAACACCGTCGATGTGCACGGACTGCACGCTCGCGCCCTGCAACGAGGACAGCAGAATGCGCCGCAGCGCGTTGCCGAGCGTGAGGCCGAAGCCGCGCTCCAGCGGCTCCGCCACGACGGTGGCGATGCGCTTGGGGTCGGGACCCGGTGCTACCTGCAGCTTGCTCGGTCGGATCAGTTCTTGCCAATTCTTTTGAATCGTCACGTCATCACCTAATCGTGCTGAGCCTTCGCGGCTCGCTCACGGGACCACGCCGCTCCGTGGTGATCAGCGGCAGCGGAGGCAAAACCCATCCGCCGGAAAAACTCTCATACGCGACGGCGCTTGCGCGGCCGGCAACCGTTGTGCGGGATCGGCGTCACGTCGCGGATCGATGTGATCATGAAGCCCGCGGACTGCAACGCGCGCAGTGCCGACTCGCGGCCAGAGCCGGGACCCGCGACCTCGACTTCGAGGGTGCGCATGCCGTGTTCTTGCGCCTTCTTGGCCGCATCCTCACCGGCGACTTGCGCCGCATAAGGAGTCGACTTGCGCGATCCTTTGAAGCCCATGGTCCCGGCCGAAGACCAAGCAATGGTGTTGCCCTGGGCGTCCGTGATCGTGATCATGGTGTTATTGAACGTGGCGTTCACGTGCGCCACGCCGGAAGCGATATTCTTTTTTTCGCGTCGGCGGACGCGGGTGGCTTCTTTGCCCATTCTAATCCTCTTGGTACCCGGCCGGGCCGGGAGCCGTCTCTCCGTGGCGGCCGCTTATTTCTTCTTGCCGGCGATGGCCTTTGCGGGGCCCTTGCGGGTGCGTGCATTGGTGTGGGTGCGCTGCCCGCGCACCGGCAGGCCACGCCGGTGACGCAGCCCGCGATAGCAGCCGAGATCCATCAAGCGCTTGATGTTCATAGCGACTTCGCGGCGCAGATCGCCTTCGACAACGTAATCGCGATCGATGACCTCGCGAATCTGCAGAACGTCCTGGTCGCTCAGCTGGGATACCCGACGGGCCTCGTCGATGTGCACCTTTTCCATGATTTCCTGGGCCTTCTTGGGCCCGATACCATGGATATACTGGAGCGCGATCACGACACGCTTGTTGGTAGGTATATTTACACCGGCGATACGGGCCACGTCGTCATCACTCCTGCCGCCAACCGGACCCGCCGGCCGCGTCTAAGGGGTTGAAAAAACTTGATAAACGCGCACACGACGCCCTCCCCCTGGCGGGGCTTGGCATCGCTGCAGCGTTGTTCGCATACTGGGTGGCGGGTATGTACGGATTCCACCCCGCCTCGTCAACCTCTATCACCGCTTTTCCTCAAGGCTGACAGGGGTTTTCACGTCCTTCCGATCACGCCTGGCGGGCCGGCGCTTGCCCGCGGGCCGGACGGGTGCGCCCGCGTGCGCGCTCGACTTCAGCGCCGCGTCGATCGCCTTGCCCACATCGGCGATCCCGGCCATGCCATCGACCGTCCGCAGCATTCCCTTGCCGGCATAGAACGCGATCAGGGGTGCGGTCTGCGCCCGATAGGCCTCGAGCCGCTTGTGCAGCGCCTCGGGCGTGTCGTCGGCGCGTACGGCCTCGCCGCGCGCCGCCGTTTCGGCGATTCGCCTTTCGATGCGCTTGAGCAGAATTCCTTCATCCACCTTGAGCTCCACCACGGCGTCGAGGTCGAGCTTCTTGTGGTGCAGCATGCGATCGAGCGCCTCCGCCTGCGGCACGGTGCGCGGGAAGCCATCGAGGATGAAGCCGTTCTTGGCGTCGGGCTGGGCGATGCGGTCGGCGACGATCGCAACAACCACATCGTCGGGGACCAATTCGCCGCGCGCCATGATCTCCTTGGCGCGCAGCCCGACAGGGGTACCGGCAGCAGCCGCGGCCCGCAGCAATTCACCGGTGGAGAGCTGAACGATTCCGTGTTTGTCGACGAGATTTTTGGCTTGCGTGCCCTTTCCGGCCCCCGGCGGACCAAGCAGAATCAGCCTCATCTGCGTCTCCCCCTGAGCTTCGATTTCTTGATCAGGCCTTCGTACTGGTGCGCCAGCAAGTAGCCTTGAATCTGCGCGACCGTATCCATGGTCACGCTGACCACGATCAGCAGCGACGTGCCGCCGAAATAGAACGGTACTGCCGCATAGGAGATCAGAATTTCCGGAATCAGGCAGACGATCGCCAGATAGGCGGCGCCCACGACCGTGATGCGGGAGAGCACGTAATCAATATATTCCGCGGTGCGTTCGCCCGGCCGGATCCCGGGAATGAACCCGCCGTGTTTCTTGAGATTTTCAGCCGTTTCAGTCGGATTGAAAACGACCGCCGTATAGAAGAACGCAAAGAACACGATCAACCCGACGTAGAGCACAAGAAACAACGGCCGGCCGTGGGACAGCTGGGTCGTGATTGCGCTCATCCAATCGGGAAGCTGCCCGGCGTTGAAGTTGGCAACGGTCGTCGGCAACAGCAGCAGCGAGGAGGCAAAGATCGGCGGGATCACGCCTGATGTATTGAGCTTGAGCGGCAGATGCGACGACTGCCCCTCGAACATGCGGTTGCCGACCTGGCGCTTGGGATATTGGATCAACAGCCGGCGCTGCGCGCGCTCCATGAAAACGATGAAGGCGATGACGGCGACCGCCATCACCATCACCACCAGAATAAGACCGGTGGAGAGCGCGCCCTGACGGCCAAGCTCGAACATGTTGGCGAGGGCAGATGGCAACTCGGCGACGATGCCGGCCAAAATGATCAGCGAGATACCATTGCCGATCCCGCGCGATGTCACCTGTTCGCCGAGCCACATCAAGAACACGGTGCCGCCGGTGAGCGTGATCACCGTCGAAATACGGAAAAACAGGCCGGGGTCAGTGACCACCTGGCCGGCGCTCTCGAGTCCGACCGCGATGCCATAAGCTTGGAATGCCGCCAGTATGACCGTGAGATAACGGGTATACTGGTTCATGACCTTGCGACCGGCCTCGCCCTCCTTCTTGAGCTGCTCGAGGGTCGGCGACACCGTCGTCATCAGCTGAATGATGATCGAGGCCGAGATGTACGGCATGATGTTCAGGGCGAAAATCGCCATGCGGTGAATACCGCCACCCGAGAACATGTTGAACATGCCGAGAATGCCGCCGGCCTGGGTGCGGAAAATCTGCTCCCAGGCGGAGGGATCGATGCCGGGCAACGGAATGTAGGTGCCGAGGCGGTAGACCAGCAGTGCGCCGAGAGTGAACCAGATGCGGGCTTTCAATTCCTCGGCTTTGGCAAGCGCCGAGAAATTGAGATTGGCCGCCAATTGTTCCGCTGCCGAGACCATGCCCTTGGCTCCGATCTGCGTCGTGATCTATGCGCCGTGCGGCCCGATCATCAGCCCCGGCAAGGCCACGACAATATAGTGATCACTCGGCGCTTTTGCCCTTGTCGCCCTTGCCACCTTTGCCCTGCGTCTGGGGCTTTTTGTCGCCCTTCGCCGCTGGCTTGTCAGCCTGTTGATCGGGCTTTGGTTTTTCACCCTTCGGCTTCTCGGCCTTGGGCTCGCCGGCGGGCGCCCCGGGCTTCGTCTTATCGGCCTTGGGCTTCTCGCCCTTGGGTTTGTCGCCCTTCTCGCCCTTGGCCTCCGCGGGTTCGCCCTTCGGCTTTTCGCCCCGCGCCTCCGCCAGCAACCGCTTGGCGTTCTTGCCCTTCGGTTCCGTGGACTGTTCCCGCTTCGGTGCCAGCACCTTGACGCTGCCGCCCGCCTTTTCGACCGCCGCAATCGCCGACTTCGACGCCCCGTAGACGGCGAAATTGACCTTGGCCTTCAGCTCGCCGTCACCCAGCAGGCGTACGCCGTCGCGGGCGCGCCGCAGCACGCCGGCATTGACCAGGATGGCGGCGTCGACCTCGGCGCCAGCGTCGAGGTGCAGGCGACCGGCATCGATCGCCGCCTGGACGCGGCCGAGATTCACTTCGTTGAGGTTCTTGGCGAAGATGTTGTTGAACCCGCGCTTCGGCAGACGCCGATGCAGCGGCATCTGGCCGCCCTCGAAGCCTTTAATGCGCACGCCGGAACGCGCGGTCTGGCCTTTGCCGCCGCGACCGCCGGTCTTGCCCACGCCCGAGCCGATTCCCGGCCGATGCGCTGGCGGGCTTTGCGCGCTCCCGGCCGGTCGGCAACCTGGTTGAGCTTCATCGCAGTCTCCTTAACTTTCGACGTTGCGCCCTCAGCGGCGCGACGCCGAAACAACACACTCACTTGCTGACGACCATCCGCACCAGATGCGCCACCTTGCTGATCATGCCGCGCACCGCCGGCGTGTCGGGAAGCTCGGCGACACGGCCGATCCGATTGAGCTTGAGGCCGATCAGCGTTGCACGCTGGGTGTGCTGGCGGCGGATCGGGCTGCCGACCTGCTCCACGACGATCGTCTTGCCGGTCTTTGGTGCCTTGCTCATGGTCTGCTCTTGCGGGTTTGCCATCATTCGGTCGCAGCCTGCTCGGCATCGCCGTCGCGGCGACGCGCCTGCAGGGCGGAAACCTTGATGCTGCGACGTCCCGCCACCGCGCGTGGGCTGTCCTGGTGTTTCAGCGCATCGAAGGTGGCGCGCACCATGTTGTAGGGGTTCGACGATCCGATCGATTTTGCGACCACGTCCTGCATCCCGAGCGTTTCGAACACGGCCCGCATCGGACCACCGGCAATGATGCCGGTACCGGGAGGGGCAGCGCGCAGATAGACCTTGCCGGCTCCGTGGCGGCCGAGCACGTCGTGATGCAGCGTACGACCCTCGCGCAGGGGCACACGGACAAGGTTGCGCTTGGCCGAATCGGTCGCCTTGCGGATCGCTTCCGGAACCTCGCGCGCCTTGCCGTGACCAAACCCGACCCGGCCCTTCTGGTCGCCGACCACCACCAATGCGGCGAATCCAAAGCGCCGGCCGCCCTTCACCACCTTCGCGACACGGTTGATGTGGACCAGCTTGTCGGTGAACTCGCTGTCCCGCTCTTCCCGCTCGCGTTCCTTTTCGCGACCACGTGCCATTTTGTCGATCCTATCCGGTCAAGTCTGCGTCGGGCCCGCGCCCGATCTACCTCTTTGTTTGAGCATGTCCGTTTCGCAAAACCGGTTCCCGCTTTTGCGGGACATGCTCTAGAACTTCAACCCGCCTTCGCGCGCCGCGTCAGCCAGTGCCTTGACACGGCCGTGATAGCGATAGCTGCCGCGATCGAACACAATGTCCGTAATACCCTTGGAGGCGGCGCGTTCCGCCAGCAGCTTACCAACCGCCTTCGCGGCTTCCATGTCGGCTCCGGTCTTGAGCCCGCTGCGCATGTCTTTTTCGATCGAAGATGCCGCGACCAGCGTCTCACCTTTGCGGTCGTCGATGACCTGCGCGTAGATGTGTTTGGAGGAGCGGAACACCGAAAGCCGCACGCGGCTGCCCGCGACATTCTTGACCGCACCGCGAACGCGGCCCCGGCGCCGCTCTGCCTGTCTCTTGGGATCGGCCATTGCGGGCTCCTACTTCTTCTTGCCTTCCTTGCGGAAGATGAACTCGCCCGCGTACCTGACGCCCTTGCCTTTGTAGGGTTCGGGTTTGCGGAACCCGCGGATCTCTGCCGCCACCTGGCCGACCTTCTGCTTGTCGATTCCGGTCACCACGACCTCGGTCGGCTTGGGGGTCGCGATCGCAATGCCTTCTGGGATCGGAAAGACGACATCGTGGCTGTAGCCGAGCGCAATCTGCAGGTTCTTGCCCTGCACGGCGGCGCGGTAGCCGACTCCGCTGATCTCGAGCTTTGTTTCAAAACCCTTGGTGACGCCGGTGACGAGATTGGCGACCAGCGTACGCGAGGTGCCCCACATGGCGCGTGCCCGGTCGGTCGTGGAGCGCGGATCGACCTTGACGGCGCCGTTGTCCATCTGCGCGATGATCTCATCGGGCAAAACGACTTGCAGGGCGCCCTTAGGGCCTTTTATTTTGACGGTCTGGCCTTCGATCGTGGCGGTAACGCCCGACGGGACCGGCACCGCTTTCTTGCCGATGCGTGACATCTCGTCCTCGCTCAAAATACCGTACAGAGGATCTCGCCGCCGACGTTGGCGTCTCGCGCTTCGTGATCGGCCATGACGCCCTTTGGCGTCGAAACGATCGCGACACCGAGGCCGTTGTTGATGCGCGGCAAATTCTTCACCGACGCATAGACCCGACGGCCCGGCTTCGACACCCGCTCGATTGCCCGAATGACCGGCGCGCCATCGAAGTATTTCAGCTCGATCTCGAGCTCCGAGCGGCCGTCGCTGTGCTCGACGCTGGCATAGCCGCGGATATAGCCCTCGCTCTTGAGCACATCGAGCACGCGCACCCGCAGGCTCGACCCCGGAGTCGAGACCTTTGGCTTGTTGCGCGCCTGCGCATTGCGAATGCGCGTGATCAGATCGCCGATCGGATCGTTCACAGCCATGCGATCCTCCTCACCAGCTCGACTTGACGAGCCCGGGGATGAGCCCCTTGGCGCCAAGCTCGCGCAGTGCGATCCGGCTGAGCTTGAGCTTGCGGTAATAGCCGCGCGGCCGCCCGGTCACCTCGCAGCGATTGCGGATGCGGGTCGCCGAGGAATTACGCGGCATTTGCGCGAGCTTGAGCGACGCCGCAAAGCGCTCTTCCATCGGTTTCGTCTTGTCCTTTGCAATCGCCTTGAGGCGCGAGCGACGGCCGCTCAACGACTTCGACATCTTGCGCCGGCGCTCATTCTTCTCAATCGAACTTTTCTTCGCCATTCACGTCTCCTAGGTTTCCGCGTTTGAGGACGCCTTGCTCCTCACTGCCGGAACGGGAAATTGAAAGCGGTGAGCAGCGCGCGCGCCTCATCGTCGCTGCGCGCCGTTGTGCACACCGTGACGTCCATGCCCCAGATGTCGGTCACCTTGTCATAATCGATTTCGGGGAACACGATGTGTTCCTTAATGCCGAGCGTGTAGTTTCCGCGGCCGTCGAAGCTCTTCGGATTGAGGCCGCGGAAATCGCGCACGCGCGGCAACGCGATGGTGATCAACCGATCGATGAACTCGTACATGCGGCCCTTGCGCAGCGTGACCTTGCAGCCAATCGGCTGGCCTTCGCGCAGCTTGTAGGTCGGCGATCGATTTGCGCGACTTGGTGATCACCGCCTTCTGACCGGTGATGAGGGCCAGGTCGGCCGCCGCATTCTCGACTTTCTTGCGGTCGTTGACGGCCTCGCCGATGCCCATGTTGACGACGACCTTCTCCAGGGTCGGCACCTGCATGAGGTTCTTGTAACCGAATTGCTCGGTGAGCTTCGGCCGGATGACGCTCTCGTATTGCGCCTTCAGGCGTGGTTGGGTCATCAGCCATCGATCTCCGCTCCCGAGCGTTTGGCGATCCGTACCTTCTTGCCGTCGGCCAGGACCTTAAATCCAATGCGCGTCGCCTTGCCGTCCTTGGGATCCGCATAGGCGATATTGGACAGGTGGATCGGCAACTCCTTGGAGATGATGCCGCCCTCCTGCTGCGCGGTTTGCTTCTGGTGGCGCTTGACGAGATTGACCCCGCGTACCAGCGCGCGTCCCTCGTCGGGGCGCACCTCGATCACCTCGCCGGTGCGGCCGCGGTCACGCCCCGACAGCACGACGACCTTGTCGCCCTTGCGGATCTTCGCGGCCATCACAACACCTCCGGCGCGAGCGAGATGATCTTCATGTGGTTCTTGGCGCGCAGCTCACGCGGCACCGGTCCGAAAATGCGGGTGCCGACCGGCTCCATCTGCGGGGTGATCAGCACCGCCGCGTTGCGGTCGAAGCGGATCACGGAGCCGTCGGGACGGCGAATGTCCTTGGCAACCCGCACCACCACCGCCTTCATCACGTCGCCCTTCTTCACGCGGCCGCGCGGGATCGCTTCCTTGACCGAGACCACGATCACGTCGCCCACGGTCGCATACTTGCGCTTCGAGCCGCCCAGCACCTTGATGCACATGACGCGGCGCGCGCCGGAATTGTCCGCCACGTCGAGGTTTGTCTGCATCTGGATCATAGGGACCCTCGTTCTTCTCGATTGCGCGCAACTCGCGCGGCTATTTCGCCTTTTTCTCGCCTCGCACGACGGTCCAGCGCTTGAGCTTCGACAGCGGACGATGTTCTTCGATCCATACGATATCGCCGACCGAATATTCGTCCTGCTCGTCGTGGGCGTAGTATTTGTTGGCGTGCCGGACCGTCTTCTTGAGCACCGGATGGGTGAAGCGACGCTCGACGCGTACGACGACCGTCTTCGCCGGCTTGTCGCCCACGACCGTACCCTGCAGCATGCGCTTGGGCATCGCGTTCTCCTTACTTCGACTGCGCGCGCTTCTGCTGCGCGATTGTTTTGATCCGGGCAATGTCGCGGCGCACGACGCGCACGCGCGAACTGTTCTCGAGCTGCCCGGTGGCGCGCTGAAAACGCAGATTGAACTGCTCCTTCTTGAGCCGCAAAAGCTCGTCGTCGAGCTGGTCGATCGTCATGGTGCGAAGGTCTTCCGGCTTGCTCATGTCGCTACTCCGCGATGCGCTGGACGAATCGCGTCTTGATCGGAAGCTTGGCAGCCGCGAGCAAAAGCGCCTCGCGCGCGACCTGGGCCGTAACGCCGTCGACCTCGAACAGAATGCGGCCCGGCTTCACGCGCGCAACCCAGAATTCGGGCGCGCCCTTGCCGGACCCCATGCGAACTTCGAGCGGCTTTTTCGACACCGGCACATCCGGATACAGCCTGATCCAGACCCGGCCCGCGCGCTTCATGTGACGGGTGAGCGCACGCCGCGCCGCTTCGATCTGGCGCGCGGTGATGCGCTCGGGCTCGAGCGCCTTGAGGCCATACTCGCCAAAATCGAGGTTGGCCGCGCTCGTCGCAAGGCCCTTGATCCGGCCCTTGTGCGCCTTGCGAAACTTCGTGCGCGTCGGTTGCAGCATGGCAGTCTCTCTTTGTTAGGCTTGCGTCCCGTCGGCCCGGTCAGCCGACGTCGCGACGCGGCCGGCCGGCCTCGCTTTCGGCCATCCGCTTGTCCTGGGCCATCGGGTCGTGTTCCAGAATTTCGCCCTTGAAGATCCAGACCTTGACCCCGCAGGTGCCGTAGGTGGTGAATGCGGTCGCGGTGCCGTAGTCGACGTCGGCGCGCAATGTGTGCAGCGGAACGCGACCTTCGCGATACCACTCCATACGCGCAATCTCGGCGCCGCCGAGGCGTCCCGAGCAGTTGATGCGGATGCCTTCGGCGCCGAGCCGCATGGCCGATTGCACCGCACGTTTCATGGCGCGCCGGAAAGCGACGCGGCGCTCGAGCTGCTGGGCGATCGATTCGGCGACCAGGCGCGCGTCGAGTTCGGGCTTGCGGATCTCGATGATGTTGAGCACCACGTCGGAGTCGGTCATCTTCGCCACGCTGCGGCGCAGCTTTTCGATATCGGCCCCCTTCTTGCCGATGACGACGCCCGGCCGCGCCGAATGAATGGTCACGCGGCACTTCTTGTGCGGGCGCTCGATGACGATCTTCGACACCGCGGCTTGTTTGAGTTGCTCCTGCAGCCCCTTGCGGATTGCCATGTCCTCGTGCAGCAGCTTGCCGTACTCGCCCTTGCCGGCGAACCAGCGCGAATCCCAGGTCCGGTTGATGCCGAGCCGCAGGCCGACCGGATTGACTTTCTGACCCATTGGTCCTCCTCAGGCGCTTTCCGGCGAACGCATGGTCTCGCCATATGAAAACGCGACAAACAATGTGCTCATGCCGCAGCCTCGACCTCACGCACCACAATCGTCAGATGCGAGAACGGTTTGGTGACGCGGCTGGCGCGGCCACGGGCGCGCGCGTGGAAGCGCTTGATCACCAGCGATTTGCCCACGTGCGCCTCGGCCACGACGAGATCATCGACATCGAGATCGTGATTGTTCTCGGCATTCGCGATCGCGGATTCCAGGCACTTGCGCACGTCCTTGGCGATGCGCTTGCGCGAGAACTCGAGGTCGGCGAGCGCGCTCGCAACCCTTTTGCCGCGAATGAGCGCCGCCACCAGATTGAGCTTCTGCGGGCTCACCCGAATGGTTCGCATCACGGCCTTGGCCTCGGTATCGGCAAGACTGCGCGGACGCTTCTTCTTGCTCATCGTCTTCGCCTCAACTCGCTTTGGCCGCAGACGCCGGTGCCGCAGGCGCGGCTGCCGCTGCCGGCGCGCCGGTCGCGCGCTTCGCCTTGCGATCCGACGAATGACCGAAGAACGTGCGGGTGGGCGCGAACTCGCCGAACTTGTGCCCGACCATTTCCTCCGTCACCAGCACCGGGAGATGCTTGTGCCCGTTGTAGACGCCGAACATGAGCCCTACGAACTGCGGCAGGATGGTCGAGCGCCTGCTCCAGATCTTGATCACATCATGTCGGCCTGACGAGCGCGCCGCTTCCGCCTTCTTGAGCAGATAGCCGTCGACAAACGGGCCTTTCCATACCGAACGCGACATATCGTCCTCAACCCTTTTGCTTGCGAGTGTGACGACTCGACACGATGAATTTGTTGGTGGACTTGTTGTTGCGAGTCTTCTTGCCCTTGGTGGGGAAGCCCCAGGGCGTGACCGGGTGGCGCCCGCCCGAGGTGCGGCCCTCGCCGCCGCCGTGCGGGTGGTCGACCGGGTTCATGGCGACGCCGCGGTTATGCGGCCTCCGGCCCATCCAGCGCTTGCGCCCGGCTTTGCCGATCGAGATGTTCATGTTGTCTGGGTTCGAGACCGCGCCCACAGTCGCCATGCAGCGGCCATGCACGAGCCGCTGCTCGCCCGAATTGAGCCGCAGGATCACGTAGTCCTGGTCGCGGCCGACGATCTGGGTGTAGGTCCCGGCCGAGCGTGCCAGCTGGCCGCCCTTGCCGATCTTGAGCTCCACGTTGTGTACGATCGTGCCGATCGGCATGTTGCCGAGTGGCATGGCGTTGCCAGGCTTCACGTCGACGTGCTCGCCGGAGACGACCATGTCGCCCTCGCCCAGCCGCTGCGGCGCCAGAATATAGGCGAGCTCGCCGTCCTCGTACTTGATCAGCGCGATGAAGCCGGTGCGGTTGGGATCGTACTCGATGCGCTCGACCTTGGCCGGCTGATCAAACTTGCGGCGCTTGAAGTCGACGAGGCGCAACGCCTTCTTGTGCCCGCCGCCGCGAAAACGCACCGTGATGCGGCCATTGTTGTTGCGCCCGCCAGACGAGTTCTTGCCTTCCGTCAACGTCTTGACCGGCTTGCCGCGGTAGAGCGCCGAGCGATCGACCAGCACGAGCTGTCGCTGGCCCGGGGTCGTCGGCTTGAAGTTTTTGAGTGCCATGATCGCCGCCCTACAATCCGGTGGTCACATCGATGCGATGACCCTCTTCAAGGGTCACAATCGCGTTCTTCACGTCCGACTGCTCGCCGCGCGAGCCGCGGAACGCCTTGATCTTGCCCTTGCGCACCAGCGTGTTGACGCTCTTGACCTTGACGTTGAACAGCTTCTCGACCGCTTCCTTGATTTGCGGCTTGGTCGCATTCTTGGCGACCCGGAACATGACCTGGTTCTTCTCCGACGCGGCGGTCGCCTTCTCGGTAATGATCGGGGCGAGAATCACGTCGTAATGGCGCGGATCCGTGACGGTCATTTGAAGCGCGCCTCCAGAGCTTCGATTGCGGCCTTGGTCAGCACCAGCTTGTTGCGCCGCAGAATGTCGTAGACGTTGACGCCCTGCACCGGCAGCACGTCGATATTGGGAATATTGCGGGCCGCGAGGCGGAAATTGTTCTCGATCTCAGCGCCGTCCACGATCAACGCGCTGTCGAGGCCGAGCTTTTCGAGCTGTGCCCGCAGCGCCTTGGTCTTGCCATCCTTGGCGGCGACCGCGTCGATCACAATGATGCCGCCGTCCTGCGCCTTGGCGGATAGCGCATGGCGCAACGCTAGCGCGCGCACCTTCTTGGGCAGATCGATGGCGTGACTGCGCGGGGTCGGGCCGAACGAGCGTCCACCCCCGCGGAACAGGTTCACCCGCGCCGATCCGTGGCGCGCGTTGCCGGTGCCCTTCTGTTTGTACATCTTTTTGCCGGTGCGCTGGATCTCGGCCCGGTTCTTCACGTCATGAGTGCCGCGTTGACGCTTGGCGAGCTGCCAGACGACGCAACGCTGAATAAGGTCCTGGCGCGGCGTCAGCCCGAATATCTCATCCGAGAGCGTGATCGAACCGGCGGCCTCGCCCGCAAGGGTGGTGACGGTCAGTTCCATGTCACGCGCCCTCCTGCGGTTGTTCGGCCGCGGGTGCTTCGGACGCGGCCGCGCCGTCGGCGGCGCGGAACTTGCCGGGCTTGGGCGCGTCTTTCGGCAGCGCTTTCTTGACCGCGTCGCGTAGCATGATCCAGCCGCCCTTGGCGCCGGGCACCGCGCCCTCGACCAGGATGAGGCCACGCTCGACGTCGGTCCGCACCACACGCAGATTGAGGGTTGTCACCCGCTCGACGCCGAGGTGACCAGGCATCTTCTTGTTCTTGAAGGTCTTGCCGGGATCCTGCCGGCCGCCGGTGCCGCCGATCGAGCGATGCGAGATCGACACGCCATGGGAAGCGCGCAGGCCGGCGAAGTTCCAGCGCTTCATGCCGCCGGCAAAACCCTTGCCGATGGAGGTGCCGGTCACATCGACGAACTGGCCGACCACGAAATGATCGGCCGTGATCTCGGCGCCGACCGGGATGACGCCATCCTGGCTCACGCGGAATTCGGCCAGCTTGCGTTTGGGCTCGACCTTGGCGATGGCGAAATTGCCGCGCTCGGCCTTGCCGACGTTGCGCACCTTGCGCGAGCCGGCGCCGAGCTGGAGCGCAATGTAGCCGTTCTTGTCCACAGTGCGGTGACCCACGACCTGACAATTTTCGAGCCGCAGCACCGTGACCGGCACGTGCTCGCCCGCCTCCGTGAAGAGGCGTGTCATGCCGACCTTCTGTGCGATCACGCCGGAGCGCATCTTCTCCTCCACCACCCTCAGAGCTTGATCTCAACGTCGACGCCGGCCGCGAGGTCGAGCTTCATCAGCGCATCGACGGTCTGCGGTGTGGGATCGACGATATCGAGCAGGCGCTTGTGGGTGCGCATCTCGAACTGCTCGCGGCTTTTCTTGTCGATATGCGGCGAGCGGTTGACGGTGAACTTCTCGATCTTGGTCGGCAGCGGGATCGGCCCGCGCACCTGCGCGCCCGTGCGCTTGGCCGTCGCCACGATCTCGCGCGTCGAAGCATCGAGAATACGGTGGTCGTAGGCCTTGAGCCGGATGCGGATATTCTGGCCGTTCATCGAAGCTGCCTTCCTGAAAAAAGAACCCCCGGGATCATGCCCCGGGGGCGACGTTCCACACTTACTCGATGATGCTCGCCACGACGCCGGCGCCGACGGTGCGACCGCCCTCGCGAATGGCAAAGCGCAGTTTCTCCTCCATCGCGATCGGCACGATCAGCTCGATCGTCATCGCGATGTTGTCGCCCGGCATTACCATTTCGGTGCCTTCCGGCAGATGCACGACGCCGGTCACGTCGGTGGTGCGGAAGTAGAACTGCGGGCGGTAATTGGTGAAGAACGGCGTGTGGCGCCCGCCCTCTTCCTTGGTGAGGATGTAGGCTTCAGCCTTGAACTTGGTATGCGGCTTCACCGAACCCGGCTTGCACAGCACCTGACCGCGTTCGACTTCCTCGCGCTTGGTGCCGCGCAACAGGCAGCCGACGTTGTCGCCGGCCTCGCCTTGATCAAGCAGCTTGCGGAACATCTCAACGCCGGTGACGGTCGTCTTGGTGGTCGGACGGATGCCGACGATCTCGACTTCCTCGCCGACCTTGATGACGCCGCGTTCGATACGCCCGGTTACCACGGTGCCGCGACCGGAAATCGAAAACACGTCTTCCACCGGCATCAGGAACGGCTGGTCCTTCGGACGCTCGGGTTGCGGGATGTTCTCGTCGACCGCCTTCATCAACTCGAGAATGGAATTCTTGCCCATTTCCGGGTTCTTGTCTTCCAGCGCCATCAGGGCCGAGCCCTTGATCACCGGGATCTTGTCGCCAGGGAAGTTATATTTGGACAGAAGCTCGCGAACCTCGAGCTCGACGAGTTCGAGGAGCTCCGGGTCGTCGACCATGTCGACCTTGTTCATGTAGACGACCAGCGCCGGAACGCCGACCTGACGGGCGAGCAGAATATGCTCGCGGGTCTGCGGCATCGGCCCGTCGGCGGCGGACACGACCAGGATCGCGCCGTCCATCTGGGCTGCGCCAGTGATCATGTTCTTCACGTAGTCGGCGTGCCCGGGGCAATCGACGTGCGCGTAGTGGCGCTTGTCGGTCTCATATTCGACGTGGGCGGTCGAGATCGTGATGCCGCGCGCCTTCTCTTCCGGCGCCTTGTCGATCTGGTCATAGGCC
Source organism: uncultured Alphaproteobacteria bacterium (assembly GCA_963833605.1). Classification (GTDB taxonomy): domain Bacteria; phylum Pseudomonadota; class Alphaproteobacteria; order Rhizobiales; family Xanthobacteraceae; genus JAFAXD01. The sequence goes on from CAWHYZ010000010.1 coordinate 203,455, forward strand.
GTGTACTGGGCCTTGCCCGACTCCGCCAAAATCTTGGTGATGGCCGCCGTCAGCGACGTTTTGCCATGATCGACATGGCCGATCGTGCCAATGTTGCAATGCGGCTTGGTACGTTCAAATTTTGCCTTGGCCATCGGGTTCTCCTACTTACCGACTCTGTGGGTTGTGGCAGAGCTCAGGCGTACTTCGCCTGAACCTCCTGCGCGACGTTCTGCGGCACCTGCTCGTAGTGATCGAACTGCATGGTGAAAGTGGCGCGACCCTGGCTCATGGAGCGCAGGTTGTTGACGTACGAGAACATGTTGGCGAGCGGCACCATCGCGGTGATCACGTTGGCGTTGCCGCGCATGTCCTGGCCCTGAATATGGCCGCGCCGGGAGTTGAGGTCGCCGATCACCGAGCCGGTATAGTCCTCGGGGGTGACGACCTCGACTTTCATGATCGGTTCGAGCAACGCCGAACCGCCCTTCTGCAGCGCCTCGCGCAGCGCGGCGCGCGCCGCGATCTCGAACGCGAGCGCCGAGGAATTCAACGTCGTGGTACTTGCCGTCAATCAGCGAGACCTTGAGATCGACCACGGGGAAGCCAGCGAGCACGCCCGAGCCGAGCACGAACTCGAGGCCCTTTTCGACGCCCGGGACGTATTCCTTGGGCACGGCACCACCGACGATCTCGTTCTCGAACACGAAGCCCCCACCAGGAGGCAGCGGTTCGGCAACGATCTTCACGTTGGCGAACTGACCGGAGCCGCCGGTCTGCTTCTTGTGGGTATAGTCGACGGTGACCGGCCGCGTGATCCGCTCCCGATAGGCGACCTGCGGGGCGCCGATATTGGCCTCGACCTTGTAGGTGCGCTTGAGGATGTCGACCTTGATGTCGAGATGCAGCTCGCCCATGCCCTTGATGATGGTCTGGCCGCTTTCCTGATCGGTCGAGACCCGGAACGACGGGTCCTCGGCCACGAGCTTTGCGAGGGCGGTGCCAAGCTTTTCCTGGTCGGCCTTCGATTTCGGCTCGATCGCGATCTCGATGACGGGGTCCGGAAACTCCATCTTTTCCAGAATCACCGGCTTCTGTGGATCGCATAGCGTATCGCCGGTACGCACTTCCTTGAGCCCGGCGAGCGCGACGATGTCGCCCGCATAGGCTTCCTTGATGTCCTCGCGATTGTTGGCGTGCATCAGCAACATGCGGCCGATGCGCTCCTTGCGATCCTTGGTGGAATTGAGCACCCCGGTGCCGCTCTGCAGCGTGCCCGAATAGATGCGGCAGAACGTGATCGTGCCGACGAACGGATCATCCATGATCTTGAATGCGAGCAAAGCGAGCGGCTCCTTGTCGTCCGCCTTGCGAAGGATCTCGTTGCCCTTGTCGTCCATGCCCTTGATGGCGGGAACGTCGAGCGGCGACGGCAGATAGTCGACGACCGCGTCGAGCAGCGGCTGCACGCCCTTGTTCTTGAACGCGGAGCCACAGAGCACCGGATAAAACGCACCGGTGATCACCGCTTTGCGGATCAGCCGCTTGAGGGTGGCTTCGTCGGGCTCGTTGCCCTCGAGGTAGGCGGTCATCGCATCGTCGTCGAGCTCGACCGCGGCTTCAATCATCTTCTCGCGATATTCCTTGGCCTGGTCGATGAGGTCGGCCGGAATGTCGACGTCCTGATATTTCGCGCCAAGCGTCTCGTCGTCCCAGACCACGCCCTTCATGCGCACGAGGTCGATGATGCCCTTGAACTGGTTTTCGGCTCCGATCGGCAGCTGGATGGCGATCGGCTTGGCCCCGAGGCGATCCACGATGTCGCTCAGGCAGCGGAAAAAGTCCGCGCCGATCTTGTCCATCTTGTTGGCGAAGACAATGCGCGGAACCTTGTACTTGTCGCCCTGGCGCCAGACCGTCTCGGTCTGCGGCTCCACACCCTGGTTGGAGTCCAGCACGCACACCGCCCCGTCAAGGACGCGCAGCGAGCGTTCGACCTCGATGGTAAAGTCGACGTGGCCTGGGGTGTCGATGATATTGAGGCGCTTGCCGTGCCAGAATGCCGTGGTCGCGGCCGACGTGATCGTGATGCCGCGCTCCTGCTCCTGCTCCATCCAGTCCATGGTGGCGGCGCCCTCATGGACTTCGCCCATCTTGTGGCTCTTGCCGGTGTAATAGAGGATGCGCTCGGTCGTCGTCGTCTTGCCGGCATCGATGTGGGCCATGATGCCGAAATTGCGGTAGTCCTCGATCGGATGGCTGCGGGGCATGGGGCCTTACCAGCGGTAATGCGAGAACGCGCGGTTGGCTTCGGCCATCCGGTGCGTGTCTTCGCGTTTCTTGACGGCGTTCCCCCGATTGCTTGATGCGTCGAGCAGCTCGCCGGAGAGCCGCTCCGTCATGGTCTTTTCGTTGCGCTCGCGCGCCGCAGAGATCAGCCAGCGGATACCCAGCGCCTGGCGGCGATCCTGGCGCACCTCGACCGGCACCTGGTAGGTCGCGCCACCGACGCGGCGGGAACGCACTTCGATCGATGGCATGACGTTGTCGAGCGCCTGCTCGAACACGGTGAGCGGACTCTGCTTGGTCTTGCCTTCGATCAGATCGAACGCACCATAGACGATGTTTTCGGCGACCGATTTCTTACCCTCGTGCATCACCGAATTCATGAACTTGGTGACAACCACGTTCCCGAATTTCGGATCAGGCAGAATTTCGCGCTTCTCGGCACGGTGACGGCGGGACATTGGCTTGCGTCCTGGCTCTTTCTCTGTCTTTTCAGGGCCGGGCTTGACCCGGCCATCCATCTACTTCTTCAGATCTCGGGTCGCGCGCGCCTTCGCCTCGCTTGCCCGGGATGACCCTCGCTACGCCGGGATCATTTCGGCCGCTTCGCTCCGTACTTCGACCGGCGCTGCTTGCGGTTCTTCACGCCCTGGGTGTCCAGCACGCCGCGCAGGATGTGGTAGCGCACGCCCGGCAGGTCCTTGACGCGGCCGCCGCGGATCATGACGACCGAGTGTTCCTGCAGGTTGTGTCCCTCGCCCGGGATGTAGCCGATCACCTCAAAACCGTTGGTGAGGCGAACCTTGGCGACCTTGCGCAGCGCCGAGTTCGGTTTCTTCGGCGTTGTCGTATAGACGCGCGTGCAGACCCCACGCTTCTGCGGGCTCTGCTGCAGCGCCGGCACCTTCTTGCGTGCCTTCTGAATGACCCGCGGCTTGCGGATCAACTGATTGATCGTCGGCATTGAGCCTTCACCTCATTGGTGGCGCCTACGCGCCCCGACCCGACAAACAGCGCGAGGCAACCCCGCGCGCAAAACGAAATCGCGCCATCCAACCCTGGATGACGCTTCCGCCAAGCAGAGGATCGCGTTGCAAATCCGCACGCGATCGTGCACCCCGAAGTCAGCACCACTGACAGTGTCAGCGGCAGCGTCTGAGCTTCATTGGTCGGGCCTCATTGATCGAGGCTTGGCGCCGGCGTCGGCAAGCAGGAAGGCACGAAACGCTGGGTGACGTGCGTTCCAACAGCTTGGGATGACCCGGGCAACCGTCCGACTAAGCGAAGCTCACCGCCTGCCGAAAAGTGCGGCGTATGTATCGGTGCCATGCCTTGAAGTCAAGCCAGAAAGCCTCGAAATTATCGAGGTTTCAGGGACTCTCCTCGATGCCCGCGGCAATCTGGTACGAAAGCGACGGCTACCGTCCGCAGGGGCGCCCGCTCATGGGACGGCGGGTCGCCGGTGAGGGCTTTCTGGCCGCCTATGCCCGCTACGGCCGGACCGAGCGGTTTACCGCGCTGGTTCGCACCCGCGAAGGTGGCGACGAGTTCACCGAAACCATCAAGGCGCTGCGTCCCGAGGTGCCCGTCACAACGCTCCCGCTGATGCGCATGGGCGAGGTCGCGGACATTGGCTGTCTCTATTTCCCTGGTCCGATCAGCCCGGAGCTCGCCTGGCTGCGGCGTTATTTTGCACCCCGCACATGGAGCCTGTGCGGCGTCACCCACACGATTTCGTCGCTGCGGGTGATGAAGATGATCGCCGCCTGGCCGACGGCACCGTTGGAGCCCTGGGACGCGATCGTTTGTACCTCGAATGCGGTGAAAACCGCCGTGCAACGCATCGTCGACGCACGAGCGAACCAGTTACGGCAACAGCTCGGCGCGACCCGGTTCCCGGCGCCGCGATTGCCCGTCATTCCGCTCGGCGTCGATTGCGAAAAGCAAGCGACGATCATGCGCGATCGGCAGCCGGCGCGGGCGGCCCTCGGTATTGCGGATGACGACTTTGTCGTTCTTTTCGTCGGCCGCCTGACGTTCAACGCCAAGGCCAACCCATTTCCCATGTATCTCGCACTCGAACGTCTCGCCGCGCACCGCAAGGTGGTCCTGGTCGAGTGCGGCTGGTCGGACAACGACGCCATTGCAAACGCGTTCAACGAGGCGCGCGCCAAGGTTTGCCCATCAGTCCGCTCCGTCGTCCTCGACGGCCGCGAACCGGAGCAATTGGCTCGCGCATGGGCTTGCGCAGACTGTTTTTGCTCGCTGTCGGACAACATCCAGGAGACCTTCGGCCTGACCCCGATCGAGGCCATGGCGGCAAGCCTGCCTTGCGTCGTCACCGATTGGAACGGCTACCGCGACACGGTCCGCGACGGCATCGACGGCTTTGCGGTGCCGACGTTGACGCCGCCGACCGGCTTTGCCTCCGATCTCGTATTCTCGCACGCCCTCGACATACAGCCATACGGCGCCTTCATTGGGCAGGCGGCGGCGATGACCGTGGTTGATTGCGAGGCGACAACGGCGGCGTTCGAGCGATTGGCTGCGGATCCCGACCTGCGCCAGAGATTGGGCGCCAACGGGGCGCGGCGCGCACGCGATGCCTTTGACTGGTCGGTCGTTATTCGCGCCTACGAGGCGCTCTGGGACGAACTCGGCGAGATGCGTGCCGCCGCGCTGCGGGAGCGTCCTTTGCAGGCGCGGCCCGTGCGCTGGCCGGAGCATCTCGATCCGTTCGATCTTTTCGCCGGTTATGCGACCGCCGTCGTCGGTGCAAAAAGCCGGCTGCGGCTGACGCCCGCGGCGGAAACCGGAGCTTTCGAGGAGCGGCTGTCGCTGAAGATCGCGGCGCTCGAGCTCATGCGCATGCCGCCGCTGAGTGCGCTCAAGCAGCTGCGCGATCGCCTGCGTGAGGGAAGCCAGGATATCGAGGCGTTTCTGCGCCCCTATCGGGGGGCCGACCGGACGCGCGCGCTGCGCGGCCTCATGCTGATGGCGAAGCTCGGCCTGGTCACAATCGAGCAGGCACCGGCCAAGAATGAGGAGCGAAACGAGAAGTCCTGATCCCGGATAGCGGTTCGCAACAGGCGGCGCATTCGGAGGGAGACAAAAAAGCCGCCCGAAGGCGGCTTTTTGCTTTTGCGCTGACGCAGTGACCGGCGTGCAGGCCCCTGTTACTCCGCAGCCGGCAACTGTACGGCCTCGGTTTTGGGAGCCGTCTCCTTCTCGCGCTCTTCGAGAATGAGCTGGTCGCGCTTGCCCGCGACCTCGCGCAGAGTGTTCATGACTGCGCCGGTGCCCGCCGGGATCAGGCGGCCGACGATCACATTCTCCTTGAGTCCATCGAGCGTGTCGGCCTTGCCGTTGACCGCGGCTTCGGTGAGCACGCGCGTGGTCTCCTGGAACGAGGCGGCGGAGATGAACGAGCGGGTCTGCAGCGACGCCTTGGTTATGCCGAGCAGGACCGGATGCGCCTGGGCCGACTTCTTGCCCTCCTCGTGCGCACGCGCGTTGATCTCGTCGAGCTCGACCTTGTCGATCTGCTCGCCCTGGATCAGCTCGGTCTCCCCGGCATCGTCGATCTCGACCTTCTGCAGCATCTGGCGGACGATCACCTCGATGTGCTTGTCGTTGATCGACACGCCCTGCAGCCGGTAGACCTCCTGGATCTCGTTGACCAGATAGGCAGCGAGGTCCTCGACGCCGCGGATCGCCAGAATGTCGTGCGGTGCCGGATTGCCCTCGACGATGTAATCGCCTTTTTCGATGACATCGCCATCCTGCAGATGGATGTGCTTGCCCTTCGGGATCAGGTATTCGCGCGCCTCCTGGTCCTTGTCGTTCGGCTCGATCGTGATGCGACGCTTGTTCTTGTAGTCGCGACCGAACCGGACCGTACCGGCGATTTCGGCGATGACCGCGGACTCCTTCGGCCGACGCGCCTCGAACAACTCGGCGACGCGCGGCAGACCACCCGTGATATCGCGGGTCTTGGCGCCTTCGGTCGGGATGCGGGCGATGACATCGCCTGCCTTGACCTTGCTACCTGGCTCGACCGAGAGCACCGCGTCGACGGCCAACATGTAGCGCGCCTCGCCGCCCCGGCTAAGCTTGAGCACGTCGCCGGCTGGGCCCTTGATGACGATCGCGGGCCGCAGATCGGCAGCGCGGCTCGACGTGCGCCAGTCGATGACCACGCGCTTGGCGATGCCGGTCGATTCGTCGAGCGTCTCCGACATGGACTGGCCTTCGACCAAGTCCTCAAAGGCAATCGTGCCCTCGACCTCGGTCATGATCGGCCGCGTGTAGGGATCCCACTCGGCAATTCGCTGGCCGCGCTTGATGTGTTCGCCGTCATCGACCTTGACCCGGGCGCCGTACTGGATGCGATGCAGCGCCCGCTCGGTTCCGTCCTGATCGACCACGACAATGACCATGTTACGCGACATGGCGATGAGTTCGCCGTCCGAGTTGCGCTGTACGGCTTTGTTCCTGATCCGGATCGTGCCGTCGAAGTTCGACTCGATGAACGACTGCTCGGAGATCTGCGCCGCGCCGCCGATATGGAATGTGCGCATGGTGAGCTGGGTGCCCGGCTCGCCAATCGACTGCGCCGCGATCACACCGACGGCCTCGCCCATGTTGACGGGCGTGCCGCGCGCGAGGTCGCGTCCGTAGCACTTGCCGCACACGCCGTTCGAGAACTCGCAGGTGAGCACCGATCGGATGCGCAGTTCCTGGATGCCGGCGTTGACGATTTCCTCGACCTGCTTTTCCTCCAGCAGCGTGCCGTTCTTGACGATGACCTGGTTGGTCGCAGGATCGCGCAGATCCTCGGCCGCAGTACGTCCCAGAATACGAACTCGCGAGCGAAGCGACGACCTGACCGGAATCGATGATCGCCCGCACCTTGATGCCGGCCGATGTCCCGCAGTCCTCTCCGGTGATGATGCAATCCTGGGCAACATCGACCAGGCGTCGGGTCAGATAGCCCGAGTTCGCCGTCTTGAGCGCGGTATCGGCGAGACCCTTGCGGGCACCATGGGTCGAGTTGAAGTACTCGAGCACCGACAGCCCCTCCTTGAAGTTGGAGATGATCGGGCTCTCGATGATCTCGCCCGACGGCTTGGCCATCAGGCCGCGCATGCCGGCGAGCTGGCGCATCTGCGCGGGCGAGCCGCGCGCGCCGGAATGCGCCATCATGTAGATCGAGTTGACCTGGGCGTCGCGGCCGTCGGCGCCTTTCTTGGTCGACGAGATCTCGCGCATCATCGCGTCGGCGATCTCCTCGGTGCACTTCGACCAGGCATCAACCACCTTGTTATACTTTTCGCCCTGGGTGATCAGGCCTTCGTTGAACTGCTGCTCGAACTCCTTGGCGAGCTCGCGCGTCCGCTCCACGATCTTCCATTTCGAGTGCGGTACCACCATGTCGTCCTTGCCGAACGAAATGCCGGCCTTGAACGCATGGTGAAAACCGAGCGCCATGATGCGGTCGCAGAAGATCACCGTCTCCTTCTGGCCGCAGAAGCGGTAGACCGTGTCGATCATGTTGGAGATTTCCCGCTTCGTCATCAGCTTGTTGACGATGTCGAAGGAAATCTTGGGATGCCGCGGCAAGACCTCGCCGAGCAGAACGCGGCCCGGCGTCGTCTCCAATATCTTGCGGAACGGTTCGCCCGCCTCGTCAATGCCTTCCCAGCGATATTTGATTTTGGCATGCAGCGTGACCGCCTTCTGGGCAAGCGCATGCTCAATCTCGCTGACCCTATCATACACGCCGTGTATGCGGTTCTGCAGCTTGGAGTTCTTCTTGAGCTGTTCCTCGCTGTGGATTTCAATCTTCCACTCGCCGGGCTCCCCTTCCCGCATGAGCGACAGATAATAGAGCCCCAGCACGATGTCCTGACTGGGCACGATGATGGGCGAGCCGTTGGCCGGGTGCAGGATGTTATTGGTGGACATCATCAGCACGCGCGCCTCGAGCTGTGCCTCGAGCGACAGCGGCACGTGCACGGCCATCTGGTCGCCGTCGAAGTCAGCGTTGAAGGCCGCGCACACGAGCGGATGCAGCTGGATCGCCTTGCCCTCGATCAACACCGGCTCGAACGCCTGGATGCCGAGGCGATGCAGCGTGGGCGCACGGTTGAGCAGCACCGGGTGCTCGCGAATGACTTCGTCGAGGATATCCCAGACCTCGGACTTCTCCTTCTCGACGAGCTTCTTTGCCTGCTTCACCGTGGTCGACAGGCCCTTGGCGTCGAGCCGCGAATAGATGAACGGCTTGAACAATTCGAGCGCCATCTTCTTGGGCAAGCCGCACTGGTGCAGCTTGAGCTCGGGACCGACCACGATCACGGAACGACCCGAGTAGTCGACGCGCTTGCCGAGCAGGTTCTGCCGGAACCGGCCCTGCTTGCCTTTCAGCATGTCGGCGAGCGATTTCAGCGGCCGCTTGTTGGCGCCGGTGATGACGCGGCCACGGCGGCCATTGTCGAACAGCGCGTCGACCGCCTCCTGCAGCATCCGCTTCTCATTGCGGATGATGATGTCGGGGGCGCGCAGTTCGATCAGCCGCTTCAACCGGTTGTTGCGATTGATGACGCGGCGATACAGATCGTTGAGATCAGAGGTCGCGAAGCGGCCGCCGTCGAGCGGCACCAGCGGGCGCAGATCCGGCGGAATCACCGGGATCTGCGTCAGCACCATCCATTCCGGCTTGTTGCGCGAGGCCATGAAGGCCTCGATCAGCTTGAGGCGCTTGGCGAGCTTCTTCGGCTTGAGCTCGGACGTCGAATTCCGCGATTTCCTTGCGCAGATCGGCGGCGAGCTTCTCGAGATCGAGCGCCTTCAGCATCTCGCGGATCGCTTCCGCGCCGATCATGGCGGTGAATGAATCCGCACCCAGTTCGTCCTGCGCCTTGAGGTATTCATCCTCGGACAGGAGCTGGCGATCCTTGAGCGCGGTCAGGCCGGGCTCGAGCACGACGTAGTATTCGAAATAGAGGATGCGCTCGAGGTCCTTCAGGGTCATATCGAGCAGCAACCCGATGCGGCTCGGCAGCGACTTCAGGAACCAGATGTGCGCGACCGGCGCGGCCAGCTCGATGTGGCCCATGCGCTCGCGCCGCACCCGCGAGAGGGTGACCTCGACGCCGCACTTCTCGCAGATAATACCCTTGTACTTCATGCGCTTGTACTTGCCGCACAAGCACTCGTAGTCCTTGATCGGCCCAAAGATGCGCGCGCAGAACAAGCCGTCGCGCTCGGGCTTGAAGGTGCGGTAGTTGATCGTCTCCGGCTTCTTGATCTCACCGTACGACCAGGACAGAATCTTTTCCGGGCTCGCGATCGATATCCGGATTTGGTCGAAGACCTGAGCCGGCGTCTGCGGGCTGAAAAGATTCATCACTTCTTGATTCATCGCTGTCTCCGTTTGGAGTCATCCACCGCCTGTTGCGGCCGTATTCTCAGTCTCGGCGTCGTGCCCGACGTGTCGGGGGCATCCACGTTTTCGCCCTACCGCGAGAACGCGGGTATGGCCGGGGCAAGCCTGGCCATGACGGCGTGATGGGCGCGACGCAGGATTGCGCGTTGACCGTCACTCGGCGGCCTCGCTGGTCGGCGTTTCGCCGCCGCCCCGCTGCTGCTTGGAATTGTGCAGGTCGACGTTGAGGCCGAGCGAGCGCATCTCCTTGACCAGCACGTTGAACAATTCCGGAATACCGGCTTCGAACGTGTCGTCGCCGCGCACGATCGCCTCGTACACTTTGGTGCGGCCGGCGACGTCGTCGGACTTCACTGTCAGCATTTCCTGCAACGTATAGGCGGCGCCGTAGGCTTCCAGCGCCCACACCTCCATTTCGCCGAACCGCTGGCCGCCGAACTGGGCCTTGCCGCCGAGCGGCTGCTGGGTCACCAGGCTGTACGGACCGATCGACCGGGCATGGATCTTGTCGTCGACCAGGTGATGCAGCTTGAGCATGTAGATGTAGCCCACCGTCACCTTGCGATCGAATGGCTCGCCGGTACGGCCATCGTGCAGCGTCACCTGACCGGAATGGTCGAGGCCCGCCAGATCGAGCATGTGCTCGATGTCCTTTTCCTTGGCCCCGTCGAACACCGGGGTCGCGATCGGCACGCCGTGGCGGAGGTTCTCGCCGAGTTCGACCAGTTCCTCCTCCTTCAGCGACTTGATGGTCTCGTCATCGCCATAGACCTTCTTGAGCGTGTCCTTGAGCGGCTTGGTGTCGTTGCGCCCGGCATAATAAGCGTCGACCGCCTGTCCGATGCGATGGCCGAGGCCAGCGCAGCGCCCAGCCCAGGTGGGTCTCCAGGATCTGACCGACGTTCATGCGGCTCGGCACCCCGAGCGGGTTGAGCACGATGTCGACCGGCTGCCCGTCGGCCAGGAACGGCATATCCTCCTGCGGTACGATCCGCGACACCACGCCCTTGTTGCCGTGACGGCCGGCCATCTTGTCGCCCGGCTGGATCTTGCGCTTCACCGCGACGAAGACCTTGACCATCTTCATCACGCCCGGCGGCAGCTCGTCGCCGCGTTGCAGCTTCTCGACCTTGTCGAGGAAGCGCTGCTCGAGGCCCTTCTTCGAACTCGTCGTACTGCTTGCGCATGGCCTCGACCTCGGCCATCAGCTTGTCGTTGGGCGAGGCGAACTGCCACCACTGCGAGCGCGGATATTCATCGAGCACGGCGCGGCTGATCTTGGTGTCCTTCTTGAACCCCTTCGGTCCGGCAATGCCGACGCGTCCTTCGAGCATGTCGGCGAGACGGCCATAGACGTTGCGATCGAGGATCGCCTGCTCGTCGTCACGGTCCTTCGCCAGCCGTTCGATCTCCTCGCGCTCGATTGCGAGCGCACGCTCGTCCTTCTCGATGCCATGGCGGTTGAAAACCCGCACTTCGACCACGGTGCCCTGCACACCGGGCGGTACCCGCAGCGAGGTGTCGCGCACGTCGGAAGCCTTTTCGCCGAAGATCGCGCGCAGGAGTTTTTCCTCCGGCGTCATCGGGCTCTCGCCCTTCGGCGTGATCTTGCCGCACAGGATGTCGCCGGCGTGGACCTCGGCACCGATGTAGACGATGCCGGCCTCGTCGAGGTTCTTCAGCGCCTCCTCGGAGACGTTGGGAATGTCGCGGGTGATCTCCTCCGGCCCGAGCTTGGTGTCGCGCGCCATCACCTCGAATTCTTCGATGTGGATGGACGTGAACACGTCGTCCTTGACGATCCGCTCGGACAGCAGGATCGAAGTCCTCGAAGTTGTAGCCGTTCCACGGCATGAACGCGACCAGCACGTTGCGGCCAAGCGCGAGTTCGCCGAGGTCGGTCGAGGGACCGTCGGCGATGATGTCGCCCTTGGCGACCTGATCGCCGACCTTCACCAGCGGACGCTGATTGATGCAGGTATTCTGGTTCGAGCGCTGGAACTTCTGCAAGCGATAGATGTCGACCCCCGACTTGCCGGGATCAAGCTCGGCTGTCGCGCGCACCACGATGCGGGTGGCGTCGACCTGATCGATCACGCCGGTGCGGCGCGCCGCGATCGCAGCACCGCTGTCGCGCGCCACGACACCCTCCATGCCGGTGCCGACAAACGGCGATTCCGCGCGTACCAGCGGTACCGCCTGGCGCTGCATGTTGGAGCCCATGAGCGCGCGGTTGGCGTCATCGTTTTCCAGGAACGGGATCAGCGCCGCCGCCACGGAGACGAGTTGCTTGGGCGACACGTCCATGTAGTCGACTTTGTCGGGCGCCACCATCTGCACGTCGCCGGCGTGCCGGCAGACGATGAGGTCCTCGGTGAAGCGCCCACGCGCATCAACCGACTGGTTCGCCTGCGCGACCGAGTAGCGGCCCTCCTCCATCGCCGAGAGATAGATCACCTCGTCGGTGACGCGTCCGTCCTTGACCTTGCGATACGGCGTTTCGACAAAGCCGTACTTGTTCACCCGCGCATAGGTGGCGAGTGAATTGATCAGGCCGATGTTGGGGCCCTCCGGCGTCTCGATTGGGCAGATGCGACCGTAATGGGTCGGGTGCACGTCGCGCACCTCAAATCCGGCGCGCTCGCGCGTGAGACCGCCCGGGCCGAGCGCCGAGAGTCGGCGCTTGTGAGTGATCTCGGACAGCGGGTTGGTCTGATCCATGAACTGGGAGAGCTGCGAGGATCCGAAGAACTCGCGCACCGCCGCCGCCGCCGGCTTGGCGTTGATCAGATCCTGCGGCATCACCGTATCGATATCGACCGACGACATGCGCTCCTTGATGGCACGTTCCATGCGCAGGAGCCCGATCCGATACTGATTCTCCATGAGCTCGCCGACCGAACGCACCCGGCGGTTGCCGAGATGGTCGATATCGTCGATTTCGCCCTTGCCGTCGCGCAGGTCGAGCAGCGTGCGGATCACGCCGATGATGTCCTCCTTGCGCAGGACACGCACCGTGTCCGGGCAGTCGAGGTCGAGGCGCATGTTCATCTTGACCCGGCCGACCGCGGAGAGGTCGTAACGCTCGGGGTCGAAGAACAGCGACTGGAACATCGCCTGGGCGGTGTCGATCGTCGGCGGCTCGCCCGGGCGCATCACCCGGTAGATGTCGAACAGCGCGTCTTCGCGCGTCATGTTCTTGTCGCCGGCGAGCGTATTGCGGATATAGGCGCCGACATTGACGTGGTCGATGTCAAGCACCGGGATTTCCTTGTAGCCGGCCTCGTGCAGCGTCTTCAGCACCTTGTCGGTGATCTCGGCGCCAGCCTCGACATAGATCTCGCCGGTCTTGGCGTTGACGAGGTCCTCGGCGATGTAGTGACCGAGCAACTCCTCGTCGGTCATGCGCAGGGCCTTGAGGCCCTTCTCGGCGAGCTGGCGGGCCTGGCGCACCGTTATCTTCTTGCCGGCCTCGACCACCACCTTGCCGGTGTCGGCGTCGACGAGATCGTTGACGGCCTTATAGCCGCGCATGCGGTTGGCGTCGAATGGAACGCGCCAGCCTTCCTTGCTGCGCTTGTAGATGACGTGCTTGAAGAACGTGTTGAGGATTTCCTCGCCGTCCATGCCGAGGGCGAACAGCAGGGAGGTCACCGGCAGCTTGCGCCGGCGATCGATACGCGCGTGAACAATGTCCTTGGCATCGAATTCGATGTCGAGCCAGGAACCGCGATACGGAATGATGCGGGCGGCGAACAGGAGCTTGCCCGAGGAATGGGTCTTGCCCTTGTCGTGATCGAAGAACACGCCGGGCGAGCGATGCATCTGGGAGACGATGACGCGCTCGGTGCCGTTGACGATGAACGTCCCGTTGGAGGTCATGAGCGGGATGTCGCCCATGTAGAACGTCCTGCTCCTTGATGTCCTTGACCGAGCGCGCGCCGGTTTCCTCATCGATATCGAACACGATCAGACGCAGCGTCACCTTGAGCGGCGCCGCATAAGTCATGCCGCGTTGCCGACACTCATCAACGTCGTATTTCGGCGCCTCGAACTCGTAGCGCACGAATTCAAGCTGGGCGGTGTTGGAGAAGTCCGTGATTGGAAACACGGATTTGAACACCGCCTGCAGACCCTCGTCGGGACGCCCCCCGGTCGGCTCCTTGACGAGCAGAAATTGGTCGTAGGACGCCTTTTGAACCTCGATCAGGTTCGGCATCTCGGCCACTTCATGGATCTTTCCGAAGAACTTGCGAACGCGCTTGCGACCAGTGAACGTCTCTGCCATCGTGCTCTCTCGCTTCGACCGTCCGACGGCACCTGCCGGCGGCGGTGTCTTCCGGCGACGCGGCGCTTAGCGCTGCGCGCGCGACCGAAAGCTGCCGTGATCGGCGGAGCTCAAAATCGAACTCCGCCCCAACGTGCGGCTCGAGCACCCTCGAGTCGCGCGGCGTGAAAATGTCCGCGATGCGGCAATTCACATAGCCCAAATGCAGGCAGTCCCGAGGGCATCGGCCTCCGAAACTGCCGGTAAGTCGCTCACAATTACTTGAGCTCCACCTTGGCACCCACCTTTTCGAGGGTCGCCTTGATCTTCTCCGCCTCGTCCTTGGCCACGCTCTCCTTAACCGGCTTGGGCGCGCCCTCGACCAGGTCCTTTGCCTCCTTCAGTCCGAGGCCGGTCAGGGCCCGGACTTCCTTGATGACCTCGATCTTCTTGTCGCCGACGCTCGCCAGAACGACGGTGAATTCGGTCTTCTCCTCGACCGGAGCCGCCGCGGCGCCAGGCGCCGCCGCCACCGCGACCGCAGCAGCAGCAGATACGCCCCACTTCTCTTCCAGCAGCTTCGCGAGCTCCGCCGCTTCGAGCACGGTGAGGCTCGAGAGATCGTCAACGAGTTTCGACAGGTCAGCCATTTCTCAACGTCCTTTAGGTTTGAACCTTAGATAGGCGAGCCTCACGCGGGGTCGCCCTTGCTGGCGTAGGCCTGAACCACGCGGGCGAGCTTGGCCGCCGGTGCGTTCACGACCTGAGCGATCTTGGTGGCCGGCGCAACGATAAGGCCGATCAACTTGGCGCGCAGTTCGTCGAGCGACGGCAGCGCAGCGAGCGCCTTGACGCCGTCCGGGTTCAGGGCGGTCTTTCCCATGGCTCCGCCCAGGATCACGAACTTTTCGTTCGCCTTGGCGAAGTCGGAGGTGACCTTGGGCGCGGCAATCGGATCGCCCGAATAGGCAATCACGGTCGGCCCCTTGAGCAGAGGCGCGATGGAAGCCACGTCCGTGCCTTCAAGAGCGATTTTGGCGAGACGGTTTTTCGCGACTTTCACTGATGCGCCCGCCTGCCGTGCCTGCGATCGCAGGGTCTGCATCTGGGCGACCGTGAGCCCCGCATAGTGAGCCACGACGACGACGTTGGAGCTCTTGAAAACCCCGCTGAGCGTCTCGATGGACTCTTGCTTGGCCGCTCGATCCACTGTGTTTGCTCTTTCCAGGTTGGCGATCGAAGGATCGCCGGTTGCGACATACCGCCCCGCGTCCGCCATTGGCGGAGACAAGGACAGCGCGGATTTGCCCGCCGACGCGGGCCTAACGCCTGTCCTCCGGGTGCAGCATCGGCCGCTCCAGGACATCGAGGTTCAAACCGGCACGGACGCCCATACGGAATCGTCCGCAGTCGGTTGCTTCCCCGTCTGTGCAGGAGATTAAGCCGATTGCCTTGGCAACGCCGGCGCTCGGCACCTGCAGTCTCGGACAGGTTGGCCGCAATTCTCCAAAACCCTTGGTTTTGTCGAACCTTGGCCGCGCCAACTTTCGGCAACTGTACTAAGCTCTTGATCCTTCAGATGAATCCCGCGGGATGTCCAAAGGATCAAGGTCCTCGTATTCAGGTTTTCCGAAAGACGCGCAAAGGCGCGCCGACAAGAAGGGCCGGCACGCCCCTTGCGTGCTATTTAGAACGAAAGGAGGCCCTTGCCAAGGGGGCTACCGAGATTTTCAAGCATTTTTCGGTGCTTCGGCGCGAGCATCGCTTCCCAGGCGCCATAACCCCTGCTCCCGGCGGGTTTCAGGGCGGGAAGCATCCGATCCCAACGCCCGTGGGAGCACGTCAACACACCGCCAGCAACGCCTCGCTGACGGCGTGTTCGGGCGAGTCTTTATATAGGCGTCCAGCGCCGCGCTAACGAACGCGCGCGGGAACGAACGGGCGCAGAGCGAGCGTCATGGTCGGGAGCGATCCGCGAGCGGGCGATGACCAGGCGCGGACGTTGCCGCCGGCTTAGCCGAACAGGCTCGACGGCTCGACCTTTACGCCCGGCCCCATCGTCGAGGAGATCGCGATCCTATTGATGAAGTGGCCCTTGGCGCCGGGTGGCTTGGCTTTCTGCACCGCGTCTGCAAAAGCCTTGATGTTCTCGACCAGCTTCTGGGCTTCGAACGAGGACTTTCCAACGCCAGCGTGAACAATGCCGGCCTTTTCAACCCGGAACTCGACCGAGCCGCCCTTTGCGCCCTTGACCGCAGACGTCACGTCCATGGTGACCGTGCCAACCTTCGGGTTTGGCATCAGGCCACGCGGACCCAAGACTTTGCCGAGCCGGCCGACGAGCGGCATCAGATCCGGCGTCGCGATGCAGCGGTCGAATTCGATCTGGCCTGCATTGACCTTCTCGACCAGGTCTTCGGCGCCGACGATGTCGGCGCCCGCCGCCTTGGCCTCGTCCGCCTTGGCGCCACGCGCGAACACCGCGACGCGCTGCGAACGGCCGGACCCGTTGGGCAGGTTGACCACCCCGCGCACCATCTGGTCGGAGTGGCGCGGGTCAACGCCGAGATTCATCGCAATCTCGATGGTCTCGTCGAATTTCGCCTGGGCGCGATCTTTGACCAGTTTAACCGCCTCTTCGATCGGATAGAGCTTGGTGCGATCGATCCCTTGGCGGGCACTCATCGTGCGTTTGCCGTGCGTTGCCATGGCGCCTACTCCCTCACCTCGATGCCCATGGAGCGGGCCGAGCCTTCGATCATGCGCATCGCGGCCTCGATCGTGCTCGAGTTCAGATCCTTCATTTTTTTCTCGGCAATTTCCTTGACCTGCGCCTTGGTGATGCTGCCGACCTTGTCGCGGCCGGGGGCCTTCGATCCGGATTCGAGCTTCGCCGCCTTCTTGATGAAGTGGGATACCGGCGGCGTGCGCATCTCAAAGGTGAAGGAGCGATCCTGATAGATCGTGATCACCACCGGAATGGGCGAGCCTTTTTCGAGCTGCTGGCTCTGGGCATTGAAGGCCTTGCAGAATTCCATGATGTTGAGGCCGCGCTGCCCCAAGGCGGGCCCGATTGGCGGCGAGGGATTCGCGGCCCCGGCCGGTACCTGAAGTTTCAGAAATCCCGTGATCTTTTTTGCCATCTATTCACTCCTGTGCGTGCGCCGGAAAACGCCGGCTCGTCAGGGGCCGTGGTGCGGATCGGGGCGGTTGGCGGCCGCCGTCTCCTCCCACGGGTTGTTCACCAGCCATTTCGAAATCCCCGGGTCAAGAGCCTGGGGATGACCGCTTCGCGGTCAGCTCTTCTCGACTTGGCCGAACTCCAATTCGACGGGGGTTGCCCGCCCGAAGATCGATACCGCAACTTTCAGCCGCGAACGTGCATCATCCACTTCCTCGACCACACCGTTGAACGATGCAAACGGGCCATCCGACACGCGCACCTGCTCGCCGACCTCGAAGGAAACCGACGGTTTCGGTCGCTCGATACCCTCCTGCACCTGATGAATGATGCGGGCTGCCTCCGCTTCCGAGATCGCCATCGGCTTGTTGTCGGCACCGAGAAAGCCAGTGACCTTCGGGGTGTTCTTGATGAGGTGAAAGGCCTCATCGGTCATGTCCATTTTGGCCAACACGTAGCCCGGGAAGAACTTGCGTTCAGCGTCGACCTTCTTGCCGCGGCGGACTTCGGTGACTTTTTCGATCGGCACCAGGATCTCATCGAAGAGATCACTCAGGCCGCGCTGCTTTGCCTGCTCGCGGATCAATTCCGCGACCTTCTTCTCGAAGTTGGAATAGGCGTGAATGACGTACCAGCGCTTGGCCATGATGGTTTGGTCCGACACTAGCTTCCAACGCTGAGCACGAGGGTGATCAGATAGCGGATCACCTGATCCGCAACCAGAAAGAAAATCGAGGCGGCCGTCACCATGATGAACACCATCAAGGTGGTGATCATGGTCTCGCGCCGGCTTGGCCAGGTGACCTTTTGGGTCTCCGTGCGCACTTCCTGCAGGAATTTGAACGGACTGACCTTTGCCATCGTCGATGCGCCATTGTGAAGTTGCGTCGTCCCTCCAAATAGGTGCTCGCAGCCCAACCTTGAAGGATGAGACCGAACGGCGGTTCCTTTTTGGGAGCAGGTTCGCCGCGGAAGTCCGGAAGCCGGGCCGCAGGCGATGGCTGCTTCCTACTGCCAGTCGCCATGACCGTCAAGCGGTTGCCTGTCCCGATTCCGAAGTTCGCTTTATCCTGCCGCACCCTCTGGAGCGAACTTCGGAATCAAAGGGACACTAGCAAATATATGACTTCCAGTGTGGTTTTGGATTTGAAGTTCCTATAATGAGCGTGCCGCAAGAATGATAGGAACTTCAAATCCACCACACTGGCGTCCCCGCGGCTGGCAGGAGTGGAGGGACTCGAACCCCCAACCCCCGGTTTTGGAGACCGGTGCTCTGACCAATTGAGCTACACTCCTAGACCCGACGTGGTGTCTATATAGACCGGGCAGGCAGCGGTCCATACGGCGGTCAGGAGCTCTCCACCAGCCATCGACCATAGCGGGCCGCAAAGTTGTCGATCACCTTGTCGGCCGGGCCGGACCGGACGCATCGACCATCGCCAGGACCACCACTCCCAGCACGCCGCCCCCCAAACACGCCCCTGACGCCGGTGAGCCTGAAGCTCGCAACCTGCACAGGGGACAAGGTGTTGGTCACCGTGACGTCCCCGGCAAGCGCCAGAGCGCCGACGACCGCCCATGCAAAGCCGTGAGGGCCGGACAACCCCAGATAACAAGGGTAGGAGGTAACTTCGGTATCAACCGCGGGCAGCTGTGCCAGAAATGGGCGCAAATCACTTGAACGGCCGCACTACTACAACCATTGATAGAGTTGACGCGGGCGCGCCGCGCCGTCCGAACGTCACGTCTCAAAAAACCGAGGCCGGCGGCCGCGTCCGATCGCAGCGCACAGCGAACCGGAATGTGGACGTAAAGAGCAGTCGATTGATCCGCGGGTCCACTTCACCTGCGGGCGGCGTGGCGAAGCTGATCGACACCGTGTCCGCGGCGGCATTCCTGTCTACATCGTCAACGCTCGCGCTGGTGACGTCCAGCGTTTGCTCGCAGCGCTGATCGGCCCGCTATGTTATTGATCCGCTGCCTGTTTGATGTTGGATCATGTGGAAAAGCGGCATCGGTATCGCGCTGGCCGTCAACTCGATCAACCGCAGGGCAACAAATTCTTTATTTGTTCCCAAGACTTGGTTTGCCGGCACGTGTTCGCCAGCCGAACTCGGCGACTGTCCACAACGCAATCAACAAAGACAGTCACAGGAATTAAATTCCGGGTGCAAATATACCGCGATGCTCTTATTTGTAGTTTACCACATGCAATCAATGCATTGAGAACCGGTGATCGCGCATAATTCGACGCTCGTTTCATGCCGCCGACCGGGTCATCTGCCTTTTCGCCGATTGACGACGGTTCTTGATCAAAATGGTCAACACGTGTTGTTGATGCCCGAGTTGGGTGGCGGCCGGACCGGCCCAGCAGCAACTTTGCGTTGCCGCAAAGGCTGTTGACTGAACGACATTTTTGCAACATTTTTGCTGGCGTGGTACCTCAAGTTGTTGTTCAGAGCTTGACATTCGTGCAATATTGACCATCACATCTGTGGACCTTCCTCAAATAGTTTTGAAACAACTTGCGAATCCGTTGTTTCATGCTAACAGGCAGGGCTGGTGTCAGGGAGAACCAACCAAATGGCAAAGAAAGCAGCGAAGAAGTCGTCACGCACCAAGCGGCGGGCGTGGGCCAAGGCAGACGTTGCCGCACTCAAGCAGCATTCCAAGCAGAAGTCTCCGGTGGTGTCGATCGCGCGCACGCTGAAGCGATCGGCGGGCGCAATCCGGCAAAAGGCGCTTTCGCTCGGACTGCCGATCGGGCATCGTCGCTAACGAGAAGCAGATACTCAGGTGCCCGCGCGCCAATGCGTGTGATACCTGATCATATGCGACCGCTGCGGGTTCGGTTTCACCAGAAACCGAGCCCGCATCGCTTATGGCTTGTTTTGTTGGTCCTCAATCCTGTTTGCCAATAACATCGGCTGGCTGTCCCGGCTTGGGCGCAAGTCGGCAAAAGCTCTGGACCTGTCTAATCAATGTCTTGCAGCAGCGTAGCGCGACGGTGGTCAGCGCAACCAGGCGGTTGATCGACTGGCCCTGGACTTGACTCGACTATTTGAAAGAAGTTGGAGCGGGTGAAGGGAATCGAACCCTCGTCATCAGCTTGGAAGGCTTTAGGAAAGTTGTTATAATCAGACGATTAGTGACACTTTTGAGGTCGGAAAACGTACTTATCAGCTCTCGAAGTATCACCACTCCCCGACGACCGCTGAGACCCTCATGGCGATGCCCGTGCCAAGGACTGCACCGACCTGGACGTGAGTCCGAGCATTCTTTGCCGCGCGCGGTGGGCACCTTGCGAGCGTTCAGCTCTGCTGCAATAGCCGCGTTGCTTTTGACGCCCATAGCCTGCACCGCACGGAGCATGGGCAACACATTCGCAGCAAAACGCTGTGCGCTGGCCTTACGGGCCTCCACCATACGTTTGACAGCGCCATGAGGGTCCGGAGTACCTAATTTCTTCCGCGCGCCTTGGCGGCTGCAGCGCGGTTTTGGTACGCTCCGAAATCATTTCCCGCTCGTGCTGAGCAACTGCCGCAAGAATGTGAACCGTCAACTTGTTGGCCGTTGGATTATCCACAGCCACGAACTCAACCCCGATTCCATCAAGGTGGCTATGAAAAACGCTAGATTCCGCGAAAGCCGATCAAGCTTCGCAATTACCAACCGGGCGCGCTGCTTGCGACACGCCAGGGCTAAGGCTTTCGCCGACTTCGGCCGATCGCTGTGCTTGCCAGATTCTATCTCGGTGAACTCGTGAACAAGTTCCCGCCCCCGCCGTTGAGATAGTCCATCACCGCTGTTGAGTTGGGCCTCGAGCCCCAGGCCGCTCCGGCCTTGGCAATCCGTATTCACACGATAGTAGGCGACAAACCGGCCTCGGTGTTGCGCGTTCATGATGGTTTCCCTCGGCTCTAGCAAAGGCTTGAAAGATATTAAACCACCATTTTTAGATTGTTTCAAGGGCTTTGAAGAGGAGCTTGGTTCTAATGAATTCTTGCGTCACAAGCAACGCGGCTATTCGCTTCATCCACAGCCCCAATTCCCTTAACTTTTGCTTTTCTTGCTCGATCATCTTTTGAGTAGCTGCTGAAGCACATCCCCCCGCTGCGCCTGCTTCATTTTGGTCTCGTCCGCTCTGAGCTGCGCGTTCACCGCTGTCGCAGCCGCCATAGTTTGCGCACGCAAAATATTGCCGTTGTGAGGTTCGGTAGGGAGCCTCGGTATCTAACTGATCTTCTGCAAACCAAGTTGCGTCACAGACTGTAGCTCGGCGGCCAGCGTTCCTGTCCGACGTGGGGTTGTCGCTGGGCTGCTCGTGCATGATCACGGGCCGTTCTATGGTTGGACTGCGCCAGTAGCTCTTTAAGTGTTTCTTTTCCCCATCGCATCCAGGCGGGCCTTTGCCAGCCAAGATCACGCATCACCCGCCGCGGCCGCCGACACGCTTGGTCTGTGACTGGAACCCCAAGATGCACCGTCAGCAGTTCGTGTAGTCTCGCTTCTTTGCTCGCTCTGCACAAGCACCCCGGTTACGTTGGCTAAACGTCGGTGCCATTCGGTCGAATCAGCGGTTATGAAATGGTGTTCCTTCAGCAGTCACTTTATAGCCTGCAAGCGACACCGGTCGGTGAATCCCCGGGAAAGCCGACTCTGCTTTTCACCTTAAAGCCACCGAACAGCTCAGACCCTGCGCCGTACGGCTGGGTAACCAACGCTCTTCCCGAACTGAGGAGCAGGAGGTAGACGCCAGGTCAATTCATTTGGGGGGTGAAGCCTTGCCGCGCAATTGCGCCTGAGCGTGGACGTTGTAAGCAACGTATCCGTTCTGCGTTTGGGAACGCTATGTTTTGGACCTTTTTCCGAATATTTGCCTTTGCGGCGTGCGCAGCTGCTTTGAGCAACTGTGCCAGCCGTGAGCCTCCACCTCTGCCACACTATTCAAACTCTTCACATCCTGGTAACTCAGAGAACAGTTTCTGAAAGATCGATACGTGTGTCTTTCAGGAAGCACAGCAAGGAAGGTCAGCCAGCCTTATAGATCGATACGGAGGTGCATCCTACGGAACGATTGTTACTAATACACCAGTCTTTATGTCTTTCATGGCAGCACGGGGATACAGGCGCGACCCAGATGGCCCATTCGTTGTTCCTCAAGAGGCGGTAATCGGGAGATAACAGTCATCAACAATGAATGCCGCACGCACAGGCGGACCCGTCTCCTCTTCTCTCCCCTGTTTCCGGTGGCTTCGTGACCACTTGGCCCTCGGGCTCCTTCTTCTGGCAAAAACACTGAACAGCGAACAATTGAAGCCGTCCAAAGGCATGCTGCCGCACAACCTACCTGCAGAGCTTTGGGAAAACTAAACGGTGAACATCTGAACAATTCAGGCCCGCCAAAGACATGCGGCTGCACAAGTAATTCGCAACAGCTCCTTCAACTCGGGGAAAACCCAAGCGGGTTTGGGGTGGATTATTTCTGGGGGCCTCCCGACGAATGTCCGCGCAATTTTGGAAATCGGGTTGACGTGGCAGCCCGGGTGCCTTCCGCAGCTGGCGTAAAGCAACCCCGATCCCTTGGATGGGCTGGGTGCAGGCAAGTCACCTAGATTTCACGGCCTGCTCTCTGTCTGCCTGCCGATCTCGTCTGCGACGGGTGCTCGGCGCTGGCGGCCGGCAATGCCACGCTCTACGACGGCACGACGTTGCTCGGGACCACCACGACAGCCAGCAATGGTGCGTGGAGCTTCACCACCGGAAAGGTGTCCAACATAGTTCATACCTACACGGCGACGGCGACTGATGTGGCTGGCAATGTCGGACACAGCAGCAACGAGGCGATCCTCGGTAGTTCAAAAGCTGACACCCTCGTTGGCACATCAGGCAACGACATCATCATCGGCAATGGGGGGAATGACACAATCATTGGCGGCTTGGGCGCTGACACGCTGACCGGTGGCTCCGGTAAGGTCAAATTTGTTTATAATTCAAGCTTGGATTCCACACCGAGCAGCCATGACACGATCACCGATTTTAGGCATGGCCACGATAAAATCGACTTTACGAATATCGCTGGCATTAACGCCAGCGGTGGGACCCCGACGTTTCAGGGTAAACTAACGGGATCCGGCAACTTGACCCTAAATGCGCACAGCGTTGCGTACATGAGGTAAACGGAAATACAGAGGTTCTCGTCAATACAACCAACACGGCCGAGATTGTCACCAACTCAAACGTTGGGGCAGCAAACATGGAGATTGTTCTGGTGGGCATCCATCTCGGGCTTACAAGTACGGATTTCCATCACATCTGATTCTGGCACGGGCTCGTATCACCTCGGGGTTCTTCGCCACTCCTCTCTCACGGCAGAAACAGGGACCGGAACAAGCCAGCGAGTCGGGGAAACGGATGCCCACGGACCGGGGATTTAAATTTCTGGGCACCAAAAAAATGGGCACGCAATTTTGAAGTTCGTTCGATAATCCGACACACCAAGACTGACCACATCAATAGATGGCAAAGATACGCCCGCGCACAGGTAAGCAATGGACCCCTCACCGGTACCCGCTTAGCTGGGTCGATCGATTCCTCAATGCCACTGAATCTGCTGCGCTAAGTCGGGCATCCCGCCTTCCTGTTGTCTATCCCACCGCCAGGGAAATCCCCTAGCTGATCGTCCTCGGAGGCCGCTGCGGCTCTCTCCCCGACAATATTTCTGTTGAAAAGTCTAGCCAAACGTTTTCAATGTGTTGTGCCAATGGTCTAAAGTATCACTTCAAGAATTGGCCCGTGCCGGGCAAAAAATAAAGCCCGGCCCCACTTGGAGGTGGAAAACGGGCTAAGCAAAACATGAAACTCATACAGGTTAGCAGGGCCAGTGCCCGCAAGGAGCCAGCTAGGGCCGCCTCCCACTCTTCCCGTGCGCGCGTCACAAGGGCCTTGCGCGTGTACCGCCACGACCAGCTCGAGGTGTACCCAAGGCGGATTGCGCGTCCGCGTCCACTTCGTTTTCTTGACCTTACCGGCGCAAACGGCGACGCGACTGCGGCACCTTGTCCGGCACCTTCACGCGCTAGGCGAGCGACCACTCTACGAATTCATCGCCGAAGTTGTTCAAGGCGCCGACATCATGCTGAGGCTTGAACGATACGCCATGCTTGACCCCGACATCGTGCGCAAGCTTGGGGGCTACTAACTCTCCCACAAAGTTTTCGTGATCGAACAGGATTTGCCATGAATTACGCGCGGCAAATCGATTTTGCCTCGCTCATGGAGCCGGTCGCCGCTCGCCTATTGGGCGAGCCTTATGCGAGAATTTCAATCCCTCCGGGAGATGTTCGTTATGGAAATGGCGGCAGCCTTTCCATCGATTTCGGGGCCGGGCGTTTCTTCGACCACGAGAACAACCGTGGCGGCGGGGTTATCGAACTCGTCAAGTGGAAGTTGGGTTGTGACCACGGCGCCGCAATCAGCTGGTTGCGACGCGAAGGCTTCATTCCCAACCCCCGGTCCCGGGAACCAACACCGAAGCTGCATCCGTTCAAAGTAATCGAGACGCCACCCGAACCATCCATTACAGCGACTTACGATTATGTCGACGAACAGAACGCGTTTTGCTGTTTCAGGTTGTGAGGTTTGATCCCAAGGATTTCCGACAGCGGCGGCCCGATGGAAACGGCGATTGGCTCTGGCAGGCGTTTGATGGCGTCCGGCGTGTGCTTTATCGGCTGCCCGAATTGCTGGGGGCGGTAGCCACCGGCAAAACGATATTCATCACCGAAGGCGAGAAGGATTGCGACCACATGCACGCGCTCGGCTTCGTGGCGACGACAAACGCCGGTGGGGCGAACAAGTGGCGTGCCGAATACAGTGAAGCACTTCACAACGACGACGTTAATACTGGTTTGATAATGACGATACGGGACGCGGAGCATGTGCGATCACGTTGCAAATGCCCTGAAAGGCATCACCAAACGAATCCGCGTGCTCGATATCGCTGAGGCTTGGCCAGAGGTCCGCAGAAAGGTGACATCAGCAATTGGATTGCCGCTGGCGGCACGGCCGAAAAACTCGCCGCGCTCGTCGAGGCACTGCCCGATTTTGGCGCACACCATGTCGCATAATTCGCAGTTGGCAAGCTTCCTCGCCGTGGCCAGTCATGGAAAAGGAGGCGTTCTACGGACTTGCCGGAAAAGTTGTAAATACAATTGAGCCGCACACCGAGTTGTCCTGGTCGCCGTGCTAGTCCAATTTCTTACGGTTTTCGGAAACATAATCGGGAACGCGCCGTTTATAAGGTCGAAAGCGACCCCCACGCTGCCGACCTGTTGCGCTGTTCTCGTCGGTGACTTGTCGAAGGCACGAAAGGGTACAGCGGCCGGTCGCGTGCGCGCCATCTTCAAGCTTGTCGACGAAAGTCGGGGTGATCGAACAGACCGCGAGCGGGCTGTCCTCAGGCGAGGGCTTAATCGACGCTTGTTCGCAATGCAGGGAAGAAATGGAACGCAAAGGACAAGATCGAGGAAGTCGTTGATCCTGGCGTTCTCGACAAGCGATTGATGGTGATCGAAACCGAGAGATTGCTGGCGCGCTCGCCAAGTGTGGAACGGCACGGCAATACTCTGTCGCCGGTTATCCGAAATGCTTGGGACGGGCAAAGGCTTCAAACCCTTACCAAGACTTTGCCCCTTAAGGCGGAGGCGGGGCGCACATCACGATTGTCGCGCATATTACGGAAACTGAAGCGCGCGCACGATTGACGCGGGCGAACCGATATGGCGAACGGGTTTGCCAATCGCTGCCAATTTTTCTGTGTGCGCCGGTCGCGGTTTCGCGCGCACGGCGGCAACCTCGATGAGGCTGAATTGGCGAAGATGGGCGAGCGCACCAAAGCAGCGGTCGAGTTCGCCCGCGAGACCAAGATTATGAGTGCGTCATGACGCCGGAGGCGAGGCAGGCATGTGGAAGCCGCCCTACCGTGAGCTCTCAGCCGAGCGCCCAGGTCTGCTAGGGGCGGTAGTTGCGCGCGCTGAGGCACAGGTGATTCGCCCTCGCCTCGAATTTACGCCCTGCTTGATCTGAGCAGCGCAATCGACGTACGCGCCATGGAGGCTGCGATGGCATTTTGGGCCTATGCGGGAGAGTTTGCCGTCCGGATTCTTGGCGATAGCCTCGGTGATGCAGTCGCCGATGAGATTTTGTTTGCGCTGCGCCGCCGCAACGGCGGCATGACCGGAGCGAAATCCATGGCCTGTTGGGGCGACATCGGTCCGCGGGACTAGTCAGCGCCGCACTCCGTCTACTGTTGAAGCCCGGACTTGCCAAGTTCGAGACGAAGAACACGGGTGGGCGGCTAGAGTTGAAATTTGGTCGGCGAGTTGGAGGCAATTGCTATGGTGCCGAACGATCTTGCTACCTTCCGTCGGGCCGTTGGAGAAGCGGAGGGGGGCGAAAAGAGCGAATTAAGGAAAAAAGGGCGGGGCTTAATTCGCTTAATTGGCACTTCCGGGCCTCGGGAAAACCGTTCACAAGATTCTTCGAGGCCCTTGAGGCCCGTTGCCCTGAGCACATCGAGCCCTATCGCTGGCATCGGGCAGTCGAGAAGGCAAAGGGATGACTTCCTACGCCCAATGGGGCGAACAGGCGGACGCACTTGGCTGGACAGCCTGCGATCTATTCGGCCTTCATCAACCGCCAGCCAACCCTCATCCCAGCTATAGCCGCTTGTCTCGGTACGACTGCACTGGGCTGATCTGGTTGTTGCGGGGCCGTTCGGTCGTGGCGCTCACCGAGTTCGACGGCCGCCATCGACAACCCGACTGTCGCCGTCACCGTATACCGCAGGACGAACAAGCCGGCGTTTGGTCCGGTGGGCGACAAGTCTCGAAGACATCGATTTGCCATCCAACGCAGGATAGGAGGCCGTGCCGATGACCATCCGCGTGCGCCCGTTTGCTTTCCCAGACCGGGCGCGTGTTGGTGACGGATCAAGACCCCGTGGCGCTAGTTTGAGATATGGCTCGGCCTCCGCCCATCCCGGAACGTGGCGACGTGCTGAAAGCGGTGGTCGCGCAACGTCTCGGCTTGACGCTTGCAGATTTTGACTTATGGCGAAAGGAGCTTGAAAAGCGTGACTTGCCCGAGCCAGACATTACAACCGGACGATACTGCATAGAGGCTGTGGATAGGTGGCGCCTGCGGCGTCGGGGGACAGCCGCCTTTTTCCCGAGTTGACACAGCGTCATATCGCAGCGGACGCTGCAGCCGTCTTTCCTGAAAGGCTGGGACGACTTGATGGGTAAGGTGAAAATTCCCTACTACATCGTGAAACCATCCGGGCGCGCCTATTGGAGACCGACGCACAGCATGCGCTTGCGCGGATTTTGTCGTTCCGCTGGTACGGACGGGCCCGATGCGTGGGGCAGCGCTGAGGAATGGAACAGGAAGTGGCAAGCCGTCCGACGTGGTGATGCGGCCCCGCTGCTAGACCTAACCAAACTTTCAAGCGATGAAACTGAAGCGGCGCGGCGGTATCGCCAGGATCGATTGGTGCAGCCTTCCAGCGCTACTTGCGCACGCATGAATGGTCGGCGCGCGCATCGTCGGCCCGCAACAAAGTTTGGTGGCCAGCATGGTTCAGAATACGTGACATGTTCGGCGACGTGGCCCCCGACACTGTGACGTTGGTAGGAAAATGATCTCAAAGTGGCGTTCCGTACTTGGAGAAAAAGCATGGGCGCGGCGTAGCGTCACAAAACAATCAAGGTGTGGAGGACATTCTGGAGAGTTATGCTCGCCATGAAAGTGGCCCGCACAGTTGACCCGTCGTTGGGTGTCCGCAACCGTGCGCCAGCGCCGCGCTGGCAGCGCTGGTCGGAGGGTGAGACCGTGCGGGCTCGTGAAAACGGCATGGCGAAACGGCTATCATGGTCTTGCCTGCATCATTGCCGTCGCGTGGGACACACAGTTCTCCCCGGTTGATGTACGCACCTTGACGAAGCGACACCGGGTCGAGGTCGATGGCCACGTCGTGTTTGACAGACAGGTTGATGGCAGAACAAAAACAGGCCGCGCTGCTATTGGCACGGTGTCGAGGCGCACGGAGCGCCTCGTGGCTACCTATCTGGCGAGGCTTGGCACTGTTCTGCTACCAGACGCACCGCTGTTCCGCACCCGGTCCGGTTCAGCCTACATCGATGCTACCCTCTCGCATGACTTCGCTGCATTGCGTGCGCTGGCGTTTCCAGGGCGACCAGCGCAGATTGATGGACATGCGCCGCTCCGGAGCGGTCGAGGCGATAGCAGGGGATGCCGCCCCACTCGGCTTGGCTGCAAAGATGGCCAACACCATCGGGCAGTCGAATGCACTCCACAAGACCTATGCGCCGGTTGATATCGAGGCCGTCAAGAACACCGATCAAGCTCGGCTGAGGGGTCGGCAAAAGATGCGGAGCGAACAAAAGCGGGCCGAAAGTATCACCCCGGAGCAGCCTACCGGAGTATCACCGGAGGCACGTAGCAAGGGCTAAGCGATTGAAATAGTTGGAGCGGGTGAAGGGAATCGAACCCTCGTCATCAGCTTGGAAGGCTGTTGCTCTACCATTGAGCTACACCCGCGTACGGATGAGAATATCTCAGAAGAATATTTAGATCAGTAGCGATAGCGATAGCGCCCGGATCCGGCCGGACAAAGGCGGACACGCACGTTGCGTACCCCCCAGCTGGTCGGTACGAGTTCGTGCCCGAGCCGGCACCCGCCGTAGGCCGGATCGCCGAGCGCCCACGCCGGTGCGCCCATGGTGTAGCGGCGGCCGCGATAGCCAAGGCGCTCATTGTTGCCGATGTACACCGTATCGTAGAACGGCGCATAAGCGTAACGATAGGGACGCGCGTGGTAGTACCCGTCGGCCTTGGCCGGCAGCGCCAACATGAACACCGCAGCGACAAAGATGCACAGACGAATCATGGCCGGACCGGGATCAGATATCAGGGATCAGTCAATAGAACGCGCGATTGAACTATTACTGGTAAGCACCTGGTTGTCCAGGGACGCGGCTCGCCGTCCGTCCACAGGATACACATCCGATCGGGCCCCCTCTCCGCTGCACATATCTTTCACATGAGAGCTCACCTGCTGGCCGCGGCCTGTCTCAACGGGCGAAGGTTGGTGGGGGAAGCAGGACTCGAACCTGCGAAGGCTAAGCCAGCGGATTTACAGTCCGCCCCCTTTGCCGCTCGGGACATTCCCCCTGCGCCAGGGCAACTGCCGGAAAGGAATTCCTTTCGGGCGCGATGGTTATGGGTGAGTGCTCTATTTGGTGTCAACCTCAAAAAAAACCCCGGCACCACGCAAGCAGGCCCCGCCAAATTGCCAACATGCTGCGCCCATGACAGAACAAGGCGGGATGCGCAAATTCGATCCAAAACGGCGTTTTGGGCGCGCTGGCGGGACGGGCAAACCGTCGCACCGGCCGCGCTGGCGCGCAGCGCCGCGCGACCGCGATGGGCCGGTGATTCTTTACGGCTGGCACAGCGTGAAGGCGGCGATCGAGAACCCGGCGCGCCGGTTGCATCGCCTGCTGGCCACCGAGAATGCGGCGCGCCGGCTGGCGGACGATGGCATCAAGCTCCCGGTCGAGCTTGAACTGGTCAGGCCCGAAGCAATTGCGGCCCTGGTCGGCGAGGAGGCGGTACACCAGGGGCTTCTGGCGGAGGCTGATCCCCTGCCATCGCTCGACATCGACGAGATCGCGCCGCAGGGCATCGTGCTCGTTCTCGATCAGATCACCGATCCGCACAACGTCGGCGCGATCCTGCGCTCGGCGGCAGCGTTTGGCGTCGGCGCGGTGATCACCACCGCGCGCCACAGCCCGGAGGTGACCGGCGTGCTCGCAAAGGCCGCCTCCGGCGCCCTGGAATATGTGCCGATGGTGACCGTGCCCAACCTCGCGCGCGCGCTGACGACGCTCAAGGACAAGAACTTTTTCGTGGTCGGGCTCGACAGCTCGGGCGAGGTTGATCTCACCAGCGCCGGCCTGCGCGCTCCGCTTGCGCTCGTGCTCGGTGCCGAGGGCAAGGGTCTGCGGCAACTGACGCGCGCTACGTGTGATCTCGTCGCCCGCCTCGAACTGCCGGGCAGGCTGAAGAGCCTGAACGTGTCGAACGCGACGACATTGGGACTTCACATCGCGACCGCGCGGATCGCATCCGGCGCGCGGTAGGCGCGCAGGATCATCGCCGCTATTGCGGCGCAGCAAATCGAACAACCTTGCGCATTCGACTTTAGGTCTAAGACCAGTTGCGCACAGACACGCGACCACGAACGCGATTAGCGTCAGGTGGGGCGGTCCTGCATCGATGCCGGCTGTCCATCATGAGCGACGGTCTTAAGGGGACAAACGCTAATGGCAACCATGACGCAGACTTCGGTGCGGGGCGCCGGGATGACGAGCGAGGAGAAGTTCGTCATCTTCGCTTCGTCGTTGGGCACCGTGTTCGAGTGGTACGACTTCTATCTCTATGCGGTGCTGGCGCCGTTTTTCGCTGCGCTGTTCTTCCCGTCCGGCAACGATACAGCCGCCTTGCTGTCGGCATTCGCGACCTACGCGGCCGGCTTCCTGGTGCGTCCATTCGGAGCCATCATTTTCGGACGCATCGGCGATCTGGTCGGTCGAAAATATACGTTCCTGGTGACCATCATGGTGATGGGCACGTCGACGTTCCTCGTCGGCTTGATCCCGACCTACACCAGCATCGGCTGGGCCGCACCAATCCTGCTGGTGACGTTGCGTCTGCTGCAGGGCCTTGCGCTCGGCGGAGAATACGGCGGTGCGGCAACTTATGTAGCCGAGCACGCGCGGCCGAACGACCGCGGCTATGCCACCAGCTGGATTCAGACGACGGCGACGCTCGGCCTGTTCCTGGCCCTGGTCGTTATCGGCCTGTGCCGCGAGTTCATGGATGCGAAAGGGTTCGCGGACTGGGGCTGGCGGGTTCCGTTCATCGTCTCGGTCGTCCTGCTCATTTTCTCGGTCTACATTCGCCTCCGTCTGAACGAATCGCCGATCTTCCAGAAAATGAAGGAAGAAGGCAAAGGCTCCAAGGCGCCGCTGACCGAGAGCTTCTTCCGCTACCCCAACAACAAGTTCGTTCTGCTCGCGTTGCTCGGCGCAACCGCCGGCCAGGGCGTGGTGTGGTACACGGGGCAGTTCTATGCCTTGTTCTTCCTCACCATCACGTTGAAGTTGTTCTACATCCCGGCCTACATCCTGATCGGCCTTTCGCTCGTCATCGGCACGCCGTTCTTCATATTCTTCGGCTGGCTGTCGGATCGAATCGGGCAACTCAAGATCATCCTGGCGGGGTGCCTGATCGCTGCCGTCACCTACAGCACCGTGCTGTTCCCGGCGTTGACCCACTACATCAATCCGGATCTGGAAGCCTTCCAGCAGAAGAACTCGATCACGGTGACCGCCGACGGCTCGACTTGCCAGCTGCACATCTTCGTAACCGCATTCACGAAATTCTCGAATTGCGACCGGGCGCAGGACTTCGTGACCAAACTCGGCCTGTCGTTCAAGACTGAGGATGTGCGGAACGCCGGTGACAAGGTGACCCTGAGGCTCAACTCGACCACCGTCGATGGTTTCGACGCCGCCAAGTGGAACACTGCCTTCCTGGAGGCCGGCTATCCCAACCTGTCGAAAGACAAAGACGGCAAGATCGTTCCCACGTTTGCCGACACGTCGAAGGTCAATTGGGCGATGTCCTTGCTCGTCTTGGTCATCATGGTGATCTTCGTCACCATGGTGTACGGGCCGATCGCGGCGTTCCTGGTCGAGCTGTTCCCGACCAAGATTCGCTACACGTCCATGTCGCTGCCCTACCACATCGGCAACGGCTGGTTCGGCGGCATGCTGCCACTGTTGGCGACCGCGGTCGTCGCGGCGACCGGCAACATTTACGCCGGCCTCTGGTACCCGATCGGTGTCGCCCTCATGACGGTCGTCATCGGCGCCATATTCCTCCGCGACACCAAGGACGTGGACATCGTGACCGGATCGGGGGTTGCACAGCAGTCAGCAAGGGCCTGAGGTTCGCCCGATCACTTGCCGGCGGTTTTCGCCGCCGCTGACCAAGAACAGGCCCCGCACCTCGGTGCGGGGCTTTTTTTGCGCAGCCCCGCGTCTGAACGGCACCGCGCCGTCATCGTCTTGAAAACGCTTGCCGGGACCATGCGCGCGTGATCCAAATCCGCAAAGCGCCCCGCCACCAGGAGATCCGTGATGAAAGAGAGCAACGTCAAAAAACGAGCATTCGCGATGCCGCTGACCAGCCCGGCCTATCCGATCGGGCCGTACCGGTTCTATCAGCGCGAGTTTCTCATCATCACCTACCGCACCGATCCGCAGAAGCTGCGCGAGCTCGTGCCGGAGCCGCTGGTGGTCGAGGAGCCCCTGGTCAAATTCGAGTTCATCCGCATGCCGGACTCGACCGGGTTCGGCGACTACACCGAGAGCGGCCAGGTTGTTCCCGTGACGTTTAAAGGCCGCAAAGGCGGTTACAGCCACTGCATGTTCCTCAACGACCACCCGCCGATCGCGGGCGGACGCGAACTGTGGGGCTTTCCCAAAAAGCTCGCCCAGCCGACCTTGCGCGCGGAAATCGATACCCTGGTCGGCACGCTGGACTATGGTCCGGTGCGCATCGCCACCGGCACCATGGGCTACAAGCACAAATCGGCCGATCTCGCGGCCGTGAAGGCTGCACTAGAGGCGCCGAATTTCCTGCTGAAGATCATCCCGCACGTCGATGGAACGCCGCGCATCTGCGAGATCGTGGAATACTATCTGGAGGATATCGATCTGAAGGGGGCCTGGACCGGACCGGTGGCGCTCAGCCTTGCCTCTCACGCGCTGGCGCCGGTCGCCGAACTGCCGGTGCTCGAGGTGGTATCCGGGATGCACATCATTGCAGACATCACCCTCGGCCTCGGCAAGGTGGTGCACGACTATCTGGCCTGAGCCGTACGGATGCGTCAGCATCGCAGAGCTGATTCGCGGTGCACGACGGCAACGAACGGGCGGTGACCATGCGCAGACTACTGATCGGAGCGCTCGGTTTCGCGATTGTTGCGGCGGTGATTGCGCCGGACGCCTACGCCGACAGTTCGTGGCGTGCGCGCAGGGCGCACCCCAGCGGGGGCGCGATTCTTTACTCCGGCTGGGGCTACTACAGCTTTCCGTGGGGCTACGTCCTGCCGGACGCGCCCTACGCCTACCCGGTTGTCACCAGTTGCCTGCGCCGCTATCCAGTGCCGCGACCGTGGGGCGTGGGCTGGCGCGAGACTTGGGTGTGCTGAAACGGACAGCCGGTTCGCCTGGCATCGCGAAAATCCCTCAAGGTGGATTTCTGCACTGTGGCGCGCGCCGCACCTTGCGTATATTGATTTGCGCTCGACAGTTCGGCGGGCCGGGTTAGCTCAGTGGTAGAGCAGCGGTTTTGTAAACCGTTGGTCGCGGGTTCAAATCCTGCACCCGGCACCAGTTCAATCAACGATTAGATCAAAATTGTCGGGTTTCCCCCTGACGCCGGCTGCGCCGGCGAGCTTCGATTGAAGCTGCATCAATCAGATCAGTTGAGCAAGGATTTTCACAGCTCCGAGGCGTTGCAGCTCCCAACGGCGCTCATGGGTGAGCCGCAAGCGGCGGCTGCGCACGCGATGCACGAACCAACGATAACTCAATGATGGATGTCTCATCGGTCCCTCCCGCGATCTCGGCAAGAACCATTTGGGTTCGACCGACCTAAGACTCGCAGAACGGTCAAAGATGCGCTGTGATGCGCAACACAACCGCGCCAATTCGATCTTAAAATGCTGGCATTACTGAACAATTTTCCAGTTGCCGGCGTTCTCCCGTTATCGCGTTTTCCCCCTCGCCGACCAACCGGGACCGGCCCTCGCACAGCGGCTTTTGAAATGCAAAAAAGGGTTCGCGGCTGTTCGTTCAGAACGCCGGCGCGATCACGCCACAGTGGTCGGCGCTAGCCAACCGCCTGTCAGATCAACCTGACCTCGGAGCAAGCTGACCGGTCAGAGGTGCGATCAAACAGTCACCGGCATCGCCATCGCTGGCAGCGTCCCGAAAAGGTTCGATACGAGCACCAGCAACGCGCCTGGATCACAGGATTCATTTCGGCTGACGCCTTGCAGAGAGCTGCGGCGTTTGCGGGCGCCGCTGAGCTGGGTGCCGTGCTCGCAACGACCAAGCCGATCGCCGCGATAGCGCCAATCATGATTGAACGCACTGTGTCCTCCTTGGTGCCGTCTGGGCCCGAACCATTGTGAGCAGGCCCGGCTATTCGCGGTGGACCGCGCATCCGCGCCTGTGCTCGCCGGTTCGGGCCTTGGCAAGACTATCTCGCAGGCATCGCAACGAGGTCAACAGGCGGCAGATCATCGCCGGGCCAGGGCGACCGGCAGTCTTGATTGACCCATGAAAATTTGCAGGCGTTCTACCTGATAGTACTCGTCCGAGCAGAGCGGAACCGTACGGGAGTCCGCAGAATTGTGGGACATGCGTAAGACAATGCCGCCAACAAATCGACTGCAACCTAAACCGCGTCGGTGCTGGGCATTATTTACACCGCGGTTCCCGACGCAGAGCGAACGGCGGCCTCTCCTGCGTCATGGCGGCGTCGTTCGTATCGGACGGAGAAGCGGGATCGCGATGTTGGCACGGGCGACACTCCCGCTTTTGCTTGCCGAATGACAACCAATTTCGATCTTGTGCATTGCGGTGGGCACCTCGGCGGTTTCCGGCAACCGCCCTCGCGGCCCGAGGATGCGCGCGATCGCCAAATATATGGGCGTCGTTACGATCTTCTTCTCCCCGCGCATATCGCTTTGCGATGTGAACCTTTTTCACGGAACACCCGCAGCCAGGCTGGCGTTATACCGCAACTGCTAACAGCGCAGCGGGCTTGCATAAAATCTTAACAAAAGCTTCACGCCAGTGCCTTTTTGGTGCCGTACACGCTCACTGCGCGGTATAATGAACCCAACTGGGAAGGGTGGTGATGAAAACTCACGCTTGGACCCGACACCCTGCGGCAGCGCGCCGATTGGCGCGTCCTCTTTGTCCCCGCTGCGACGACATGTTGGTTGCGCCGGCTCTCTCCGTGCACGTCCATCAGGACGACATTCGCCACTGGTGGTCGTGCGACGCGTGCGGATACGAGTTCTTGACGTCGGTGACCGTCGCCAACATGCGCGCCGAGCAATATCGCGCCCGAATGGCTTAGCAGGCTGCGTGAGCAGAAACCTCTGCGCGTGTAGACCACCGATTACTGAAGGCGCGCACCAGAAAGTTCCACCGCCTTCGCCCAGCGGCTGATTTCCGATTTCGTGAGCGCGGCGAGATCCTGCGACGTGCCGTTGATCGGATCGATGCCCTGATCAATCAGGTTCTGCCGCACCGCCGGCGCGTTGATCACAGCGGCAATCGCGCCGTGCAGCTTGTCTGCGAGTGGGGGCGGCAAGTTGGCAGGGGCATAAACCCCAAACCAGGCCGACACCTCGAAATCGGCAACGCCGGCTTGCGCCATGGTCGGCACGTCAGGCAGCGCCGCGATGCGCGCCGCGCTGGTGATGGCGAGCGGGCGCAGCTTGCCCTCATGAATGTGCGGAAGCAGCGGCAGATAATGGTAGAACATGAATTGCACTTCGCCGCGGATGAGATCGGTGATCGCCTGCGCCCCTCCCCGATAGCGCCACAAGGCCCTCGCGCGCGACGAACATTGCACCCGACAGGTGGTTCGAGGTGCCATTGCCAGATGACGCATAAGACACTTGTCCGGGCCTCGCCCGGATGTAAGCGGTCAGCTCGCTCACCGAAGCAACCGGAAGCAACGGATTGACCACCAGCACATTGGGCGCGGTGCCGAACTGGATGATGGGCGTGAAATCGGCAATCGGGTCATAGCCGATCTTCGGGTAGACGCTCGGGTTGATCGCGTGCGTGCCGATCGTTCCCATCAGCAGGGTATAGCCGTCGGGCGCCGCTCGCGCGACCGCCTCGGTGCCGACGACGCCACCCGCCCCACTGCGATTATCGACAACGACGCGCTGGCCAAGCGCATGGTCGAGCCGATCAGCCAGGATGCGGCCGACCAGATCGGTTGTGCTACCCGCAGGAAACGGCACGACCAATGTGATCGGCCGCGCCGGATATTGCTGGGCAAAGGCTGCGAAGGTCATCAACAAGGTAATTGCCAGGGCCAAACAAGCTGCCCTCGGCGAGCAAACCTTGCATCGCGTGTTTGGTTGCAATCGGGTCATCCGGCCTCACTCGCGCATTGTGGAACGCGTCTCGTCGATTTCGCCGTCGGGTATCGCGAGGAAGATCAGGACCGCGATCATGATCATCAGAAAGCGATAGGCGCTCGGCACCCCGTTCCACTGCTGCGACATCCACATGCCGAACCATTCGCCGGCGATCGTGATGAAGCCGAGCTGATAAAGCAGGAACCCGAGCGCCAAGCCCGCAATGGCGAACCCCTTGGCGCCGTTGAAGGCCCTGGCAGGACCCCGAGACGCGCGCAAAAGCGCCAGCGCCCCTAGCCAGCACAATATTGTAGCCACGGTCTGGGTCGCGATGATCACGGCGTAGATGGCGTGATGAACTGCAGGATTGGTGATGGCCCGATACGTGATCGTCGTTGTCGGGAACAGCGTGTCCATGGACATGACGTGCTGGACGAAGGCGAAGTTGGTGCCGTAGTCGGTGATATTCCCGAATGCCACGAGGCTGAACCACGCCGCGATCGCGGCGACCATCGCAATTTTCGCTACCCGCATGAGCATGGTCGCCGAAGTCAGACGAGTCACTTGCAAAACAGCTGCATCGCCTTGTTGGCCGGCAGGTCCCTGGTGACGACGCAGCGCGCATAAGGCTGCGTCGCCCGACAGCGTAGACGTACTTATCTCTGCATGAAAGGGTTTGCCGTTCGGCGCAGCATGGCGGGCAACGTAGCCGCGGTCAGCCTGGTCAGCTCGGCGCCACACCGCGCCCAATCGCGGTGGTCACGGCGGCAACCTGGTCGCGCAGCACATCCATCGGAAGCGGCTGCAGCTTCTCGTCAAGGCCGAGTTCGACGACGCCGTGCACGGCCGAAAACAAGGATCGGGCCAAAAGTGCTCGGCGTTCGGCTGACGCGCTTGGCAGCAGCGCCTGCAGCGGCGCCTCGACATAACCGAACAGGCGGCGCTGGCTCGCCCGGTACCAGTCGGGCACCGCGCGCCCTTTCGGTAGACGGTGGTCGAACACGGCGCGCCAGCGCAGCCCGTTGGCGCCGGCAAAATTCAGATATGCCATGGCCAGTTGGACCAGCCGATCGATGGCGCCAGCGCTGTCGGCATGCTCCACCGCCTTGGCGCTTGCCACGAGATGCCGTTCGAGCGCCACCAGGGTGCGCTCATTCACCAGCATGATGAGGTCGTCGATGTCGTCGACCACGTTGTAGATCGCGCCAACCGCGCAGCCCGCCTCGAATGCAAGCTGGCGTGCGCGCAGGCCGGCGAGCCCGCGTTTGGCGATCGTCTTTTCCGCCGCCCGGACCAGCGCTTGCTTCAAATTCTGACGCCGGCGCAATGTCTTATCGATCTTGACCATGGCCCCCACTGGGATTTTTGAACATTGTTCAAGATTTTTATTGAACAATGTTCACAGCTGCGCTACAAAGACCTTGAACGCTGTTCATAGCACGGAGGGCGCGATGCTCAAGACGGTGTGGACATTGATGCGGGGCGCCGCCGCGGTGGCCGAGGAGGAGGTCGCCGACCGCAGCGCCCTGTTGATCCTCGACCAGCAGATCCGGGACGCGGTCAGCGCCACCGAGCGCGCAAAACGCGCCCTCGCGCTGGCGATTGCCCAGGACGAGGCGGAGGGCAAGCATCTGGAGGCCACGCTGTCCCGGATCGCCGATCTCGAAACCCGCGCCATCGAGGCGCTCGCCGCGCGCCGGGACGACCTCGTTGCCGAAGCCGCGGAGGCGATCGCGACGTTGGAGGCGGATCGCAATGGCATTCGCGAGGCGCGCGCGAAGTTTGCGCGCGAGATCGCGCAGATGAAAGCAATCGTTGCGGGCGCGACCCGCCGGCTGGCCGAGCTGGAGCGCGGCCGCCGCATCGCCCAGGCCGCGGAAGCCGTCCGCCGCCTGCGCGCCAGTGGAGCGGCCAGCCTTTCGGAGGCCTCGGCGCTCGCAGAGGCCGAAGCCACGCTCCGGCGCTTGCGCGCGCGGCAGGCCGAGGAGGCCGCCGCCGCGACAGCTCTGCAGACCCTCGATGGCGCCGCGCCGGCCGACATTGCCGCGCGCATGGAAGCCGACGGGTTCGGGCCGCGCACGCGGCCAACCGCGGCCGACGTGTTGGCGCGGCTGTGCGAGCGGGCCGCCGGCGTCACGCCATCCAGTTCCCCAACCCCGAGCGACGAGGAGAATCAATCATGACCCCGCAAGCCGCGCATAGCCTGCATTCGCCGGCCTGGATCAGTTTCACCTACGCGTCCTTCATCGGATCGGTCATCCTGGTTGCGGTCGGAATCCTATTCGCACCATTGGACATCTGGGTGAAGGGTTACTTCGCCATGGGCGCCGCGTTGTTGATCCAGTCTTGCATTACCGTGACCAAGACGCTGCGCGACGTGCACGAAGGCGGCAAGCTCGTTAATCGGCTGGAGGACGCGAAGGCCGAGCGCCTGCTGATGGGTCTCGAGCGCGAGGCCGCTCCCACGACGCCAGGCCGGTGACGCGAACATTTTCGACGTGTTAGCGTCGCCGCTTTCCCCGCCATCACCTGCGCCAACCTCGTCATGGCTGGCGCAGGAAACTCTCGACATCGCACCGCCAATCTGCACAGTCCGAAGCCATGTTCAAAGCCCTGATGACGACAAGGCGCTTTGCGCCGCTGTTCTGGTGCCAGTTCTTCAGCGCCTTCAACGACAATTTCCTGAAGAACTCGCTGGTATTCCTGATCCTGTTCAAGCTTTCAGGCGCCGACTCTGGAAGCGTTGATCACGCTTGCCGGCGCCGCCCTGATGTTTCCATTCTTCGCTCTGTCCGCGCTGGGCGGTGAGATTGCCGACCGCTACGACAAAGCGCTGGTGGCGCAACGACTGAAGCTTTGCGAAATCGGCGTCGCCGCAATTGCGGTCGGCGGTTTCTGGCTGCATTCGGTGGAGCTGCTGTTTCTCGCGCTGTTTCTGATCGGGTGCTTTCATGCCCTGTTTGGCCCGATCAAATACGGCATTCTGCCGGATCATTTGCAGCAATCCGAACTGCCGGCGGGCAACGCCCTCATCGAGAGTGCAACCTTCATCGCCATTCTGACTGGCACGATCGCGGGCGGCCTTGCCGCCCGGGAAGGCCCCGACCAGGCCTCATTCGCGAGCGTGATGATGGTGGTCGCGCTCGCGAGCTTTATCGCGGCGCGCTTCATTCCTCCATCCGGCCGCGCGGCTCCCGATCTCAAGCTCGATTTCAATATCGTGCGATCCACGTTCCGCCTGTTGGCTGCGCTCAAGGCTGACCCGCGACTGTGGTGGGGTGGTCTTGTGACGAGCTGGTTCTGGCTGGTCGGCGCGGTCGTGCTGTCGTTGCTGCCGCCGCTCGTCAAAACGGTGATCGGCGGCGACGAGAGCGTCATCACAGCCTTCCTCGCAGTGTTCGCGATCGCGATCGGCGTTGGTTCGGGCCTCGCCTCGTGGCTTGCGCATGGCCGCATCGTCCTGTTCCCGACGCTGCTGGCGGCATTGTTGCTCGCTCTGTTTGCGCTCGATCTCGGCTGGGCGACCTGGAACCTGGTACCGGCCGCGACCATGAGTCTCGCCGATGTGTTCACGTCCGCGCGCGGCCTGCGGGTTGCGGCCGATCTCGCAGGCCTCGCCATCGCAGGCGGATTGTTTATCGTGCCGGCCTTCTCGGCCGTCCAGGCCTGGGCCGGTGCGGACCGGCGCGCGCGGATCGTCGCCGCGGTGAACGTGCTCAATGCCGCATTCATGACCGTGGCGGCGGTCGGGGTCGCGCTTGTGCAAGAAGTTGGCGCCACGCCGTCCATGCTGTTCCTTGCGATCGGCGGCGCAAACCTCGTGGTCATGATCGTGATTGCACGCACCATGCCGAACAGCACGTTGCGCGATTTCCTGGCCTTCCTGTTGCGCGTCCTCTATCGGCTCGAAGTGCACGGCCTCGAGAATGTCGCCAAGGCCGGCGCGCATCCGATCATCGCGCTCAACCACGTGAGCTTCCTCGATGCGGCGATCGCACTTTCTTTTCTCGAGCAGGAGCCGGTGTTTGCCATTGACCATGGCATCGCCCAGCGCTGGTGGGTCAGGCCGTTCCTCAAGCTGACGCGCGCCATGCCGCTTGATCCAACCAAGCCGATGGCGACGCGCACGCTCATCAATGCGGTCAAGAGCGGCGAGACCCTGATCATCTTCCCCGAGGGCCGCATCACCGTCACCGGCAGTCTGATGAAGGTCTATGACGGTGCCGGCCTCATTGCCGACAAGGCGGACGCCATGGTGGTGCCGGTCCGCCTCAAGGGGCCGGAAGCGACGCCGTTCTCGCGGCTCGATCGCAGTCAGGTGCGTCGTCGCTGGTTTCCCAAGGTGACGGTGACGGTCCTCGAACCGGTCAAACTGACGGTCGATCCCGAACTCAAGGGAAAGCGCCGCCGCATGGCGGCGGGCGCCGCACTCTACGGGATCATGTCGGACCTGGTGTTTCGCACCACCTCCACCGACCGCACCGTCATTGAAGCGGTCATCGCGGCGGCCCAGCGTTATGGCGCCGGCCGGGTCGCGATCGAAGATCCGCTGGCGGGACCCCTCTCCTACCGCAAGCTATTGCTCGGTGCCGCGGTCCTCGGGCGCAAACTGATCCCGATGGCGGACGTGGGCGGAGCAGTCGGCGTCATACTCCCGAACGCCAACGGCGCGGCGGTCACGACGCTCGCGCTGATGTCCGCGGGACGGGTCCCGGCCATGATCAACTTCAGCGCCGGCGCCGCCAACGTGCGAGCCGCCTGTCGCGCCGCAAAGATCGCAACCGTCCTCACCTCGCGCGCGTTCGTCGACAAGGCGCGCCTGAACTCGCTGGTCGACGGGCTCAAAACCGAGGTGCGTATCGTTTATCTCGAAGACGTGCGGGCAGCGATTTCGTTCCTGGATAAGCTGCGCGGTTTTCACGACGCCAAGCGGCCGCTGGTCGCGCGCGTGCCGGATGATCCGGCCGCGATTTTGTTCACGTCGGGTTCGGAAGGCACGCCCAAGGGTGTCGTCCTCTCCCACCGCAATATGCTCGCCAACGCCGCCCAGGCCGAGGCTCGCATCGATTTCGGCCGCAACGACAAGGTGTTCAACGTACTACCGCTATTCCACTCATTTGGCCTGACGATCGGACTCATCCTGCCGCTGGTCTGCGGCGTTCCAATCTATCTCTACCCATCGCCCCTGCACTACCGGATCGTTCCCGAGATGATCTATGGGGTAAACGCCACTATCCTGTTCGGCACCGACACGTTCCTCACCGGATACGCACGCGCTGCGCATCCATATGACTTCCGCTCGCTGCGCTATGTGCTTGCCGGCGCCGAGCCGGTGAAGGAAACAACCCGCCGCACCTACATGGAAAAGTTCGGGTTGCGCATTCTCGAGGGCTACGGGGTGACTGAAACCGCACCCGCGCTCGCCCTCAACACGCCCATGTTCAACAAGTTCGGCACCGTCGGTCGCCTGCTGCCGGGCATGGAGGCACGGCTCGAGCAAGTCCCCGGCATCGAGGCCGGCGGCCGACTCTACGTGCGCGGGCCCAACGTCATGCTCGGCTATTTGCGCACCGAAAAGCCCGGGGTGATCGAGCGTCCGCCGGAAGGCTGGCACGACACCGGCGACATCGTGCTCATCGATGCCGACGGCTTCATTGCGATCAAAGGCCGCGCCAAGCGCTTCGCCAAGATCGGCGGCGAGATGATCTCGCTGGCGGCGATCGAAACGCTGGCGGGCGAGCTATGGCCGGACGCGCCCTCCGGCTGCGCCACGGTACCGGATGCGCGCAAAGGCGAGCGGGTCGTGCTGGTCACGAGCAAGCGCGACGCGACGCGCGCTGCCTTCCTTGCGTTCGCCAAGTCGAAGGGTGCATCGGAGTTGATGACGCCGTCGGAGGTCCTGATCGTCGAAAAGCTGCCGCTGCTGGGCTCGGGCAAGATTGACAATGTCGCGCTGACCCAAATGGTGCGCGAGCACGCCAAGCTCGAAGGGGCGGCCTGATACCGCACCAACGCCGGAATTGCGGTCCGGCCCGCGGGGTTCAATATTGGCGAGGGACAGCCATGACAGGGAGGTCACCATCGTCCAAATCAATCGTCGCGTCTTTCTCGCCAGTCCTGCTCTGGCAGCAGCCGCAACCGCCGCCCCGGCCTTGACGACCGCGCGCGCCGCCGCGCCCGCGAGCGGCAAACAAGCCTCCGGCTTCTATCGCTACAAGGTCGGCGACTACGAACTGACCGCGATCAACGACGGTGTCTGGTTGCGGGCGATCGATGACAAGTTCGTGCGCAACGCCGCGTATTCTGACGTGCAGAAGGCTCTCAGCGATTCGTTCCAGCCGACCGACAAGCTGCCGATCCCGTTCACCAGCCTCGTGGTCAATACCGGGTCAAAACTCATCCTCATCGACACCGGCACCGGCGGACAACTGACGGGGCTTGCCCCGCAGTCGGGCACCTGGGACGCCAACTTCGCGGCGGCCGGTTTCGATCCGAGGAACATCGATACGATCCTGATTTCTCACTTCCACCAAGACCATATCAACGGCATCAAGACCAAGGACGGGGAGTTGCGCTTCCCGAACGCCGAAATCTGGGTGTCGACTCCGGAATGGGCATACTGGATGGACGACGCCCAGTTGGGCGCCGCGCCCGAGAGC
Organism: uncultured Alphaproteobacteria bacterium; assembly: GCA_963833605.1. GTDB lineage: Bacteria > Pseudomonadota > Alphaproteobacteria > Rhizobiales > Xanthobacteraceae > JAFAXD01. The sequence goes on from CAWHYZ010000010.1 coordinate 246,607, forward strand.
GTACGGCCGGCCTTTCTCAACGCCCGTCGCGTCTTCGGCGATATCGCCAAGGACGTAAAGCGGTTCGCACCGGGTGACGAAGTCGCCTCGGGGATCGAGTTCGATTGCTGCCTACGGCCACACGCCCGGCCACGTCGCGTTCGCAATCGCGTCCGGCAGCGCGTCGATGCTCGCGCTCTGCGACATCAGCCATAACCCATGGCTGTTCGTGCGCCATCCCGATTGGCAGGCGATCGTCGACACCGATGGCGCGGTCGCGGCCGAAACGCGAACGAAGATGCTCGACCGCGTCGTGGCCGATCGCATGCTGGTCCAGGGCTATCACTTCCCGTTCCCGGCCTCGGGCCACATCACCAAGACCGCCACCGGGTATGATCTGATGCCGGTAATGTGGCAGGCGATGCCGTAGCCGTCGCCCGAAGATATCGAGAGGCCGGCCCTGCCGCCGGCCTCTCGCACGACCCGGTCGAAAAGGATTATTCGACCGGACCAGTTGGTCAGCGAACCGTACCGGTCTGGCTGCCCTTGTGGGCGACCAGCTTGGCGCCCTTCAGGCCCGACGCCTTGACGCTGGTCCGCGTCTTCCCATGAACCTTCGCAACCGTCCCATGCCTGCCGTGCCGTACCTGCTTGCCGGTGTGCCGGTTCTTCTTGATATGTTTCACGGCGTTCGTGGGCGCCGCTGCTTTGGGTGGCGTCACAGGGGCCGCGACGGTCGGCTTGGTTGCGGGGGTCGGGTTTCCGGTCGCGCTGGTTTCGGCCAGCACCGGCGCGGCAAATACCGAGGCGGCGACCAGCGCGGCTGCGAGTTTTCTCAACATGACGTTTGTCCTTCCATGTGTACCGGTTCTGTGAGGAGCCGGGTGCGTTTTCGACCGGGTTGGTCCCGATCTTGCTGCGCAGTTTGCGCTGCGCGCACTGAACTCATCCTGAAACCGATCGATAGCGGCGGTTCACCTAGCTGAACCGGGATTCATTCGACTGACGACAGAGAACGGAGCACAGGCCCCACCACAGCTTTGCGTGATTTGAAGCAATCCCCCCTTCAGTCCTCTGTCCTCTGTCAGCGGTTGTCCGCTATGATCACGCTGCTTTGAACCGTTGCCGGGAATGGACTTGCGGCGGCATTGTTGTTCCAGACGTAGACCCGGGAGGACGAGATGAGCCAGATGCGCTTGCGACGATTGAATGTTTTGCTCACGGCCGCAGTTCTTGGGCTCGCAATCGCGGCCCCGCTGCCCGGCGCCGCAATGGAATCGTCACCACCGACGGCGGGGCCGCCGAGCAGTCCGCCGCCGCAAGGCTCGACCCGCACCAAGAAGAAAAAGACCAAGGCGATCAGCGGGCAAAAGCAGCAACGGTCCGACCGCGAATTCAAGGAAGGGTTCTGGACCGCCTATAACCTGATCTACAAGGACCACGATTATGCGGGCGGCATCGCCAAACTGCACAGCCTTGGTCACGACGACATGGCCGACATCGCGAACCTGATCGGCTACTCAAGCCGCAAACTCGGCCGCTATGACGACGCCAAGTACTGGTATGAGAAGGCGCTCGCGGCCGACCCGAAGCATGTCCGCACCTGGTCCTATTACGGGATGTGGTTTGCCGAGCAGGGCAATCTGCTCAAGGCGCAGGATATTCTCGATAAAGTGCGGTCGATCTGCGGGACGGAGTGCAAGGAGTACACGGAGCTCAAAGGCGCGATCGAAGGGACTATCGTCTACTGATCCCGTCCTCGGCTACCGACCCGTGGACGATTCGGGGCGCGCAGCCGCCCCGCTTTTCGTGGATGACGGGCGTTTGGCGCCACCCTGTTCCTACGGCTTGGCAGCTTCGGTTTGCGCCAAAAGCCAGCCCAAATAGGCCTGGTCCACGCTTTCGATCGGAATCACCAGGATCGCCGGCACCGCATACGAGTGCATCTCCTTCACGAGGGCGCCCACCCTCTCGGCTAGCGACGCCCGCGTCTTGATGATCATCACCGCCTCTTCGCCCCGCTCGACACTGCCCTGCCACCGATAATGCGAGATCATTCCCGGCAGGATGTTGACGCAGGCTGCGAGCTCGCGTTCGACCAGCGTGCGGCCGGCGCGTTCCGCCTCGACAGTAGAAGGGTAGGTCGTATAGACGAAGACGATGCGTTCCATACGTCTCTCACCCTTTCTCCACCTGCACGTGGCGCTCTGCGCGCCGGACTTCTCAATGATCAGCCGTTACGAGCGGATCGCCTTCGTGGCGAGCCAGATCCCGGAAGCCGAGGAGGCGCGCGATGACCTCGTGCGCCGCTACGGCGGTGTTGCGCCGGACGTAGCTAACGTCATCGTCGCGCTCGGCGGCGACGGGCTCATGCTGCAGACCCTGCACAAGTTCATGAGCAGCGGCAAGCCGATCTACGGAATGCACCGCGGCACCATCGGGTTTCTCATGAACGAGTTTCATGTCGAGCATTTGCGCGAGCGGCTGACGGCGGCCGATACCACGATCATTCATCCCCTGGTCATGGATGCAGTCGACGCCAACGCGCGCCGCCATGAATACCGCGCCTTCAACGAGGTCTCCTTGTTCCGCGAGTCCTACCAGGCGGCCCGGTTGCGGATTCTGGTCGATGGCCAGGAGCGCCTCGCCGAGCTTACCGCCGACGGCGTGCTGGTAGCGACGCCTGCCGGTTCGACTGCATATAACCTGTCGGTCCAGGGACCGATCATACCGATCGGCGCCCCGCTGCTGGCGCTCACGCCGATCAGCCCTTTCCGACCTCGGCGCTGGCGCGGCGCACTGCTGCCCGACAAGGCACAGGTGACCATCGAGGTGCTCGAGCCAGTCAAACGCCCGGTCGCCGCCGTGGCCGACCATGATGAAGTGCGCAACGTGCGTCGCGTCGATGTCCGCATGGACCGCGGCGTGGCCATGCACATGCTGTTCGATCCCGGGCACAATCTGGATGAACGGATATTGCGCGAGCAGTTCGGGGATCAGGGATCAGTAATCAGTAATCAGTAATCAGAACATGCCCGTCTGTATCGTCTGATTACCGATCACTGATCACTATTACTGAGCCGCCAGTGCCGCGGCGAGATCCGATTGCTTAGCGGCGCCACCATTGCCGCCCGCGATGGTCGAATCCTTGATTCCGTAGCGATCGAGCGCGAGGCCGAGCGCCCGGCTGCCGGGCGTTTTGCTGACCTCGGCCGATGGCGCCAACAGGTCGGTCTCCCACACGATGTTGGGCTTGACCACGTGGCCGATCAGCATGCCGTCCACATGCGGGTTGAGAATGCGGTAGAGGCGGATTTCCTGGCCGTCATCCTTCAGCGTCATTTGATCGGCGACCTCCACGACCTGCGCCGAGACGGGCTTGTTCTCCAATTCATCCGGTCCGAGTGCATGCGGCCGCAACGCCAAGTCGACAAAATATTTCTTGTCGGGCTTGGGCACGATCAGGGTCGCTCCCTCCGCCACATAGGTGCGAGCGCCACCCGCGTGCTCCATGTGATGGTGGGTCAGGATCAGGTACTTGATCGGCTTGCCGGGGTATTTCGCCTTGGCCGCATTGATGGTCCAGCGCGATTGCGCCTCGCCGACCGGTGCATCGAACACCGCAAGCCCATCCTTCATGGCCACGATCAGGCTGTTGTGCGCGCCGCCGACCACCTGCTGCACGTCAGGTGCCAGTTCGACCAATCTGAGCCGGCTGGTGGCCGGAACGGAAGCGGCGTCGTCCTCCGCCCGCTTGCCGGCATAGAGTTGTCGCAGGATCGGCAGGAACGGCACGAGCCCTCCCGCCGGCGCTTTGGCCGCCGCTTTGACGGCATCGCTCGCCGCAAAGGTTTCAGGCCCGAACGTCGGATTGGCGACCACATTCGTGTAGGTCAGCCGCGCCAGCTGGACATCGTTGAGCTTGTAGGTCAGTGCATGCGCGATCTTCACGCCCCCGACCGCCCGCCAGTCACTCAGCACAAGGTCGAAGGCGGAATCGCCGCGGATGCGATCGTCATCGGACGTCCGGATGATCGCGGGCAGGCGCGTCGCGCGGTCGAACATGATGAGGAAGGTCGTGCGACCGTCCTTCAGCGAGACCGCCGGCAGCATTCCCTGGCCGACGCGCACGCCGCCTTCGAACGCCACCTTGTTTGGATTGTCGAGCGCTCGCAGCAAAAGCGTTGGCGACGCGCGCGTAAGCTCGCGCAATTGCACGGCGAGCCGCGCCGGGGACATCGGGCGAGTGCCGTCGGCGTCCTCGACGAAGCCATATCTCGGCGTCAGCACCTCGCTGAATTGCAGCTTCTGGATTGCCGGATACTGCATCGACCGCTCCCAGTCGATGCGCGCCCAGCCGAGCGCAAGTTGCCAGTCGAGCGAGAAGGTGGAATCGCCAAGAAAGCGCGGCGTGCCGCCGGTTGCGAACGCCTCTTCGGGCTCCCAATGCTTGGCGCCGCCCTGGATCAGCAGGCTGTTGAGGCTGCGCATCGCCTGCTCGCCGCCTTGCGCTTCGATCGCTGCGGCGACGAGGTCCGGGTACCCAGTCTGCGCCCACGCCGATGGCGGCGCGCGGACACCGACGAGCACGAGCACGCCCGCAAGAACGACAAGCCTCATTCAGTTCCCCGTGCGGACCTTGCCAGTTCTGCAGGTGTCCACCCAGCCGACTACGACACTATCATGGGCGCGCGAAACAAGCGTGATTCACCGCACACAAACCCCGGACCACGGTCGCAAATTGCACCACCGGCTCGTGTCCCGATTCCTCTCCACCGTCGGCGGAAGCCGCGTTCAGCGCCAAAGTTCCTTGCTGGCGAGCCGCGCGCCCTCGGCCAGGGCCTCGAGCTTGGCCCACATGATGCTTGGGTGCACGCGCCGGTAGAATGGTCCCTGCGCAAAACCGCAGTCGGTTCCGGCGATGACGTTTTCACGGCCGACCAGTTGAGCCAGCCTGACAATGCGTTCGCTGACCAGCTCGGGGTGCTCGACCACGTTCGTGGCGTGACTGATCACGCCTGGCATCAGCAGCTTGCCGGCCGGCAGCTTGGCATCCTTCCAGACCCGCCACTCGTGCTCATGGCGCGGATTGGCGCCTTCGATCACATAGGCGCCGGCTTTGACCCTCAGGACCAGGTGCACGATCTCCTTCAGTGGAACATCGCTGGTGTGGGGTCCGGGCCAGCTTCCCCAGCACACGTGATAACGCACCTTGTCCTCGGGAATGCCCGCAAGCGCATGATTGATGAGCTCGACCTGCAGCTCGAGCCACTTTAGATAATCCGCAAAGCTCGCGGGCGGGACCATGCGGTCGAAGGTGACAGCAGCCCGCGCATCGTCGAGCTGCACCAGCAGGCCGGCATCGACGATCATGCGATACTCGGTTCGCATCGCTTCCGCGATCGCCTGCTGGCAGGCCTCGTCACTCGGATAGTATTCGTTCTTGCGATCTGGAATGACGCTGGACGGCGCGGCCACGGGCAGGAACCCCTCGACCACGTTCACGTTCGTCAATGCCGCCTTGAAGTTGGCGATGTCGCGCGCAAGCTGCGCTTGCCCGGTGTAGGTGATCGGCCCGACGCACGCCGATTCCGTCACCGTGGCCGGAGCTTCGCGAGCATCGAGCTCGGCGTAGAACTCCGTAAATTTGGCGCGGTCAGCGCCGCGCGCAAACGGGTTCTTGCTTCCCGGCTTGACCGGTCGTCGCTCGAACCCCGACAGGCGCTCAAGCGCGTATTGCGACCAGCTGATCGCCTTGCCGAACTCGCCATCGCTCACCACGTCGACACCGGCGTCGGCCTGTTGGCGCACCACCTCGGCGACTGATGCGGCGAGGCATTGATCCCAGGCCCTCTGGTCGACCGGCTCGCCTTTCTGCCGGGCGCGCAGAAAATCCTGGATGGCCGTGGGCCGGATCAGGCTGCCAACATGGGAGGTGAGAATCCGATCAGTACTGCGTTGCATGGCTATCCTTGAAATCCCGAGAACCGCTCCCCTTCCCGCAGCGCGGGTCAAGGCGCCCGTGATTAGCAGCCGTGCCGGCAAACGCCAATGTGAAAAGCCAACGGTCACTGGCCGGGACTGCGCCCCCCTCTTATACTCACGAAGGCGTCAATTCCGGCCTGAGAGGAGGCTCCAATGCCCGAGACGACCGGGGTCCGGCACAAGCGCGGCGGACTTTATTTCGAGGATTTCGTCGTCGGCGAGATTGTTGAGCACCGCTATACGCGGACCGTCACTCAGATGGACAACATGCTGTTTTCCAACATGACCCTCAACCCGCAGCCGCTGCATATCGACCGGCATTTCTGCGAACAGGAGACCGAGTGGGGCCAGCCGCTGATGAACTCGCTGTTCACCCTCGGGTTGATGATCGGCATGTCGGTATCCGATCTTACGGTTGGAACAACCATCGCCAATCTCGGCATGACCGAGGTCAAATTTCCGCATCCATTGTTCGAGGGCGATACTGTACACGCCACGACCGAGGTCATCACCAAACGCGAATCCAAGTCGCGTCCAGGCGCCGGCATCGTCGAGTTCCTGCATCGCGCCTACAATCAGGACGACAAGCTCATCGCCGAGTGCCGCCGCCAAGCGTTCATGCGCATGCGGCCGAAATAGCGAGTACCCTGCTTCGACACCCTTTGAAACGAACCGGAAGCAAACGGGCATTAGTCATGCGCTCGCTTCTGTTTGCACCCGCTGACAGCGACCGGAAGCTCGACAAGGCGCTTACGAGCGGCGCCGATGCGGTGATCCTCGACCTCGAGGACTTGGTTGCGCCGGACGGTAAGCCGGCAGCGCGCGATCGCGCTGCCGCCGTGCTCAAGCGAGCGATCCCCTCGCCCCAGCGCCCGCGCTTGATCGTGCGGATTAACAGCCTGCAGAGCGGGCTCGCCGATGCCGATCTCGACGCGGTCGTGCCGGCACAGCCCGACGCCATCCTGCTCCCCAAGTCGGAAGGCGGTGCGAGCGTCATCCATCTCGACGCCAAGCTGACGGCGCGCGAAGCGCTGTGCGGCCTCACCGATGGTCATATCGGGGTGGTAGCGATCGCAACCGAAACCGCGTCCGCGCTCTTTGGTCTCGGCACCTATCGGGACGCCAGTACGCGGCTCGTTGGGCTGACTTGGGGGGCCGAGGATCTCTCGGCTGATCTTGGCGCCGAAGCCAACCGCGATGCGCACGGCGTCTTCCTCGAGCCCTATCGGCTGGCGCGTGTTCTGTGTCTCGCGGGCGCGGTGGCCGCGCAGGTGATGCCGATCGACACTGTCTACGTGGATTTTCGAAATGAGGCCGGGTTGCGGCGCGAGGCCGAGGAGGCGCGCCGGGACGGTTTCGTCGGCAAGATGGCGATCCACCCGGCTCAAGTGGCGGTGATCAACGGCGTGTTCACCCCGACCCGGAGCGCGATTGCGCAAGCAAATGCTATCGTAGCGGCATTTGTCGCCGCGCCAGGCACCGGCGTGGTCGGGATCGAAGGGGTCATGTACGACCAGCCGCACCTCAAGCGCGCACAGCAGCTCTTGGCGCGGGCGAAGGCCGCGGGGGTTGGCTAGCGATATTTACTTGCCACCGTAGACCCGGCCGGGGTCGAACACGCGCTCCGCATCGCGAAATGCGAGGCTAAGTGCCGAGTCGGCCGTACCCCCGATCGGCACGGCGCGATAGAAGCAGCCCCGCCGACCAGTGTGGCACGCGCCGGGACCGCGCTGCTCGACCCTGATCCACAGCGCGTCCTGATCGCAATCAACCCGCATCTCGATCACGTGCAGGCCGTGGCCGGAGGTCTCGCCCTTCCGCCACAGGGCTTTGCGCGAGCGGCTGTAGAACCACGCCTCCCCGCCTTCGATCGTGCGGGCGAGCGCTACGTCATTCATGTGCGCCAGCATCAGAACGTCGCCCGACCCCGCATCGGTCACCACGCAGGTGATTAACCCGTCGCGATCAAACTTGGGCGCGAAGGCGCGGCCTTCCTCCAACTCCTGGTCCGATGGGCGAGCGGCGAAGCGGGACGTTCGTTCGGGCGCCGACGGTGTGCGCGTCATCTCCGTTCGTCGCTTACCAGACTCATGAAGCGCGCCTGGGTTTGCGGATCGTCGCGGAAGACGCCGAGAAACTGGGTGGTCACCGTGTGGGCGCCAGCCTTGGCGATCCCGCGCCAGGACATGCAGGTGTGCTCGGCCCGCAGCATCACGGCAACGCCCCGAGGCTTGAGGACCTTTTCGATCGAGAACGCGATCTGCGAATTGAGGTGCTCCTGCGTCTGCAGCCGCAGCGAAAAAACATCGATCAGCCGCGCCAGTTTCGACAGACCCACCACGCGCTCGATCGGCTGATAGGCGATATGGGCTCGGCCGAAGAACGGCATCATGTGGTGCTCGCAGTGGGAATGAAACGGAATATCCCGCACCAGCACAAGATCGTCATAGCCGCCGGTTTCCGAGAAGGTACGATCGAGCACGTCCTCGGCGCTCTCGCGATAGCCGCTGTAGAGTTCCTCATAAGCGGCGACGACGCGTTTGGGCGTATCGATCAAGCCCTCGCGCTCCGGGTCATCCCCGGCAAACGCGATCAGGGTCCGGACCGCAGCTTCAGCCTCCTCGCGCGAGGGGCGGACCAGCCCGACGCGCGCGTCGGAAGGCAAAGTATTGCGCTTCTTGAAAATGGCATCCATCGACAGTCGCTCCGTTCGACCGGCGCCGCAGCACGGCTCCGGGAGTGTCACCGGGTCGAGCGTCGCGAGGGCACCCATGGCCATGAGGCAAGCTCATCGAACCACGGGAAAAACCGGACGCCGTCATCCCATATTGGCGCCGTGCCTTGGCAGGATCTACCTCCTCGTCGTCGCAGTCGGCGTTTCGGTCCGATCTGCGCAACCCTGCCTCTACCCAGCCGCCGGATGCGGGACCGTTCCGTCCCACACCATCCAAGCTTATATAATCGATCTAGGACCCGGCACAATCAACACAATGTCATGCATGCCTTGATGGAATTTTATGGAATAGGGTTATCTCCGCCATGCTGAACGAGGTCTACAACAAGCGTATTCTGGAACTCGCCGGAAATATCCCCCGCCTGGGGCGGTTGCCCGCACCCGACGCGAGCGCCACCGCCCATTCGCGTCTGTGCGGCTCTACCGTCACCATCGATCTGCGGATGGAGGGGGATACGGTGACCGACTTTGCCCATGTGGTAAAAGCATGTGCACTCGGGCAGGCCTCCTCGTCGATCATGGCGCGCAATGTGATCGGAGCCAAGGCGCCGGAGCTGCGCGAGTTGCGCGACACCGTGCGCCGCATGCTGAAGGAAAACGGAAGCCCCCCTGGCGGCAAATGGGCGGACATCGCGGTGCTGGAGCCGGTGCGCGATTACAAGGCGCGGCATGCCTCGACAATGCTGACCTTCGATGCGGTGGTCTCGGCGATTGATCAGATCGAATCGCAGCGCGGCGCCAAGCGGGCCGCCCAGTAGTTCGGCTATTTTTTGCACTCGCCAATCGTGCTCCGGAAATTTTCTGCGAAGCCGTTGTTGCCCGGATGAATCACGGTTCGTGTGTTGCTCATCGTCTGCGTCGCCACCATGAGCGCCCGGCCCCCGGTCTCAACCAGCGCGCCGAGCAGCGCGGGAGGGACCGGACTTCGCGCCGTCGAACGCAGTTCACCGCCGCCCACATCGGTCGCCGATGATTCGACCTTGAGCAGAACGCGCTCCTTGCCGGAGCCCACCGCGACCCCGCTCAAGCGGTCATTGAGGCCTTCGCGCAGGTGACGGTTTTCATTGTAGGCAACCGTCACTTGCCCATCCTTGCCGCAGCGGAACGCCAGTTCGAACGTGCCGATCTGCTCCCCCTCGATGGTGAGCGGATGGCGTCGCGAAAATGAACGCTGGCCATCGCTGTCTTCGACGATCCACGCGCGATCGATCACGTCGAGCGGGCGCGCCGGCGCTACGCGCGCCGTGGCCGTCGCATCAACGCTGGCCGGCACGGCCGCAAAGGGATCGTCAACCGTGCTTACGCGCAGGCGGCGAACATCATCTGCGCTGAGCGGGCGAGGATTTTCCCACGGAGGAATGCGCTCGGCGATTTCGAACAGCTCGATGTCCGCGCCCATATCGACGATATACTTGGCCAGCACACCGAGTTCGCGCTGAACCACCACCAGATCCTGTGCGTTGTAGCTCGCGCCGACCGCGTCCTCGCGCTTCAGGAAGGGCCACACCTGATGGACCAGGACGCGCGCCTCGACGGGTACGTGCCGCCGCGCTCCGCCGAGGAGCGCAAACGTGCAGGCCGACGCACAGAGCGCAGCCGGCGACAGGGTCGCGCGCTCACCTCCCCCGGCGAGCTTTACCGTATGGCCGACCATGGTCGCCATCGCGAAGCGGCGGAAAAGCCGGCCGAGCCCGATGCTGCCGCCGAGAGCACCGCCCTCCGACTCGAGCACGACCGTCGCGCCGCGCACGTCGCGCGCCTGCATGAACTCGACAAAGATGCGCGGCGTGTTGGGGTTGATATTGCCATGCGCCGAGATCCACTCGCGACAATGGTCGGCGCACGCGTCGGCCGGGCCTTCCCGCACCCACTCGAAGCGCATCGCCGGCGGATTTGCCTGCGGTTGCGCCGGTGACTGTGCCAGCGCGGTGCACGATAGTAAGCTGGCCGGTAGGAGCAGCACGCGGCGGATCATGCAGGGCCTGGCTCGTCGAACGGGTAGACCTATATTTGTACGGCAACCTTGTTGCAACCGCATGGCATAAATTGGCTGCCGGCATGTCGCAAACGGACCCCTATCGACTGGTCAAACGCCTCGGCCTTGTCCCCCGCCAGTCAGGGCAGGCTTTGGTGTTTATATACCGTTCGACGCTGTCCCCCCTGATTGGCTTCCACTGCCGGCATGTGCCGACCTGCTCGCAATATTGCGATGGCGCTCTCGCTCGATTTGGGCTGTGGGCTGGCGGTTGGATGACGCTGGGGCGCCTGTGCCGGTGCCACCCGTTTGGCACCTCCGGCCTCGATCTCGTGCCGGACACCTTGCCGCCGCGGGCGCGCTGGTACCTTCCCTGGCGCTACGCGCGCTGGCGCTGATTTAGTAACGCACCGACGCCATGGACTGATGCCCGCACGATTTGCGCAGCACCCCCACGGCTTCAGCCAATCCGGACGTTGAGAGTTTGAGCACGCGCGGGGAGTCCGGCCGCAACGAGGATTCCGCGATCAGGATGCTGCCGGCGGCGGCCGCGGCGTCAAAGAATTCAGGTGAGACCGACGCGGCGTGGGGCTCGAACAGTGCCCCGCTGTCGAGTGCGTCGAGTTCGATGGCCGGGCCGGGTCGCGCGAAGGTGACATAGCGATCACCCCCGACTGCCCGGATGACCGCGGGACCGATCTCGCCCGTCGCAACCGCACGCACATAGCCGATCCTGATCTCGCCATGACCGGCACATGTGAGCTGAACCAGGCTGGTCGACATCTCGCTGTCGTCGGGCTCGCGGGCCTCGACGATCAGTTTGAACGCCGACGGCCGGCGCCCGGCCGCGTCGATCACCGTCCAGCGCGTCTCCTGGAATGCGCGCGTATCGATACCGAAATGGACGATCTCGCTGCGGCTGAGGAAATAGGCGTCATTGAACTTTGTCCTGAATGCTGTGTCGACCAGCGCGCCGTCGACACCCATCTCTCGCACATAATGCTTGAGCTCGCTCGTCGTCTCGGTCAGGCGTGCGCGATCATCGCCGGCGCTTCGCGTCACCCGCCCGTCTGGATAGACCCGCACCCGACGGCTTGCATGCACGCCGAGGCGAGCGTCGGGCGGCACCAGCCGAACCTTGGCGCCCAGCAGCGCATAGACGCAGGCCGAGCTGCAACTCGCCCCGGCGCTACGCAGTTCGGCTGCGATCAGTTGGCCGGAGCGCTTCAAGGCGAGGCAGCGTTCCTCGGTTTCCTTTCCGGGGGCACAGCCATACGGAAGGGTGCGCGCCACGCCGGCGGTCATTTCGCGCTCGTGCATGAGCCGACCGATTGCGATTGCCTCTTCTTGAATGCCCCCCGGCGACTGGAAATAAATCGGCGGCACGGGCCCTGAGAAGGTTTTCAGAAAGGCTCGCAGGCGCCGCGCCGATCCGAGGTCAAACCCGCCCTCGGCCGCAATCCACTCGTCGCATCCCTCGCCGCAGCCGTTCGTCCCTCTCGCTACATAGAACACAAGCGGTGCGAAGCGCGGGAGCGAGGCTTCAGCGCTGGGATGGGCTAGCGCTCGAGCCTGCATTCCGTGCAGACCCACCGCGGCAAGCACCGCCAAGAATGCGCGCGCTTTCATTGGTGACCCCTCACACCCTGACCCTCACGATTTTGCGTGAGAGCCGCGCGTTCAGCAATTGGTTAGATGAGTTTCATCAACCTTTGGTTAACCCTGGTCGCAAATCGTTGGTTAACCATATTGGTGACCGCAGGCGGCCTATCAGCGGGTTTGCGCGGCCGCCGGCGCGCCGGTGACTCTGCGTTCGTCGCACCGCTTCTGCAGCTGCGCGAGCGCGTCGCCTAACCCGGCGGTCGAGAGAGCGAAGGTCCGCGAATCTTCGCCTCGGATCTCGGTGACCTTAAGCTTGGGCTCGCCGGCGATTCGTTGCATCACTTCGCGCGGCACGACCGTAACCCCGACAGTGCTTCCGGCTTGACTGAACATCCGCGCCAGCAGCAGCTCGTCGCCGCCCGGGGCGAGCCGCACTTGCAGGCGCGTGCTGGAGTTCGAACAAGGACAGTTCGGTGCGATAGTTCAGCAAAAACCCGAATGAGTTGGAGCAGCGAAGTCGGATCACCCTCGTGCGGTAGTCATTACTGCCCGCTTCCGCCTGCCTCCAAGCCTTCGTCACCGAGAAGGTCAACAAGGTCTCCTCGAGTCGCGCCCAGGGCGTTTCGTAGAAACCGCGGGTCTCGATGCCGAAGCGCTCGATTTCGGAGCGCGTCATCGAGTGGATGCGATCGGGGTCGATTTTGGCGGCGAAGTCGATCAGACCGGGGTCCACCCCCAACTCGATCGCATAGTTTCGCAGGCCCTCGTGCACGAGCGCCGTACTCGGCGGCGAGCTTCGCGCCGGATCGCTCACAGCCCAGATATACCGGACCGAATGAATACCGAGTTCGGCGGCCCGCGGCACCTGTCGGGCCGAGGCGCCGATGAGCGCATAGACGCAGCCGGATGCGCAGCGTGCCCCTGCGGCCACGAACCTCGCCCGGTGTTCGCGCTTCGACGCAACGACGGCTCGGCAGGCGTCACCCATCGCAACCATCGGGCGACAACCTTCCGGAATAGTGCGTCCGACACCGGCCGTCATTCGATATTGCCGCAGCATGTGGCCGATCGCGACCGACTGTTTCGCCCCGCCACCAAGCGAATTGAAGAAAACCGGCAAATTGCGGCGCGCGGGCTCGTCGAGAAATTCGCGGAAATGCCGGTCGGCGTCCGGATCAAAATATCCTTCAGCCGCGATCCATTCGCTGCAGCCGGAACCGCAGGCGTTGGGCTCGCCCTTCGCCACGAAGAAGATCATCGGCTGCCGCTTGATCTTGGCGAGGATCGCCTGCTCGCGGGCCTTGGCGGACGGCACCCCGCGCGGCGCCGCCGCGTGGGCCTGGCTTGCGGCAAGCAGGACCAGCAAGGGCAGGAGATAGCGAGCGACCATTTCGCGGTTTCAATCTGTGGTGGTGCACGGAGCTTACAAGGTTGCAACTTGCAGCGCCATCCTTTAACGGAACGGCCGACCCACGCTTACCTGCATTCGTAGGCAGCGAGTGAGCACAAGGAGCAGACGATGGTCGCACTGAGCTTTCCTGACGGCGCGCGTCGCGATTATCCGGATGGAATCACTGGATTGGAGGTTGCCAAAGGAATCTCGCCCTCGCTTGCCAAGCGCACCGTCGCCATGGCGCTCGACGGCACCGTGGCCGACCTGAGCGACAAGATCACCCGCAATGCCAAGATCGAGTTTCTGACCCGCGAGGACGCGCGCGCGCTCGAGCTCGTCCGCCACGACGCCGCGCACGTCCTGGCCGAAGCGGTGCAATCGCTGTGGCCGGGCACCCAGGTCACCATTGGACCGGTGATCGAGAACGGCTTCTACTACGATTTCTTCCGCAACCAGCCGTTCACCCCGGAGGACCTGCCGGCGATCGAGCAGAAGATGCGCGAGATCATCGCGCGGGACAAACCCTTCACCAAGGAAGTGTGGTCGCGCGAGGAGGCCAAGCGCGCCTTCCACGACATGGGCGAGCAGTTCAAGGTCGAGCTCGTCGATGCGATCCCGCCCGATCAGGAGATCAAGATCTACCGGCAGGGCGACTGGTTCGACCTCTGCCGCGGCCCGCACATGACTTCGACCGGCAAGGTCGGCAACGCGTTCAAACTCACGAAGGTGGCGGGGGCCTATTGGCGTGGCGATTCCAACCGCGAAATGCTCTCGCGCATCTACGGCACCGCGTTTGCGAAGCAAGAGGAACTCGACGCCTACCTCAAACAAATCGAGGAGGCCGAGAAGCGCGACCACCGCCGCCTCGGCCGCGAGATGGATCTCTTCCATTTCCAGGAGGAGGCGCCCGGCTCGGTGTTCTGGCACCCCCGCGGCTGGACCCTGTTCCAGGGCCTCGAGCAATACATCCGCCGCCGCCAGGCAGCCGCCGGCTATGTCGAGGTGAACTCGCCGCAGCTCATGGATTCCCAGCTCTGGGTCGCGACCGGCCACATGCAGGCCTATCGCGACATGATGTTTCTCACCCAGAAGCGCGAGGACGACGACCGCGTGTACGCGATCAAGCCGATGAACTGTCCGGGCCACGTGCAGATCTTCAAGAACGGGCTCAAGTCCTACCGTGACCTGCCGCTCAAGATCGCCGAGTTCGGCAAGGTGCACCGGTTCGAGCCGTCGGGCGCGTTGCACGGCCTGATGCGCGTGCGCGCCTTCACCCAGGACGACGCTCACGTGTTCATCACCGAGGGCCAGATTGCCGAGGAGTCGCTCAAGATCAACGATCTCATTCTGTCGATCTACGAGGACTTCGGATTCTCGGACGTACGCATCAAGTTTTCCGACCGGCCGGACAAGCGCATCGGCGACGACGCGGTGTGGGACACGGCGGAGGCGGCCTTGATGGCGGCGCTCAAAGCCTCAGGCCGGCCGTGGACCCTGAACAAGGGTGAAGGCGCGTTCTATGGGCCGAAGCTCGAGTACGTTTTGCGCGACGCCATCGGGCGCGACTGGCAATGCGGCACCGTCCAGGTCGATCTCAACATGCCGGGCCGGCTGGGCGCCTTCTATATCGACGAGCACTCCAACAAGGTCACGCCGGTGATGCTGCATCGCGCGATGTTCGGCTCGCTCGAGCGCTTCACCGGCATCCTGATCGAACACCATGCGGGCCATTTCCCGCTCTGGCTCGCACCGCTGCAGGCGGTGGTCGCGACCATTACGTCCGACGCAGACGACTACGCGCGTGAGGTGCTGACGGCGGCGCAGCGTTTCGCCCTGCGGGTCGAGGGCGATCTGCGCAACGAGAAGATCAACTACAAAGTCCGCGAGCACTCGCTCGCCAAGGTGCCGGTCATGCTCGTCGTCGGCAAGAAGGAAGCCGCCGATCGCCTGGTCTCGATCCGGCGTCTCGGCAGTGAGAAGCAAAGCGTCATGCCGCTCGACGCTGCGCTCGCCGCGCTGGTCGACGAGACGATCCCGCCCGACGTGCGCCGCGCGCAGCAGCCGGCTTGAAGGCAACGTGCTCTCGACTTGCTTCCGGAGGCGCTACCTTAGAGGGATGATGCTGACCCACCCGAGGTGTCATTGCCCGCGAAAGCGGGCAACCTAGTAAGCACGGATCAATCTGTAAGGCGCGATCTCGAAAAACATGATTTCGGTGAGTACTGGGTGCCCCGCTTTCGCGGGGCATGACACGGGAGAGGTCGTTACCGCGCCAACACCTCGATCTCGCCGTCGATTCCGGTGGTGACCTTGAAGGCCTGCTCGTAGGTGCGGCCTTCGTTGCGCGCAATGGCGCGGTATTCGCCCTCCGCCAGAATGACCTTGGGGAACGCGCCGATCGATTCCTTGATCACGTCGCCGCCCGGCGTGAGCACCGTCCACTCGGTGTTGGCAAGCGCTTCGCCGCCACGCTCGTTGACGAGCTTCAGCACCATCACGGCGGCGTGGTGATTGATGACCGCGTCGGTGAGCTTGCCTACCTGCACCCTGATGTCGGAGCGCACCTGTGCGTTGCTGTCGCCGTAATTGGAGACGATGTAGTAGGTGCCTTCCGGCACCACCACCACGTCGCCGGTGATCACGCCCTCGGCCAGCGGCTTGCGCTCGCCAACGTCGAACTGGCTGCCCGGATAGACGTCGAAAGTGATCTGGCCGGAGGGAATCCGTGCATCCCCAACTCGACCTTCGAGCCTGATGCCGCCCGCTGGGAGGTCGAATATTTCTCGCGCGGTCTCGGATCGCAGGCTGACCGGCCTGACCGCTGTTGCGAGCCCGAACGCGACATGCACCACATAATCGCCGATCGGCAGCATGAACACCGGCGAGGCGCCACGCTCTTCCTTGATCGGCTTGAACGGACGGGATGGATCTGGCTTGGCTGGGAACACGCGCCAGATCAATCCGCTGGTGATCGGCTGCGGAAAGTCGCGCCCAAAACGCGCGCTGACCGTGAGCGCGGACTGCCCGGACGAGACCAGTGGCGTCGGTTGGGCCGAACCGCCGATCGGCGGCGGACGCATCAAGGTGGTGCCGGCGGACGGTGGCACCGGCGCGGATGGGGACCCGGTTGCAGGAGCAAATTGCTGCTGGGCAGGGGCGAAACCAGAGCCACCCTGCAATTGCGCTAGCCCGGGCACCGGCGTGAGCTCAGCCAATGCCACGGCAAGCAGAACCACCCCAAGGCCCCCCGCCCGCGTCATGACATGCCTTGTTGACGGAAATCGCGGCAAATTCATGCCTGCCGCGAGAGGACTGCAACGATCGCGATGCTCGAGCGTTGATATGACCGGCGTGTCCCAGTCTGGCCATGTTACGGTGCTTTTCGTGCCTGATTGTGAGCGGTCGAGTTGGAGTTGCGAGGCGGATCGGTGCTGGAATTCGTCAGACGGAGCGGTTCGGGCGAGGACCGTTCGGCGCCGGGCCCGGCCGGCGAGCCGCAGAACAAGCGCCTGACCATAGGACTCGCCCTCGGCTGCGGGGCGGCCCGCGGATTTGCCCATATCGGCGTGCTGCGGACCCTGATTGCCCACGGCATCCGCCCGGACGTGGTGACCGGCACGTCGATCGGCGCCGTCGTCGCCGGCGTTTATGCGGCCGGCTATCTGGACGCGTTCGAAGCCTGGGCGCGCGAGCTCACTCGCGGGCGCGTATTTGGATATCTCGATTTCAATTTCTCGGGGTCGGGACTGATCGGCGGCAACCGGCTTGCGGACGAGCTCGTGCGCGAAGTCGGCGACATCGGGATTGACGAACTACCGATACGGATGGCCGCGATCGCGACCGAGGTCGGGACCGGCCATGAGATCTGGCTCACCCACGGCCGGCTCGCCGATGCGCTGCACGCATCCTACGCGTTGCCCGGGATTTTCCCACCCCGCAAGATCGGCGGGCGCTGGCTGATGGATGGCGGACTGGTCAATCCGGTGCCGGTATCGGCTGCGCGCTCTCTTGGCGCCCGGCTGGTGATTGCGGTCAATCTCAATGCCGACAATTTCGGACGCGGCACGGTGATCCAGAGTCATGGGCCGGACCTCGATGAGGAGGTCCAGCCGCCGTTCGCGCCCAAGGTCGAGAGCCTGCGCGGCAAGGCCGAGCAGTTGTTCAAGCGACGCTTCTTCGGATCACTCGAACAGCCGGGCCTCTCCACTGTGATGGTGGACGCGTTCAATATTGCGCTCGACCGTATCACTCGGTCGCGGCTCGCCGGCGACCCGCCCGACGCGTTGATCGCACCGCGCCTGTCGCGCTTCGGCGTGTTCGATTTTCACCGCGCCGAAGAGGCGATTCAGCTGGGGGCCGAGGCAACCGAAAAGGCGATGGAGAACATCGCCGAGGCCATGCAGGCGCTGGCCTAAACCTCCATTTGGGACCCGGCTTGGCGGACGCAGACTATGCGGTGCGAATGTAGTCCTGCAGCGCCTCCGCGTCGTGCTGCATCTCTTCCAGCCGCGACTTGACGACGTCGCCGATCGACACGATTCCGACCAGGCGACCCTGATCGAGAACCGGCAGGTGACGGAATTTTCCTGCTGTCATCTGCTCCATCAACTCGGCGGTCGTATCACGCTCGCTGCAGGTGACGACCTTGCGGGTCATCACTTCCGCGATCGGTTCCTCGAGCACCTGCGCGCCGCGCGCACCGAGCGCACGCACGATGTCGCGCTCCGAGATGATACCGACGATGCGACGGTCGGCACCGGTGACCACCAGCGCGCCGATGCGCCGCTCGGACAGGAGCTTCGTCGCAGCCGCGAGCGGCGCGGTCGGCTCGATGGTCAACACCTCGTTGCCCTTGGTCGACAAGATTCTTTTGACCGTCATGGGTCGCCTCCTTGTTCCGACGTTTCTTCGCCAGCCGCAGACGCCGGCGCTCATTGCGCATTTGCGAGACAAAGCATGGCTCGGCGCCGTGGGTCCCGTCTTGCGGGTCAGGGGCTGGGTGAGCAAATTTCGTTGCGATGCTCACCGGCCGATACTACCGCTCCCCGCGCGGCGGGGGCGGAGCCGATCGCCATTACACAATCATCCGCCCAAATCAGGCCGTGCGCAACCTGCCCCGCGTGCAGTGCAGCTAGACGAAGCGGTCAAGCCGGCGCGCGACGCACCGGATCAAACAGTGGGAACAGGAACAGCCCGGCCACGAAGCCGCCGATATGCGCCTGCCAGGCGACTGTTTCCTCGTTGCCCGGGATCGCGCTCCCACCGATGCCGAACAGGAGATTGAGTCCAAACCAGACCCCTAGGAACGCGAACACGCGCGGATTGCGCAACACCACGCGCAGCGGCGCCGCGGGGATCAGATAGCTCTCCGGATCGTGATGGCGCCAGCTGTCGAGCGGGCCGCCGGGCTGAAACGCAAACCAACTCGCCGCCGCCATGAAGCCCGAGATAGCCGCCGACGCGCCGACCATCGGGAACAACGCCCCCCAGTTGGTCAGCAGGTGGGCAAAAGCGCCAGCCGCCGCGGTGATCACGAAAAACGCGAGGTAGCGTATGCCGCCGAAGCGACGCGCCACCACAGTGCCGAACGGCAGCAGCCAGACCGAGTTCAGACCGAGGTGCATCCAGTTGCCGTGGAGCAGCGCATAGGTCACGAACGTCCAGACATCGGCTGCCAGACCCCCCGGGAAAGTCTCGATCTGTACCAACGCGGGAGCATACCGGGCCGGGATGAACGCGAACCACAACAGGAATTCGATGTCGGCGTCGGGCGACAGCAGAAACTGGCGGCCGAGTTGCACGACCGCCAACGCCGCGATCGTCCCAACCACCACTGGAGGGACGTTGAAAATCGGCTCGGAGGTTTTCACCTGGGGGTCCCGCGCACGATCCCTGATAGAACGGCAGGCAGCGAACGGCAAGGCGGTGGTATACCGGCACGGCCCTTCAACCAGAAACCGCCTCGAACGATCGTGGCTGTTCCTGAATTGACAACCCAATCAGCCCCTTGGTCGCGCTTGGACTAATCCAACTCCCGGCTCCTGACAGGAGCCTGCGAGCGGGCACAGACCACCGGCCCGCTCGTACTGGGAAGCGCGCTCAGTGCCAGAGGCGCCGCGTGGCAATTTTGGCCCCTTCTGACAGCGCCTCGAGCTTCGCCCAGGCGAGCTGCGGATGCACGCGGCCGCCGAGCCCACAGTCGGTCGAGGCGACGACGTTGTCGCGGCCGACCACTTCGGCAAAGCGGACGATCCGGTCGGCGACGACCTCGGGGTGTTCGATCACGTTGGTCGAGTGAGTGACGACGCCGGGCATGATCACCTTGCCGGCGGGCAGCTTGACGTCTTTCCACACCTTCCACTCGTGTTCGTGGCGGACGTTCGCGGCCTCGAACGAGTAGGCGCCCGCGTTGATCTTCAGCATCAGGTCAACCAGCTTGGCCATCGGGAAGTCGGTGAAATGCGGGCCGTGCCAGCTGCCCCAGCAGAGGTGGAAGCGGATGCGGTCGGCGGGCAGGCCTTTGATCGCGTGGTTGAGGGCGTCGATGCGGGTCATCGTGTAGCGCCGATAGCCCTCGACGCTAGGCTCATCCTTGGCCTGGTCCCAGTTCTCGGCGATCGCGGGGTCATCGAGCTGGACGATCAACCCGGCATCGATAATAGCTTTGTACTCCTCGCGCATGGCGTCGGCGCAGGCGTATAGCAGCTCTTCGTCGGTCTTGTAGTACTCGTTGGGAAAACGCGCACAGCTCGCGGGCGCGACCGAGTTCATCCAGCCGCCCTCCTTGATCCCAGCCGCGGCGAGCCCGGCCTTGAGATTGGCGATGTCACGTTTGATTGCGTCGTGCCCCTTGTAGCTGATCGGGCCGCGGACCACCGGACTATAATGCGCCATGAACTGATCGGGCAGCGCGCACCCGGTACGGGGGTCGGCATAGGCCTCGTGGAACTTGTTCCAGTCGCGGCGGTCCCCAAAGCTACCGAGCACGAACTCGCCGGCTTTCGGGGCGGCCTGGGGCGGAACGGACAGTTTCAGCTCCCAGAGCGGGACCGGCACGACTTCCATTCCGTTCAGACGCCGGATCACATAGGACCACCAGGCGCCGTAATCGTAGTCGTAGCCCATGGTGTGGCCGAACTCGCCGTCATTGGCGAGATCAACGCCGACGGCCTTCTGGCGGGCAACGAGATCGGCCACGGCACCCTTGAGTTCCCGCTGAAAGCCGGCCTCGTCCACCTTCTCGCCGTCGATGCGCGCATGGTTGAGTTCGATCAGTTTGGTCGGGCGCGGCAGGCTTCCCGCATGAGTCGTCAGGATCCGGTCAGGCATCTTTCCTCCTCCAGACTTTCGACGAGCTTTGCGCTGAACCGAGACGCTGATGCACGGCTGCGGCAGCGCGCCACCCGTTGTGGTTTTTGCAAATCTATCAATAGCCGATCGCCGTTCGCAATGCGACTGAGTTACCGTCAGCGGTAGTGGTCTGACCCCAACATTTGGTACCCAAATGTTGGGACAAGTCAGCCCACTAAGATATTGATTTTAGTGGGGCGGCTTTCCAAACAGATGCGAAGCGTCTGTTTGGGTCGCACCACTAGACGATCAATTCCATGAAACCGGCGGTTATGGAACGGATGATTGGTTGGCGGATTCCTTGTTTGCGATTGGCTGAACGAGGAATGTCATCATGGCGAAGTGGCGGCAAGCGGTAGAGTTGGCGCTGAACGATGCGGAGATTGAAGCTTTGACGGCTCTGTCGCGGTCGAGGACGGAACCAGCAAGCCGGGTGTCGCGGGCCGCGATGCTGCTTGCCTATCGCGAGCAGGCGTCGTTCTTTGCGGTGGGACAAAGACTTGGCGTGCACCATCAGACGGTCCAGCGTTGCGTGGAGCGGGCGCTGGCCTATGGCGCGCTGGCGGCCCTCGACGACCGACCGCGACCGGGCAAGGAGCCGGTGATCACGCCGCAGGCCAAGGCCTGGTTGGTGTCTTTGGCGTGCGACAAGGCCAAAGAGCATGGCTATCCGCACGAGCTGTGGACGACGCGGCTTTTGGCCCGTCATGCGCGCGAGCACGGCCGCGCGGCGGGTCACGAATGTCTCGCCCATCTGGTCCAGGGCACGGTCTGCAAGATACTCGGCAACGAGGACATCAAGCCGCACAAGGTGCGCTACTATCTTGAAAATCGCGACGCCGAGTTTGAACAGAAGATGGCGGAGGTTCTGTGCGTCTACCGCGAGGTCCAGGTCCTGAAAAAAGCCACCGCCCGCTCGAAGAAGTCGCAGAAGTCGGTCGCGATTGTGTCCTATGATGAGAAGCCGGGAATCCAGGCGATCGCGACGACGGCGCCGGATTTGCCGCCCGAGCCCGGACTGCATGCGAGCTTCGCGCGGGATCATGAGTACAAGCGCCATGGCACGCTCAGCCTGTTGGCCGGGATCGATCTGCTCACCGGAAAGGTGCACGCGCTCGTCCGAGATCGCCACCGCAGCCGCGAGTTCATCGAATTCCTCAAGCTCCTCGATGCCGCCTATCCCGGCGGTACCGCGATCAAGCTGATCCTCGACAATCATTCCGCACACATCTCGAAGGAAACCAGAGCCTGGCTCGACACACGACCGGCAGGCCGCTTCGACTTTACCTTCACGCCCAAGCACGGCTCTTGGCTCAACCTCATCGAGGGCTTCTTCTCCAAATTCGCTCGCTCCGTCCTGCGTCACATCCGAGTGACCTCAAAGCACGAACTCAAACAACGCATCATGGCCGGCATCGACGACGTCAATCGCCATCCAGTCATCCACACGT
Organism: uncultured Alphaproteobacteria bacterium; assembly: GCA_963833605.1. Classification (GTDB taxonomy): domain Bacteria; phylum Pseudomonadota; class Alphaproteobacteria; order Rhizobiales; family Xanthobacteraceae; genus JAFAXD01. Next base: position 269,076 of record CAWHYZ010000010.1, read on the forward strand.
GGTCCTACAAGCTCGCCGAGGCTGCCTGATATGATTCGAACCATGGAAACGCTGATCTAGTGGCGCGCTTAGCCTCCTCGGGATGCTCTGACGCTCCCGCTGCTTGCAGCTTCGGGATGGCCAGTGCCGTCGCGTTATTCTGCGAGTGGAGTTGGGTTGCCGGACGGCGGATCGATCCCGAACGTGGCCGCTGTCAGGCAGGTCATCGAAAAACTGCCCGTCGTGGCGACCAGCGCGACCAGGTCATCCAGTCCCATCGCTTTTTCGGCGGCCGCATAGGTACTATCGCTCAGGCCCTTGTTTGCGAGGATTTCGCGCGCCACGACCAAGCAGGTTCGCTCACGCGCGTCAGACAAGGCCGGAGTCGCGCGTGCATTGATCGCATCGATCACCGCCTGCTCGATGCCGATGGCGAGCGAATTGCGCACCTGGGCGTACCAGGGGTATCGCGCATTCCAGTGCCGGGCAACCACGAGGTTCACAATTTGTTGCTCGCGCCGGGACAACGGTCCGGACGCCAGACTGGCCCGCAGGTTTTGGCAAGCCTCAAACAATTTCGGCAATCGGATATAGGCGACATATGGCCCGCCCACGATCCCGCTCGTTTGCTTGGCGGCGTCATAGACACGCGCCTGTTCGGTATTCATGCCGGCGCGGTCCAAACTTGCTATTCGTGTCATGCGGTCTCCCCAGACGTTGTTTATAGTCGAGAGGCTAGCATCGACTGGACGATCGCGCGAACCGCAAATCGACATTGCGGTTCAGCGATCGCCGGCGACTAGATGAAATTTAGTTTGCGCAAAGGATGCGATATTCTCTTCGTCATGTTATTATGCATTTGTTCCGGCTCAACCAAGGGGCGTTTCTCAGAGACGGTTTTCGAGCGGACGGCCTGAATGGAGCGGTGCCTGCTCCGGCAACTCCTTGGCGGCCGACACCCGCAGCATTTGAACATAGGCGCCCGGCACGCGGCCGGTCGCGGCCTTGAAGCGGCGGATGAAATTGCGCGGGCCGATTCCGATGCGGTCAGCGAGCTCGTCGATCGAAACGTCGCGATCGAAGTGTTCCTGCAGATACTCCTCGGTTTGCCTTGATCTTGTCGTCGGAATGCGGGCGCGACAGCGGCAGCACCGAATATCCGGACTGTCGGCCGCGCGGCATGCTGAGGAGCAAGGATTTGGCGCACTGCAGGGCGATTTCGTGGCCGCGGAACTTCTCCACCAGATACAGGCTGAGATCGATCGAGGCATAGACGCCGCCGCTGCAGAACGGCGGGCCGTCTTCCGTCACGAAATGCGGGTGCGTCAGAGAACTTTGGGATAGCGCGGACGCAACTATGTTGGCCACCGCCAATGGGTGGTCGCCTGTCGGCCCTCGAGCATCCGCATTGGGCAAGAAACGGAACGCCGGTGCAGATGCCCGCAATGGTAGGCCCCGCGGGAATGCCACTTTCGCAGCGACGGCAGCAGGCGGTGTTTTGCGCGATCCGATCTTGCACGTCCAACCGGAAGCCGGGAGAATGATGATGACGGTCCGCTTGATGTCGCGTACGCGCATCGGCGTAGGCGAGGGAGCAGAGGCTGGTACGCTGCCGCCGTCATCGAAGCGATGCGCACCCGGAAATCGCGGTTGCGGAGCTTCGCCATGGAGCCAATTCCAAAGCACGCCTGCGGAGTGAAAGACTTCGAGCGGCGCGATCGCCGTCGACGCATAACCGGCTTCCAGCAGACACGACCGTGACATCCAGCACGGCATGACTGGATTGCGCGGGTGACACCTTCGGGGTGCCGCGAACGGATCGCGCAGTGGAATTGGCGTTTCTGGCCATTCGCCGTGTCCTCCATGCTCGTCTCAATAGGCTCCCCCAACCAATGTTCGTCCGTTGCTTTGCCAAAGTGAGGACCAGGTCCCGTCTCGACGCGATTCGCATGCGGGGTGAGGTGCCGCCAGTTGCTCCCCAACACGGCGGCGCCTCAGGTGAAGGAAAGCCGTCATCGGATCAATGACACTGCGCACCTCACTGACTTTATCGCCGGAAACCGCTCAGCGGGCGTGCTCCTCCACGGAAGCCTCGCTGCTGCCGAGAAAGGGAGAAGGTCTTGTCGTCAGGACGAATGACTGCTGCCACTGCACTTTTCAGGAAAGCTATACAGCGCGTTGTTGGATGTAGCGGCCGCATCTTGAGCTGCTGGCAATTCATGCTGCCGACGCCCGGCAAGTTACGTTCGATCGCATAGCGCTGCATGGTCTCACTCCGTGTCGGTGTTGACGGAGTACAAGATGCTCAACATTCAAGATAACGACAGATGGCATTTTTGACAATGTAGAGGGGTAATTGTGACAAACACCCTCAAGTTCCGGCGGGGGGCGCCGTAACGCGACGTCGGCTACGCCGCCGGCGGGGAAACCCTCTTTTAGTTTGACTTGGCCCTTGTAGTTAAGGGGAGGGTCGCGAGCGGAGCGGAGCGGAGTGGGAATGCGGTGCCTGTGGGCGCGGCGCGCAACGTGCTCGCGGAGGGACGCATCGTCGGGACGGCGGAACCCCCACCCCGCGGTCGCCTGAGGGCGCTTCGCTTCACGAGGTGGCGATCGCACCCTCGCCCACAAAGCGCGGTGGAGGCGGCGGGCGCTGTGCATCCCAAGGATGGTCTGCGCCTCGTCAAGACCAGGATCGATCTGTTTGGCGCCGCGTGGCGCTCCCGCATGGGGGAACGGAAAAGAGGACGAAGGGTGCCCGGCACCAAGTGCACGGGGTCCAGCGTCGGCTCCGCGGGTATTTGACAAGCTGAATTTGATAGGGGCACGCGGCCTGCTTGCCCTACGGCACGATCGCCAGAAACAAAAACGCCGCTAGAATCACGAGGTGCACCATGCCCTGCAGCACGGTGGTGCGGCCGGTGCCGAGCGTCACGACGCCGACCAGCAAGGTGAGCGCCAGCAGGATCTCGGATTTGCCATCGAGGCCGAGCGCGAGCGGCAGGTCGATGACGACCGACACCACCGCCACCGCCGGGATGGTCAACCCGATGCTGGCCAGCGCCGATCCGAGCGCCAGGTTGAGGCTGGTCTGCAGGCGATTGGCGTGCGCGGCGCGAACCGCAGCGGTTCCCTCCGGCAGCAGCACCAGCGCCGCGATAACGATACCGACCACGGCCTTGGGGACGCCTGCGCGCGCGACCCCGAGTTCCACGATCGGGGTCAGGACCTTCGCCAGGCCGACAACGGCGATGAGAGATACCAGCAGCAATGCGCTACTGATGAGCGCCGTTCCCTTCGACGGCGGCGGTGCATGGGCCTCCTCGCCGCCTCCCCCGGGTGGCAGAAAGTAGTCGCGGTGCCTGATGGTCTGGATAAACACGAACGAGCCATACAGGACCAGCGATGCGGTGCCGGCGAAGATCAGTTGGGGCGTGCTGAACTCGGGACCGGGAGTCGTGATCGTATAATTCGGAATGATGAGCGAGAGCGTGGTGAGTGCGGCCAGCACCGCGAGCGCCGCGCTGGCGCCCCGTATCTGGAAGTCCTGCTCGTGATGGCGGGCGCCGCCAACCAGGAGGCAGAGGCCGACGATGCCGTTGCAAACCAGCATGACGGCCGCAAAGACTGTGTCGCGCGCGAGTCCTGCCTTGTCGTCCGGATGGGCGATCATGACGGAGACGATGAGTGCCACCTCAATGACGGTGACCGCGACCGCCAGCACCAGCGTGCCGAGCGGTTCGCCGATCCGGTGCGCCACGATCTCGGCGTGGTAGACCGCCGCAAAAACCGTAGCGATCAAGACAATGCCCGCGGCCGCCAGCACCGCGCCGCCACCGCCGACGACGACCGCAGTACCGAGGATCACCCACGCCAACAGCGGCCAGGCCCAACTCCACCAGGGTATTGACACGTGTGTGTTGACTCCCTCCCAGTCCCGATGGCCTTCGCGCACACGTCAAGCGATCCGCCGCAATCCCTTGGCGTATTGCCGGTGGCGCTTGACGTAGATGTCGGCGCCGAACGCAATGTCGCGCACCGCTGCTTCATCAACGTCGCGCAGGCGCCGCGCGGGCGCGCCAATGATCATCGAATTGTCGGGAAATTCCTTTCCTTCGGTGATCAGCGCGCCGGCGCCGACCAGGCAATTCTTCCCGACCCGCGCGCCATTGAGCATGATCGCCCCCATGCCGACCAGTGAATTGTCGCCGATCGTGCAGCCATGCAGGACGACGTTGTGGCCGATCACGCAATTCATCCCGATGCTGAGCGGGAATCCGGGATCGGTGTGCAACGTCGCGTTATCCTGCACTTGCGAGCGCTCGCCAATCTCGATCCATTCGTTGTCGCCGCGCAGCACCGCGCCCCACCACACGCTCAGAATCGGGCTTGAGTCGCACATGACCGATCAGCACGGCGGTATCGGCGATCCAATAACGCCCGTCGCCAGGAAGATCGGGACGTTTGTCGTCGAGTTCGTAGATAGGCATTGGTTTGCTCCGGTTCGCGGCGACATTGCCACGGCACCCAGGGGTTGGCGAGCGAACACGGCGCGGCGCGAATCGCGCGGATGCGCAAGCCATTAAAAACACCTTAATGGCGACGGGGACTCGTCAAAAATTGTGATGTTTACACGCGCTTTACCGGCGCCAAATAGTGGAGTGCAGATGTTGTCGAGTTCGAGGGAGTAAAGGCCCATGGGCGCGATTACGGCACGTTCGCACAGCCGACGGCGCGCAGCCGGCGGCCTGTTGGCGGTCCCGATCGTGGTGATCGTGGTCCTGTGCGTCCTTGCCCTCGCCTATGTGACCTACGTGCTGCGACCCCGCCTCGACTTCATACCAGCCGCAATCGATGCCCCGCCCTTGCCGATCGTCGTCGCTGACACCTTGTTTCGTGTGCCCCCGCGCGCAATCCGCTTCGCCCTGCAGCGCCGCCCCGGCACGCAGGAACGTCTCGACCTCGCGTTCTTCTGGCCGGCGCTGACCCCCGCTGCCGACCCGACCAGCGAGGATCTTACGGCAGCGGCGGACCGCATATTCGTGACCATCGCACCGAGCGACGGCGCGCCTTCTCCGGCCGAGCGGCTCAAAACCATCTATCCGCGCTATGCCGCTCCAAACAGAAGCACGGGACCCGACGGGCTGAGCGTGATCGCATTTCTCGACAACTCGCCGTATCAGGGCGAAGACGTGCTTTTCGATGAGGCCGCGCCCGATCGCTTCCTTGTCCGCTGCACCCGCGATCGGGGTGCGACCATGGGAACTTGCCTCTACGAGCGCAAGATCGGCAAAGCCACGATCACATTACGGTTTGCGCGCGGGCTGCTCTCGCAATGGCGCGCCCTCCCCGCCGGCTCCGATCGCCTGCTCGCGCAGTTGCAGGCGACGCTGAGGCCGTGACAATCTGATACACCGATCCGGTTCCATTCAGACGGACGCCCTAGCTCTTTGCGGCGGACCCCTCTAGAATACCGTCCACAGTACGGGGCTGCTCAAATCCAAAGAGGCGCATAACGCCAGGCAGTCCGTACTGTTCTAGGGATGTCGGCGCGAGCACGAGGGGCAGTTCGGGCTGATCTCTTTGATCTGTGTAACGCTGCGCGACCGCCGTCGTCGCCGTGCCGTCGTGCGGCATGTTCTTATTGGGAGAAGCCCGTGAAACACGTCTCGATTCTCGCCTGCGGCATCGGTCTGATGCTCTCACCATTCGCGCTCAGCGAGAGCGGCTCGCCAGCGAGCGCCGCCGATGTGCCGGACTACTTGAAGACGATCGTTGGCACCGAAACCGCAACTCCTGCCGAAATCGGCATCAAGAACACGCTGCAGCTCAACACGTCGATGTTCGAGCTCTACGACAACTCAGGCAAGATCTTCAAAAAGAACTTTATGGCGACGCACCCGGTCATTCTCGGGTTGTTCTCGGGCGCAGGCGGGCGTTTCATTCTGTACCGGCCCGGCATGCCACCGCTCGAAGCGCCTTCCGTCCCGCTCGTCTATCAGTTGATGAAGTCCGTCGGCCACAGCACCATGGCACTTGCCGAGGTCGTCACGCCGTATGTCGACAGTCCGAAGGACACGACCTGGCGCGGCGCGTTGGCGGCGTACCGAAGCCGGATGCAGACGGCGCTTGATACGCTGGATGCGACTCCCATTCAGGACGACTGGAAGCCGACAAGCCGCAGTATCCTGCAAAACAACATTGCCTTCATGGACGAGAGTTTGACGAAGAACGCAATCACGCTGGATGGGCTGCAGGCGTTCGCCAAGAAGCAAGGGCCACTGTTGAGAGGCAACATCGCCTGGGCCGCGGAGACCCAGGTCAATCACTGGATGAACGTGATCGCGGAATGGAAGCAGATGCTCGGCGCCGACTGGGACAAGACCTACGCGGCCAGCAACACGATCTACGTTGCCCGCCAGAACAATGTTCTGTTCAGTGTGCTTGCCCAATTTTTCGGACCCGACGCCATCAATGAACGCCTGATCCTGATCGAGACCATCTCGTTCACGACCACGCCGGATGACATGTTGGAAGCGCTGACCCGCATCGTCGCCGACCGTCCCGTGGGCAAGCTGTTCTTCGGCAACGATCGTTTGATGGACTACGAGCTGATGGGAAGCGATGGGCGTCGCGCGATCATCGAGGCGGACGCCAAGCGTAAGATCACTCCTACTTTGCCGCCGGCCGTCCCATTTGGCTCCAAACAGTTTCCGACACTGGTCACGCCCGGGCCAGGCCCCGCATCGCTCGCGGATCTACCCTGAGGCCAAAGCCTGCGAGCAGTGAGCGCGTACGCGACGGCGTGCGCGCCCCCGTAATCGGCGGTACGAGGCTTCAAACAATCAAGGGCACGGCAAAATGAAAGTTTCGCGACGCGAGTTCGTCACATCGGTCACGGCGAGCAGCATAGCTCTCAGTATGTCGCGGCTGGCAATTGCCGAGGAGCCCAGCTTCGCAGAGCGCGAGATACTGCCGGGACGGCAACGCTGGAACCCCGCCGCCACCGGCCGCGGCCGCATCGACGCCGTGCCCAAGGTCACGGGAGCCAAGCTCTACGCGTCCGATTTTCGCGCAGCCGATCTGCCGGGCTGGCCGCAGAACACCTCGCACGCAATGCTTATCCGTGCTGCCGACGCGACCCACGTTTTGACTGGACTCGACCTTTCGCCGCTGACCGGCGCATTGAAGCCGTCCGTGGTCGTGACCGCCGACGACCTCGCGCGAATCGGCGCGCGCGTTCCCGAATACTATGCCGGCGACATGCTCTGCCCGGTCGGCAAAACGCCGCTCTATCTGGGTCAGCCGGTTGCACTGGTGATCTTCGAGGACTTCGACACGTTTGATCAGGCGCGGCTCGCTCTGCGCGACCAAGCTGTTCTGAAATTCGGCGCAGAAACCGGCCCGGTCAAAATGCCGAACTACAGCCAGTTTCGTTTCACGCGCGTAGGAGGCCCAACCCCCGACGCGCCCGACGTCTACTCGCCGTTCAAGAACGGCTGGGTTAGTCCGGGATTTTTCGAGAAGTCCGGAGCCCCGATATGGCCGCGCCTCCCAGAGCCGAGCGGGCAGGCCTATGCCGAGGCAGCAAGCTACGGCGAAAAGATCCGCGCCGAGCTCGATGCGAAAAATCCGGCACTTTTGGTGCTGGACCGCGAATTCGAGACGCAGTCAGTCGACCCGATGGCTCTCGAGCCGGAAAGCGGCCTTGCCTGGTATGACGCCGGACGCAAGGACCTCAATCTCGTTATCAGCGTGCAGTCGCCCGCCGAGATGGCGACAGCGCTCGCGTATCTGCTCGGTAACGCCCAGCCGGCTTTCAAGCCCGCGCACATCAACACCAATTTCGCCTCTTGCGGCGGCGGATTCGGCGGACGCGACCACACGCCGTTCCCACTCTACGTCGCATTGGCGGGGATGTTCTTCCCGAATCGCCCAGTCCGGCTCGCCAACAACCGCTTCGAGCAGTTTCAATTGGGGATCAAGCGACACGCCTTCAAAATGCGCACGCAGATCGGGGTTGATCGGGCGACCGGCAAGATGGTCGGATTCGCCGCTGACCATGCGTTGAATGGCGGAGGCCTCGCCAATTTTTCGGGCCAAGTGGCGTCCGTCGCCGCTCTCGCCGCGCTCGGCATTTACTATGTCCCGAAGGTTGATCTGACGACGTATGCGTTCCACTCGCACGGCGTGACGGCGGGCTCGATGCGTTGTTATGGAACCATACAGACCATGACCGCGCTTGAAGTGCAGGTCGACGAGATCTGCCGGGAGCTGCCGCTCGACCCGATCGAATTCCGACGCCGCAACGCGCTCGCGACCGGCAACCGGATCCTGGCGGGGAACACCTACGTCGTGTCGATCCGCACGCCCGAAATCCTCGATAAGCTGGAGAAGCATCCGATCTGGGCGCAGCGCGCCGAAGAGAAGGCGCGCGGACAGCAGTCGGGAATTCTCGTCGGTACCGGCGTCGCGTGTGCCACCAAGAACTACGGCACCGGAGGGGACTCTTGCCTGGGATCCGTCGAAATCGCGTCCGACGGTCGGATTGCCATCTATTGCGACGGCGCCGAGATGGGCAACGGCCTTGGAACAGCGCTGGCCAATCGGGTCGCAGCACACCTGGGTGGTGTCGCTGACGAAGTCGCGCTCATGCAAGTCGACACATTCAGTCCGCTTGATCTCGTGAGCTCCGGCGACTCTTTCACCATAGATCAGAAGACGCAGGACGCGGCGGCGCGCAATCCGCGCTGGGTGCCTGCGGTCAGTTCAGCGACCGCCGCCTCGACCGGCGCCCATGTCGGGACACACGCGGCAGCCGAGGCCGCGCGCGTCATCTTCCGCTTCGGCCTCTGGCCGGCGGCGCTCGAATTGTGGGGCGTCGCGCCCAAAGATCCCAAGGCCAAGGACTGGGAGAGGGCGGTGTGGAAAGACGGGCAACTGGTGATGCCTGGACTGCCGCCTTTGTCCCAGCAGGCAGTCGCCGCAAAAGCGCATGCGCGCAAGGGCGTGACCGGCGCGATGGCGCACGGCTTCAGCCGCTGGGCCTGGGCGCGCGCGACGTTCGCGGTCGGCGGACAACCGTGGACGGCCGACATCGATGCGCTGGCCGTACGCCGCGGCACGGGCAAATTTGTTCGCATCGATCGATCCAACGTGAAGTTTCCGCCAGCCAAGCTCAACCAGAGCGGACCTACCTACACGGCGCAGTGCGGCACGCTGGTCCGCATCGAGATCGACCGCGCGACCGGCGCGTTACGTATTGCAAAAGCATACAGCGTGTTGGAATGCGGCCAGGCGTTGGTCCCCGAGGTCGTGCTGGGACAGGCGCAGGGCGGCTTCGCGATGGGTGTTGGCTATGCGTTGCTCGAGTCGCTGCCGCTTTACGAGGATGGACCCGGCAACGGGAAATGGAATCTCGGCCAATACCTTGTCGCGCGCGGCTCGGACCTGCCGCTGCAAGGGCTCGAGGTTGAAGTGTTGCCGCCTGTCGATCCCGCGGAACATCCGAAGGGCATGGCGGAGGTCAATATGATCCCCGTAGTCCCGGCGCTCCTCAACGCCATTTTCGATGCCACCGGTCACCGCTTCCGGTCCTTGCCGGTGACTCAAGCCATGATCAAGGGAGTGCTCAAGTGACGACGCTGTCGGTGACGATCAACGGCAAATCCTACGGCCCGCGGGACGTACGCGACGAATTGTCGATGAACGATTTCCTGCGCGAGTATCTCGGGATGACCGGCACCAAGTTCGGGTGCGGCGCCGCGCAGTGCCTGAGTTGCGCGGTCATCATCGATAATCCTGACGGGACGAGCTACACGAGCCCGACCTGCATCGTTCCGGCGATAAGCTTCAACGGCAAGTCGATCCGCACGGTGGAAGGCCTCGCGAAGGACGGCCAGCTCTCCATTCTGCAAAGGGCATTCATCGAGCATTTTTCGTTCCAATGCGGCTACTGTACGGCCGGGTTCCTGAACGAGAGCCAGGTTCTGCTCGAACGTTTGGCGAAGAAGCCGGTCGCGCGGGCCGACCTCGAGAAGACCATTGCCGAGGCGCTCGACGGACATCTGTGCCGCTGCACCGGTTACATCAAATACCACGAGGCCGTACGCAACGTGATCCTGGCGGATCCGAGACGCTATCTGTCTTAGTCTTGTAGCTTGCAAACCAGAGCCTGAGCTTTAAGGAGGCAGCCGAAGATGCGGTTCGACTTGCGGGTTCAGCTCTTTGTTGCGGTCGTGGTTTTACCGGTGAGCGTGCTGGCTGCGTACGCGGTTTCAGACAGCCCGCCGGATCGTCTGGCGAGCGTCGAAAGCTTTTCATCCATCAGCGACACAGCTACCCGGTCGGCGGCGATATTCACCGAACTTGGCAAGGTGTTGACGCATCCGCGTTGTGTGAACTGCCATCCCGCCGGCGACCGTCCGCGTCAGGGCGACATGGCCCGGCTCCACCAGCCGCCGGTCTGGCGTGGCGCTGACGGATTTGGACTGCCGGCGATGCGCTGTTCAATCTGCCACCTGCAGGCCAACTTCAACCCCGCGGGTGTGCCGGGCAACCCGATCTGGCATCTCGCCCCGCGTGAAATGGGATGGGAAGGCAAGACGCTCGGCGAGATCTGTGCCCAGATCAAGGATCCCGCGCGCAATGGAAACCGGGCCGTCGAGGCGCTCGTTGAGCATATCGGCGAGGACCATCTGGTCGCTTGGGCCTGGGCGCCCGGATACGGCCGGCAACCGGCTCCCGGTACGCAGAAGGAAGCGGGCGCGCTCGTCGAGGCGTGGGTGAAAACCGGGGCCGTGTGCCCGAACTAGATGACGGATAGGCACCGGGTATTTCCGGTTTGCCCTTCCGCATCGTTGATCTGTGACCTGAGGCCGGTTCGTTGCGCTCGCCTTTTACTCGAGCTGGCTCTAATCAAGGCGCCGGATGATCGGTTCCGGAACATAGCGGAACGCACCGCCGAGGCGCGCCACATGACCAATCCCCGGCCAAGGCGCATGATAGCTGATCACCCGCATGCGCGCATCGGCGAGCCGCGCCAGTGTCGCGCTGCGCGTACGCGCGCCGAGCACCTTGTCGTAGTCGTATGCGCTTGCGCTCTCCGGAAACGCATAGGAGAGCGGATCGTGAAATGTCACGTCGCACAGAACGCAGATACGCTCGTCACCTGACGAAATGTGAAAGATCGTGTGGCCTGGCGTGTGGCCTGGCGCCGCAACGGCCTGCACGCCCGGCAGAAACTCCCCGCCTTCGCGAAAGAAGCGGATGCGGTCACGCAATGGCAGGAGGTGCTTGGCAACCCCATCAACCACGTCCTTCATCTCGGGATCGGTGCAGTTTTCCCAGAATTCGAGTTCCTCCCGCGCCATGTAAATCGTGGCATTGGGAAACTCCGGAGTGCCGTCGTCGCGCACGGTGCCCCAACAGTGGTCCGGATGCGCGTGGCTGAGCACCATCGCGCCGATCTGCTCGGGGCACACGCCGGCTTCCGCCAGGCTCGTGAGCAGCCGCCCCGCAAGCGGGCCGAACAGCTGCGATGTGCCCATGCCGTTGTCGAACAGCGCGAGCTCGCCGCCGAGATCGACAAGCAGGACATTCTGCTCGATTCGCATCGGCCCGTTCGCCAGGAAGACGTTGCACAGCGCGGATTCGATCTGGTCGGGCGCGAGCGCCGTGAACACTTCGCCCGGCGGCGTGAGCAGCAGCGGTCCGTCGGAAACCACCGCGGCCTCCAGATCGCCGATCCGGAAACGGTGAAAGGCAGGCTCTCGACCGGTGATGCGTCGCGGTTCAAGCATGCGGGCAAAGCACAGGCGCGTTCACGAGCCTAAGACTTTCATGCGTTCGGTTGAAATGGTCCGGCAAGAGCCGAACGGTTCCGACGGGCTATTCCAGATCGGTGCCGAGAATGGCCATCTGAAAGTTGTAGGAACGGTCTTCATCTTCGTCGTCGACGAACAGCACTCCGATGAATTCCTCGCCGATATAGACCTCAGCGGAAGTCTTCCTTGCGCGGCCGCGGCACCACGCGAATGCGGGCATTGCCAAACAGCTGACGCAGATAGGTCTCGAGCTTGCGGATTTCCTGGACGTCCACCGTGTTGCTCCCCCGCGGCCATGCGTGAAATCAAATGCCGACGTCGTGCACCATCTGGTCCATGGTACGCGAAGGCTCGGCACAACCTGCTTCGCCAATCACCTTCGCCGGCACGCCCGCGACCGTGACATTGTTGGGCACATCCTTGACCACGACCGAGCCGGCCGCAATACGCGAGCAATGCCCGACCTCGATATTTCCGAGAATCTTTGCCCCGGCGCCGATCATCACTCCGTATCGGATCTTCGGGTGACGGTCGCCGACTTCCTTGCCGGTTCCACCGAGCGTCACGCCGTGCAGGATCGACACATCGTCGTCGATGACGGCGGTTTCACCAACCACCACGCCAGTGGCATGGTCGACGAAAATTCCGCGACCGATCCGTGCCGCCGGGTGGATGTCGCATTGGAACACTTCCGAGGCGCGGCTTTGCAGATAATAGGCGAGGTCCTTGCGACCTTTGCCCCAGAGCCAATGGGCGAGCCGCTGGGTCTGGATGGCGTGAAAACCCTTGTAGTAGAGGATCGGCTCGATGAAGCGGTTGGTCGCGGGATCGCGGTCGAAGGTCGCGACCACATCGGCGCGGAACATGTCGCCGAGCCCGGGCTTCTCGTCGATAGCATCCCCGTAGACCTGACGGATCAATTCGCCACGCACCATCGGGTGGTCGAGCCGCTCGGCGATTCGCTGCACCACCGCGGCTTCGAGCGTGTCGGGGTGGAGGACCGCCGAATAGATGAACGAGGCGATTTCGGGTTCGCGCCGCACGATCTCCTCGGCCTCGCGCCGGATGCGCGTCCACACCGGGTCGACCTTGTCGAGTGCCGACTTAACTTGCTGCTGGGCCATACTCGCTACTCCATACAACTTTCCGTGCCGGGTCTCGGGTCCATTTGTAGCACAGATCCTGGCCGGCCGCGTCCGGCCCGCCCGGTCAATTCCTAATGATTAAGCTTGTTCAGAAAATCGAGGATAGCCGCCGAAAATTGATCGTTTTGGTCGCCGGCCACCATATGGCGGGCGCCGGCCACGTCGGCATAGGAGGCATGCGGGACCAGGGTGAGAAATTCCTTCGCGTGGTTCTCCTGCACCAGTTCGGACGACGTGCCGCGCACCAGCAGCACGGGCATTTTCAGGCTCTTGGCGGCCTCCGCCAGCGTTGCCTCGCGGGTCATCCGGTAGGCCTCGTCCGGGCGCCGGCTATCGAGAAAACGCGGGTCCCAGTGCCAACGCCAGCGCCCGTCCGGGTGCAGGCGCAGGTTCTTCTGCAGCCCCTCGTGTGAACTTGGCCGCGGACGATGCGGCAGATAAGCCGCCACCGCTTCGGCCGCCTCCGCAACCGATGCAAATCCCTCGCGCGCATGGGCGCGCATGAAACCTTGGACCTTGGCGATGCCCGAGTAATCGACCCGCGGTGTGATATCGACCAGCGCCAGTGCCGAAAACAGCGCCGGCTCGCCGGCGCGTGCGGCGTCTCCTTCAGCCGTGAGGGCGGCGATACCGCCAAGCGATGCGCCAACAACGGCAGGGCGCGCGCCAGTGCGCGCCGCCAATTGATCGGCGAGCGCGCGCGCATCCGCCGCGTAGTCGCCGAACGCATAGGCGCCGCTCTCGATCCAGTCGGAATCCCCGTGCCCGCGCTGGTCGACCGCGTAAGCCGTCATGCCGGCCCGCGCAATCGCCTCGGCTGTGCGCAGCCACGCATGTCGTGTCTGCCCGCCGCCGTGCAGCAGCAGCACCGCGTGGCCACGGTCACCAAAAGCGTCGCCGATCAGCGCATTTCCTTGCGCGCCGGCGAACCGCTGCGTCTTGGGCGTGGTGGTCAAGGCCGCTCCTCTAAAAACGCGAGCACACCGTTCTTGTAGACACGATCGCCCACCGCCAACATGTGGTCGCGATCAGGAATGTCGAGAACGCGCGCGCCCGGAATCAAATCTGCCAACTCGCGCGGCGAGCCGGCGATTGAGTCCTTGGTACCGACCGCGATCAGTACAGGCACTTTCACGCGCGCAATCTCGTCGCGCCGCAATGGCGGCCCGCCGCCGCGAATGCAAGCCGCAAGCGCCCGCAGGTCCGATCTGGTTTGTTCGGCGAAACGACGGAACATGTAGCCTTGCGGGTCGGTAACCTCGTCATTCGATTGCGCCTCGAGCGCCCGTACGACGTTCTCGCGAAGGCCGCCGCCAGCGACGAGTCGCTTGCCGACGCCGCCGAGAATCGTCGAGCGCAAGCGATCCGGATGTGCGAGCGCCAGGTTCGCGGCAATGCGGGCGCCCATGGAATAGCCCATGACATCGGCTCGCGCCAAGCCGAGATGATCGAGTAGCGCGCGCACGTCCTCGGCCATCTTGGCACGATCATAGTCGGCCGGATGGTAGAGCTTGCTGGAGGCGCCATGGCCGCGGTTGTCGAGTGCGATCGTGCGCCGGCCGGCGCGGGTCAGCGTCGCAACCCATCCGGGGGCGACCCAATTGACCTCCTTGTTGGACGCAAACCCGTGCACCAACACAATCGGTTCGCCGTCGCCCTCGTCCAGATAGGCGATCTCAACGGGGCCGTGGTGAAACGAGGGCATTGGGTGGGGATTGGCGGACGCGAGCGCGCGCTTATACAGGTGACGGCGCAGTCGCCAAGCGATCCTGCAAGCGGGCAATCTGATGCTGACGGCGTTCGCGCCGCCGTTTGCGGAAACGGATGTATCGCAGCGTCGCGCGTTCGGTGGCACCTTTGACGGCCGCGCAGAAGCCGAACGCCATCAGTGCCATGGTCAGGAGCCAGCTCGCACCCTCGAAGGTGAGGAAGCCAACGGCGAGCACCGCGCGGCCCAGGAACTTGAGGATTGCCCGGGTCTTGCCGCCCTCCTTTTCGGCGAGCTTTGCGACCCGCGCGACCTCGCGCGGTCCCTCCGACAGGCGCAGCCCATCGAGCGCGGCCCGCGTGCCGGCGCGCGCTTCAATCCGGCCGATGTCGCCCGCAAGCGTCGCAAGTGCGCCGACCTTGTCGAGTTTGACCGCATCGCGGACCGCCCGCACCGCAATCGCGGGTTCGGTCAGCGACACGGTCGTCAATGCTTGGCGCAAGGCACCGGCATCGACCACATCGCGCACCGAGCGGCCGATCGACCCTGCCAACTGTGTGCTCATACGGCCGCTCTTGCGCGCGACCTTGACGAGCGTGAGCCCAACCCGCGCCGGCGCGCCAAGGCCGAGCGACGCATAGGTGCCGGCCGTCACGGCGAGACCAACGCAGGCAAGTCCCAAAACCATCTCATCGGCCGCTTCGCCGCGCGCCAACCGATAACTCTCGCGCGCGGCGTCGCGCACGTCGCCGAACACGAACAGATCACCGACGGCGGTGCCTGCGAAGCTCACCATGTCGTCGGGCTCGCCGGTGAACAAGCCGCGGGCAAAATTTCCCGCATGACGTGCGGCGCTGGCCACCGCCGAATTGTCCGCCGCAACTCGCTCCGCCAGGCTCGGGGCAATCGCAAAGCCGCGATCCCGCGCGAGCTCGACAAAACTGTTGGCGAGGTCGATGTCGTGGTCGTCGAGCGCCGCCGCAATCTCGCGCTCCGCGACCCCGGCCGTGAAGTCGCGCTTGAGCAAGTGATCTGCGAGAGCCGCCGGATTGTCCTCGGTCAGCAGCACGCCAGCTTCGTAGGCTTGCGGCGCGAATAGGATCGCAACGGTCGCAAAAAGCGCCGCCGTAACGATCGGCAGGCCGATCTTTCCCGGACCCGCCGGATATTTGACACGCCAGTGCATAAGCCCGTCCGCGCCATGATGCAGGCGCTGTATATATGCGAACTCGGACGCGACGGCGAGACGTTGGATCCTATTGCGGCTATGAATTGTGACCGCTGACGGTTATGGTCGCGCCGCAAGATCGTGCGTCGAAGCCCCAACGCCCGCAAGCGGTTCGGATCAAGGACTTGCCATGACGGATCACCCGGTTCCACATTTTCACAACGAGCCCGGTTTGGCGCAGATTGAGATCGGCGCACACGAATTCATGTGCATCGGCGCCAAGCCGCCGTTTGACCATCCGCATGTTTATCTCGATATGGGCGAAGAGATGGAGATCATCTGTCCTTACTGCTCGACGCTCTACAAATACAACGCCGCCCTGGATCAGCATTCGGCGCGGCCGCCCGAATGCGCCCTGATCGAGGCCGTCGCTTGATCCTCCGGTGACAGCCCCGTCGCGGACCGTCGTCATTGCGGGCGCCGGGATTGGCGGGCTGACTTTCGCGCTCAGTCTCGCACAGCGTGGATTTCGAGTGATCCTGTTTGATCAGGCGGAGCGGCTCGACGAGGCGGGCGCGGGCATCCAGCTGTCCCCCAACGCCAGTCGCGTCCTAATCGACCTTGGTCTGGGCGATCGGCTGCGCGCGGCTGCCGTGGTTCCAGAGGCGATTCGCATTTTGCGCGCCGGCGATGGCCATGAAGTTGTCCGCATTCCGCTTGAGCAAGCAGCCGCACGGTTTGGCGCGCCCTATTGGGTCTTGCACCGAGGCGATCTGCAAGCCGTGCTGGTCGATGCTGCGCGCGCACACCAGGATATCCGCATTGAGCTCGGCGTACGGGTCGATCGTTTCGCGGTCCATCAGAATGGGGTCTCCGTCAAGGGCGTACGCATGCGTCCCAACCCGGACGCTTCGGCCGGCGTCGAGGCGGCCGGCATGGCGTTGGTCGGCGCCGACGGGATTTGGTCATCCGTGCGCGGGCTGCTCGGCGACAGCACCCCCGCCCGCTTCGCGCGACGCATCGCTTGGCGCGCACTCGTGTTCGCCGATATGGCGCCGCCGGAGGCGCGCGAGCCGATGGTCAATCTCTGGCTCGGCCGCCGCTCTCATCTCGTGCACTATCCGGTCGCCGGCGGACGCCTCGTCAACCTCGTAGCCATCACGGATGATGCGTGGCATGACCAGGGCTGGAGCACGCGCAGTGCACCGGCCGAAGTGCTGACGCGCTATCCGCTCGGGGCTTGGTCGCGCGCCGCGCGCGACCTGATCGGCATCGCGGATCGGTGGCTCAAGTGGGCGCTTTGCGACCGACCCCCGTCCAACCACTGGGGCGAAGGCCCGGTGACGCTGCTTGGCGATGCCGCCCATCCGATGCTGCCGTTTCTTGCACAAGGCGCCGCTATGGCGATCGAAGATGCCGCTGTTCTGGCCGGCGAAATGGCGACAAGCCCCGGCGATCTGGCCGATGCTTCGCGGCGCTACGAGGCCAAGCGACGCGGTCGCACGATGCAAATGCAGCGAGCCGCACGCCGTACCGGCACGCTCTATCACTATGCCGGCCCGGACGCCTTCGCGCGCAATCTAGTGATGCGCGCACTTGGCGGCGAACGGCTCCTGAAGCGCTATGATTGGATCTATGATTGGCGCGTGACGTAGGCGATCAAAATGTTTCCGACCAGCATCGCAGGCAGCCTGCCAAAACCGCTGTGGCTTGCGGAACCGAACAGACTGTGGGCGCCCTGGAAGCTCGACGGCACCGATCTTGAGGCCGGCAAGCTCGACGCGACGCTGCTCGCAATCAAGCGCCAGGAAGATGCCGACATCGACATCGTCACCGACGGTGAGCAGTCGCGTCAGCATTTCGTGCACGGTTTCCTGGAATTCGTTGACGGCATCGATTTCGCCCGCAAGGTCGAAATGGGCATCCGCAAGGATCGCTATAAGGCGATGGTGCCGACCGTCGTAAGCCCGCTGCGGCTGCGCAGTCGCGTGCATACCGCCGAGGCGCGCCACGCGCGCGCCCACACCCGGCGGAAGTTGAAATTTACCTTGCCGGGACCGATGACCATCATCGACACGATCGCCGACGCCTATTACGGCGATCGGGTCAAGATGGCGTTCGCGTTCGCGCAGCTTCTGAACGAAGAGGCGCGCGGCCTCGCCGCCGACGGCGTCAACGTCGTTCAGTTCGATGAGCCGGCATTCAATGTTTATATGGACGAGGTGAAGGACTGGGGAATCGACGCCCTGCACACCGCAATCGAAGGCGTCCCCTGCGCGAGCGCGGTGCACATCTGTTACGGTTATGGCATCCAGGCCAATATTGACTGGAAGACCACTTTGGGTGCCGAATGGCGCCAATATGAACAGATTTTTCCGGCGCTAGCGAACAGTCGGATCGATCAAGTGTCGCTTGAGTGCCGCAACGCCAAAGTGCCGATGAGCTTGCTTGCGTTGCTGCCCGGCAAGGCCGTGCAGATCGGTGCCATCGATGTGGCAACCGACGGCGTCGAAAGCGCGGAAGACGTGGCATCCGTGATCGCGCAGGCACTGAACTACGTCCCCAAGGACAAGATCATCGTGTCGACCAATTGCGGGATGGCGCCGATGCGCCCCGAGCTCGCCTGGAGCAAACTCACTGCCCTCGGTCAGGGCGCCGCGCTGGCACGGCAACGGTATCTTTGACGGGGTTGCGATCGTTTTTGGCTGCTCATCCAGCCCGGCGCAAAAATTAGCAGAGATCCTGGAACCTTTTGGCGGATGCTGCGTTTGCGCCTCGGTACCGACAGGGGGTGTTCAATGCAGGGCCCAGCCTATTTCCGACGCCAAGCCAGCACGTGCCTGAGGCTCTCAGAAGCTTGCACCGACCAAGGCTTAGCGGATCGCTTTCAAGCAATGGCTGAAGATTTCATGGCGAAGGCTGTCGATGCCGAGAGCGACGAAAGCAACGGTATCCCGATGGCCCATGTTCTCAAGCGCGGAGGCCCGTCGGGCGGCGGTCTCGATCGCAACTGACGTTCAATACTGGCCTTTGGGTTCGAGGCCGAGCACGTATTGGCCGTACATCGTACTGACAGCATCCCAATTCAGGCTGACGTGGGTCGCCGCCGCGTGTGCATCGCGCCACATCCGCTGCACCAGTTTGCCCGTGAAAATGCCCTGCCCGCCGGATGCCACGAACAGCGCGTCGATCGCCTGTATCAGCAGGCGGACGCAGAACGCTTGGTGAAGCCGGTTGCCGAGCCGGGTGTCGAGACCGACCACGTCCCCGCGAACAACCGCATCGTAGGTCTCGGCTGTGTCGCGGAGCATCAGCAGCCGCGCCGCGTCGATTGAGGCACTTGCTTCGGCAACGCGCGTCTGGATCGTCGCAAACTCAGCCATGCGGTTGTTTCCGCCCGCGACCGCACCGCGGGTGGTGCGGACCTTGGCCATTTCCAGAAAATCATGCAGCGCGCCTTCGGCCATGCCCAACACTGGCGCCACCAGGGTGTACGGTAGCACCGCCATCAGGGGTTGGCGGTAGAGCGCAACGCCGTGGAACTGCGCGCCCGGCGTGGTCCCGGCCAGAAGGTCCGCAAAGGTCACGACCCGGTGCGCGGGAACGAACAAATCGCTGGTCACTATATTCTTGCTGCCGGTGCCCGCGAGCCCGATCGTGTGCCAATTGTCGTCGATCCGGCCATCCGCATAGGGGACGAGGAAAAATCCAGGCTTGGGCGGCCCCGCATTGTCGGGCGCCGGAATCATGCCGCCGAGGAAAAACCACTGCGCGTTGTCGCAGCCGCTCGCGAAACCCCACACCCCGGTGACGCGATACCCGCCTTCCACCAGAGTGGCTCTACCGACCGGCGCGTACGAACCCATGGCAATGGCGCCGGGGTCGGCCCAGAACTCGTCCTGCGCCTTGCTTTGGAAGGTCGCGGCAAGCCATTGATGACAAATTCCGAGCCCCACGACCCAGGCGGTCGAGCCGCAGCCGCTGCCCAAAACGGCCGTCACCTGCGCCATCACGTCGAAGCCATATTCGAATCCGCCATAGGCTCGCGGCTGCATGATCCGAAACAGATCGGCCGCGCGGATGCGCTCGATCACATCGGCGGCGATGCGCCGCTCGGCCTCGGTCTGTTCGGCGCGCGTGCGGACAAATGTCGCGATCTCACGCGCCCGCTCCAAAAGATCCGGTACGCTTGGACGTGACGGGGTAGGTCGAACGCTCACGTTCGCCATGCGATCGCTCCGTTGCACGCAGTCCAAAGCCGGCGCATCAAACCTTGACCGCAGCCAAGCGCCTGGCCGCAGCGTCGCTCACCACGATGTCGTCGACGGTCGCGAGCTTGATGCGATCCCTGATCAGCCCGCGGTGGAATTCACCTTTCGACACGGGCGGAACGTCGGCGATGATCGTCCAATGGTCGCCGCCGTCGAGACTTTCAAACACCTGCCCGTCGGTATCGACCGCATGGAGGGCGTAGCCGCCAAGCCAGACCTCGATCGTGAGTGCACTGAACAGCGCACGCTGGCCGTCGGGAAGCCCGCCCAGGAGCCGCTCCCAGGTCATCCCGCCGTCCCGGCTGCGCGCAATCTTTCCGCGGGCGCGGCCGAGCTTCCACCAGTGCGACGGCCAGCCGACGCCCGCGGTCAGGAACACGAGATCCGGATCATCGGGATAAATCACCATCGCATCCGGATAATTGGCCTCCGGGGGCATGGGGTTCTTGCGCCAGGTAAGGCCGCCGTCGTCGCTCGACATCACCCCGACAATTCCGTTTGCAACGATGATGCGCTTGGGCCGGGCCGGATGCAGCAGAATACGGTGAACATCGCATTCGACCGGATTGGGGTCGATGTGCAGTTCGCTGAAGCTTGCACCGAAATCCGAGGAGACCAGCAGGGCCCCGATTTCAATGCCGACCCACAGGCGGTCGCCGTCGATCACGATGTCCTTCACGTGACCAATGCGCGGTGGTGGCGGAAAGCACCACTGCGCGACACTCGCGGCCTTGCGCAGGGCCGCAAGCTCGCGCCAGGTCTTGCCCCTGTTCTCGCTGATGAAGACGTGCGCCGGAAGCGACCCGACACAAACAACGTCTCGGCCCATCAATCGTCCGGCGCGCGCAGACCACAGGTCGAAGCAATCGATACCGTCGTTCGCCCAGCTCCAGGTGATGCCGCCGTCCTCGCTGCGGGCGACACCGACCCCATGGGTCGCGGCAAAGAGCGTACCGTCATCGAGCGCGGTCACGGCGCTGACCGAGCAACCGACCAGCGCCCGGTGCTTTACGGTCCAGCTACCGGCCGTTCGCTCGAGCAACGCTATGCCATCCACCGTTCCGACGACCATTACGTCAGAGCGCTGCTTGCTTCGGTGCCAGTTCGTTCCGCCGTTCGACAGCAGGATCATCGCTTCCTCCCACGAGAAGTGCGGCGCCACTCGTTTAACCGCGAACCTAGATGGTGCGCTCGGCGGCCTCAAGTAGGCAGCCCTTGAGAACGGTGGCGGCGCGGTCTACAACTTTGCCGATCCCGCCATTGTTTCGGGTTCCGCGCCCACCACTGAGGTCCGCCCTATGCTCGACACCGTCAGCAAAACGGGAAGCCAGGCCAAAATCACCGTACTCAACCCGGTCGGTTATCCGCCCAAAATCACCAAAAAGTCCGCGGCTGGACGGCTCGATACGTTGGACGGAAAGACTGTATATCTGGTCGACTGCCGGTTCGATGACTCGATCGAGTTGCTCAAACAGGTGCAAGCCTGGTTCGGCGAGCACATGCCGAGCGTCAAGACCCGCATTGTTTCGCTTGGCAATTATTACGGCCATGACGACCCGAAGCTGTGGGAAGAGATCAAGGCGAACGCCCATGCGGCGATCCTGGGGGTCGGCCATTGCAGCACCTGTGCCCCCGCGGTCGCGACCCATGCCATCACGGTCGACACCAAGTACGGCGTCCCGACGGTCGCGCTCCACACCGACATTTTCGAGCGGGTCGTGCGTTCGACCGCGCGCGTGCAGGGTCTGGCGCAGCTGCCATGCGTATTCGTACCGCAACCGGTGATGGGTAAATCGGCCGCGGAACTTCGCGACTACGTGAATGGGAAGGACCCCACCACCGGCAAGCCCGTGATGCAGGAAGTGATCGAAGGGCTCACGCGCGGTCTCGCCGAGGCGGCCCCGGTCGCTGATCGCTCGACGCCGCGGCTCGTTGAGCCCGACACCGAGGAGAACCTGCACGCGCTCTTCCTCGATAGCCATTGGACCGACACCCTGCCGATCGTCCTGCCGACCGAAGAACGCGTCGCCGCGATGCTCGCCCACACCAGCCACGCGCCCGACGAGGTGGTCGGACGCATGCAAACGACGGCCAATCGCGGGCAATGGGAGTACACGGTCGAAAAAGTCGCGGTGAACGCCGTCATGGCCGGCGCGCGGCCGCAATACTTCCCGGTCATCCTGGCGCTCGCCGCGTCCTGTCTGTCGGCCCGTAGCAGCACGTCGAGCTCGGCCTCGTCCATGGTCGTAGTCAACGGTCCTATCCGCAAGGAGATCGGCATGAACTGCGGCATCGGCGCAATGGGTCCATACAATCACGCCAACGCCACCATCGGTCGCGCCTATGGCGTGCTGTCGCAGAACCTGCAAGGCGGCTCGGTGCCGGGCATCACCTACATGGGCTCTACCGGCAACAACTACACCTACAACAATCTCACGTTCGCCGAGAACGAAGAGCGTAATCCCTGGGAGCCGCTGCACGTCCAGAAGGGCTTCAAGCCGACCGAGTCGACAGTGAGCATTTTCTGGGGCTGCCGCTCGACCACCTTCAATCTGGGCTTGCGCGAAAAATATTGGCGCGAGCACGTGCGTGACATGCTGTATGGGACGGATGCGAATTCGGCGCCGTGCCTGCTGCTCGACCCGATCACGGCGCGCCAGTTCATCGACCGCGGCGGCTTCGATACCAAGGCGAAACTCATTCGCTGGATCCATGAGACAGCGAAGATCCCGGCCGGGCGCTACTGGGACCTGCAACTGGTGCAGAACTACATCTACCCGCGCGCCACCTATGGCGAGGAGCCATTTGCCAGCAATCTTCGACCCGACGACGAGTTGATCCCGGTATTCCAGGAGAAGGACATCAACGTCGTTGTGGTTGGTGGCGAAGCCAACGGATACTGGCAGATCATGGGCGCCAATTATCGCAAGTCGGTGTCGATCGACGCGTGGCGGTAACGAGTGCCCCGAATCCGAAGTTCGTGATACATCGCAGCACCCTCTGACACGAACTTCGGAAGCAAAGGGGCACTAGAAACTTAAGCTGGCTAGTGCTCTTTCGATTCCGGAGTTCGTTTCGAGTGTGCTGAAAGGTGTGGCGAACTTCGGAATCGGAGCACTAGCTGAATGGCCGCCAAGCGCCCGCCGGCCCTGGATCGGATCAACGTCAAGATTCTCGCCACGCTGCAGCGTGACGGTCGGTCCACCATCCAGAAACTCGCGCAGACCGTCGGGCTGTCGTCGCGCCCGTGCCTCGAACGTGTACGCCGGCTCGAGGCCGCCGGTATCATCCTCGGCTATCAGGCGGTGCTCGCGCCCGAGCTACTTGCGCGTCCGGTGACGATTTTTGCCGAGATCACCTTGGAAAAGCATGGACGCCAGGATCGTGCCGAGCGCGGGCTCGCCGCCATCGAGGAACTCACCGAGTGCTGGGAGGTCACCGGCGACATTGATTACATCGCGCGTTTCGTCTGCAGCGACATCGCACGCTATGAGGCGCTCACGAGCGCCCTGATCGACGATGCCGACCTGGGGATCGCCCGTGTCGTCAGTCACATTGCGCTCCGCCCCGTGCGCCGTTTCGCCGGATACCCGGTGGCACTCCTCGTCGGCCAGGCCGGCAAGGCGAAGCGCTAACATGCGTTTCCTTCATGCTGGCCGCGTGCCAAATTGTCCTTCCGCCAACCAGGTGAACAAATGACTGCAGTTCAGGCCACCGCGAAACCGGACGTCGCCCTCGTCGGTGCCGGCATCATGAGCGCAACCCTCGGCGTGCTGCTGAAGGAGCTTGAACCCGCGCTTAATATCGAGATGTTCGAGACGCTGGGCGGCCCCGCGCTCGAGAGCTCGGACGCCTGGAATAACGCCGGCACCGGCCATGCGGCCAACTGCGAGCTCAACTATACGCCCGAGCGCCCCGACGGAACGATCGACATTTCCAAGGCACTGGATGTGAACGTCGAGTTCGACCTCTCGCGCCAGTTCTGGGCCTATCTGGTGAAGACGGGCGCAATCGCCGACCCGCAGAGCTTCATCCATCCGGTCCCGCACATGAGCTTCGTGCACGGTCCCGAGAACGTGGCGTTCCTCAAGAAGCGCTATGCGGCGATGAGCGCCCATCACTGCTACCACGGCATGGAATTCACCGAGGACAAGCGCCAGCTCGCCGAGTGGGTGCCGCTCGTGATGGAAGGACGCGCCGCCGACCAACAAGTGGCGGCCACACGGATCATCACCGGCGCGGACGTGGATTATGGATCGCTGACCCGCAGTCTCGTGGCGCACCTCGCGGGAATGAAAGGCTTCTCGGTGCGCTACTCGCATCACATCACCAACATCATGCGCGAGCCGGACGGACGCTGGCGGCTCGACGTGAAGGACACCCGGAGCGGCGAGACGCACACGACCACCGCCAAGTTCGTCTATTTGGGTGCGGGCGGCGGCGCGCTGCCGCTGTTGCAGAAATCCGAAATTCCCGAAGGCAAAGGTTACGGAGGTTTTCCGGTCAGCGGCATCTGGCTGCGCTGCGACGACCCCGAGGTCAACAAGCGGCATCACGCCAAGGTTTACGGCAAAGCGTCGGTCGGCTCTCCGCCGATGTCGGTTCCGCATCTCGATACGCGGGTCATCGGCGGCAAGCATTCCATTCTATTCGGACCCTATGCGGGATTTTCCACCAAGTTTCTCAAGCATGGCTCGCTCGCCGATCTGTTCCTGTCGCTTCGGCCGAGCAATATCGGGCCGCTGCTGGCGGTGGCGCGCGACAATTTCGACCTAACCAAATATCTGATCGGTCAGGTTCTGCAGACCGCGCACCATCGCTTTGAAGCCTTGCAGGAGTATTATCCGCGCGCCCGACAAGACGAGTGGGAGCTCGAGGTGGCGGGCCAGCGCGTCCAGATCATCAAGCCGGATCCCCAGCGCGGTGGATTCCTCGAGTTCGGGACTGAATTAGTCCCAGCGGCCGACCACTCGCTGATCGCGCTGCTGGGTGCCTCACCCGGTGCTTCAACGGCGGTTTTCATCGCACTCGGCGTGCTGGAGCGGTGCTTCAAGAATGAATTGACGCCGAACGGCTGGCTTCCCAAGCTGAAAGAGGTAATTCCGTCTTACGGTGAATCTCTGATCGAGGATGCCGATCTGTGCAGGCGCGTGCGCGCCGAGACTGCGGCCGTGCTGCACCTGGAAAACATTTGACCCCGACGCTTCCGGCGACGGATCCAGCAGCGCCACAGACGGCGCCTAATGGCGATGACTCTACTGGCCTCGCCGACGCGATGGAAAGCTTGATGCGCTTCGGCGCGCTCATGCTGCGCGCCGGCAATGCGGCATTTCGGGTGCGCCAGTGGATGGGGATAATCGCGCACGCGATGGGCATCGATGCGCTCGCGGTGCATGTCGCGCTGGGGGGCATGACCGTAACAGCGCGCCGCGACGGCGAGCACGTGACATTGGCTAATGAGATCGCGCCGATCGGCATCAATGCCTGGCGGCTCGGCGCGCTCGAGCACGTCGCGCGCGAGGCTCGGCCTGGCCTAACCGCCCGCGAACTTTCCGCGCAACTTGCAGCCATCAAGGCTGCGCCGCCGGTTTTCCCGCTCACCGCGACTGTGGCAGCGGTCGGCGTCGCATCAGGCGCCTTTTCCTATGTCAACGACGGCGGCCCGCTGGAGATTGCCGGCGCATTCATAGGCGGCGCGCTCGGTCAGTGGCTGCGGTCACTGCTGTTCCAGCGTCGGCTCAACCAGTTCGCGGTTACCGCCGTGTGCGCAGCGGTCGCGTCCGGCACCTATTGTCTGGTGATGGCTATCCTAGCTGGCGCCGGCTTGGCGGTGCCGCGGCACGCAGCCGGCTTCATCTCGTCGGCCTTGTTCCTGGTGCCAGGTTTTCCCCTGATCGCGGGCATACTCGACCTGCTGCAGCATCAGACATTGGCCGGCATCGCTCGCCTCGCGTACGCGGCGATGCTGCTGCTGTCGGCCGCGTTCGGCCTCTCCCTCGTGGCTGCGGCTGCCGGGCTGACGGTCTCAGCACCACCACCTCCGCAATTCGGCGAATTGCCGACGCTCGGGTTGCGCGCGGTTGCGAGCTTCGCCGGCGGCTGCGGTTTTGCGATCCTCTACAACAGCACGCCGCGCACCATACTCGCGGTCGGCGCTCTCGCGCTCGTCGGCAACGAGCTGCGCCTCGCTCTCAACGACGCCGGCGTGGAGCTACCGCCGGCGACGTTCGTCGGCGCGCTCACCGTTGGTCTCCTTGCCTCCCTGGTGCGCCCTCACCTGCACGAACCCCGTATTGCACTCACGGTGCCTGGGATCATCATCATGGTGCCGGGAACCTACGCGTTTCAAACCATCGTGCTCTTCAATCAGGGCAGTGTCCTGGAAGCCCTGCGCGCCGCAACTCTCGGCGGTTTCGTGGTCGGAGCAATGGCGCTCGGCCTGGCGGCAGCGCGTTTCATCAGCCAGCGCGGCTGGGCGGTGGAGTCCTGACAGCCGTTTTTGTCATTTAGAACGCGCGATACAGCCGACTCGGCTGCGCCGAACGGCCATTTCGGCCACATCGGCCGCGACTTTGCACCCATATTCGAGGTTGAACGATTTGCCCGGGAGCGTGCCATGCATCCGATCGATCTCGAACGCCGCTACAGCGCGCACAACTACGCGCCGCTTCCCGTCGTGCTCGCCCGCGGACAAGGCGCGCATCTTTTTGACACCGATGGCCGTCGCTACGTCGACATGATGAGCGCCTATTCGGCGGCCAGCCATGGGCATGCGCACCCACGCATTCTCGCCGCGTTAACCGAGCAGGCACATCGTTTGGCGGTGCCCTCGCGCGCCTACTACAACGACCGTCTCGGTCCGTTCCTCGCAGAGCTTTGCCGCCTCACCGGGCTCGACGCGGCTGTTCCCATGAACACCGGCGCCGAGGCGGTCGAGACCGCTATCAAGGCCGCGCGGCGCTGGGGTTATCGGGTCAAAGGCGTGCCGCACGATCAGGCCGTGATCATCGTCGCGGACGGCAACTTCCATGGTCGCACCACGACCATCGTGGGCTTCTCGTCCGAGCCTGCCTACCGCGATGGGTTCGGGCCGTTCACGCCGGGCTTCCGGGCAGTCCCGTTTGGTGACCTCGCTGCAATCGAACGCGCCCTGAGCCCCGAAACCGTCGCGGTCCTGGTCGAACCGATTCAGGGCGAGGCCGGCATCGTCGTTCCGCCGGCCGGTTGGCTGCGGGGCTTGCGTCAAATTTGCGACGCGAATCACGTATTGCTGATTCTCGACGAGGTTCAATCGGGGCTTGGCCGCACCGGCGCATGGTTCGCGTTCCAGCACGAGGGCATCATTCCGGATGGCCTGGTGCTGGGGAAGGCGCTCGGCGGCGGCGTTCTGCCGGTATCCGCTTTTGTTGGACGACGCGACGTCATGGACGTGTTCACGCCCGGATCGCATGGGTCGACCTTCGGCGGTAATCCGCTCGCGGCGGCAGTCGGGATTGAGGCGTTGCGCGTGATCGCCGACGACGGTCTGGTCGAGCGCAGCCGCACTCTCGGCGCCCATATGCTGGAACGCCTGCGCGGCCTGCGCAGCCCGGCACTCAAGGAGGTTCGCGGGCGCGGCCTATGGGCGGGTGCCGAGATCGACCCGAACTGTGCGGTCGCCCGTGAGGTGTGCGAGCGGCTGCTCGCCAAGGGCGTGCTGTCGAAGGACACCCACGACACGGTCGTGCGGCTCGCGCCCCCGCTGGTCATCAGCCGAGCCGATCTCGATTGGGCGCTCGATCGCTTCGAAGAGGTACTGCACGAGGTTGCGCGCGCGCCGCATCCGGTCGCTGCGTGAACAATAGAACAGTTCAACGGATCAACGAGGGGATTGGGATGTCGACAGTAACGCGCCAGGCGCGACCGCACTTTCTGATGTGCCGGCCAGAGCACTTCGGGGTCGTCTACAGCATCAACCCGTGGATGAACCCGTACGGCTGGGCGCGTGACGAGGAAGCATTGACCGCTTCCTCACAACGCGAATGGGCGCGGCTACATCGCGCCCTACTCGACCTCGGCGCCGCGGTCGACCTGGTGTCGCCGGCCGCCGGTTTGCCTGATCTCGTCTTCACCGCCAACTCGGCGGTCGTGCTCGATCGCAAGGTCCTGCTCGCCCGCTTTCGCCATCCCGAGCGGCAGGCGGAAGAAGCGCATTACGAGGCCACATTCCGGCGGCTGCAGGCGCATGGCGGGATCGACGCCGTGACCAGGCTGCCGGACGGTCTTACGCTTGAGGGCGCCGGCGATTGCGTCTTCGATCAGAGCCGGAGGGTGTTCTGGATGGGTTACGGACCGCGCTCGGACCAGCGTGCCCGCTTGGTGGTCGCCGACACGTTCGGGACCGATGTGGCGGCGATCGAGCTCGCCGATCCGCGCTTCTATCACATGGATACCGCGCTTTGCCCGCTCTCCGGCGGCGAGCTCCTGTATATCCCAGGGGCGTTCACCGCCGCAGGCCGGGCCGAGATCGAAGCGCGCGTTGCGCCGCATGATCGGATCGAAGTCGCCGACAAGGATGCAGTCCGGCTTGCCGCCAACACGGTGTGCGTGGGGAGCGACCTGGTGATGCCCGCGTGCGGCGCGCGGCTGCGCGCGACGCTCGAGGAGCGCGGCTATCGTGTGCGGGTCACGCCTTTGCCGGCGTTCTTGCGCAGCGGCGGCGCTGCATTCTGCCTGACCTTGCGGCTCGATCGGCGCTCGGGCGAGCTGAGCGCGGTTGCGGACGCCGCGGTGGCGTGAACCACATCAGGCAGCGGAACGCGCGAGCTGCGCCGCAAGGTGCTCGGCGACCTCATCTACACGCATCGCGCACTCTGAAATGAGAAAATCGTCAAGTGACTGCTTGAGAATTGCGGCCCGCTTGGTCCGGTTGGCCGCGGCCGCAGCTCGTTCGCGTTGGGCATAGCGAAGGGCGCTGGTTGCTATTTCGTGCCCCAGTCTTCGATAGCCTTCCAACTGGGATTCATTGAAGAATTGATTCGCCGTGGATTCATGTGGGAAGGTTGGATGTTTCATGGCGTAGCTCAGCACGTCCATCGATTCGGTCCCATGCAAGCCCGCCTTGATATAGAACAGCACCCCGTCTTCGCATGTTTTTTCCGCGCCGCCTCTGTCCTCATCCGCCTCGCGATATCGAATGTACCCGATGGCCCAATAGGGCTCGTTGGTCGCCGGCGTGGGGCGCTCCTTGAAACGCTTCTTGAGGCGGTCGAGCCCGACAAAGTCGACGCGAATTCCTAGATCGATCCAAATCTTGCGCAGCGCGTTGCCGAGATCCTTGAATTCATAGTCGGGATCACAGGCTGCGTCGCTGACCACAATCAGTCGGCAGCGCCGACGAACCATCTCATAGAGTCCAAGGTTTTCGAAATGTCCGCCGTCCGACAGGTAAACCCAGTCTTTCTTTTCGCTGGTCAGGCCAAACATCTCCATGAACAGCGGTGCGAGTGCCCATCCGGGCGAGCCGTACCAATAGTGCGCGCTTGCTGTCTGTGGATTGGCAAGCCACCAGCCGAGCCGAACATTGAACAGCGTCATCAAGAACGCCACGCCCGGCGAGGAATTGTAACCCATGTTTGGGCTCACCGCGGCGCCCGAAATCGCCATCGCGGTGCCGAGCGTCAGGCCATAGAGGCCGCCATAGGCCTTGTTGTCCTTGCGCAACGGATAGTTCAAACGAAAGGCGCCTTGCGGGAACGCGGAACTGCCGCTGCCGGAGTGCAGCGGCGAGAAGGTGAACGGCGCTGCCATACGTTCTTGCCATGCCAGATTCTTTGAGGAAACCAGGTTGAGCGCAACATTGATCACGTGCAGTGGCTTCCATCTGTCACCGCCCGGCACCACCTCATGTTCCCACAGTTCGCACAGACGTGGGCTGTCATGGGTGTCGAAATCGCTGAACTGGTTCTTCGTGAGACAGCGTTTTTCTTCGCTGCGAGAAGCTCCGAGGAACGCCCGCACGAGACGGTTGCGATACAGCCCATGCAGCGAAAAGCGATTGATGTTGATGAGCCACGGCACAGCAGCGACAAGACCCAGCAGCACCAGACCGGCAACCAACATAATCAGCAACGCCGGGCGTTCAGGCGCGGGCGTCGCGGGGGAGAGAACCCGGTCGACACCGATCGAGATGGCAACGATCAGCACCGCTGAGAATATGGCCGCTGCGATCGAAGCCAACGTGTTGAGACCGAGGTAGTGACGAGCCGCCGTAGCGGCCTGTACGAGCGGGCCCGTTTTCGAACTGGCCCCCATGGCGAGCGAGGCCGCACCTGAAATTCCACCGACACCTGCCAGCCACGGGGTGATACCCCACTTTCCGCTTCGATCGAGAAAGATGCCAAGCAGAATCAGCCCGCACCAGATGATCCAGCCAATGAGGACGAGCGTGTAGATGCCGCTCGCCCTCGCCTGATACTCAAGGTCGCCGTCGGACTTCGGAATGGGCCCGATAATGGCGACGAAGACGACATCCGCAACGATCCTGGCGCCCAACACCCCTGGTATGCCAAGCACGACGGCAATGAGCGATCTGACCTCCAGGTTGTGTGCGAAGTGCGAATTGCTGACGATGACCCCGTGCAGGAACAGATACCCGAGCCCGATCAGGACGCCGAATACGGCGCCGGACCCACACCAGGCGGCAAGCGAGACGACGACCTGCCATGCCTCAGCGTCCTGCTGACGTTGCCCGACGTTCTTGTTTTGCTCGACGTGTCGATCCAGGGCCTTGTCGCCTGATGCAACCTGCATGTCCGACATGATCCGCAAGGCCCATCTGCCGATGCGGGGCCACAGGAAAGCGCCGAACCAGGATACCAGGTAGGCAAGGCTTCCCAACAATGCGCTGGCGGCCAATGCCTCGACACTTGCCCCGACGCCGTTGCCGAATGTCCATTGTCTCCCATGCTGTGTGGCCAGCACGAAGATAAGCAGACTGGCACCGATCACGAATGCGCCAAGGTCGCACCAGAGGAACAGTTCCTGGCGAAAGTTCACGATCTCCCGCGTCGGTCGATTGGCCGTCGCAAACGACAGCGAAACAATGATGAAGATCGCAGCCGCAGTGCCGGCAACGAAGATGGCCCAATGATGCGACTTTTGGGAGTCGGACCACATTGCGAGATCCTGAAAGCCATAGGCAAACGCCTTCGTGGCGACGACCGCTAAGATCAAGGGCGGGACCAGAAGCAACCAATTCAACATCAAATTGCGAACGATGGTCGCAACGTTGGCCCAGACATCGGGCGAAAGCGCGGAAAAACTTGGGGCCAGGTAATGGCTGTCGCGACGCAGATTGGTGATTGGCTCGGCTTCGTCGTGATCGCCGACGCGATCAGCGAGCCCTTTCAGCACAGTGTAGGCGCCGTCCTTGGTGTGGCGCGCCTGATACAGCCACGCTGAAAGCCAGCTGCCGAGATAGCCGCCACCCGACACCGTCGACAGATAGTCGAACTGCGTGAGCAGGGGCTCGGGCGTTGGCGCGCCGCGCTTGGCGACTACCGTGCGGGCCGCGAAGCACTGCACGATGCCGAGGGCAAACGCCGCGCTTCGCAGCCCACCCCCGGACAAGCACAAAGCCCATCGGTTGTCGCGATTTAGCTCGCGGTAGATATCGCTAAGATCGCCCTTGTCGAGATCCGCGAACTTCTTCTTGCGTTCGCCGATTTGAACCTCGGGGTCCTGTGTCTTGTCGGCCGACAGCGCGGACCAAAGTGGTTTTCCCTCCAACGCTGCCCGTTCGTCAGATAGGACCTGGGCAAGATTCAAGGCGCCGTCGCCCATGGCCGTCCCCCCGGTCGTAATGTTTTACCACCTCAAGCCTCGCACCAGCAGTTCATGATCTGGCAGCAAGTATGAAACGTCGTTCCAAACAACTCAACCTGACATGGATCGCCGGTATCCGGTTGTGACACCGATCACACCCGCGTAAGCTCGTGGCCTATGAGCATCATCGACGCGCATCAGCACTTCTGGTGGATCGCCAAGCGCACGCAAGCCTTTCCACCGATTTTCGGCCAAAGTCTCGCCCGTGATTTCACGCCGGAGCAGCTGTTGCCGGAGCTGCGCGCCGCCGGGATCGACGCCACCATCTTGGTGCAGTCGCTCAACGATTATGCCGAGACCATCCAATACCTGGATCTCGCTGAAGCGCACGATTTTATCGCAGGCGTGGTCGGTTGGGTCCCGCTTGCCGATCCGGCCGCTTGCGCACGCGCCTTGGACGAGGTGAGCGCGCGACCAAAGTTCGTCGGCGTCCGCCATCTCATTGCTTACGAGCCTGACCCCGAGTGGCTGCTGCAGCCGAGCGTACGTGCATCGCTCGATCTGCTCGCGCAGCGGCGCCTTGCGTTCGAAGCGATCCCGGTGAATTCCGCTCAACTCGAAGCGGTGATCGAGGCCGCGCGGCGGACGCCGGCCCTGTCCGTCGTGCTCAATCACCTTGGCCGGCCGCCGGTGCCCGAGAACGGCTGGGAGCCGTGGGCCTCACAAATCGCCCGTGCCGCCTCCTGTCCCAACGTCAGTGTGAAACTCTCCGCTGGCGGCGACCTGGTCGCGCACTGGTCCTGGTCGACGGAGGCGATCCGGCGCTATGTCGACCATGTCATTGCGCGCTTCGGCCCCGACCGGGTCATGGCCGCCAGCAACTGGCCGGTGGTCCTGCTAGGCGGAACATTTGCCAATGTTTGGCGCGGCATCACTGAACTGATCGCGCCGCTGACAGATACGGAGCGGGCCATGGTGCTGGGTGGCAGCGCGGAGTCGGATCTACCGGCTGAAAAGCACTTAGGCGCGTTGCGATGCGATCGACGAAACATGTGAACGTGGCAGTCGCCGGGCACGCAGCGATCAAACACGCGAGGACCGCCGCGTTCGCCCTGCTGATCCTGTTGGCGCCGGCGCGCGCCGAAAGCCTCGCCCCGCTGACCATCGTGGTCGCCGATTTCGACTACAGCGATACATCGGGTGAGATACGCGACCAACAAGCCGAACATGCCGCCCGCCTGCAAGCCTTTGCCCGCGCCATCCGGACCGATCTCGCCCAGAGCGGCAAATATCGCGTCATTGATTTCATCTGTTCGTCCGATCCCTGCTCTGCCGCAGGCGCGTCTACCCTGATCGAGGACGCCCGCAAGGCCGGCGCAAGACTTGTTCTCTACGGTGGCATCCACAAGATGAGCACCCTCATTCAACATGGAAAATTTCAAATGCTGGACCTCGACAACGGCAAGTTGGTCCTGGATCGCCTGATATCGTTCCGCGGCGACAGCGACGAGGCTTGGGAGCGTGCCGAACGTTTTCTCGCACGCGAGCTGCTGCAATGATCGAGGGGCGACATCATCGGTGGCTGCCACCGTTACTCGTTGCACCGCTGCTCGTCGCGGCTGCGATCGGATCACCGGTTGGCGCCGCGGAATCCAGCGTCTGCCGCGGGCTCGAAACCAAGTTCGACCTGATCAAGCCGCACATCACCTCGGTCGAGACCAATCAGATGCTGTTTGCATCCGCCGACAATGGCTGCCAAGAGCTTGCCCGTCGGCTGCTCGCCGACGGCGCGTCGCTCGAGGCGCGCGACCGGCTCGGCGCCATGCCGCTCGCGCACGCGGCGCGCGCCGGGCACGCCGCCCTCGTGGATCTGTTCCTCCAGCAAGGCGCCGCCATCAACGCCCGCAATCTCGCCGGATCGACCGCGCTCTATGCGGCGGCCGAAAACGCTCGGGCGGACGCGGTCGATCTGCTGTTGCGCAAAGGTGCTGATCCGGATCTGCCGGGACGATCGGCGGTAACGCCGCTTGCCGCAGCGGCCTACAAGGGCGACGAAGCCGTTGTCGTACTGCTGCTGGCACACCACGCCAATCCGAAGCTGGTGGATTCGACCGGCAAGGGCGCGATCACCTATGCGGCCGCCCGCGGCTTTTTGGCAATCGTGCAACGGCTGCTCGATGCCGGCGTAGCGTCCGACGCCCGCTACGGCAACGACCTGACTGCACTGATGTGGGCGGCGGGCCATGAAGAGGGCGTCGATGCCCGGGCCGCCGAGGCCATCACGCGGACGTTGCTCGACCGTGGCGCGCCGATCGACGCCACCGACAATCGCGGTCGCACCGCATTGATGATCGCGGCCGAACTAGGCGATGCGGCCGTGATCGATGTGCTGCTGCAACGCGGCGCCGACCGCACCCGCAAGGACAACCAGGGCAGGACTGCACTTGACTTGGCGGCGAGCTCCCCGGTGCGCGCCAGATTGTCGGCGCGGCCTTAGCCGGAATGCTTTGGTTCTAGTTCGCAATCTGCAATCCCGCCAAAAATTCCGCCATCGCGGCCAGATCGCCCTCCGGCGTCGCGATCATAAGATCGGACATGCCGGGATTGTTGCCTCGCTCGCGGGTGCGGAAATCGAGCATCGATTTGGCGAGGTATTCCTTGGCCTGGCCCGCGAGCCGCGGCTGCGTTCCGTCGCCCTGATATTGCGCAAGATGGCATCCGGTGCACCCGACGGCCGTGTTCGTGCGCAGCGCGCGCGCCACAACCGCGTCCGGCGCGGGCGGTTGGCGCAGATCTGGCCAGGGCTTTTTGGAGAAATATTCGGCAAGCGCCATCATGTCGTCGCGCTCCATCTCTTCCACGAACGGCGCCATCGCGTCGCTTTTGCGGGTGCCGCGCTTGAAGTCGCGCAGCTGGAGATAGAGGTAGCCCTGGTGCTGCCCCCAGATGATGGGAAACGCCTTGTCGGGCGGAATGCCGTTTTCACCATGGCAGGCCACGCAGGCCTCGGCCTTCTCTTCGATCGTCTCGCCATGCACCGGAAGTGCAATCGCAATCAGCAAGGTTGCGAGTGCTATGGCGGTCGCTGCTGGATTTTGCTTGTCTCGCATCAACATCGAAGCCAGCGCTGTCGGTCGATCTCCGGTTTGGATGATCGGTGCTTCCTAGCAAAAAAAGACGGAACCTGTGGTCCCGTCTTCGTTGCCAACGTCGGGTGCGGACGCGTCGGTCAATCCGTCGTGAACGCAATGACCGCATTACCGCGCTTGGAGTTGATCTGAACGTTGCCGCCCGCCGCGACGACGACGTACTGCTTGTTGCCGATGCTGTAAGAGGACGGCGGCGCATTGACACCGGCCCCGGCGTTAAAAGTCCACAGCACTTTCCCATTGGTCGCGTCGTAAGCGCGGAAGCGGCCGTTGGCCTCGCCGGCGAACACGACCCCACCCGCGGTCGCCAGAATGCCGCCGATCATCGGTTGCGGGGTCTTCACCTGCCAGCGGATCTTGCCGGTGTTGTAGTCGACAGCTGTGATGTTGCCCGATTGCTGCTCGCTCGGGATCACCTTGAACGCGCCGCCCAGCCAAAGCTTGCCGGAAGGATAGGGCGTGCTTTGTACATGGTACGTCATCGGTTGATGCAGGTTGATGGCGTAGGTGAGCCCGAGAGCCGGATTGACCGTCATCGGCGACCATTCAACCCCACCATTGGCGCCCGGCAGCATGCGGGCGCCTTCCGGCGTGGGCAGGACCCACATGTTTTCCTGCGCGACCATCGGATCGGAGAAGCGGATCAGGCTGCAATCCTTGCGGTCGTGCACGTAGACGTGCCCCGTCTTTCCGGCATGCATCACGCCTGGGATGGTCTTGCCGCTCTTGTCCTTGACGTCGACCAACACCGCCGGGCTGACCGCATCGAGATCCCATACGTCGTGGGCGATGTATTGGAGGTGGCAAACGTATTTGCCAGTGTCGAGATCGAGCGAGACCAACGAGTCGGTATAAAGATTGTCGCCGGGACGCAGCGAGCCGTCGAGGTCAGGCGACGGGTTTCCGACCACGAAGTAGATGCGATTGGTTGCGAGATCGACCGCCGGATTCTGCCAGACCCCGCCGCCCAGCGTCTTGTAGGGGTCGCCGTTCTTGGCGAGCGCTTCCTTCTCAGCGGCGATGTTACGATGCATGTCGCGCCCGGTCGCATCCTTCTCGGCCCATACGCCGACCGAGTTCTCCGGGATAGTGTCGAAGGTCCACAGCAGCTTGCCGTCCTTGGCGTCGAACGCCTTGACGAAGCCCCGGATACCATACTCGCCACCGTTGGTCCCGACCAGAATCTTGCCCTTCACAGCGGTCGGCGCCATGGTTTCGCTGTAGCCGAGCTCGGGATCCGCAATCGTCACCGTCCACACGGGTTTGCCGCTCTTGGCATCGAGGGCCACCAGCTTGGAATCGAGCGTGGCCAGGTAAACCTTGTCGTCAAGAATCGCGACCCCGCGGTTGTTTGGCCCGCAGCAATAGGTCGTGATCGGCCCCATGTTGTGTTTGTAATGCCATAGTTCCTCGCCGGTCGCCGCGTTGAGCGCATAGACATGGCTGAACGAGGTCGTGATGTACATGACCCCGTTCACCACGATTGGCGATGTCTCCATCGACTCCTTCACTTCGGTCTGGAAAATCCAGGCCGGTCGCAACTTGGCGACGTTGCGCGGCGTGATCTGCTTGTTCGGATAGTAGCGCTGCTGGGTGTAGTCGCCGTTGGTGTGAAGGAAGTTCTTGCTGTCGCCGCCGGCCTTGTTGAGCATGTCCTGGGTCACCGGGGTGACGGTGACGGCCGCTGCAGCGGGCGCTGCCGCATCCTGCTTGACCTCCTGCGCGGAAGCGATGCCCGCGATCGTCAGGGCAAGCGCACTTGAGATTGCCATGAGTGATGATTGACGTGTTGCGTCACGTGTCATGTCGGTGCCTCCCCAGCCTATAATTATGAAGAAGAAATCCGAAAGCACTCTGCGATCGTGCGCATCGTAACGCCGTTCTTGGCGGTCTGCCAATGCGATTGCGGCCGGGACGGTCTCGGCCCCGGTTTCCAGGTTGGTTGCGCCGCAGCGCGGGCCGACCGGCAGCGCAGGTGCGCACGGTTGCCGCCACGATCGGCAGAAGTCTGCGTTCTTCGCCCGGGAAGGTAATATTGTCAGCCCATTGAAGCCCGCGGATCGGGCTCAACGCACGCCGAAAACATCGTCCAGCCAATCGTAAGCGCGCTGGAAATACACTGATCGCGCTGAGCTTTCGCAATGGTCGCCGGCACCCTCTGCCGCGGTGAAGCGAATGAATGTCTTGGGACAGGTGAGCGCGTCGTACAAGCGCTCGGCATTCCTTGCCACCCGGTCATTCTCGGCCATCGTGACCAAGGTCGGGCAAGCGATCGCGCCGACCTTGTCGGACAGACGAAATGCCGCGCAAGCTCGTAAATAATCCATCAGCGTATCCACGCCGTGGACCCAGAGGCCGCGTTGCACAAAGGTCCAGTTGAGTTGCGGATTCGCGCGGATTGCGGTGAATACCGGTTGAAGCGCCTTCTCATCAACATCAGGCATCGCGGCAGCAACGTCCGGAGGGACGCCAAAATGTCGAAACTCCTCGCGCATGACTGTAGCGGTAGGGACGTGCGTTTCATCGCACGCCCCCCGCCCAGATCCGTACGTGCGGCTTTCCCGCATACGGCTCCCACCTCGGGTGTATGACGGCAAATGCTTGCCGTATACGCTCCAGCGCCTGTGTCACGCGAGCCTGGCGCTGAGTCCAGTGCGTGCTTTGCTGGTGCGCATTCCCCTTGGCCCCCGCCCTTCGCTCCACCGACTCCGCGGCGTTTGCTCCTGCAGATGCCTCCGCAGCGAGTTCCTTCGCTCTGTTCGCCGGCTTCATTGCTACTATGACGGGGTCCGACTTCTCGGGTCCGTGCATCATCGGCTCCGGCTCCTCGCCTTCCCGATGCGGACCGCCGTACTCGGCACACAACACGTGACAACGGCGGCCAGACGCGAGATCTCCCAGGTTCCGATGCGATCCCTTTGCACGTGATGTGGCCTTAGACCCCGGCAGGGCGTCAGCACCTCGCATAACGGTGCCGCACATGTTGCCTTCGAGCGAATGAAAACCCTCGGCCCCTGCAATGTCTGATCTTTCGTGGCTCAATCCCACACCCCATGCAATCGCTGTGTACGCTTCGTCACCACTGTCGCCAGGGGTCACGCAACACTCGCTACCAAGCGGACGCTACTCCTTACTTGGGCCGGACTTCCACCGGCTGGATCGCGCCAGCTTTGCCTGGCGCACTCAATCAGATCCCACTGACCAGGGTCGGCGATAAGCGCTGCAATGCGGTGCTCGCCAGCGGCCGCCCGTGGCGCGAGGTAGCCACCGAAACTCCAGCCTGCCAGGGCGATGCGCGCCGGATCGATGCCCGGCAGCGTCAAGGCAAAATCGACAACCGGGCGGAGGACCGTTTCCCAGTCCGGACGTATCGGGACGCCGTCCACGATCAGCATGCGGCCCTGACCAGGTCCATCGAATATGAGGACGTGGTAGCCACG
This sequence comes from uncultured Alphaproteobacteria bacterium, assembly GCA_963833605.1. Taxonomy (GTDB): domain Bacteria; phylum Pseudomonadota; class Alphaproteobacteria; order Rhizobiales; family Xanthobacteraceae; genus JAFAXD01. The sequence goes on from CAWHYZ010000010.1 coordinate 307,563, forward strand.
ACGCTGTGCCGCCGCGGCATGGCCGTAGTGCATCATCTGGACCGTCTCGTCATAGCCGTTGGTCCCAATGACCAGCGGACGAGTTCCCGGCCCGCCCGAATAGAACCAGCCTGGTAACGTCACATTCTCGAACGGGATTGCAACGAACACGATGGGTGGATCGAACAGGGCGGCCGCGCGCGCGAACGCGTTTGCCTCGTGGGCATAGCCGGCCCTCACGCGCGGGTCGGTCGGGCGGCCATAGAGCAATGGATAAGACGTACGGTAATAGGTCGAGGCCCGCAGATAGAGGCAACGCGCGCTGACGCGCGCGCTCTCGGCGGCGCAGGCTTCGGCCTCGGCAAACAACCGGTCGGCGATGGCGGTCCACTCACGGTACCAGGCGTCGCGGTTACCTTCAGGAATCCGGGCTGCCGCAGCTTTGATTTCCCCGATCTCACACCCGCCCTCCGCCATGGTGAACAGGAAGCGTTGGGTCCACGCCTCAAACAACGGATCATCAAACTGGATCTTCATCGGCCGGCGCTCCGAATTATTGGCGCGACAATTCGTCATGGCGTCAGCGTCGCCACGCTCGCAACGGTTGGCGACCGTTCGGACTGAAGGCGGTCGGCCCCGCAGGGCGGTCCCGCCAGCCGCGATCGTACCACGCGTCGCGGCGACGCGCGCGACTCCGCGTGCGTGCGCCCGCCGCGCAATACACTGCGGCGCAACACGAGAGCCACACAATCTGCCAGGGTGGGCTTGCCTCGAATATTCGGCTGAAGGACATTGCGCGCGCAGTTCAACCGCCGGAGACCCAGCATGGCGACCGCCCTTGCGAACCAGGATCTCGACGCACTTGCCGCTTTTGATACGCCGACGATCTGCAACGCCCTCGAGCTGATCGTGCCGGATCGGCGCGCGCTCGGCTTCAACCGCAGGCCATTGCTGGCTCCCATCGCTGGCGCGAAGCCGGTCGTCGGCTACGCGCGCACCGCAACCATCCGCTCGCGCGAACCGCATCGGCGGGCCCGTGACGAGGCGCGCGCGCTTCGCCTCAAATACTATGCCCACGTCGCCGAGGCGCCCGGGCCGAGCATCGTCGTGATGCAGGACGTCGACGGCCCCGACCGCGGCTTTGGCGCGTTCTGGGGCGAGGTCCAATCCAATATTCACAAGGCGCTCGGCTGCGCCGGCGTGGTGACCGATGGCTCGGTGCGCGACATCGAGGCTTGGGCGCCCGGCTTCTTCGTGCTCGCCGGCTCGGTCATGCCGTCGCACGCCCATGTCGACGTGGTCGAGATCGGCGGCACGGTCAGCGTCGCCGGCATGATCGTTGCGGCCAATGATCTCATCCACGCCGACCGCCATGGCGCGGTGGTGATTCCTCACGGTACCGTGCCAAAGGTAATCGAGGCGGCCGACTTGCTGGCCCGGCGGGAGAAGGTTTTGCTCGACGCGTGCCGCAAACCAGGCTTTTCCGTCGACGTTCTGCGCGAGGCCTTCACGCGGATGGACGAGATCCACTGATCTGGGCTGCACAGCCGATGCAGAATGCTGAAGGAGGGCGCTATGCGGATGCGTGGTTTGATGTTCGTGCTTGTCCTGCTCGGGGCGCTGCCTGCGGCAGCACAGACGTTGTTTCCAGATTTGCGCGGCACCTGGAAGGGCGAGAGTGAATCGATTGTCGCCGATACCGGCAATCCCCATCATCCTGGGTCACCGCAGAGCGGCCCGCGGCTGAGCAGCGCTCCATTCACGCTCGTGATCGACAAGCAGGACGGCCGGCGCTTCTCCGGCACATTTTCGTCGCCGCGGGCAACCGAGACAATCATCGGCGTCATAACGCGCAACAACACGCTTCTCTTCATCGATACCGATGGCTATGCGACCGGAACCCTGCTCGCGCCCAACCGACTGGAGAGCTGCTATCTCCAGATCTCGTCGTCTGGGCGGGTGGCATCCTGCACGGAGCTGACGAAACAGCCGTAGTGTGGGTCGGCACAGGCCTCAACGCATGGACACCCTCGCCGCCAGCGGGTTCGCATGAGCCTGAGCACGTCCGGCGCGACTCTGCGCCTGTGGGCGCGGCGGCCCATCGATGCCTGGTTCGATTTGGAAAACGACCGATGGGCGGTTGCAGTACTGCTGGTGCTGTTCGTCCTGTTCTGGACCGCTTTTCAGATCGTGTCGCGGGCATCCGTTGATCTCAATCCCGATCTCGTTGAAGTCTATGGCTGGAGCCTGCATCCCAGCGCCGGCTACTACAAGCATCCGCCGCTCGCGGCACTGATCGCCGCAGCGTGGTTCGCGATCTTTCCCGCCGCGGACTGGTCATTCGACCTGCTCGCGATGCTGAACTCGGCCCTCGCCCTGTTCGCAATCCACGCCATCGGGCGTCTCTATCTGCCTGCTGACAAAGCGCTGCTGGTGCTGCTCCTGCTCCTCCTGACGCCATTCTATCAATTCCACGCCCAGCGTTTCGCATCGAACCAGACGCTGTTGTCGACCTGGCCGATCGCGACCTACTGCTTTTTGCGCGCGTTTCATGGCCGCGGTCCGGGCTGGTCCGTGGCCGCCGGCGCGACCGCGGGCCTCGCGATGCTCGGGAAGTATTATTCGATCTATCTGATTGCCGCCTTTGGGCTGGCCGCTCTCTCGCACCCCGCACGCTTGGCCTATTTGCGCTCGTCGTCGCCCTGGATCTCGGCGCTCGTCGGACTGGCAGTGCTGGCGCCGCATCTCTACTGGCTCACGGGCGCCCCCATCACGCCGTTCGAATATGCCTATGCGGCGCACCGCGCGACCTCCACCCGGCAAGCGCTGGCCGGCGTGGGTGCGTACCTCGCCGGCGCGGTCGGTTATGTGGCGCTGCTCATTGCGGTCTATGTGATCATCATTCGCCCCAATCACCGCCTGCTCGCGCATACGCTTTGGCCGCCGGATCGGGACCACCGATTGCTGGTCGTGTTGCTGGCGGGGCAGTTGTTGTTGCCTGCGCTCTCGGCGCCCTTGCTTGACGTTCAGCTCACGTCGCTATGGACGATGCAGTCCTGGTTCCTGCTGCCGATCATCCTGCTGGCGCCCGCCGCAGCCGTGGTGCCCCGGACGCGGGCTGTGATGGTCGCGGCTTTGGTACTGGCGATCGCCGTCGGCGCGCTCCTGTCTGCACCGGCGGTTGCCTGGATCAGGAACGTGAACGAGAGCAAGCACTTTGAGCCGTTCTATCGTTCGGTCAGTGACGAGATGACGCGTGCATGGCACCGCGAAAGCGATCGGGCATTGACGATTGTCATGGGCGAATGGTCCGAAGCCGTCACGTTCTACAGTCCCGACCATCCGGACTCAGTGCCGTTTTTCGATCTGCGCCGCGCCCCTTGGGTTACGCCCGAACGACTTGCGCGCGAGGGATACGCAATGCTCTGCTTTCAGCGAGCTTGCGCGGCCGAGGCCGCTCAGCGTGCCGCGACCGCGCCCAACGCGGTGCGTCGTGAGATCACGCTGTCGCGCAGTTACCTGGGTCGCAAGGGACCGGGCACAAACGCGACGTTCTGGATCGTACCGCCCCTACCCGCGCGAGCAGGAAATGCCCCCAGCTGAGTTGGTCCTGGTGCGGACGGTGGGAGACAACCCGGTCCGCACTACTCCATTGATAACAATTAGCTTTTCTCCAGGTCGAGCTATGTTTGTGTAGGACGTCGTGTAGCGCGGCGATTGCCGGGGCGAGGCGGACCGGGATTTGCCAGAACTTCCACCACCGGCGTGCCTGACCGTTGCGCCTGGCTTGTCGTCGTTCGATGATAGTCGCGATCTTCCTGTTGTTTGCCACTGTATCTTCGACCCGATAGTTCAATGCCACCCGCTTGATGCAACTCTAAATGCCGAGATTGCGCAACACATGAGGCGAGTGCATGGGATTCGTTTGGAACGCGTTCAATTTGGCGCGCGATTACCAGAAGGGAATTACAATTCAACGGGTCCATCGCTTTGACGACCTCGGCCCCGGCGACGCGTTTCCTTATAGCTATTCGCAAGGTGATCTGACATTCGAGCTGGGCGTCGCGCAATACAGCGGTGAGTGGCGAAGATATATCTCGTACAACGACACGCAGCTCCAGGCTATGTTCACCGCCGTCTACATAATCGAAAATCCAATTCGACATACCTTTCTGCGAGCCTCGCTATCCAATTCGTCGGAAGAGTATCAAGAATTGAGGCAAAACATTAGGGACGGCGTGTTAGCCTTAGTAACTCGGGGCGGGGATCATTTCCGTTACACTCCGCAGTTTCGGGCGGAGTTCGTCGATGTTGAGAAGGACATACCCAAGCCGCCACCTCGCCCGTTAGATCCGAACATCGCGCCCACACTCATCCCATCTGAGAGACCCGCGTTAGGCAACAATAAGAACATCACGTTCGTCTACGAAGACTTTGGGGCGCATGATGCTGAGAAAGGGATAACGATAAAACGCATCCACAAGTTTGAAGAGATCAGCATCGATGAGCCAATGCCGTATCTTTATTCGCAGGATGATTTGGCGTTCGAGTTCCGGGCATCGACGTACCGCGAGTGGCGCGTCCAGCCCGACCAGAACGGCGCGAAACTGGTGCGGCCGCACAAGGCCACGTATGTGATCGAGGAATCAATCAGACTAGGCCTAGCACGCGCAAAATGCCGGGGTCTCAATACCGAGGAACACCAGAGGTTGAAGCAGAATATCCAAGACGGAATGTGGGTTGCCGAGACGAGAGATGGACGCGCGCTTGTTGATGTCCCTGATTTTCGATTGGAATTTGTTGATTCCGTCAAGGACGCGCCGAGATGGCCGCCTCGCCCTTCGAACCGAGATACTGCCCCTTTCGGATAGGGCCTGCCCTTCGAGGATCGTGGTCCAACGACCGCTTAGGTGCCGGTGTTCATCTGGTGCGGACGGTGGGACTCGAACCCACACGGGGTTTCCCCCAAGGGATTTTAAGTCCCTTGCGTCTACCATTTCGCCACGTCCGCTTTTGGAAAGTTCATTGTTTACAATGGCTTCTGCAAAGGCGCAACTTCGGCCGGACTCGCGTTTTCGTCGAATTCCCCACGCCGTGGGGACAGTTTTTTTGCAGCTTCCAATAGCACGCCCTGCTCCTGTGGATGTAGCGCATGGTCGTCGCGAGCGGCGACTTATGCCCCATGAAGTCCCAACCCGACGGTTCACGGCGGCGGCTCCGGCATTCTGGGCTTGCTGAACGGGTACCAACTAATGGCGGACGCGGCCTACTCCACATAGCGCGCCCCTTTCCGTAACTTGGAAACTTGTTTTCGAATTCGACCATGAACTTGAGGCGCGCCTCGTGGAGTTGGCCAATGGCTTCCTCGGAGTAGCCGCCCTCCCTGGCCTCGTCTTCGAGATCAAAAAGACCAAGCATGAATTGTTGGTAGGCCTCTGCAGGATCCGTCAGGCGGCCATACTTGTCTCGCTCGTCGCCCATTCACGACTCCCCAAAAAGACGAGTGCGGCGACTTCCGTGCTGGCCAAGAGCGACGGAACCACGCCCAATAGCGTGTTCTGCTTCCTATCGCGCAGCATCGCGGCGAGTTCCGAATCCTTCAGTAATGCTGTGGCCCAATCAACAGTTCGTCGCCAACCCAGGCGACCTTCACATTTAGCACAGATTTGTTCGGAATTAGGAACACGATCCAAAATTCGCCCACTGCACGGTTTGATTTCGTCCACAAGAAGTTGTTGGTGAAATTTCAGCACCTGATACCCAATTCCGTTTCGGCCGGAGTTGACAAAAGCCTGGCATTCGCCGTCTTGTCAAAGCTCTGTTGCTATCCGGCGAAAGGAGTTGACTGCATGGCATTCGTCATCAAGGCCGAGGTTCGTGATCTGGAAGTCGCGACGTTTGCTTTCTCTGCGCAGAAAACGATGTATGGCGGCAAATTGATAGACGAGGGCGATACGATATTCCTATTCGACAGTGAAAATGAGGGTGGAAAAGGACTGTTCGCGAGAGGCGTCGTCACTTCGGTCGAAAGCATCGCTAGGAGGCCTGGTGTCGAACGACAGACACCGCGCGTCAGCGTCACCATCAGGCGCTCGGCGAGGGCGAAGACAGCGTTGGGACGCGCTGACCTGAAATCCTTCCGTCACTGGCGCGATGGTCAACCGCAAACCGAGCTCAACTTCAAGCTCTATCGGCAAGCGACCAACAAGATTGTTGGTATCACAGAACCGACAGCGGCATTCCTCCAGCGGTTCTTCTAGTGATTTCCACCTGACAGAAGGACCCCGCAATCCCGCCTGGATTAATTGTTTGTCGGCTATAACGACGTGACACGCGAAAGCCGGATCAAGTGATCCCTAATTTTTCTTTTTCTTCCCGGATTTCGCTGCGCTCCATCCGGGCTACATGGCCAGCCCGTCCTACAGCCCCTCCGGCCTGATCGGCGGGCGGAACGCGAGCCCGGTATCCCAGGGAAAGAAGATCCAGGTGTCCTGCGACACCTCGGTGATGAAGGTGTCGACCATCGGCCGCCCCATGGGCTTGGCGTAGACGGTGGCGAAATGCGCCTTCGGCAAAAGATCGCGCACCACCTTGGCGGTCCGGCCGGTGTCGACGAGGTCATCGACGATCAGCACGCCCTGCCCGTCGCCGCCGCCGATGCGCACGATATCGGGCGACACGGTCTTGACCAGCCGCAGATCGCCCTGGGTCTGGTGGCTGTAGCTCTCGACGCACACGGTCTCGATCAGCCGGATGCCGAGTTCGCGCGCGACGATCGCCGCCGGCACCAGGCCGCCGCGGGTGACCGTCACGATCGCATGGAATGGACCGGCGCCGGCGAGCCGCCATGCCAGCGCACGGGCGTCGCGATGAAACTCGTCCCATGACACCGGAAAGTTCTTCTGCGTCGTTTCCGACTGCGCCTGCGTCGTCGCCACCTGATTCATCGCCTCACCTGAGCATGTACCCGCGCCAGCATGTCCTCCACCGCGTTCTTCACGGCGGCCAGTTTCTCTGCGTCGCGCGAACGCACGACGATATTGGTGTTGGGCCCGCTGCCATCGAAGAACGGATAGCTGCCGATGATCACCTCGGGGTTGGCCTTGGCGATCTCGCCGAGCGGCGTGCCGATGTCGCCCTCGCGGGCATCGGCGCGCACCGTCTCCGCCAGCATCTTGGCTCCGGTCTTGAGCTTACCGGAAACCGCATCGAGCATCGACTGCATGATCGAGGGCACCCCGGCCATGACGATCACGTTGCCGAGCCAGAAGCCGGGAGCGGCGGAGATCTTGTTTTCGACCAACGCCGCGCCTTGCGGAATGCGCGCCATGCGCAGGCGGGCCTCGTTGAGCTCCATGGCCGGCGCGCGCGCGCGGAAGATCTCGACCACGCGCGGGTCGACGTTGATCGGCACCCCGAACGCCTTGGCGACGCTGTCGGCGGTGATGTCGTCGTGGGTCGGACCAATGCCGCCGGTGGTGAACACGTAGGTGTAGCGCGCGCGCAATGCGTTCAGCGCCGCGACGATCTCACCCTCCTCGTCGGGGACGACGCGCACTTCCTTGAGGTCGATGCCGAGCGCGGTGAGGTATTCGGCGATGAAGCCGATGTTCTTGTCCTTGGTGCGCCCGGACAGAATTTCATCGCCGATCACCAGCAAGCCGGCGGTGACGACCCCATGGGTAGGCTCATGCATGGCTAGAACTAAGGCGAAGGCCTGCCCGATTGCAACAGTCACGCGGGCCGCTGTGGGTTGCATTACGTCGGCGCCGGTCACCCGTGGCCGCGCCCGGATGCCCGCGACGAGCCCCCGCGATGGCGCGGGACGATGCTGCCTGCCTGGACCGATTTCGCCCAAAATTGCGGCAAATCAGCCCGCGTTCAGCACACGCTATCGAGGCGTTGCACATCCCTTTTGCTGGCGCGAAGCTTGCAGCTAAGATCGCAAAGGGTGGGTTGGTTTCGGGGGCGAAATGACGCTGGCGTTCGATGAAATGAAGGCGCTGGACGGGGCCGTGCGCCCACCGTACGAGCAGCTAAATGCTTGGCTCACCAGCATTTCGCCCGACATTCTGGACCACCGCCGGCGTGAGGCCGAACTCCTGTTCCGACGTATCGGCATCACCTTTGCGGTCTACGGCGACGCCGATGCGACCGAGCGGCTGATCCCATTCGACGTGCTGCCACGCATTCTTGCGGCCAAGGAATGGGACCTGGTCCGGCGCGGCCTCGAGCAGCGGGTGAAAACCATCAACGCCTACATCAAGGACGTGTATACCCACCGCGAGATCCTCAAGGCCGGAATCGTGCCCGAAGACCTGGTGTTCCAGAACCCGGTGTTTCGGCCGGAAATGAACGGCCAGAACGTCCCCCACGACATCTACGTTCATGTCGCCGGCATCGACATCGTGCGCATCGACGCCGACACCTTCTACGTGCTCGAGGACAACGCGCGCACCCCGTCGGGCGTCTCCTACATGCTGGAGAACCGCGAGATCATGCTGCGGCTGTTTCCGGAGCTGTTTTCGCGCCACCGCATCGCCCCGGTCGAGAACTATCCGGACGAATTGCTCGCGACCCTGAAATCGGTCGCGCCCGCGAGCAGTTCGTCCGATCCGACTGTGGTTCTGCTCACCCCCGGGCCGTTCAACTCGGCGTTTTACGAGCACTCGTTCCTGGCCGACAAGCTCGGGGTCGAACTCGTCGAAGGCCGCGACCTCCTGATCAAGGGCGAGGTCGTCTACATGCGCACGACCGAAGGCCTGAAGCGGGTCGACGTGATCTACCGGCGCATCGACGACGATTTCCTGGACCCGCTCGCGTTCCGGCCCGACTCGGTGCTGGGCGTGCCGGGCCTGATGTCAGCATACCAGGCCGGCAACGTCACGCTCGCGAACGCGGTCGGCACCGGCATTGCCGACGACAAGGCGGTCTACAGCTACATGCCGCAGATCACCCATTTCTACCTGGGCGAAGAGCCGATCTTGAAGAACGTTCCGACCTGGCGCTGCCGCGAGCCCACTCATCTCTCCCATGTGCTCGACAACCTGGAAGACCTGGTGGTGAAGGAAGTGCACGGCTCCGGTGGCTACGGCATGCTGATCGGGCCAAAGGCCGACAAGGCGACGATCGCGGCGTTCCGCTCCAAGCTCAAATCCGAGCCGAAAAATTTCATCGCTCAGCCGACGCTCGCGCTGTCCACCTGTCCGACCTTGGTCGATGAGGGCGTAGCTCCGCGCCATGTCGATCTGCGGCCGTTCGTACTGACTGGCCGCGACCGCGTCCGCATCGTGCCGGGCGGGCTCACCCGGGTCGCACTCAAGAAGGGCTCGCTGGTGGTCAATTCGAGCCAGGGCGGCGGCACGAAGGATACCTGGGTGCTGGATTCATGAGCTTTGGGTGCATCAATTACGTGTCGCACAGCGCCGCGTTTTTACCTCTCCCCGCTTGCGGGGAGAGGTCGATTTCGAGCGTAGCGAGAAATCGGGTGAGGGGGCATCTCCAAGCACTCAGACTTGCTGAAAGGCCCCCTCACCCGGATCGCTGCGCGATCCGACCTCTCCCCGCTTGCGGGGAGAGGTGGGAGCCGTGCGGCGTGGACTGGTCGGTCTGATGCTCTCCCGCACCGCTGACAATCTCTACTGGCTGGCGCGCTACGTGGAACGCGCCGAATACCTTGCGCGCATTCTCGAGGCGACCCACCGCCTCACCACGCTGCCGCTCGCCTATGTGGGCACCTCGAATGAATGGGCCTCCGCGGTCGCGACCGCCGGCTGCGCCAACTCGTTCTTTGCCAAGTTCGATGAGGCGAATGAGGAGAACGTCACCGAGTTCCTGGCGTTCTCGTCTGCCAACCCATCCTCGATCCGCAACTGCTTCGAGGTCGCGCGCACCAACGCACGCGCGGTACGCACCGCGCTCACGGTCGAGATGTGGGATGCCATCAACGGTGCCTGGCTCGAATTGAAGCGCTTCGGCAACAGACCAACCTCGCGCGAGGAATTCATGCGCTTCCTGCGCTGGGTGCAGGAACAGTCGCTGCTGTTCGACGGCTCCGCCTACCGCACCATGCTGCGCAACGACGCCTACTGGTTTTCGCGGCTCGGCCTCTACGTCGAACGCGCCGACAACACCGCGCGCATTCTCGACGTGAAATATCACCTGCTGTTGCCGGCGCTGGAACGGGTCGGCGGCCCGCTCGACTATTTCCAATGGGCGGCGATCCTGCGCTCGGTGTCGGCGCTCACCGCCTACCACTGGGTCTACCGCGAGAGCCTCAAGCCGTGGCTGATCGCGGACCTCTTGATCCTCAAGGATCAGATGCCGCGCTCGCTCGCGAGTTGCTACGACAACCTGGTCCGCTTCCTCGACGCCATCGCCCACGCCTACGGCCGCCAGGGACCGGCCCAGCGCCACGCCCGCGCCATGCACGCGCGGCTCGAACACAGCCGCATGCCGGAGATCTTCCAGCGCGGGCTGCACGAATTCATCACCGAGTTCATCGTCGACAACAATCGGCTCGACGCCGTAGTCACCAAGCAGTACCTGACCTGACGCCCTGCCGGAATGCCGGCCGGTGGACAAGGCGCGCGCAATCAGCATGATGTGGCGGCATGCGCATCCGGGTGAGGCACGAAACCCGTTACCACTATGACGCGCCGCCGACCGGCGTGATCCAGACGCTGCGCCTCACCCCGCGCAATCATGAGGGGCAGTTCGTGGTGGATTGGCGGCTTGAAGTGTCCGCCGACTGCCGCCTCGACGAGCAGGAAGACGCCTTCGGCAATATCATCCACGCATTTACGGCCGACGCGCCGATCAGCGAGCTGACCGTCACCGCCGACGGCGTGGTCGACACCCAGGACACCAACGGGGTCGTGCGCGACGCGATCGAGCGCTTTCCGCCGAGCCTGTTCCTGCGCGAAACGCCGCTCACCCACGCCGACGCGGCAATGCAGGCGTTCACCGCCCGTGTCGGCAAGACCGAAACGCTGAGCGTGCTGCACGGGCTGCTCGACGGATTGCACGAGGAGATTGAGTTCGACACCGATCCGACCCATGCCGCCACCACGGGTGCGCAGGCCTTCGAGCTCAAGCGCGGCGTCTGCCAGGACATGGCGCACATCTTCATCGGTTGCGCGCGCGCGGTCGGCGTGCCGGCGCGCTACATCAGCGGGTATCTGCATCGCAACGACGGCGTGGCCGACCAGCGCGCCGGGCACGCCTGGGCCGAAGCCTATGTTCCCGATCTCGGCTGGGTCGCGTTCGATCCGGCCAACGGCACGTGCACGACCGACGCCTACGTACGGGTCGCCGTCGGGCTCGACTACCTCGGCGCCGCCCCGGTTCGCGGCACGCGCTACGGCGGCGGCAACGAGGCGCTCGCGGTCGCGATCCGGGTCGACCAGTCGCTGCGGCAGCCGCAGAATTGATCGGAGCTTTTTGAATTGTCTGAGCCTCCGCTTCGCGGAGGCTCCCCGGGATGAGGTCCGAGAGAGGCACGTTGCTTCGGCGCCCGCCCGCTCGCTATAACCGCAACGCAACTTCGCTGGGGCGTTCCTCATGACCTATTGCTGCGGGATCCTGGTTCGCGATGGCCTCGTGATGATCGCCGACACCCGTACCAACGCGGGGCTCGACAATATTTCGGTGTTTCGCAAGCTGCAGGTCTATTCCAACCCGGGCGAACGCATCATGGCGATCGCCGCCTCCGGCAATCTGTCGCTCACCCAGTCGGTCGTCAGCACGGTGAACGAAGGTTTTGAGAATCCCCAGAGCGGCGAGCGTGAGACCCTGATGAACGCGCCCACCATGTTCAAGGCGGCGCAACGCATCGGACGTGCCATCCGGTCGCTGCATAATATAGAAGGCGACGCGCTCGAGTCGTCCGAGGTCAAGTTCGACGTGTCGTTCCTGTTCGGCGGCCAGATCAGGGGCGAAGCGCTGCGCCTGTTCATGATTTACGCGGCCGGCAATTTCATCGAGTGCACGGTCGACACGCCCTATCTGCAGATCGGTGAGCACAAGTACGGCAAACCGGTGCTCGACCGCGCCATCACCTACGACATCGATATCTATGACGCGCTCAAGATCGGACTCATATCGGTCAATTCCACCATGCGCTCCAACCTGAGCGTCGGCATGCCGATCGATATCCTGGTGGCGCGGCGCGACACCTGCACCGCGGAGCTCAACTACCGCATCGAACCGGGCGAGCCCTATTTCCACGATTTGCGTGAGCGCTGGTCGGCGGCGCTGCGCGCCGCGCACAACAACATTCCGCGCCCGCCCTACGCCAACAAACGCTGATCCGCCGCGCTGGCGCCCGGAACCTGCCTTGCGAGCTCGATCAGCATGAGCACGTGGGTCATGAGCCAGACCGGAACCAGATAGGCCGGGATCAGGACCCACGGCAACGACGTCATCACCGGCTCGCTCTGACCGGGAAACAGCGGCAGCGGCGAGCCCGGCGCTGACAAGATCCCGAGCGCGAGTGCCGCAATCAGATCCGCTGCCCCGAACAGGTTCCACGCGATCGCGAGCGCACGCCAGCCTGCGGTCTTGCGCCAAACCGCCCAAGCCACCGGACCGGCCGCAATTCCGGTGACGATGTCGCCCCAGCCTGCACTGGGCGCGAACGGCGCCGTCAGCCGGCCCAGTGACCAGAGCAGGAGGAACAACAGGCCGAGGACGCGCAGCACATGCGTCGCGATCAGCGCGGGCATCGGCATCGCCATCACATGCGCCAGCCGCTGCCGCGAGCTCGCCACCGCGAACACGATGACCGCGATCGGAGCGACGATCGCAACTCCAAGCGCCGGCACACCGAGACCTTTGACCGGATCCAACAGTCCGAGCGCCGAGGACAGTGCGACCAGCACGAACCAGACGGCAAAAACGCCGGCGATGCGCAGACGTGCCGCGAGCGTCCCCGGATAAATCGCGACGATGGTCCCGACCAGAATGGCAGCGGATGCCGTCAAGGCAATGGCAGCGAGGATATCAAGCGAAGCCATGGGTCAACTCCTGTTGTTGCCCAAGCACTCCACGCCCAATCCGCTGGCGCTCTTGACTGCATCACAGACAGCGCTCGAGAGAACCGAGACGCCGCAACGATCGCCAACGTTAGCGTGCCCTTTGCTGCAGATTATATATGTATATACATCTACTGTATATACATATAAACCTCCTGCCACCGCGTTGTCAAGTGCGTCCCGTCAACGTTCTGTGAGATGGTCGAGCGCAAGTGCGAGCGATTGATCGAACGCCGCCAGGCTGCGCACGCCAAAAGCATCCGCCATCTTCGTGCCGGCCTGCCGCCAAAGCGGCACGGCATCACGGAAGATCGCACGTCCCGCCTCGCTCAGCAGCACGCTGCGACGCCGGCGGTCGTCGCGCGCGGTCGCAATCCTGATCAGCTTACGACGTTCGAGCGGCCGCAGCGTCCGCGTCAACGTGGTCGGGTCCATCAGCATTTGTTCTGCCAAATCACCGATCAACGTCTCGCCCCGCATTGAGAGGAGCGCCAGCAGACTGAACTGCGTGACCGTAATTCCGAGCAGCGCCAGCGTCTGATCATAGATCTGGGTGACGCGCCAATTCAGCTGGCGCAGGCGAAAACACGTACACCCGAGCAGCTGGTCGGCTGTGGGTGGTTTTGGAAGGGCTTGAGGCATCGTCGTGCAACCATCTCGCCGGTTTAAACCTGCATATACATATTTGAAGCCCTCCGCTCAACGCGAACCGCCCGACCGGCCTCATAGGCATTGCGCCGCCCGGGGGATGTCGGCCACCATGGCGCGATGTGAGCAACCGCGACAGGAGCATCTGATGGCTGCGACGCAGAAAATCGCCCTCGTCACCGGCGCCGGCACCGGCATCGGCAAAGCCGCCGCGCTTGCCCTGATGAACATCGGCTTCACCGTCGTCCTGGCCGGACGCCGCAAGGACAAGCTCGAAGAGGTGGCCAAGGAGGGCGCCGCCAAGGGCGGCAAGAGCCTCGCGGTTCCGGCCGACATCGCCGACCCGGCGTCGATCAAGGCGCTGTTCGCCAAGACCAAGGAGGCGTTCGGGCGGCTCGATGTTCTGTTCAACAATGCCGGCGTCGGCGCCCCGGCGGTGCCGATCGAGGATCTGCCCTGGGAGAAATGGAAAGCGGCCGTCGACACCAACCTGCACGGCACCTTCCTGTGCACCCAGGAGGCGATCCGCATCATGAAGGATCAGACCCCACGCGGCGGACGCATCATCAACAACGGCTCGATCTCCGCCCATACGCCGCGGCCGTTCACGATCGCCTATACGTCGACCAAGCACGCGATCACCGGCCTGACCAAATCGACCGCGCTCGACGGGCGCGCCTATGACATCGCCTGCGGCCAGATTGACATCGGGAATGCGGTGTCGCCGCTCACGGAACGCTTCGTCGAAGGCGGGGGTATTCTGCAACCGAACGGGCAAAAAATGGTCGAACCGCGCATGGACGTCGAGCACGTCGGCGAAGCGGTCGCCTACATGGCGGGCCTGCCGCTCGCATCAAACGTGTTGTTCATGACGGTGATGGCGACCAAGATGCCGTACGTTGGACGCGGGTGATGCCACGGCCTGCGCCCGCTCGCCAAGCCAGGGAGACGTGCGATGCGCAAGACGATGCGAACAAAGTCGAAATCAGCCAGGACCCTGCGCCGGACCACGGCGCGCCGCTCCGCACACAAGCCGCCAGGACGGGCGCGCTCCTCCGCGAAGCCGCTGCACGGCGTGCGGTTTCCGAATGAGGGAACGAAATACCGGAGCGCCCGCAACGAACTGCTGCGCGCCGAGATGGAGCTGCGGGCTCAGGTGGAACGGGTTGCCGCGCTGCGTCGCAAGCTGCCGGCCGGCGGGGAAGTTCCGCAGGACTACGTGTTCGAGGACGTGGCCGATGACGGCTCGGTGCGCACGGTCAAGCTGTCCGAACTGTTCGGCAAGCATGACACCCTCGTCGCCTACAATTTCATGTATGGCCCGCGCATGGATAAGGCCTGCCCGATGTGCACGTCGATGCTCGACAGCCTCGACGGCTCGGCGCATCACCTGCGCGAGCAAGTCGGCCTCGTCGTCGTCGCCAAGTCGCCGATCAACCGCATCCGCGCCTTTGCGCGCGAGCGCGGCTGGCGCCACCTGCGGCTCGCATCGTCCGCCGGCAATTCCTATAACCGCGACTACCAGGGCGAGAGCGCGGACGGAAGCCAGATGCCGATGCTCAACGTATTCGTGCGCCGCAACGGCAAAATCCATCACTTCTGGAGCAGCGAAATGCTATTCCCGCCGCCGGGGCGCGGCCAGAACCATCGCCATGTCGACATGATCTGGCCACTGTGGAACGTCCTCGACGTGACACCCGGGGGACGCGGCAGCGACTGGTACCCGAAGCTGAGCTACAGCCGCTGACCGCGCCGCGCAGAAAACCGTAGCGAAGCGAAATCCGGGAACGCCCCACCCGCATTCCGCTGTCGCTCCATGCGGGCTACACCACCTTGCAGAAATCTGTAGCCCGGATGAGGAAGCGAAATCCGGGATAGGCTGACCCGCATTCCGCTGTCGCTCCATGCGGGCTACACACCTTGCAGAAATCTGTAGCCCGGATGGAGCGAAGCGAAATCCGGGAACGCCCGACCCGCATTGCGCTCCGCTCCATGCGGGCTACCAATCATTCCGATTCACGATGTCAAATAGCCCGGCGCAGCCAACGCTCCGCCGCCCAGCGCGACTGGGTGCCGGGTCACCCTTCTGTTCTTCCTTCGCCCCTGTGAGGGGGGCAGAGCGCCGAGAGGCGCATCGTTCTGGGATCCGCGCGACCAGAACCGAGGCTTGCACCTCCGCCCCGTCCACGCGGCCCGCATTCGACTTGCTGAATGCGGGTCGCCTATCGGCGCTCCACCGCGATGTCTTAAGTCTGGCACCGTTCTTCCGGGTCCGGTCGCGCAGGCGGGATCCGGCCGTCGCCATCACCCATCTCACGACCGGTCCACGTCCAGCACGTCCACAACGGCAGACCCCGGAAACCGCCGGGGCCGGACGATGACCAGGCCTCCCAAAGGTCCGGGTTGCCCCGCCCTTGGGCACCGCACCCGCTCCATCTTCGAACGTCTTCCGGAAGACGCCCCTCTGGCACGAGCGGGATAATCAGCATTATGCATTTTGGTTTTTACCGGTCAAGAACAAAATAAGAACATACAGAATGAGGGCGTGTGTTTGAATTTCACGGACCAGTCGGTCGAGTGCGCGGATGAGGTTGACCATTGCGGCCGGCGGCCAGCGCAGGCTTAGAACAACGATCCCTGGCGCTCGTCAGGCTTTGCCTTCACCACCGGCTTCGCGGGCTCGGCTGCTGGCAATGTCGAAGCGGGCGTCAGCAAATCAGGTGAATCGTTGGCGGTGCGATTGACCGCGGGTGAGACCTCGTAGGTCTCGAAGAAAGTCTCCGGCGCCGGCGCGAGCAGCGCGGAAGCCGTGTTGGAATCCACGTTGCGGCAATCGAGCCACATGTCGTAGGCCTCGGGCGCCAGTACTGCCGGCATGCGATCATGCAGCGGCCGCAGCGCACGGTTCGCCTGCGTCGTGATGATCGCTGCGGTTTCGACCTCCTCCCCGTTCGGGCCGGTCCACGCCTCCCAGAGGCCGGCGAACGCAATCGGTCCGCCGGCCGCGGGCCGCACGGCGAACGGCCGCTTGCGCTCACCGTCGGTTTTCCACTCGTAGAAACCATCCGCCGGAACGAGGCAGCGCCGCCATCGCATGGCCGCCCGGAATGCGGGCTTGTCGAGCACACTGTCGCTGCGCGCATTGATCAACAACGAGAACGCGCGCGGATCCTTGACCCAGGCCGGAACGAGGCCCCAACGCACCAGCGCGAAGTGGCGCGCGCCCTCCCACGTGCGCACGATCGGAATCGGCTGCGTCGGCGCCACGTTGTAGCGCGCCGGAAAATTCGGCTGCTCCAGATAGCGGAAAAAAGCCCGCATCGCTTCCGGAGTAGTTATGATCAGGTATCGTCCACACATTGGATGTCTTGCAATTGTCCACGTCCGGCCCGGAAAGCAAGCCCTCGCGCTCATATCCGGCCCGCCCGATTGTCGCGGTCAGTGCGGCAATCGTGCGCGATGGCCGGGTGCTGATCGCGCGCCGGGCGCGCGCCCGGCTCATGGGGTCTACACGCTTCCGGGCGGCGTGGTCGAGGTCGGCGAGACGCTGCACGAGGCGATCAAGCGCGAGATTGCGGAAGAGACCGGGCTTGCCATCGAACCGGTCGCGCTTGCGGGCTACCGCGAGCGCATCGCCCACGACGGCAACGGCGGCGTCGAGCAGCATTTCGTCATTCTGCCGTTCGCGGCGCGCCTGATTTCGGGCGAACTGGTGCTCAACGAGGAGCTCGCCGAGGCGCGCTGGCTGCGCCCGTCGGAGCTGGCAGGGCTTCCAACCACCGAAGGTTTGGCCGAGATCGTTGCGACCGCCATCGCGCTGATGGAGAGCGCCGGCGGTCCGTGATTGTAGCTCGCGCATTTTGAATGGAGCTTCCCGACGCGAGATGCGCCTTGATGCACTTACGGCGTGCCGGGAGCCCTTGCGAGCCGCCGCCGGGTGCCCCATAACCGCCGCCATGTGGAAATTCGCGTGCAGCCTGGTGCTCGCCCTGACCCTGGTATCGCCGGCCCGGGCGCAGATGCAGACGACGCTCGACGACAATCTGCAGCGCCTGTCGGAGATTCTGGGCGCCCTGCACTATCTGCGCTCAGTCTGCGGCTCCAACGAAGGCAACAAATGGCGCACGGAGATGCAGGCGCTGATCGACGCGGAGGCGTCCGCCGCCGATCGCCGCGCCCGCATGGTCGCCGGTTTCAACCGCGGCTACAGCGGCTTTCAACAGACCTACCGCACCTGCACGCCGGCTGCCGCACTCGCCATTCGGCGCTACCTGGAAGAGGGTTCCAAGATCGCCCGCGAGGTCACGGCGCGTTTTGCGAATTGATAAATCCCGCTAAAGCGGTTCCGCTTGTTTGGAACCGAAGCTTTCCAAATCGTCATCGCCGGGCTTATCCGGCGATCCCGATAAGAGATGCACGGCCTTGCCTTCCTAAGCGAGATGGCCGGGACGAGTCGGGACCAGCCCGGCCATGACGAGCCGAAACGTTTTGTCCCGAAATGACTGGGTGCGGTGTGGTTATCCTTACGCATTAACCCTTTCGCAAGGTCTGCGTAGCGGTGCACGCGGCGCATGCTAATTTGTCTCATGCCGACGCTGGGGACGGCGGGTTGAGACACCATCCATGCTGATATTCACAAAGCCGGTGCGCGATGCGATACCGGATCATGAGCAGAAGCAGGTGGCGCTGAGCTACCTGCACGAGGCCTGGGCCGAGGCTCACCTTGACGGAGTCGACGGCGACTGCATGGCGCAGGCTTGCCTGTTCCGGGCATTGAGCGAGCTGATCGGCACGTATGGCGAAGAGGCGACCGCCCACTTCACCGAAAATTTGTCCAACCGCGTCAAGAATGGCGAATTCTCAGTTCGAAAACGCCGTCAATAACTTCACCGCACGCGTGCTGCAGACGACGCCTGGGCTTTCGCGCCGAGCGTCTCCAGGAAGCGAACCGGCTCGCCCTGGGCAGCCGTGACCAAGCTTCCCTCCCACATCACCCGCCGGCCGCGCACGATGGTCCCAACCGGCCAGCCGGTGACGGTGACGCCGTGGTAGGGCGTCCAGCCTGCGCGCGAGGCGATCCAATCATTGCTGATCGTCTCCCGCCGCTTGAGATCGACGACGGTCAGATCGGCGTCATAGCCGACCGCGATACGGCCCTTGCCGGCGATCCCGAACAAACGCTGCGGCCCGGCACTCGTCAGATCGACGAACCGCTGCAGCGTGAGGCGTCCGGCATTGACATGGTCGAGCATGATCGGGACCAGGGTCTGCACCCCGGTCATGCCGGACGGCGTCTGCGGATAGGGTTTCTCCTTCTCTTCACGCGTATGGGGCGCGTGATCGGAGCCGAGCACGTCGACGATCCCTTGATCGAGCGCCTGCCACAGCGCGGCCTTGTGGGTTGCGCCGCGCACCGGCGGATTCATCTGAGCGAACGCGCCCAGCCGCTCGTAGCAGTCGGGGGCCTCGAGCGTGAGATGGTGCGGCGTGACTTCGACCGACACCACGTCCTTGTGCTCCTTCAGGAACGCCATTTCCTGTTTGGTGGTGATGTGCAGCACATGCACGCGCTTGCCGGTCTCGCGCGCCAAACTGACCAATCGCTTGGTGCAGGTGAGCGCGACCAGCTCATCGCGCCAGACCGGGTGCGAGCGTGGATCGCCGGCGACCCGCAAGTTCTGGCGCTCGCGCAACCGGAATTCGTCCTCCGAATGAAACGACGCACGCCGCCGGATCACCTGGAGGACGCGTCGCAGCCCCTCGTCATCCTCGACGAGCAGCGCACCGGTGGAGGACCCGACAAAAACCTTCACCCCGGCGCAGCCGGGCAGTTGCTCCAGGTCCGGCAGTTCGTTGGTGTTCTCGCGCGTCCCACCGATGAAGAATGCGAAGTCACAGTGCATGCGGTGATGACCGCGCGCGACCTTGTCGGCGAGCATCGCTGCGCTGGTCGTGGTCGGATTGGTGTTGGGCATTTCGAACACGGCCGTGACCCCGCCCATGACCGCGGCGCGCGAGCCGGTCTCCAGGTCTTCCTTGTGGGTCAGGCCAGGCTCGCGGAAATGCACCTGGGTGTCGATCACGCCGGGCAAGACATGCAGGCCCGCGCAGTCGATGACTTCGCCGGCGGACGCGCGCGCCAGATGGCCGAGCGCCGCAACCTTGCCGTCCAAAATACCAACGTCGCGCGCGCCTTCGCCATCGTGGTTGACGATCGTGCCGCCCTTGAGGATCAGGTCATACGTGTCCGGCATCGGCTCGCCCTTGAGGTGCACACCTGCGCGCCCTATTTTGTACCGCGCGCGTCACAAAATAGCATCACTTGGCAAGAGGTTGCATGAAGGCTGCACTGCTTCCCGATCGCGGAGTCGCCAAGGTCGCAGGCGAGGACGCACGCAATTTTCTCAACGGGCTGTTGACCACGGATATCGGCGCCGTCACGCCCGCGCAAGCGCGCTTTGCGGCGCTGCTCACGCCTCAGGGCAAGATCCTTGTCGACTGCATCGTGGTTGAAGCGCCGGAAAAGGATGGCGGCGGTTTCTTTCTCGATTGCCCGCGCGCGCTCGCGGGAAACTTCGTGACCAAGCTCAATTTCTACAAATTGCGCGCCAAGGTGATCGCGGAGGATCTGTCCGAAACTCTCGGCGTTCTGGCGGTCTGGGATGGCAATTCTGCGCAGACCTATGGCCTCTCGTACCGCGACCCCCGCCTGCCGGCGCTCGGTCTACGCATCATGCTGCCGCCCCAGCGCGCCAGGGAGGCGGCTGCCGCGCTCGGCGCCGAACTGGTCGATGCCGCCCAGTACGAGGCCCATCGCATCGCGCTCGGGGTGCCGCGCGGCGGGCTCGATTTCATCTACGGCGACGCGTTTCCGCACGAAGCCGACATGGATCAGCTTGCCGGCGTCGATTTCGAGAAGGGCTGTTACATTGGCCAGGAGGTGGTGTCGCGGATACAGCATCGCGGTAGCGCGCGCACCCGTGTCGTGCCGGTCGCCTATGATGGTTTTGCTCCAGAAACCGGGCTTCCGGTGACGGCCGGCGAAAAGCCGGTTGGAACGTTCGGTTCAGCAGCGGACGGCAACGGACTTGCCCTGCTGCGCCTTGACCGAACCAACGATGCGCTGGCCGCAGGTCTGCCGTTGATCGCCGGGGGCGTTGCGCTGACACCACGGAAACCCACTTGGGCACGCTTTGATTTTCCCGGGCAAGCAAAGGACGCTTGATGTCTACTCAAACTATCAAAATCCCAGACCTTCCCCGCTGCCCGTGGCCGAAAGAAGACCCGCTCTACATCAGCTATCACGACACCGAATGGGGCGTGCCCGAATACGACGACCGCGCGCTCTATGAGAAGCTCGTGCTCGACGGCTTCCAGGCTGGCTTGTCGTGGATCACGATTCTACGCAAGCGCGAGAACTTCCGGCGCGCCTTCGACGGCTTCGAGCCCGCCAAGATCGCCCGCTACGGCAAGCGTAAGAAAACCGCATTGATGAAGGACGCCGGCATCGTCCGCAATCAGGCCAAGATCGATGGGGCGGTGTTGTCGGCGCGCGCCTGGCTCGAGATCATGGAAAAAGGGCCGGGCTTTTCAAAGCTCCTGTGGGACTTCGTCGACGGCACGCCCAAGATCAACCATTTCCGGTCGACCTCGCAGGTGCCCGGCGAGACCCCGGTGTCGCGCGCCATGTCGAAAGAGCTGCTGCGGCGCGGGTTCAAGTTCTGCGGACCGACGATCGTCTATGCGTTCATGCAGGCGGTCGGGATGGTCAATGATCATATCGTCACGTGTCACCGCCATCCCGACGCGGCGCGCAAGACCAAACGCTGACCATGCTGCGGAAGCTTCCGCCCAGGACTCGCACGCGTGCTGCGCCGCGCGCCTGGCAACGCATGCTGTCGGGGCGCAGGCTCGATCTGCTCGACCCGTCTCCGCTCGACGTTGAGATCGAGGACATCGCCCATGGGCTCGCCCGGGTCGCGCGCTGGAATGGCCAGACCATCGGACCAAATATCTTTTCGGTCGCCCAGCACACGCTGCTGGTGGAGGCGATCGCCCGCCGGAAGGTCGGGCATCTCGACCGCCGGCTGGCGCTGGCGCTTTTGCTGCACGACGCGCCCGAATACGTCATCGGTGACATGATCACGCCGTTCAAGGCGGTGATCGGCGATACCTATAAGGCCGTCGAAAAGCGATTGTTGACCGCGATCCACCTGCGCTTCGGCCTCCCGGCCGAACTGCCGGCGGAGGTGCGTCGCGTGATCAAGACCGCCGACGCTGGCGCGGCTTTCCTGGAAGCCACCAACCTGGCGGGCTTTGCGACCGAGGAAGCGCTGCATTTCTTCGGCCCGCGCCCGGCACTGCCGGCGGCGGTGGAGCGCGAGCACCTCGCGCCGTGGCCGGCGGAGACCGCGGAGGCGCGCTACCTCGCGCACTTTCGGCGGATCGTGTGATCGCGCCCCGCGCGCTCCACGATTTCGCTACTGCGATCCCTCCAGTCCCAATGTCTTGACGAGCTGACCCCATTTCGCGGTCTCGGACTTGATGTAGTCCTGCGTCTCGGCGATCGACGGCGGGTTGAGCGGGATCAGGCCCAGATTGGTGATTTTCTGCTGGATGTCCGGTTTGCTCATGATGCGCGCCATTTCATCATGCAACTTGGTGACGATTGGCTCCGGCGTGCCGGTGCGCGCAAACAGCGCATGCCATGACACCGCTTCGAAGTCGGGTGCGTCCGATACTTCGCGAAACGGCGGCACGTCGCTGACCGTGGGAAGGCGCACCGCCGAGGAAACCGCGAGCGCGCGCAGCTTGCCGTCCTTGATCAGCGGAACCGAAGCTCCCGCCTCTGCGAACGCCATGTTCACGTGACCGGCGGCGATATCGGCGATCGATTGCGGACTGTTCTTATAGGGCACGTGCGTGATGTCGAGACCGAACCGCTGCTTGAGGAGCTCGAATACGAGATGCGGCACACCACCGGTTCCCGACGAGCTGTAGGACAACTGCCCAGGATGGTCCTTCGCGTATTTGACGAGCTCGTTCACCGATTTGATCGGGAGCTTGGGATCGACGACCAGAATGAACGGTGATTTGACGTAGAGCGACAGCGGCACGAAGTCGCGCGCCGTATCGTAGGTGGTATTCTTGACCAGCGACTTGTTGATCGCCGCACCGGCGCTGGTCATCGCCAACAACGAGTATCCGTCGGCGGGGGCCGGCAGCACCGCGTTGACGGCCATCATCTGCAAGCCCCCGGGCTTGTTCTCGATGACGACGGGCTTGCCCAAGGCCTGCGACAACTGGTCACCGTAGAGACGAACGATGACGTCCATTCCGGTTCCTGCCGCGAGCGGCAAGGAGATCGTGATCGGTCGCGTCGGATAGTCTTCGGCCCGCGCCAGTGAATGAAACGCAAGGCCCGCAACGGCCAACCCCAACAGCGCCACCCGTGCGGCTGTTCGCAACATTCATTCCTCCCTGAACTGTAGCGCTCGCGGACGCGAGCGGCGTCTCCCCTCGGGCGCGCACAATGGCCGTGCTGGCGCCATTGGGCAAGATCCAGTTTTCCGAACCGCGATCAGGATCCGTGGACGTAAACGGTGCGTAAACTCTTTGCCGCAAAACTGGCGGCAGGCAATCCCATCATCGGAAGGACAGCACGTGGGCCAAGAACGTCCTATCGACCGACTGGCCGAGGATTATGCGGCCGCCAAAGCCGAGAGCCAGCGGATCTGGCAGCTGCTGCAGGCGGAGTTGCGCGCCGGCACGCCCGCGAGCGAACTCACCGACCTCGAAGGCAGGATGTGGGCCGCGATGCACCGGTTGGAGCGTGCCAGCCAGGAACTCTACGAGCGCCATTCGTCGCCCGGCAAACACCCGCTCGGAAAAAGCCGGCGGTTCGGATAAAGTTGGAGAATGCCGCAAACCATCCGGGTCGACGTTTCACCTGCCGACCACGTGACGGCCCTGCTCTACCCTGCGGCCGCCGCCAACGCGACCGGCCTCACGTTGATCCTTGGTCACGGTGCAGGCGCGAACCAGAACAGCGGTTTCATGGTCAGCTACGCTGGCGAACTCGCGGCGCGCGGCATCGACACCGTCACCTTCAATTTCCTATACACCGAACACGGGCGACGATTGCCCGACCGCAACGAAGCCCTGGAAACCTGCTACCGATCGGTGATCAACACGTTGGCCAGTCGGGTCGTGCATGCGGAGCTCGGCCGCAGCAGGCTCGCGATCGGCGGCAAATCGATGGGCGGCCGCATCGCCTCGCAAGTCGCCGCCAAGGGTTCGCGCGACATTCTCGGGCTGGTCTTTCTCGGCTACCCTCTCCATCCTCCCGGCAAGCCGGATCAGCTGCGGTCGAAACATCTGAGCCAAATCCAGGCCCCGATGCTGTTCGTCCAAGGTTCGCGCGATGCCTTTGGGACACCGGAGGAATTGCGGCCGATCTTGCGACATCTGGCAGCACCCGCGGAGCTGTTCGCCGTCGACGGCGCCGACCATTCGTTCAAGGTGGCGAAGAAAGCCGGAATTCCGCAACAGCAAGTGCATTCCATGATCCTCGATCACGTCGCACAATGGCTGCGTGCAAATTGTTGATGGGCGCGGGGAAGTAACGGCCCGCCAAGCTTCGGCCCACACCACAAACACCCCACATTCGCGTATTAACAGGTGCGCGCTATGATGAGGGCGCCATGATTCACGTTTGCTCGCTTGCGCGATTGCACACCACGGTCGAGGAGACCGGCGCGCAGCACGTCGTCACACTGCTCGGCATCGAGGATGACGTCCTCCTGCCGGCCACGGTGCCGGCCGGCAATCATCTGCGCCTGCACATGCACGACATCGCGGATCCGATGGAGGGTTACGTCACGCCGCAAGTCGAGCACATCGAACGACTGCTGGCATTCGTGCGCAGCTGGCGACGCGACGCGCCGCTTGTCATTCACTGCTACGCGGGTATCAGTCGCTCGACCGCGGCCGCCTACGCGGCGGTGTGTGCGCTCAATCCCCAGCGCGACGAGCGCACCATTGCGCAGGCTCTGCGGCGGGCGTCGCAAACGGCGTTTCCCAATCCGCGCATCGTTCGGCTCGCCGACGAGGTCCTGGCCCGCCAAGGACGCATGGTGGCGGCAGTCGAGGCGATCGGTCGCGGAACGATCGCGGCCGAAGGCACGCCGTTCCGGCTTGATATCGAGTGAGCAATGGCGGCCCGTACCGAGATTGAAATCGGGCTGACCGCAGCAATCGTTTCGATCGAGAACGACGAACCCCAAATCCTGGTGGCCGGCGAACGCGCCGGCGAGCCGCGCGCCGGCCTGCCGTTCGGCCCGTTCGATCCATTGGCGCACCACACGTTCGAGATCGGGCTGCGCGCATGGGTCAAGGCGCAGACCGGCCTCTCGGTCGGCTACGTCGAGCAGCTCTACACCTTCGGCGATCGCGGCCGGCATGCGCGGCCGGGCGACACCGGAGCCCATATGGTGTCGATTGGATATCTCGCGCTCACCCGGATGCCGGACAATGTTGCGGCATTGGCGTCGGCGCGCGCTGGTTTCGAGCCCTGGTACCGGTTTTTTCCGTGGGAGGATTGGCGCGCAGGTCGGCCGGACATCCTCGATGATGCGATCCTGCCGCTGCTCACGGAATGGTCGGCGCGCCCGCAGCGCGAAGAACCCGCCCGTCCGCTTGGACGGCGCGAGCGCCTGCGACTTTGCTTCGGCGTCGGCGGCAGCCCATGGGACGAGGAGAAGGTGCTCGACCGCTACGAACTGCTCTATGAGGCCGGCCTGGTCGATGAGGCGCGCCGCGACGGACGCGCCGCCGCGCTGGCGCGCAAAAGCCTGCCGGCGCTCGGCGCTTCGATGCGCTTCGACCACCGTCGCATCCTCGCCACCGCGATCGCACGGCTGCGCGCCAAGCTCAAATACCGACCGGTGATCTTCGAGCTGATGAACCCGGAATTCACGCTGACCGAGCTGCAGCGTACCGTCGAGGCGATTTCAGGCCGCCACCTGCACAAACAGAATTTTCGCCGGCTGGTGGAGAACACCGAGCTGGTCGAGGCAACCGGCGAAGTGTCGACCGCAACCGGCGGAAGGCCCGCGGCGATCTTCCGCTTCCGTCGCGAGGTGGTGCAGGAGCGTCCGTCCCCTGGACTGCGCCTGGGCGGCCGCGGGTGATCTCCCACGCGCGGCAGAGTTGAAGTTGCTGCAGTCTTGGCTGGAGTTGTGCTGCCCTCGGACTCGCGGCCAGTTCTGGACGGACAATACCACTGTCAATTACGAGTTGGGCCCCAAGCGGCTCGGAGTCATTCTTGATACGTCCCAAAACGAATATTGCACTCTAAACCGCTACATGGTGGGATCGTGGGGCACCGCTTCGAACTGCACTGGCCAATTCATTAATTGTACTTATTCACTACTAATGAATCTAACGAATACTCGGTTCGAGTTCGTCTGCCTTCTTCAGGCGTACGGTCCTGCTTGAGAGGGCGGTTGAATTGATCGAGAACGTGATCTCAAGGGCGGAATCGGAAGTCCACTTTAGCTTTGGCGATGTACTGTGATCGGCGAATAAATCGCATTGGGCGGAGTAGACTTCATATCGTTCGTCGGGAACGTCGTTGCTAACTGAAGCCGGAACAACCAGGATCTTATCGTAGCAAAATGCATCGCCAAGGGCCGAGCCACCCGAGAAGGTGAGGAGCACGGCTTTGTACTGCCCATTCGGAGAGGGGAATGAATGGCTGAATGGCTTTACCCCGGCACCAGACGAGAGTGCCCCAAGAGCAAAGTAGCCGCCCAGACCAGCTATCGATAAAGCCCCGATAGCGGCCAAAAACCTCATCAACATTTTCTTCATTGTCGTTCCAATACGTCTGCGGTGTTCCGGCTATCAATAAGTAACCGCCGAACAGGCGCGAGGAATACGGCTCAACAGAGCCATTCTTGATACGTCGCACAAGATAACTTGCACGAAACCGCTTCGCGATATTGATGCAGCTCGCCCTATGGGCGACCGACCTGAAGGTATCGCCATGTCACTGTTCGGACGCATGCGCCAGATAAAATCGGCCCTTAAGATGGCGGACATGCTGTACTGATTTGTCACTTGGACACCTGCCATCGGACAATAAGGTATCTATGCGTGGGGTTTCTTGACCGACGAGATCGTCGCTCACATAAAGAATAAGCTTCTCAAACGGCAGGAAGTTCATGCCACCAAAGTAGAAATTGTCCTCAATGTGATCAAATACAAAGCAATACGCCGAGTGCTGCGGCATTGTTCTTTGTTTCTGTTGCACCTTGAACTTGGCTTCCTGTAGTACGAAGCGCAAATAATCGCCGTCGATCATTTTCATCGTTGCTGGTAAAACGACCAACACAACAGCGTACAGGATGAGGCGCTTGAGCCGCCTGAGAAACAGATTGCGTCCGATCAAGAACAAAAGCGCTGCGATCACCAATATTGGCACAATGAAAAAAGAGGAAAGGCTGACAACAAATAAGGGCGTTATATAAAGCGCTCGGATTAAATCAGCCGTGTTATTGTCCCAAAGAATGTAGGCCACTTCCGCAACAAGCATGATCGGGAAGGGCATAGCCAACAGGATCAATTGATCCCAACCGAAGAACGTATCGGGGTCAGCCTTGCGATCCAGAGTGGAGACCCACTCGGTCAACCGGTTCTCGATCGACGAACCCATGCGCTTGCTCTCGAGCTTTGCGTCAATTCTAGCGAATGACGATCAGGAGCGTCGACTAACAAAGAAAGCTTTCCAGCGATCGGCGGGTAGGGAATTTGCCTCAATAGAGCTATTTTGATTCGTCCACGCCAGTTCCAAGGTGTGGCGAATGTCGGAGTCGGAGCACGGGCGGGAAGCGGCTAATGAGCCGCGGGCACGCGCGGGGGCGACAGCATGGATGGTCTTTGGATTCTGCTCGGCTTGGTCGGGCTCGCGTATTTGATTGCACCGATCGCCGCGTTCGTCATGGCACTTGGCAACCGCGCCCGGCTTCATGACCTCGATCGTCGGTTCAGCGAACTCGCCCGCAAGGCCGTCCAAGCCGCGCCCGCGCCGCCTCGGGCCGAAACCCCAGCGCCGGCACCCGTTACGCCGACGCCCGTTACACCGGCACCGGTTGCACCGGCACCGGTTGTGCCGGCACCTGCTGTGGCAGCACCCGCTGCTCCAGCATCGCCAGCTCCACAACCGGTTTCCGAAAGCGCGCCGCCCGTTGTTACCGAGCGGCCCGCGGCAGAGGCGCCCCCGGCACCAACACCCGCACCGCCCTCACCACCCTCGCCTTCTGCCGCGCGACCGCCGACCATAACGGCAGCGCAGCCCGCACTTGTTGAATCGTTCGAACAACGCTTCGGCACCCGCTGGGTCGTATGGATCGGCGGCGTGGCGCTCGCGCTCGGCGGCATTTTCCTGGTCAACTACGCAATCGAGCAAGGCTACTTCGGGCCGGGCGTGCGCATCGTGCTGGCGTCGATTCTCGCGGCGCTACTGATCGGCGCGGGTGAATGGGCGCGTCGCACCGAGCGCGTCTCCGGTCTGATCGGCGTGCCGAGCGCCCACGTGCCGAGCGTTCTGACGGCCGCCGGAACCGTCGTCGCCTTTGCGACCGCCTACGCGGCGTTCGCCCTTTACGGCTTCATCGGCCCGGCCGCCGCTTTCCTGCTGTTGGGTGCAATCGGGATCGTCACGCTCGTTGCGGCATTGCTGCACGGGCCTGCGCTTGCCGCGCTCGGTCTTGTCGGCGCCGAAGTGACGCCTCTGCTGGTCACCACGCCGACACCGAATTACTGGGCGCTTTACATCTATCTCGCGGTGGTGACTGCCGCGGCGTTTGCGCTCGCGCGTGCGCGGCTTTGGCGTTGGCTTGCCATCACCGCCATCGCCTGCGGCGCATTGTGGACCCTGCCGGGAGTTGACAACATTGGAGCGCTCGCCCCGCATGGATTTCATGTCGCCGCCGGCTTTGCTTTGGTCGCGGTATTGATCGTCGCCGGCTTGTTGCTCGGACCACAGAGCCCGCCCGGGCGCGTTGACGGCGTGTCGTCGGGCGCGCTCGCCGCCTATCTGTTGGTCGCCGCGCTTCTTGTCCTCGCCACCCGCCATGAGCCAGGGGCAATGCTGCTGTTCACAGCGCTGACCGCGGCGACGGTTGCAATTGCGTGGCGCGCGGAGGCGGCCTGCGCCGCAATCCCTGCCGCTGCCGGGCTTGCCGCGCTGGTCATGGTTCACTGGGCGCTCGGTCCGAACAGCGTTTTCCTCACCGCTCCGCCGACCGGGGGCTTCGAAGCCTCACCCGCCGATATCCAATGGCATCTCGCTTACGGCTTTGTGTTCGCGGCCTTGTTCGGGGCTGTCGGTTTTCTGGCACAAGGCAGATCCACCGGGGCGTTGGTGTCGATCCTGTGGGCGGCGGCGAGCGTTTTTGCACCGCTTGCGATCCTGGCCGCGCTTTATTACCGCATCGCCGGATTCGAGCGCTCGATCCCGTTCGCGGGTTTGGCCTTGCTGCTCGCGGCGCTATTCGCGCTCGCAACCGAGGCACTGATACGGCGCGAAACGCGGCCCGGCAGTGCGGCCGCACAAGCGATTTTTGCCATCGGCGCCGTCGCGGCACTCGCACTGGCGATCACGCTCGCGCTGGAGAAGGGCTGGCTCACGGTGTCCTTGGCGATCATGGTGCCGGGCATCGCGTGGGTCTCCCTGGCGCGACCATTGCCGGCGCTGCGCTGGCTTGCGGCCGCCATGGTGGCGCTTGTGCTCGTGCGGATCGCCTGGGAACCACGCATCGTCGGCGATCAGATCGGCACCACGCCGATTTTCAACTGGCTGCTCTACGGCTACGGCTGCCCCGCGCTCGCATTCTGGATCGGCGGCACGCTGTTGCGCCGCCGCGCCGATGACAATCCGGCACGGATCGTCGACGCCGGCGCGGTGTTGTTCACAGTGCTTTTGGCCAACGCTGAAATCCGCCACTATGCGCATGGCGGCAACCTCTACTCGCCCGAGCGCGGGTTGACGGAAGTCGCGCTGCTGGTCTGCGCCGGCCTTGCAATCACCATCTTGCTCGAGGCGGTGCGGGCCCGCACCCGCAGCGTCGTTCACGATGTCGGCGCCCTGATCGTGGCCGGACTGACGCTGTTCTTGATCGTCACCGACCTTCTTATAGGCGAGAATCCCGCAATTGCCGCGTTTTCGGGAGCCGGCAGTACCAACGTCGGCGGCCACTTCTTCAATCTCATTCTGCTCGGATATGGCGTACCCGCCGTGCTCGCCGCCACACTCGCGCTGCAAACGCGCGGAAAGCGCCCATTCGGTTACCGGGTGACCGCCGTCGTCACCACAATCGTGCTCGCGCTGACCTATCTGACCCTGGAAGTCATGCGCTTTTACCGCGGACCCCGTCTCGACGCCGGGGCGATCACAGACGCCGAGCAGTACACGTACTCGGCGGTGTGGCTCGTATTCGCGGTCGCGCTGGTCCTGGTCGGGATCGGGTTGCGCTCACAGCCGGTGCGGCTGTGTTCCGCCGCCGTCCTCATTGTGACCGTGGTGAAGGTCTTTCTGTACGACTTCGGCAATTTGACCGGGATCTGGCGCGCCTTTTCGTTCATCGGGCTGGGCATCGTCCTGGTCGGCATCGGCTACCTTTACCAACGCCTGTTGTTTCGACCTCCACCGCCCACACAAAAGGCGAACGGGGCGGCCGACACCGCCCCGCGCTGATCGTTCGACACTTCGCCGGATCATTCACTCAGTTGCGCGACCCCCCGGACGTGGCCGGCTGAAGCTGCAAGGGACCGCCGCCAGACTGGGCGAAATGCACCCGGCCGTCACGACGGACAAAGTCGCAATAGGCAAAGCCCAGTCCGGCGACCGAGCCGCGGAAGCGGTTGCTGTCGACCTGAATCACGTTGAAGCACGGCTCCATCGGCATCCCGCGCACCGAGGCGCAAATGCCGGTCGCCTTGACCCGGATGGTCCCGGGCGGCAACGTGACGTAGTGCGAAGGACCGGTACCGCGAACGCGGATTGTACCGGCCACCGACCCGTCGGCACCGATCCGGCCCGCGCCGGTGGTGCCCTCGAAGCAGGTATATGAAAACAGTTTGCCCGCCACGAACGCCTTCGCCTCCTCAGGCCGCAATTCGCCGGCCTGAGCGGGGATCGCCATCGCAAGAGCTGCCAAAGCTATGACCCGAACCACCCGCATGATTCACCCCACCGATCTTTACGAAATATTACCTCAATTTCTTAATCGGCTCCTTACCAAAATGCACAGGTTTGCCACACTTCATTCAGTAATGTTAACGACGATCCTGCCCCTAACGTTCCCTTGAAGAATGCGGGAAGCTGCCGTCGGCACCTCCGCCAATCCAATTTCGCTTGTCATTTCAGTAAGTTTTCCACGATCGAGATCGCGCGCCAGGCGTCGCCAGGCTTCGCGTCGACGGGGCTGCGGGCACATCACCGAATCGATGCCAAAAAGTGACACTCCCCGAAGAATAAACGGAGCGACCGTCGTCGGCAGGTCCATGCCGGCCGCAAGACCGCAAGCAGCTACCGCCCCGCCATAGCGAGTCGCAGCAAGGACGTTGGCGAGCGGGACCGAGCCGAGCGTGTCGACCGCCCCGGCCCAGCGCTCCCTGGCGAGCGGTCGCACCGCGCCGGCCAGTTCCTCGCGGCCGATGATCTCCGACGCGCCAAGGTCCTTGAGGTAGTCGGCCTCGTGGGCCCGCCCGGTCGACGCGATCACCTGGAAACCGAGCTTGGCGAGAAGCGCAATCGCCACCGAGCCGACCCCGCCGGCCGCGCCGGTCACGAGCACCGGCCCACTCGCCGGCGTCACGCCGTGGCGCTCGAGCGCGAGCACGCAGAGCATCGCGGTGTAGCCCGCGGTTCCGATCGCCATCGCGTCGCGGGCGCTCAGGTCGGGCGGAAGCGGCACCAGCCAGTCGGCCTTCACGCGCGCCTTGGCGGCGTACATGCCGAGGTGGGTTTCGCCACAACCCCAGCCGTTGAGGACGACATTGTCGCCCGGCTTCCAGTCCGGATGCGAGGACGCCTCAACCACCCCCGCCCCATCGATGCCGGGAATCATCGGGAAGCGGCGAACGACCGGAGCCTTGCCGGTGATGGCGAGCCCGTCCTTGTAGTTCACCGCTGACCAATCGACCCGGAAAGTCACCTCGCCGTCCATCAGCTCGTGCTCGTCGAACTCGGTCAGTTCGACGCTCTGACCACTGTCGCCTTTGCGGATGACGATCGCCCTGAAGGTGCTCACGACTTCAGTCCCCGTTGCGTTGCTTGCCCACTCATGTCCGTCGAACTCGGTCAGTTCGACGCTCTGACCACTGTCGCCTTTGCGGATGACGATCGCCCTGAAGGTGCTCACGACTTCAGTCCCCGTTGCGTTGCTTGCCCACTCATGTCCACTTCTCTAATCGGCCGTTTAGGGTCAAGCACTTTCAGACTATCCACCGCTGCAGTGTCGATGTCGCTCACGGGCTCGTGCTTCTCTTCGGAATCGGCACCAGGGCCCTTCCATCATGGGATTCGAGGACGGGGTGGAACAATCTTTACCGCGGCCTTGCCGTCAGACGAACGGCAGATCCAAGCGGACATGCGAACTCACCTCATCCATCGTCCCGCGAGGGACATCATGCCACCGCCCGGTGGATCTCAGGTTTCCTCCTATTGAATTTAATCCTGCACGGTTTTCATGCTGCTGCCGCGGCTTGTTCTCGGGTCCAGCGGAACTCGGTGCCGTCGACCCATATGCGGTGCATGATCACAGCCAACCGGCGTGCCAGGGCCACGATCGCCTTTTTCATCCCGCGACGCCTGGCGATCTGCATCGCCCAGGCTTTGAGCCAGGACCATTTCTTCGACCGCAGCATGCTCTGAGCTGCTTCGTAGAGCATGACCCGCATCATCTCATCTCCGCAGCGTGATATTCTGCCGCTCCGATCGATCTCGCCGGATTGATACTTGGAGCACGTCAGCCCAAACACGGCACCGACAGCCTTGGATTTACGGAAGCGAGCGGGTGCGTCGACGGTGGCGCGATAGGTCAGCGCCACCACGGGGCCGACACCAGGGGTCGTCATCAAGCGCCGGCACACCTCATCGTCCCGCACGATGGCCAGCAAGCGGCGGTGCAGGATGACGATCTGTTCGCGGAGCGCCCGCCGGACGATGAGCAGCGGTTCCACCAGTACCGCCAAGTCGGGAAAGTTCTCCACAAGCTCTTGGATGCGGGCCTCGAACTTCACCTTCCCAACCATTCCGACCTTGAGGCCGAAGTTGCGCAAAGTGCCGCGTAGATCGTTCTCGATGGCAATCGCCTTCGACTGCAGAAGCTTGCGATGGGTCAGCAGCATTCGCAGTTTCTGACTGCGTAAAGTCTTCACATGCACCGGACGGTAAAGTCCCACCCGCATCATCTGGGCGATGCCGCGCGCATCGTTGCGGTCGGTCTTGTTGATCTGCGCCTTCAGCACCGCCTGCATGTGCCGGGTTTCAACACAGACCACTGGCAAACCTGCTTCGGTTAGGGCGCTGAACAGCCATTGCGACAGCGGTCCAGCTTCCAGCCCGATCCGCTTTAAGTCGAAGCCGGGGTTCTTCAGCACCGCCAACAGCGCTTCAGGCTCGCTCGCTACCTTCACTTCCCGCACGATCCTGCCGGTGTCATCCACAATGCAGATGCTGGTCTCCTTGACCGAAACGTCCAATCCACCAAAATGGTCCATGCTGCGCTTCTCCTTCTGATGCTTGAGGCCGTACACACGGACCTCGTTTCACCATCAGCCTGAAGCGCAGCACCCAAAATCTTCAGCTATCCACAACCTGGGCCGGCCGATTACCCCATCTTTTCCGGTGCGCCTTTGAGCGCTCCGAGCGCCTCGGCGGTTGCATGCTCGCGGCGATAACGGCTGACATCGCGATGCCGCCTGATCAGGCGTAACACATTTCCATCGACGAGACCGGCCGCGCGAAACGCCGTGAAGTCATGCCACACGGCGTCGAGCCGACGGTCGCGCACGTGCGAGACCAGGATCTTGGTGGCGAGGTAAGAGCCGAGCGCCGGAAACCGCGCCGCGTATTCCGGGCGCTCGCGCAGATAGGCAATGAGGCCGGCAGATGCCTGGCGCCAATCGTTCGACAGGCTGTCGTCGACCCAGTTCTTTTCCCACAGAATATCCGACAGCAGCCGTGCGCTACCGAAGCGCGCCAGCCTGAT
Organism: uncultured Alphaproteobacteria bacterium; assembly: GCA_963833605.1. Lineage (GTDB taxonomy): Bacteria > Pseudomonadota > Alphaproteobacteria > Rhizobiales > Xanthobacteraceae > JAFAXD01. The sequence goes on from CAWHYZ010000010.1 coordinate 341,503, forward strand.
CAGGAACTCGCGGTCCTCGGCGAGCCGCAGCGCAGGACAAAATCCACCGGCCGCGAGCGCCGCCTCACGGCGGACCGTGAGGCTCGAGGCTTCAACCGGAATGAGGTCGCAGATCAGCGCCCATTCGAACGCCGCCGGCGCGAGCGTCAGATCCGGGATGCGGGCCTCCCGCGGCGTTCGGCGATCGTAACGCTGCACCGACGAAAGCGCGCAGACGATACCCGGGTCGGCAAGCGCGGCGAGCGGCACCGAGAGCCGCCGTGGCCGGTAGCGATCATCGGAATCGAGGAACGCGACCACGCCCGCGCGCGCCGCCTCGAGACCGCGATTGCGCGCGCCGCTCGGACCAAGGTTGATTTCGCAAAGCAAAACGTGGATGCGTGGATCGGCGAGCGATCCCAGATAGGCGCGCGTGCCGTCGGTCGATGCGTCATCGACGACGATCAGCTCGAAATCGGCATCGTTCTGGGCGAGCACGCTCTCGACCGCGCGCGGCAGCAATGACGCGCGATTGCAGGTTGCGATGACGACAGAAATTTCAGGTCTGGTCACTGAAAACAACCGTCGCGAAAACGGGGCCTTCCTGGTAGCACATCATGCGAGCCCTTGGAGCAAACTCGCTGAGTCGGGACACAATCATGAGCAAGAAAGTACGACGGGTGGTGACGGGACACGACAAAAACGGCACCGCGATCGTGACGATGGACGCCGCGATCGAACCGGTGACGCGCGCTGCCGGCGTTGCGTCCGCCTTGCTATGGGTGACGGACGAGACGCCGGCGGACATTTCCGGCAGCACGGATCGCGCCGATCGCACCATTGGAGTTCCGCCTCCGATGAACGGCTCGATCCTGCGGATCGTCGATTTCCCGCCGGTCTCGGGCGAGATCAAGGTCGACAACGCCGCTTTCACCTCGGAAATGGGCCTCGGCACGCAGCAGCGGCGCAAAGGCAAGTATACCGACCATCCGTTCATGCACCGGACCAAGAGCATCGACTATGCCATCGTGCTCGCAGGCGAGATCGACATGCTGCTCGACGACAGCAAAATCCATCTCAAGGCTGGCGACATCCTGGTCCAGCAAGGCACCAATCACGCATGGGTCAACACCGGCAAGGATACCTGCCGCATCGCCTTCGTGCTGATTGGAGCCCATGAGCCGGAGGTGCTCCAGGGCGCCGGCGGAGGCCATTGAGCTGCCGTTGTTCGTAGCCCGCATGGAGCGAAGCAGAATGCGGGTCCAGGTATCCCGGATTTCGCTGCGCTCCATCCGGATTACGTCGTCCGTTCGTAGCCCGCATGGAGCGCAGCGGAATGCGGGTCCGAGGGATCCCGGATTACGCTGCGCTCCATCCGGGCTACAAGTCGACGAAACACAGCGGAGCGGAAATGCGCGATCAGCTCCCCAATCAGTCCATCCGATCTATTCCGCCTTCCAGGGGATCACCAGAGTCTCCAATTCCTGGAACAGCACCGCGGTGATCAGCCCGAGGATGCCGATGACCACGATGCCGACGAACATGTAGTCGACCTGCAGCAGCTCCCAGGAGTTCCAGATCAGGTAACCGAGCCCGCTCTTGGAGGCCACGAACTCGGCCGCCACCAGCACCACGAACGAAACCGCGAGCGCAATCTTGAGCCCGGCAAAGATCATCGGCAGTGCGCCGAAAAATACGACCCGGGTGAACAAGACGTAGGGGCTGGCTCCGTAGTTCTTGGCGACATCCCAGTAGATCTTGTCGATATTGGCCGCGCCTGCGTAGGTGTTGACGACCACGGGAAAAAATACCGCGGTGGCGACCAGTGCTATCTTGGAAGCGTCGCCGAAGCCGAAAGCAAGTAGAAGGAGCGGCATCAGTGCGACTTTTGGGATTGGAAACAGTGCCGCGATCAGGGGGTCGAAGAAGATACGTACCGGCTTGAACATCGCCATGACGAGCCCGATGGCGATGCCGGGGATCGCGCCGATCAGGAAGCCAGCAAACACCCGGTAAAGCGTGACGCCGGTGTGGACCAGGAGTTCGCCGTTCGCCACCAGCTGCCAGAACCGTACCGCGATGTCGGTCGGCGCCGGAATGAAGCGACGGTCGCCGAAGCCCAGCATCAGCAGCACCTGCCAGATCGCCAGCAGCGCAATCGGCGAAATCAGGTAGAGCAGCCGCTCGCGCGCCTTCTCGCTCATAGCTCGAGCTCCGCGCGCGCCTGCATCACCTCGGTTTCCAGAATGCGCCAGATGTCGAGCTTGAGCCGCCGAATTCCGGCGTCGCCGACAACGTCATCACGTCGCGCGGGTGCGGGAATGGAACATTCTTGATTTCTTTGATGCGACCCGGATGCGCGGTCATGACCACCACACGGTCACCGAGCAACAGCGCCTCCTCGATCGAATGGGTGATGTAGACCACGGTCTTGCCGGTCTCTTCCCACAGCCGCACAAGCTCGGCCTGCAGGATGGTCCGGTTCTGGGCATCAAGCGCCGCGAACGGCTCGTCCATGAGCAACATGCCGGGATCGGTCACGAAGGCGCGGGCGATGGCGCCGCGCTGGCGCATGCCGCCCGAGAGCTGGTGCGGATAGTGGTGGCGGAAATTGGTGAGGCCGACAAGCTTCAGTGCCGCGTCGACCCGGGGCGCGATCTCAGCGCGCGCAACGCCGCGGGTCATCAGCCCGAAGCCGACGTTCTTCTCAACGCTCATCCAGGGAAACAGGCCGGAGTCCTGGAACACCATGGCGTTGCCGACCGGCCAGCCGGCGGCGTCGACCGTGATGGTACCGCCAGTCGCAAAGTCGAGGCCGGCCAGGATACGAAGCAAAGTCGACTTGCCGCAGCCGGACGGGCCAACGATGCAAACGAACTCCCCGGGCGCAATCGAAAGACTAACGTCATCGACGGCGATGACCCGCGCCTCCGCGGTGCCGAACTCTTTGCGTACGTGACTGATCTCGATCGCGGCGCCGCGCCGCTGGACAGTCATATGGTTACCTCGTGTCCCGGGTGCATTGCAGCAGCCCTTCGTGCCGCAATGCCGACCCGGGACCGCCACAGCGGCGATGCGTTCTGGCGGCCCCGGGTCTGCGATGCGCCGCTGCGGACTGCATCGCGTCCGGGACACGGTTTCCTTCCAGTCACCGGCACCCCACGAGCTTGCTGTTTTTGTTTTCCAGCTCGAACGGTCCGAGCTTCGCAACCGCGTAGTCCACGTACGACATGTCGACCAGCCGTGCCGCGGGCAAATCCGCGCTGATAAACTTGTTCTTCCGGTACCAGGCCTGCATGTCGAGCGCACTCGCCACGTTGATCCGACCGTTGGGGTCGCGCGATTGCCAAGCATAATCGTTGAGCAATTCCGGCCGCCGTTCGGTCCCGCTCTTGACCAGCAGGTCGATGATCTCCTTGCGGGTCGATCCAAAATGGTAGGCGTTGCAATAATCGCGCACGCCACGCAGATACGCGACGAAATAGTTCTTGACCAGTTGCGGGTCTTTCTTGGCCCAGTCGGTATTGATGATGTTGACCGCGAGCGCAGTCGGCTGCGGCCGCACATAGGTGTCGGCGTCGAGGAACATGACGCCGAGGCCCTGGTCGCGCGCCTGATAGGTGAACGGCGGAATCAGCAGGCTGGCGTCGAGCGCCTTGTTACGCAGTGCAAGGCCCATCTGCGTGAATGGGATGACCTTGATGTCAACGTCCGCAAGGCTCAGCCCCCCGGCCTCCAGCACTTTGCCGATCTCGTAGGTCGACACCGAGCCGGGGCCGTTGGTACCGATTGTTTTGCCCTTGAGGTCCTTGATCTCCTTGATCTGGTCCTTGAGATCGGGACGCAGCATGATGTTGTGACCGAGCGGCGAAGAGGTGCGGTCGGCGACGATCGTGATCGGCAGGTTCTTTTCGATTGCGTTGAAGTAGCCCGCCGAAATGCCGCCCTCGATGATCTGGTATTGATTCTGGGCGATCATCGCCATGACGTCGGCTGACGAGTTGATGTCCTCGAGCTCGATCTTGATGCCGAACTCCTTGAAGTAGCCGCGCTCGATCGCAATCAGCGTGGCGCCGGTCGAGATTGCACGCGCCGTACCGACACGCAGCGTTGTCTCCTGCGCTTGAGCGCCGTTGAAGCCGAGCGCAAATGTCGCAACGGCGATCAAAACTGGTCGCATCATCTGCATCCTTTCAGCGTACTGGTCTTGTTTTCCAGCACGAATGGCCCAAGCTTGCCGTTGGCGTAATCGACGTAGGTCGGATCGACCAGTCGCTCGGCCGCCGGTACCGCGCCGGTGAACTTGTTTTTCACATACCAGCCCGCGATGTCGAGGGCACTCGCGATATTGATCCGGCCCAGCGGGTCGCGCGAAGGCCAGACGTATTCGTTGAGCATTTCCGGCCGCCGTTCGGTGCCGCTGCGCACCATGAGATCGATCATCTCCTTGCGGTTCGAGCCACCATGATAGGCTTGGCAATAGTCGCGCACGCCGCGCATGTAGGCGATGTAATAGCGGCGCACGAGGTCTGGATTTTGCTTCGCCCATTCGGTGTTGATGGTGTTGACTGACAGCGCGGTCGGCGCCGGCACCACGTAGTCGTCCGGATCGGCAAACATGACCCCGAAGCCGGGGTTTCGGATCTGATAGGTGAACGGCGGGATCGCGAGCGCCGCGTCGACCGCCTTGTTGTTGAGTGCGAGGCCCATCTGGGTAAAGGGTAGAACCTTGATCTCGACATCGGCGAGACCCAGCCCCCCTTTCTGCAGGATCTTGTCGATCTCGTAGGTCGAGATCGAGCCGGGGCCGTTGCTGGCGATCACCTTTCCCTTGAGATCCTTGATCGACTTGATCTGGTCCTTGAGATCCGTTCGGATCATGAGGTTATGGGCGAGCGGCGACGACGCACGATCGGCCACGGCGATGATCGGAAGATTCTTTTCGAGCCCGTTGAAATAGCCGGCCGAGAGCCCGCCCTCGACGATCTGATAGCGGTTCTGGGCCAGCAGCGCGAAGGCGTTCGCCGAGGAGTCGATCGCGTCGAGCTCGACCTTGATGCCCTGGTCCTTGAAATAGCCGCGGTCGATCGCCGTGAGGGTGGCGCCCGATCCGATCGAGCGGACCTCGCCGACCCGCACCGTGTCCTCGGCATAGGCGACCGCCAGCCCCGCAACCAGGAATGCGCCGGCCAGTAATTCACGATTGAGCATTGCGATCCTCCCAGCTTTCGACCCGCATGTCATTTTTGTATCACATAGCGCGGGAGGCGCTTTCGGTCGAGGCGACCTCGTAGCGCATCTGGCGACGGCACGTAAGGGTTCTGCGCGGGTCACTTGATGAACCCCGCCAGGCGCGGCAACCACAGCACGATCTCGGGTATGAACGTCACGATCAGCAGCACGACAATCATCGTTACGATGAAAATCGGCACCTCGCGGAATATGTCGCCAAGCGAGGTTCCGGTCAGGTTGCTGATGACGAACAGTAGGAGCCCGTGCGGCGGCAGCGCCAGCCCGATCATCATGTTGAGCATGATCACGACGCCGAAATGCACCAGATCGATATGGAGGGCTTCGGCGACCGGCACGAGCAGCGGCACAATGACGAGCAGGATGGTGATCTCATCGATCACGATCGCCAGCAGGAAGAGCAGCAGATTGACGCACAGAAGGAACGCGATCGGCGACAAGTGCCAGGCAACCAGTGTGTTGCGCAACAATTGCGGCACGTTTTCGTTGGCGACGGCGTAGTTGAACACGAATGCGCCCGACAGAATGAGGCCGATGGCGGCGGTCTGACGAACGGTTTCCGATACAACCTCGGCTAACGTCCGAAACGCGATCGAGCGATAGACCAGCGCCAGAATGAGCGCGTAGGCGGCTGCGATCGCGGCCGCCTCGGTCGGAGATGCAATGCCGGAGTAGATGATCCCGAGCAGGATGCCGGGCAACGCGAGCGGCGGCAGGGCGCGGGCGAAGATCGGCGGCACCGCGGCCCAGGGCATCGGTTTCTCCGCCGGAAAGTCGCGCCGGCGTGCAATCACGGCGATCGTCCCCATCATCGCGGCAGCGGTGCCGAAGGCCGGCACCGTGCCGGCGAGGAACAGCGCGCCGACCGAAGCATTGGCGATCAGGGCGTAGAAGATCATCGGGATCGACGGCGGCACCAGCGGGCCGAGTGTTGCCGCCACCGCGGAGGTCGCGGCCGCAAACCCCGGCGGGTAGCGCTTGTCGCGCGTCATCATGCGAGCGACGATCAGGCCGGGCCCGGCGGCATCGGCGACCGAACTGCCGCTCATGCCGGAGAAAATCAGATTGGCGACGATGTTGACGTGCGCGAGCCCGCCGCGGAAACGCCCGACCATGACCTGGGCGAAAGCAAGCAGGCGCTCGAGCACGCCGCTCGCGTTCATGATGTTGGCCACGAAAATGAACAACGGGATCGCGAGCAACAGATAGTTGTTGTAGAGGCTGTTCATGGTCTGGTCGACCACGAGACCGAGATCCTGATGGGTCGCCACCAGATACGCAAAACCGGCGGCCAGCATCGAAAGTCCCATCGGCGCACCCATGCCGGCGGCGACAAGGAAGATGGCAGCCAGTACCCACAGACCGAAAGTCATTGTTAGAGCCCTTGCCGCCAGCGCGTGCCCGCAAGCAGCACGAGGCGGTGGATCATGCGGACGATCACTGCCAGCATGAACAGCGCAAAGCACAGGTAAACGTAATCAAGCCGCAAACGCATCACCGGCGTACGCTCGCGCCACAGAAACAGGATGTAGTCGAGCGCCGCCGGCAGCGCATAAATAAAGATACCGCCCACCAACAGAATGCGTGCTGCGGCAACAAAGCGCCGAGCGCGATCCGGCAGGTGGCGATAGATCAGATCGAACGAGATCTGCCGCCGATCATCGACCACGAGACCATTGGCGAGGAATACGATCCAGATGAACAGGATGACGCTTGCCTCGTCGGCCCAGGCGACCGCGTCGCCGAAGGCGTAGCGCATGACGATTTTGTAGATGAATGCGAGAAAGACCGCGACGAACATCAAGTCGGTGAGCACCTCGGCGAGGCGGGCGATGACCGCGCCGATGCGGGCAAATAAATCGGGCTTCAGCAAGGGGCCTTCCCCATGCTCCGTCATGGCCGGGCTTGTCCGGCTTGTCCCCGCCGTCGACGTCGTGCCGCAATGTAACACCTCAAAGACGTGGATGACCGCGGCAGGGCACCCCGCGCGCTTGCGCGCCGGGACCCCGGCAAGCGCGGGCATGACGACCGACAGGGCGTGCCGATCACGGCTGTCGTCCTATTTCGTGTCCAGCACCTGTTTGAGCTTGGCTGCGTCCCAGGCCTTGGCCAGGTCGGACTCGGCATAGACCTTGTCGGCGAGCGCGCGGAACGGTGCGAGATCGATCGTATCGACCGCGAGGCCCTTGCCCTTGAGCGCTTCGGCGACGGTCTTCTCATCGGCAAGCCGGCCGTCGTCATTGGCCTTGCCGGCGAGCACGGCCGCCGCGGATACAACCTTTTGCTGGTCGGCCGAAAGCTTGTCCCAAATCGGCTTTGCCATGCTGAAGAAGACCGGCTGGATCATGTGGGCGGTGAGCACGACCTGCTCGGTGACCTCGTAGAACTTGGCAGCGTTGAGGATCGACAGCGGATTTTCCTGGCCATCGATCGCGCCGGTCTTGAGCGCCAAATAGACTTCCGGCATGCCCATCGGCACCGGGCTCACGCCCAGCGTCTTGCCGAGCAGCAGCCATTCGGGTCCGGCCGCCATGCGCAGCTTGACGCCGGCGAGGTCGGCCGGGCCCTTCACGGTTCGCTTCTGCCGCAGATTGACCTGGCGGGTGCCCAGATAGGCGGTGGCAAGGATCACGATGCCCATCTTGTCAGCGACCCCGCGCCGATAGTCTTCGCCGATAGGGCCGTCGACCACATGACGCATGTGGTCATAATCGCGAAACAGGTAGCCGCGGTTGAGGTAGCCAAACTCGGGAATCTGCTGCGCCACCTCGAATGTCGTCATAGTGCTCATCTCGAGGTTACCGCGCTGCAGGGCGGGCACTTCGGTTCCCTGCTTGAACAAGGTCGACGCCGGATAGGGACTCGACCTTGATCCCGACATTCAGCTTCTCGACCACGGCCTTGAAGGCCTCGATCGACTTCGCAAGGAAATCGGATGGTGGTGCCGCGCTGGAAAAGCGCAAAGTCACGTCGGCGGCGTTCGCGACGCCCGCAAGCATCAGCATGGCTGTCAGCGCGGCGGCGCGGCCGAGCGCAATCACTATTCTCGTTTTCATGTCCATCCCCGTGTCCGTTTGGTCTGCCATACCGTATCGCAAACGCTGCGTTACGCCATATGTCTTGACGGCACGCGTGCAGCTTGGAACGCTGCAACCCCCATGCCAGCGTGAATGTCCATCATGTCCCCCCTGCCCGTCTCGTTTGCCTGCGCCGCCTATGACCGCATGGTGCCGTTTCTGACCGGTGAAGTACGGCCGGCCGGCATCGAGCTCAATTTCATTCCGATCGCAAACCCGCGCGATACCTTCGACCGTATGGCAGGCGGGCTGGAGTTCGACGCTGCCGAATTCTCCTCGTCTGAATTCATCAGCCGCATGAGCGCCGGCACCTGCCCGTTCGTCGCGCTGCCGGTTTTTCCCTCGCGCATGTTCAGGCACAGCTTCATCACCGTGAACAGCAACGTCGTACGCACCCCCAAAGACCTTGCCGGCAAGCGTATCGGCGTTCCGCTCTACACGATGACGGCTGCGGTCTGGATCCGCGGGGTTCTGGTCCACGAGTACGGGGTCGATCTCTCCGGCGTGCATTGGCTGCAGGGCGCGACCAACAAGCCGGGCCGGCACGGCAGCCCGACCGTGCCGCCGCTGCTCAAGCATGTTGCCATCGAAAACAACTCCACCGACAAATCGCTGAGCGAGCTACTCGAGGCGGGCGCGATCGATGCCATCATCGGTGCCGATATTCCGGTCGCCCTGCGCCGCAATCCGTCGGTACGGCGACTGTTTCCGGATTTTCCCAAGGTCGAGGCCGATTACTATCGGCGCACCGGGATCTATCCGATCATGCATCTTGTGGCACTCAAGCGTGAGATCCACGAGCGCCATCCGTTCGTCGCGACGAGCCTCTATCAGGCCTTCTGTCGTGCAAAGACGATCGCGCTCGCGCGCATGCGCCAAGCCGGCATGCTGGCGACCATGATGCCGTGGATGCTGGCGCAGATCGAAGAGATGGATACCGTGTTCGGCCCGGATCCGTGGCCGTACGGGGTTGCCGACAATCGCAAGACGCTTGAAGCGCTGGTGAGCTATCTCGCAGAGCAATCACTGATCGCGAAACCGATGCCGGTCGATGATCTGTTCGTGAGGGTTTCGGAAGGGTAGATTATCCTTCTCCTGCGTCGAGGAAGGGAAGTCTGCGGCACCGCCCGGACGTGACTCCGCCCGAATTTGTGGCGCTTACGGCCCGGATCCAAGCGACAGCAAGTACGCCGTCGTACCAATAGTGCCCTTCCTATCGCGGGTTTCCGTGTTAGCTTGAAAATATCAACTCGTGGCGGCTCCGGCTTTTTCTGATAAGCCCCCGTCGGAGAGCCGAGGCCGCCACCTTTTGTCGAGGCCACACACGCTCAGCGGTCGCCCCGAAATTTTGCAGTTTCAGCCAGACGGCGCGTGCTGATCCGCAGATTTCATCCGCGATCGTTCGGTTTTCTCAACCATATCGAACGGCAACCACACGGGCGGGCGATTTGTAACAGAGGCCCTGCGAACGAGAGCAGGGAACGTATTGCGCTGACGTGACGAGTGATGGTGCTCGATCAGCCAATTTTGGCCGCGCTTGATCAGCACCATCGTGAAGCGAGCCGGTACGGAGCGCCGCTCCCCTCGTCGGATCGCGCTGAATTCGTAGAACCCGGCCACATAGGCGATACAATCATCGAGCATCACGATCTTGCGCTCGCCAATCACCACTTTGTCGCCGCTGTTAGCCAAGCGAGCGTAGTAGGATCGGATAGCTCCGCTGCCCTCCTTGAGCCTTAAGCCCACCGTTCCCACCATGGTCGCATCTGCAGCGTAAAGACTGAGCAAGGCGTCGACGTTATTGGTGTTGAAGGCGCTCACCCACTGATCGACTGTCGCACCCGCCTCCTCGGCTGGTCCCGAAAAGGCACTGGTCGGTATTAGCACCATTAAAGCAAGCATCAGAACGCACCAGAATCTCTCCATCGTTTCTCTCGCTTGCCGGTTTCGCAGGATCAGACACCGTGCGCAGCACACCGGAACGGGACCAGAGTGAAGGCAAGGATGCACGCACATCGACGAGCATCTACGCCAACGCGCATCGCAACGCCGGGCGGCCGGCTGAGTGCCGGCCCGCCTTCTGAAAGAATGCAAGTCCAGGATTAGTAATCAGTATCGAACTGTTCCTGGAATGCTGCGGATGCTTTCTCGTTGCCGGAATCCTGCAGCATGTAGAGTTTGCCGCCTTGCTTATAGATGACAGTGCCTGGGCGGATTTCCTTTGCACCGGCGGTCACGGCCGACTGGTGCTTGGCCGTATTGACCTTGATGTTGGACTTGTGGATTCTCTGACCCTTGGGGCCGATCATAAGTGCTTCGCCCTCACCGATGGTCGTCACTTGGCTCGATTTGCCGGATGACTTTGCGGCGGGCGCTTGTGCCATTGCCGCCGACGAAACGCCCAACACTAGACTTGTGCCTCCGACCACAAGCAACTTCTTTGAAGCCACCATAATCTCTCTCCAGACTTCCCGATTGTGCGCCCCGCACGCCGCTCAGCGTAGATCATGCTCGCGGCTTCAAATCTTAACTTTTCTTCATGTTTGTTCCCAACCGCTCAAAGCATTCAGCTCATTCAACGCCTCGACAGTCCGCGGTCGCGCTTGGTGTTCGCATCCAAGCATCCAACAATATCATGTCCTCTTTCACGTCCACTCTTCAGTTAGGGATAAACTCGGTACGACAGCGTGCGGAGTTCGTCGCTCACTCCGCCGCCCCCAACTTGTGACCGGCGATGCCGATGAGGATGCTCGCAAGAACACGGCTCAAAGGGCATCCGGCCACCACCGCGCATCGGTTCTGGAACAGCGCGAGCCCGGCCAAGTCGTTCACGCACGTGGTTAGATTCCTGACAAGGCACGAATGGAAAGCGGTTAACGTCTTTGACGGCTGGCGGTTGGCAAATGGCCTGGTACGGACAAAATATGCCCGTCTTTCCGACACGAAGCTTTTCAAGATTATTGCCCTGGAGTGTTCCGTATCAGTGATGCGACACCTGTTCCCCTCGTTCGACGGCCCGACGCACGCGTCGCCCTATTTCTGCGTGCAACGCCGACACCGCTGGTGGCCGGTTGCGGCTGCGTTCGTGGCAGGAATGACGTGCGTTTTTGCCCTGGTGGGACCGTGGAAATATGCCGGCGGTCGCTCGACCGTGGAAACGCCGGCCGCTGGACCAACGACCCCCGTTTCGGCCAACGTGCGCTCGCAGAGCGTGTCGGCAGCGCCGTCCGATCGTGGCGAACCGGCGGCAGCGACAGAACCCCGCACCAACGCGGCCGCGCCGCCCCCGGGAGCGCCGGCGGCAGCGCCGGCTGACGAACATCCTGTGGCTCCGGCGGCGATCGGCAACACAAGCACGGCGGCCGCACGGGCGCCGCGCGCATCATCGAATGCGAAGATGCTCGAAGCCCGACGTTCGATTGCCAGTCCGCCAATGGGCAAGACTGCGGCCGCGGCGGCGGCTGGCGCGCTGCCTGATCAAGCGGCCGGGATGGTTCGGATCGACGAGGAGGAACTCCCCGACGGGCGCCGCGTTCCGGTTTACCGGCGGCCCACGATTTTCGACAGTGTGCGAACGCCCAGAACCGAGTAGCTGGACTACCGAAGCTCACGCTCTTTCCCGTTGTCCAGCCAACCGGTCTGAGCACGGCCTTTCGGCGTGAGGATTCCGCCAAAGAAGAGATCGAGCGCCTTCTCGAAGGCGACCTTGGGCGTGAGGTTGGTGCGCGCAAGCGATGCAGGCTCGTGCACGCCCTTGATAGTCTGCAGCCAGAATTCGGTGAGAAAGACAACGTCGATGTCGTCGCGCACCATGCCCTGCTCCAAGCCGAGCTTGAGCATGGTTCCGAATACGATCGGGATGTTGCGCTCCTTCAGCTTGTCGATCTCGCCATAGAGGCCCGGAGCGAAGCGCTGCAAATCCTGCAGAAATCCCGGGCTGAGCGCAGCGAAGTATGAACCAACAATGGCAAGCACGGTGGCAAACTTCTGCGGAAAACTGCCACCGGGCGCGGACAGCACCTCCCCCACCCGCCGACGAATGGTAGCGCCGATGGCCGCGATCAGCGCCGACACGATCGCGTCCTTGGAGTCGAAATGCACGTAGATCGTCTTCTTACTCATACCCAGCGCGTAGGCGAGCGCGTCCATGGTGAACCCGCTGTAGTGATCGCGCAGCATGAGCTCGTTGGCGGTGCGCAGGATGCGGCCAGCGGTCGTGTCATCGAGATCGATGACCGGTGTCGAAGAGAAATCCGTCACGATGCCGCCGGCCCTGCCGCCGCGAGGCGCGTACCCCGCGCTTCACCCATGTGGTCGTAGCACGTGATCCACATAGCGGTTAAGGGTCGACATATCCTTGCCCTCACCGCGCGCCGCGACGACCTGATCTGGGCGGATCAGTACCCAGCCGGGCCCGCGCAGATGGTAGCGCGCACGTGCCTCGTTGCGGGGATCGATACCCGGGTCGAAGCGGATAACCTGCAGCCGATCCCCCGCCGCCTCAGCGAGGCCGTTGACGACGATCGGCTGCGCGCCATCCTCGAACAACAGCAGGCTGTGGCGGCCCTCGGACAGGCGCGCCCATAGCGTTCCCGACGCCGTTTTGCCGTCATCCATATGCGCGTCGCGGGCGCGACCGCCGACATCGGCGCGCCCAGCACGACGGGGAGGATCGCCCAACTCCACCAGCGGGCCCGCTCGATAGACGATCTCGGTCTCGGAGAGCTCGACCTGCAGCTTCTTTTGCACTGCCGGCATGTTGCCGAAGATGCTCACGGCGATGTCCTTGATGACGTGCTTAAGATAGCTCTGGCCAAAGGCGGCGTGCTGCTTCTGAGCGGCGGCCTTGATAACGTCATGGGCGACCGGTCGCCGCTCGGCCTCGTAGCTCGCGAGCAACAATTCGGCATCGCCTATGCGGTTGAGCACGTAAGCAAGCTTCCAGCCAAGGTTGACAGCGTCCTGAATGCCGGTGTTCATGCCCTGGCCGCCAGCCGGACTGTGGATGTGAGCGGCGTCTCCGGCGATGAAGCAGCGGCCGCCGCGATAATGCGCGGCGAGCCGCTCGTTGATGCGAAACGCTGACAGCCAGCTCGGGTCGCGCAGGCGTAACCCCGGCGGCCCATGCCGGTCGATATGCTGCTGCAATTCCGCGAGCGTAGGCGGCTCTGTTCCCTCGGCATCGCCGCGCATGGCGAACACGCGCCAGACATTCTCGCCAAACGGAAACAACGCAATGGTGCCGCCGCCGTGCCACCACAGATATATGCTCCGGTGATCAAGGCCGCCGCCATCGATCAACACATCGCCAAGCAGAAAGATCTCAGGCTCAGTATAGCCGTCGAACGCAATTCCGAGCGTTTGGCGTACGAAGCTGCGCGCACCGTCGCAGCCGACCAGATAACGCGTGCGCACCTCTTCGCTGCTACCATGGCGCGTCGAAGCGTTGCGTTCACGCCCGCGCCGTCCTGCGCAAGACCGACGAGTTCGACGCCGCGGTCGATCAGGGTACCGAGCGCCGCGAGCCGTGCAGCAAGGAGCTGCTCCGTGCGCGACTGGGGCAGAAGCAATGGAAATGGATAAGGGCTGTCGATCCCCTCCCCGACCGCGAGGCTTGCAAGCTCATGACCCGCGTCTCCGACCTTGAGTGCGTTCAGGCGTTGACCGGCGGCGACGAAATCCGTGATCACCCCCATTCCGTCGAGGGCTTCCAGGCTGCCGCTCCACACCGCCAATGCCTTGGAGACGCCGCTTGGGGCCGTTGCCCGATCGACGACGCGGGTCGGGACCCCGAACCGCCGCAGCGTGATCGCGAGCGATAGTCCCGTCGGCCCGCTGCCGACAACGAGAACCTCGGGCTGCTTCATGGTGTCCTCTCGAATCGTATAACGCTTTGATCTAAAAATGGTTTCTGGGGCGCTCCTGCCGCAATAGAACCAAAGAAACTATATCAGTATTTATAGTTTCCGCAAGCGAGGATCGAACGCCTATCGACCTCAAGACAGGGGCCAGGCGGATGGCTCAAGCGAAAGCGGGTGCCGTCTTTTTTTGATCTAGCCAGGGACGGAAATGGACAATGGAACCCCACCACGGGCGCCGTCCCGGCCGCGGCCATGTCATGGAATTTGTCGCGCGTGCGCTTCGCCTGATCCGGGTCGACAAAGGCGCATCACATGCCAATCCGGATGACGCACAACAATGCCGGAATGTTGGTCACGTCGGACCGGATAGGCGCACGCGCTGCCAGACTGGAACACGGTATGCCCGGGGCATGATCACGAGTTCTACCGCTGGACATCACTCCCGCGCACGCAAGTAGAACGATGCGGGGTGGTCCGGGTAAATCGTGACCACCGCGACCGGCAACACAGGCACCTCGTCCGCGAGAGCAACCTCAAAGTGCTTGATCAGCATCGCCAGCACCAGCACCGTCTCGGCCAACGCGAACTGCGCGCCGACGCAAACCCGCGGACCGGCGCCGAACGGCATATAGGCGAAACGGTGCGCCGGCGTCGCGTCGCCCAGAAAGCGTGCGGGATCGAAAGCATCGGGCTCGGTCCAAAGCCGGACATGCCGGTGCAGCACGAACGGCGATATCATGATCAGCGAGCCGTGAGGAATGTCGATGCCGGCAATCCGATCGGGACCGGCCGCCATGCGCGTGATGACAAAGGCCGGCGGAAAGAGCCGCAAGGCCTCGCTGATCACCGCTCGGGTATAGGTCAGCTTCGGCAATGCCTCCTCGGCGGTGTCTGACGTGAGTTCGACCGCGCGCACCTCCTGCGCAACGCGCGCCTGTTCACCCGGCGCGGAAGCAAGAAGATAGAGCGACCAGAACAGGGTGAGCGCCGTGGTCTCATGGCCGGCGACGATCAAGGTCGCAAGCTGGTCGCGCAGCTGCGCACGTGTGAATGCCGCGCCGGTCTGAGGATCGCGCGCGGCGAGCAGCAGGTCAAAGAGATCACGCGGCGTCTCGCTCGGCGGCGCCGCAAGCCGCGCCGCGACGATTTCATCCATCAGTTCAAGCCAGTGCGCGCGAAAGCGCATGCGGATGAGATCGTGCAACGTCGGGATCGCCGATGGCAGTATCAGGTCGAACAGGTGGGTGTGTGCGAGATGCCCCGCGTAGCGCGCGAGGAGCCGGCGCAAGGCGGCGCCGTATTGTCGCATTTCCAGTGAAAACATCGAGCGCGCCGCGATCTCGAGTGCCAAGAACTGGGTCGCCGCAAGCAGATCGATTGGCCCGCGCTCGTGGACGAGGCTGCTGATCGCCTCACCAGTAACAGCAGCGACATGGCGGGCCAGCAACGGCACGACGCGTGGCGCCAAGGCCGGCGCGATGGTCCGGCGCTGATGACGCCACTCCTCGCCTTCGCTCAGGAAGAGCCCCTGACCAACCAAGGGACGCAGAATACGGATGGTCGCATGCGTGCGCCGATAGTTGGCGGTGTTCTCCACCAGCACGTGATGGATTGCTTCCGGCTCGTTGAGCAGCAAACGGGTACGCCCGAGAAAGGATTCGACCAGAACATCATCGTGAAATGCAGCCTGCGGAAAAATGCCGAGCGCGTTCGTGCGCAATGCGACCAGAAACTGGTACCAGGAAAGCGGGTCGCTCGGCGGGCGCGGACGCGGCGGAACGAAGCGCTGCGGTTGATAAAGGTTCATGGTGTCGAGACCGGCCGGTTGCGCCATCGTATCCCAGCGGGCAGCCATATTCTGCCCGATTTCGCAGTATGGATACCAGCCTGGAAATCGCGGTAGCCGATCGCCGTCGGTCGCTCGTCGCGCCCCCCATACTTGCACTCGCGGTCGTAGCGATGGCGATGACCGCCGCGTCTGCCGACGAGGCGGCGTAAGCTTCCATGAAGTTGTGTACGCCAAAGTTCCAGCGTAGCGAGAACTGCGGCCCCAGGTCCCCTACGCGGCTGACGTTCGTTCGATTGACGGCGTCCATCTGCACGCCGTACTAATTCGCCGGGCGAGAAATTAGGCCAGACCGCGCGTTCGTCGTTGCAGCGGTGCGTCGCGATCCGCTGTCCAGTGCGGTCCTGCACGGGGATGGTGACATGGACAAGACAACGCGCAGCGCGCGCTCTGCGGACAATCAACGCAAAACCGGCGACGCCGACGACGGGCAATCCGCCGGTGGGAACGCCTCCGCCGCGACAAATTCGACCACCCGGCGCAATCTGCTGCAGATGGGGGCCGGGCTTGCGGCGATCTCCAGCGTGCCGCACGGCATTTCTGCGCCGGCGATCGCCGCCGAGCCGATCAACGTACCGAAGGCGCCCAACATCATCGTGCTGATGACGGACCAGGAGCGCCATCACGTGCACTGGCCGGAGGGCTGGGCCGAGAAAAATCTGCCGTCGTTGCAGCGGCTCAAGCGTCGCGGCCTCTATTTCAAACGTGCCTACACGGCGGCTTGCCAATGCTCGCCCTCGCGCGGCCTGATGCTCACCGGTCGCTTTGCGCCGGTGAACCGTGTGACCCAGACCTTCCTGTGGCCGGGACTGCCGCACCAGGATCGCCAGGCGAACATCGGCTCGCTGCTGAAAGACAAGGCCGGTTACGAAGTTGTCTGGAAGGGCAAATGGCACCTCAGCTACGCCGCCAATGCGGCGATCGGTAACGGCGGGGAGAACTGGGGCCCGCGTGATATCGAGGTGATGGAGAAGAACTGGGGCTGGTCCGGCTGGAACCCGCCCGATGCTGGCAATGCGATCCAAGAATGGGAATCTACTCCGTTTGGTAAATTCGACGGCCTGCGCACACTGGGCGGCGGCTATCCGAACAATGACGGCCGCTTCGTGAACGGGCTCGATCCATCCGATCGCGGCCAGACCGCCGGTGTGGGAGGAGAAAGCGTCGTCGAATTCCTGAAGAACCGGGCGCGCAAGCTCGGCAAACCGTTCTGCATGTTCATCTCGCTCGTCAACCCACACGACATCGGCGTCTTTCCCGGCAACTGGACGAAGGTTCCAGCCTGGGAACAGGCCGGCTACCGGCGCGAGAACTTTGCACAGCTCGGCATCAAGCTGCCGGGCAACTATAACGACGACCTCAACACCAAGCCGAAAATCCAGAAACGGGCGCGCGACGCCTACAACAAGTTTGCGCCCCTCAATAGCGCCCAGGCACGCGAGGACTACATCAACTTCTATGCCTATCTGCACACCGTCGTGGACAAGCACATTACGACGGTGCTCGACACGCTGGAAGAAACCGGGCTGATGGACAACACCATCATCCTGCGACTGACCGACCACGGCGAAGGTGGGCTTTCGCACGGCATGCGCGAGAAGGCCTACACGGCTTATGAGGAAATGATCCACATCCCGCTGATCATCCACAATCCCAAGCTTTACCCCGAGCCGCTCGAAACCGACGCGTTCTACGATCATCTCGACCTGTTGCCGACGATCCTAGACCTCGCCGGGATTTCCGACGCGGGGTCGTACGGCATCGGCAAGAGCATCGTTCCGATCATCCGCGATCCGTCAAAGTCAGTGCATGACTTCACGGTCTTTTCCTTCGACGATATGTTCTTCGTGCCCGTGAGCACCCCGGGCAATCACATCCGGGCGCTTCGCGAAGGTGATTGGACCTATGCGGTCTACTTCGGTTGCGATGGCGCCGGAATCGAATACGAGCTCTACAACATCAAGAACGACCCGGGCCAGATGAACAATCTCGCCTACAAGAACCCCACCCGCGACACCAGGAAGGAATGGGCACGCCTGCACCAGATGCTCACGGATCGGCTGGTCGCATTCGCCAACCTGCCGGATAACTTCGGATGGCCGCTGCAGCCGGTCATCGCGTAGCCGGCTGCGCAATTACTGGATCGGTCGCGGAACACCCGGTTGCCCCAGCGGGCATTCGAGCGACGCGCGATCCCAATGCGCCGCATTCGCCGCCGCCTCATACGTGCTTTGCAGAAACTCAATGAGCACGTCGTCCGGGGCACTGGCATTCCGGACCGCGTCATAAGGTAACAGGAACTCGCCCAGGTCGGCGTTGAAAATGGCGGCGGCAGGCCGCACCCTTGTCTTGCTGAAGCCCTCCGGCACCGGATAGGCGTAGGAATAGAACGCCGGATAGTTGATCGCGCCGCCGCCCGGCCAGAAGCCCGCACTGCTGACCTCGTGCGAATAGGCCTCGCGGGTCACCGCGTCGGAAAGATGCGGAATTCCGCCGGGATGGGTCGGGGCGCGGCGACCGGAGAAGCGCGTCACCGCGAGGTCAAAGCTTCCCCAGAAGAAATGCACCGGGCTCGTTTTGCCGATGAAACCAGTGCGAAAAAGCTTGAACACGCGGTCGCATTGCACGAGTACCCGCCAGAACCGCTGGGCATACTCGGCGTCATAGGACGCATGCACGCGGTCATCGCGAAAGGCGATCGGATTAGCCATTTCATTGGGCATGTCGTCGATGGCAACGCGCACACCGGCCTCAGCCAATGCGGCCATGACGGCAGCGAAGAATTCAGCAACCGTCTGAGCGCGCAGCGGGACTTTGCGCTGCGCTCCGTCGCTCGTGTCGATGCGCAGCACGTGATCGATGAAATCGAATTCGGTCTGGAGTGAACGCTCGCCGGCATAGATGGGCGTCGTCGTGAGGCCACGGGCGGTCACGTAGAGGGTGACCTGCCAGGAATGATTGAGCCATGGGGTGAGCGAAAGCCGGATTTTGCCGACGATCTGGGTCCACAGCTGCAACGTTGTGCAGGTTTCCCGCCAGGCCGGGTAGGACAGCTCGGGCCAATGTTGCGGCGCCGATGCCGGCATATGCCCTCCAACAAAACGCGCAACGCGCCGCGTCTTTGCGGCTTGGCCCTGTGAACAACGTCGTGGCCGGGACCGGCCCGGCCACGACATTTGCTGCCTGGTCGACTTTCTAGGCGAGCTTCACATTCTTCAACGGCAGAGTACGTACCGGCTTGCCGGTCGCCGCATGGATCGCGTTGAGCACGGCAGGTGCTACCACGCAGATCGTTGGCTCGCCTACGCCACCCCAGAAGTCGTAGGTCGGCATGATCACGGTCTCGACCTTGGGCATCTCGGCAAGCCGCATGATCTCGTAGGTATCGAAGTTGAGCTCCTTCATGCGGCCATTTTCAACCGTGCACTCACCGTACAAGGTCGCTGTGAGGCCATAGGCGACCGATCCCTCGACCTGGGCGGCGATCTGGCCCGGATTGACCGCATGGCCGCAGTTGAGTGCCAGTACCATGCGATGAACTTTGAGCGCACCCTTGGGGTCGACCGAAACTTCGGCAACGGCAGCCGAGTAGCTGCCGTAACCCATGAACTGCGCCAAACCGCGATGAACGCCGGCGGGAAGCGGCTTGCCCCAGTCTGCCTTCGCGGCGGCCGCCTCCAGAACAGCACGATGCTTGGGATGATCGGCCATGAGGGCACGCCGGAATTCGAGCGAGTCCTTGCCGGCGGCGCGCGCGACCTCCTCGATGAAACACTCCATGTAGACGGCGTTCTGGTTGGTGTTGACGCCGCGCCACGGGCCGACCGGCACGTGGGTGTTGCGCATCACGTATTCGATCAGCAGGTTCGGTACGCCGTAGCCGAGCTGCGCATCGCCGGGCTCGGCGTAAAGGCCCTGCAGCTGGCGCATATCCCTGCCGCCGGCGATCGCTGCCTGATTGGAGAACGCATTGATGGACTGGCCGGACACGCGCACGTGTAGACCAGTAAGATTGCCGGAGGCATCGAGGCCGGCAGACATCCGACACTGGGAGATCGGCCGGTAAAAGTCGTGCGCCATGTCTTCCTCGCGGCTCCAGATCATCTTGACCGGAATGCCGGGGAACTCCTTGGCGATGGCGACGGCCTGACGCACATAATCTTGCGCACCACCGCGGCGGCCAAACCCGCCACCAAGATCATGGCGATAGACCTCGCATTGGGCAAGCGGAAGCCCGGACGCTTCCGACAGCGCCGCCAGCGAGGCCTCCGAATTCTGGGTCGCGACCCAGACCTCGGCCTTATCGGCTGACACCTTGGCGGTGCAGTTCATCGGCTCCATGGTGGCGTGGGCGAGGAACGGCGTGCGGTAGACCGCCTCGACCTTCTTGGCGGCACCGGCGATCGCCGCCGGTGCATCGCCATTGCGGCGGTCGCCATTGGTGGCGGTGGCAGCGAGACCGTCCGCGAGATGCTCGGCAATCGTCGCGCTCGATTTCGTGGCATTGCCAGCATCGTCCCACTCGATCGGCAGTGCATCGAGTGCCGATTTTGCCCGCCACCAGGTATCAGCAACGACCGCGACCGTGGTGTCCTTCACTTTCACCACCCGGCGCACACCTGGCCGACCGGCAATCTTGCTTTCGTCGTAACTCTTCACTTTGCCGCCGAACACCGGACAATCTTTGATCGCCGCACACAGCATGTCCGGCAGCTTGACGTCGATTGCAAAGACCTTGGCACCGTTGAGCTTGTCGGCGGTGTCGAGCCGTTTCACTGGCTGCCCGGCAATCTTCCAATCTTTCGGGTTCTTGAGAATGATGCTCTTCGGGTCGGGTGGAGAAACCTTGGCAGCCGCAGCTGCGACCCGCCCATAGCTGGTCGTACGTTTCGAGGGCCCATGCGCGATGACGCCGTCGGCGACTGTCAACTCGCCGACCGGCACGTTCCACTCATTCGCCGCCGCCTGCAACAGCATGATGCGCGCGGCAGCGCCGCCGCGGCGCACATAATCCTGCGAGGTGCGGATGCCACGGCTGCCGCCGGTACCCATTTCACCCCACACACGCTTGCGGGCAAGGTTCTGGCCAGGCGTGATCAACTCGGTCGTCACCTTCTTCCAGTCACATCCGAGTTCCTCGGCAACAAGCTGAGCGAGGCCCGTGCGGGTGCCCTGCCCCATTTCCGAGCGCGCGATGCGAATCACGCAGGTATCGTCCGGCTTGATGACGACCCAGGCATTGATCTCGGCGCCACCGTCGGCGACGTTTTGCGCCCGCGCCGGTGTCACGCCTTCAGGCAGATTGAAGCCGAGCGCAAGCCCGCCGCCGGCCGCAGCGGACCCGACCATGAACGTCCGGCGCGAGAGCCTGGCCTTGTTGCGAACGATCTGTTTCATGACCGGCCCTCCCTATGCCAGATCGGCCGCCATATTCACGGCGGCTCGGATGCGTTGATAGGTGCCGCAGCGGCAAATGTTGGTCATCGCCGCGTCGATCTCCTGGTCGGTTGGCCGCGGTTTCAGGGCAAGCAGCGCGGCGGCGGCCATGATCTGCCCCGACTGGCAATAGCCGCATTGCGGGACGTCGACCGCCGCCCAGGCCCGTTGCACCGGATGCGAACTCGTCTCCGAAAGGCCCTCGATCGTCACGATCCGGTCGGTCGGTCGCACGTCGCCGACGCGGAGCGAGCAGGACCTCGCCACAGCCCCGTCGATGTGTACCGAGCACGCGCCGCATTGCGCGATGCCGCACCCATATTTCGTTCCGGTGAGCCCGATCTGCTCACGAATAACCCACAGGAGTGGCGTGTCCGGTTCTACGTCCACGTCGTGGGTCTTGCCGTTGATGTTGAGCTTTGCCATGCGCGTCCTCTCTTGGAGCTGCCCCGACGGCAATGCTTGTTAGCATGCTGGTTGGCGCTCGACAGGCCAAGTCAAAATGCGGAGGGTCTGCCGGTGCCGCAAAGCATAGCGCATCAGGCCGAGCATTGCCTACTCCGCAGCCTTATCACGCCGCCCATGGCCGCTCGAATACGGATTTCTGCTATTCCACATGCAATGAGCTCATCTATAGTTGCGTAAACGCGATCCGGAGGCATGTGATGAACCCGAAAGCAAAAGCCAGCGTGCTGACTGCAGCGGCGGTGTTGCTGGCCGCCTGCGTGGCGACCGCCGAGGCAAAGGACAAGGTCAAGGTCGGATTCATCGGGCCTTTGACCGGGGGCGTGTCAGTCAACGGCATCGGTGGCCGCAACTCGGCTGATCTCGCGGTCCGGCTGCGCAACGCGGACCCAAAAGCCAAATACGATTACGAACTCGTCGTGCTCGACGACGAATGCAAGCCGAACATCGCCGTACAGGTTGCGACCAAGATGGCGGCCGACAAGGAGATCATCGCTGGCGTCACCCACTATTGCTCGACGACGGCGATCGCCACCGTCGACGTTTATCACAAGTTCGGGTTTCCCGTGATTGTTTGGGGTGCAGTCCTGCCCGACATTACCTATCGCAACAAATACGCGGAGGTGCATCGCGTTAACGGCACCATGATCAATCAGAATCAAACCAATGCGGCGCTCCTTTCCAAGCTCGGTTACAAAACCTTCGCGGTCATCCATGACACCACCGATTACGGCAAGGGACACAATCAATACTTCGGCGAGGCGCTTGCCAAACTGGGCGGCAAGATCGTCGGGACCTTCGGGGTGACCGCGGACCAACAGGACTTCACCGCTGAGCTCACGCAGATCAAGGCGCTCAATCCGGAAGTCATCTATTTCGGCGGACTCACTCCGATCGGAGTGCGCATTCGCGCGCAAATGGACAAGCTCGGCCTCAAGGCGGTGTTCGACGGCACCTCCGGCATCGTCTCCGACGCTTACATCCAGGGCCTCGGCCCGCTGGCGGAGGGTACGCTGGCGTTCCGCGAAGGCGCTCCGACCGAGAAGCTGCCGGGCGGCAAGTTCTTCATGGAAAAGTACGTCGCCCAGAAGTACGACAATCCGCCCGAGGCCTACGGCGCCTTCGCGTTTGCGGCGATGAGCATGATCCTCGATACGATCGAAAAGGTCGGTCCGGATCGCAAAAAGGTCATTGAAGATCTCGCCAACGTGAAGGACCGTGACTCGATCGTTGGCACCATCACGTTCGACGATCATGGCCAGAATACCGTACCTGTCATCACCAGCTACGTAATCCAGGACGGCAAGTTCGTAGAGTGGGACGACAGCGAGTACGCGTCCGGCAAGCGCAAACTGCCAGGACAGAAATAGTGGACACTGAACCGCTTCGTCGCCGTCATCGCCCGACCAGCGGGCATGACGGGGATCAAGATGCTGCGAACCAGTCACCCCTTTTGTAGATCAGCATGAACGCGGGGCTCGTCGCCCAGTACGTCATGAACGGGCTGATGCTCGGCATGATGTATGCCCTGGTGGCGGTCGGTTTCACGTTGTTCTTCGGCGTCCTCGATATCATCAAGTTCTCACACGGTGACGTCCTCACGGTCGGCGCGTTCGCAGCGCTCGCGACCTACATTGGCGTTGCAGCCGCAGGGATCGCCTCGCCAGCCCTTGCGCTGTTGGCCATGCTGATCATCGCGACGCTCGCCATGGCGGTCCTCGGCATGCTGATCGCGCGCTACCTGGTGCTGCCGCTACGCGGCGCGCCGGCCATCAATACGCTGCTGATAACGCTGATGCTGGGCACGGTGTTGCGCGAGTCGGTGCGGCTGTTCTATCCGCAGGGCGCCAATCCCAAGCCGTTTCCCGCGCTGCTGCCGAACGCATCGGTCGCGCTCGGCTCTTTCAACC
Organism: uncultured Alphaproteobacteria bacterium; assembly: GCA_963833605.1. Lineage (GTDB taxonomy): Bacteria > Pseudomonadota > Alphaproteobacteria > Rhizobiales > Xanthobacteraceae > JAFAXD01. Next base: position 365,327 of record CAWHYZ010000010.1, read on the forward strand.
TGCGTCTCGACAACGTCATGATGCTGACTGCCGGGGTCCTGGTCATTGTCGGTGTGCAATTTCTACTCAATCGCACGAAGCTCGGCCTTGCCATTCGAGCTGTGGCACAGGATGAAGAAACGGCGCGTACGATGGGAGTCAACTTTACTGCGATCGTGCTTATTACCTTCGCAATCGGCTCGGCGCTCGCCGCATTCGCCGAAATCATGAACGGACTCTACTACAACGAGATCAACTTCGGCATCGGCCTCTATCTCGGTGTGGTCGGCTTTGCGGCGGCAATCATCGGCGGTCTTGGCAGCATCTATGGTGCGATCATCGGCGGGTTTATGTTCGCCGCATTGCAGACCATCGGTGCCGTCGCGCTGCCGTTTGCCAGTGCCTACAAGGATGTGTTCGCCTTTGCGGTGGTCATCGCCATCATGGCTTGGCGCCCGACCGGCCTGATTCGCGAAAAAATCAGCGAGCGCGTATGATGGCGGGAAACCCCGGAGCGCGCGCATCGCTGGCCCTTGGCGCAGGCGCGCTCGCCCTCGTCGCGGCGTATCTGATTGCACTGCTCGGGGCCGAGCGGCAGCCGATCGTCATCGGCCTCCTGGCGGCCGGTATTGCGGTCGCGGTCGCGGCTGCGCGGCTCGGGGCGCTGCGTCCGGTTGCCCGCTCATTTGCCGAACACGAGGATGCGCTCGCGGGCTGCGCGCTCCTCGCCATCTGTGTCGTGGCGGCGGTCTTCCATGACAATCATTTCGTGCTGCTGCTGGTGGTGACGGTTCTGCTCTACTCGGTCGCAACGCTCGGTCTCAACATCCAGTTCGGTTACGCGGGCGTGCTTAATTTCGCCGGCGCATCGTTCTTCGGAATCGGCGCCTATACGGCGGCCGTGCTCAACGCCCACACCGCAATCCCACACCTGCTGGTGCTGCTGATCGGCGGGTTGCTCGCCGCCCTGATCGGGTCGACGCTTTTGCTTCCGGTGTTGCGCACGCGCGGGCACTATGCGGCCCTCGTCACCATCGCGTTCGCGCTGCTGCTGCGAACTTTCCTCGAAGTCAACGACATCCTGGGCGGCCCGCAGGGTCTGCAGGTCAAGGGCATGCAGGTGCTGGGTTGGTCGTTCAACGACAATATCGAGATCGCTAAAGGCTTCGAACTCTCATTCTACATCAACTATTTCGTCGTCAGCTTGCTGCTGCTCGCAGGCGCATTCATCCTGGTGCGGCGGCTGGAGCGATCCTGGATCGGACTCGATCTCGACGCATTGCGGCTCGACGAAACCGCGGCAAGCTGCTTCGGCCTCGACATTGCGCGCTGGAAGATCACCGCCTTTCTGCTGGGAAACTTTCTCATTGGGATCGCCGGCGCCCTGTTTGGCATGGTCGGCGGCTTCGTCGGCCCCAACAACTATACGTTCGCCAACTCGCTCATTCTGGTGTCGATCCTCCTGCTGGGCGGAATTGGCAATCCGTGGGGAGTGATAGCGGCAACTGCGATCGTGGTGATCATCCCCGAGAAACTGCAGACCATCCAGGAATATCGCTTCCTGCTGTACGCGCTGATCGTCATCGCGGTATTGCTGTTTCGACCCGAGGGTCTGCTGCCGCGCCCAATCCGTCGCTACTTTCCGGGCTGGCGGCCGTGAGCCCGCTGATCGAGGCCCGGGCGCTGACGCGGACTTTCGGCGGCGTGGTTGCGCTCGACCGGCTCGATCTCGCGGTCGCGCGCAACGAGATTCTCGGACTGATCGGTCCCAACGGGTCGGGCAAGACCACGTTCTTCAACGTCGTGACGGGGATATACGGACCGGATGCCGGCCAGGTCACGTTTGACGGCAAGGATATGACCGGCGCTAGTCCGCAGGCCGTCTATCGCGCCGGCATCGCGCGCACATTTCAACGCTCGCGTCTGTCGCTGCCGCTGTCGATCCTCGACAACATCATCATTGGCAACCACAAGCGCCTCAATCACGGTCTCTGGTTCAATCTCGTGCGCCGCGCCGCGTTCAAGCGTGAATTCGAAACCAATTATTCGGCGGCGCGTGCCCTGGTCGACACATTCGAGCCGCAACTCGCCAACCGGCTGTTCGAGCCGGTCGCCGGGCTGCCGATGATCGACCGCCGCCGCATCGAGATCTGCCGGGCGCTGATCAGCGAGCCCAAACTGCTCCTGCTCGACGAGCCGTCCGCCGGCATGACGCATGAGGAAACCGTGGATCTGATGGAGGACATTCTGCAGGTGCGCGAGCGCAACAAAGCGCTGACCATCATCATCGTCGAGCATGAGATGGGCGTGATCGAGCGCATCACCGACCGCTGCGTCGTGCTCAATTTCGGACGTAAGATCGCCGAAGGGCCTTACCGTCGGGTCGCCGCTGATGCGCTGGTGCAGGAAGCTTACCTTGGGGTGGCCTCGTGAGCGGACGCCTTCAGATTGACGGCATCACCACCGCCTACGACAAGGCGGACGTGCTCGATGCGGTGTCGCTTTGTGCCGAAGCCGGGCGTATCACCTGCCTGCTTGGATCGAACGGCTCGGGCAAGACCACGCTGATCCGTTCGATTCTCGGGCTGACGCGGCCGCGCGCCGGCCGCATCACCTTCGACGGCCAGGATATCACCGACCTGCCGACCCACCGGATCATCGCCGCCGGCATTGCCTGCATCCCGGAAGGGCGCAAGGTCTTCCCCAAGCTCACGGTCGAAGAGAATTTGCGGATCGGCGGTTATCAGGAGCGCTCCGACGCCGCACTGCAGGAACGCATGGCCGAAATCCTTGGCATCTTCCCGCGCCTCGCCGAGCGCCGCCTGCAGCTCGCCGGCACCCTGTCCGGCGGCGAGCAGGCCATGGTCTCGATCGGGCGCGGCTTGATGCGCGCGCCGAAACTCCTGTTGATCGACGAGCCGTCGCTCGGGCTTTCCCCGCTCTTGGTCAAAGAAAATTTCAGGATCATCCGCGAGATCAATCAACGGGGAATCACGGTATTCCTGGTCGAGCAAAACGTGCATCAGACGTTGGCGATTTCCCATTACGGCTACGTGCTGGCCAAGGGCCGCGTGGTTGCCAATGGAAGCCCGAGTGAACTCGCGGACCGTCGCGAAGTGCGTGAGGCCTATTTCGGGTAATGTGTGTGCCGGGCCCCGGGAGGCGCGCCGATGAACGATCGCACCAACGACCCCGCCTTTCTGTATTTCCCCGATCACTATCGGTGGTCGATGGGATTGCTGATTTGCCTGGGAGGAGCGCCCTGGGGCGGAGCTGAAATCGACGAAGTCAACCGCGTCGGTCGTGCGCTCCGTGACAAGGTCGGCGACGATGCGGCCTGGTTTGCGGAGTGGACCCGCATGGGCGAGACCGTCGAGGCGCGCGGGCGTACGGCGCAGATGGAAGGTCATGCGCTCACCGCCGCCGCCTGTTTGCTGCGGGCGACGCGCTACTACCAAACCGGCGAGCGCTTCCTGCAGCCAAAGTCCCAGCTTGGCCTCGATGTCTATGCAAAATCCGTCAAGGCATTTCGCGATGCTGCTGCGCTGATGCGGCGCCCGCGTATCGAGCATGTGGAAGTCCCCTATCAGGGCACAACGCTGCCGGCGCTCTTGGTGCATCCGGACACCGATGCGGCAGGTCCAGGCGGCGCGCCGGCGATGGTTTTTTTCGATGGTTTCGATGTGACCAAGGAAATCCAGTACGGCTATGGGGTTCCCGATCTTGCGGCGCGCGGCATCGGCTGCCTGATCGTCGATGGTCCCGGCAACGGCGAGAGCGTGCGTTTTCGCAATCTCCCGCTGATCGCGGAAACCGAGCGCTACGCGACGCCAGCCTATGACTATCTGGCCGCCCGCCCCGAATTCGACCCAAAGCGCATCGGCGTGATGGCACTCAGCCTCGGCGGCTACTATGCGCCGCGGGCGGCTGCGCTCGAATCGCGTTTTGCCTGCTGCATCGCGTGGGGTGCGCAATGGGACTATCACGCCATCTGGAAAAAACGTGTCGACGAGCTGGCGGCGGGCAAAGTGCTGTCGCTTTCGGTGCCGCCCGAACACCTGCAATGGGTGCTGGGCGTCTCGAGCCAATCCGAGGCGCTCAAGAAGCTCGAAGCGTTCAAGCTCGATGGCATCGTGCAGAAGATGACGTGCCCGTTCCTGCTTGTGCACGGCGAAGGCGATGAGCAGATCTCGCTCGCTCTTGCACAGACATGCTTTGACGCCGTCGGGTCGAAGCAAAAGACGCTGAAGATCTTCAAGCGCCAGGAGGGCGGCTTCCACCACTGCCAGGTCGACAACATCACCATCGGGGTCCACACTATGTGGGATTGGTTGGAAGACGTGCTCAGGCCGGGCCGCGTATAAGCTCATGAAAACCGAAACGCGCGATGGGATGCGCATCGATTGGGACGCGCCAATCCCAATGGACGACGGCGTGGTGCTGCGCGCCGATGTGTTCCGCCCGATCGGCGACGGCAATTGTCCAGTGATCCTGAGCTACGGGCCCTATGCCAAGGGCCTTGCCTTTCAGGAGGGCTACAAAGGCAACTGGGCACGGCTGATCAAGGCGGCGCCCGAGGTCCTCGCCGGATCGAGCAACAAATATCAGGTGTGGGAGCTGGTCGACCCGGAGAAATGGGTGCCGGATGGCTATGCCTGCGTGCGCGTCGATTCGCGCGGCGCCGGCCGTTCGCCCGGGGTGATCGATATCTGGTCTCCGCGTGAAGCGCAGGATCTCTATCGATGCGTCGAGTGGGCCGGCACGCAGTCATGGAGCAACGGCAAGGTCGGGATGAACGGCATCTCCTATTTCGCCACCAACCAGTGGCAGGTCGCCGCGCTGCGACCGCCGCATCTCGCCGCGCTCTGTATCTGGGAAGGATTTGCCGACTATTACCGCGAGCTCGCGCGCCACGGCGGGATTTTGAGCGATTTCATCGATAACTGGTACGACCGCCAGGTGCTGAGCGTGCAGCACGGCGTCGGCGACAAGGGTGGGCGCAGCCTGGTCACCGGCGAGCCGGTGGCCGGGCCGCAGACGCTGACACCGGACGAGCTCGCAAAAAACCATGCCGATCCCGGCGGCGACGCAGCACGCAGGCCCCTGATCGACGATTACTATCGGGCCCGCATGGTCGATTTCGAGAAGATCGACGTGCCGCTGCTGTCGGCTGCCAACTGGGGCGGCCAGGGCCTGCACCCGCGTGGCAATTTCGAGGGATATCTGCGGGCGGGATCGAGACAGAAATGGCTCGAAGTGCACGGCGACACCCACTTCACGCATTTCTACAGCAACTACGGCATGGGCTTGCAGAAGCGCTTCTTTGGGCACTTCCTCAAGGACGAGGCGACCGGCTGGGAGCAGCAGCCGCCCGTGTCATTGAACATCCGCCGGCCGGGCGAAAAATTCACACTGCGGGCCGAGACCGAATGGCCGCTCGCGCGCACCCAATGGACCAAGTATTACCTCGACCCAGAATGGTATGACCTCGTGACCCGTGCTCCGACGCTCGAGACGAGGATCACCTACGAGGCGACCGGCGCAGGCGTCACATTCTTCACACCGGCGATGACCGAGGACCTCGAGATCACCGGCCCGGTCACGGCTAAGCTCTGGCTCTCATCCCACACCACCGATGCAGATGTTTTCCTGGTGCTCCGCGTGTTCGACCCGGACGGCAAGGAGGTCGTCTTCGTCGGGTCGAACGACCCGCGCACGCCGGTTGGGATCGGCTGGCTGCGCGCCTCGCAGCGCAAGCTCGATCCGCACGAGTCGCGCCCATATCGACCCTACCATACCCATGATGAGGTATGGCCGCTCACGCCCGGCGTGCCGGTCGAGCTCGACATCGAAATCTGGCCGACCTCGATCGTCGTGCCGCCCGGATACCGGCTGGGACTGAGTGTGCGCGGCAAGGACTACGAATATGACGGCAGCGACGCCGGCCTTGCCAACGCACCCTATCCGATGAAAGGCGTCGGCCCGTTCACCCATACAAACCCGAGCGATCGGCCGCCCGCGATCTTCGCGACCGAGAACACGCTGCACTTTGCGCATGGCAGAATGCCGTACCTGCTGCTGCCGATCATTCCGCCCGAGACAGAATAAGTCCAACCCAAAGGAGCATGGGCATGAACCGTGCGATGCGTGTCGTTCTCGCGGCCGGGCTCGCCGTCTGCGCCTCAGCCGTCTGCGCGCAGGACTACCCGAACCGACTGGTCACGATCATCGTACCCTACCCGGCTGGCGGCCCCACCGATCAGATCGCGCGCGAGCTCGCGACGCAGTTCTCCGCCAAGCTCAAGCAGAACTTCGTGGTCGAGAACGTCAGCGGCGGCGGAACCACGATCGCCACCGGCCGCGTCGCACGCGCGGCGCCGGACGGCTACACGCTGCTGCTCCACAATCTGCAGATCTCCGCCAACGTCGCGCTCTATCCGAAGCTCGGCTTCGATACCGAGAAGGACCTCACGCCTGTCGGCTTTATCAACCACAACCCGCTGGTGCTCACGGGGCGAAAATCGCTCGCACCGAATAGGCTTGGCGAGCTGATCGCGTTGATGAAGCGCGAGCCGCTGAAGATGGCGCATCCCGGCGCTGGCAGCACCGGGCATCTCGCCACCTCGCTGTTCGCCAAGGAAGCCAAGGTCGAAGTCATCCAGGTTCCTTACCGTGGCGCCGCGCCGGCGCTGCAGGATATCGCGGGCGACCACGTCGATCTGTTCTTCGCGACACCACAGTCGGTGGTGCAACAGGTCGCGGCCGGGCAAATCAAGGCTTACGGGATTACGGCAAAGCAGGAATCCGCGTTGTTTCCCAACGTCGCGAGCTTCGTCAAAGAACTCGGACCCAAGCTTGAGATTCTGTACTGGCACGCGCTGTTCGTGCCGGCCGGAACGCCACCGCCGGTGATCGACAAGCTCAATGCGGTGCTGCAGCAGGTGGCCGACGATCCGGCGATCGTCAAAGCCTGGGCCGACACCGGCGTTGCCCCCTATGCGAAGGACGAGCGTTCGCCGCAGGCTGCGCAAGCGCTGCTGCACTCCGAGATCGCGCGCTGGGGCCAGGTCGTGCGCGAGAACGATATTCAAGCGCCCGGACAATAGGCCGACGCGCTAAGGTAATTTGAACATCAACAACTCGTCGGTCACATCACCGCCGCCGCAGCCCTTGTTGCCGCCGGCAAAATAGACGTCATCGCCGAGGGTAGCGCCGCCAAAGCCGTGGCGGCCGACCGGCGACGTGAGGGTGAGCCAACGATCGGTGGCGAGGTCATAGGCCTCGTTCTGATTGAAGGTGTGGCCATGGTCGCACTCGCCGCCAACCACGACGATGCGGTTTCGCGCCAGCGTCGCCCCCGCGGCGCTGCGTGCCGTCGGCATTGGGGCGGCTTTGCTCCAGCTGTCAGTCGCCGGGTCGTAGACATCATGCAGGTCGGTGTTGTCGGTCGTGTTGTTGGCCTTGCGGCCGCCTATTACGTGAAGCTTGCCATTCGCGGCGACGACCGAGAGATGATCGCGCGCGACCGGCAGCGGCGCCGCAAGGCGCCATTGTCCAGTCGCGGGATCGTAGATCTCGTGGGTTCCAGCCGTCACCTTGTCGAGCCCACGCCCGCCGATCGCGTGCAGCTTGCCATCGAGCGCCGCGACGCCGACGGAACCACGCGGCTTTCCGAGCGGCGCAAGGCTGCGCCAGCTGTTGGCCGCCGGGTCGTATTCGAATGCGGTGTCGAGCGCGCCGGCGTGCACGTTGGCGGTAAAGCCGCCGATCACATAGAGCTTGCCGTTCATGCCGGCGACCCCGGGATGGCTGACCGCCCGCGGCATCGGCGCAAGCTCGCGCCACGTCCCCGTCGCGGGGTCGTATTCTTCCGCGCGCGGTGAGGCTTCGACACCCGGCACATAGCCGCCGAGCACATAGAGCTTGCCGTTCTGCGCTGCCATCCCGCTCTCGCCGCGCGGCGCGGGCAGATGGGATTTGACCGACCAAGTTCCGGACGGCTCGGCCGCGCGAGCGGGAAGTGATTGGGCGCACAGCGCGAGCGAAACAACCCCGAGGACAGCGTGGGTCCTTGTGCAGGACAGGAAGACGTTCATCGAGTCGCGCTCCCGCTTGTATCAGTCGGCCTGTCTCGCAACATCGCGGTGCGGATGGCGACGGTCGCCGCGTGCATTGTGCTTACGGACATAGGTAATGATCGCCGACGGCCTCTCGTGTTTCACCTTCAGCGCGGCGATGAGCGCATCCTCGGCTTCGACCGTGACACTCGTCGATTTGCCTGCGCTCTTGATACCGACCATGTAGCACGCAATCATGGCGCTCCTCCTTGCGGGAAGGTTCCTTGGTCCGATGCCCCGACCGGCTCGCCATCCGCTTCCCCATTTAAGACCGATCGGCGGCCGCGCGCCACGGCTTAGCCCGATGCGCTGGTGACCACGCTGGTTTGCCTGAATGGCTCTGGACGGCGAGCCGGATCCGGTTCCAGACTGTCGCCGAACGTTCGCCTGCAGGTTTGCACCCAGGTCGCACCTGCGCACGCAGCGGCTTGCAGAGACGAACGCAGGGAGGACGGCATGAAGAAGGCGAAGTTCGGCTTGCAATCCGGCGTGGCGGCTCATGCGCTTGTTGCCGCGGCACTGACCTTAGGTCTCACCGCCGCCATGCCGGCGCGCGCGCAACAGGGTACTACCGCATCGCAATCGCAAGGCGCCCAGATCGCAATCGACGCCGACGACATCGGCGGTGTGGTCACCGGACCGAACGGGCCGGAGGCCGGCGTCTGGGTGATCGCGGAGACGACCGAGCTGCCGACCAAGTTTGCGAGAATCGTCGTCACCGACGATCAGGGGCGGTACGTCGTGCCCGATCTGCCAAAGGCCAAATACCAGGTTTGGGTCCGCGGCTACGGATTGGTGGATTCACCCAAGGTCGACAGCGAGCCTGGAAAACAACTCAATCTCACCGCCGTGAAAGCGCCAAACGAAGCGGCAGCCGCACAGTACTATCCGGCGATCTACTGGTATTCGATGTTGAAAGTTCCTGAACAGAGCCAATTCGGCGGCAAGAGCGAGATCCCCGAGAAGGTCACGCAGGCGCAATGGCTGACCGCCATCAAGAACCAGGCGTGTATTGGTTGCCATCAGCTCGGGCAACTCGCAACCCGAACCATCCCGGCGGCTTTCGGCACGTTCAAGTCCGGCGAAGACGCGTGGATGCGGCGCGTACAATCCGGCCAGGCGGCGGAACTGATGGTGAACCCGCTGGCCGGCCAGCTTGGCGGCGTACCGTTTAAATATTTCGGCGACTGGACTGATCGGGTCGCCAAAGGCGAATTGCCGGCGGCGAAACCGCCGCGACCGCAGGGCGTCGAGCGCAACATCGTGGTCACCACGTGGGAATGGGGCGACCCGAAGAAATACCTGCATGACCTGATCGCGTCGGATCGGCGCAATCCGACGGTCAATGGATACGGCCCGCTCTACGGCTCGCCCGAATACGCGACCGACGAGTTGCCGATCCTCGATCCCAAGACCAACAAGGTCACGAGCTTCACCGCGCCGGTGCGCGATCCGGAAATGCCGGAATCGCTCGGCCCCGGTCATGCGGCGGCACTCAAGCCGATGGCGCCGTCGGCCTATTGGGGTGACGAGAAGATCTGGGATACGCGAGCGAACAATCACAATTCCATGTTCGACGGGAAAGGTCGGCTGTGGCTCGCCGCTACCGTACGCGCCTCCAACGACCCTGACTTCTGCAAGAAGGGCTCCGAACACCCGTCGGCCAAGCTGTTTCCGCTGGAACGCAGCATGCGCCAGCTCGCGATGCTCGATCCCAAGACGATGAAATACACGTTCGTCGACACCTGCTTCGGCACCCATCACCTGCAGTTCGGCTACGACAAGAACGACACGCTGTGGACGAGCGGCGGCGGCCCCGTCGTCGGCTGGATCAACACCAAGCTGTTCGACGAGACCGGAGACGCGACGAAAGCGCAAGGCTGGACCGCATTCGTCCTGGATACCAACGGCAACGGCAAGCGCGACGACTATGTCGAGCCCGATCAGCCAGTCGATCCAACCAAGGATAAGCGGATCAACGGCGGCTTTTACGCGGTGATGCCGAACCCAGCCGACGGCTCGATCTGGGGCACGGTCGGCGTGTTCGGCGGTACGGCGGCGGTGGTACGGGTCGACCCGGGATCTAACCCGCCTGCGACTGCTCTCGCCGAGATCTACAACGTGCCAAAGCCCTATTTCGGCATCCGCGGCGGCGATATCAACTCCAAGGGCGTCGTGTGGGTGTCGCTCGGCAGTGGACACCTCGGAAGCTTCGACCGCTCAAAGTGCAAGGGCCCGCTCAACGGCCCGACCGCAACCGGCGACCATTGTCCGGAGGGGTGGTCGTTCTACAAGTATCCCGGGCCGGGCTTCGAAGGCATCGGCGACAACAGTGCCGAGTTCGAGCTACTACACGTGGGTCGACCAGCACAACACGTTCGGGCTCGGCGAAGATGTCCCGATGTCGACCGGCAATCTCAACGACGGCCTGATCGCACTCAAGGACGGCAAGATGATCGTTCTGCGCCTGCCCTACCCGCTGAGTTTCTACGCCAAGGGATTCGACGGGCGCATCGACGATCCCAACGCCGGCTGGAAGGGTCGCGGATTGTGGACGACCAGCGGCGATCGCACGCCGTGGCTCAAGGAGGGCGGGAAAGGCACCAAGCCGCTGGCGGTGCATTTCCAGCTGCGCCCCGACCCGCTGGCGAATTGATGGCTGAGTGTGAGGTCGTCTTCCTCGGCCTCATGGTGAGGGGCGAGCGCGTACGCGTAGCGCTCGCGTCTCGAGCCATGGCCCAGGGCGAGGCCGTTCCCCTGGCCATCCTTCGAGACGCCCTCCGCTGACGGGGCACCCCATCGCGCTTTACGCGATGGGGACCCCTCGCTCGGGCTCCTCAGGATGAGGTCGACCATTGAAGGATACGCCCGCCGCACCAACGCCTCAGACCACGGGCCTCAATCGTAAAGATCGAGCAGGCGCTCGATGGTGGCATTGATGCGCGCCAGGTAGGCGAGCTGAAACTGCGCCCCAAACAACAATTGCAGCCCGACGCGGTTGATCGCCTGCACCCGCAGCTCGCAGCGAAAGCCCTCAAAGAACACGTCGCGTTCAACACCGGTCGAGACGCCAGCTTTGATCAAGGCGTCGCGATGAGTTTCGATATGACGGTCGACCACTTCGCGCTCGGCAGTCGGCTGCAACACGAACGTGAGCAACTCGACGAGATCGCGGGCCGCCGTATTGCGCTGCGCGATTTCCCAGTCGAGGACGACGATGTTCAATTCAACATTGGATCGCATTGTCAGCCGCGGCGCGCCAGATGTTTCCCGCGCCTCGCTGCCGGCCATTGCGCTCGACGCGAAGCGAGATGGCTTGCTTGAAAACATTTTCGACTTGAGTTGTGGCAGCAACCCGTGAACCGAACCGCCGTTGGATTTTGGTTTCGGTTCAGCGGCAGCGCTGCGGTCGAGCGCGCCAGCCGCGCCCTTGCCGGTTGCTGGCTGTTGAACGATCACCAGGTCAGAGCACGCACCGGTGCGGAAACCGACGTTGCGCTGATTGAAATCGTTGTGCGCCAAGGTCGCGGGTAAGGCATCCTTGACCTTGTGCCATTCCCCCATGGTTTCGATCAGCCCATAGCGCCGCCGCCAGACATCCTGGGTCACGATATGCGGGAAGCGCGCGCGGGCATCGTTGAGGAGTCCGCGCCAAAGGGAGGTATCGGCCACCATGGCGGCGGTCGTCGGTCGCGGCCCCGCCCAGGCCAGGCGCTTTTCGTCGGCGCCCCAGAAGACGGCTTGCCAGCGCGCCGCCGCGCGTAATGCAGCATCGATGGCATCGGGCGGCCAGTCGGCCGCGGCGCCGGTGGCGTCGAGACCCTCGATGTCCGTCACGCATTCGAGGAACAGCGCTTGCTCGCCGGTGGCAGGATCGCGCGCCCACCCGTAGCAACGCGGCAGCACATCGCGTAGCGCGCCGATCTGCACGGCCGACTGATAAACATGCAATTCGCGGTCTGCGGTACGGTCGATTTCCGCTGTGGTCCGATATTGCAGAAAGGGCCGGTCGAGGACGATGTGATTGCGCGCGGCGATCCACGGGATGAGGTTGCGCGCGAGTCCCGGGCGCGGAATGATCTTGACGACGAGGTTGAGGGCTTCCTGCGGCAATCCCCGTGCGCGTACGAACCGCGCGGTGGCCGATACCACGCCCACCCAGTCATCGGCACTCGCCGCCCCGTATTTGATCTTGATCCAAGGTTCGCGCTGCTCATCCTCGGGCGGCCGGCCGCCGTCGAGCCCGATCAGGCATAGTCCCGGGGCGCGCAACAACTCACGAAGCGCCGGCACAAGGTGTTGCGCGATCAGCTTGAGATCCATAACCCCATCAAGAACAGCGAGTGATCACGCCACCTTCATTAACGCCCCACAACAATTCCTGGTGTAGTTCGTGGTTCGAACTCGAGACGCCCGAAACTCAAATCACGGCTGGCGCACCGATCCCCGTGCGCGTGTGCCGTCTCGCATGTGCGAAGGCCGCGAGACTAGATAAAGTTCAACGCCCCGTCGAGAGGCAAGCCCCATCGCGTGTCCCGACGCATGGGGCAATGCCACAACCAAGCGTAACGGTAAAAGAGTGCCTCGGCCACCTCAAAATGATGGATAGATTAATGTCCGGGTCCGCGCCAGAAGCCCGAAAATAAACCATAGATTGTAGTCGCTCGATGAGGCACTCTGGAGACAATTCCGGCCACTTGCTGTCGCGACGGCAGGTGGTGCGCGCGAGCCTGTTTGCCGGCATCGCGGTCTATCTGGCGCCACTGGGAAGCCGAAGCTTTGCAGCGCTGCTCGACGACGAGTTGCTGGCCCGGCCGGCCTGGAATAGTCGCGACCGGACCCTGAAATACCGGATCGACGCAACCGCCAAGGTCACCGGGGAGAAGGTGTTCGCGCGCGACATCCGCGCCCGCGACATGCCGTCATGGCCGCAGCAGCAGGCACACGCCTTGGTGCTGCGGGTGACCAGGCCGATCGTCGCTACGCTGGGTTCGATCTTTCGATCCTCGAACCAGACCTTGTGCCCGATCGAGTCGTCACGGCCGCTGATCTCGCGCGCGATGGGCTCGCATTTCCGGATTTCTACGGCACCGACATGCTGTTGCCGGAAGGTCAGACGCCGGCGTATCTGGGCCAGGCGGTGGCGATTCTGATCTATCGAGATTTCGCGCGCTTTCGCTTCGCCAAATACAAATTGCAGTTCAACGACACCGTGGTGCGCTACGGCGAAGTCACCGAACCGCTGGCGCGCGATCCCTGGGGTTCGTCCCGATTCGTGCGGATTGCTGGAGCGACGCCCGACGATGAGGACGTGTTTTCTCCAACGCGAGAGGGGCCGTTCTCCCCGATCTACGTGAACCACGAACCGGTGTGGCCGGCGCCCGCGCGTGACGGCGATATCGGCGGCCAGGGCATGTACTACGCCAACGCCATCGCGGAGGAGCTCTCGCACCCGCCACCCGACTGGCTGGTGTTTCGTCGCGAGTATGCCACGCAATCGGGCGACACCGCCGCGCTCGAGCCGGACAACGCCAACGGCTGGTATGACGCGGGCGGCCAGGAGCTGCATCTGGTCGTGCCGACCCAATCGCCGCAGGAAGTCGCGGCGAAGGCGCGGCCAATATGCTGGCCAGGAGCCGCATCGGCCTGAAGCGACTGTTCCTGCACCCGTGCTTTACGGTCGGCTACGGATCCAAGGACCGTTGCAACATGCCGTATTACGGGCTCGTCGCCGCGATCTATGGCGACGGCGTGCCGGTGCGGCTCGCCAACGATCGTTTCGAGCAATTTCAAGCCGAGTCTGAAGCGCCACCAATTCAACATGCGCTACACGATGGCGGTCGAACGCCGGAGCGGCCTCCTGCAATCATTTCAGGCGGGCATTGTCGCGAACGGCGGAGGTCGGGCGAATTGCTCGGTCGCGCTCACGATGGCGGGAGCGACATCGGCAGACTCCGTCTACTACTTTCCCAAGAGCGACATTGCCGCCACCGCGATCGCGTCACGCGCGATCGACTGCGGCTCGGCGCGCGGATACGGCGCGATCGAAACGGTGACCGCGACCGAGCTGATGGTGGACGAGATCGCCGCCGAGCTTGGCCTCGATCCGATCGAGTTTCGCCTGCGCAACGTGTTGAAGACCGGCATGAAGACGACGCAGGGCGCGGTCCCGGACGGCATCCAGCGCGCCGAGGCGGTGCTGCAAAAGGCGAAAGCACATCCGCTGTGGACTGGCGTTCCTCTCGCAAGACGGCCTACGACGCGGCGCATCCGGGCAAATATTACGGGGTCGGCTTCGCCGCGAGCCAGCGTCGCTTCGGCAACGGAGCGGAAGCGAGTTTTGCGAAGGTCGAGATCGGCCCGGACGGGAGCATCGCGCTGTCGCACACCGGCACGGAGATCGGCACGGGTACTTCCTCGGGCCAGGCCGTCGCGTGCGTGCGCTGGCTCGGACGCCCGGCCGATCGCGTCGACCTCGCGGTCACCGACTGGCCCGAGCTGCCCGTCGAAACAAGCGGCGATCCGCTCACGATCAGCCAGAGCGAGCAGGATCGTCTGGCCGAGAACCCGCGCTGGAGCCCGGTCTATGCGTCTGGGTCGAGCGCCAGCAACTCCTCCTACTATTTCACCCATACGACTCGGGAAGCGGCGCGCATCGTCTTCTCTGCGCGGCCTGTGGCCGGCCGCGCTGGCGATCTGGGGCGAGGCGGGCCGTATCGGTGCGGCGCGCCCGAGAGCGCGCGCTGGAGCGATGGCGTGCTCACGGTTGACGGGATGCGAGCCGCTGGGGCTCGCGCGACTGGCGGCGGAGGCGCATGCCCGGGGTTTGGTGACCGGCGCGGCGGTGCACGCATTCAATCGCTGGCAATGGGCGGAGGCCGATTTCGCTGTGGACGGCGTTGGTGCGATGCGTGGACCTGCCGCTTCGGACGGGCTTGCGCGTGCGCCGATGGCGACGACGCCCAACGCTATCAGCTGCTCGACCGGCGCGCCGTGTTCTTTCCCTCGCCGCGCAGCAACAACGCCATGGTGTCGGCTACAACAGTGACCGGCGCCCTCGCCGAGCTCGCGGTCGACGCCGCCACTGGAAAAGTCGCGCTGCTCACACATCACACCATCCTCGAATGCGGCAACATGCTGGTGCCGGAGCTGGTGTCGGGCCAGATCCAGGGCGGCGCCGCCACGGGCATCGGGCTTGCGCTGCATGAGTACCTGCCGCTCTACGAGGAGGGACCGGGCGACGGCACCTGGAATTTCAACCGCTACCACCTGCCGCGCGGCGGCGACGTGGCGGTGTGGACGCAGACGCGCCGAAGTGCTGCCGCCGCTGTCCGACACCGAACCGCCGAAGGGCATGGCGGAGGCGGCGGGCATCCCGATCATCGCCGCGATCGTGAACGGCATCGCCCATGCCATCGGCCATCGCTTCCGCGAACTGCCGGTGACGCCGGATCAGATCCTGTTGGTGCTGGGATGAGTCCTGCGACACGCCCGCTGACGGTGACGATCAACGGCCAGCAGCGCGGACCGATCGATGTGCCGGAAGGCATGATGATGATCGATGTGCTGCATGAGATGCTCGACCTCACGGGCTCGCGGCTCGGCTGCGGCCAGGGCATGTGCCATGCCTGCGTGGTGATCTGGGATCGCGATGACCGGACCAGCGAGGAAGTGCCGACCTGCATCACCGGTGCCGATTTCTTCAACGGCAAGCGCATTCGCACCATCGAAGGAATTGCGCAGACGAACGACAAGGGCGACATCGTAGCGCTGTCGCCGGTGCAGCAGGCGTTCCTCGATCAATACAGTTTTCAATGCGGCTACTGCACGCCCGGCTTCGTCAACGCTGCGACGGTACTGATCGAGCGCCTGCAGCGCGCTCCGATCGCAAGGGCCGACGTGGAGGCGACTGTTGCGGCGGCGCTCGAAACCCACATCTGCCGCTGCACCGGCTACGTGCGCTACTACCAGGCGGTGCGCGACGTGATCCTGGCGACCCCCGGCCTGACGCGGGAGACGATATGAGGGTCGCGTCGGTTGCTGCTCTGGGCGTCGGCGCTGCCGCGCTCGCCGGCGTCGCGGCCGGGGCATTTGTTTCGAGCAACTTGTTGCGCGGCAAGACCGGCGGCCCGGTACAGGTTGTGAACGCGCCTGCCGACGTCGTGGCGCGCGGCAAATACCTGGCCGAGGCTGCGGATTGCGCGGCCTGCCATACCGCGCCCGGCGGCGCACCATTTGCCGGCGGGCTGGCGATGGAGAGCGGCTTCGGCACGATCTACGCGACCAACATCACGCCCGATCCCGACTACGGCATCGGACGCTGGAGCGCCGACGATTTCTGGCGGGCACTGCACGACGGGGTGCGACGGGACGGACAGCAGCTCTATCCGGCGATGCCCTACACCTCCTATCGCGGCATGACGCGGGAGGACGCAGACGCGATCTACGCCTACGTGATGCAATTGCGCCCGGTGAAAGTTGCCAACCCGACAACCAGCCTGCGCTTTCCCGTTCAACATTCGCCTCGGCATGCTGGGCTGGAACCTGTTGTTCCTGACCGACAGGCTTCCTGCCGCATCGATCGGAAGCTCCCCGGCCTGGCAGCGCGGGCGTTATGTTGTCAACGTGCTCGGCCATTGCGGCGAGTGCCACACGCCGCGCGGCATCCTCGGCCAGATGGAGCTGTCGCGAGCCGATGACGGGCTTCGCGCTCGGCCGCTTCGCGGCGCCCGACATCACCCCGGCCGGGCTCGCGGCGACGCGGCTGGACATCCGCGGCGCTGCGCGACTTTCTCGGCCTTGGCCTCGCTGGTGAAGGCTCGGCATTCAGCGACATGCATCCAGTGGTGATGCTCAGCACGCGGCACCTGACGGCCAACGATTTGAGTAAAGCCGTGACTTTTCTGATGGGCGATACGCCGCCGCCCCCGGCGCCGTTGGCTCCCGCCTCGCCCGTGGCCAATTCCGCCATAGGCCCCGGGCGGTTAGCCTATCTGTCCCTGTGCGCCGGTTGCCACGGGCTTGACGGCAGCGGCGTGCCCAACACGACGGTCGCGATGCGCGGCAACACCACGCTGCGGCTTTCCGACCCGCGCAACCTGATCGTTTCCATGTTGGACGGTATTCCAGCACAAAATTTCCCGTACGGGCAGAGCATGCAGGCGATGCCGGGCTTTGCCGGAAAGTTGACAGATCAACAAGCTGCCGACCTTGCAAACTATCTGCGTATCGCCTTTGGCGGCCAAGGGGCCGACGTGACGCCCGCCGCCGTGCGAGCGTTGCGCTGATCACTGCACCGCATGGCGGGCCACTTACGAAAGAGAAAAATTGTTGGCACCGGCATCGCGACGACGCGCCCGATTGCCATTGCCGGCAGGCCGGCGATAGAATTGACGTAACGATCTACGGGGAGGAAGCCGAACATGATCGAAAATCGCAAGCATCCATCGCGGCGCAAAGTCATCAAGGTCCTGAGTATCGGCGCCGCCGGTGCCGTTACTGCGCCCAAATTGTTCGCCACGGCGCGTGCCGCCGGCCGTCCCGTCAAGATCGGCATGGTAAGTCCGGCGACCGGGCCGATCGCCGCTTTCGGCGAAGCGGACCAGTGGGTGCTCGGCGAAGCGCGCAAGGTGCTGGCGCCCGGCATCACGATTGCAGGCGAAAACCACCCGATCGAGATCCTCTATCGCGACAGCCAGTCGAACCCCAACCGGGCGGCTGAAGTGACCGCGCAGCTCATCAACCGCGACAAGGTCGATATCATGATCGGCTCGTCGACCGGCGACACCGTCATTCCGGTCGCAGACCAGTGCGAGCTCGCGGGCGTTCCCTGCATCACCGCCGACGATCCGTGGGAAGATTTCTTCTTCGGGCGCAAAGGCAATCCAGCCAAAGGCTTCGAGTGGACCTACCACTTCTTCTGGGGCTTCGGCATGGTCGCCAATCTGTTCGCCGACATGTGGCTGTCGCTACCGACGAACAAGAAGGTGGGCCTCATGCTCACCAACGACCCGGACGGGATCGCTGCTAACAATGAAGACCACGGCATGCCGCCGACCTTCCGGAAGAAGGGCCTCAACGTCGTCAATCTTGGTCTTTATCCGCCGCTCAGCGAAGACTTCACCGCGCAGATCGGGCAGCTCAAGGCCAACAACTGTGAGATCGCCTGCGGCATTTTCAACCCGCCGCAATTCGTGACGTTTTGGACCCAGTGCGCCCAGCAGGGCTACCGCCCCATCATCATGACGCCTCCCAAGGCGCTGCTGTTCCCGTCGGCCGTCGAAGCCCTGGGCGCTCGTGGCGCCGGCACCTCGACCGAGGTGTGGTGGTCACAGCACCATCCATTCAAATCCGGCCTGACCGGCCAGAGCGCGCAGCAGTTCTGCGACGCCTACACGGCCGCGACCGGTAAACAGTGGACCCAGCCGATCGGGTTCAAACATGCCAACATCGAAGTGGCGATCGATGTCCTGAAGCGCGCGAAGAAACTTTCCCCGGAGGACATTCGCGACTCCATCAAGGCCACCGACTACAACTCGCTGGTCGGCCCCCTCACCTGGAAGGGGGGCGGCCCCGAAAATCCAGTGCCGAACGTGTGCACGACTCCGCTGGTGGGCGGCCAATGGAAGAAGGGAACGAAATTCCCCTACGATCTGCACATCGTCTACAACAAGACCGCGCCAAACATCCCGACCGACAGCCCGTTCGAGCCCATCAAGTACTGATCGATCGAGAATGGCAATTCTGCTCGAGCTCGCCGGAATCTCGAAATCCTACGGCGCGCTCAAGGCGACCGATAACCTCACCCTCACGGTTGATGAGGGTGAGGCGCTCGGCATCATCGGGCCGAACGGGGCCGGCAAATCGACCATGTTCAACCTGATTACCGGCGACGTGGCGCCCGACGCCGGGCGGGTGGTGTTCGCCGGTGCCGATATCACCGCGATGGCGCCGCACGCGCGGTCGCGGCTCGGCATCGGACGCTCGTACCAGATTCCCCAGCCCTTCACCCATATGACCGTGTTTGAGAACCTGCTGGTGGGGGCCATTTTCGGCGGGCGCAGGCGCGAGCGAGAGAGCTACGAGCGCTGCGCCGAGGTGCTGGAGGTGACCGAGCTAATCGGTCGCGCCAACGTGCCGGCGCGCACGTTGACCCTGCTGCAGAGAAAGCGGCTCGAACTCGCACGGGCGCTAGCCCTCAATCCGAAGCTGCTCCTGCTCGATGAGATCGCCGGCGGACTCTCCGAACACGAAACCATGCCCTGATCGGAACCATCCGCGCGATCCACGCCCGCGGCACCACCATCGTGTGGATCGAGCATATCGTGCATGCGCTGGTATCGATTGCGGGCCGGCTGATGGTCATGAACTTTGGGCAGAAGCTGGCGGAAGGCTCGCCGCAGGCCGTTATGGCGGACTCGCGAGTGAAGGAAGTCTACATGGGGATTCCAGCCGCATGAGCCTGTTGCAGACGCGGGACCTGCGCGCGTTCTACGGTGATTTCCAAGCGCTGTTCGACATCGATCTCACCGTCGAGGAAGGCGACACCGTCGCCATCATCGGCGCCAATGGCGCCGGCAAAACCACGTTCCTGCGCGCAGTCGCGGGCGCACTTCCGTGCGGCGCCGACATGGTGATGTTCGACGGCCGCCCGATCGGCGCCCTCACCGCGCACGAGATCGTGCGGCTGGGCATAGCCATGGTGCCGGAGGGGCGTCGGCTGTTTCCGAGTCTCACGGTCGAGGAGAACCTCAAGCTCGGCGCCCATAGCGGGCGCCCAGGGACCTGGACGCTGGCGCGCGTTTATGAGCTGTTCCCGATGCTCGCCGAACATCGCGGGCGCCCGGCTACGCTCCTGTCGGGCGGTCAGCAGCAGATGGCCGCGATCGGCCGCGCCCTGATGTCGAATCCGCGCCTTCTGCTGTGCGACGAGCTCTCACTCGGGTTGGCGCCCGTGGTCATCCGCGACATCTATGCCCGCCTGCCGGCGATCACCGACGAGGGCACGACGCTCATCATCGTCGAACAGGACATCAACCGCGCGCTCGATGCCTCTGTACAATTCTATTGCTTCCTCGAGGGCCGCGTCGCGCTGACCGCGCCCAGCTCCGGCTTCGACCGGACCGCGATTACGGGCGCGTATTTTGGGGTGTAAGCGCGAATGAACTGGCTCCAGATCGTCATCCAGGGCGCGCTGCTGGGCGGCCTCTACGCGCTGTTCGCCATCGGACTCTCGCTCTCGTTCGGCATCATGCGGCTGGTCAACATCGCCCATGGCGATCTGATCGTGCTCTCGGCCTATTTCGGCCTGATGGTAATCAACGTCACCGGAATGCATCCAGTCGCAACCCTCATAGTAGTCATGCCGGTCATGTTTTGCCTGGGCTATCTGCTGCAGCGCGGCTTGCTGAACCAAACGCTAAGCGGTGGCCTGCTGCCCCCATTGTTGGTCACGTTCGGCATTTCGGTGATCATCGAAAACGTGCTGCTGGAAGCTTTCGGCGCGCACACCCGCCGCCTGCAGGCGGGCGCGATCGAGACCGAGAGCATTGCGTTCGGCGGCATCGCGGTCGGCGTCTATCCGCTGATCGTGTTTGCCACTGCGGTCGCCGCCATTGCCGCGCTGCAGGTCCTGTTCTATCGCACGGCGCTCGGCCGCGCGTTTCGGGCGACCTCGGACGATGCGGAGACCGCCGAGCTGATGGGGATCGATAACCGACACCTTTATTCGCTCGGCCTCGCGATCGCGATGATCTTCACCGCGCTCGCCGGCATCCTGATGGCCATCCGCACCAACTTCGACCCGGCCGCCGGCCCGATCCGCCTGATCTTTGCGTTCGAGGCCGTGATCATCGGCGGGCTCGGCAGCCTGTGGGGAACGCTGCTTGGTGGAATGGTGCTCGGCATCGCCCAGGCAATCGGCGCGGCGTTGTCGCCGACCTGGCAGATCCTCGCAGGCCATATTGCGTTTCTGATCATTCTCATCGTCCGTCCGAGCGGCTTCTTCCCGCGCACGAGGGACTAGTGCCCCGAACCCGAAGTTCGCATTGCTTTGTCGCGAATCCGAGTGCGAACTTCGGGTTCAAAGGGGGCACTAAGAATCAGAGATCCACTAGTGCTCTTTCGATTCCGAAGTTCGTCGAGAGCGTACCGCAATGTGATCCGAACTTCGGAATCGGAGCACTGAGGTGGGCACGTTCAAAGTCGAGCGGGCAACGCGCGAGAGCCGAGCGTTCGCGGTTTTTCTTTTTGCCATGGTCGTAGTGCTGGCGAGCCTGCCGTACTGGGGCGGACCGGGCACGATGCGCCTTGTCTCCGAGATGGCCTACTACCTCGCCCTGGCCCAGCTCTGGAACCTGCTCGCTGGCTATGCGGGTCTGGTCTCGGTCGGACAACAGGCGTTCGTCGGAATCGGCGGCTATACACTATTCTACCTCACCAGCCAGTTCGGCGTGCATCCGTTGCTTGCGCTCGCGATCGCAGCACCGGTTTGCGCCCTCATGTCGCTGCCGATGGCGCTGTTGGTGTTCCGCTTGCGCGGCGCCTATTTTGCGGTCGGCACCTGGGTGCTGGCGGAAACGCTGCAACTCGGCGTCAGCCTGATCACGCCCCTTGGAGGCGGGTCGGGCATGAGCCTCACACCGGCGATCGTGCGCGAGATCGCCCCGGACCGCGCCGGCCGCGAGCTGATCGTCTATTGGATCGCGCTCGCGATCGTCGTCGCGGTATTCGCCATCGTCTATCTGCTGTTGCGCTCCAAGCATGGTCTCGCACTCACCGCAATCCGCAACTCCGAGCGCGCGTCGGAAAGCCTTGGGGTCGACACCTACCGCACCAAGTTGATGATCTACGTGGTGACCGCCGCCTGCACCGGTCTGGTCGGAGCGTTCATCTTCCTGCAGAAACTGCGGTTGTCGCCCGAGGCCGGGTTCAGCATCAACGACTGGACCGTGGTGGTGATCTTCATGGTGGTGATCGGCGGCATCGGCACGCTCGAAGGCCCGATCATCGGCATGTTGATCTATTTCGTGCTGCGCGAGCTGCTGGCCGACTACGGCGCCTGGTACCTGATCCTGCTGGGTGTCGTCGCAGTGGTGATCATGCTGCGGGCGCGCGAAGGTCTCTGGGGCCTGATCGCACACCGGTTCAATGTGCATTTGTTTTCGGTACGCCGGTATTTGACGCGGCAGGGCAGCGACGCCAGCCGCGCATCGAGCGCATAGCTCGTTGGGACCCGGCGCGTCATAGATGCCCTTTGGCGTCCATAGATGCCCATAGATGCCCTCTTGCGCGGAGGGCATCTATAAGGGGTCGAGGGCATCAATGCGGACCGCAGGCCCGTCGAGCCACGCGTCGCGTGCATGGCTCTCAGTGCGCCGAATCCGTCCACTGCCCAGATGTGCGGCACCCGAGGGCGCGCTCGACCGCGCGGCCGTGCCGGTCAGATCAGGGGCGTATTTGGTTTGAGTCCCAGCACGATGCGGCCGTAGAGCTCCATGTTGGTCTCAAGGTTGAGCAGACCGTGCATGTTGACCGCGTGCAGATCGCGCCAGGCGCGCCCAAGCGCGCTTGAAATCGGTGATGCCGGAGCCGCCGCTTGCGAGGTAGAGGATCTCCACCGCCTCCAGACACTGGCGCACCGCCCAGGCGCAATCGGCGCGCACGCGCGCCCGCTTCGTAAATTCCATCATCTCGCCGCGCTTGGCCGCAGCTTCGATGTCGTCGGCGCAGCGGTAGAGCAGGGCTTCGGCAACGTCGATCCGCGTCGCAGCTTCCGCCGCCTGCACATGGGTGATCGGCATCTCGATCTGCTTCTCGTGCTCGGTGTAGGCGACTTCCCGTCCGGGCAGGCGCTGTTTGAACGCTTCCAACGCGGTGCGAGCAATGCCAAGCGCGCACGGCGTGAGCGCCAGCGCGAGCACCGGAACGCCGGCCGATTTGTAGAGCGTGCCGTCATGCAGACTGGGGCCGGGCGTCTTGCCGGCAATGAGCCCGCGCAGCGACACGTAACGATGTTCAGGTACGAACACGTCCTTGGCGACGAGCGTGCAGCTGCCGGTACCCCGCAGGCCGGTCACGTTCCAATCGTCCTTGATGGTCACGTCTGCGCTCGGCACGAGCAGGTCCCCCTCGTCAATGACCTCGCCCTTGTCGTTCAAGATTGCAGCGCCGAGAAACAGCCAATCCGCATACTGGCTGCCTGAGCCGAACGGCCAGACGCCGTTGAGCACGTGTCCGCCCTTGGCGGGCTTGGCTTGGCCGCGCGGCGATATGACTGCGGAGATGATGGCGTCGGGATTGGCGCCGAAGGTCTCCTCCTGAGCGGCCTGTGGGAAATGTGCCATCAGCCAGCTGTGCGCGTGGATGACGCCCATGCACCAGGCGGTCGAACCGCAGCCCTGCGCCACCGTCGCTATGGTATCGATGTGAGTGCGCAACGATTGCTGATGACCGCCGTAGCGGCGGGCCTGCAACACGCGAAATAGCCCGGCCTTGCGCACCGCCTCGACGTTGGCGGGCGGCATTTTGCGCAGTTGCTCGGCCTCGACCACGCGTTCACGCAACTGCGGAACAAGGGCAGCAGCGCGCGCGACCAGATCATCGTGACCGAGGGGTGCAACGCCGGCGTGCGTTGCGCCCTCGCGTTCCTTGGCGGAGACTGCCATGGCGGTTCCTCCTACTAACATCTTGGCGGCCCATATTTCTCTGTCTCAGGAATTGGCGCAAGACGCGCCACGTCCGAATGCCACCGCTACAGCTGGAAGATGATCTTGGCCGGATCGGGCTTGGTCTTAATCACAATCCCGGTCGAACAAGGTCTGCACCAAGTATGCGACCTGCTGTTCGGTGACCCAGGGCTGAAGTGTCGGCAGCAGCTTGATGCGACTGGCAGCACGACGCTCCTCCCTCGCCCATTCCTTTCGTTGCCAAAAAGCTTAGGCTAGGCTTTGAAGCCGACAAAGTCGAGAAACCTGTTGCGCAATCGCGATAAGAACTGACGGGGACACGGCGCGTGGCGGTGGGGGAGAGCTGGTGGGAATAGCTGCTGACGCCACGGTGCGCCGTTCTGCGGGACGACGGCTGCTCGACGACCCGCTGCTCGTCGTGGTCCTGATTCTTGTTGCGGCTGCGGTCGTCCTGCTGGCGGTGCCGATCATTACGCTGGTTGCGTCGAGCATCCAGAGCGCCGAAACGGTGCCGACGCTCGAAAATTTCGCCGCGATTCTCACCCATCCGCTGTTTGTTCCAACGCTGCGCAACACCCTCGTGCTGGGCGTTGGAACGGTCATTGTCATGCTGCTCTGCGCGGTACCGATGGCTTGGTTATTCACCCGTACGGACCTGCCACGCAAGGACCTGCTGCTCGCCCTGATCACGGTCAACATCGCGATCCCGAGCTTCCTGGTTGCGATGGGTTACATCTTCCTGTTCAACCCATCGAACGGGCTCGCCAACCAGCTGGCACGCCAGATGCTCGGTCTCACCGCTTCCCCGTTCAATATCTATGGCATCGGCTGGATGATCGTACTGCAGGGAATCGCGCTCAGCGCGCCCGCATTTTTCATGATCGCGCCGACGCTTCAGGGAATCGACGCCGCGCTCGAGGAAGCCGCCAGCGTCAGCGGGGTGAGGCGTCGCGTCACCGCGCTCCGCATCGTGCTTCCGCTCGCCGCACCGGCACTGCTCGCCGCATCGGCTTATTACTTCATCATCGCTATCGAAACGTTCGACTATGCAAGCATGCTCGGCATGCCGGTTCGTCTGTTCGTGGCATCGACCTGGCTTTACCAGCTGGTGAACCCGGGCAGCGGTTTGCCCCAGTATGGTGAAGCGGCAGCACTTGGTGTCATGACGGCAGCGGCGGCGTTACTGCTCAGCGTGCTTTACCTGTGGTCGATCCGCAAAGCCGCCCGCTACGCGGTGGTGACCGGCAAGCGGCGGGCGCAACGGGCCCTGCCGCTCGGCCGCATCGGCAAACGTCTGGCCTGGGGCTTCATCACACTCTACTCCGTCTTTGCCCTGGTGCTGCCGTTGCTGATGCTGTTCTGGGCTTCCGGCCTTGCG
Source organism: uncultured Alphaproteobacteria bacterium (assembly GCA_963833605.1). GTDB lineage: Bacteria > Pseudomonadota > Alphaproteobacteria > Rhizobiales > Xanthobacteraceae > JAFAXD01. The sequence continues at coordinate 390,487 of CAWHYZ010000010.1, forward strand.
TTCATGCAGCCGCCCACGCTGCAAGCGTTTGCGCGCTGGAACCTCGACGCCTACTGGGAGGCCTGGGCGCAACTTCCCCTGCTCGTCTCCAACAACGTCGTCATCATGCTGGCGGTGCCTACCATCAGTGTCGCGCTCGCTGCCTGCACCGCCTGGGTCAGCACGCGGTTCCGGGCAACGTTTCGACACAGCCTCGATCTGTTTGTCATGATGGCGATTGCCGTACCCTCGATTGTCAGTGCGCTCGGCTTTCTCTACTTCGGTCTCGCGATCTATCGCATATTGCCGGTCTATTCGACGATCTGGCTGATCGTGATCGCCATGTCCACGCGCTATCTGACCTGGGGCAATCGCACGATTTCGAGCGCCATGTTGCAAGTTCACCCGGAGATCGAGGAAGCCTGCGCTACATCGGGCGTGCGCCGCGGCCGAGCATTCGTGTCGGTGATGCTTCCGACCGTCGGCCGCGCGTTGCTGTTTTCCTGGTTCTGGCTCGCGCTGCTCTCGCTGCGCGAGCTGACGATCCCGGTGATGCTGGCGCGTCCGAATACGGCCGTGCTTGCGACCGCAATCTGGGGCCTCAACTCGGCGGGTAACGCCGACGTGGCGGCTGCGATGAGCGTGATCCTTGTCGGCATCATTCTGGTGATGGTGTTCCTGTTCTACAAGATCGCCGGGCGTTGGGCGCTGTGAACATGATTACGGGCACGAACCTCATCAAACAGTTTATCGCCAGCGATGGTGGCGTTGTGCGCGCGCTTGACAACGTCAGCTTCGAGGTTGGAACCGGTGAGTTCTACGTGCTGCTCGGACCATCCGGGTCCGGCAAGACCACGACGCTGCGTGTGCTCGCAGGGCTGGAGGATGCCGATCAGGGCGCCGTCGCGATTGCCGGCAAGACGGTGTTCTCGCCACGCGACGGGATCAGCGTGCCTCCGGAGGAGCGACCGATCGCGATGGTTTTTCAGTCCTACGCGCTGTGGCCGCACATGAACGTCTACCACAACATAACATTTCCGCTGCGCAGCGGGATCAGACGGGTCAAGCGCAAGGAGATCGCCCGCCGGGTCGAGCGAGTGACTGAGCTTCTTCATCTGACCGAACACCTGCGCCGAACGGTCGCACAGCTATCCGGCGGCCAGCAGCAACGCGTTGCACTGGCGCGTGCCCTGGCGCTCGAGCCGGCGGTGTTGCTTATGGATGAACCGCTGTCGAACCTTGACGCCAAACTGCGCGCGCAGCTCCGCCTGGAGATCAAGGCGCTCACCAAGGAAATCGGCATCACCACGGTCTACGTTACCCATGATCAGACCGAGGCAATGGTGATGGGAGACCGAATCGCCGTCATGGCGGACGGTCGCATCCTGCAGGAGGGATCACCGGTTGCGATCTATCAGCAGCCAAGCAACCTTTTCGTCGCAAAGTTCCTGGGAGACATGAATCTCCTCACCGGCTCGATCGATGCCGGCACCTCGCTCGAAGCCGAGGTCACGACGCCGATCGGGAAGCTGACTTTGTTCCGCCGCCCGAAAACACCAGCCGAAGGCGCGGTCGTCGTCGGCTTTCGGCCGGAAGACGCGGCATTTGCGCACGGCCCCGGTGACAACGTCTATCCGGCGCAGGTGACGGCGCGGCATTATCTGGGCGATGCATTCCTCTACGAGGTACGATGCGGTCCGTTCGCGTTTCAGCTGCGCCGACCGAACTGGGACCGCGTCGACCCCGGCCGCGCGGTCTTCATTCATCTGCCGGCGAACAGCTGCGTCGCCCTAGCCGGCGACGAAGCCGGTCAGGTCCAACCCATCGAACCGCTTCCAACGGGAGTATGACATGTCGTGCAATTCACGCTGCATTCCGACACGGAGCGCCGGGACGCTCGCAGCGCTCGCACTCGCCACCGCACTCTCGGCCGGCCCTTCCGCCCACGGGCAGGACGCGCTCGCTCCGCTCGTCGCCAAGGCCAAGCAGGAAGGGATGGTGAACATCTTCATGGGCACCGCACGGTATCCGGAAAGCGCCGCCAACCAGCTGGCGCAAGCGTTTACGGCCAAGTTTGGGATTCCGATCAAGGTCACGCTGGTGGCGCCGGGGCCGCACCCGAGCATCGTGCAGCAGGTCATCGCGGAGACCAAAAGCGGCGTGAGGCCAGCCCTCGATCTGTTCCCCACCGCGCTGTCGCTGCTGCTGCCGATGCGTGACGCCGGCGCCGTCGCCAAGATCGATTGGGTGGCACTCGGCGTGCCAGCCAAGCAGATCGCCCCGCCCGGAGACAGCGTTCAGATCTCCACCATCGCCCGCAACATCATCTACAACACCAACCTCGTAAAAAAAGACGAAGCCCCCAAGCAGATCCAAGACCTCGCCGATCCGAAATGGAAGGGCAAGATCGTGGCGCCGGCACTCGGCGACATTTTTTCGGTCATGGGCGTTCCGGTGATCGGCGAGCCGGCGACGGTCGAGCTCGTGCGCAAGCTCGCAAACGACCAGAAGATCTCGCTCGTGCAATCGGTCACCAACGTCGGCACCAAGGTCGCAAACGGCGAGTTCGCACTCGGGATCGGCGTTCCGGCGGACTGGACCGGATTGCGCAAAAAGGGGGCGCCGGTCGAGAATGCGCCGCTTCAAAAGGTCAGCGGGCAGCCGTTCCAAGCGGTCGTGCTGGCGAATGCCGAACATCCCGCGGCGGCGACGCTGATGACCTATTTCGTCTGCTGCACGCCGGAGGGTGAAAAGGCGCTCTACGAGTCGATCGGCTGGGCGAATTTCGACACCCCCAACACCGAGCCCTACGAGATCGGCAGCAATGGGCGCGGTATCAATCCGTCCTACGAGTTCCAGACCAAAGAACAGGCGCGCATCAGCCGCGAGTTGGCAAAGATCCTGGGCTTGTAGGAGTAGATTATGAGTGGCGATTTTCCGGTGCTGTCGCATCAGGAACGTGACCGGCGCTGGTCGGCCATCAGGACCGGAATGAAAGAGAAGGAGTACGATTGCCTGCTGGTGTTCGGGCTCAAGGGCCGGGAACACTACGAGGGGTACGTCGCCAACGAATATATCGAGGGCCTCGCTATTTTCCCGCGCGAGAGCGAGCCGGTGGTCGTGACCTGGCACCCGAAAATGATCATCCGGCGCATGGGATCCAAAACCGATCAGGACCGGTTTTGGATCAAGGACTGGCGCACCGGTCCCTACGGCAAGGTCATCGCTACGGTGCTCAAGGAGCGCGGGCTCGACCGCGCCAGCATCGGCGTGGTCGGGCTCGAGGTTGGCGAGGCCGGCTCGCCCGAGGGCATCGTGCCCCATACGACCTATCGGCGCATCACCGAGGCAGTGCCGGGCGCGCGCTTTTCCGAGGCGACCTGGTGGCTGCGCGAAATCATGCTGGTCAAGAGCCCCGAAGAGCTCGCAGTGTTGCGCTATTGCGGCCGGCTCGGCGAGCGCGCCTGCCAAGCAATGATCGACGCGGTACGGATCGGTACGAGCGAGTTCACGATCTATCAGGTGATTCAGGAGGCGATCCACGGCGGCGGTGGTGTGCCGCACGACCCGTTCCTGATCATGACCTGGGGCAAGGATGACATCGGCTGGGCCGAACCGGCCTGGGGCTACTTTGGCGGACCGCCGCGCCTGGTCGAGCCCGGCGACCTGATCATGGCGGAGCTGTTCCCGTCCTATGGCGGGCTGGAGACCCAGCAGCAGATGTCGGTTGCGGTCGCGCCGGTCGAACCGATCATCGCCGAGCTCGGCGACGTGGCGGCGCGTTGCTATGACGCCGGCATCGCCACGCTGCGTGCAGGCAAGACGTTCAGCGACGTGTGGGGCGCGATGCTGGAGCCGCTGAACAAGATCAACGGCTGGACCCTGACGCCGATGATCCACAGCGTTGCACCGCTCGGGTGGGTCGGCGGAATGGGTCACAACGTGGCGCAGCTGCCTCCCGAACTGCAGCCGTTCCGCAACGCAATTGCGTTCGACCACGGCGGCGAGGATCTGGTGCTGCGCGAGGGCATGTCGTTTGCGTTCGAGCCGAACGCCTGCAAGGGCCGACGGCGCGTCAACGTCGGCGGCAGCGTGGTCGTAACCGCCGGCGAGCCGGAGCAGCTCAACACGCTCCCCAACCGGCTGTACGTCGTCGGCTGACAGCGCCGGCCGGAGTTACCTGCCTGTCGCCGGCTGCACGACAGCGCGGCATTCGCCAAAGCCGATGCGGGCGAAGCCGTCGCGCGCGCAATAGCCGCGGAAGATGATCTCGTCGCCGTCTTCCAGGAAGCCACGCCTCTCGCCGCTCGGCAGCTCGAGCGGCTCGCGCCCGCGCGACGTGAGCTCCAGCAGGCAGCCCCAGCTTTCCCGGCCCGGCCCAGACGCCGTGCCGGAACCCATGAGATCGCCGACCATCAGGTTGCATCCGTTGCTGGTGTGATGCGCCAGCATCTGGGCGACCGTCCAGTACATGTCGGCAAACGTCCCGGTGCTGAGGCGAAACGCCGTCAGCTTCTGCTCGCGCATCGCCTTGGTCAGCAGGTAGGCCTCGAGCGTGATGTCGAAGCCGCCGTCGCGGCGATCGGCAGCATCATCGAGATGCGGCAACGGCGCCGGATCTCCCTGCGGGCGTGCAAAGGCCGGCTTGCGGAACGGTGCCAGTGCCTCGGCGGTCACCACCCAGGGCGATACGGTTGTGGCAAAATTCTTGGCCAGGAACGGGCCGAGCGGCTGCGCCTCCCAGGCCTGAATGTCGCGCGCGGACCAATCGTTGAGCAAGCAAAAGCCGAACACATGCTCGCCAGCGCGTGCCACCGGAACCGGCGCGCCAAGCTGGGACGGCACGCCGACGTAGAACCCGAGCTCGAGCTCGTAGTCAAGACTGCGCGAGGGCCGGTAGACCGGCGCGCTCTCCTCCGGCGTCTTGCTTTGGCCATGCGGCCGCAGCACCGGCGTTCCGCTCACGCACACCGATGATGGCCGGCTGTGATAGGCGACCGGCACATATTTGTAGTTCGGCATCAGCGGATTGTCGGGCCGGAACATGCGACCCGCGTTGGTGGCGTGAAAGATCGATGCGAAGAAGTCCGAAAAATTGCCGATCTCAACCGGCAGCAGGAGTTCCGCCATAGCCATCGGGGTAAGGTTCTGCTCGACGGTCGCGCGGTGTGCGGCCTCATCGACCGAGAGCAGGCGCGCGACCTGTGCGCGCAACGCCGACCACGCCTTCGGTCCCAGCCGCATGAGATCATTGAGCCGCGCGCTGGCGCATGCGGCGGCCGCAGGCGCTGCGGTACCGCTGCACAGACGCGCAATGCCGGCAACATCGAGAATCTGATCGCCGATTGCGATGCCAACCCGTCCCGGCTCGGTGCTGCCGCGCCGGCGAAAAACGCCGAACGGCAGGTTCTGGATCGGAAATTCGGAACTGCGGTTGGCGCTTTCGACGAAACTGCGGCGTGCCGGATCGTGGGTTTCGTTGGTTGCCATGGTCACACCAGGAACCGGCCACCGTCGCACACGATCTTCACGCCGGTACTGGTCTTGAGATAGAGCACGCACGCCATGACGGCGCGCGCCACATCGTCGGGTTCAACGACGCGCTTGAGCGGCGTCGCTTGCGCGAGCTTCTGGAGCTGAGCCAGATCGCGACCGGCCACAAAGTCAGTATTGACGGCACCGGGCGACACGCACAGCAGCCGGATCTGCGGGCCGAGCACGCGAGCGAGCGCGATCGTCATGTTGTCGAGCGCGGCCTTGGCGCCGCAATAGGCGATGCTCGAGCCGGAGCCGGTGAAGCCGGCGATCGAAGACACGTTGACCACGACGCCATCGCCGCTCTCCCGCAGCAAGGGTACGAAGGCGCGGGTCATTGCGAACGGACCGCGCACATTGGCGATCAGCATGCGGTCGAGCAGGGCGTCGTCGAGCGCTTCGAGATCGCCGTGCGGCACCGGTTTGGTGAACCCGGCAGAGTTCACCAGGATGTCGGCGCGGCCGAAACTGCTGCGAACCTCGTCGGCAGCCTTTCGCATGGTCGCCGAGTCCTCAAGCACGATCCGCATGGCGCGATGGCCGCTGCCGGGGAGTTTGGCGATGATCGCCTGGGCGCGCTCCGCGCCGTTGTGGTAGCCGATGACGACGCTCGCGCCCTCCTCCGCCAGCATGCGCACCGAAGCCGCGCCGATACCACTCGATCCGCCAGTGACAACGGCGACTTTGCCCTGCAGTTGTTGTTGATCTGGCACGTATCGTTACTCCCCTTCTCGTCAGGCCGGGATTATCCCGGCCACCCACGTCGACGTGTGGCGACTGCAGACGTGGATGCCCCAGCGGCTCCCGGGTTGCTGCGAACCCGGGATACGCATGACGACTCAAATCGGACACGGCACTCCCCTACCCTGGAAAGTGCTTCTTCAAGCCCTGCCAGCCCTCGAAGTAGTCCTGTTGCAGTTCCGACAACTCCATGGCGTAGCGCGTCAGCCGCATCGCCAACCGGGTCTCGAACATGAACGCCATTGTGTTGTCGAGCTTGTGCGGCTTGAGATCGGCATTGGTTGCGCGCTCCCACGTCTCCGCGTCGGGGCCGTGCGCCGACATGCAGTTGTGCAGGCTCGCCCCGCCGGGCAGAAAGCCCTCAGCCTTGGCGTCGTAGACGCCCGTCAGCAGGCCCATGAACTCGCACATGACGTTGCGATGGAACCAGGGCGGACGGAATGTGTCTTCCCCGACCAGCCAGCGCGGCGGGAAGATCACGAAGTCCACATTGGCGATGCCATGGGTGTCGGTCGGCGCGGTCAGCACCGTGAAGATCGAAGGATCGGGATGATCAAAGCTGATCGTGCCGATCACCATGAATTTGGCGAGATCGTATTTGTAGGGCGTGTAGTTGCCGTGCCATGCCACCACGTTGAGCGGCGAGTGCTTCATGTCGGCTGCCCACAGGTTGCCCTGAAACTTTGCGACCACCACGCACGGCGCTTCCTTGTCTTCAAACGCCGCAACCGGCGCCTCAAAATCGCGCCCGTTGGCAAGGCCGTTGGCACCGAGCGGGCCCAGCTCGGGCAGCCGAAACATCTGGCCGTAGTTCTCGCAGATGTAGCCGCGCGACGGGCCGTCCGGGAGCTCGACCTTGAAACGCAGGCCGCGCGGCACGACCGCGATCTCCCCGCACGCCACATCCAGGAGGCCAAGTTCGGTGATGAGCCGCACACGACCGAGCTGGGGCACGAGCAGCATCTCGGCGTCGGCGTTGTAGAAATAGCGGTCAGTCATGGAGCGATTGGCGGCATAGATGTGCGCCGCCATGCCGATCTGCTGGGCCGTGTCGCCGTTGCCGCCGACCGTGATGATGCCCTCGACGAAATCCGTGGGCCGGTCGGGAATCGGGAACGGGCTCCAGCGCAATTGCGAGGGCGTCGCTTCCACGTCGTTGAACGGCGCGCTGCGAAAGCGCCCATTGTCAATGCGCGCGTATGGCCGATGTACGACCGAGGGTCGCGTTCGATAGGTCCAGGTGCGGCGGTTCTCCGCGCGCGGCGCCGTAAACGCGGTGCCGGAGATCTGCTCGGCATAGAGCCCAAGCGGTGGCTTCTGCGGGCTGTTGCGGCCTAGCGGGAGCGCCCCCGACTTCGCCTCCGACGCAAAGTGATTGCCAAATCCGGTCTGGTAGGCGAGCGACGACTTGGCGTCGGGCGCGACCCGTTGCTTTTCTTTGAGGTCTGCCATGGGGATACTCCGGAATAGGACGATTGAGTGCTAAAATCCCGCTAAACCGCATAGGTGTCCAGTGGGCAGGCCACGGGCAGCCCGGCATTGGGTTGGGTTCAGGTCCGCCCAACGCTCGCTCGCAGATGGTGATTTACAACCGCTCCGCCAGAAACCGCACCAGCCGAGGCGCCAATAAGCCGGAGAAACTGCCGGGCTCGTCGATCGGGTCACTCACCCAGTAATGCGGCGCGGCCTGCATCACCGCGGTGCGCACGAAGAAGCCGGCTCGCTTGAGCGCCAGCAGGAAGGCTTCGGATTGCTGAACGCGATCGACGAGATCGTCTTCGGTCCCCCAGCTCAGAAACACGGCCACCTGGTTGTTGGCGAAGGTCGCGTAGCTGATGGGAGAAGCCTCGAAGTAGCGCCTACGATCCTGCATCGGCGTGCAGCCAATGAAAATATCGGTTGGGTTCTCAGCCGGCGTCTGGCGTTGGAAATCGAACCAGTTGGCGGTCAAGTCATAGACGCCGTAGACGCCAATCAGCGCCTTGACCTTCGGGCTCACCGACGCGTGCTGGTCCTGCGGGTAGGCCTTGGCAAATGTCTCGCCGGCGAGCGATGCGAGCCCGGAGAGGTGCGCGCCGGCAGACGCGCCCATGAGCGCGATGCGGTCGGGGTCGACGTTGAACGTTTTGGCCTCACCGCGCACGAATTGCACGGCCGCGCAAACGTCGTTGACCGCGTGCGGATAAGTGCTCTTGCCCTTGCCGGCGAGACGATAGCTGACGGCAAAAAGCGCGTAGCCCCGCGCCGCCAGATAAGGGCCCCAGTATTGAAATGACGATCGTGCCCCCAAGCGCCAGCCGCCGCCATGGACCCCCACCAGTGCCGGAAATGGTCCGGCACCTTTCGGCAGATAGAAATCGCCAGCAAGCGCGACACCGTCGTGGGTAGCGTAGACGACGTCCCTGCGGGTCTCGATTTCATCGTGAGCGTCTGACGTGGTCTTGGTCATGAGGGTCCGCTTCCGGCTATGTGGGCTCGAGCTTGATCTGCAGCGCGTTCATGATCAACGCGGTGCCGTAGTAGCTGCCGACCGCAAAGCTCAACTCCATGATCTGCTCGGGCGAGAAAAAGCGTCCGAGCGCATCAAAGGTCGCATCGGCAACATTGCCGTGGTCCGCCATTTCGTCCACGTACGCGAGCAGCGCGCGCTCCTGTTCGTTGAACAGCGGGCTCGTGCGCCAGGTTTCGAGCGCGTCGAGCTTGGCTTGCGAGAAGCCTTCCGCCAGCAGCATCGGCTTGTGCTGCTGCAGCTCGTAGGCGCCGCGCGCGAGCTGCGCGGCGCGCACGATGGCGATTTCGATGTAGAGGCGCGGCGTCGAAGCTTCAAACCGCAACGCCATCGCCATCTGCATCGACGCGCGGCTCATTTTCGGCGCATGGCCGAAGGTGTGATGGACATTGAGAATGCGTCCGGCGCGCTTGATACGTTCGGCAAACAATTCCTGCACCGCCGCCGGCAAGGGGTCTGGCAGCGGCGGCAGACGGGAGACGCGCGCGGCCATGCTCAGGCCCGCGCGTAGCGGCCGCGACCGAACAAGCGGTCCTTATGCTCGTCAGTGGCAACGTCGCGGCTCGATTTGATCTGTCCAACCTTCTCAAGCGCGCGTTTGACCGCGGGACGCGCCGAGATGGCGTCGAACCAGCGCGCCAGGTTGGGATGATCCGCCCATTTCACACCGTGGCCATCGTGGTTGCGGGTCCATGGGAAGGTCGCAACGTCGGCAATCGAATAATCCTCGCCGCCAAGGTACGGCACCTGCCCAAGCCGCTTTTCCATGAGTTCGTAAAGGCGCTTCATTTCGGTGCGATAGCGGCTGACCGCGTAGTCGTTGCCGGGGGGCGCAAACATGGTGAAATGCGTCCATTGGCCGAAAACCGGCCCGACACCCGTCATCTGGATCATCATCCACTGGATCGCGTCAAAGCGCTTGCGCGTATCCTTGGAGAGAAGCTTGCCGGTCTTATCGGCGAGGTAGAGCAGGATCGCCCCCAACTCGATCACCGTGTAAGGCTTCCCGCCCGGACCGTCGTGATCGACGATCGCCGGTATCTTGCCGTTGGGATTGATCTTGACGAAATCGGGCGAGAACTGCTCGCCCTTCCAAACGTCGACAAACTTGACGTTGTAGGGCAGCTCAAGCTCCTCGAGCGCGATGTAGATCTTTTGAACGTTCGGGCTGGTCAGCGCGTAGAGATCGATCATGGGGGCGCCCTTCCGGCGGTGGGTGGGGGGCCGCAACCCTAGTCAGGCCGTTCTGTGCAATCAAGGCGTCCGGGCGGGCAGCCAGCCTGCGAGCAATGCATTAAACTCCGTGCGCGTGCGCACAGCACGCAATGGGGAGAGCGACCATGGAACAAGACCGCAGGACGTTCTTGCAGACGACCGCGCTCGCGGGCGCCGCCGCGATGGTGAGTGCGAGCACGGCGGCCGCGCCCGCCGCCGCCCAGAGCGTCGGTACGACCGAACCCAGGGAACTGCCAAAAGGGATGACATTCGCGACCCTGCGCCGGCCCGATGGAGCGGGGCTCGGATTGCGCACGGAGCGCGGTGTCCTCGATGTCGCGGCCGCTGAGAGGGACTTTTCCGAGCGCGCCCCCACGACGATCACAGCGATGTTCAAAGGCCAGGGCGACATTGCGGGCCTCGCCCGCCTCCTCGAGCGGGCCAAGGCAAGCCCCAACGCCGAGCGCTATTTCATCGCCGAGGACAAGGCCAGCTTCGGGCCTTGCGTGACCGAGCCGGAAAAGATCGTGTGCATCGGGCTCAACTACCGGCGGCACATTGCCGAAGTCGGCGCGCCTGTGCCGAAGGAGCCGGTGCTGTTCAACAAGTTCAACACGGCGCTCAACGCCCACGGCGGAACCATCGGTGTCTCCGAAGAGGATGCCAAGAAGTTCGACTATGAGGCTGAGCTTGTGATCGTGATCGGACGTACCGCGCGCAATGTCAGCGAGGCCGACGCGCTGAAATACGTGTTCGGCTATGCGACCGGCAACGACTTCACGGCCCGCGATCTGCAATCGCGCTCCACCCAATGGATGCTGGGCAAGACCCTGGACGGCTCCGGACCGGTGGGGCCGTGGCTTGTCAGCGCCGATCAGGTAGATGCCGACAATCTCAAAATCGAATGCCGCGTGAACGGCGAGGTCCGGCAGTCGTCGAGTACGGCCGACATGCTGTTCAACTGCCGGCAGCTCGTCAGCTACGTATCGAAATACATCACCCTCAAGCCGGGTGACATCATCTTCACCGGCACACCTGAAGGCGTGATTGCCGGCTATCCGAAAGACAAGCAGGTCTGGCTCAAGGCAGGGGACAAGATCACGACCTCGATCGAAAAGCTCGGCGAGCTGACGTTCACGCTGACCTGATCGCTCGATTCTACTGATTCGTCATGACCCGACCTGTCCTGGCTTGTCCCGGACGAGAGCGATGACGGGTGAGCGAGTCGAAGCGATTGGAACGGCCGACCCTAGGCAACGTCGCGGTGCGAAATCTCGATCACGCGTGCGCGGCTCGCCAGCTTTTCCACGAGCGCATTCGCAGCGGCACAATTCTTGGGGTCGAGATTGGCATCCCACTCATCGAGCAGATAGATCGACGCGTCGGTGAACCGCACGATTTCCTGGAGCGACTTGAGTTGGCGCTCGCCTGACGAGAAGCCGACCTTCTTGGGCGGCGTGCGTTGCTCGGGCTCCCCGGCCTCGGCGAGAAGCTCGGGATCGATGTCCTCGTCCACGTTCTCGAGCTCCATGCCTTCGGCGAATTGAAACGCCAGCCGATCGGTTGTCGGCCAGTAATAGGCCCGGTTCTTGATCGAGGCTTTGAGCGCCGCCAGCATGGTCGACTTGCCGGATCCGTTGCCGCCACGCACGTTGATGCGTCCGGTACCCTTGGAATAGACGAGGCTCAGTGCTTCATCGAGCGATGCTACCGTCTTTGCCTGCTCATCCTCGCGCAAGACCAGACGGTCGTACTTGATACGCCTGTCATAGGCCGCATCCGGGTCCGGGCGCATGCTGTCGACCGCGCCGCCCAGTCGCGCCCATACCGCAACCATGTCGTTCCAGCCCGACGCCAGCGTATAGCAGTCCTTGGTCATTTCGATCTGCCGCGGCAACACGGCTGCCAGCATCACCAGCACTTCGGTGTCGCCGGCATTTTGAATCGCAACCTTGACCATCGCGATGAAGATCACGATCAGCGCGATGATCCCGCTGATGGTGCTCACCCCCTCGCGCGTCATGATGGCGACGATCTGGGCGCGCAGGGCGTCGCGCAGCCTTACCTTGAAGCCGGCAAGCCAGAGCCGCAGATTGTAGCGATTGCCGGCAAAGACATTGTCCCAGGCCGTATAACCCTGCGCGGTCATGCGGTTGGTCATGCGCTGGTTTTCGAGGTTAGCGCGCGCGACCGGCTTGCGCGCCATGATCTGGAACCCGATCAAAACCGCGAACACGAGCCCGTAGGCAACCGGGAAACTGGTATCGATCTCGCTGCCGATCACCGCCACATTGAGCAGGAGATGGAAGGCGAGCTTGAGGTCGGCCTCGAGCTCGTAAACCAGCTGAAAGAAGATGTGGAAGGTCTCGCCGGTCAGGAAAGGCTCGACGATTTCGCGCGTTCCCTTCTCGTGCAGCAGCTTGGTCTCATGTCGGTTGTCGCGCGCAAATCGCTGCATGTAGCGGCCGAACCCACCGAATCCAGCGCGTTCGGCAAAAATCCAGCTGACGGCGCCGACCACATAGGCACCGCCCTGCGCCGCCAGGATCCAGATCAGATCGGTGGTCAAAAAGTCGTCGTTGGCAACGTCGCGACCCGCCTTGATGATCAGGTAGGTGGTCGCCGCGGTGAGCGTCAATTCGAGAAAGAGCAGCCCGATCATCATATAGAACGAGCGCCCGACCACGAGTTTGGCGAGGTCCCAACGCGTCATGTGCGGTCGTGTCGTTGTTTTGTCGAGCATAGGAATCGCGAAACTTCCGACCGGTGATGCGATCGAAGCAGACGGTTGCCCTCTGCTCGGATCGCATTGCTAATAAAAACATGAAGGGCTGACCTAAATCCCACATTTGGGAGATCAAATGTTGGGAGGTCAGACCACGGATGGCCGATGCTCTTAGCAACTTTTGGCGGCGGCCAACAAGCACTAGTGCGGTGGATGTGACGTTCTTATCAGCTTTCCGGCCCATTACAAGTTTGAGACCGAAATCGCACTAGAATCATACATTTGCTGGCGCACTTCAATTCCTAAACGCGCAAATCGAGCATGCCACAAAATGTGAGGATGCCGCTGTTGCGCTGCGAGATGAATGAACCTTCAGGCAGCCGTCCGGCGGGGTACAACGGCGAAGTCGACCGGGGTGCCACGCGGGATGATTCCGCTAGGGTTCACGCTGGTATTTGAATAATAACCCATCACGTAATAGCGCGCATTCACGGTGCCGGCGACGCCGGGGACAGCCAGGAGCATGTGCATGTAGCGGTTGAGGTTGGGATAATCGGCGATCCGCTGGCGATTGCACTTGAACAGCGAAAAATACACGACATCGAATCGAAGCAGGGTGGGTAGGAGCCGCCAGTCGGCCTCCGTGATGCGGTCGCCGACAAGGGTGCGCTGGCGGCCAAGCTTCTCCTCAAGCTCGTCCAGGGTAGCAAACAGCTTGTCGAACGCCTCGTCGTAGGCCGCCTGGGATTTGGCAAAGCCGCAGCGATACACCCCATTGTTCACATTGGCGTAAACGAGGGCGTTGACGCGATCGATCTCGCCCCGCAGCTCGGCCGGATAGTAGTCGGTGTCGTCACCCGCGATTCCGCGAAACTCGCTGTTGAGCATGCGGATGATCTCGGCGGACTCGTTGTTCACCACCCGGCGCGTTTTCTTGTCCCACAAAGTCGGGACCGTGACTTTGCCGGTATAGTTCGGGTTCGAGGCCGCATAGGCCTGATGCAGGTAGCGAAAGCCGTTGACCGTGTCCGGCAGACAATCAGGAAATTGGGGATTGGCCTCGTAGGTCCAGCCCTGTTCGCGCAGGCCCGGGATCGCGTGCGAGATGGTGATCGCGCCCTCGAGCTTCTTGAGGGCGCGATAGATCATGGTGCGATGCGCCCACGGACAGTTATGCGCGACGTAGAGATGATAGCGCCCCGCCTCGGCCGCAAAGCCCGAGGAGCCGTCGGCGGTGATGCGGTCGCGAAACCTGCTGTCGATGCGCTCGAATGTTCCGCTTTTGCCGAATTCCTCCGGCGGATTGCCCTCGACCCACTGGCCGTCGCGAAGATACCCCATTGCGAGAACCTTCCTGGTTACGCCCCCTTGTAGCGCGGATGGCAGGGGAGCGTCATCCGACAGCGCGCAAGGCTGATCCCCATCGGCTCACAATCGAGAACGCGGTCAGGCTCTCTGCTATGACCGCCAGCCACCATGACGTCATGCCTCCATGGATGCCCTTGTGCGCAAGCAGATGTGGGCATCCATGGCGACCGCCATGGTCACCATACTCTCATGGATGCCCTTGTGCGCACGTGTGCAGGGCATCCATGAGGCTCTGACTTGGGGGCGCGTGGACGGATGCCTCGGGTCGCGATTGTGTCGTCGGCCGAGCGGCAGCTCCCTCTTCACGGCTGCCAAGCCGCCATCGCGTCCATGCTCGCATGGATGCCCTTGTGCGCACGGGTACAGGGCATCCATGGCGAGGCGGTCAATAACTCCGTGGCATGCCAAGCACGTGCTGGCCTATGTAGGCGAGGATGAGGTTGGTCGAGATCGGCGCGATCTGGTAGAGCCGCGCCTCCCGCCATTTGCGCTCGATGTCGTATTCGCGCGCGGCAGCAAAGCCGCCAAAGGTCTGCATGCAGGCCTCGGCCGCATGCCAGGCGGCCTCCGAGGACAGGAGCTTTGCGGTATTGGCCTCCTCGCCGCATGGCCGCCCGGCATCGAACAAAGCGGCGGCGGCGCGCGTGACGAGATCAGCCGCCTTCCACTCGGCGTAGGCGCGCGCGATCGGGAACTGGATGCCCTGGTTCTGCCCGATCGGGCGGCCGAATACGACGCGCTCGCTGGCGTAGGCCGAGGCACGGGCAATGAACCAGCGCGCGTCGCCCAGCATCTCGCCCGAGATCAGGATGCGCTCGGCGTTCATGCCGTCGAGAATATAGCGAAAGCCCTGCCCTTCCTCACCGATGAGGTTTCGCGCCGGCACCTCGAGGTCGTCGAAGAAAAGTTCGTTGGTCTGGTGGTTGATCATGGTGTCGATGCGCCGGATGGTCAGGCCCTTGCCGATGGCGTCGCGCATCTCGACCAGAAGCACGGACAGACCTTCGGTGCGCCGTTTCACCTCTTCGACCGGCGTGGTGCGCACCAGGAGCAGCATCAGGTCGGATTTGTGCGCACGTGACGTCCACAATTTCTGGCCGTTGACCACGTAGTGATCGCCAACGCGGACCGCACGCGTTTTCAACTGGGTCGTATCGGAGCCCGTGGTCGGCTCGGTCACGCCAAAGGCCTGAAAGCGGATTTCGCCGGTTGCGATCTTCGGCAGATAGCGCTGCTTCTGCTCTGCGCTGCCGTGACGCAACAGCGTGCCCATCATGTACATCTGCGCATGGCAGGCGGCGGCGCTACAGCCGCTGGCGTGGATTTCCTCCAGAATCACACAGCCGGCGCGCACGGGCAGGCCGGCGCCACCGTAGTCCTCGGGGATCAGCGCCCCCAGATAACCGGCGGCCGAAAGCTCGTTGACGAACGCGTCGGCGTACTCGTCGTTCTTCTCGAGCTTGCGCCAGTACTCGCCCGGATACTTGGCGCAGATGGCGCGCACGCCCGCGCGGATCTCTGCAAAATCCTCGCCGAGCGGAACCATCGCGACGGCGGTGTCTCTGGTGCGATCATCCATGACTCATCGTCCCTTGAAATCGGGCGGGCGCTTCTCATTGAATGCGCGCACGCCCTCGCGGCGATCTTCCGTCGAGATCGGCCGCTCGTAGGCCTGAATCTCGAGCAGCAGTCCGGAGGTGAGATCGGTCTGTAGCCCCTGGTGGATTGCCTTCTTGGCCTGGCGCACGGCGATCGGCGCATTGCGGCAGATCGTGCGCGCGACCTCGAGCACCCGCGGCATCAGCTCCGCCGGCTCGCATACCGCGTTGACCATCCCCCACTCCAACGCCTCCTGAGCACTGAAGGGCCGGCCAGTCAGGATCAGTTCCTTGGCGCGGCGCTCTCCCATGGTCCTGGGCATGTTCTGGGTGCCGCCGGCCCCCGGGATGATGCCGCGCGTCACTTCGGGCAATGCGAAGCGTGCGGTCGACGCCGCGTAGATGAAATCGCAGCAGAGAGCGAGCTCGCAGCCACCCCCGTAGGCGATACCGTTGACCGCGGCGATTACCGGCACCGACGAATTGAGCAGCGCATAGGCGCTCTCCTCGATGATCGCGTGCTGCAACCGCCAGGCCTCGTCGGTCATGCCGTCGCGCTCCTTGAGGTCGCCGCCTGCGCTGAAGGCGCGCTCGCCGGTGCCGGTCAGGATGATGCAGCGCAGATCACCAGGCGTGAACGCCAGCGGGCCGAACACCGTGCGCAGATCCTCCGAGGTTTTCGTGCCGAGCGCGTTGAGCACCTCCGGGCGGTTGAAGCGCACGATCCACAGGTGCGGCTCCGGCGCCTCGACCTTCAGGGTGTGAAGATTTTCCGGGATCTTCATTTCGCAGCCTTTCCGTGCGCGCAATCCAGCACCACGTTGGTTGCCTCACCGAGCCTGGGCGGGCTTCTTCGAAATGCCGGGCGCTCGCCGTCGAACCGCAACGGCAAGCCCATCAGCGGAATGCCGCCGTCGGGCGCCTCCTGCAGCATGCCGAGCGCGTGGCTCTGCGGATGCGCCAGCACCTCACCCAGATCGAGCATCGGCGCGCATGGCACGCCCGCCGCATCGAGCGTCGATTGCCAGTGGCTGCGCGTTTGTGTCCGCACCACATCGGCGATGAGCGCGTTGATGCGCTCGCGGTTCTTCACGCGCTCCGCGTTGCTGCGAAATTCCGGGTCGCTCGCCCATTCGGGATGGCCGAGCGCCCCTGCAAGGCGCGTGAACTGCTGATCGTTGCCGGCACAGATGACCACCCAGCCATCCTTGGTCTCATAGGCCTTGTAGGGCGCAAGGCTTCCGTTCTCGGTTCCCATCCGGCGCGGCACCTCTTTCGACGCCAGGAAATTCGCCGTCGGAACGCCCATCCAGAACAGGGCAGTCTCGTAGAGCGAGCCGCTGATCACGCCGCCGATGCCGGTTGCGGCGCGCCGGTGGAGCGCCGCGAGGACACCGATCACCATCCACATCGCAGAACCCTGATCGACGATCGCCGGCGCAACCCGCACCGGCGGACGGCCGTCCTCACCGGTGATGCTCATCATGCCGCCGAAGGCCTGCATCAGCGGGTCGTAGCCGGGTTTGCCCGCGCGCGGCCCGGAGTCGCCGAAGGCGGACAGCGAGCAGTAGATGAGCGCCGACTTTTCGGCCGTCAGGCTCGCGCCGTCGAGCCCGAAGTGTTCAACGACGCCGGCACGCAGGTTCTGCAGCACGATATCGGCTCGCGCCAGGATGAAGCTGCGCAGAGCGGCGCACTGATCCTTGTCCTTGAGGTCGATCGCCACCGAACGCTTGTTGCGGTTGATCGCAACGAAGGTCGCCGCCACGCCATCGACGAACGGCGGTCCCCACGCGCGCGCGTCGTCGCCGTGCTCGGGCTTCTCGATCTTGAACACCTCGGCGCCGAGCTCGGCGAAGATCTGCGCAGCCGTGGGTGCCGCCACGCTGGTGCCGAGTTCGACTACCACAAGCCCGGAAAGCGGAAGAGATTTTGCCAAAGCCGATGTCCCTCACAGGCGCAAGCTGGCGCCGCCCTACTATATCAATTTCCGTCCCGCCACGGCGCGCCTGCGTGTGCGTTTCGCCAGAACGAAATGAGGAACGACGATCGACATGACACGACGGGACTCCCACGCTGCGATGGCTTAAGCTGCGGGCGAAACGACGCAGAGCGCCGCAACGCGGTCACCTCTCCCCGCTTGCGGGGAGAGGTCGATTTCGAGCGCAGCGAGAAATCGGGTGAGGGGGACTTTCCGAGCGCTCAAACTCGCGGCAAGGCCCCCTCACCCGGATCGCTTCGCGACATAGCCGCCGCTTCGCGTCGGCGTACTTTTGGACGGCGGCCGCAGGCCGCCTATGCCTCTCCCCGCAAGCGGGGAGAGGTGCGCGCGTGCATGAGGCGATACTTCGCGATGCTAGGGAGGACGCGATGGGTTTGACCCGGGAAATCGGCGAATTTGTCGCCGGCATGCGGTTCGAGCACGTTCCGCCGGCCGCAATTGATACGGTCGGTCGCGGCTTCACCGACTGCGTCGGGGTCATGCTCGCCGGACTCTACGCAGCCGGTCGCTGCGATCGTTGCGAAAGCCGTCGGCCTCGCCGCCCCGGTGTCGCGCCTCGCCGAATTCGGCGAGGCTGGTATCAGTGCGCCTGATCTCGCGCTGATTTACGGCACAGCGGCCCACGCGCTCGACTACGACGACACCGGCCTCAATGGCCACCCCAGTGCTGTGCTGGTTCCAGCCATCCTGGCAGAGGCCCAGGAGGTCAATGCCGATGGCAAGGCGATGATCGCGGCCTATGTGACCGGCTACGAGATCTGGGCCGAGCTCGTCGATCGCGAGCCCGAACTCGCTGCACCAAAAGGGGTGGCATCCGTCTGCCATGTACGGAACGCTAGCCGCGGCGGGCGCGTCGGCGGTGCTGCGCAAGCTCGACGCAGAGCTCGCGACCCGCGCGGTCGGGATCGCGGCGTCGCTCGCCGGCGGCGTCGTGGCGAACTTTGGCTCGATGACGAAACCGTTCCACCTCGGCCGCACCGCGCAGTCCGGCCTGACCGCGACGCGGCTCGCACAAGCCGGCCTGACCGCTTCGATTGACGCGGTCGAGCACGAGCTTGGCTTCCTGCGCGCAATCTCGCCGCATCTTGCGGCCGACGTCGCCCGCCCGGCGCACCTGGGCGAGGCATGGCGGATCGAGAAGTTCGGCGTCAATGTGAAACTCTATCCGATGTGCTTTGGTGCGCATCGCGTCCTCGATGCCATGATCGACGTTTGCGCTGCCAACAAGATCGACGTCCGCGACATCTCCGGCGTCGATGTCGAAGTGTCGGAGAATTCCGCCAAGGTGCTGCGCAATCACCGGCCGCAGACGGCGCTCGAGGCAAAATTCAGCGCCGAGTTCGCCGTGGCTGCGGCGGCGCTTGCCGGCCGCTGCGGCAGCGAAGAAGTGAGTGACGCATTCGTTGCTCGGCCCGATGTGCAG
Organism: uncultured Alphaproteobacteria bacterium; assembly: GCA_963833605.1. GTDB lineage: Bacteria > Pseudomonadota > Alphaproteobacteria > Rhizobiales > Xanthobacteraceae > JAFAXD01. The sequence continues at coordinate 409,582 of CAWHYZ010000010.1, forward strand.
GACTTTTTCGGCAAGGTCCACATCCACCCGTTGATGGAAAAAGATCCGGACGAACCGACGCGCTCTCCGTACGATCGCGTTCGACTGACACTCGCGGATGGACGCTCGCTGGCGTCGCAGCCAGTGTGCGAGCCGCGTGGACACTTCAAGCGTGGCGTTGAGCGCGAGGTGCTGTGGCGGAAGTTCGCCGATTGCGCCACGGGGGTCGTCGACCACGAGCGGGCCATCGCGCTGTTCGACGCGCTGCAGAACCTGCCGCGGCTGACCGGTGTCCATGATTTATGCCCGCGGCTTGCATCGGCTGCGGAATAATGCCGGTGCACGAGATGGTGCGAGCCTGCGCGCTGGCGATTGCGCTCGCCGCGGCACCCGCCATCGCGCAGGACTATCCCAGCCGCCCCATCACCATGATCGTGCCGTATCCTCCCGGCGCATTGACCGATGCCGGCGCGCGGCTGCCCCGTGATGCCCTGAGCGCCGCGCTCGGACAACCGATCATCATCGAAAACCGGGGCGGTGCCGGCGGAACGACCGGAGCGGCGTTTGTCGCCAATGCCAACCCGGACGGATACACGCTGATGACCAGCGTGAGTGCCCCGATCACCATGAACAAGTTCATGCAACGGAATTTTCCCTACGATCCGGCGACGGCATTTGCGCCGGTATCGCTGCTTGCCGAATCATATCTGTTGCTGGTGGTGCATCCGTCGCTGCCGGTGAACAGTCTGGCCGAGTTCATCGACTACGCGCGCCGCAACCCCGGCAAGCTCGCCTACGGCAGTTCCGGCGTCGGCTCGGCCCATCACATCGCCGGCGAACTGCTCAAGCAGAAGACCGGCATCGACATGGTCCACGTGCCCTACAAGGGCGGCGCTCCTTCGATGCAGGACCTGATTGCCGGCAACATTCTGGTAGCGTTCGCGACCGCACCGGCAGCACTGCCGCAGATGCAGGCCGGCAAGATCCGCGCGCTCGCGACCACAAGGGCCGGACGCGTGCCCGAGCTGCCCGACATTCCCGCCATCGCGGAAACCGTGCCGGGGGTCACAACGGTGTCCTGGCTCGGCCTTTTCGCACCGGCCGGCACGCCTAGGCCGATCGTCGATCGCCTCAACGGCGCGGCCGTGCAAGCTATCGCTGATCCCACTGTGGTCGCAGCGTTCAAGCTGCAAGGCCTCACAGCCCGCAGCAGCACGCCGGCGGAATTGCAGGAGCGGATCAAATCCGAGCTGGAGCTGTGGGGCCAGGTTGTTCCCGCGCTCGGGATTGCGGTGCAATGAGATCAGCACGGATAGGAGGGAAAAATTGAGCATGCGTCCGTTACAAATCGCACTGCTGGCCTTTGTGTCGCTGACCGCGCCGGTCCACGCCCAGGATTACCCGACACACCCGATCAGCCTGGTGGTCGGCTTTCCGCCGGGCGGATCGACCGATGCGACCGCGCGTATCCTGCAGGATCCGATCAGCCAGGCACTCGGGCAATCGATCATCATCGACAACCGCAGCGGCGCGGGCGGAACCACCGGCGCGGCCGCAGTCGCGAGCGCGCGCCCCGACGGCTACACGCTGCTGCTGTCGGTCAACGCGTCGTTGACCATGAACATGTATCTGCAGAAGAGTTTTCCGTTCGACACGCTGACCGCATTTGCGCCGATCACGCTTCTCTCCGACGTGGCCCTGGTGCTCGTGGTCAACTCGTCGCTGCCGGTCAAGTCGGTGCCCGAGCTGATCGAATATGCCAAACGCAATCCCGGCAAGCTGGCGTATGGAAGCTCTGGCGTCGGCTCCGGCCATCACATCTGCGGTGAGCTCATGAAGCAGAAGACCGGCATCGACATGGTCCATGTGCCGTACCGCGGCGGCGCCCCGACCATGCAGGATATTGTCGCCGGCAATATTCAGGTCGCGTTTGGCACGCTCCCCTCCGTGCTGCCGCACGTCGCGAGCGGCGCCATCCGGATGATCGCCGCCGCCGAGGCCAAACGACTCCCGGACTTTCCCGACCTGCCGACGATCGATGAGACAATCCCCGGCGTGGTCAACATCGGCTGGAACGGCCTGTTCGCGCCGGCCGGCACGCCGGCGCCGATCATCGACAAGCTCAACGCGGTGACGGTGGCGGCACTCAAGAGGCCCGATGTCGTCGCCAAGATGAAGCTTCAGGGCCTCACTCCGATGAGCGATACGCCGGCGGAGTTCGCCAAGCTCATTGCCGACGAAGTCGCGTACTGGGGCAAGGTCATCCCGTCGATCGGCATCAAGCCCGAGTAAGTCGAGCCCGGTTCAACTATCCAGCACACAGGAAGAATTGAGAATGCGCCCGCTGCAGATTGCATGGGCGGCCGTGGTTGCCCTGACCCTGCCGGCCTTTGCCCAGGATTACCCGAACCGGCCGATCACGGTCGTGGTGCCGTTCCCGCCCGGCGCATCGACGGATGCGTCGGCACGCATCACGCAGGACCCCATGAGCCAGGCGCTGGGACAGCCGATCGTGATCGACAACCGCGGCGGCGCCGGCGGCACGACTGGTTCGGCCGCCGTAGCCAATTCCAAGCCGGACGGTTACACCCTGCTGGTGACGGTGAACGCGCCGATCACCATGAACAAATACATGCAGAAGAATTTTCCGTTCAATCCCAAGACCGCATTCGCACCAATCACCCTGATGGCCGATTCCGTGCTGGCGCTCGCCGTCAACGCGGCGTTGCCGGTGACGAGCGTGAAGGAGCTGATCGACTACGCCAAAAAGAACCCCGGCAAGCTCGCCTATGGCAGCGCCGGCATCGGTTCCGGCCATCACATCGCCGGCGAGCAGCTGAAGAAGATCACCGGGATCGACATGGTCCACGTGCCCTATCGCGGCGGCGGTCCAGCGATCCAGGACCTCGTCGCTGGCAACATCCAGGTGAGCTTCGGCACCCTGCCGGCAGTCCTGCCGCAGGCGCAGGCCGGCAAGATTCGCATCATCGCGGTGGTCGACACCAAGCGACACCCCGACCTGCCGGACGTCCCGACCATCGAGGAGACCGTTCCGGGTGTGCTCGGAATCGTCTGGGTCGGCCTGTTCGCGCCGGCCGGCACGCCGGCGTCGATCGTTGACCGGCTCAACAGCGCGATGACGGCGGCGCTGAAGATGCCGGATGTGATCGCCAAGCTGCGGCTGCAAGGCCTGACCCCGCGCAGCAGCACGCCGGCCGAGCTGCAAAAGCTGATCGATGTGGAAGTCGACGACTGGGGCAAGATCATCCCGGCGATCGGGATTTCGCCGGAGTAAGGGCAAGGTCATGGCACTGCTGCAAGACAAGGTTTGCGTCATCACCGGCGGCGCCGGCAGCGTCGGGGTTGCGAGCGCGCGCGTGTTCCTGAACGAGGGTGCGAAGGTCATGCTCGTCGACCTGCGCGCGAGCGACCTCGAGCGCGCGGCTCAGGAACTCGCGAGCCCAAACGCGGCGACGCACGCCGCTGACGTGAGCCGGGCCGACGCCACCAAGGCCTATATCGACGCGACCGTTGCCAAATGGGGCAAGATCGACGTGCTGTTCAGCAATGCGGGCACGTCCGGTGTGGTTGCGCCGGTGCAGGACTATCCGGAGGACGTGTTTGATTCCGTAATCGCGGTGCACGTACGTGGCGCATTTCTGGCGTGCCGCTATGGCCTGCCGCAGATGAACGACGGCGGCAGCATCATCATCACGTCGAGCATTGTCGGCGTGCGCGGCGACGGCGGCGGCGCTTGCGCCTACGTGACCGCGAAGCACGCCCAGGTCGGGTTGATGCGCAGCGTCGCCAAGGGCGCGGCGCGGCGCAAAATTCGCGTCAACACGCTGCACCCCGGCCCGATCGACAACGAGTTTCAATTGATCATCGAGAAGGGCATCAGCCGCCTTGTCGGCCGCGACGCTACCGCCATGCTCAACGAGGCTATTCCGCTGCATCGCCATGCCCGTCCCGACGAGATTGCGCGCGCGGCGCTGTTCCTCGCCTCCGACCAGTCGAGCTTCACGACCGGCACCACCCTGATGGCCGATGGCGGGATGAGCGCCTAGCGTCCAGACTTTGCACGGTCAAACACAACTTCGCCGTCGACAATGGTCATCTCGGCCACCGTGTTGCGCAGCTGATCAAGATCGCAGGTCAGCGGGTCCTGCGACAGCACCGCAACGTCAGCCAACTTGCCGGGCTCGAGCGATCCCTTGCGGTCTTCGTCGAATGTCAGATAGGCGCCGCCCATGGTGGCGCAGCGCAACGCCTCTTCCCGGGTGAGCGCCTGCGCGGGCGCAATCGCTGCATTGACGGTGCGGTCGATGCGCGCCACCGCCTGCCAGATCGGCTGCCAGAGCGAAACCGGCACGTTGTCGGTTGCGAGCGCGAGCGGGACACCGGCATCGAGAAGCCGCCGCAACGGTACGACGTCGTTTTCGCGCGCCGCCCCCGCGCGCTCCCGCAATGCGGCGCCATGCTTGTAGATGTTGCTGTTGGTGTGAGTGGTGACGCAAAGGCCGAGGTCGCGCACGACGTCGATCTGGCGCTGGTCGAGCGTGCCGACATGGGCCAGCACCCAGCGCTGGCCGGCAACAGAGGCTTCGTGCGCGACTTCGGCAATCATGTCCAACAACGCGGTCCCGATCACCTCGACCCGAATGCCGTTGCGGGCACATTCGCTGAGCAGTTCCTGCACGGCGTCGCGCGGCAGGCCCGCATAGTTGAAACCCGCCCAGCCGGTGCTGGGGAACGCTGCTTTGCGCAGCCCATGTTCAGGCGAGGTATCGACTTCGGTGAAGAGGCCCGCGACGCGCAGCCAGTCGTCGCCAAGCCCGCGCCCCGCAAGCCAGCGTCCCCACCCGCGGATCATTGCGCGGATGTCCGCGCCGGTCGTGGACGGCCAGGCCGGGCTGAACAGCAACGTGGCGCGCACGCTCGGTCCCAGGTCGCGGACGTGTTGATAGGCGGCAATTACGTCGCCGGCAACGCCATGGCCCTCAAATACGCTAGTGGTGCCGAAGCTGTTGTAGATCCGCATGGAGCACGTCAAAGCCTTGGTGCGGGTCGCGAGATCGAACGCCGGCACCGCGCGCATCAGCGTCAGCTCAAGGATCGGCATCACGTTGAGGTCGCGAAAAATACCTGTTGGCGTGCCGCCGGCATCGCGATCGATTTCCAGCGAGGCCGCTGGCGATTGGGTTTCGTGGGTGACGCCTGCGGCCGCCAGCGCGCGACTATTGGCGATCCCGACCAGCGGCAATGATACCCGCCAATAACCCCAACCCGGCTTGATGAACACGGGATTGTCGGGAGCGACGCGATCAAGCTCCCAGCGGGTCGGAAAGCGACGCTCACGCAGCAGCTCCGGCATTCCTTCGAACTCAGGCGGCTCGCCGAGCGGCATGGTGACGATCCATTCGCCGGCCTCGCGCTCGCTTGCCAAGGCTTCGATGCGTTGCAGGATATCGTCGATCGAGCGAACGCCCGCCAGCGATGGCAGCGCCTGCTTCAGGCCTTCCCGGTCCATATGGGCATGGGCGTCGATCAGCCCCGGAACCGCGGCGCGGCCGCCAAGATCGATGACCCGGGTTGCAGCATCGATGCATGGTTCGATGTCGGCGTCCGAGCCGACCGCGATGATGCGCCCGCTTTCGATCGCCATCGCGTGCGCAATGTCGAAGCGGGCGTTGACCGTGATCAGCTTGCCGTTGCGGAGAACGAGACGCTGCCGGCGTGCGGGCACTGATTTCTTTGCCGAATAGGGAGGCTCACCCATGGAACGTGTTCCGCGTGATGTCTGATCCGCCCCTAGAGCTGCGCCGGTGGCAGCGTGCGGCCGCGAATGAGATCGGATGCTTTTTCAGCAATCATGATGGTCGGGATATTGATGTTGCCGCCGGGTTGCTCGGGGATCACCGAAGCATCGACAACACGCAGACCCTCAATTCCGCACACGCGCAACGTCTCGTCGACCACCGCCCGCGGACCGACCCCGATGGCACAGGTGCCGAGCGGATGCTGCCGGTTGTGGCCGTAGCGGCGAATTGCCTGTGCAAGCTCGGCATCGGTCTTGGCACTTTCCCCGGGAGTCATTTCCTCCCCGATCAAGCTGCGCTGCGGCTCGGTGTTGTAGATCTCGCGGGCGATCCGCAGCGCGCGAATCATGTCATCAACGTCGGCGCGCTCACCGAACAGGTTGAAAAAAATGCGCGGACGATCGGTCGGATCCGCGGAGCGCAGCTTCAGCCAGCCACGCGACCGCGGATAAAGCGTGCCGACCCGCGCGGTGAAGCTGTGCACCGGGGTCGCGGTCAAGCCCGGAAACCAAAGCGTGGCGTCGTTGGCGACCGATGAGCAAACGAGCTGAACGTCCGGCCGTTCGAGGTGAGGCTCGCTGCGCAGAAAAATGACGGCGGCACTGCCGTTGCCAGCGAATGGCCCGGTCTTGAACAGGTGCCAGCGTGCGCCCGACGCGATGGCGCGATCGAGGCGCAGCTGGTTGAGAAACGTGTCGGCATGCCGCGCCTTGTACATGAGCAGCATGTTGGGATGTTCGGAAAGATTTTGACCAACACCGGGCAGATCGTGAACCGGCGTGATCCCAACCGACTTGAGGTGGTCGGCCGGTCCGATGCCCGACAGCATCAGCACCTGGGGCGAATTATAGGCGCCACCTGCAAGAATCACTTCCCGATCGGCATTTACCTTGGCGAGCTTGCCTTGCCGTGTGTATTCAACGCCGGCCGCCCGCCCCTTCTCAATCAACAGCCGCGTGACCAGCGCCCCGGTCTCGACCGTGACGTTTGGTCGCGAGAGCACCGGATAGAGGTAGGCGCGCGAGCTGCTCTGACGCTCGCCGTCGCCGACGAACAGCTCGATGCGGCTGATGCCCTCGGTGTCGGCGCCGTTGTAGTCGTCGCGCACCGGCAGGCCATAGTTGACGGCCGCCTCCTGCAACGGCTCGTACAGGTTCTGCGCATGGTGGGCCTGCGTGACCCGAATGGGTCCGTCGCCGCCGTGATAGGTGCTGTCGCCGCGCCAGCTCGATTCGAGCCGCTTGAAGTACGGCAGTACGTCGGCGTAACTCCAACCCTTCAGTCCCTGCTGGCGCCACAGGTCGAAGTCGCGCCGGTGGCCGCGCGCGAAGATCATGCCGTTGATGACCGAGGTGCCGCCGAGGGCCTTGCCCCGGCGCAACGGGATGGTTCGCCCGTCAAGGCCGGGCTCGGGCTCGGTCTCGAATTGCCATGTGTAGCGCGGATGCCACGACATCTGCACGAAGGCAATCGGCATGCGCAGCCACGGGTGGCTATCGCGCCGCCCGGCCTCCAGCAGCAGGACCTTGACGTCCTTGTCCTCGCTCAACCGATTGGCCAGGACGCAGCCCGCGGATCCTGCGCCGATGATGATGTAATCGTATGACGGCATGGAAGATTGTCTTGGGATGGGTGGCCGAGCAAAGTCAACAAAGCCCGTAGCCGGGATGAAGCGCCGGCGCAATCCACGGTAAGGATGCAATCACCCGGATTTCGCGCGCGCCTGATCCGGGCTACATCTGCATCCGAATCGAGCCTGCACGGGGAGTCCCATGAAGTTCAACTTTTTTCATTCGATGCCGTGGACCCACTACGAGGGTGTACCTGAAAGTTGGCCGGTGGGCAGCGACGGTTTCGACGGCGAGCGCGCGCGGGCGCTCTATGACGACTACATCACCTCGATGGTGCATGCGGAGACCTGCGATTTCGATTGGATCGCGTGCAACGAACATCACTACAGCCCGTTCAGCCTGATGCCGAACTGCAACCTGATCGGCTCGATCATTGCGCACCGTACGCGCCGCGCCAAGGTCGCGATCCTCGGCAATCTGATCCCGCTGCTCAATCCGATACGGGTCGCCGAGGAATATGCGATGATCGACGTGATGAGCGGCGGGCGGCTCATTGCCGGCATGATGCGCGGCATCCCGCACGAGTATCTCGCCTACAATGTAGCGCCGAGCAAGTCGCACGGGCGCATGCGGGAGGCGATCGAGCTGATCATCAAGGCCTGGACCGAGCCTGAGCCGTTCGGATGGGAGGGTGAGTATTATCAGTTTCCCTCGGTCGCGATCTGGCCCAAGCCCTACCAGAAACCATTCCCGCAGCTGCTGATGTCGGCCACCAACCCGGAAGCCGCCGATCTGGCCGCGCAGTATCGTGCCATCGTGGGCATGGTGTTTGTTCACGATCTCAGCCTGGGGCCGCTCGCTCGCGGAAGGGTATCGGAAAGCCGCATGGGCGCACGGATGGGAAGCCGGGCCGGAGCATATCCTCGTCGGCGAGCACATCGTGATCGCGGACAGTGATGCGGAGGCGCTCGAGATCATGAAGCGCGGGCACGATTATCTGCACCGTGTCCTCATGCGCCCCCAGCGCGACGCCCAGCGGCTGGTGATCGAGAAAACCCGGTTCTTCGGCGAGGGCTCAACCGGCCAGACATTCCAGGCGAAGCTTGCGACCATCAAGGCCCGCAGCGTCGAGGAATCGATCGAGGCCGGCTCGATCCTGTGCGGCAGCCCGCAAACCGTGATCAAGCAAATGAAGAGGATTCACGGCGAGATCGGCAACGGCATCTTTTCGCTCAACTTCAAGGTCGGCGACGTACCGGAAGACACGCTGCGCCACGGCATGGAGCTTTTCCGCGATCACGTGCTGCCGGAGATGCGCACAGTCCAGTAGCCGCGCTCTGACAAGGACTGGGCGCCCCACGGCGCCCAGTCGTTCGCACGTGGTTTGATCACTTCAGGTGGATGACCTCGTCGCTGAAGATGACGGTCTGCACGTCTTCGACCTTGTCGGTTGACCCGCCGGCAATCGAGATGGTGGTCACGCCCTTGTTGTTGGTCGATATGGTGGTATCCGCAATGCTGGTACCCGCATAGGTGAGCGTATTCTGACCGCTGCCGCCGTCGACCGTTTCGTTGCCGCTGCCGGCAATGAAGAGGTCGCTGCCGGCCCCACCGCTGAGGCTTTCATTGCTGCTGCCACCGATGAACGTATCGTCGCCGGCGCCCCCGGACAGCGTACTATGACCCGCCCCGCCGAACAGGAAGTCGTTGCCGGCACCGCCATCGAGGAAGTCGTTTCCAGATCCGCCGTGAAGCGTATCGCTGCCGGCGCCCCCGGCGAGCGAGTCGTTGCCCGAACCTGCCGTGAGCGAATCGTTGCCGGCGCCGCCGTCGAGCGTGTCGTTGCCGCTCCCGCCCATGAGCGTGTCGTTGCCGGCGCTGCCGGCGAGCGATTCGCGATGACCGGTGCCGCCGACGAGCGAATCGTTGCCGCCACCACCATCCAGGGTGTCGTTTCCGCTGCCGCCCATGAGCGTGTCGTTGCCGGTGCCACCGAACAAGTGGTCGTTGCCGGCGCCGCCGTGGAGCAAGTCGTTGCCGGCACCACCGTCAAGGGTGTCGTTACCTGTACCAGCGGTGAGCGTATCGTTGCCGGCGCCGCCGACGAGCGATTCACGGTGTCCGCTGCCGCCGACCAGCGAGTCGTTGCCGGCACCACCATCCAAGGTGTCGTTTCCACTGCCGCCCAGGAGTATGTCATTGCCGGCGCCGCCCGAAAGCGTGTCGTTGCCACTCCCGCCCGTGAGCGTGTCGTTGCCGGCACCGCCGACGAGCGATTCACGGCGCCCGGTGCCGCCGACGATTGAATCGTCGCCGGATCCGCCGTCGAGCGTATCGTTGCCGCTCCCACCGAACAGCGTGTCGTTGCCGTCGGCGCCGAGCAGCAGGTCGGTACCGGAACCGGCGCGCAGCATGTCATTGCCAGCGCCGCCGTCGAGCGTGTCGCTCCCGATGCCGGCGAGCAATGTGTCATTGCCCGCACCGCCGGCAAGCGACTCGCGATGACCGCTGCCGCCCATCAGCAGATCGTTGCCGGTGCCACCGTCCAGAGTGTCATTGCCCTGGCCGCCCGTGAGGGTATCGTTGCCCTCCTCACCGAAAACCTGGCCACCGTCGCGGCCGGCGGCAACCAGATCATTGCCGGCGCCGGCGTGGATCGTGTCACGGCCGCCACCACCAATCACCACATCGTTGCCCGCGCCGGAGAACACGACGTCATTGCCACTGTCGTTGAGGAGGATTTGATCGTTGCCGCCACCGGTCGCGACCAGCACGTCGTGGTGGCCCAGGATGTTCAGGGTCACATCCTGGGAGGTATTGGCGATGATCGCCTTGGGCGGATCGTCGGTGTTGATCGTGGCGAACGTCGATTGAACACTGAAAATGTCCGCATTGGAATTGGAAGGGAACAGCTCATTGTCGACGGTTGCCGTCGGGTTGAACGCCCCGGCGTGGTTCAGGTAGGAGATGATGTCGGCACGCGTCTGCGCGTCGAAATTCGCGCTCAGCGCGGTGTCCAACTGGGCCTGATCGAGATCGTATGTCGCCATATGCGTCTCCAGTTTGTTTTTTCAGGTCGGGTCGTCCGGGCAAGCACCGTCGTTGGTAGCCAGATAGGCGCTGGCCGCCAGCGGGAGCCTTGGAACTGTGAAGTCCCTATGAGTAGATGAGCCGTCGACGCTGAAGCTACGTCAGAGCGGTGCCATCAGGCAGTATGTTGAGATGTTGTGGGGAAGCGGGAGTCCGGCACCAGCGCGGCGAGATGCCGAATTGCGACCTTGTTGGTATGATGATGTCTGTTTGGTACTATTTGATGCTAGCGGTGTGCTGCCGAGCGAGCGGAGAGCAAGGCCCCAGAACATTGTCTGCACTCCCTACGATCTACAAACTGATCGCAACTCAGCGACGCTGCACCCGTCCTTTTCATCATCATCCATCCCGAGAATTTGCTTAGGCGTCATCCGCGGCGACAAAGCGGCAGTCAGATGAATTTTTCTTGAAATATGAAATTCAAGTTGGAGATCGATCAGATGACATGCAAACGATCGATCAACAATTGGCGCATCATCGCAGGTAATTTTAAACGCCGTGTGCGCGATGCGAGCGTTCGCTCAATTCACATGATACCAGCTTGCTTGCGCATGATACCTCGCTGCTTGCGCATGATACCGCGCGACGCAGTGACGAATGCATCATCGCGATAGAGGAAGGCGCGCGGCGCGTGCGCTCGGATCTAATCGACGATCGCCTGATAAACCAGCGCGTTGATCAAGCGACGGTAATGCCAGCGGATCGGTCCGGGGGCGTGCGACATGAACACGACCGCAAGCTCCTCCTGCGGGTCGGCCCACCAGTTCGTCCCGCTCATTCCGGGCCAGTTGAACTCGCCGACCGAGCCGAGCAGCGGGGAGATTCCCGGGGTGGTGCGCACCGCAAGCCCGAGACCAAAGCCGTAACCCGCGCGGGTCGGATCGGCATCGGCGATCAGGTTGGTGACTTCGGGTGCGAGCTGGTTCGACAACATGAACTCGACGGTCTTGCGGCCGAGGATGCGCATGCCGGCGAATTCGCCTTTACCCAGCAACATGAGCGCGAAGCGAAGGTAATCACCGGCAGTCGACGCAGCACCGCCGCCGCCGCAATCGAACTGCATTGGCCGCGTGAGATCCGGTAACGATTGCGGCGTACCATTGAACGGATCATTGGGTAGCGCCTTGGCATAACGCGCCGCTTTGCTGGAAGGCACCTGGAAATCGGTGTCGGGCATACCGAGCGGCTTGAACAGGCGCTCGTCCATAAACCTGCTCAAGGTCTGCCCGGAGATCCTCTCGATGATCAACCCCAGGACGTCGAGACCGAAACCGTAGTCCCAGACCGTACCGGGATGATGCAGCAGGGGAGCGGAACTCAGGCGATCGAGAAATTCAGCGCCGGTCATGGCAGCAGCCGCCATGTGGCTGCCGTGCGGATACCTTCGGTGAACGACAGTGGTGCCGCGGCTGCCATAGGGCATCCCGCAGGTGTGACGCATCAGGTCCTGGATGGTGATGGCACGTGCCGCCGGCACGGTCTTGAGCACCCGCTCGGCCGCCTCGTCCATCACCGCGACCCCAAGGGCACCAACCTTGGGAAAATACTGTGTGAGCGGATCATCGAGCTGCAGCTTGCCCTCCTCGTACAGGATCAGCGCCGCGACCGCGGTCATCGGCTTGGTCATCGAGGCAATGTTGAAGATGCAGTCGGTGGTCATCGGAGTCCCGACCGTCTGGTCGCGGTAGCCGTAAGCGTCGAACAGGACCAGCTTGCCCCCGCGCACGATCGCCACAACGGCGCCCGGCAACTGCCGGCGCGCGACCTCCCCATCAAGCACAGCAGCAATGCGTGCGAGCCGCTTGGGACAGAAGCCTGCCTCCTCGGGAGCCGCGCACGGCAGCGGCAGAACCGCCGCGCTCGCCGCGACCGAAACCGACTGTACCGTGCTCATGCGCTACGCCCGAGGCCGACCGCGCGCCGATGCAAAGGAACATTCCGGATCATGATGCATCGTAGCAGGCGCATGCCGGCGTTCAACCTGCGGCGGCTCGCCAGCGGCGGTTGTTGGGGCGCGTTCTTGTTCGCATGTCACGCCGCTAGGAAACCTGTCGTTCGTGTCCCTGCCAATACCGGGCACGCAGCGCCTTCTTGTCGATCTTGCCGTTGAACAGCCGCGGCAGGGCGTCCACGAACTCGACGCTGCGTGGCTTCTTGTAGCTCGCAATGCGCGAGCGGCAATGCTCGATCAGTTCACCAGCCGCGACCGTGGCGCCTTCGCGCACGACCACGCATGCCTTGACGGCTTCTCCCCATTCGGGGTCGGGCACGGCGACCACCGCCACTTCGGCGACCGCCGGATGGTGACGCAGCGCCTCCTCGACTTCCCACGAATAGATGTTTTCGCCGCCCGAAATGATCATGTCCTTCTTGCGGTCGACGATATAGAGAAAGCCGTCCTCGTCGAGATAGCCGAGGTCCTGGGTGTGCATGAAGCCGCCGCGCAACGCCTCGGCGGTCGCCGCCGGGTTGTTCCAGTAGCCCTTCATCAGCGCGGGCGTGCGGATCAGCACTTCGCCGATCTCGCCCGGCTTGGCCTCGCTGCCGTCCATACGCTCGATCCGAAGCTCGGTCCCCACATAGGGCTGCCCGGCCGATGCGAGCCGCCGGCGCTCGGCGTCGCTGCCGTCGATCTTGTGCTCATTGGACTTGAGCACGGTGCCGCCCAGACACTCGGTCATGCCGTAGACCTGCACGAAGATCGGCCCGAACGCCTCGATCGCACGCCGCAGCAGCGGCACCGGCATCGGCGCCGATGCATAGTGCACGCAGTTGAGCGAGCGCAGATCGAAGCGCGCGCGGTCCGCTACATCGAGGATGCGCTGGACCATGATCGGCGCGATGTGCATTGCCGTGATGCGCTCCTGCTGGACGGTTTCCAGCACGACCAGCGGATCGAAGGCTCGCTGCAGCACGATCGTGCCGCCCAGAAACATGAATCCCATGGATTCAATGCGCGCACCGACATGAAACAGCGGCATCACGATCAACGCCCTGATCGGCTCGGGCGCACCACTCTCGAGCGCAAAAGTGCGCGCCGCTTCCCACATGGCGCGATGCTCGAACATCACCCCCTTGGGCCGGCCCGTCGTCCCGCTGGTGTAGATCAGATACGCGATGTCGTCGGGCTTAGCGCGCGCCGGCGGCTTGGTGTCGGGGACGCCGGAGAGCAGCGCCTCGTAGTCTTCGCCATTGGCTGCTTCTCCGCCAATGCAGGCGAACAGGCGAATGTCGGAGAATGCTGCGCGCAACGCGGCCGCCGCATCGGCGAAATCCGGCTCGAAGAACAGCGCGCAGGGCTGCGCATCGCTCCAGATCGCGAGAATTTCCGGCACGCTCAGGCGGTGGTTGATATTGACGATGACGAAGCCCGCCACCTCGCCGGCGCCGAAGATCTCCAGCACCTCGCTCGAGTTGCGCGCCAAGATGGCGACGCGTTCCTGCGGGCGGATGCCGCGGGCGAGAAGCGCATTGGCGGCACGGTAGGCCCGGCGTGCGAATGCACGGTGGCTATAGCGCCGCCCTTCGAAGATGAGACCGGGACGGTCGCCGTAGAGAGAGGCGTTGCGTTCGATGATATCGCCGACAATCATGAGTGGCCTAGGGCGGGATGATTTTTCTTCGAATCATCATCCCGCTCTATCCTTTTGTTTGAGCGTGTCCTTTTCGCAAAACCGGTGTCCACTTTTGCGGGACACGCTCGAGCCCTGCTTCCGAAGTTCGTGATCCAATAGCGGCACCCTGTGACACGAACTTCGGACACAAAGGGGTACTAGCAAATATATGATTCTGGTGCCGCTTTTCGATTTGAAGTTCCTGAACGAGCTTGCGGCAAGCGCTGTAGAAACTTCAAATCGGCGGCACTAGCTCACCGTCCATCCCCTGACGTGCCGGGCTTGACCAACGGCTTGGCGCGCTTTTCGACGAAATCCTTGACCCGCTCGTAGCCCTCCGTGCTTGCGACCGCGTTGCCGATCAGGCCTTCGATGAACAGGCCGTCGTCGTGTGACATGTCGTTGACGCGCGGCAGGCACGAGCACACAGCCCAGTTGGTGAGCGGCGCGTTCTGGGCGATGCGGGCCGCAAGCGACTTCGCGCGCGCGAGCGACTCGCCTTGCGTCACGACATATTGACAGAGGTTCGCCCGCTCACCTTCCTCGGCGGTGAGCACGCGGCCGGTGAGCATCAGGTCGGCCATGCGCGCGTAGCCCATCAGGCGCTGGATGCGCACGGAGCCGCCGCCGCCGACGAAGATGCCGCGCTGACCCTCCGGCAATGCAAAAAAGGTCGTCTCGTCAGCGACCCGCACTTGAGCCGCGGCCGCGAGTTCAAGCCCACCCCCGATGCAGGCCCCCTTGAGCGCAGCCACGATCGGAATCTGGCCGCGGGCAACGAGGTCGAGGCTGCGGTTCCAGCGCCCGCGCTTGCGCCGCGGCGCGCCGGGTTTCATCCAGCTCGTGGCCTCCGCCAGATCGAGCCCGGCCGAGAAGTTCTCTCCATGACCGAAGATCACGCCGGCCTTGGCTTCCTCATTTGCCCTGAACACGGCCTCGCGCAGCTGCGTCATGACGGCATCGTTGATGGCGTTGCGCTTGTCGGCACGGTTCAAGCCAATCACGGCGACCGCGCCCTCAAGCTCATAGGTGATCAACTGTTCGGCCATTCCAGGGTCTCTCCGCGAGCAAATAACCACATGTCATCAGGGGCGTCCGGATTGCCCGTGCCGGACGCGGTCTACCCTTCTCGGCGGCATGGCCGACTTGTCGAGGCCATGTCGTTGAAAGAAGGTACTTACGTCTCCGATTGAGATGCGCGGGTCAAGCTCGCGTCTGACGTGCGCGGTTCAGCTATGCACGATGGGAACGCACGAAGGCGCTAGCGCTCGAATTCAAACTCCCGGTTCATCTCCATGCTGGCAATCTTCCAGCCGGCGCCGGTTCGCACCAGTCTGCCCGGCACAACCAAAAACAGATAGGGCGCGCGGATGCGAGGCGGGCTGGCCTGTTTTGCACCGGTCTCATGCATATAGGCGGTGAGATAGAGCAGCGACGTCGCCGCATCGGCAGCAACCACGTCGATCTGCACGTTGGTCACCACGTGGCGCACGCGCTGGGTGGTAGAGCGCGCGTCGAGGGCCGCGAGAATCTCGGCGCGGCCCCGCAGCGCCTTGCCCTGCCGATGCCAGACTCCATCGGGCGCAAACAGGTCGGCCATTTCGCGATAGCCCCATTGGTCGAAATAATTGAAGAAACGGATCAGGACCTGGGTGCAATCCCATTCGATCGCGCGTGCATCATCGGCGCTGAGCGGCGCGACCGGCGTCGTGGCGAGCGGTTTCGGCTCCATCACACGGCGCTCACGCGCCCGATCGGATCGCCGAAGCGCGCGACCATAACGTCGGCCAGCGATTTTGTTCCCGGCGCAACGGTTCCGCCGGAGCGCAGCAGATAGCTTTCCGGCTTCGTGGCTGCGGCCGGCTCCTGTCCGGCGGCGAGGGCCTTGGCACAGTCCAGCATCAGCCTGCGGAAGCGCACGATGCCGAGGTCGGTCGGCCCCAGGTGTTCGCGCGTACGATCGGCGATGAAGCCCTGGCTGTCCTGGATGCAGGCATCCTGTTCGGATACGCCCTTGATGCCGGTGAAGCTGCGATGTTTCTGCTCGACGCGATCGATCAGATAGTCGTTGTCGCGGTTGCGGATCGGCACCCAGTTGGCATCCACGGCCGCATGTACGGTGTGGCCTTTGCTGAAGCGTTCACGCTCGGCATTGGTCAGCGGCCGCTCGGGATTCCACGTGTAGCAGTAGATCCAGCAGAGTTCGTCCGTGATCGGAACAAAAGTCTGGCCATGGTAGTTCTCGCCTGGAAATGCGTTCGGCGCCAACGCGTGGCAGGGCAACATGAACTGGCTGATGCGCCAGTAGAGATCGCCGTCATCGGCGGTGCGCGCGGCGCCGAGCAGCAGCCCGGCATCGTGATCGGTGACGGTGAAGCGCGGCATGCCGTCGTTCTTGAGCCAGCGCACCCGATTCTTGTCGCCGCTGGCCGCCGCTTCCGACTGGTTCAGGATCTTCATGGTGTCGTCGGCGTCCTCGCCGACCGACATGTGCAGGAACGAGAAGTGGGCGGTGTCGAGGGCGCCCTCGCAGGCCTGCGCCCAGTTGCACTGCTGCAGCTTCTTGGACACGTAGCGCTGCGCCGGGTTCACCCGCATGAATTCCATCTCCGGCAGCGCCGGCATGTGCTCGCGCGGCCCCATGAAGGCCCACACGAACCCGCCCGCTTCGCGCGTCGGATAGGATTTGAGTGCCATGCGGGCCCGGATCTTTTCATAGGCCTCGTTCCTGGCCACGGTCGGCATGTCAAGACACTGGCCGGTGGCGTCGAACTTCCAGCCGTGGAAGGCGCAGCGCAGCCCGCCCTGTTCGTTGCGTCCAAAGAACAGGTTGGCGCCGCGGTGCGGGCAGTGCGGTTCGACCAGGCCCACGCGATTCGCGCTGTCGCGGAAAGCGATGAGATCCTCGCCCATCACCTTCACGCGCAGCTGCGGGCAATCCGGTTCGGGCAATTCCTGCGACAGCAAAACCGGGATCCAGAACCTGCGAAAGAGCTCGCCCATGGGCGTGCCCGTTCCGGTTCGCGTGAGCAACTCATTGTCCTGTGCATTCAACATGGCGGCTGTCCGTTGCAGTCGTTGGTCATTGGATGGTCTGTGCCTCATCTCCCATGGCGGCGGCGATCTGCGCATGAAGGGCCTGGGCGCGCGCGGGATTGCCGCGATCCTGTTCGGCCGGACGCACCTCCAGGATGACCCGGGCCGGCGCCGCAAGCACCAGGACGCGGTCGGCCATTTCGATTGCATCATCGATCCGGTGGGTGATGAGCAGGCAGGTCTTTCCGAGGGAACGGATCAGCTCGGACACGTCCGCCCGGAGCGCCTTGGAGGTGACGTGATCGAGCTGGCTGAATGACTCATCGAGCAGCAGGATCTGCGGATCGACCGCGAGCGCGCGCGCGAGCGACACGCGCTGGCGCATTCCGCCCGAGAGTTCGTGGGCATATTTGTCGTCCGCGCCCGCCATCTTGACGCGCCCGAGCCATTCACGTGCGCGCCGGCGCGATTGCGCTCTGTCGACGTGCAGAATTTGCAGCCCGAGTTCGATGTTCTGAACGGCGGTGCGCCACGGCAGCAGCCGGTCGGTCTGAAAGCTCACCGCCAGCTTTCCGCGCAATTGCGCAAAATCCCGATACGGATCATGGCCGGCAACCCGCACCGTGCCGCCATTGGGTGCGATCGTTCCCATGATCAGGTTCATCGCCGTGCTCTTGCCGGCGCCGGTGCGGCCGACAAGCGCGACGATCTCGCCCGGAGCGACCGAGAACGACAGATCGCGCGTGGCGACCGTGTTGCCGAAGCGCCGGGTGACGTTGACGAGCTCGATTTCGGCCAAGCCTGCAGACATCAGTCGATCTCAGCCCGAACACATCCTACGCAAAGAAATCATCGCCGAGCTTTGTCGGCTCGAACGCCCCGCGCGCCTGCAGATAGTCGAACGCGTCGATCACGAGCTTGCGTCCGGCCGGGTCGGTCATGCTGTCGGCGCGAAAGTCGAGCCGCTTGGCGGCAAAACCATCGAGCAGCACCGCCGGCGCCACCTGCATCTTCGCCGCCGAGATGGCGAACGCCTCCTCCGGGTGGGTCATGATCGCGTCGATGCATTCACGAAACGCCGCCGCGAGGCGTACAGCCAGATCCGGACTTTGCTTCAGCCGCTCGCTGCGCACCGCGAACGCAAAATAGGGCAGGACCTCGCCGCGCGTGCTGCGGTAGGCCTCACCGACGTTGAAAATCGGCTTCAGGCCGGGGATCTGCGCCATGCCGATGCTGATATTGGGCTCCCACGACAAGCCGGCGTCGACGTTGCCGGCTGCCACCAAGGTGATCGACTGCGCCGGGCTCGGCACGTTCTGAATAGCAATGTCGCGCCCGAGTTCGAGCTTGTGAACGTCCTGCAGGACCGCCTTGCACATCGCGTAGCTGCCGGTCGCCTGCACCGCCGCCATGGTCTTGCCGCGCAAGGCCAGGACGTTAGTGACGCCGTTCGGCCCGGTCACCACGTTGATCATATTGGCGCTGGTCGCGCTGCAGACCAGCTTGATCGGAACGCCACGCTGGTAGAGGGTCGCGAACACGTCCCAGCTGCCGACCGCGAGATCGAACGAGCCGGCGGCGAAATCCGTGTAGTAGTTGTTGACCGCTGTGAACGTGCTGGTCACGACGAGGTCGACGCCGTGCTTGAGGTCGAAGCGCTTGGCGGCCATGAAATCGTTGATGATCACGCTGATGCCAGTCGCGAGCGACGCGTTGGTGACCTTCTCCGGATTGGCGGCGCGAACCTGCGGCGTCGCGAAGGCGGACAGCGCGCCGGCTGCGATGCCGCCCTTGAGCAGCGCGCGGCGGCTGCTGCGCCAGCCCATCATTTTCTCCCCGTGGTTCATGGAAAAGCTCGTCCTCGCGATCGTCAGCGGGCACAGGGTGCGCGGCTTTGGCCGCGAGGGCAACCCTCTTTGTTGACATGCTGATTGTGTTTTCGATATTCCGAACGAACCGTGCGTCACTGTGGCATCACGCCTCGCCGAATCCGATCGAAACCATATTCGGAGTGGTGAAATACGGGTTGTGTTTTTCGACGGCTGGCGCAATCTGCCGGTCGCGGAAAGGCACTTGCGGCGCCGCGCGCACCCGAGGGAGGACGATGACGGTCGAGGCCGATCAGCCGCGCAAGATCGATGGCGTGCTCGGCCTCGCGCCAGCGGCTCCCAAACCCACGATCGGCGACGACGAACAGCGGGAACCGGTCGAGCGCGGCGCCGGGTCGCAAGTGGGCGACTATATCGCGACCGCGGTGGTCGTCATCGTCATCATCGCTGCGATGCAGGTCGCATCGTTTTTCGTACCGCCCTATATCATCCCCGCCCCGCTGACGATCCTCAAGGCATTCGTCGCCAGTCTCATCACCGACTACCCGCAAATCCTGATCACGTTGGCACGCCTGCTCGCGACGCTCATGATCTCGATCGCGCTCGGGACCGCGATCGGCATCATCACCGGGACCATCGCGTGGATCCGGCCCTACCTGCGCGCCCTTGTCATCATCGATACCGGCATCCCGGCGCTGTCGTGGATGCTGGTCGCGGTGTTCTGGTTCAAGAATCCGGAGGCACGCCTGTTCTTCATCATGATCGTCATCGTGGTTCCGATCTATGCGCTCAACATCCACGACGGCATACGGGCCATGCCGAAGGAATGGCTTGAAATGTGCGAGAGCTTCCGCCCGAGCCGCTGGCAGGTGCTGCGCTATCTGATCCTGCCGCACATCGTGCCCTATGTGCTGATGACCACGAAGTCGACCGTGGGCTACGCGACCCGCATGCTGATCTTCGCCGAGCTGATCGGCTCCGCCGTCGGCATCGGCGCGCGCATGGGGCTGGCGCAGGCGACCTTTCACATGGAGCAGGTGCTGGCCTGGACTATGCTGCTGGTGATCATGAACCTGCTGGCGCAATCGGCGGTCGGGCTGATCGAGCGATATCTGCTGCGCTGGCGCGACGAAGCCTCAGTGCGATAGCCGAATGGAGCATGCCGTGGTGAACAAACAGTCGCGCCGATCGATCCTGAAAGCGGCAGCCGCCGGGGCTGCGCTCGTCGCCGGGCCGGCGCTGGCGCGCGCACAGGCCATGCCGCGGGTGACCTACGTGACGCTGGCGACCGGCTTCAACGTCATCCTCAACGAATACATGGCGGCAAAGCGCTTCGACAAAAAGCACGGCGTCGACATCGACGTCATCAACTCATACGTGTCGGTCACGAACTACTACAACGACTTCACCGCCGGCACGTTCGAGCTCGCCATCGGCGCGTGGGACACCTGGGCGGCGCGCTTCCTCGCCGGCGTTCCGCTGCGGCTGATCTGCACGGTCAATAACTACGACATTCTGTATTTGGTCGCCAAGAAGGGTGGTCCGGCCTCGGCCGACGATCTGCGCGGCAAGACCGTGGCGGCGACGCTCTCATCCGGCGCCTACCGGATTTCCAAGCTTGCGCTGCGGCAGTTTCATAAGCTCGATACCGACAAGGATCTGCGGGTGCAGAACGTCGAGAGCCCGGCTGCTGCCGTGGCGCTCGTCCTCGCCGGTGCCGCCGACGCCGGGCTGACCTGGGAACCGAATATCAGCGTCGGCGAAGAACGCGAGCCGGCATTGACCACGATCTACAATGTGGGCGCGGATTTTGTGCGCAATGCCGGGGTCACGCTTCCCTATTTTGGCTTTGCGCTGCGTAACGAGGCCGAAGCGCGCCATCCCGGCGTGTCGACACGCGTCGCCGCCGCCATGGAAGACTGCATCGTCGGCGCACTCGCCAATGTCGACGAGGCGGTGGCGCTCGCCGCGCCGAAGATGAAGGTCAGCGAAGCGGCGCTCAAGGCCGCTTTCACCTCCAAGCGGCTGACCTTCGACCCGGTGTCGATGCAGAACGCGCGCGGTCGCGACACCGTGCTCAACGCGGCCGAGTACCTGTTCAAGAACGGCGTCATCGAGAAGCCGGTCGGTGCCAATTTCCTCGCGTCGTCGTAGCGGGACCGGCCAGGTTGCCGGTGACGCATTCTGACCCCGTCATGTTCAGCCACCTCGTCCTTCGAGACGCGTGGCCACGCGGTGGCGTGACTTCTCTTGGCCACCCCACGCGGTGTCATCACCCGCGAATGCGGGTGATCCAGTAATCAAAGCATGATCGATCGGCTACGGCGTACTGGGTCGCCCGCTTTCAGGGCCGCGCGCAACGCGCGCGGCGCCTCGCGGGCGATGACACTGTGGGGTGAGGTTGATGAGCACACTCGCCGCATCGGCGGCTCGGGATGAGGCCGAGACTACGATCGCTGGATATCGCTGCGCTCGCGCGGATCGGCGACCTCGCCGCGCTGCTCGGCGAAGGCGTTGATCCCGAGCGCGGCACGGAAATCGGCGGTCGAGGCCGCCTTGCTGTCTTCGATCGGGATGCCGGTCGCGTCAGCGACCCGGTCGATCGCGTTGAACGTAGCCACGATCGCGGCCGCGTCAACCAATGCGGCTTCACCCATTTCGGCCAGGATTCCGGCGCGGACGATCGCCAGGTGCTGGTCATCGCTCCCGAGCACCGCTTCAGCGAATGAGACCAGCAAGGCACCGTGCGGAATATTGCCGTCGCCTTTGGCACCGGTCAGCATGCTGAGATCGTAGGCCTCGCCCTTTGCTTTGCTGCTCTCACGGAGCAAGGTTGCATGCGAGGTGGTTCAATAGAAACATTGGTTGAGGACCGAGACGCGCCCCGCGATCAGCTCGATCTGGGCATGGGTGATGGCGCGGTATTCTTTGGCGAAATCGCGCATCCACTGGCCCTGCAGGTATTGCGTCTCAACGAGCTGAAACCAGGCGTAGGCCTCCTCCGGCACCAGCGAGAGGGCGCGGCGAATATTGGCGAGAACGCCGCCCCAGTAATTCGCGAGCATCTGCTCTTCCGGTGTCTCAAGTTCGCCTTCGAGATCCTTTGGATGGATCATCGGCACCCAGGCTTCGCCGCGCTGCTTCGCGGTCTTGGGCCGCCGCCGCAGCGGTTCGCCCGCGATCGGGGCCGGCAACGGGTGCACCGCAATGCCGATCCCGCGACAGAACGTATCGATCGAAACGGCCGTCACCACGACGCCGACGATTTCCACGTACTCGGTGTCGGGCGTCCCCGACGCGATGACCGCCTCGCACCATTTGCGCGTGAGCCGGCCCGGATCGGTCACGATCCGATGGATCTCTTCGACCATGCGCTCGGGAAGCGCGCCCAGGCTGTCATGCCGTCCATCGATCGCGTAGGGCGACAGCGCCTGCTTGCGACGCGCGCACAACGCGCATGCCGGCGCGTGCCGGGTCTCGGCTGCGATCGCGACGCGGGTTGCGCCGTCGAACCAGGTCCCGGGACGCGCGATGCGGGTCCACGCGTGCAGATGTGCGATGACGATATCGTCGCGCACATGCGCGGGTGAATCAGCATAAGAGACTGTCATCAGGCAATGCTCACCTAGTTGGTGAAATCCTCCTCGAGGAATTTCTGCACCTCGGAGATCAACGTCATCCGGTTCTTCTCCATCATCAGATGATGGGTGCCCTCGCCGACCTGGACGAGGCGCTTCTGCGGCGCGTTGGTGAGCAGCGGAAACAGGGTTTGCGCCATATAGGGCTTGGTATCCTGGTCCCACTCGGCCACCACCAGGATGGTCGGAACCGTGATCTTGGTTGGATCGTAGGTCGCCTTGCCGGAGAGCCAGTTCCCGAAAATGTCGGCCATGACGCCGTTGGGGGCGCGCAGCGCCGGCGGATCCTTGGCGGCACCGACCGGATCGCTGGCGATGGTCGCGCTCCACCACATGTCGAACCATCCGGCCGGCAGCAGTGATGCCTTCTTGTCGTCCGGCACATTGGTCAACCAGCGGTCATAGGCGCCCTGGCGCTGCACGGAGCGATAGGCAGGGAACTTCGGAACGCTCGGCACCGTCGGATTGGCAATCCAGATCGGCGCGTAGAGCGCGAGGCGCTGGACCTTGGCGCCGTTCTGGGTCGTGTAGCCGGCCATGATCGTGGTCCCCCACGACCAGCCGATCAGGTTAGTGCGCGCGATGTTGCGCCGCTGCAGGATGAAATCGACTGCGCTGCCGACGGCGGCGACTGCTGTATCGAGACCCACCAACGGGCCATTGGCTTCGGGCGGCTGATCCATCTCGGGCGGCCGCGAGGATTTGCCATAGCCGGGCAGATCGACCAGATAAACGTCGAAGCCGCGGCGCGCGATCTGGTCCATCCACGAGGCGCCGCCGAGCGGAAGGTCGAACGAGGTTTCCGCCGGATAGGTGGCACCATGCACAAACAGCACCGTGCGTTCGGGCGAGAAGTTCGCGATGCCTTCCGGGTGCTTGTTGCGGACATAGAGTTGGATGCCGGGGTCCTTCGAGGGCACCATGAACTCCTCGGTCGCGAGCTTGGGCGCGGTTTGCGCGCTTGCTGCAAAGGGTCCGAGAACGATGACCGACAGCAATGCTCCAACGAGCCGCACGAACCGCATGGCACCCTCCCACAGGCATTTGCAATCGAAGGCAAGTATGGCTGAGCGAGGCGACCCGCGAAAGGAGTAGAATTCACAAGCTCGCATCTTCGTGAAGTCCCCTCCTCCAGGACAGTGATCATGACTCAAAAAAACGTGCTGCACGCGACTGCGCAACGCCGCCGTCTCCGCGAACTCCTCGCCAGCAAGCGGTTCTATCCAATGCCAGGCGGCTTTTCGCCGATCTTCGCAAAACTCGCCGAGCGGGCCGGCTACGACTGCTTCTTTTTGGCCGGCTCCCAGCTTGCCGCCTATCTTTACGGCGTCGCCGACAACGGCTTCATCGGAGTGCGCGATGTGGTGGACCATGCCCGCCACATGGCGGCCGCCGTCGATATCCCGATCCTGGTCGACTGCGACACCGGTTACGGCAACGCGGTCAATGCCCACTACGCGGTCGAACAGGTCATCGCGTCGGGCGTCGCCGGCCTGCAGATCGAGGATCAGGAGGCCCCCAAGAAATCATCGATCGGCGCCGGCCGCCGCTGCGTTCCGCGCGACGAGGCGATCGGCAAGCTCAAGGCTGCGGTGGCCGCCCGCGACGCGCTCGACCCGGACTTCGTCATCTGCGCGCGCTGCGACGTGCTGGGCGCGCAAGGCGGCAGTTTTGAAGACGCTGTCGACCGCAGCGTTGCTTATGTGGAGGAGGCCGGCGTCGATTTCGTGTGGCTCAACTCGATCGAGACGCCGGAGCAGATCCGCGAGGCCTGCGCCCGCGTGCCGGCGCCGATCATGACGGTCTACGGCGGCCCCTACCCGCGGCCGAGCCTCGCCGAGTACGAGGCGCTCGGCCTGCGCTTCAATCTCTATATCGGGCTCGTGACCCCGTTCGCTGTCAACGCCACCTGGCATGCGCTCAAGGATTTCAGGGAACGGGGCGAGGAGGCAATTCTCGAGCGCGTGAATGCAATCCGAACGAGCCCGTTCGGTGCGGTCAACATGGGGGAATTGACCGGCGAGGCGAAGGTGCGCGACCTGGAGCAGCGCTTCATCCCGGCCTCCCAGCAGCGCGACTACCAGGGCACCTGGGGGCATCCGACATACTTCGAGGGCGAAGGCGCCACGAAGAAACCGTAGCCGGGTAGGAGTGCAGCCGGGATGGGAAGAAGCGAAATCCGGGGATGGTTTAACCCGCATTGCGCTCCGCTCCATGCGGGCTACATCAAACAATCGCCGCGGTATATTTGTTGAAAGGCGGCACGGCCTCTCCTTTACCCTCCCCCTTGTGGGAGGGTCGATCGCCGAAGCGAAGCGCAGGCGATCGGGGTGGGGGTGGGTGTTGAGATGCGTTGAGTGCGCGCCGCGCTCCACTTCGACCCCCACCCCGCTCGCTTCGCTCGCGACCCTCCCCACAAGGGGGAGGGTGTTTCCAATTCACATGTCAAAATGGCGAGCCGTAGCCCGGATGGAGCGAAGCGAAATCCGGGGACGCCGGGACAGGCCGACCCGCATTCCGCTCCGCTCCATGCGGGCTACAACGAACCCGCCGTGCATTTCCGATTCACATGTCAAATAGCCCGCGCAGCCAACGCTGCGCCGCCCGGAGAAAGCGGGTGCCGGGCCACCCATTGTCCTCTTTTCCGTTTCCCCAAGGGGATGGGAGCGCCGAGGCCGGCGAGTAAGGTCAACATATCGTCCGCGCTTTCGACGCGGACCCGCGTTCCGTTGACGGAGGAACACGGCCCGCCTCTCGGCGCTCCACGCGGCTTTGTGAGCTCCAAGGAGCTTTCGGGATCCGCGCAGGAGCGGGCGTCCACCCGGACCCCCTACGCAGTCCCCGCGGGACGACCGTATTATCGTCCCGGCTAATCCCAAGAGCCTCCCGAGTGCCCGGTTACGAGCCGGACCCGCAGGCACCGCATTCCCGCCCCGCTTCAGGATCGTCTCGAGAAACGCCCCTTGGTGAGCCGGAACACAAAAGTACTGAATTTTGCTTTTCGGTCTGTCAATAAATGTTTTTGGCTTGCTCGGAGTTCCGGGCCATCCTTCGAGACGCCCGCGCTGCGCGCAAGATCTTGTAGGATGGGTTGAGCCCCTTGCGAAACCCATCATGTGCCTCAAAGCGATGGGTTTCGCTGCGCTCAACCCATCCTACGGTCGCGCGGCCGCAGGCCGCGCGTCTCGAAGGATGGCCCCAACGACGGTGCTTGACAAAAAATAAGCAACACGTCTGGCGACTTTCCAACTTTAAGAATTGTGCCGGCTCGCAAACCTGCAGGCGAAAGCATACCGACCCGATGTGAATCCCGAAGCCGTGCCGCCGGCAAGGCCGGCTGTTTGCCACAGCGGTCCGCTCAATGCGGCCGGCCGAGCACGTAGGCGAACGGCATCAGGAAAATGTCTTCGCCGTTTTCGTCGCGCACGTGCATGGTCCAGGCGCGCCAGTCGTCCGGGGTGCGGCTGCTGACGAACTCCCGCACGATCTGCTTGGCGCGCTCGTGCGCCTCGACCAGATCCTCGACGTCGCTGCCGTCGCTGTCGAGCAAAACCCGCTCCGCACTGGAGCAGTGGAAATAGACGTGGGTCATGTGCGCCTCCTCCGGAGCGCTGGTCGATCACCGACCACGCCACGAGAATACGCGCCATGTGATGAATTGATTCTGAAAGCCCCGATTGCTGATGTTCACATAGATTGCGACGGGCTGTCCGAAAGCTTACCTGGCGTTAACGAAGGCACGACCGGCATCGGACCAGCTGCCTCATCGCGCCGCAACATGATGCGCGAAGACCGGCGCGCGAAAATTGCGCCGAACCCGTCCGGTCGCCGGTCCCGCCGGCCTGCCCTAACCGCCTCATCTGCCGTGGATTTCGCCCCGACCGGGATTGCCGAGGCGCCTGATGGGACCCATTATGGCGGCGCGAGCCGCTTCCGACTCGCCGGGACACATGGGAGGAGGGCGCCATGTCGGATGCCACCAATCTGATCAGTCGCGTGCTGCTATCGGCCGTGTTTATCGTCTACGGCTTCTTCAAGCTCATGGACGTTGCGTCGATCACCAACAATCCAGGCACCAAGCGCTTCATGGATCTGATCGCAGGGGGGGCTCCGACGCCGACCTGGCTCGGTTACCTGATCGCGGCGATCGAATTCTTTGGCGGGATCGCGGTCCTGGTCGGGTTCAAAACACGCTGGCTGGCCTGGCTATTCGTCGTTTGGGTCATTGTCGTAACTTTCTTCGGCCATCCGTTCTGGACCATGGAGGGGCAGCCGCGCGGGGCCAACATGGTCAACTTCTACAAGAACCTGGCCATCATCGGCGGCTTCCTGCTGCTCGCAACCACGGGCGGCGGCCGCTATTCGGTCGACGGTCAGACCAATAAGGTCTGAGCGCTCGGCGCTTGATCAGCTCAGCGGCAGCAGGTCGGCACCGTCGGTGATGTAGCGCGCGTGCGCGAAATCGCGGATGTGCACGACCCTGCTGCCCGCCCATTCCAGCAGGACGACGTAGATCAGCGCTCCGGATGCATCGCTGCGGTCGCGCACAAGGATGGCGGGCCGGCGGTCGACGAAGCCCGGAACAAGATGCCACCCCTGCACCTGCCCGTAGTTGTGGAAATAACTCGCCACTTCGGTCCGCCCGCGCGCCTGCTTGCGGCTGACCAGGTCGAGACGCACTTCGTCGGCCAGCATGTCGCGCACCGCGTCGAAGTCGCGGGCGTTGAAGCGCTCGACGTACCTCGCCAGCAATGCGCGCTCGGGCTCGGTCAACTTCGGAACCGGACGATCGTCGGGCTCCGAGGCGAGTTCGCGCAGGCGCGCGCGACCCCGATGCGCCGCCGTCTTGATGGCCGGAATCGAGCTGCCGGTGATGTGGCTGATCTCATCGAGTGAATAACCGAGCACGTCCATCAAAACGACGCTCGAGCGCTGCGCCACTGGCAGTCGCATGAACGTCCGCAGGCTCGTGGCTGCGGTCTGACTCGCGTCGGCAGTCGCGACCGGATCAGCGATCATATCCAAATCCCCGTCGATCTCGATGGCCGCGTGACGGGCACGGCGGCGCAGAAAATCGAGCGACGCATTGTGCGCGATGCGAAACAGCCAGCCTTCCCAATTGGCGATCGCCCCGGTGCGATCGAAGGCCTCGAGCGCCTTCGCCAGCGCTTCCTGCATCACGTCCTCGCCGTCGATCACCGAGCCGACCATGCGCGCACAATACCGGTGCAGCTTCGGGCGCAGGCGGCCGAGCAGGTCGTCGAATGCTTCGCGCGGCGCGACCGCCCCGGCGGGAGAGTTCGCAAGCATCAGTGGTTCCTCGGTTCTCATCCCTTGCGGGACGCAGTTTGCACCACCCCTGCAGGAGACGTTTGAGACAGGCGGGAAGTTTCAGGTGCGAAAAAGAAACTGCGTTTTGCGACCTTCCGCCAGTCCCGATCGTCATCGCGTCAGGGCCCGCAACGCGTGCCGCTGATTTGAACGCTCCAAGGGAGGGCCGGATGGCCAGTCTAAGCGAAAAGAACGTCGTGGTGTTGGGCGGCAGCCGCGGGGTCGGACGCGCAATCGTCACCGCCGCCCACGCGGCAGGTGCTCGTGTGCTCGCCGCAGCGCGTGGGCCGGACGCGTTGGCACAGTTGGCCACTCAAGTGCCCGGCATCGAGACGTTCACCGTTGACATGGCGGACGACCAAGCACCCGCGCAGGTCTTTGCGAGAATGCAACCGGACGTGCTGGTGATTGCCGGCGGCGCCAAACGAACCGGCGAGCCGCTGCAGAAGCTCGATTGGAGCGACTTCGCCGCTACCTGGGACACCAACGTCAAAGCGTCCTTTCTCTTCTGCAAGGCCGCACTCGGGCTGCCGCTGCGGCCCGGCACGACGATCATTCTCATCTCCAGCGGCGCCGGACTGGGCGGCTCACCGATCTCAGGCGGTTACGCCGGTGCAAAGCGGATGCAGATGTTCATGGCCAACTACTGCCAGCGCGAATCCGACCGGCTGAAGCTCAGCCTGCGTTTTTTGGCGGTGGTGCCGATGCGCCCCATGGCGGACACCGACGGCGGCAAGGCCGCGGCCGAAGGTTACGCGACGTATCTCGGCATCACGCCGGCGGAATTCATCCGGCGCATCGAGTCCCCGCAAACCGCCGCGGACGTTGCCAACGCGGTCGTCGCATTTGCGGCCGCGCCCAACACCAGGGAGGGAAATGTCTTCGTCGTGTCCGGCAAGGGGGTCGAAGCGGTGCAGTAAGGGGCGCCTGCCGGATAACCGCCTGATGCGCCGCGTTCATTTCGAGTCGCGCTTCGCCTGCATGTTTTCGTGTGCTGGACCGATCGCGCCCGCTATAGCGCGATTGCGCGGCGTCCGCGAGCGGCTTGAAGTGTTCGTCCGCATTCCCGTGCCGGGCGTGCGACCGGAGCTGGGACTGGTAGCTTTCGCATCGCTAGCCCGGCGCAGATCGAGCGCGCGCGGGGCGCTCTCGATCAAAGCCTGACGGGCGGATTAGTCTTTCCGAGATTTTGGCGAGGCCCCGCTAATCCTTTGGCGCGTTACCTTCCAGGGCAGCTACCCGCCTTTCGAGAGATTCCAATTCATGAACTGCGCGCAAGGCCGTCTTAAACAAGAGATGCGTCTCTTGCAAAGTCGGGGCTCTGAGCATGCCCCCCTCTTCGGCGAATTTGTGAAGCTGCGCCGCGATATCGTGTAGATCTTCAATTGACATTGCTCGCACTCTCCGTTGCAGCCTCATTCTGACAGAGGCGGGTTGGCATGAACAGTCATTGATAGCTGTTCGTAAAGCTGTTCTCCGGTATTGCCGAACGCAATATCGATCCTGCCCTGCGCATCCTCTTGAACACGATCCGATGCACAGATGCTGCCCGGCTCCGATAATCCCTCGAGCCGAGCGGCCCCGTTCACGCCGTCTCCGAAGATATCCTCGCCGTCAACAATGACGTCGCTGACGTTAAGCCCATTCGACCGGATCACGACCTGCGCCGAGGAGCCGCGCACTTCAGGCTGAGGCCGGAAGGATTCAGATGCCCTGAGATCGCATCGATTTCAACCCAACACCGCGACCTCCGCGCCCTCGATCGCATACGGCGCGAACAGAAAATCGCGAATGTCGATCAGCTTGTCGTCGGTCCAATCCAGCAACACAAAGTGTGCCGGACGACCTGAGGGGGCGTTGCGGTCGTACACCAAAATCGCAGGACGCCGATCGACGAAACCGAGCTCCACGCGCCAATGGCCTGCGCGGGAATATTGGTGAAAATACTCTTTCACCTGGTCGCGGCCTTCCAACCGGCGGCGCGCGACGAGGTCGAGCCTCACGTCGTGCGCCAGCAGATCACGCAGCGTGTCGAAGTCGCCAGCGTTGAAGCGATCAACATAGGCCGCAAGACGCTGGCGCTCGGATTCGGCCAGGACCGGAAGCGGACGATCATCCGGCGTCTGCGCGAGCTCGCGCAGGCGCGCGCGGCCGCGGTGCAGGGCAGCCTTGATGGCCGGGACACTGCCGGTCGTGATCTCACCGATCTCCTGCAGGGAGTAACCGAGGACGTCCATGAGGATGACGCTCGAGCGCTGGGATGGCGGAAGCTGCATGAAGGTGTGCAGGCTGGCATGCGCGACCGCACGATCATCCGCAGTCGATTGCGGGTCGATCATCGTGTCGGGATCCTCGTTCGCCTCAGCCGCACGATGCCTGGCGCGACGGCGCAGAAAATCGAGCGCCGTCGTGTGCGCGATCCGAAACAGCCAGCCTTCCGGGTTGGCGATCGTCGCATCCCGAGGATATGACGCGAGCGCATCGGCGAACGCATCCTGCACAACGTCCTCGCCATCGATGACCGAGCCGGTCATCCGCGCGCAATAACGGTGCAGTTTCGGCCGCAACTCGCCCAGCAGGCGATTGAACGACTCGCGTGACGCGGGCGTGTCATTCCTCGACGTGTTCATGTCCGCTGTCTACCTCTGTTGCGCCAAGCTGGTCGTACTAAAGCGTCTGACGAGGCCCAAAGGATTCGGCGAAAAAAAGGAAATCTTTGACGAATCCTTTCGCCTTCCGGTTTCGCCTTGTGGGGTGCAGCGCCAATCCCAACCCGAGGAGTGCCTATGCCTGCGATCGAAAGCGAGCCCTCACGCCGCGTGGTCGTCGCCGCCGGCCTGGCGGGCGGCGTCGCCTTGGCCGCATCAGCGGTCCCGGCCAACAGCCAAGACAGGAGTCTCCCTATGCAAACCATGATCCGCGCCAACGATGAAGTGGCAACTCAAATCAACATCTTCACGGCCGAGCCTGAAAATCAGCAAAAACTCGTGCAACTGCTCAAGGACGGCACAGAAGGCTTCTTCAGCAAGAAGGCCGGTTGGATTTCGACGAACCTGCTGAGCAGCAAGGATGGCCGGCGCATCATCGTCTATTCGCAATGGCGGAGCCTCGCGGACATCGAGGCTTTTCGGCAGGATCCCAATATGGGGCCTTACCTCAAGGGGATCGCGGCGATCGCAAAATTTGAAACGATTCCCTGCGACGTGACCTACGTCCATCACGTCTAAACCCGCGTCCGCGCTAGCTTGGGCGCGACACGGCTGCTTCGACTGCGAGCGCGATCTGCAGCACACGCACATCCTGGCCGTGCGTCCCGACCACCGAAACACCCACCGGCAACGCGCCCGGCCGGTGGGTCGGGATGGTCGCGGCGCAGCCATCGAGAAAATTCACCATCGCCGGGTTGCGCAGGATCATGGCGTTGAGGCGGGCAAACTCCGCATCATCGGCGAACGCCGCGAGCGGCGGCGCGATTTTGGCGACCGTCGGCATGAGCAGCGCGTCATAGGGCGCGAGCCTTGCATTGAAACGCGCGATCACACGCCGGCGTTCGTCGACGAGCCGCACATAGTCGGCGGCCGCCATGTCGCGGCCGCGCTCGATGCGGATGCGCACGCGCCGGTCGTACGCGAAGGCGCGGTCCGCCAGGATCGGTGCATGCCACGCATAAGCTTCGGCGGCCGCAAAGCCGCCCTTCGCGTTGGCGGCGACGATGTCGTCGAATTCGGAGACCGGTTGCCTGACGAGGCGCGCATGGGCGCGCACGAGCACCTCGCAGGCGCGCTCGAACGCGGCCGCAACCTCCGGATCAAGGCCGTCGAGCACGATGTTGGTCGGGATGAGCAGGCGCAACCCGTCGAGCGGCGCGGGCTGTGGAACCAGCGGGGCTTCGCCTGCCAGAATCGCGTCGGTGATGATGCAGCAGGATATGCTGCGCGCCAGCGGCCCGATGGAATCGAGCGAGACAGAGAGCGGCAGCGTGCCGTTCTGGGGAATGCGACGTGCCGTCGGCTTGAAACCAGCGAGCCCGCACAAGGCCGCCGGGATGCGCACCGAACCACCGGTGTCGGTCCCGATCGCAACTGCCGCCATGCGGTCGGCAACCGAGACCGCGGCGCCCGACGATGAACCGCCCGGGATCCGCGCGCGGTCAAAGGGATTGCCGGGCGTGCCGTAGTGCGGGTTGATGCCGACGCCGGAGAACGCGAATTCGGTCATGTTGGTGCGCCCGATCAGCACCGCGCCGGCCTGGCGCAGGCGAGCCACGATCGCCGCATCGGCGCCTGCGGGCGGCCGCTCGTCGAGCACGGTCGAGCCGGCGCGGGTGCGCTGACCGGCAATGTCGAACAAATCCTTGAGCGACACCGGCAAGCCGGCAAGCGGCGAGAGCACATAGCCGGCTTTGCGCAGCCGGTCCTGGGCGTCGGCGGCGAGCCGCGCACCCTCGGCATCGACCTGCAGGAACGCGCGCTTTCCCTCGCCGGCCGGTTCGGCGATCGCCGCCAAGGCCTGCTCGATCAAGGCTCGGCTCGAGGTTCGCCCGGCGGCCAAATCGGCCGCGAGTGCCAGAACGGTCGGCCCTGTGGTCACGCGCGACTCCCGTCGTTGTCGTGGGCTGCACGATGTCGCGGAATCATCGGCGCAGCAACTTCCGTTTGACTTACGCAACGAGATTAGTAAAGTTAGTTAGCGAAATCGGAGAAGGACCTGATGTCCGTACCCGCATCTTCAACGTCGCGCAGCTCTGCGGCGACGCCAAACAACGCGCCCGCCCTCGACGCCTCGCTGCGCGGCTATCTCGACACTAACGCCGATATCGTCACCCGCATCCGCAAGCCGGTGTCGATCGACGATGTGGGGGCGCTCGCCGGCCAGGTCGATACGCCGATCCTGTTCGAGCAGATCATCGAGAAGCCGGGCTTTCGCCTGTGCGATATTCTGGTGAAAAATCGTCCGGCGCAGGCGCGCGCGCTGGGCGTTGCGCGCGAAGACTATCTGAAGACGCTCGCGTTCCGATTGCGCCAGCCGCCGCGCGGCTTCAAGCACGTCAAGACCGGCCCGGTGAAAGAGGTCATCCGGACCGGCGCGGATGCGGACTGGACGGTTCTGCCGATCCCCAAGCACAAGGACGCGGATGAATGGCCCTACGTCACGGCCATGAACGTGATCCGCGATCCTGAAACCGGGTTCTACAACTCGTGCCATGCCGGCACTCAGGCGGTCGGCCCACGGCGCGGCTTGATCAGCTTCGTCACGCCGCATTCGCACATCATCATGAACAAATATCGGGCGATGGGGCACGACCGGATGCCGATCGCGTTCGTGTTCGGCGTGCCGCCCGCCTACGAGATCATGGCGAATTTTTCCGGCCTGCACATGGACATGTGGGGCGAGCTCGAGATGGTCGGCACCATCATGGACCGCGACGTGGAGATGGTGCCGTGCGAGACCCTAGATCTCAACGTGCCGGCTGAGGCCGAGATCGTGGTCGAAGGCTACGTGAAGCTGAAAGAGATGTTCCCGGTCGGCGAGGTCACCTCGCCGTCGATGTACCACCTGCCGCATCACGAGCGCGTGCCGGAGGTCGAGATCACGGCGGTGACCATGCGGGCGGACCGGCCGATCTACCGCAATCACCAGACCTGTCCGGATACCGATCACCAGACCTTGCCGCGGCTCTGCCACGAGGCGGTCCTCTACAATCGCCTGAGCGAGATCGGGCTTGCGGTGAAGGACGTGCGGTTCCCGACCTGGGGCGCGGCACTGTCCTGCATCCTGCAGTTCGACTATCCGCGCGAGGGCATGGTCAACGACGCGCTGATGACCGCCATGGGAGCACCCTGGCTCAACACCAAATTGGTGATCGCGGTGAGCCCCGACACCGACCTCGACCAGCCGGGCGAGGTCTATCACGCGATCGCGACGCGCTGCGATCCCGCGCGCGACGTGGTGATCGTGTCCAACACCCGCGGCTCGCCCTACGACCCGTCGGCCAGGCCGCTGGAGGGTCACTACCCCTGGCGCGTTGTTGGCAAGATGGGCATCGACGCCACCAGCAAGGCGCGTCACGACCCGCACGACTTCGACCGCGCCTGGCCGAAGAACTGGGGCAAGGTGAAGCTCGAGGATTATTTGTGAGAATGAGTACGGACTTCATCTTGAGGCCGATGGACTTTTCGGACCTCATCCAGAGGAGCGTGGCCGCAGGCCACGCGTCTCGAAGGATGGCAAAAGAGAAAAGCGTTTCATCTTGGCCATCCTTCGAGACGCTCGCGCTTCGCGCTCGCTCCTCAGGATGAGGCACAGAGCTTAGCAAAGCCAAAGGAGATCAGCCATGAACAAAGCCGTCACACCTCCGCCGCCGCGCGTCCTCTATGAGGCCGA
Organism: uncultured Alphaproteobacteria bacterium; assembly: GCA_963833605.1. Taxonomy (GTDB): domain Bacteria; phylum Pseudomonadota; class Alphaproteobacteria; order Rhizobiales; family Xanthobacteraceae; genus JAFAXD01. The sequence goes on from CAWHYZ010000010.1 coordinate 443,873, forward strand.
GCCATTCATCCCCTACATGAAGGAGGAGAACTTCTCGCCAGTACTCGAACCGGTGCTCGCGCCCTACAAGAAGCGCATGGGATTTCTTCCGAACGCGCTCAAGCTCTACGCCTATCGGCCGGAGATCGCCGCCACCCTGTGGGCGCTCAACAGCAAGATCATGCGCGATCCATCGTCCACCCTCGATCAATTCCTCAAGCGCAAGCTTGCGGTGGTGTGCTGCGCCGTGAACGGCTGCGCCTATTGCACGGCGCACAGCTGTACGATGCTCAAGGCCCCGCGCGGAGTTGGCTCGGAAGGCTGGGGCCTGAGCGAGGAAGAGCTGCAGGACCTGATCACCGGCGACGCGGAGCCGGCGAACGAGTTCGAACGGGCCTGCTTCGACTATGTGCGTGCGGCATCCGCCGATCCGACCTCGGTACCGACCGAGCTCCTGGAGCGGCTCAAGCAGCACCTCAGCCCGCCGCAGATCGTGGAACTCGCCTGTGTGGTCGGATTCTGGAAGTTCTACAACACGGTCCACGACAGCCTCCACATCCCGGTGGAGAGCCAGTTGCTGAAGGATACCGGCTACGTCGATTTGGACGCGGCGTAGTCGTAGTGGCTTGCTCGGGCCTCATCCTGAGGAGCACGCGCGCATCAGCGCGCGTGCGTCTCGAAGGATGGCCAAAGGGACCGCTCTCATCTGCGGCCGTCCTTCGAGACGCACGGCCCCCACCGGGCCGCGCTCCTCAGGACGAGGCCCCAAATGGTTTGCACTGTTAGTTCGGATCAAACAAACGTGCCCGCAAAACCGAGACTCAGGCTCAAGCAACAGTCCGCGTTTGCGCTGCCGGCGACGGTGTCGCGCCAGGCGCTTTTGGACGGCGGCAGCGACGACCGGTTCCGGCAGCTCGTCTACGACTTGCTGACCATCTCGGTGCGTATGGAAGCGGCGCGCGAGCATCTGGCGCGCCGCCTCGGTGTCAGCGGGCCGCAGTACAGCGTCCTGATGGCAATCGCCCGCTTTCAAGGCCGGCACGGCGTCCGGGTTGGAACCGTCGCCAAGTCGCTGCATGTGACGAGCGCATTCATCGCGACCGAAACCGGTCGGCTGGCGCGGTTGGGGCTCGTCTCCAAGAACCCGAATCCCAAGGATCGCCGCGGCGTTCTGCTCGCGTTGACGCCCAAGGGCGAGGCAGGGCTCGTCAAGCTCGGAGCCGAGATCCGCGCCGTCAACGACGACTTCTTCAAGCCGCTCGACCGCACTGCGTTCCAGGCGCTGGCGTCAACGGCCGCCGCGCTGGTTGAAAGTTCGAGCAAGGTCGAGCGCCGGCTGCGATTGATGGACGACGACGAATGGCTGGCGCTGCGCAGCGCCGCCGAGTAGCGGAAACGCATCCAGGTCACTCAGCACGATGCAGCGCATTGAACCACGCACAGCCCATTTAATGCGCTTGTGAAATTTCACAGGTGTGACAGGCTCACGGCTCGATCGAGGTCGCACATGGTGTCGTATTTTGTCAGGTATCGCGGAAAGGCCACCGACCCACTCGCATTCGCCCATTACTACGAGACCCGGCACGCGCCGATCCTGCAGCGCTTGCCCGGCATCCGCTCCCTGATCCTGCACCAGCCCGCGAGCTTCAACGACCCGTTTCCGGTGCGCGAGGACGCTACGCAACTGTTGGCGCAGATGACGTTCAATTCGGCGGCCGATCTCGACCGTGCTCTCGCTTCCGATGCGCGCCGCGCGGCGCGCGAAGACTTCGCACAGTTTCCGGCGTTCGCCGGCGAAGTCACGCACCAGGCCATGACCGCGCGGGTGATCTTCCGATGAGTGTCGAGAACGCGCGCCGCATCCTGCAGCGGGAGCGCAATCCGCACCTGTTTCGCCCGCTCAAGCTGCGCAGTGTGACGGTTCGCAATCGAATCATGATGTCGCCGATGTGCCAGTACTCGGCCGACGACGGGTTGCCGAACGAGTGGCACAGCCATCATCTGGCGACCCGGGCAGTCGGCGGCGCCGGCATCGTGTGCGTCGAGGCGAGCCACGTGGAGGCGCGCGGGCGCATCACCAAACATTGTCTCGGGCTTTGGAACGACGCGCAGCGCGACCGTCTTGCGGCCGTCGCGGCGTTCGTTGTCCAGCAGGGCGCGGTACCCGGGATTCAACTTGCGCATGCCGGTCGCAAGGGATCGGTCTCGCGCCCGTGGGAGGGCACGCTTTCCTTGCAAGCAAACGACGGCGCCTGGGAGGTGCTCGGCCCCTCGCCCCTGCCCTACGCGGACGGCTTTGCGGTTGCGCGCGAGATGGATGCGCATCTGATCGATGAGGTGATCGACGCCTTCGGGCAGGCGGCACGGCGAGCTTGCGCCGCTGGCTTCAGGTTTCTCGAGTTGCATGCGGGTCACGGCTACCTGCTGCATCAGTTCCTGTCGCCGCTCAGCAACCGGCGCACCGATCGTTACGGCGGATCGCGGGAAAACCGCATGCGCCTGCTGCTGGAAACCGTCGATGCCGTGCGGGAGGCCTGGCCACGCGAACTGCCGCTGTCGGTGCGGCTGTCGGTCACCGACTGGATCGAAGGCGGCTGGGACGTCGACGACTCGGTCGCGCTTGCACGCGTCCTGAAGGAAACCGGCGACGTCGACCTCATCGATGCCAGCAGCGGTGGCCTCGATCCGCGCCAACGCATTCCGGTCCATCCCGGCTATCAGGTGCCGTTCGCCGAGCGCATCAGGCGCGAGGCCGGCATCGCCACTGCGGCAGTCGGCCTGATCTCCTCGCCGGAGGCAGCCGAAGAAATCATCGCCAACGGGCGCGCGGATCTGGTCGTGCTCGGGCGCATGCTGCTCAACGACCCCTATTGGCCGCTGCACGCCGCCAAGGCGCTGCGCGCCGAAAGCGTTGCCTGGCCAGTGCAATACGAGCGCGCCAACATCTTCTGAAGGGACCAGCACGATCCATGATCGGTCAGCAGATCATCAACGGCTTGATGCTTGGATCGGTCTACGCGATGGTTGCAGTCGCGCTCACGCTCAGCATCGGCGTGCTCAATTTCCTCAACTTCAGCATTCCAGGGCTGTTCATGATCGCCGGCATGTCGACCTGGGCGCTGATCCACGCGGGCGCGCCCTGGCCGCTGGCGATCCTGGCGGCGCTAGCAATCACGACACTCGCTTCGCTCGTGGTCGAACGGTTCACCTGGCGCTGGCTGCGCGGGGCCGAGCACTTCGTTCCGCTCGTCAGCTCCATGGCGTTCCTGCTCATGTTCGAGCACCTTGCGATTGCATGGTGGGGCTCGGAAATGCGCGTTTTGCCGGCGCTGTTCGCCGGCACCGACTGGCGGATCGCCGGTTTCGTGATCTCGTTGCCGCAGCTTGCGGGATTGCTGATTTCAGTCGCCTCGATCTGGGGACTCTCGCTCCTGCTCAAGCGCACGAGCCTCGGACGCTCGCTGCGCACCATCGCGGAGGATTCCGACACCGCCCTCCTGCTCGGAATCGATATCAGCCGCGTCGTACCGATGGTGTTCGCACTGGCCGGATTGTTTGCGGCCGTCGCCGGCGTCCTGTTCGCGCTCAATTATCGCCAGGTGCAGCCGTTCATGGGCGAGGCCGTGGGCCTCAAGGGCATTTCGGCGATGATCGTCGGCGGCATGGGCAACACCTGGGGCGCCATTGCGGGCGGGCTCATCATCGGCATCGCCGAGGTCTTGTCGGTCGGTTACGTAGGGGCCAACTTCGTCGACATAACGGTATTTGGATCGTTGCTGTTGATCCTGTTCGTGCGGCCGACTGGCCTGTTCGCCGGCCTGTCCGCTGGCCGAGGCGGCATATGAGCGGCCATCTCGAAGAAGTCCTGGTACTGCTCGCGGTCAACATCGTGTTCGCCTATGGCGCGTTCCTGCCGGTCGCGGCCGGTCAGCTCAATCTCGGGCTGGCAGGCTTCGCCGCCATCGGTGCCTATGCGTCGGCCTATCTGAGCAACAGCTATGGCATGACACCGGTCCTGGCGATCATGCTGGGCGCGATCGTCGCCGGCCTGATCGCGCTTGCCGTCGCGGTACCGGTGCTGCGGACGCGCGGCATTTATCTGGCGCTCGCCACATTCGCGCTCGGGCAGATCGTGCAGGCGACACTTTTGAATCTCGAGGTGGTCGGCGGTGCGGCCGGCTATCCGGTGACCGCCTTCATCCGTTTCCCGACCATCGCGACGTTCGCGGTCGGCGTCGTCGCGGTGGTGGCACTGCTGTTCGGTACACGCTTCGGCATCGCGGTCACCGCCGTGCACGACGACGAACGGGTCGCGGACCTGATGGGGCTTGACGTGCGCGCGTTCCAGATCGCGGCGTTCGCGCTCGGCTCGGCCATCGCCGGAATCGGCGGCGGGCTTTACGCCCACCATTTCAGCTTCATCGAGGCGCAGTACTTCAACATCGGGCTCTCGATCACGATCGTGCTCTATGTCCTGCTCGGCGGTACCCAAACCGTGGTGGGGCCGCTGGTTGGCGCCGCCGTGTTCACGCTGCTGCCCGAACTGCTGCGCAGCAGCGCCAACTGGCGCTACGTGTTCTTCGCCGCGGCGGTGATCATCCTCATGGCGTTGCGGCCGCAGGGCCTTGTCACCGGCGCCCAGGTGCGGCGCCTGCTTGGCCTCGATCGCCACCGCACAAGCGGCGAACCGCTCGCCGGCAGCACGTCGCGGGGGTCGGCCGCGTGAGTGCCGAGCAACCGATCCTGCGGCTTGCGCACGTCACCAAACGGTTCGGCGGGATGACGGCGATCGATGATCTCAGCTTCGACGTGCGGCGCGGCTCACGCACCGCTCTGATCGGTCCGAACGGCGCCGGCAAGACCACGGTGTTCAACATCGTGACCGGCGTGGTCCCGATCGACGCCGGCCAGGTCTTCATCGACGATGCTGATATTTCACATACGCCCAGTCGACGCCGCATTCGCCACGGCGTGGCGCGCAGTTTCCAGAACGTGCGCCTGATGCCGCACCTGAGCACGATCGAGAACGTGATGGTCGGCCAGCACTGCCGCAACGGCGGTTTCGCCGGCGTGCTGCAACCGGTGAATCTTTGGCCGCGCAATCGCTGGCGGGAGGCGGCGCGCGCGGCACTGGCCGAAGCCGGGCTTGCCGACTACGCCGGCGCCACGGTCAAGAACCTTCCCTACGGCGTACAAAAGCGCATCGAAGTGGTGCGCGCCATGATGGCCAAGCCACGGCTGCTCCTGCTCGACGAGCCAGCCGCCGGGCTCAATTCGGCGGAAACCGCCGCGCTGCAGAGCCTGCTCGAGCGGATCTGCATGAATGGCGCCGTCACGTTGCTCGTGGTCGAGCACGACATGCATTTCGTCGGCGCATTGTGCGACGAGGTCGTCGTGCTCGATTTCGGTCGCAAGATCGCCGAGGGCACGCCGCCGGAGATCCGGCTGAACACGCGCGTGCAGGAAATTTATCTTGGAACCGCCGTCACCGACACGCCGGAGCGCCGCCATGCTGCTCGAAGCGCGTGACCTCGAGGTCCGCTATGGCAGCGTCCGCGCGGTGCGCGGCGTATCGCTGCGGCTCGTCCAGGGCGAGATCGTTGCGGTGCTGGGCGCCAACGGCGCAGGCAAATCTTCGTTGCTGCGCGCCCTGCTAGGCATGGAACGGCTTGCCGGCGGAGGCGTCGTGTTCGCGGGGTTCGACGTGAGCAACTGGCCGGTGAGCCGGCGCGTGCGCGCTGGCCTCGTCCTGGTGCCGGAAGGTCGCCGCATCGTCATGAGCCTGACCGTCGACGAGAACCTGCTGACGGGCGCCGGCCACCGTCGCGACCACGCGGCGGTTCGTTCGGAGATCGAGCGGACCTATCAGCGCTTCCCCAACCTCGCGGCCCGCCGGCACAATCTCGCGTCCGTGCTCTCGGGCGGCGAGCAGCAGATGCTGGCCATCGGCCGCGCCCTGCTCGCAGCCCCCAAACTGATGATGCTGGACGAGCCGTCGCTCGGTTTGAGTCCGCGGCTTTGCAACGAGGTGTTCGCGCATATCCGCGATCTCAACCGGGACCAGGGCCTCACCATCCTGCTGGTCGAGCAGAACACGCAACGCGCCCTCGAGATCGCGGATCGCGCGTACGTGCTCGAGCTGGGGCAGGTTCTGCGCGAAGGTGCCGCGCATGAAATTCCCGCCGACCGCACCCTGCTCGAGGCCTATCTGGGCCAGGGCCCGCAGCGCGGAAGCGTCAACCAGGTAATCAACTGAAGCACGGGAGATGTTGTGATGAAAAGGACGATGCTCAGTGCCATGCTGATGGCGGCCTTTGCCGCGCATGCAATCACGCAAGCCGCGGCGCAGGACCTGCTGCTCGGCTATCTGCCGTCGGCCGGCGGGCCGTTCGCGACCTTCTCGAAGACCAACGAGATCGCTGCCCAGATGGCGGTCGACGAGGTCAATGCAGCAGGCGGAATCAACGGCAAGAAGCTCCGCATTGTGTCCTTCGACACCGCCGGCAAGCCCGATCAGGCCGTGGTCGGCCTGCGCAAGCTCGCGGAGGACGACAAGGTGCTGGCGATCATCGGCCCGTTCAGCTCGAGCGAATGCCGGGTCGTATTCCCGGCGGGCGAGCGCGCCGGCGTTCCGACCATGTCGATGGCGTCATCTGCGCCCAAGCTGGCGGAGCCGTTCACTTACGCGTTCCGCAACACCTCGGACGAAGGCTACATGTTCGACAAGGTGCTGCGCGCCATCAAGACGAAGAACTATCCGGACAAGACCGCCGCCATCGCCTACGCGACCGACGATGTGATCTCCAAGACCATGGGCGAAGCGGTGCTGCCCAACCTGATGAAGAAGGCCGGCATCGAGATCAAGCTCAGCGTCACCTATCTCACCCAAGGCTTCGATTTCGCGGCCCAGGCCTCGCAGCTGGTGGCTCAGCCGACCGACCTGCTCGGCATCGGCTCAGGCCCGGAATCAGCGACGCGGCTGGTGCAGGAGCTGCGCCGACAGGGCGGCAAGGCGCGGCCGGTCGCAGGCTCGACCATCGCCGACCCGGAGCTGCCGCGGCTGATGGGACCGGCCGGCAACGGCACCATCATCCCGACCACGTTCTATGCCAACAGCAACGAGCGTACGCGCAAGTTCGAGGACGAGTTCCTCAAGCGCGCCAAGGCGGCGGGCATCGATCGCAGCGCGTCGGCGCAATTCGACGCCTCGACCTATGACATCGTGCTGATCTACGCGCAGGCGATGAAAACCGCCAATGTCACCGGCGATCCCGCCAAGGTCGCAGCCGAGCGCACCGCCATCCGCGACGCCATCCGCGCCATGAAGGACTTTCCGGCGCTCGAAGGGCCGATCTCGTTCGGCGCCAATGGCGACGCGCTCAAACCGGTCTATGTGATCGAGCTTGCCGACGGTAAGTGGAACCTGATCGCAACCTACGCGCCGAATTCGTGATGAGCTTGGTTCCATGCGCGTGACGCGGTCGCCTTCGTCCTCGCCGGCTCGGCCCGGCGACCCCGCTCAGGGACGCACTGAAGTGTTGTCCTGAGCGAGATGGCCGGGACGGGGCACCCCGCGCGCTTGCGCGCGGGGACCCCGACAAGCCCGGCCATGACGGAGAAACGTATTGACGTTTTCGTAGTACAAGAACAATGGGAGGCACTGCTGCCGCAGGAACGAACCATCGATCTCAACGAAATCCGCGCGCTGGTCATTGCCGGATGGACCGGACGCAACGTGGAGGCGCTGGAGAAACATATCCGCGAGCTCGAGGCGCTCGGCGTCAAACGGCCGAAGCGCACGCCGATTTTCTATCGGGTGGCCGCTGATCTCGTGACTGGTCGCGACACAATCGAGGTGCTGGGCGAGCATTCGAGCGGCGAGGTCGAATTCGTGCTGCTTTCGCTTGCGGATGGCCTCTGGGTCGCGGTCGGCTCCGACCACACCGACCGCAAAGCCGAAGCAATCGGCGTCTCGCTCTCGAAACAGATGTGCGCCAAGCCGATCGGCGCCCGGGCATGGCGCTATGACGAACTGCGCCCGCATTGGGAACGGCTCGTCCTGCGCGCCTACATCGGGCGCGGGAACGAGCGCAGGCTCTACCAGGAAGGCTCGGTCGCGACCATGCGGCCGCCCGATGAACTGATCAGGCTCTATACCGGTATCGGCACATTGCCGGTTGGAACCGCAATGTTCTGCGGAACGCTCGCGGTCCATGGCGACATCGTTCCGGCCGATCGGTTCGAGATGGAACTCGAGGATCCGGTGCTCGGACGCAAGCTTTCACACGCCTACGACATCAACACGCTGCCCGATGAAGGATAGGAGCGCCCCATGGGATATCACAAAGGCCACAAGGAATTTCACGCGCTGGATCTGAAGGAAGGCTGGCACACCCTGCCCGGCTATCCGCCCGGCATCGAAGAAAAGATCATCGCCGGCGCGCTCGACGAGAAGAACAAGCACGGCAACCGCACGCGCCTCCTGCGCTTCGCGCCCGGCACCTACACGACCGCGCCGTTCGTGCACGATTACTGGGAAGAAGTCTTCCTGGTGTCGGGCGACCTGATCGTCGGCAACGACGACCAGGGCAAAGGCGGCGAGAAATTCCAGGGCTATACCTACGCGGTGCGGCCGCCCGGCGTGTTCCACGGACCGTTCAAGTCGGATTCCGGCTGCATCCTGCTGGAGACGCACTTCTACCAGGACGCCACATGAGCCAAGTGCAAAGCCCTGCACGCCGGGCGGCCGATGCGCCGGCGCGCACGGTGTCGCTGCGCGACAAGGCCTATGCGGAGATCAAGCGCCGCATCAATTGCCTCGACTACGCGCCTGGCGCCTACATCAACGAGGCGCAGGTCAGCCGCGAGCTCAAACTCGGCCGCACCCCCGTGCACCACGCCCTCGATCGCTTGCGCCTGGAAGGGCTGGTGTCGGTGATCCCGCGCAAGGGCGTGATCGTGCAGGCAGTCTCGCTCGACACCATCCTGCAGATCATCGACCTGCGCCTGCTCAACGAGCCCTACGGCGTCGCGCTCGCGGTCGAGCGGGCGATCCCGCAGGACATCCATCTCATGCGGCAGATCCTGCAGGAGGCCGGTGCGTTGATCCGCGGACGCAACCGCGAAGCGCTGATAAATCTCGACCGCGCATTCCACCACGCGATCGCGCAGGCGGCACGTCATCCGATCCTTGGCGAGCTCCTGGGCGCGCTGCACGAGCGCTCGTTGCGCTTCTGGTTCATCTCGCTCAGCGACGACCTGCAGCTGCGCCGCGTGAACGACGAGCACCGCGCCGTGCTCGACGCGATCGCGGCGCGTGACCGGGACGCGGCAACGGCCGCCATGCACGCGCATATCAACTCGTTCCGCAGCAATATCATGCGGACGATTTGAATGAACGGTGCCGCGATCGCGGCGGGGCAATTGGATTTCGAGCCGTCGCCCTGCGATTACCTCACCCCGCTTGCGGGGATAGGTAAGGACCTCACGGCTTGAACATCTCGGTCGCCGCCGCCAGCATAGCATCGCGGATATCGGGTGTGATGTAGCCCAGCATCTTGATCTGCGCGAACTGCCTGGCGTCCGGATCGGTCAGCCGGTCGCGTACCCCGGTCACCACGCTACCCATCCAGGCGTTGGCGTAGGTGAGCTGCGAGTCGAGATCGAGGAAATGGTTGATGAACAGCCGTGCCGCGTTGGGATGTGGCGCGCCGCGCAGCACGGCGCCTTCGATCGGCGTCACCGGGCACCCCTCTGCCGGCACGATGACTTTCACCGGCAGGCTGCGCAGCGGATAGGCGAAGGCTACGATCTGCTGCAGCATGATCGGATACTCGCCGCGCGCGACGCGGCGCGACATCAGCTGCAGGTCGCGATCGAAGGTGAGGTCCTGGTCCTTGAATTTCTGCAGGAACGACGGTCCGTACTTCTGGTAGAGGACGGCGAAGAAGGTCTGCCCGCTGCCGATCGCCCGCATGTCGTCGGACAGCATCTTGCCGCGGAATTTCGGATTGAGGAAATCGGTGTAGGTTTTGGGTTCGTCCGCCGGTGGGATTTGATTGGTGTTGACCAGCGTGCAGACGAACTGAATCCATGCCGGCACCTGCCACTTGTCGGCCGGCTGGACGTCGCCGCGCACATTGCGGGCATTGGGGATCGCGCCGAGCTCGGCCACAAAGTCGCTCTTGCGCTGGTCGACGATCGTCGAGAAGCCATGGAACTCAACGTCGGCTATTGCCCGCCCGGATGTCTGCTCGACCCGGATGCGCTCGGTGATCTCGCTCGCGCGGGCGTCCAACTCCTTCACCTCGATCCCGTATTTGTTCTGGAAGGCGTTGACCACGACCCTCCAGTGCGGAGCGCCGAGCTGCGAGTGATAGACCGTCAGCGTTCCTTCCTTCTTGCCGGCGGCGACGACATCGCTCCAGTCCTGGGCGCCGGTCGGCGACATCCCAGCACAAGCCAGCATCAGGGCCGTCGCTGGACCAAGTTTCATCGTGGGCCTCCTTCGCACCCGCTGCGTCAGCGACTATGGCCTCCGCGCCAGCGATGTTCAAGAAATGCAGCGCATCATTGGCCTTTGCGCACCCGCCCGGCATGCATTGCGAGGTTGCACAATCACTTGCATTACGCAAACATGTTGACTGGGTGGGGGCCCGCACATAGCGGCGACCGATGCGCCGTTGTTCGTTTTCTCGCGCGGCCAGTGTGCCAGGCCCCCCGCCGCGTTGCTTTGCTGCAACTAGCGACTTTCGGTGCCTGGTCAATTTAGTCGGCTCGTCCGGATCACGCATGAATTCGGCGATCGCTCCCAATGAGCCGATGCTCCAGCCGATGCGGCATCGGACATCTACTCGGTAGGAACCGTGTCGATCGAATTGATGGGTTGCCTACGGGCTCGTCAATCGGTGCCATGGCGTTGCTCTTTATGGCTGGCGCCTTATTCAGCCTTGATATTGGCCGCTCGGATCACCTTAGCCCACAGGTCGATCTCGATCTTGATGCGATTGGCGAACTCCTCCGGCGTGCTCGCGACTACGTCGTAGCCCAGCGCGGCGAGCCGTTCCCTCATGTCCGGCTGCGCGAGGATTTTCGTACTCTCGCGATGCAGCACCGTGATGATGTCGGCCGGCGTGCCGGCGGGAACAAGGATGCCCACCCAGCTGTCGCCTTCTATCTGCGGGTAGCCCGCCTCGGTCATGGTCGGCACGTCGGGGAAGATTTGCGAGCGCTTCTTGCTGGTGATCGCGAGGGCGCGCTACGGTTCCTTCCCTGACGTGCTGCATGGCAGCCTGCGGCGAGCCGAAGCCGATCGGCGTATGCCCTGCGACCACCGCCGCGACCGCAGGCCCACCGCCCCCAAAGGGAACATGAACGAGGTCGAGGCCCAGCAACAGGCGGAACTGTTCGCCAGCGAGATGAGCCTGGGTGCCCGCTCCCGCCGAGCTGAAGCTGTATTTGCCGGGATTGGCTTTGATGAGCTCGACGAGCTCCTTGACCGTCTTCGCCGGCACGGCCGGGTTGACGGTGAGCACGGTGGTGGACGCGACTGCGAGTGTGACCGGCTCGAAGTCGTTGACCGGGTCGTAGGGCAGGCGCGCGAACAGCGTCGGATTCACCACGTGAGAGCTGAACGCGAACAGGATCGTATAGCCCTCGGGCGCCGCTTTCGCGACCTGGCCAGTCCCGATATTGCCGGTGGCGCCCGCGATGTTCTCGACATAGACCTGCTTGCCGAACTGCTCCGTGAGCTTTTGAGCCACAAGCCGCGCGAAGGTGTCGGTCACCCCACCGGGCGCGAAGGGCACCACGGCGCGGACCGGCCGGGTTGGATAGGCTTGCGCCCAAACTCCGTGCGGCACGCTCGACGACAGTGCGGCAGCGCCCGCGGCCAGATGCAGAAGTTTGCGGCGGGGAAGTTTCATTGACGTCCTCCTCCCTGATCGCGTTTATTTCACGCGCGTAAATTGGGCGTGGCGATAACGGCTGACTTTGGATTATTCGCCTTGATGGCCGCGAACTTGATCGTCGGGTGCATATTGCAGCGCATAGTCTCCTTGTACCACCATGCGATCGTTTTGGTGCGATGTCGCACGGTCAGTCGAGCGTCACATGTTGGAGTTTCTTAACGCACAATTCGGCAAAGGCGCGAACCGTTGCCGACAATATCCGGGAACGCGGATAGACAAATTGTACCGGTAGTGGTTCGATCTCGAAATCTTCGAGTACGTATTCCAGTCGACCCGATCTAATGAGTGGCGCCACCATATAAGAAAGCAACGAGCTAAGACCGAGCCCCCTTGCGCAGCTCTCGATGGCCACATCGGCCTCATTGCAGACAAGCACGCTCCCAATTGGAACTGCGACGTTGCGGGAGTTGACCCGGAAGGGCCATTCGGCACGTGGCGCGAGGCCCGTAAAGCGCACGCACTGGTGGGCCCGAAGGTCTTGCGGGCGGCGTGGGACGCCGTGGCGGCGAAGGTAGGTCGGACTCGCGCAGACAACGCGGCGTACCAGGGTGAGAGGAATCGATATGAGCGACGCATCGTCGAGGTGGCCGATGCGAATGGCGGCATCAAAACCTTCCTCGACCAGGTTCACGATGCGGTTAAAGAGTAGAAACTCGACGGTTACGTCGGGATGGCGCTGTAGGAACTCGTTCACGATGGAGGCGACGTAGCTCTGACCGAACCCTACCGAAGCAGTCAGCAGCAATCTGCCGTGCGGCACTGTGCGGCGGGAATGCAGCGCCGCCTCCGCTTCCTGCACGTGGGCCAAAATGAGGCGGCAGTACTCCAAGTATCGCTTTCCGTCGTCAGTGAGGTGGATTCTGCGCGTGGTGCAATTCAGGAGTGTCACGCCCAGCTCGCGCTCGAGCGCAGCAAGCGTCCGCACCATCGAAGGCAGTGAGACGCCGAGGTCCGCTGCGGCTGCCGTGAGGCTGCCTTCCTCAACGATCGCCACAAAGCCCTTCATTGCCCAGAGCTTGTCCATATTACTCCATTTTGTGGAATAGTTTAGTGCAATAAAGCATATTTATTCAGCCTGATGAATAAGTCAAACTCGTCGTGCGCATGCTGCTGCCATCCATAGATGAAGAGGCGTGGAGGGAGTCGAGATGAAAAAATTCGTGAGCAGAATCGTGCTGTTGTCTCTGACAGTCGTGGCGGTCCTTAGTGAGAATGGATTTGCCCAAAACACTAACGTGACGGAGGCTGAAGCAAAGATGTTCGCCGCGAGTGCCGGTTACGAACGCTTCATGGGCCGCTGGAGCCGCCGACTCGCGCCCGCCTACATCGCGTTTGCCGGCGTCAAGAACGGCGACCGCGTGCTCGACGTGGGCACCGGAACCGGATCGCTTGCCGCAGCGGTGGAAGCAAGTATGCCCGCGAGCGAGATCGTCGGCGTCGATCCCTCGGAAGGATTCATTGCCTATGCGCAAAGGAACGCCAAGTCCACGCGCGTACACTTGGAAGTCGGCGACGCCCAGGCGTTGAAATTCAAGGATGCATCGTTCGACAATACCTTAGCGTTGCTCGTCATGAATTTCGTCCCCGATCACAGCAAGGCGATCGCCGAAATGCGCCGTGTGACCCGTGCACAAGGCATCGTCAGCGCCTGTGTCTGGGACTACGACGCAGGCATGCAGATGCTCAGGTTCTTCTGGGACGAAGCCGTTGCACTTGATCCAGCGATCGAGCCCAGGGACGAGCGTCACATGAAGCTTTCCCGCCAGGGGCAGTTGGGCGATCTCTGGAGGAAGGCTGGGCTCGTAAACATCAGGGAAGAACCCCTGGTGATTGACCAGACGTACTCATCATTCAACGATTATTGGGAGCCCTTTACGAAAGGCGCAGGCCCTGGGGGCGCTTACGTCGTGTCGCTCTCGCAGGATCGCCGACAGCAGCTCGAAACTCGCCTGCGAAAGCGCTTGCTTGGGGATCGCCAGGATGGCCCGTTCGCACTGACAGCAAGGGCCTGGTGTGTGCGCGGCGAAGTTCCCAAGACCTGAGCTCCGTACGTACTCGTCGAGATGTGAGTAGGTGCGTCCTCGACTTTGACGGCGCGGATGACGAATTCGGGTGGATTTTTGCTGCACCGATGAGTCTGGTTTTGATGCTGTGGACGGCTCCTCCACCGGCACATGAGTGCCATGGACGTGGGTGCTTCTGAGGCCCCCATGATTCGGAGGAGCAAGTCATGCAAATGGTCACTACAGTTGGTCTCGACATCGCCAAGTCTGTTTTCCAGGTCCACGGCATCGATGCGAAAGGCGATGTGATCAATCGCCGTCAACTCAAGCGCCGCCACGTTCTGGCGTTCTTTCAGAAGCTGCCGTCATGCCTGGTTGGTATCGAAGCCTGCGCATCGTCACATCATTGGTCGCGCGAGCTCACGGCGCTCGGCCATACGGTACGCCTGATGCCGCCGGCCTATGTGAAGCCCTACGTCAAACGGCAGAAGAACGACATGGCCGATGCTGAGGCGATTTGCGAAGCCGTGACCAGAGCCACCATGCGGTTTGTGCCAACCAAGACCCCTGAGCAGCAGAGCTGCCTGGTGCTTCATCGCACGCGCCATCTGTTTATCCGCCAGCAGACCGCGGTGATTAATTCGATCCGAGCCTACCTCGCTGAGTTCGGCGTTGTCGCGCCGGTCGGGCGCAAAGGAGTCGCGGAACTGCTCCATGTTGTTGCCGACCCGAGCGACAAACGGGTGCCTGAGATTGCGCGCGCATGCCTTGCCGCACTCGGCGCCCAACTGCTCATCCTGAAGGAGCAGATTGTGAAGTTCGATCGGATGATCATGGCCTGGCACCGGTCCAATGAAACGAGCAAACGCCTTCATTACATTCCCGGGGTCGGTCCGATGTTGGCGACCGCTCTGGTCGCCAGTGTCGCTGACCCCAGGACCTTCCGATCGGGACGAAACTTCTCGGCTTGGATCGGGCTCGTTCCGAAGCAGCACTCGAGCGGGGGCAAGGACAAACTCGGCAGTATCAGCAAGCAAGGTGACCGCTATCTGCGTAGCCTGTTCGTGGCCGGTGCACTCGCCGTCATCCGCTACGCCAAGATCCACGGAACCAAGCATCGCCCCTGGCTTGCGGCATTGCTTGCACGGCGGCCAACGAAGGTTGCCGCCATCGCGCTTGCCAACAAGATCGCCAGAATGGCCTGGGCCATGATGGCCAGGGGCGAGCGTTATAGGCAACCCGTCGCGCTTGCGGCGTAAATGAGATCGCGTCGGACATCCGGCGTGATGTGAAGGTTGGGAGGGCGAACAGCACGTAATGCAGAGCCGGTCGATCCGGCGGTCAGGACAACCCACTTGTGCCAGCGCATTGTCGAATGCGGGGTTTTGACCGGGACCTGATCCGCGGAGGGCATTATGGCCAGCGGTCATGTGAACCGCGCACGTAGGCCGAACACATGGCTGCACCGACCAGCCTGCGACGTGAAGATTCTCCTTGCCAACCCGGAGCCGTCCACACATGGCACAAATGCGAAGGTCCGCTTTTGCACCGCTTGTCAGGGAAGAGCGGAAGTATTTCAAGCGGCTCAAAAACGATGTGATTGACCCGATGTATGGTCCGGCCGTGCGTCGCAAGAGGGTTTCGTCGATCTGGCGGATGTGCGGTCTTGCATCAATGTATCCGGCCTCTGCTCGGAGCGTGTCGTGCTCCCGGCCATCATGGATATCAGCGCGCGTGCGATCTCATTAGCGGATAGACCTCAGTGGGCCATTCGGGTCACCAGTGTTCGCATGCGCCGGGAAGACCGATCCTCCATCTCGTTTGATCCTCTCGCAGACCTCGGTGGGTTAGGGTTATCGGGCTATATCATCGTGGGCTCATCGGGCGGCTACCTCACTGATCTTCGTCGCCTCGAAGTTCCGGCCATGAGCCAGAACGCTCCAGGCGATGCGGGCCAGTTTGTTGGCGAGCGCAATCGCGAGCACGTTGTGGTGCAGCCGCTTCTTGGCCGCCTCGATCCAGGGCTTGAGCCCGTGACGCTCCCAGCTCTTCGGCTTGATCAGTACAACCCAGGCGGCCTGCACGAACAGGACGCGCAGATAGCGATTGCCGCGCTTCGATATCTTGCCGAGGATCGTGCGGTCCCCGGTCGAGATTTGTCTCGGAACGAGCCCCAGCCAGGCGGCAAAGTCTCGGCCTTTCGAGAACGCATCTCCAGCGCCGATCGCGGCCACCATCGCGCTCGAGATGATCGGCCCGATCCCCGGCACGCTCATCAGCCGCCCGCAACCGCCATCCTGGCGCGCCAGAGTCTCGATCTCGACCGATAGAGACTCGATCCGCTCATCCAGCCGGCGCCAGTCGCCGGCCAGGCCCTCGATCACCTGCACCATACGAGGCGACAGGACATCCGGCGGTGTAGCCAGGATGGCCGGCAGCTCGGCACGCAAGAAGCGTTGTCCCTGCCGCACAGGAATGCCGCGCTCCAGCAGGAAAGCACGGATTTGATTGATGATGCCGGTGCGCTGGCTGACCAACCGCTCACGCACGCGGTGAAGCGCCTGCAAGTCAAGTTGATCGGCGGTCTTGGTCGCGACGAACTTCATCGTTGGGCGCTGTACCGCCTCGGCGATCGCCTCCGCATCGCGGAAGTCGTTCTTCTGTCCTTTCGAGTAGGGACGAACGTAGTTCGCTGGCATCAGCCGCGCATCGTGGCCAAACGCCCTGAGCTTGCGACTGAGATGATGGGCGCCGACACAGGCTTCCATGCCGATCAGGCACCGCCGCATGTTCGCAAACCGTGTCTCCACCTGACCACGTGACCACTTCTGCCGCAACACGATCGCACCACGCTCATCCTGACCCACAATGTGGAACGAGTTCTTGCCGATATCGATGCCGACAACCGCAATTGAGGGATTGAGTCTCCGTGTCATGGCGTGCTCCTCGTCTTTGGCGCCCCTTGCCAGCTTCGATCGCTGGCGGGGCAGGAGCACGGCCGGACCATCCCATTAGCGGGCATCATTGCCCCGCTAGAACGCACTCAATCGCTAATCACCCTGCAAGCGAGGCGCCGCCAGATGGTCCATAGACCCGCAATGATCAGGGACCAGGACAGGGTCGAGATCCGACTGACGGAGGAGGCCGAATACCGGCTTCCGTTCACGTTCATCGAGGCGCTGAACGAGGGAACCCTTTTCGATCGTCCGGCGCACGTTTTCCGCGATGCGGCGCGGCAGCACCGGTTGTTTCACGTCGTGAACCGGACCACCGAAAACATTCTCGGCACCGGAGTCGTTCAACTGGCATCGGGCGGACACAAATCGCCCACCCAGGCCGAGGTCGGCGGCCTGATGGTTCATCCGGCTGCACGCGGGTTCGGCATCGCATCTCTTCTGGTGAAGGTCATGATGGTGTACGCCGTCAAGGAAAGCGGGCGCGATGCGCCGGACGAGCAGTATCTCGCCCACGTCGTGGATGGCAATGGCGGCCCCATCCACGCGCTGCTTGAGGCCGGCTTCACGCCCGCTGGACATGTCGATATCCACCGCGGCGACATCGACGCAGTGATCGACCACATGCTCAAGGACGCGGAGACCGAGGTTCGTCTGCAGGCTTTCGTCTTCGACCGTCAAGCGGTGGGAAAGCTGGTTTTGTCGCTTTGGAAGTTCGTCCGCCAGGACTGCTGCCTGATCACGCGATCTGACGGAGCAGGTGATATTCGGGTGACGGTTGATTTCTCGCACGTGATCCCACCCGCCCATCTCGACGCGCAGGTCGAGCGGCTCACGCTCAATCAAGTGGGAAGTGATTGAAGCGGTTCACACGCGCTTGCGTGATCGACGATGGTGTCGACCCTCCGGAATGCCACCCGTCGGCGGACGCCTCTCCCAATCGAATCGTCGTTATCGAGTGGTAAGCGGACAACATATGCTCGCTGTGAGTTCTTCGCACTTTGTCGAGTCGCCCGGAGGAATTTCACCTCCGGGCGCTCCCAGAACCGTGCATGACCCTCTCGAGTCACACGGCTCCCGATGTTCGGCCGTTGCCATGACATAGTGGCCAATGAGCGAAGAGCGTCGGGTTGGCACGGCGGAGCCGGTCGATCCAATCTCTCCCACCTTTGGTCTGGTGACGCATTCGCTTGAACTTGCGACGCGCCCACCGGATGACATAGGCATCGATCCGCTTCAGGGTCGGACGCAGTTGCGTCTTGTAGAAGTGACTGTAGTAGATGATCCAGCCGCGGATGCACGGGTTGTACATCTGCGCCAGTTCGGTCAGGGATTTGTCGCTGCGGTGATGCAGCGCCCAGCTGCGGATATCGCGGCCGATGCGCGTTAACGCTTTCGGACTGGCGGCGGGTTGGAAACTGTGCGCGAAGATGCGTCTGTCCGCCTTCACCCACATGATCTTTCGGGCTCGAAATTGAAAGCCGAGAAAGTCGAAGTGGATGTCGGGGAAGTCGCCGCACCGGTTGACATCCTTGCAGTAGACGATCTTCGTCTTCTGCGGATGCAGCACCAGCTTGCAGGCCGCAAAGCGGTCGGCAATCGCACCCCAGAGTGCCCGCGCCTCCTCGGCGCTCTTGCAGTGACAGATGATGTCGTCCGCGTACCGCTCGAACGGGATGTGCGCGAACGTCCGCGCCATCCACACATCGAACGCGTAATGCAGGAATAGGTTCGCCAACAGTGGTGAAATCACCCCGCCCTGCGGCGTTCCCGCCGTGCGCGGCACGACACTGCCGCCCTCCATCTGCACCGGCGCCTTCAACCAGCGCTCGATGTAGAGCAGCACCCACGGACAGTCCGTATGATGATGGACGGCCTTGAGCAAAAGCTCCCAATCGATGCTGTCGAAGAACCCCTTGATGTCGAGGTCGAGTACCCAGTCGTAGCGCCAGCAGCGCTCACGAGCAGTGCGCACGGCGTCGATCGCAGATTTGCCGGGCCTGTAGCCATAGGAGTCGGGATGGAACACCGGCTCCAAAATCGGCTCCAGGTAGCGGCGGGCCACCTCCTGGGCGATGCGGTCCGCAACCGTCGGAATGCCCAACGGACGCGTCCCACCATTCGCCTTTGGAATATCGACCCGCCGCACCGGTGGAGGAAAGTAGCTCCCTGACGACAGCCGGTTCCAGAGTTTGTAGAGGTTGCCCGTTAGGTTGGCCTCGAACTCCGCGATCGACTGTCCATCCACGCCAGCCGCTCCCTGGTTGGCCTTCACATGCTTGAATGCCTCCCAGACTTCCCGCTTCGGGATCTTGAACGGCTTTGCCTTGTCCACGGGCTCCTCCCGCTGCCGGTTGGCCAATGGCCAAGGCTGAACAACGCGGCCCCTTCGCTCCAGCCCCTTTACAGGGCCTTCGACGCTACTACGGGCTGCTCCGTCCCTGCGCTGCGCGTCAGTACTCTCGCCCTCGCGGTTGGAGCCGCTTGCGGCTTGTCCCTTCACGCCATCGGCGTGACGCAGCGCAGGTTCTCACGTTCCGTACGACAGCCTGATCGAGCTTCGCGCCGCCTACACGCCGGATGCCGCTCGGGCAGTATCAGGGCATCCCCCGAGCTGATCCCGGAGGAAGGGTCACCCCCCGGTTTTGGCACCGCCTAATCCGCTTTCGACGCTTCTGCAGCGGTTCGCTTGCGCTCGCCTCTCTCGACCGTGCCTGCCTGAGCTTCTGCTCAGACTTGACTGCAACGCTCACCACCACGGCTTTTGACCGCAGCAGCTTGCAGTGGCTTGAGATCAGCACCTGTTTGCCGAACCCGAAGGGCCCTCCTTCATCTCTCGTACAGTTGCGCGCAACCGTGTGGACCGGCCACGCTCGTGACACACGACCCGAACCGGACGTCGCGTCCCGAGGGCGGATAACAGGTCGCGTCCACATAACCCGGGTTCCACCCCCCAGCCTTTGCCGTCATATGCTACTAATTGTGCGGCATGGTTCGGCAGTTGCCGCGGTGCTGAGAGCGCGTGTGATGCTCACATTTCGAACCTCAATCACCTTCGCGGTGCTGGCGTTCATCGTCGCTTTGGCCGCACTGCTGATCGCGATTCAAGTCCGGACACTTTCCTTGGCCACGCGCGAAGCGGCCTCGGCCTATATGGATGCGGCCAGTACCAAGGCCGTCGGGCACCTTCAGACGGAGATAGCGGCTATCGCGTCATTGGTGCGGGTGCTGGCCACCAGCTCCAGCGTGACCGATACGGATCAAAGAAACGAGGTTGGTCCCGCGATCCCGCTATTCAAAACTGCGCTCCTGGAACTACCCCAACTGGATAGTATTTATGTCGGTTTCCAAAATGGCGCGTGGTTGCAGGTGCGTCGCCTCAACGATCTGAATGATCAGCAGCGCGAGATGCTTGGCGCGACGCCTGGGGCTGACATCGCAATCACCTTAGTCCGCCCCACTGAAACCGGCGAACTACCGATGCGACGAATCTTTGAAGACCAAATGGGCAACAAGGTCGGACAAATTGATATACAGAATTACGGATACGATGCGCGTACGAGGTCCTGGTATATCAAAACGACGCGAGTCGACCGGCCGCTTGTCTCATCGCCTTACCTGTCATTCTCCACGGGCGCTCCGGTTATTACGATCAGCGCCCCCTTGCGGGGCAAGATGGCCGGCGTCCTTGCAGCCGATCTCAAGCTCGATTCGTTTAATGACTTCGTTCAAGCGCAGCGGCCTGGCGAACATGGGATTGTCTCGATTTTCAACTCCACCGGCTCGCTCATCGCCTACCCCGGCCTTGCGCAACTCATCAGGAGTGCGATGGCAGAACATCCTTCCGATCCGCAATTGCCCAACATCGGCGGGCTCAAGTCGGGGCTCGTGGCGGAAGTCTGGCAGAACTGGCGCAGCGGCGACCGTTACGAAGGGAATATCCGTGACGATCAAGGCCGGGACTACCTGTTCCGATTAGCGAAATTGCCTTTAGGCGAACAATACGATGCCAACATTTTGTTGCTCGCTGACCAAAATGATTTTGTCCAAAGTGTTCGGAAGCTCCAGCTCACCGGGTTGATCCTCGCGATCATTGCCGGCGCCGCCTTTGTTCCGGTCGTCTGGATATTCGGCAGCAGGATGTCGCGTTCCTTGAAGAAGATAACGGGCCAAGCGGCGAAGCTTCAGACGTTGGCGCCGCCCGACACTTCGCCTGTCACGTCCTACGTCAAGGAAATTTACGAACTCGGCAACACGATCAATCTCGCGCAGCGGGCTATTTGGTCGTTTGCGCGCTTTGTTCCCAAGGAGATCGTCCGGCGGGTGATCGACAATTCCATTTCCACCGAGCTTGGCGGTGTGAGACAGGAGATCACCGTCGTTTTCACCGACGTCCGGGATTTTACGACCATTGCCAAGTCGGCCGACCCCGACCTCCTTATGCACCAGACCTCGCGCTATTTCTCCGCGCTCACGGATGTTTTCCTCGCCGAGGGCGGAACGGTGGACAAGTTTATCGGCGACGCCGTGATGGTGTTCTGGAACGCACCCAACCCTCAGCCTGACCACATCGAGCGGGCCTGCCGGGCGGCGCTTGCAGGCAAAGCGGCGTGCGAAAAGCTGAACGCTCAATTCGAGACTGAGGGCCTGAAGTCGTTCTTCACGCGATTTGGCATTCATGTCGGAGAGGCCGTCGTCGGCAATCTTGGATCGACGGAGCGCATGAACTACACGGCGCTTGGCGATACGGTGAATTCTGGCATCTCGTCTTGAGGGCCTGAACAAGCAGTTTGGGACCGCTATTCTCGCCAGCGAAGACGTCTATTCGCAGGTTCAGTCCCGCTTCCAGTTCAAAGCCGTCGGATCAGTCACCGCCAAGGGCATGACAAAGGAAACCCGCGTCTTCGAACTCGTCGGAACATTGGCATGACGCCATCTTCGATCTACGAGGATTCCCGACAAAGCTGCCGAGCCTACGGCCGATTGGACCTTTCCCTGGGTCTGCAGGGCGGCACCGAGCCGACATGCAAAGAATGGTCATCCGATTGCCGCTGTGCGTGAGTCCGTTGTTGTCACTTTTCGGAACTGGCGGCCTTAGCTCGCCAGGTCTGCTTTGAGGAGCGCTCCGGACAACATATGCTCAGTGCGAGTTCTTGGCATTTTGGGCCGGGAGCGGACAAAAGCGTTGAAGAGATCGACCCCAGAGTGAATCCGGTTCAGGCTGAATTTGGGAATGAGACAAATGAAACCTTGGGAGGCAGCCATGATGAAACGCCTGCTCGCGGCCGCGGTCACGACCGCTTTCGCAGTGGCGGCTATTCCGGACCCTACGCGCGCGGAAGACACCAAGCTCGCCGTCATCGTTTTCCCGGGCGTGCCGAACCTGCCAATCTTTGCAGCGCAGGCGAAAGGTTTCTTTGCTAGGCGCGGCCTCGAGATCGAACGTCAGGTTTACGCCTAACTCGGAGGAGCTGCGCAATGGGCTTGCCGAGGGCCGCTACCAGATTGCCCATTCGGCGGTCGACAACGCGTTCGCCATGAAAGACAAGGCCCACGTCGATATCGCCGTCGTGAGCGGGGGCGACAATAGCTTCAATCACCTCATCGTTCAGCCCGAGATCATGTCGCTCGCAGACATCAAGGGGCAGACGGTTCTTGTTGATGCGGTCAATACCGCCTACGCGTTTCAGCTTTACGAGATGCTGCGCCAGAAGGGCCTGAAAAAAGGCGACTATCAGGTTAATCCGGTCGGGGGCACGACCCTGCGGCTCGAAACCATGCTCAAGAACAAGGCCATGGTCGCCGCGATGATGAATCCTCCGTTTTCGATCAGCGCGCAGAAGGCGGGGCTTAAGAGCATGGGCACTGCTGCCGCGGCGCTCGGCGCATATCAGGGCACGTCCGCGTTCGTGCTGCGGCCATGGGGGCAAGCGCACGCCGACACACTTGTCAGATATCTGCAGGCCTATGTCGAAGGCGTGCGCTGGACGCTTAACGTCGGGAACAAGCCCGAGGCGGTCGCGTTGATGGTCGGGCGGCTCAAGCTGTCTGACGACATTGCGGCGCAGTCCTACGACGTCGCGACCAATCCGAAAGACGGCTTTGATCGGGACGCCGCGCTCAACATGGACGGCGTCAAAAATGTGCTTAACCTGCGCGCTCAATTCGAAGGTGGCACGCCAGCCGCGCCGGACAAGTACATCGAGCTTTCCCATTACCAGAAGGCAATGGCAGGCTTATGAGCCATCGAGCCGAGGTGCTCTGATGCGTTCGGCGGCGGATCAACCTTGCGCGCCCTTCCAAGCAGTTTGCCGCATTTCGGCGATCAGTCCATCGGCGAGAGATTGCGAACGCTTTTGAGAGAATCGGGGCTCTGGAGTCCCCGCATTTCGCTGCTATCGGGAGTCAGCCGGAAACCGGATACTCGCCCCGAATGCCCCAGCGGACGTTGGGTTCCGGGCTAAGCTCAGGCCTAAAGCATGATCCCGAAAAGTGGCTACCGGTTTTCGGAAAAGATCATGCGCGAACAAGAGGCTAGCGCGCGGCTCCGGTCGGGTAGAATCTGGCGTCGTTCGTCCACTCGCGGACATCGTTGTCGAGCACCCATTGGGCGAGATCGTCGTGGCGCACGATCCACACCCGCGAGAATCCTCGAATGTACTTCAGTATGCGATCGACCTGGGCCGCGACGAGCGGTCTGCCTCCGAAGTGACAGTGCACGGTGATGTTGAGATACGACGTTGGCTCGTTGGCGTAGAGATAATCGAAGGTGTCTTTGTAGACGTCATACCAATCACGCGGGTTGCCACGCAGGACGCGGTGGTCGGCAAAATCGGAGTGCGGCAAGGCGACCAATTTGCGCGAGCCAACGTCCACGCAAAAAGGCAAATCAATCTGGTTGTAATCGCCGTACCAAAGGAAACCCTCGTCCGCGACGATCAACTCGGTGTGATCGGATGATGCGAGCACCGGGCTGATCCAACCCTTCGGCATCTGGCCGATCACGCCCGCGATGGCCTCCTTCGTTTTGCGGACAAGCGCGCGTTCCTCCTCCGGCGAAAGATAGGCGAGGATTAAATCCTGCAGATAGGAATGGGCGCAGATTTCGTGACCCGACGCAATGATCTGCTTGGCGGCAGCGGGGTTGAGCTCGAGCGACCGCGCGTTCGCTGCGAAGGTGGCGGGCACATTGTTCTCATCGAGGATCTTCAAAAGCCGCCAGACCCCGGAGCGGACACCATAAGTGCCCCACGTCATGGAGGCGCGGTCGGGCGTGCCTGGCTTCAGGGCCGTCGTCTGCACCGTAAACGGTGGGCCTTTGCCGTCCGACCAATTTTCCAGCAGACAGGTCACCACCACCGCGACCCGCGCCTGGTTCGGCCATTCAAAGCCGCTTTGCGTCATCATGCGAATTTCCTACTTCGCCCAAAGCCGCCGGCTCGCGATGCGCGCACCTTCGACCAACGCCGCGAACTTCGCCCAGACGATAGATGGATGCACCTCGTTCGACCCGGCAAACGAAGCGAAACCGCAATCTGCGCTGGCGATCACTCGCTCCCGTCCAACGACATCGGCAAAACGCTGGATCCGCTGTGCAACCAACTCGGGATGCTCGACCAGAACCGTGGATTGCGTAATCACGCCCGGGATCAGGACCTTGTCCTCCGGCAGCTTGACCCGCCGCCACTCCTCCCACTCGTGCTCATGCCGCGGGTTCGCTGCTTCAAATGAATAGCCGCCCGCGCGGATATTGAGAATAATGTCGATGATGTCTTTGAGCTGCATGTCATGGACGCGCGGCCCCATGTTCACGCTGTAGCAGGTGTGAAATCGAATCCGATCCGCGGGAATCCCCGTGAGCGCCGCGTTCAATGCTTCGACCCGCAGTTCCGCCCATTTCCGGCATTCGGCGACGCTGAGATCGGGGCGCGTGATGTAGTAAGTGACCAGGAACGGATCATCGATCTGCAGCAGAAACCCGGCATCGACAATGGCTTTGTATTCCTCGCGCATTGCCTCGGCGATCGCGAACACGTAGGCTTCGTCTGAAGGGTAATACTCGTTCGGCGTCGTGGTCTCCACATTCGATGGAGCAATGGCAGGCACGAAGGCTTCGGCCGCCTTCACACCGTTGAGCGCAGACTTCAATGTTTCCAAGTCCGCCCTGATCTGCGCGTGGCCCTTGTACTTGATCGGCCCGGCGCAGACCATGAGCGCACGCCGGCGCCGCGCGCTGACCTGTTCGGCGACGGCCGATTGGTAGTATTCGGGAAAGTCTTTCGTTTCCCGCGTATTGGAGAATGGGCTCGGCCGCACGCCTTCGCGCTTCTCCAGTCCGTCGAGGCGTTGGGCGGCGTACGTGATGAAGCTCGGCTTGCCCATTTCGCCATCGCTCACGACATCAAGGCCCGCCGCGACCTG
Organism: uncultured Alphaproteobacteria bacterium; assembly: GCA_963833605.1. Taxonomy (GTDB): domain Bacteria; phylum Pseudomonadota; class Alphaproteobacteria; order Rhizobiales; family Xanthobacteraceae; genus JAFAXD01. Next base: position 469,199 of record CAWHYZ010000010.1, read on the forward strand.
TTGTCTCACACTGTCGGTCACGGCTTTTCGCACGCGTTGCGCGAAAGCGGCCTCGTCGACCGGTTTGCCGTCCATGCGCGCCAGCATCATTTCGAAAAGATCGTCCGGTCGAGGGAGGCTGCCGACGTGCGTGGTCAGTATCCGGCCCGTGCTCAGCTGCATAAGTCGTCCTGCCGTGGAAGCTTGGGTACCTAACTGGCGCTATTTCGCTCTCAGGTTCGGAGCCCGGTCGACAAATGAGTTGTCGTAGGTGGCCGCAAGATCGATCTTGGCATTCTTCAGAGAATCCTCAAAGGCCGCGAGATTGCGATACGTGATCTGCGCCGCCTCGGAGGTGATCCGGCCATCCGCCGAGACCCGCCCACGGTTGCTTTCGATCATCGCCCGATAAAGCGCGTGGTCGCCAGCGTAGTACTCGGGCGGCACCGTCGCCACGATCTCGTCCGTGGATGCCCTGTTCAACCAATCCAGCGCGGCGCTCACGGCGTTGACAAAGGCCTGCATGGTTTTTGGATTCTGCTCGGCGAACCGCGCGTCGACATAGAACGCTGATGCGGCGAATGGACCACCATAAAGATATTCAAGGTCCTTCTGTTTGCGCGTGTCGAGAATGATCCTGATCGCGCCATCCCGTTCAAGCAGCGAGATCGCGGGATCGAAGTTGGCGATCGCGTCAAGCTTCCCGGTCTTGACCGCCGCAACGGCGCCGGGGCCGCCGCCCACTCCGATGATCGATACGTCGTCCGCGGTCAGTGACGCTTTGCTCAACAGCATGCGCAATCCGATCGCGCTCGCCGAACCCGGACCCGTCACGCCGATCTTCATGCCCTTGAGGTCCGCAAGCGAGCGGTACGACGCCGCCCTGTCCTTCTGGATTGCCACCACGAGACCGAACGAATTCGCCTGGAGCGCGACAGCTTTCAGCGGAAAGCCCTTCACCGCCATGTAGATGGTGTGCTCGTACGCTCCACAGCCGATATCCGCGCTGCCGCCGACCAGCGCCTGGAGCGCCTTGTTGCCAGCCTGGAAATCGTTGATCTCAACGTCGAGCCCTTCCTTCTTGAAATATCCCCGCTGCTCGGCAATCGTGAGCGGAAGATAGGCAACGAGAACCTTGCCGCCGACCGCAAGGCGCAAATTCGGCTTTTCGAGATCGGCGGCGCTGGCGGGGAGCACCGCAATCAGCAGAGCGAGCAGCGCCGCATATCCTGCCAGCATCACTGTCTCCTCCCTGGCCCACACGCCATGGGCAAAGCGTCACAACTCGCGGGGGCCAACGTTTGCGCAACAGTATGGCAGTGCGTGAGCAATGCGCAACGTGGCGCCAAACGCAAGGTTGCCGCGCGCGGCGTGCTCGGCCGCGCTGCTTGCAACGGCGAGGGGGCTCTCGGATACTTTGCGCAAGCTGCGGATTGCCGGGCGCCGCATTGGGAGGAAGCCTTGATGTTCGTCGAGCGGAGATTCTGGACATTGGTTCCAGGCAAGCGCGCCGAATTCAACAAAGAAACGGGCATACTCCGGCCTGTGAGACTTTCCAGCGTCGGCCGCAGAAGCTTGTTCAACGAGGAGGCGCACTCATGAACAGGCGCGTCAAAGCCTTGCTCTGGTGCGGTGCCTTCCTGATTGCCACATGCGCTGGTCACGCGAACGCGCAGTCCGACTACCCATCCCGACCGATCAAGCTGGTCGTCCCGTTTCCAGCCGGTGGCGGGATCGACATGACAGCGCGCATTGCTGCAACGGCCCTCGGCAACGTGCTGGGCCAGCAGATCCTCGTCCAAAACCAGGGTGGGGCTGGCGGGGCGATCGCCACGGATGCAATTGCGAAGGCCGGCCCTGATGGCTACTCGCTCCTCTATCACTCGACGACGGGGATCGTGCACGCTGCCGTTACCGACAAGCTGCCCTACGACTGGATGCACGATCTCGCACCGGTGTCGATAATCACACGCTTTGCGCCGGTCATGGTGATCTCGCCGACGCTGCCGGCGCAGGACCTGAAGGAGTTCATCGCGCTACTGAAGGCCAATCCTGGGAAATTCAGTTTTGCGTCTTCGGGGACCGGCACTGCCGTCCATCTGGCGGAGGAACTGTTCAAACAGAAGGCCGACGTTGACATGGTACACGTGCCCTATCGCGGCACCGCGGCGGCCATGCCCGATCTCCTCAGCGGCCGCATTGCCATGATGATCGATGGGGTACCGGTGCAGACGCCGAACATCCGCAGCGGCACAGTCCGCGCGCTGGCGGTCACGACAAATACACGCTCACCAGCCCTTCCTGACGTACCGACGATGAAAGAGGCTGGTCTCGATTACGAAGTGCCCTTCTGGACCGCGATCTATGCGCCGATTGCAACGCCGAAGCCCATCATCGCTCAGCTTCAGTCTGCGCTACAGAAGGCCATGAGCGATCAGAGCGTCGTCCAGCGGCTCGCCGATGTCGGAACGGAGGCGGTCGGCTCCACCTCGGCCGAACTTGATGTGCTTACACGGCAGCAGTTTGAGCTCTATCGCGGCATTGTACAGGCGAACAAATCCCTGCTGGGTGGGCCATAGCGCCAACAACTCGCGCCGTGATCACACGTCCGGTTCGGTACGACGCGGACGGTTCAAGCCTCGAGGCTCTCCGGGTGTCCGCACGCCCGGATCAGCGTCGCGACAGACGACTATGCGGCCGTTCTCGCCACACGCAGCCTGCCCGAATGCCGGGCTGCCGGCGTTCCGACTGCAAATTCGTCATCGGCACTGGCGGCACGCGCGCACCCTTCCCACATTTAGTGCCGCCGAGGAGCTTCGGAAGTGGCGCGAATTTTGCGAAAGCGGAGGGATCCATGTCCCCATTGTCGATCTTGTTCAACCTGCTGTGGATCGTATTCGGCGGCCTTTGGATGGCGGTCGGCTGGCTGATCGCCGCGGTGATCATGGCGATCACCATCATCGGAATTCCCTGGGCGCGCGCCGCGTTCAATATCGCGGCCTACACGCTGCTTCCGTTCGGCCAACGGGCGGTCTCGCGCGCCGAGTACCTGGGCCGTGACGACACAGGCACCGGACCGCTCGGTTTCATCGGCAACATCGTCTGGCTGATCCTCGCCGGCTGGTGGCTGGCGCTCGGCCACCTCGTCACCGCGATCCTGCTTGCCATCACCATTATCGGCATTCCGTTTGCGTGGGCTCACCTCAAGCTCGCCGGCCTCGCGCTCTGGCCAATCGGCAAGATGATCGTGGCGATCGAGGACGTCCGTTTTCCGTTTGCACGCTGAGCCGATCGGGCAGTCCGTCTGCTCACCAAGCGCCTATCTGATCCCGAGCTTGGCGAACGCGTCCGCCACATCGGGGCGCAGCGACGCGGCCGCCGTCATGTCGGCGCGGCCGCCGTCGGTGTCGCCCGTACGCGCCTTGGCGATGCCGCGACCATAGAGGGCGAGTGCCTGCCCCGGGTCGAGCCGCAGCGCCGCGTCATAGCCGGCAATCGCCTTGGCAGAGTCGCCGGTCTTTAGATAGACGAGAGCGCGGCGTTCGAGCAGCAGCGAGTCATCCGGCCGCAGACTGAGTGCCTTGTCGCAATCCACCAGCGCGTCGTCAAATTGCTGGCCCGCGAGCGCGCGCGCCCAACAGCGATTGCTCAACGCCGATACAAAGGTTGGGTCGAGCCGGATCGCCTCTGAAAAATCAGCTATCGCGTGGGCGTAGTCCCGTTTGTCGAGATAAACCAGTCCGCGGCCATTGAAGTCATTCGCGTTACCGGGACCCAGGCGCAGGGATTCGTTGAAATCCAAAATGGCGCGGTTGGGATTTCCCCTCGCCCGAAAGGCGCGGGCCCGATTGCCATAGGCAAACGCATAGTTGTGATCGAGGTGGATCGCCTCGCTGTAGTCGGCGATGGCATGATCGTATTCGTGCCGGGCGAAATGCACGAGGCCGCGACTGTAGAGAGCCCTGGCGTGCTTATGATTGAGTCTGATGGCCTGCGTGAAATCGGCCAATGCCCGCTCGTTGTCGTGTTCGTCGAAATACGCAAGTCCGCGGCTCACAAAGGCGTCCGCATATTTTGGATCGAGCTTGATCGCCTGGTCAAAGTCGGCAATGGCTTTCTTGAGGTCGCGCTTTTCACCATAGGCGTTGCCGCGGTTGAGCAACGTTCTGACGCTTTTGGGATTGAGCTCGATGGCCGCGCTATAGTCCGCGATCGCTTTGTCGATCTCGTGCTTGGCCCGATAGGCGTCAGCGCGGTTAGAGAACGCGGTCGCGTGTGTCGGGTCGAGCGCGATGGCATCGTCGTAGTCGGCGATCGCCCGGTCAATGTCGCCTTTGAGGCTCAAGGCGTTTCCCCGGTTCGAAAACGCACTCGCCGTCGGATTGAGCCGGATTGCTGCGCTGTAGTCGGCGATCGCCCGGTCGATCTCGCCAACGCCAAAATAGGCGTTGGCGCGGTTATAGAATGCGCTCGCGAGTTCCTCGCGCGGGGCGGGGCGAGCCTTGATGATGGCGGTACAGCCGCTGACGGCTTTTTCGACCGGGAACGCGTGGCCTTCGTTCGCACACCTGGCCCAGTCGCGCGCCTGCTGCGCGATGGCCGGCATCGCCACGAGCAGCGCGCCAATGCTCAGGCTAAGGCCAAGTCCTGTACACCACCGGCTCACCAACTGGTCCTCAAGCTCCACTCTATCGCATTCCAGAATCCGCCAGGTCGATGCATTCGACCCCGACGGCGAACGCTGAATTCACCATGGGAATTAAATATACTGCCAAAGGGCTCGCGGCCTCCAATGGTTCGATGCCGCCGCCGGAAAGCATGACAGATGGACGAAGCCCTGCCACGCAACGACATCGAATCCCAGTGGATGCCGTTCACCGCCAATCGACAATTCAAGGCGGCGCCCCGCCTGATCGTGTCAGCGCAGGGGATGTATTACGGCTCCCATGACGGCCGCAAAATCCTCGATGGAACCGCGGGGCTCTGGTGTTGCAACGCCGGCCATGCGCACCCCAAGATCGTCGAGGCGGTGCGCGCGCAGGTCCTGCGTCTCGACTATGCGCCCCCGTTCCAGATGGGACACCCGGCCGCCTTCGAGGCCGCGGCGCGCCTTGCCGGCATGCTGCCCGGCGATCTCGATCGCGTTTTTTTCACCAATTCGGGCTCGGAATCCGTCGATACGGCGCTCAAGATCGCGATTGCATATCACCGCGTTCGCGGCGAGGCCGCCCGCACGCGGTTGATCGGGCGCGAACGTGGCTATCATGGGGTCGGCTTCGGCGGCATGTCGGTCGGCGGCATCGCCAACAACCGCAAACTGTTCGGCGTCATGCTACCAGGCGTGGACCACCTGCCGCACACGCACAATCTCGAACACAACGCCTTCTCGCGCGGACAACCGCGATGGGGCGCGCCGTTGGCGGACGAACTCGAGCGGATCGTGCAACTGCATGACGCGTCGACCATCGCCGCCGTCATCGTCGAACCGATGGCGGGATCCACCGGCGTGCTCGTCCCCCCGGTCGGCTATCTCGATCGACTGCGGGCGATCTGCAACCGACACGGTATTCTGTTGATCTTCGATGAAGTCATCACCGGGTTCGGCCGGCTTGGATCGAGCTTCGCGGCGGAGCATTTCAGCGTGCTTCCCGACATTGTGACGCTCGCCAAGGGATTGACCAACGCCACCATCCCGATGGGAGCGGTGGCGGTGCGCACGCCGATTTATCAGGCGTTCATGGGCGGGCCGCCGGAAGCAATCGAGCTTCCTCACGGTTACACCTATTCGGGCCATCCGGTGGCCGCAGCCGCGGCACTCGCCGCGCTCGACGTCTACGAAGCCGAAGGCCTGTTCGCGCGCGCCGCCGCCCTCGCGCCCTATTTTGAGGAGGCGGTGCACGCGCTGCGACCGCGTCGCCACGTGATCGACATTCGCAACATCGGGCTGGTTGCGGGCATCGAGCTCGAGCCGCGCCCGGGGCAGCCATCACGCCGCGCCTACGAGACGTTCGTCAAATGCTACGAACGCGGGGTGCTGATCCGCACGACAGGCGACACCGTCGCGCTGTCACCGCCTCTGATCATCGACAAAGGCGAGATCGACAACCTGCTTGGCACCCTGGGCGAGGTCCTCGATACCGTGAACTGATTCTGTTCCGGCGTCCGGGGCTACACACTCGCGTTGTTGAGCAGCTTCTCAGGCGGCGGGCCGCCCCATTGCGAGACCAACGCCTCGTGCGCCGGCACCAGGTTGGAGCCGTTGCGGGTGTTCAGGCGATCGCTGTCGGCCCAATGCTCATGAATGCGGCCCCAGGGGTCCGACCAGTAATCGTAGACCTGGCTGCCGAGCACGTGGCGCCCGATCCCCCACATGTGCTCGTAGCCGTGCTGCTGCAGATAGTCGTGGCCGATGCAGACGTCGTCGATGTCCTGCACTTCGAACGAAATGTGGTTGAGCCCGGTTTTCTGGTGATTGAGCACGAAGAAGACGTGGTGGTCCACGTAGGTATCGCCGCGGTCGAGGCGATTGAAGGAGCCGATCAGGTTTTGCTGCTGGCCCTCGTAGACGTCATCCGAGCAGATGAACCCGAGCGTGTCCCGGAACCAGTCCACAGTTTCGCGGAATTTCGACGTGTTGAGGACGCCGTGCCCGATCCGCTTCACATTTGACGGGCCTTTGGGGATCCGCATGAGCTCTCCGGCGCGGGCGAGCGGCTCAGGACCGCTGTTGAGCCGTTGGCGCTTGACCGGGATCGCGGGGAGCATCTCCATGCCGTGGATCACCTCGATCTGATAGCCGTTCGGCTCCTTCAGCCGCACGCGCTTGCCGCCGCCGGGCTCGTCGACGGTCTCGATCCCGGACGCGCCAGGCAGCTTGGCGACCCGCTTGAGGTCGTCCTCGCTCTCGGCGTGATAAGCAAAGCCGACGAATTTCGGATCGCCCTTTTCGGTGACGTGGATGTGGTGCGGGGGATCGGTGCCGCGCATATAGAGCGCGGTCGGCGTGCGCGCCGAGCGCACCAGTCCGAACCGCGTCAGAAACTCTTCTGCGACATCGAGATCGGGCGATCGCAAGCGCCCGTAAGCCATGTCCGCAACCCTTATCTGGGCCATACTCATCATCCTCCGTGATGTGGACAAACCGTAGATTCGATCAAATTGCCATCCAACGCAATACGCGAAAACGAAACCCCGCCCGGCGTTGCGTGAGCCCCTTCGTCGCATCCGGTCGCGCGTCAGCTATCCGGTCGCTCGCGACCGCCCTTCCTTGGCCATCAGATCGGCGATGATGGCCCGCAGTTGCGCCTTGTCGACCTTGCCGACCGACGTGGTGGGAAAGGCGGCGATCTCCTCGATACGCTCCGGCAGCTTGTACTTGGCCAGACCCTGTGCGACCAGGAATTCTCCCAGTTCGGCAAGAGTCGGCACCGCCTTGCCGGGGCGGCCGATGATGAACGCACATACCTTTTCGCCATAGATCGGATCCGGCATCGCAACCACGCGAACGTCGGCTACGCAAGGGTGCGCGGCCACCACGCTCTCGACCTCTTCGGCACCAATCTTTTCGCCGCCACGATTGATGTTGTCCTTGATCCGGCCCTCGAACACGTAGTAGCGCCGGCCGTTGAGATCGACGGCCCGCAAAAGATCGCCGCTGCGGAAGAAGCCGTCCGCGGTGAAGCTGCGCGCGTTCGCGTCAGGATCGTTGAAATAGCCGGTGAGGGTATTGGGGCCGCGAAAGCAGAGTTCGCCAACTGTACCGACGGGGACGTCCCGCTCACCTCCAATCTCCAGGAGCCTGACCTCATCGCCATTCGCGACCGGCCAACCGACCGACCCATGCCGCGCCGCGTCAGAGTCGCTTGGTGCGCTCGCGAGCAGCAATCCTTCGGTGATGCCAAACATGTTGCCGCAGGTCACGCCGACGTGGCGTTCGACCGCGTCGGATCGCGACAATGCGAAGAACTGGCGCAGTGAGCTGAGGTCGAAGGCCTTGATCTCTTCGAATTCGAGCATACGGGGCGCGACCGGACCGATGCTTCCGCTGAACGTGACGCGATGGCGAGCGACGGCATCAAGGAATTCGCGAATCTCGAACCTCGGGAGCGCAACCACCGTGCGCTGCGCAATCGCTACCGGCAAAACCACGAACAGCATTCCGGCATTGTGAATCAGTGGCAGCGACCACAGCGAGATATCGTTCTCCGTCAATTCGTAACGACGGCCGAGCGCCGCGGCTGAGCCAAGATATTCGGCGTGTGTGCGCGGGATGATCTTGGGAAGTCCGGTCGATCCGCCCGACATTTGAAACGCCGCGACATCGTCCGGGTCGGGATCATACGGGCGCACGCGGGCGCGCGCGTCCTCGCGTGCAAAGCGCTGAGCCAAGACGTCGAGCGAAAGTTCGTCCGGACCCGCCGCGCCCCGGGTGACGATCAGGCGCGCAATTTGAGGTATCGCCGCGCGCATGCGGCGAGCAAACGCGAGCTGATCGAACGAGGGATGGACATCCGCCTGGACCAGATAGGCCGTCGCTCCTGAGCGCTCAGCCAGTTTCTGGATCTCGATTTCGCGATATTGAGGAAGCGTGCACACCGGCACAATGCCGGCCTTGAAGCACGCGTAGAGCGCGACGAATATTTCTTTGACTGTGCCGATCTGGAAGATCACCCGGTCCCCTGGTCGCAGGCCAGCATCCAGGAGGCCGGCGGCAGTCGACTCCGTCAAGCGATCCAATGCCGCGAAGGTCAGCGTACCGTCATGGCCGACGACCGCGATCTTGTCAGGATTGTCGGCCGCGGCGCGCCGCAGCATGTCGCCGGCCGTCGAGTCGAGCCAGTCTCCCGTGCCAACATGGCGTTCGCGCTCCGCGGCGCTGCGATACCGGACTCCAGCGATCGGAAATCGAGGCGCCATCTCTCCCTCAGGCCGGCTTTTTTGGTTCGGTGATCGTCCGCGAGCGACGCGCTACGCACGCCCGCGGCGCTAAATCGACACCAGTGTCCATATTTCGACTATTACGTCAAGCAACTAGCCTAACCGAATAGTGGCAGTGAATGATCTCGCTCTCAACTCAAGATCGAAGTTCGAGCACTCCCGCTCGCGCGAAAGGATGAGTCGTTTTGGATGGGCCTGTCGTCACCTGGGTGTCGCATTCCTCCGCCAAGGCGACGCGCGCGCTGGGTGCTGCGCGCCGCGAGGCGACACGTCGGCCCGCACACAGAAATGAGTTGCTATCGATAGCGAGCGTGTTGCGCGTCTGGAAATATAAGGGTACCACTCGCCTCGTTTTTCATTTGTCTAAACAGCCGTCAACAAGACTGTTCTCATATACAATCTTCTGCGACCCTTCGTGGGCGAACCAGGGAGTTGATCATGACTATGCGCGACCGCTTTCGCCGCATTTGCGCGTTCGTCATCGTCGCGATGACGGCGATTGTTGTTTTCGCGGCGCCGCCGGCGAACGCTCAATCGGGACCGTTCTCGGCCCTGGCCGGGTCGTGGTCGGGGGGTGGAAAAATCAACTTCTCCGATGGCTCGTCGGACCGGCTACGCTGCCGCGCCACCTATGCGGTCGGCGGTGGTGGAAGTTCGGCCTCACTGACTCTGCGGTGCGCGAGCGACAGCTACAATTTCAACCTGAGCAGCAACATCACGAGCCAGGGCGGCGCGGTTTCCGGAACCTGGAGCGAGTCGACACGAGGCATTGGCGGAACCCTGTCGGGCCGAGCGGGTGGCAATACATTGCAGCTCCAGGTGCTGGGTGCGGCCTTCGCGGCCGGGTTGAGCATGTCGGTCAGCGGAAACCGTCAGGTCGTCTCGATTGCGGCGCCGGCATCACAGATCAGGGGCGCAACGATCGTACTCACCCGCGGCTGATCATCGGCGGTGCCGAAATAACGGCAGCGTGCGCAGATACGTAAAAGTTGGGCGCAGGATCAGAAAGTCGGCGACGAGCGCCGCCAGCATGGCGAGCGCGCTGAGCCAACCGAACAGCCGCAGCGACGGCAGATCCGAGAACACGGTCACCGCCAGGCCGCAGGCCAGCACCATCGAGGTCACGACCAGTGGCGGGCCCATTTGAACGGTGGCCCGCTCGACCCCGGCTTTGGCGTCCTCATGCGGCGTCTCCTCGAACCGCAGCCGGTTGAGGAAATGGATGGTCGCGCTCAGCCCAAGTCCAAAGCTCACGATCAGGGCGATCGCGCTCGCGAACTGGAGACCTTCACCCAGCGTCCAGAGCACCGCGCCAGCGAGAAAAACCGGAAATATCGCCGGAGGAATAACTGCCAGTGCCACGACCAGGGAACCGAACGCAACACCGATGAACAGTGCGACGAACACGATTTCGATCGTCAGCCCGCGATTGAGCTTGTCGATCATCAGAGCGCTATTGCGCGCAGCCAACACCGACAAGCTGGTCACCGCGATCTTGTAGCCGGGGAACTGCGCGCGCACCCCATTGAGCGTGTGGTCGAGCTCGCGCACGATCGGCAGCAGGTGGCTTGCATCCGCATCCGGAACACGGCCGGCAACCACGACCGCGTCCTCATCTGCAGAAATAAACCGCCGAGTCAAATATTCCGGCAACATGTTGACGTAGCGTTTGAGCGTGTTCACGTCGGACCTGCCGTCGCGTTCGTCGAGCCAGCGCCGCAATGTCTCGAGTGACCAGACGTTGCCAACGCCGGGCTGGCGCTCGAGCACGGAATGCACTTGCGCAATGACCGCGAGCGAGCGCGGCGAATAAAGCGACTCCCCAGGTGGAAATTGAATCATCACATCGATCGGATTGGAGCCCGTGAGCTTGGTATCGAGGCGCGTACTGGCGGCAATCGCCTGCTCGCGATCCGGCACCTGGTCGGCCAGTCGATAGCGCGGCTGCAAATGCACGTACGCTACGCCGAGCAGGGTGATGACCACGATGCCGGCGAGCGTATAGCGGCCTGGATGGGTCACCATCTTGGCGGCAATCCAACCACAGAAATTCTGCAGCGCGCCGAGCGGCCCACCAGTGGTCCGATCATCAGCCGCAACGTCTTCATGGGTTCGCAGCAGCACGACGCCCAGCAGCGGGATCAGGGTGAGCACCGCCACCAACGCGATCAGGCTCGCAATCAGGCCGGCCATGCCGAACGTTCGAATAAGATCGGACTCGGAGATCTGCAGCGCGATGAATGACAATGCCGCCGCACCGTGGGTCAGGACACAGGCGGGCCCCACGACATGGAGGGCATTGCGTAATGCATCGTACTTGTTGTCGCCCGCCAGCAACCGGGCCCGCGTCGCGAATGTCAACTGCATAGAGTCCGAGAACGTGATCACCATGATCAGCGGCGTCATCACGTTCAGAAACATGTTGAGCCGGAACCCGAGCCAGCCGAGTGTGCCCAGCGCCAGCACAATGGCGACCAGCGGTGGTGCCGCTGCAATGATCATGAACGACGGGCGGCCAAAAAACACGACCGCGATCAGACAGCCAAGCGCAAAGCCGAATGCATTGTAGATGAGGCGATCGCGCTCGACCGCGTCGCGGATCTCGAGCTGCATCACCGGGACGCCGGCCAACTTCACGTTCAACCCGGATCCCGCGAGATCGGTCTTGACCGTATTCTGGATGTCGTGGATCACGCCGCTCAAAGCATTGGAGTGCACGACCCTGGGCTCGAGGGCAAGCACGACCAAAGCGAGCTCGCCGTCTTCCGACAGCAGCTTGCCGCGGATGATGTCGTTGGACTTCACGCGGGCGATAAGCTGGTCGTAAGCTGCGCCGTGCGGCAGATCGGCCGGAAACAGCGGTGCCGGAATCTCGCTTCCTTCGGGGGGTTCGCGCGCGGAAAACAAGGATACAAGGCCGCGAGTGCCTTCGATCAGTTGGAGGTCGGTTACGAGGTCGCGAAACTTCTCGAGCGATTCGCGCTTGAGAAGGGATTTTCCCTCCACCACGACCAGCACGTCGAACTCATCCGAGGGAAACAACCGCGTCAAGGTCTCATATTGTTGAAAGTCCGGAGTGTCGGATTGAAACAGACGGCTGAGTGAATCGTCTACTTGGAGTCGGGTAAGCCCAACTGCTGCGGCGATCGTCAGCACGACGAACAGGACACCGACAACGATTGGATGCGAAAGCGAAACAAGTCCTAGTCGCTCGATACCGAGTGCGATGGGTCGCCGCGCCGCCCCTTCACCCAGTGCGGAATCATCTTCGAAGCGCTCCGGGGGCGGCGGCTCCGCGGCGCCGGCGGGCGCAACTGACGGTCCGCCACCGTTGACTTTATCCAGAACGCGGCGCCCCAGATCGAAGAGCGGTTTCATTCCAAGCCCTTCGAATCAAGACCCGTTGCGCCGGCGAGCTTGCTTGGCATGGGCCCGCGCCTAGTCGTCAACGATGACCGTTTTGCGAACGGTCGCATCACGATGTGTACGCGATGGGGCAATGCCATTTATTTCGCCAATTGCGTGCGGAATAGCCCGCGCCATAGTTCTGGTTGTGATTTGGTATAGTGAACACAGCGATCGAACAAAAGCTGAGCTGCTCCTTCCGAAATGGAGCAGTGCGAACACTCATGGCGATCGAGCGCTGCAGCGCAAAGCATATGGGTTGAGGACGGAACTGAGGAGTGCTGGGGACGCTGACGCCTCCCCGGACGAAGAGTTACCCACGCGTGATTAGTGGCAAGTTACGCGAAAATCAAATTCGCCGAGTGCGTTCAGAAATTCTGCGGATTCTCGCGCTGGTCGTGACGGGAGTTATTTCTGGTTCAACGCACGAAATGCGCGCGAGCGCGAATGCTATCTTGGGCTGCGGCCGGTCATCGCGTCGGCTGCGCGGGGATTTTGACGGCCCTGCCCCGACGAGCGCCCCCCTACCGCGCGGAAATTCGCTCTCTGTTCATCGGTCAGAGACGGATAAAAGGCATTGAGCGTTCGACTTATGATCATCGTCGCATAGAGCAAGGTGTTCAATCGATCGCCAGCCGCATCGAGCCTTTGCACGGGATTAGCCAATGGCTGGCGCGGACACGAATAAGCGATCGCCTGCCCCATCTGCAGCGAAGTCAAACGCAGGCTTTCGAGGCTCGCGCGCTGATCGTCGTTTGGCTGGATCGCCTGTTCGATCTGATCCTGTGGCCAGGGTCGTTGCGTAGAGTCCCCGACGCAAGTGATTTTGGTGGCCCCGCCTCGGCCGTTGAGCCGGGCCTTCTGCTGGTCGTCGAGCGCGTTGTAGGCCGCCTCCAACGGCGTGCGCAGGATAAGCATCGCCTGACGCAGCGCCCAGAGCCGGTCGTTAATCGCCTTGAGGCGCTCCGGCGGCGGCGCGGACGCATAGGGCTGCGAACAGCCGGAGTTCATCCGCTGATCGGCTTTGATCATTGCGGCGCGCAAATCGTCGAAGACGCCCCGTTGCTCGGGTGTTGGCGCCGCCCATTGTTCGATTTGCTTGAACGCGACCGCGCCGGAGCTTGCGGCATCATCGTCGGCGGACGTGATTGCGGGGCGGCAAACCTCCGACGTCGTTGCTTTGAGATCTTCAGTCGTCCCGCGTCGTAAAGACGATCGTCCAGCCTCTGGCGGAGGAAGCATCCCGGTCAGAATGTCATTGAACCCATGACCCCAGAACTGGTCTTTATTGATGTTGCTGATCGCGAACGTATAGCCAACAAGGTCGTCGTAGGCGCGCGGCCAGTAGAGTGCGCCGGGCGACAGAGCGACCGCGAACTTGCCAGCCCGTTCCGCACCCGGATCGGCTTGCGGCGCGCGCGCCCATCTCGCCGGCCGCCCGCGACGATAGTGATAACGATGATGCGCGTGATGCCGTGCCCCGAGCGCGCGCAAGGGCGAGGTCAGCACGCCAAGAAGGCTGCGCGCTTCGCTGACGGCGGGAGGACCTGCAACCGTCGCGGCGGCCATGGCGACCAGCACCAAGAGTTGGCGACGCATGGTCACCTCCCGCGCTTCGGCGCTCAAATCAACCCTTTACTAGCCCAAAAGGTTCCGTTCCGGGAGTACCGCCGACGCCTCGGCTTGGGCACCGCTTGTGACCAATTTGCCCATCGACACGACCTGCGAAAGCCGCTACCCGTCTGCGGCTTTAAACGGGCAGGAGGACAGGTTGCATCGAGCAATTCGACTTATGGTTCTTGGGGTTGTGGCCATTGGGCTGGGTTTTCATTCAACCGCCTTGCGGGCCCAAGGCACGCCCCAGGAAGAGGCCGCCTGCCGGCCCGACGTCACGCGGCTTTGCAGAAATGCGGCTCCCGACAACGGCCGCGTCCTCGCGTGCCTTCAGGCCAACCGTGCACGACTGAGCCGAGGCTGTCGCGCGGTCCTGCAATCCCACGGTCAGTAACCGACGCAGTTGGCACGCGAGCGGCTCAGCTGCGTCGATCGGCGATGAAGCGGGCAGCCGTGACGAGCGTCGTTGCGGCCGTGCCGAATGGCGCGAGCGCCGTTTCCGCCTGTGTGACCAGCGCCCGAAGTCGTGCCTTGGCGCCCGCTACTCCGAGTATCTGGACCATGGTGGCCTTGCCGGCCGCCGCATCCTTGCCGGTTGCCTTGCCGACCACCGCCGCGTCGCCTTCCACATCGAGGAGATCGTCAGCAATCTGAAACGCCTGTCCGATGGCATCGCCATAGTGATCAAGCGCAGTGGCCTTGCGATCGTCGGCCCCGCCGAGGACCGGGCCGGCGCGGCATGCAAAACGCAACAGCGCGCCGGTTTTCATCGACTGCAGAACCGCGACATCGCGCTCGGTCATGGGTCCGTTGCCATCGCGGGCGAAGCGACCCTCGGCCGCGAGATCGAGCATCTGTCCACCGGCCATGCCACCGATGCCCGAGGCGCGCGCCAGCAAATTGACGAGGCGGATGCGCACCGCTGGATCCGCATGCGTTTCCGGTCGTGACAAAATGTCGAACGCGAACGTCAGCAGCCCATCGCCTGCCAGTATGGCGGTGGCTTCGTCAAACGCCTTGTGAACCGTCGGCCGTCCGCGCCGCAAATCGTCATTGTCCATCGCGGGCAGATCATCATGGACCAACGAGTAGCAATGGATGCATTCGAGCGCCGCCCCGACCATGAGCGCGTTGCCGAGCGGAACGTCGAACAGCGCAGCCGATTCCACCACCAGAAACGGCCGCAGCCGCTTACCGCCGCCCAGGCTCCCATAGCGCATGGCATCAAGGAGCCGGCGCGGACGGCCGATTTCGTTTTCCTCGAGACCTACGGCCAGGAGCCGATCGAGCAGGCTTTCGGCCTCCTGCGCAATCGCATCGAGCCTTGACGCAAACGAAACGCCGGACATCGGATCAAGCATGGTCATCGCCAATAGTTCTTTCGTGAGACCGATATCGGATACTATAAGCCACGAACCGGTTGTGCTTAAAAGCGCCAATGCGCGGCGCGTCGGGATGCGCCGCGAGGACGCAAGGAGTGGCGCGAAAATGGCTCGCGGCAGGGTGGCCAGCCCGCCTGTGAATGACCGAAAGGAAAGTGCGTGATCGCCGGCATCGTAGCGTCAATCGTACTGGCACTGTGGGCCTATCTGACCGTGGCGCGCGGCCAGTTCTGGCGTGCGCGGGAGCGTGATGACGCCGATCTTGTCGCGCCGGCATCGTGGCCACCGGTTGTGGCGATTGTGCCGGCGCGCGACGAAGCCGACAGCATTGCGCAGAGCATCCGTTCGCTGCTCAGCCAGGATTATCCGGGTGACCTCCAAATCGTATTGGTCGATGATCAAAGTCGCGACGGCACCTCCGAAATCGCGCGTACCGCCGCGCAACAGGTCGGCGACGAGACTCGATTGAGCGTTGTCGCGGGAGCGCCCCTGCCCTCGGGCTGGACCGGCAAGCTGTGGGCTCAGCACCAGGGGACCAGGCACGCGGACGGATTTGCGCCAGCCCCGCACTATTTGCTGCTGACCGACGCGGACATCGTGCATGCGCCGGATACGGTTCGCTGGCTCGTCGCGCACGCACAGGCGCACGACCTCGCGTTGACGTCGCTGATGGCCAAACTGCGCTGCGATAGCGGGCCGGAGCGCTTGTTGATCCCCGCCTTCATCTTCTTTTTTCAGATGCTCTATCCGTTCGCCTGGGTCAACGACCCCAAACGTACGACGGCAGCGGCCGCGGGCGGGTGCATGCTGGTTCGGCACGACGCCATGCAGGCCGCGGGAGGAACTCGGCGCCATTCGCGGTGAGCTGATCGACGATTGCGCGCTGGCACGCGTACTCAAGCGCGCCGGGCCGATCTGGCTTGGATTGACGCAACGCGTTCACAGCATTCGTCCCTATGTGACGTTGCGCGACGTGGGCCGCATGATTGCGCGTTCGGCCTACGCGCAGCTCGACTACTCGGTGGCGATGCTGGCCGGAACGATCCTGGCATGACGCTCGTCTTTTTGGCGCCAGTCTTGCTCGCGCTGATGGGTCACGGCTTGGAGCGTCTCGCTGGGGTCGCATGCTGGATCCTGATGGCATTGCTGTTTCAGCCGATCTTGCGATTTTATCAAGTCTCGCCCCTCTATGGCTTGCTGCTTCCCCTGATCGCCGCAATCTACCTGTGGTTCACCTGCGCATCCGCCGTGGCTCACGCCAGCGGGCGCGGCGGCCTGTGGAAGGGGCGCGTGCAGGCGAAGGCGACCCGCACATCATGACCAGCGCCGGCTCGCTCCGTTCAGGCAAGTCCCATCGGGACGAAAACTTCCCGGTGGCGTCTTGGCTCATCCATCCGCGCCACCGCGAACCTATTCTGGCTTTTTATCAGTTCGTGCGCACGGCCGATGACATCGCAGACCACCCGACGCTTGCCCCCGAGAAGAAACTGGCTCTCCTTGATCAGCTCGAAGCAGACCTCGACGGCGCCGACAGCCGAAACCCGGAAGGGGTTGCGCTGCGCATGGCACTGACGGCGCGCGGGTTGTCGCCGCGTCATGCCAAGGACCTGCTGACCGCGTTTCGACTGGACGTGACCAAGCTGCGGTACAGCAACTGGGATGACCTCATCGGTTATTGCGCCTATTCGGCCATGCCGGTTGGCCGCTTCGTACTCGATGTGCATGGCGAGAGCCAATCGGTGTGGCCAGCCAACGATGCACTGTGCGCCGCGTTGCAGATCATCAATCATCTGCAGGACTGCAAAGCGGATTACGGAAACCTGAACCGCGTCTACGTGCCGCTCGATGCCCTCGCGGCCGCCGGGCTTGGAGTTGAGGCACTGGGCGAGGCGCGTGCGTCGCCCGCGCTCCTAGGCTGTCTTCACGAGCTGGCGGCAAGGACCGAACGCCTTCTGTGCGAAAGCGACGATTTTGCGAATCTGGTGCAGGATCGAACGTCTCGGCCTCGAGATCGCGGTCATCGTCCAATTGGCGCATCGTTTGACCCACTTGCTGATGCGGCGTGACCCTTTGAGCGAACGCGTGCATCTCGACAAGTTCGCGGTCGCCGGAACTACGGCAACGGCGGTTATCAAACACGCCGTCCGCGCGTTCGGCAGCCGTACTGCGGCCGGCATCCGCATGGTGCGCAACCCATGAGCACGCCGTCCGCCCCGGAGGACGCCAGCGCACCAGCGCAACGCGCGTCCGGCAGTTCGTTCTATGCGGCGATGCGCATCCTGCCGCCGGCGCAGCGCGACGCCATGTTCGAGATCTACTCGTTCTGCCGCGCGGTCGATGATATCGCCGACAGTACCGGCCCACGGCCTGAGCGGATCCAGCAACTGCAGGCCTGGCGTAGCGATCTTGCAAAGCTCTACGCCGGCACGCCGCCGCGCGCGCTTGCCGGGTTGGCCCGCGCGGTCCAGGCCTTCGGCATGCGTTGCGAGGATTTTCTGGCGGTGATCGACGGCATGGAAATGGATGTCGTCGCGAATATCCAGGCGCCGGACTGGGCGACGCTGGAACTCTATTGCGACCGCGTCGCCTGCGCGGTCGGCCGGCTGTCGGTCAAGGTGTTCGGATTGCCGGAGGGTGCCGGTATCGCGCTCGCCGATCAACTCGGGCGCGCGCTCCAGCTCACCAACATTCTGCGCGACCTCGATGAGGATGCGTCGCTCGGCCGCCTGTATCTTCCGGCGGAAGCGCTGCGCGCGGCGGGCATCACCACGTCCGAGCCGGCCGCCGCACTCGCCGATCCGCGCATCGAATGGGCCTGCCACGCGCTGGTCGAACGTGCCCGCGCGCATTTCGCCAAGGCCGACAAGATCATGGCGCAATGCCCGCGCCGCAGCGTGCGCGCGCCCCGAACTCATGGGCGCCGTTTACCGCATAATTCTGGAACGTCTCGTCGCCCGCGGCTTCGGTACGCCGCGCGCGCCGGTACGCGTCGGCAAACCGCTGCTGCTGGTATTGCTGCTGCGTCACGCGATCATTTGATGGCGAACGTCGTACACATCGTTGGCGCCGGGCTAGCCGGCCTCGCCGCCGCGGTTCGGCTGGCCAAAGCCGGCACCGCGGTCGTGCTGCACGAGGCTGCCAACCACGCCGGCGGGCGTTGCCGTACCTACCACGACCCGGCGCTCGACATGGCGATCGACAACGGTAATCATCTGGTGCTCTCGGGCAATCGGGCGACCATGGATTTCGTCGAGATGATCGGCGCCCGCGACCGGCTGCACGGGCCGGCGAGCGCGTCGTTTCCGATGTTCGACCTTGCGACCAACGAACGTTGGACCATCCGGATCAACGACAGCCGATTTCCGAGTTGGATCTTCGATCGCACGGCGCGCGTGCCGGGTACGTCGGCATTGCAATATCTGGCGCTGGCGCGGCTGCTGTGGGCCAAGGCGGACCACGCGATCGGCGACGTGATCGCGTGCAAGGGACCGGTGTACGAGCGTTTGCTCGATCCGCTGCTGCGCGCGGCGCTCAACACCGAGCCGCGCGAAGCCTCCGCCGGCCTTGCCGGCGCGGTGCTGCGGGAAACCGTTGCGGCCGGCGGACGGGCATGCCATCCGCTGATCGCCAGTGATGGACTTGCAACCGCTTTCGTCGACCCCGCGCTGAAGTTCGTGCAGGAACACGGCGGATCTATTCGGCTTGGACATCGGTTGCGCGCATGCACGTTCAACGAAGGTCGCGTAGGCGCGCTCGATTTCGGCGAGGACATTGTCGCGCTCGCGCCCGGCGAGGCCGTGATCATCGCCGTTCCACCTCCGGTCGCGGCGGACCTGCTGCCAGGGCTCGACGTTCCGACCGAATTCCGTGCCATCGTCAATGCGCACTACCGCTTCGTCAGCGACAAGAGCCTTCCGCCCATGATGGGGGCCGTCAACGGTACGCTGGAATGGCTGTTCGTGTTTCGAGATCGGCTTTCAGTGACGATCAGCGCCGCCAATCATCTGCTCGAGGTCGAGCGCGAAACCCTTGCGCGCAAGATCTGGCACGAGGTCGCGCAAATGATCGAGAGCGCCGCGCCGCTGCCGCCGTGGCAGATCGTGCGCGAGCGGCGAGCGACCTTTGCGGCGCTTCCAGCTCAGAACGCCAGGCGGCCGCGCGCGGTGACGGCGTGGCGTAATCTCCTGCTCGCCGGCGACTGGACCGCCACCGGCTTGCCGGCCACGATCGAAGGGGCGATCCGCTCCGGCAATCTCGCCGCGGAGCTTGTCATTCGGGGCGATAAATCCCAATTCGACTAGACGCTTTTGCCATCCCAACACTTCAGCAAACTGAGTATGATCCCAGAACCCCTCGACAAGCCGATTGAAGCCGCGACGCAAGCACTGCTCGCCTGCCAGCAGGTTGACGGGCATTGGGTTTTCGAACTCGAGGCGGACGCCACCATTCCGGCCGAATATGTGCTGCTCAGGCACTATCTGGGCGAGCCGAAGGATGCGGCGCTCGAAGCCAAGATCGCGGTCTACCTGCGCCGCACCCAGGGTCAGCATGGCGGTTGGCCGCTATTTCAGGACGGTGACTTCGACGTGAGCGCGAGCGTGAAGGCCTATTTCGCGCTCAAGATGATCGGGGACGCGGTCGACGCGCCGAACATGGTGCGCGCGCGCGACGCCATTCGGGCGCACGGCGGTGCCGCACGCAGCAACGTCTTTACCCGCGTTCTGCTTGCGCTCTACGGCATGATTTCCTGGCGCGCGGTTCCGGCGATGCCGGTGGAAATCATGCTGCTGCCGCGCTGGTTCCCGTTCCATCTCGACAAGGTGTCGTATTGGGCGCGCACCGTCATCACACCGCTCCTCGTGCTGCGCGCCCGCAAGCCACGCGCTCGCAATCCTCTCGGCATAACAATCGAGGAACTCTTTCTGGAGCCGCCGCAGGAACTCGGCGCACCGTCGAAGGCCCCGCATCACACGTGGTTCTGGTTCCTGTTCTTTCGCCTGGTCGACCATGTCGTCCGCGCCATCGAGCCGCTGTTTCCAGCGCGAACGCGCAAGCGCGCGATCGATGCGGCGGTCGCATTCGTGACCAAACGCCTGAACGGCGAAGATGGCCTGGGCGCGATTTTTCCGGCGATGGCCAACACGGTGATGATGTTTGACACGTTGGGATATCCCAGGGACCACCCCGACGTGGTTGTGGCGCGCCGTTCGATCGAAAAACTGCTCGTCATCAAGGCGCACGAAGCCTACTGCCAGCCATGCGTATCGCCGGTATGGGACACGGCGCTCGTGTGCCACACGCTGCTTGATGCCGGCGAGTGACGCCGCAGTGAAAGGGGCGATGCGCGGTCTCGAATGGCTCGCGCCGCTGCAGATCTGCGATATCGCAGGCGACTGGGCTGTGCAGCGGCCCGACGTGCGCCCCGGCGGCTGGGCGTTTCAATACGCCAACGCCTATTACCCCGATCTCGACGATACCGCGGTTGTGGTGATGGCAATGGACCGGGCACGGCATCTCATCAAATCCGATCAGTTCGACACCGAGATCGGCCGTGCCCGCGAGTGGATCAGCGGTTTGCAAAGCCGCAACGGCGGCTGGGCGTCGTTCGACGCCGACAATGTGCACTACTATCTCAACAACATTCCATTTTCGGATCACGGTGCGCTGCTCGACCCGCCGACCGAAGACCTCACCGGGCGCTGCCTCTCCATGTTGGCGCAGCTTGGCGAGCGCTGCGAGACCCACCCGGCCCTCATCCGCGGGCTCGAATTCCTGCGTCGCACCCAGCATCCCGAAGGCAGCTGGTACGGCCGCTGGGGCATGAACTACATCTACGGAACCTGGTCGGTGCTATGCGCGCTCAATATGCTCGGACTCGATCACCAATCACCAGAAATTCGTCGCGCTGTGGACTGGCTGGCCATGATCCAGAACAGCGATGGCGGCTGGGGCGAGGACGGCACCAGCTACAAGCTCGATTATCACGGCTACGAGGCGGCCCCGAGTACGGCCTCGCAAACCGCGTGGGCCCTGCTCGGCTTGATGGCGGCCGGCGAGGTTGACCACCCTGCGGTCGGGCGCGGGATCGAATATCTGGTCAGCACGCAGCAGGCGCACGGTCTTTGGGATGAGACACGCTTCACCGCCACCGGCTTCCCGCGCGTGTTCTACCTGCGCTACCACGGCTATGCGAAGTTTTTCCCGCTGTGGGCGCTTGCGCGTTACCGCAATCTCAAGAGCCGCAACCTGCGCCGGGTCGAGGTGGGGATGTGATTGCATTCTCCGAAGGTGCAAGGACATGACGGCAGGACGGATCAGGCACCTGCACGTGAGAGCCAAGCTCGCAGCCTCGGCAACGTGCTGAAGCTGCTTCGGTCGACATCGTCGCATAGCGCTGCGCTGCTTGCGCGGCCATTCCGTCCATTGCCGCTTCCTGGCAGGTGTTGAGCTCGCAGAAGGTCCGCGCTGGACCGCTGGCTCGACCGCGCAGCATCTCGCACGACCGGCCGTGTCGCTCAATTATTTGTATGCAGCGTGGCCGAAAGCTGTTCCGAAGTCTGACCAATCGAGACCGTTATCGGCGATCGATAGCCTCGCTCAGCAGCCGATATCGAACTGGTCCAGTGCAGAGCGGTATACGTGAGCGACGGCCGATGCTGGCAGCGACAATTGCGATTAGCGGCGAGCAATAATGCTAGGTCTGCGCTGGATTCCGGCCCGGACTTGTTGGCTGGGAAGAAGAGCTCGTCCCTGGATGACCTGCGGTCACCGTGCGCGCGTTAGCGCGCCGCCGCCTTCTTGGTTGGCTCCGCGCTGTGCATCTGGGCGAGCTGCTCCTTGACCTGGCGCTCGAACATGTACTGGGCGGAGACGCTGGTTATGCATCGGGATCTCAGGAACCATCGGGCCTTCGGTGCGCACCCCGCGCATGGCCGTGATCGCCGCTTTGATCGGATGAGCGATTGCATCATTGACCGCAGTAGCTTCATAACCGCTGTGCACCATGCAGTCGGCGCATTTCTCGTAGTTGCCGGTGCCGTAGGCGTCCCAGTCAGTCTCTTCCATCAGTTCGCGAAACGTCGCCGCATAACCTTCGCCCAGGAGGTAGCACGGCCGTTGCCACCCAAACACAGTGCGGGTCGGATTGCCCCACGGCGTGCAATGATAGGTCTGGTTGCCGGCAAGAAAATCCAGAAACAGGCTCGACTGGCTGAACGACCAGTTGCGGCCGTTGTTGCCGCGCCGGAAGATGTCGCGGAACAACTCCTTGGTCTTGGTGCGGTTGAGAAAATGCTGCTGGTCGGGCGCCCGCTCGTAGGCATAGCCCGGCGACACCGTGATGCCATCCACGCCCATCGGCTTGAGCGTGTCGAAAAACGCCGCGACGCGTTCGGGCGAAGCGTTGTTGAACAGCGTACAGTTGATATTGACGCGAAAACCCAGGGCCTTGGCGGCGCGGATTGCCTCCACCGCCCGGTCGAAGACGCCGTCCTGGCAAACTGATTTGTCGTGTGACTCCTGATCGCCGTCGAGATGCACCGACCACACGAAGAACGGGCTCGGCTTGTACTTGTTGAGGTTCTTCTTCATCAGCAGCGCGTTGGTGCACAGATAAACGAACTTGCGCCGTTCGATGATCCCCTTGACGATTTCCGGCAGCTCCTTGTGCAGCAGCGGCTCGCCGCCCGCGATCGACACGACCGGGGCACCGCACTCGTCGACCGCCGCCAGCGCATCTGCGAGCGGGAGTCGTTCGTTCAGAATCTCGTCCGGATAATCGATCTTCCCGCAGCCGGCGCAGGCCAGGTTGCAGCGAAACAACGGCTCCAGCATCAGCACGAGCGGGTAGCGCTTGCGCCTCGCAAGTCGCTGCCGCACCACATAAGTCCCGACCAGTAAGGTCTGCAAAAAGGGAATCGCCACGAGAGCTTCCTAGCTTGTTGTGTTACCAAAATCGCCGCGTTGCTACTTTGCCACAGTCTCGATTTGGGGCTGCGCCGCCCGCGACCCGGTCCTGCGGTCCGCCAATTCCGGCGGCAAGCGAAACTCCACCGTCTCGGTCCGCCCCTCCAGCGATTCAACCTCGACCGGGCCGAACCGTTGCAGAGCAGCGATCACATCCTCCACCAGTACTTCCGGGGCCGAAGCGCCGGCCGTCAGGCCGACGACCCCGACCCCTTGAAACCATTCGGCCTCGAGCTCGCTGCCATCCGCCACCAAATAGCTCGGCTTCTGCGCCTCTTCGCCAATTTCACGCAACCGGTTCGAGTTCGAACTGTTCTTCGCCCCCACGACCACAATGACATCCGCCAGTTTGCAAAGCTCGCGCACGGCGATCTGGCGGTTTTGAGTGGCGTAACAGATATCCCTCGTTTCCGGCCCGACAATATTGGTGAATCGCCGATGCAGAGCCGCGATGATCCCCTTGGTGTCGTCGACGCTGAGCGTCGTCTGAGTGACATACGCGACCGGGTGATCGGACGCAACGTCCAGCGCCTCCACGTCCCTTTCCGACTGCACCAACAGGACCGGCCCGGCAATCTGCCCCATGGTGCCCTCCACTTCCGGGTGACCGGCGTGCCCGATGAGAATAATGGTACGACCCTGCGCCGCATAGCGGCGTCCGTGGTTGTGCACCTTGGTCACCAGCGGGCAGGTGGCGTCGATCACGCGCAGGTCGCGCGCGGCCGCCTGACGCTCAACGCCCTTGGAGACACCGTGGGCGCTGAAAATCGCATGCGCGTCAGGGGGAACATCCTCGAGATCCTCCACGAATCGCACGCCCTTCGCCTTAAGCGTTTCCACCACATATTTGTTGTGAACGATCTCATGTCGCACGTAGATCGGCGGTCCGTAGCGATCGAGCGCCCGCTCGACAATCTCGATCGCGCGAACGACCCCGGCGCAGAAGCCGCGCGGCTGGGCCAGTATGACCTTCATCAATCGCCCCCTTTGAATCATTCCACTATGCGCGCCGGGTGGACCATTCGTGCATGCCCTTGCCGAGTACTTCGAGCACTTTTGCGACAATTCCCTTGGCGTCAAGCCCGGCCTGCGCGTACATCGCGGCCGGCGACGCCTGATCGATGAACACGTCGGGCAGCACCATGGAACGAACGCGCAGACCCCGATCGAGGGCGCCGCGTTCGGCCAGCAAGTGCATGACCATCGCCCCGAAGCCGCCGACCGAGCCCTCCTCGACCGTGAGCAATGCTTCGTGCTCACGGGCAAGCCCCAGAATCAGTTCGGTGTCGAGCGGCTTGGCAAAACGCGCATCGGCGACCGTGGTCGAAAAGCCATGGACCGCCAGCTCGTCGGCCGCCTTGCAGCATTCCTGCAGCCGCGCACCGAACGAGAGCAGTGCTACCGAATTTCCCTGGCGAACAATGCGGCCCTTGCCGATTGCGAGCGGAACGCCAGCCTCAGGCAGCGCAATGCCCGTGCCATCGCCGCGCGGATAGCGCAACGCCGATGGCCGGTCGTCGATCACAGCTGCGGTCGCGACCATGTGCACGAGCTCGGCCTCGTCGGCAGCCGCCATGATGACGAAACCAGGCAGGCAGCCCAGGTAGGCAACATCAAAGGAGCCGGCATGCGTTGGTCCATCGGCGCCAACGAGACCGGCGCGGTCGATCGCAAAACGCACGGGCAGGCTCTGGATCGCAACGTCATGCACAACCTGGTCATAGGCACGCTGCAGGAAGGTCGAGTAGATCGTCGCAAATGGCTTGTAGCCTTCGGCCGCCAGTCCGGCCGCGAAAGTCACCGCATGCTGCTCGGCGATACCCACATCAAACGTGCGCTCGGGAAACGCGCGAGCAAAAATGTCGACTCCGGTCCCCGATGGCATGGCGGCCGTGATGGCGACGATACGCTCATCCTTCTCGGCCTCTTTGACCAACGCCTGACCGAATACCTTCGTGTAACTCGGCGCTGCGGCGCGCATGGTCTGCTGCTTGCCGGTGACAACGTCGAATTTGACAACGCCGTGATATTTGTCATCGGCGGCTTCGGCCGGGGGATAGCCTTTGCCTTTCTGGGTCACGACATGGATCGAGGATCGGGCCGTTTTGCGCATCGCGCGCGTTCTTAAGTACCGGCAGAAGATGGTCGAGGTTGTGGCCATCGATCGGTCCGACGTAGAAGAAGCCGAGCTGCTCGAATAATGTCCCGTCGTTCCAAAAACTGCGCGCCAATGCTTCCGCCTTGAGCGCGCCCGCTTCCATGCCTTTGGGGAGATGCCTCGCGAGTTCTTTGCCCACGCCGTGCAGCGAGCGATACGTATTCCCGGAGATGACCCGCGCCAGATAGGCCGACATGGCGCCCACCGGCGGCGCAATCGACATATCGTTGTCGTTGAGCACGACAATGAGGCGACTATTCATCGCACCCGCATTGTTCATGGCTTCGTAGGCCATGCCTGCGGACAGGGCGCCGTCGCCGATCACACATACGACATGATTGTTCTGTCCCTGCAGGTCGCGCGCAACCGCCATTCCCAATCCGGCCGATATGGACGTTGACGCATGAGCCGCGCCGAACGGGTCGTAAACGCTTTCGGCGCGTTTGGTGAATCCCGAAAGGCCTCCGCCTTGCCGCAGTGTCCTGATGCGATCGCGCCTGCCCGTGAGAAATCTCGTGCGGGTAGGCCTGATGGCCTACATCCCAAATCAGTTTGTCACGGGGAGTATCGAATACGTAGTGCAAGGCAACCGTAAGTTCTACGACACCCAACCCGGCCCCAAGGTGTCCGCCGGTTGCTGCCACCGCGCTAATGGTCTCGGCGCGCAGCTCATCTGCAACCCGGCGCAGGTCTGCTTCGTTAAGTCGACGCAGATCCCGCGGGTCGGAAATTCCATCCAGGATCGGCAGCGATATGCAATTGCGATGGTCAGACATTTGGACTCGCTATCCACCACTGGGACGTCTCAGGGATTTGCCGAACTGCCGTCTACGCCGGCTCGGCCGGAGCGGTGGCAACGGTTCGCGCGTGATTTCGGTTCCGCGCCGAAAATCATGTATAATCAAAGGTTTATGGCTGCATCCCGAGCTGAATTCCTATTTGGCACGGCCACGATGCTGTTGGTAACTCCGTACGGGAGCTTAGGTTCGGCGCGACATGAAGATTTTGACTACCACCGTCGTTCAGGCGATCAAGCAATGTATAGGCCACCCGTGGCTGGTGGTCACTATCGCTATTCTCATGACTATGGCGTCCGTGGGGTATTCGGTCCGCCATTTTGCCTTGAATACGGACATTAACAAGCTGATTTCGCCCAATCTCCCGTGGCGGCAACGGGAGATCGCATTCGATGCGGCATTCCCGACATACGATCTGATCATTGCGGTCGTCCAAGCCCCGACCCGCGAACAGACGGGCCAAGCGGCTGCGGCACTCCTCGAGCGCCTGGCCCCTCGCAAGGATTTGATCAGGTCGATCATCCTGCCTGACGGGGGAGAATTCCTTGCCCGCAACGGTCTTCTGTTTGAATCCACGGACCAGCTCAAGACCACGCTCGAGCGACTGGTCGCAGCGGAGCCGCTGATCCAGGTCCTCGCCAGTGATCCGAGCCTACGTGGGATCGCTCAGACATTGTCCTTCGGTGTAATGGGGACGGAGAAAGGGCAGATCTCGCTCGATGCCATGACGCGTCCGATGACCATGGCGTCAGAGACGATCGAGCGGGTACTGGCTCATGAGGAGACGAGCTTTTCATGGCTGACCCTCGTGGCCGGGCAGCCTCCGAGTTCAAGCGAGCTTCGGCGAATCATTATCATCCGGCCCGTGCTCAACTACGAGACGATCGAGCCCGGAAAGGCCGCAAGCGACCTCGTCCATGATGTGGCTTCCCAACTCAACCTCGCAGACCGGTACCAGGCGAGCGTGCATCTGACCGGACCGGTCCCGATGGCCGATGAAGAGTTCGCGACCATCAAGGAGAATAGTGTTCTCAACGGTGTGATTACGATCCTGGTTGTGCTGCTCATCTTGTGGCGCGCGCTTGGCTCCGGTCGAATCATTCTGGCGGTGTTCCTCAATCTGGTCGTGGGTCTAGCGCTGACGGCGGCCCTTGGCTTGATGCTGGTCGGCGCGCTCAATTTGATTTCAGTCTACTTTGCGGTGCTATTCGTCGGTCTCGGCGTCGATTTCGGCATCCAGTTCAGCGTGCGTTATCGGGCTGAACGTCACGCCATCAACGACCTGCGCAAATCGCTGCTCGAAACTGGACGCTACGTGGCGGCGCCACTGACGTTGGCCGCGTGCGCGACCGCCGCCGGCTTCTTTTCGTTTCTGCCCACCGACTACCGAGGCCTTTCGGAGCTGGGGCTGATTGCCGGATTTGGCATGCTGATCGCCTTCGCGAGCAGCGTCACTTTGTTGCCTGCCCTACTCTATCTCTTCAAGCCGCCGGGCGAACCCGAGCCGTTGGGTTATCCATGGCTGGCACCGGTCGATAACTTCTTGGCCCGCCACCGCATTGCGATCCTGACCATCACCCTGCTCGTCATCGTAGGGGGCCTGCCGCTGTTGTACTGGCTACGGTTCGACTTCAATCCAATCAACCTGCGCAGCACCAAGGTCGAATCGGTCGCGACTTACTTCGAGCTCAACAACGACCCGCAGGGCAATACCAACAACGTCCAAGTCCTGGCGCCCTCCCTCGCCGCGGCCGAATTCCCTCGCGGCCCGGATGCGAACTTTGCCGGAAGTCGCGCGTGCCGTTACGCTCAGTAATTTTGTGCCCGAGCATCAGGACGAGAAGCTTCCACTCATCGCGAGCGCCGTGAAGGATCTGGGCGAATCGCTCAACCCGACCGAAATGGAGCCAGCTCCCACCGATGCGGAGGACATCGCTGCGCTCACCTCGGCAGCGCAGGGTCTCATCAAGGCAGCAGGCTCGCAGGAGGGACCAGGCGCTGGGGCGGCCAAGCGCCTCGCGGGTGACTTGATGGCGCTCGCGCGCGGCGATCATGCTATCCGCGCCCGAGCGGAAGCAGCTTTTGTCCCTTCGTTGAAATGGGCGCTCAACAGCCTGCGCGGGCTGCTGAGCGCTCAGAACGTGACGCTCGACACCATTCCGCCCGACTTGCGCCGACAGTGGATGCTGCCAAACGGGCAAGCGCGGGTCACGATCAGTCCAAAGGGCGATCCCAACAACAACGAGGTGCTGCGACAGTTCACCCGAGCTGTCACCGCAGTTGCCCCAGATGCCGTTGGTGGATCGATCTCAATTCTTGACGCGAGCCACATGATCATCTTTGCCTTTGCGGAAGCCGGCGCCTGCGCGTTGATTTCGATCTTCATCTTGCTGTGGCTTACGCTGCGGCGCTTAGGCGACGTGTTGTTGACCCTGATTCCACTGGTCCTGGCCGGCATCGTCACCTTGGAACTGTGCGTGGTCATCGACCAGCCGCTCAACTACGCGAATATCATCGCGTTGCCGCTGCTGTTGGGCGTCGGGGTGGCGTTCAAGATCTATTACATCATGGCCTGGCGAGAGGGGCAGACCAATCTGCTCCAGTCCGTGCTCACACGCGCCGTGATGTTCAGTGCGGCGACCACGGCAACCGCGTTTGGAAGCCTGTTCTTTTCCAGCCATCCGGGAACATCGAGCATGGGTGAGCTGCTCGCATTGTCGCTTGTTTGTACGCTTGCAGCAGCGGCCTTGTTCCAGCCAATCCTGATGGGAAAGCCGCGCAAGCTGACCGAGGTGGCAATCGAACAAACGCCCGCCGAAAGCCCCGCCGAATAACATTGGGCGGAAGAAAAGCGGTCTAACTCAGCGAGACGCCGGCTGCTGGGTGTGGCTGCTGCCGCGCTTCGGCGACTGCGCGGCCCGCGCGCGGCGCGCACTGATTGAAGGATCAAGCTGGGCATAAGCCGAATCGGGCAGCCGGGTCCACGTCTGATCCTTGCCGAACAGCGCGATTCCCAGGTACCCGCGCACGATCAGCGTTTGACCATCGGCACTCAGACGCATCAGAGCACGATAGCGGGTACCGTTGCGTGGATCGAGGATCATGCCGTCTTCGTAGCTCAGGCCGTTGCGCTTCATGCCGCGGATGATCGTCAATCCCAGTAACGGTGCATTCCTTTGATCGCCCTCGCAATGTCCGCAGCGGGGGTTCGGATCTTCACCGGGCGGTCTAAACATCTTGGCGATGGCGCCTTCGAAGACGCCGTTGCGTTCCGAGAACAGGAACCAGGCTTGGCTTCTTCCGCTCGATGGATCGACCTGCTGCCACAAGCCGGTGACGACGGGCTCTTGCGCCGGTGCGCCTGAAACCGCGATCAACACGAGGCACGCCGCGGCAAAGGAGGTCTTAATCAATCGCATCATTGGAATCGCCGATTCTTGTCTGGGAGTTTTTATCTCTTGCGTCGCCAATACGGCGATTTGCGGGACACATGCCACGATCCCATCCGGCCGCTGCGAACCGCCGGGCACGTCGCGCGACAACGCGCCCCGCGACCCGCGCGAATCCTAGAAAAGGAAACCACCTCAATGGGATGTTACGAGCGGGCGCAACTTCCAAGGGCACCTCACCGGGGCGGCCTTTTGCCACCCGGTGCGCCATCGAGACGGCCGAGCCGTGCTTTGCGCTGGAAAAATGCCGCCGTTGTGTCAGTGTGCGGCCCCGTTTGACCCGCCACGCGATATCCCCGCCATGCCGCGCTCACCACAACGGTTGCTTGACGAACGAATGATGGCGCGCTGCATCGCGCTTTCTCAGATTGCAAGCGATGCTGGCGAAATCCCGTTTGCGGCGCTGGTCTGCAAGGGCGAAGAGATCGTGGCCGAAGCCACCAACAGGGTGGTTCGAGATTGCGACATCACGCGCCATGCCGAATTGCTGGCGATTTCGGAAGCGCAGAAGGTCCTGGGTCGCAGAATTCTCGGCGATTGCGCGATCTATACGAATGTCGAGCCCTGCCCGATGTGCTCGTTTCCAATTCGCGAGGCACAGATCGGGCGGGTCGTCTTTGCCATGCGATCTCCGCTCATGGGCGGGATGTCGCGCTGGAATATCCTGCGCGACAGCGAAATCTCAAACGCAATGCCCGAGGCATTCGGCGATGTGCCGGAGGTCAGGGCCGGCGTGCTGATCCGCGAGGCCGAAAAGGTATGGCGGAACTGGAACCCAATCGCCTGGGGCGTCATACGCTATCGCGGCTTGCTCGATCGACCTCAGTTGGGCGGCGAAACGGGGAGCGAGCCGGCACGAGAGCCTGAGGAACTTCCTCGTGTTCGGCGCAAGCGCCGCCTGCTGGCGGAACTGATGGCACTCCACCGCCGATACCGCCGCGCCTAGATGACTAATGACCGTGACTTTCCAGCACGGCAAGGCAAGGCTTGCTGATCCGCCGACGCTGTTGCTTGAGGCATCCCAGAACGCGAAACGTGTCTGGCACCGCGTCCTGGCAATACTTCGTCACGTCCGGCTTGCAGGCCGCCTCCTCTTCGGGCGTGCCTTTCATCAGATCTGAGAAGAAATCGAAAAAGCCGCCGCGTGACTGCGCCGCAGCTGACGAGCTCATCAAGCCTAATGCGACGAGCGCGACTCCGAGGCGGGCGGCACGGAACATCGTCAAATTTCACGCTCCTCGATCTGCATGCATCACCTCAATCCATGAACGTCAGATGCGAACATGCGTTCCGCATCTGCCTCATCAGCGGATCGATTCCGGCATGCTGAATATTTATGCATTGCCTGAACAAGAAGCGGGGCAGGTGTGCGCGTTCAGCGCAGTCGGGCGAAATAGCGGCGCAGCGAGGCAAACACGATTCCCGCAATCGCCAGTAAGGCAATGACTGGAATCCAAACCAGCAGCGCGCCAATAACGAAAACCAGAATGGCAGCCACGACCAGGATTGCGAACGCGGCCAGCAATGCCATGCCCCAGGGGCCGACCTTCGCGACATAAACACGCTGTCCGTAACGCGCGCTGAAGAATCCCCCTTGCGGCGTATCGAAGCGTCTCCAGGCCGAGCGGGAATGCTCCGGGGGGATGATCTCGGGCTCTACCGCGGGGCGCTCGACGGGTTGCACAGGCTTCTGGGTCATGGGCGCGTCAAATCCACCACGATCGTTATGTCATACATATAGGAGGCATTGTGCCGGCACGAAGGCATGCCGGCTCACCGGCCGGCGACATCTTCGCGCAGGATTTCGAGCGCGAGCCAACGCTCTTCCGCGGCTGCCAAATCGCTTTCGGCGGAGGCCAGCGCCGCCGATGCATCCTCGAACGCCTTGCGGTCGCGCCCATAGAGGCCCGGGTCGGCCAACCGCTCATGCAACACTTGGACGGTGGCTTGCAGCGCGCTGATCTCACCCGGCAGCTTTTCCAGCGCGTGCTTTTCATGAAAGCTCAGCCGGCGTTTGACGGGCTTATCGGCACGCCCCTCCGGCGTGCTGACCGGTGTTGCCGACTTCGGTTTGTCGGGAAGGTTGCGCACGATGTCGCCGCCGCGCTGCGCCAGCATATCGCTGTAGCCACCCGCATATTCGGCCCAGCGCCCGCCGCCCTCGGGAGCGATCACGCCGTTGACGACGCGGTCGAGAAAATCGCGATCGTGGCTGATCAGCAAAACCGTGCCGGCGTAATCGGCGAGCATCTCCTGCAGCATGTCGAGGGTTTCGAGATCAAGATCGTTGGTGGGCTCGTCGAGCACGAGAAGATTGGCCGGTCGCGCCAGCGCCCTCGCCAGCATCAGCCGGCCGCGTTCCCCGCCGGAGAGCACACCGAGCGGCGTGCGTGCCTGCTCGGGTCCAAACAGGAAATCCTTGAGATAGCCGACCACGTGGCGGGGCCGCCCGCCGACCATCACCGTATCGCTGGCACCGCCGGTGAGCGTTTCGGCCACTGTCTTGCCCGGATCAAGGCTCTCGCGCTGCTGGTCGAGCGTGGCCATGACCAGATTGGCGCCGAGCCGAACGCTACCAGTATCCGGCGCCAGCACCCCGGTCAGAAGGTTGAGCAGCGTGGTCTTGCCGCTGCCATTGGGACCGACAATCCCGATGCGATCCCCGCGCCGGATGCGAATCGAGAAGTCGGCCACAATCGCACGCTCATCATATGCCTTGCCGATGCGCTCGGCCTCGATCACCAGCGACCCGGATTTGTCCGCCTGCGGTCCGGTCAGCGCCACGTTGCCGGCGGCCGCCCGGTATTCCCGCCGCGATTGCCGCAGCGCCTGCAGGGCACCGAGCCGGCGCACGTTGCGCTTGCGCCGCGCGGTGACGCCGTAACGCAGCCAATGCTCCTCGGCCACGATCTTGCGATCGAGCTTGTGCTGCTCGCGTTCCTCATCGGCCAGGACCGAATCGCGCCACGTCTCGAACGCCGCAAAGCCCTGCTCCAGCCGCCGCAGGCGGCCGCGATCGAGCCAAGCGGTGCTGCGCGACAGATTCGCCAGAAAGCGCCGGTCATGACTGATCATGACAATAGCGGAGCGGCGCGCGGCGAGCTCGGCTTCGAGCCATTCGATGGTGCTGAGATCAAGATGATTGGTCGGCTCGTCGAGCAGCAGAATATCGGGTGCCGGCGCCAACGTGCGGGCGATCGCCGCTCGGCGCGCCTCGCCTCCCGATAGACTATTGACCTGCTCGTCGCCGTCGAGGCCCAGTTGCTGCAGCAGATAGCGCGCCTGATAAACGTCGTCGCCAGGCGCGAGTCCCGCCTCCACAAAGGCAAGCGTGGTGGCGGCACCGGCGAAATCCGGCTCCTGCGGCAAATAGCGCACGGTGACACCGGGCTGCAGGAAGCGAGTACCGCGATCGGGTTCGATCAACCCAGCGGCGATACGCAGCAGCGTCGACTTGCCGGAGCCGTTGCGGCCGACGAGGCAGAGACGCTCGCCTGCCGCCACCGTAAGGTCAACGCCGGCGAGCAGCGGCGCTCCGCCGAATGTTATCGCCACGTCCTGCAGTTGGAGAAGCGGCGGCGCCATGATCAACCGTGCTGGCGCTGCGCACGCCGCGTGGTGCAATTGCTAACGGGATGAGCGGCCGGCGTACCATCCGACGACAAACAGAACGACGCCGACGGCGAGTGAGGCCAATCCATGTTTCATGTGGACGTGCGTCGAGCCTGCTTCGAAGCCCGGGAAGAAAGTGGGAAGTGACCCGGCCGGGACGACGAAATAGACGATGGCCACAGCCACGAAAATCAGCCCCAGAATAATTGCGATCGGTTTCATCCACGTGTCCCCGGCGATGAAGTCTCAGAACGCTTCCAATCGCTTTGATCGGAAAGCGCTCTAGATTGTCGATTTGTCGCATTTTCTACGGAAAACCGGTATCCACTTTTCCTGAAAATGCTCTGCAAACGATAGCGCCGGCGCATGTTGCACCGGCAAGCGGCCGTGGAGCAAGGGCGGCCGATCTGCGGCCCAGCGTCGTTCAATCGCCGGCCCGCAAAACCGCCAATCCATCGGCCGCGCGCACGCCGCGACCTTGCGGCAGGACGAACAGCGGGTTGATTTCGGCTTCGAGCAGGCGTTCGCCGAGACGCAGGCTCATGTCCGAGAACGCGACGATGGCGCGCGCCAGCGCATCGATATCGCAGGGTGGGCGGCCGCGAAAGCCGCGCAGCAGCGGCGCGCTCTTCAACTCGCTGATCATCGCGTCGGCATCCTGCCGGTCGAGCGGGATCAAACGGATGGCGGTGTCATTGAACAGTTCGGCCGCAATTCCTCCCATGCCCAGCAGAATGGCTGGGCCAAGCTGTGGATCGCGGTGAAACCCGAGGATGAGTTCGACGCCATCCCGGATCAGCTCCTGCACCAGGAAACCTTCAACGTCATGTGGCGTGCGGCTGCGCACAATTGCGGCGAGTTCGTCGCAACGGCGAGCAACGTCCTGTGGCCTTACGTCGACAACAACGCCGCCTACCTCGGTCTTGTGCGCGATCTGACGCCCAAGCACCTTCAACACCACGGCGTCGCCGATGCGAAGCGCTGCCTGTTCGGCCTCCGACGCTGTCGCAACTGCGATTTCGGTCGCGCTCGGGATTCCGAAACGCGCAAACAGCCGTTTGCTTTCGGCTTCGTTCAAAGTGCCCGAGAGCGGCGGGTCGTCTTGCGCAGCTAGGCTTGGCGGCGCCGCCGTCGGCGCGCGACTGAAGGTCGACGCCGGTGTCGCGGTCCGCTCCCGGACAGCCGCCAGCGCGGCCCCGCAGCTTTCCGGTGCGCCGAATGCAGGCACACCGTGCCGATTGAGATGACGCACGATTTGCGGCGCCTCGGGGCTGACATAGACGAAAAGCGGCTTGTCGCTCTTTTGCAGGGCCTCGATCACCGGACGCGCGACCAGCTCGGGCTGGCTGATTCCCGATGATCCGACAATCACAACCACGGCGTCGTAGGTTGGGCTCGCGAGCAACACGTCGATCACAGTGCGCAACAGATCCGGCCGCAGTCCTGCGAGGGTCACGTCGACCGGGTTGCGGTCGAGCACCGCATCGTGGATGTCGAGCGCGAGCAGTTGCCGCGCTGTCGCCGCATCCGGCGCGGGCGTGTCGAAACCGGCGGCACCGGCGCAGTCGGCCACCAGGGTCGCGGCTCCGCCGGTCGAGGTCACGATGGCGAGGCGCTGGCCGCGCAGCGGGCGCTGCTGCGCCAGTGCGGCCGGGACCTCCAACAGGTCCGCAAACGTTGCAGCGCGCACGACCCCGACCTGCCGGAACAAAGCGTCGTACATGCGGTCAGCCCCGGCCAGCGCGCCCGTGTGGGAGACGGCCGATCGGACACCCGCCTCGGAGCGCCCGACCTTGAAGGCCACGATCGGCTTGCCGATCCGAGCGCCGCGGGCGGCGACGGCGCGAAACCGGTCCGGCGCGCGCAGCCCTTCGAGGTAGAGCGCGATCACCGAAGTGGCCGCGTCGTCCAGCAGGTACTCGATGCAATCAGATACGTCGAGGTCGGCCTCGTTGCCGGTCGCGACGAGTTTCGAGAACCCGATGCCGCGTGCCGCGGCGCGCGACAGCAGCGAGCCGAGAATGCCGCCACTTTGCGAGACCAGCGCGATCGGCCCGGGAAGAAACGCGTCGAGCTCCATGGCACCGCTGGCGCACAGCATGATCCGGTCGGTGAGGTTGACGAGGCCGATGGTGTTGGGACCAAGAAGCCGCATCCGCCCGGCGGCATCCTTGAGTTCCTGCTGGCGCCGCATTCCGTCGGCGCCGGTTTCGCCAAAGCCGCCGGCCAGCACGATCGCGGCCGCAGCACCGGCCTGCGCCAGTTGGCGCACCGCCTCCACCACCCGGTCGGACCCGACCAGAACAAGACCAACATCGGGCGGCGCCGGCAGCGCGCGCACGTCGGGAAAACACTTGAGGCCGGCGATGTCCTGATAGCGCGGATTGATTGGAAAAATCTGGCCGGTGAAGCCATGCCGCCGGAGATAGTCGATCGGGCGACCGGTGAGCTTGCTCGCGTCCGCAGAGGCGCCCACGACCGCAACGCTGCGCGGGCGAAACAGCGCCTCGATCGCGTCCATAGCGCGATGCCTCGG
Organism: uncultured Alphaproteobacteria bacterium; assembly: GCA_963833605.1. GTDB lineage: Bacteria > Pseudomonadota > Alphaproteobacteria > Rhizobiales > Xanthobacteraceae > JAFAXD01. Next base: position 505,033 of record CAWHYZ010000010.1, read on the forward strand.
CCTATTTTCTGTTCAGAAATGCCGCGACCGCCTCGCGATGCTCGGCGGTCGTGAAGCAGATCGCCTGCGCCTCGCGCCCGAGCGTCAGCACGTGCTCGTCGCTGAGTTCGAAGGTCTTGTCGAGGATCGACTTGGCGAGCGCCAGCGCGACGCTTGAGCCATTGCTCAGTTGCTTCGCCCATTCGTGCGCATCAGCCAGCAAACGCTCCGGCGCGGCAATGCGATCGGCGAGCCCCATGGCGAGCGCTTCCTGTGCCGGCACGCGCCGGCCGGTGAAGATTAGCTCCTTGGCACGCGCAAGACCGACCCGGCGCGGCAGGAAATAGAGGCCTCCACCGTCCGGAACGAGCCCGCGCAGGATGAAGCTCATGGTGAAATACGCTGTCTCCGATGCGATGATGAAATCGCAGGCGAGCGCGAGATCGCAGCCAAGCCCCGCCGCCGCGCCATTCACCGCTGCGATGGTTGGCTTGCCCATGCCGTGCAGGAGCGCCACGGTTTGATGCAACTGCTTTTGACGCTGCAAGCCGGTGTACGCGATCGTGCCTGGCGGCGCTGCCAACCGTTCCTGCATCCTGGAAATGTCGCCGCCGGAACAGAAACCCGCGCCCTTTCCGGTGATCACGACCGCGCGCACGGCGTCGTCGGAGCCGACCCGACCGAGAATGCCGGCGAGCTCGGTTCGCATGGCGTCGTTGACGGCGTTGCGGACTTCGGGCCGGTTGAACGTGATGGTTGCGACCGAACCTTCGATCGCAAGCTCGACCAGGTTTGCGTCGTTCCTCTTGGTGCTCATACGGCTCACTCCGATTTGATGTTCGACATGCTGATCAGTTTTTGCCAGCGCGCGGCCTCGCCGCGGACATAGCGATCAAGCTGCGCCGGCGGGCCGACCGCGACGGTGAGGCCCTCGACCTGTTCGAGCGACTTGAAGGCGGGTGACCCAACGGCGCGGGCAACCGATGTGTTGAGCCGTGCAATGACATCCGCCGGCGTCCCGGCCGGCGCGTAAAGGCCGTACCAGCTTTCCGCCGCGTACCCCGGCACGCCGCTCTCGGCGACGGTCGGCAAATCGGGAAAGGCCGCCGACCGCTCCGCGGATGTCACGGCGAGCGCCCGCAACTGGCCGCTCTGCACGTAGGGGGCGACACTGGCAACAGTCGTGAACATGACCTCGATCTGCCCGCCCAGGAGATCAGTAATCGCGGCCGCCGCGCCCTTGTAGGAATTAGCGTGGGTCGGCGGTGAAATCTGTTGTTGCGACATAGGCTTAGAAAAATGAGTTCGTTGTTGTGTTGAGTTTGTGTCCAGTTGAGCGTTTTGATCAACAGGGACGGCCTCAATCGCCGATTTTGGCATCTCAACGCGTTGTAAGCTACCGAGCATGGTCAGCAACACCAGCACGCGCTCGGAACCCTTCATGCCGTCATAGATCGCCAAACGATCGGCCATCGGCCCTTGGGCGATACGAACCTGATCGCCGCGTTGCATGCCGCGCTCGGCTGGCAGCACGACTAGGCCGTGACGCTCGCGGGCGCGTAGGTCGTGGATAATTCGAATCAGGAACGTGCACAGGTTCGGTCCCGCCTTGCATGACTAGTCGTCTCACCCCCGGCCGCCCAACGTGCCGTCCACCAGCCGACCTCGATCAGGACAAACGCATAGCCAGGGAACAGTAGGGTCGTGGCCGCACCGTGCTTGCGGCCGGTCGCGATGCGCGGCGTGTAGACCTGATAGCCGGCGAGGCCAAGACAGTGCTCGGCCAACCGCTCGCGGTGGGTCTCAAGCTGTGCGCATGCCCAGAAACTCATCGTGCATCCACCCGCAGCCGGCGCATGCGCCTCGCCTCGTGTAGGTCGTAGAGTGTTCCGAGCTTGTTGGTGCCGACTTCCAACTTGCGCAGTGGCTTCGGCTCGTCAGGCACGTCGATCGGCTGATAGAATTTCTCGAAGGCGGCGCATATCGCGCGACCCGTGGAACCCGGGCCGATTTCATGGCCTGCTAACGCGTCCGCGATGGCGGCGAAAAACTGATCGCGATCGGCGGGGCAAAGCCACGTGCTGGCGGCACACAGTTGCAAAAACTCGGTCTCAGGAATTGGGATCGCGGTTGCACGAAGCACTGTGAAGCTCCAAACTAACCGAGCTTGCTTGGCTTCCTTCTCCAGGCGAGCCGAGAGCCCCGCTCGACGTTGCATGCTCGCCGCGGGCGGGGCTTTCATTTCCGAAGCGGAGCAGCACGTCGAAGATGCCGGCGACCCGGCGCTGAGCAGCGAGAGCGCGGCGCAGGTCCTCGCGATAGACCGTGCGGTCGTGGACCTCAGGGTCCGCGAGAGCCGTTGTCATCCGACCCACCAGAGCCAGGGCGCCCTCGCGCAATCCCCACACGTAGGCGGTGGCCACGGCCCTGCCCGGGGTGCCGTCGCGGGAGTGGTTGGAATTGAAGGTGGCGTAGTCTCCGAGGTGATCAGGCTCCAATATCCGGCGTTGAAGCGCCGGACCGGAGACCACGCCATGACCAACATTATCACGAAGACTTAAATTCCCGCCGCGGGTGAAGCAGACAGGGCACCCCAGCTTTTCGACGAAGTCGGCCGTATGAGGACGTCCGGCGAGAGGCGGAACCGTTCGCCGGAGCTGTGATGCACCGGCCTTCGGCCGGGCCAAAGGTATCCAGGCCGATCGGCCAGCCAGCTGGACCGATCCGCGTCTGGTCGCAGCTCACCCACTTGGCCGGTGCGGGCTCGGCACGGGCGTTCAGCCGCGGCCGCGACACGTCGACGCAGTCGCTGCGACCCGCCGGCCGTCGGGGCCGGCCGCAGGACGGTGGAGGATCGCCTTGGTCGGGGCGATCGTCACCGTGGTGCCGTCGACGGTGGCCCGACCGTCGACGAGCAGCGTGAAGCCGCCTGCCTGCAGCGGCGGGAACACCAGCGTCACGTCCCGAGGCAGGTGGCCCGCGTTCTCCTGCGTGTGGCGGCCGGCGCCCTCGACGACGAGGCCGGACTCGGTCGGCTCGGCCCACACCGACAGGACGTGGGACCGGGCATCGTCGGTCACGGTGACGAGGTAGGCGACGTCGAAGTCGGCAAGCGTGGTCGCCAACTCCCCCAGCTCGACCTTCACGCTCATGGTCCCACGGTACCGAGCCGGGTTCATCCGAGTGCTACGTCGTGGATTTCCCCGGGCCGAAACACTCGGATGCGACGAAACACTCGGATCATCCAGGCCGTACCACGGGCCTTCGGCGAGGTCTCGTTCGACAATGGCACGGTCGTCGTCGTCGGCGGACGCTGCCCGGCGCAGCAACTGGGCGAGCTCGGCGGCGGCCTCGTCGAGGTGGCCGAGGCAGGCCAGCGCCCGGGCCCGCGCCTCATGGGCGTAGGCGAGGTCGAAGTCGGCGAGCCCTGCCTCGGTGGCGACGGCCATCGCCCCGGTCGGCGTGGTGCCAGGCCAAGCTCGCCATGTCCGAGTACGGCGTGGGCCCGAGAGATCAGCCACGAGGGCACGGGACAGCGTTGGCGGGACCGACGCCGGGACGCCCGCTGCCAGTGATACGCGGAGGCGTACGCCCGGCGGAGCAGCTCCTCGTCGCGCTCGGCGGACGCCGGCTCGCCGACGAGGTCCCAGATGCCGTTGTTGGCCTCGATGCCCTGGCCGCCGGTGGACGTCGCCAGGACGGTCGGTCGACACGTCGGCCACGGGGCCGGTGCGTCGTCGGCGACGGGCGGGAGGCCTCGCCCGTCTCGAGCAACGACTTCAGACGTCGAGGATCCACAGCCAGCCGGCGCCACCGCCGACGTGAGCGGGCTGAGCGCGAGGTCGCCGTGGACCAGGTCGATCTGGCGAGCCGTCGTCGCCTGGCTCAGCGTCCACTCGACGCGGCTCGGTGGCTCTTCCGACAGCGCCGGGTCGTAGAGCACGTGCCAGGTCATGACCAGCCGGTTCGGCGGATCGAGCTCCTCGATCACGCCGTCGACCGCCGGGCGGCCGTCGCCCAACGAGGTGCGGTAGGCTCGCCCGACCGGAGGCGAGTCGAACGCTGTGCCGTGGAAGTAGCGGCGGGTCCACGCAGGCTCGACGATCGCGTCCCACACCTGTTCCGGCGTGGCCTTGATGAAGATCTGGTAGACGTGCTTGGTGATGGCCATGCGGGCTCCTAGGTGCTGCTGCCGCGCTCGAGGTCGTGACGCAGGCCAACCATCGCGCGGGTGAACGGTTGGGCGTACTTGCTGATCCAGCGGTCGGCGATCTCGCCGATCGGGATCGGGTTGAGGAAGTGCTGCTTGGTGCGACCGACTCGCTTGGTGGTGACCAGGTTGGCGGCCTCGAGCACGGCGAGGTGCTTCATCACGCCGAACCTGGTCATCTCCGGGAACCGATCGCACAGGGCCTGCACGGTCTGGCCGTCGTGTTCGAACAGGGCGTCGAGGATCGACCGTCGGGTCGGGTCGGCCAACGCTCTGAACACCTCGTCCATGTCGTCGATGGCCGACAATATGTGACCAATTGGTCACATGTCAACCCGGCATCCCGGCGTGGTGACAATCTTGACCGGAATAGTCGGGTAGGTTAGTGTGGTCCAGCAACGGACGGCCCAGTTACGTGCACATTCCGATCCGTCGGCAATTCACAGCTCTCATGCCATCCACCGACCACTCTCAACATCAAAGGAACAGCCATGACCGTTCGCCTCGGAGACACCGCTCCCGATTTCACCGCTGCCACCACGCAGGGCGAGATCAACTTCCACGACTGGCTCGGCGATTCGTGGGGAGTCCTGTTCAGCCATCCGAAGGACTTCACCCCCGTGTGCACCACCGAGCTCGGCTACGTCGCCAAGATCAAGCCCGAGTTCGACAAGCGCAACGTCAAGGTGATCGGCCTGTCGGTCGACCCGGTCGAGAGCCACGGCAAGTGGGAGGAAGACATCGCCGAAACCCAGGGCACGCCGGTCGAACTTCCCGATGATCGGCGACCCCGATTGCGCCGTCGCCGACCTCTACGACATGATCCACCCCAACGCCAGCGACACCCGCTGAACCGTGCGCATCGGTGTTCGTCATCGGGCCGGACAAGAAGGTCAAGCTGACGATCACCTACCCGGCCTCGACCGGACGCAACTTCGACGAGATCCTGCGAGTGATCGACAGCTGCAGCTCACCGCGAAGTACAAGGTGGCCACCCCGGCCAACTGGGTCGACGGCGACGACGTGATCATCGGCGGGCCGGTCACCAACGAAGAGGCCAAGAAGATCTTCCCGAGCGGCTGGAAGTCGCCGCAAGCCGTACATGCGCATCGTCCCCCAGCCCTCCTGATAGCGGGGCTCGCCGCCGCGCTTCGCGCAGCGGCGCTCGCCCACCTGGCCACTCTGCACGAGGCCGCTACAGCCAGTTCGCCTCGACCCACGCCCGCACCGGCGGCGCCAGCATCGTCAGGTGGGCGGCAGGGGTCATTGCGGACCATCGTCGCGCTGATCGGGACGTTGACCCGATTGGCGTCGACCACGACAGGGTCGGCGCCCAGGCGCCGGGCCAGTTCCGCGACGTAAGGGTCGCTGGAGCAGACGACGTCCGGCCCGGTCCCGTGTGGCCAGTGGCTTTCGGAACACCCGCGATCCACCGTTTCCACAACTCCTCGTCATCCCAGTCGGTGGGCAGGTCGTGGACCACCTCGACGACGATGACGTCGGGGTGCAGCTCGGCCAGCCACTGTGAGCGCGGGGGTGGCCCGGGCGGCGTCACGGGCGGCACTGCTGTTGACGTAGACGACGAGCCGCTCGCAGCGCCGGGCCGCCTCCTCGACCAGGAACGAGTGGCCGAGGTGGGGTGGGTCGAAGCGACCGATGATCAGGCCGGTGGCGGGGCGCGGCTCGGGCACCTGCCCAGACTGCCCGATGCGGCGCATGGCAAGCTCACGGGCGTGCGGAGGTGGGGCGCGTCCTCGTTGGCGTCCGCTGGCGGGCACCATCGCCCTGATCGCCCGTCGCATCGACCGCCTGCAGACCGGTGCCGGACACCGGCGTCTTCGTCGGATGGTCCGCACTTGCGCTCGTCGTTCTCGCTGACCTCGCCGCCCTCGCCGCGGGCGGGTGGCCGGATCCCGATGGCTTGCACCGCGGCTGCAGGCGCTCGAGGTCCGTCCTGGCTTGCCGCCCATGGCTCGCTTCGGATCTGCCGCGCACCATCGAGGCGTCGACGCTGCGCCGGCGGGACGTGGCTGCCGAGGGGTCGCGGCCTCGACGGCGGTGGCGCCGTCGGTGTTCCAAGCCGACGAGCCGGGGTTCTTCGATCCATCGACCTGCGCACGTTGGCATGCGCGGATGTCGGCGACACCTGGGCCGGCAGGGAGCTCGACGGCTTCTCGCTCGCCGTTGTCGATCTCACCGGCTGCGGGTGAGCCCCGATCAGGACGAGCCCGCAGCGACGACGAGTGGGCCGAGGAGGTCGTCGGCGATCTGGCGCGACGCAGCTGACGACCAGTCGGAGCCCGTCGGGGCGGGCCGGCACCACCGGCTGGGCGGCGATCCATGCCCGCAGGTCGACGACATCGGCTTGCCACGGGATGGGCGGGCGGCGACCGTTCGCAACGCCTCTGCCAGCCGGGCGAAGCGCGCCGGCTGGGGGCATGTCGCCGCCGCCGTCGCTCACGGGGCAGCAGCGGCTCGGGCGGAACGATCCGAGCACGCGGGTCACACCGAGGGCGAGGAACCCGGCCGTCTGGGTGTCGTACGCGGCGACGAGGCGGTCGAAGAGACGCGGGTCGGCGGGCGACAACCTTCCTCGCCGGTGCTCCAGGTGCGGTCGTCGACGTCGGCGAGCGTGACCATCCCGAGCACCAGGTCCGGGGCACGCGCTGCCTGCTGAGCAGGCAGCCGGTGCACGCGACCTCTCGCGCAGGGCTTGGCGAAGCGGCCGTGTGGATCGGCGGCGGGCTGCGGTTGCGGGGGAGGCGGCTGCGAGCACGGAGGCGGCGACGACCGGCGAGGCGTTCGTCGCCGGTGTCCGGCGTGGTCGACGCAGGCGCCGCCTGGTCGGAAGGCATGGACCATCCAGTACGGCGGCTGCCGCCGCCGGCACGCTCGCCACCACGCAGCCCGACGCTGAGGCACGCTGCCGCGGCGCCGGCCCCGACGAAGCGCAGCGGTGGGCGGGCGGCCCGGATCGGGCGCTCGAGGAAGCCATACGAGGAGTACGGCGAGCCCGAGCGTCACGGCCACCCGCAGCACGAACAGCGGCGCCGTCGGCAGGTGCGTGCGGTCGGGGCGTCGAGGAGGACGAAGACGGGCAGGTGGAAGAGGTAGACGCCGTAGCTGATCGCGCCGAGGGCGACGAGCGGTGACCACGCCAGCAGCACAGTCAGCCCGCCCGGCGGCCTGCAGGACCCGGCGATCACGGCGACCGAGGCGAGGGCGAACACCGGCAGCCATCCCGAGTAGGCCGGCCCCGACGCCGCCGGCCACGACGTCGCCGCCCACAGGATCACCGCCATGCCCGCCGGGGGCCAGCCATGACAGCGGCGCGGATGGAGATGTCGGCGACCGTGCAGGACGACCGCCAGCAGCGCTCCGGCCAGGATCTCGGCCGAGCCGGGCGGGGGTCGCCCAGTACGCGGCGTTGGGCGCCCCAGCGTGCGGCGATCAGAGGGGGCCGCGGGGCACCACCGCCCAGAGTCCCACCGACCAACACCAGCCGGCCTCGCGCCGGCCGGCGCAGGATGACGACGAGCGCCAGCGGCCAAACCCAGTAGAACTGCTCCTCGATCGCCAACGACCAGTAGTGGTCGAGCGGCGACGGGGTTGGCGGTCCCGACGAGCTGGCCGTAGGACTGGCCGCCGCCGAGGGCGAACCAGTTGTAGAGCTGGGTCAGCGCAGGCCCAGAGGTCACGACGCAGGTGCTCGACGCCGTCGAACAGGCCGGCCCAGGCGAAGACGGCGACGCCGAGCAGGCAGGCGGAGGCTGGCCGGGAGCAGTCGGCGCACCCGCCGCCCGTAGAACACGGCGACGTCGAGGCGGCGCGTGCGGGTCGTGCTCGACGAGGGCGAGCGACGTGATCAAGTACCCGGAGAGGGTGAAGAACACGGACACCCCGACGTAGCCGCCCGACAGCCAGCCCTGGTGGAAGAGCGAGGACGAGGAGGGGCCCCGCGACGGCGCGCACCCCATCCAGCGCCGGCTGGTAGGCGAAGGATCCTCGGCGAGGGACCGCCGTCGACACGGCCCCAGAGGTTACGGGTCGGTGACGACCACCCGACGGATCACCGTCGGAGTCTTTGTGCGGGGGGACCCGCGCGAAACACTCGGATGCTGCGGAGCGGCTGCGATCCGAGCCCGAGCAGTTCAGCCGACGACGACGCTGTCGACGACCCGCCGCCAGCCGGGGGCGAGCGGGGGCTGGCGTCGGCCGCTGGCGGCGGGCGGGGGGCGCCGTTGGCAGCAGCTGGACCATGGCGACGAACACCACGTCGCCGACGCTGGACGCCAGCGGTGCCGAGCAGGTCGAGCCACCGCCGCCCGGCTGTCGTCGTCGTTGGCCCGGCCGGCGGCGAGCACGCCGGGCGAGTCGGCCGAGGGCGAGGTCGAAGTAGCTCGCCCCGCGTGGCCTCGACGGCGTCGGCGTCGGGCCGAGCCGCGCCGTCGACCTCGCCCGCCACCGCCCGTACGAGGGCGCGGGCGCCCTGGCCGAACGGGAAGTCGGCGACCACGATCCGCTCGATCGTGGCGACGGCCTCGTCGACCTGTCCGACCTGGCACTGGGCCAGCGCCATCAGCACGAACGCTTCGTCGACGGTCGTGCCGGTCTCCTCGTTGCCGCTCGATCACCTGCTCGGCGAGCGTCAGCGCCTGCTCTCCCATCCCCGAGGTGCATCGCCACGCCCGCACGCCCTCGAGGCCAACCCGGCTCGCCAAACTGCTTGCCGAGGGCGACCGACTTCGCCTTTTCGACCCCGCGCTTGGCGTCGGCCTTCTTGCCGAGGCCGGCAGGGAAGCGGTTCAGCGGTGCCGAGCGACTGCATGATCCCGTATCGGTCGTTCGTCTCACGGAACCCCGACAGCGCCCAGCTCGGCGAGCTTGCTCGGCCTCGGCCAGGCGACCCGTCCACAGCCGCAGGTTGGAAAGCAACGTCTGCATCATCAGCGACGCCCACGTGTCGGCCCACTTGCGGGCGTCGGTCTCGACGCGCCCGGGCCAGCGCCTCGGCCTCGTCGAAGCGGCGCTGGAAGTACAGGACGTCAGGCCATCAAACCGTCGGCCCAGCATCGACGCCGTTGGCTGTCGCCGAGGCTCGTCGAACTTCGCCTTGGCCTCGGCCAGCTGGACCTCGGCGTCGGCGAAGTCGCGGCCTGGAAGGCGACCCAAGCGAGGTTCTGGTGGGTCCAGGCGTGGCCCCGCTCGTCGTCGATGCGGTGGTAGATGTCCATCGCCTCGCCGAGGCAGGCCGGCGGGCGTCGTCGAGTGAGCCGCCGAACACCTCGGCGAAGCCACGCGCCCGCAGCACGTTGGGCGAGCCGGCGCTCCATCGCCGCGGCGCGGAACAGATCGACTGCTGGCGTCCAACTCACGCCGGGCGGTCGGCAGGTCCCCTGCATCTGGGCAACCGAGCCGAGCCGGCGGAGGGCCTCGGCCCTCGTCGACCCGGTCACCCGCGGCGAGGGCGGCGGCCAGCACGTCGGTCGGCGTCGGCCGACGCCTGGGCGAAGTGGCGCCGCTCGAGCTCCGCCTCGGAGCGGACCAGCAGCAGCGCTGCGCTCCATCGCCCGGTCGGTGGGGTGGAGGTCGAGGGCCACGGGAGCGGCGCGGGCGGCGGTCTCGGTGGCGGCCCGGTCTCGACGGCGGCGGTGGCCGCCTCCAGCAGCGCCCGCACGGCGTGGGCGGTGATGTTCGGGCGGATGCCGTCGACGGTGCCCAGCTCGGCGAGCAGCTCTGCGGCCGTGGGCGGCGTGGTGGGCGACGTCATCGATCGGACCGCGGCCACGGTCGGCCATCACCGCGGCGACGCCGGCGTGGCGCTGGGCACGCACCCGCTTGGTGAGCGTCTGGTAGACGACCTCGCGCACGACCACGCTGCGGAAGCGCCACCACTTGCCCTCGACGTCGAGCAGGCCGTCGGCGGCGAGTTCGTCGAGATCACGCTGGTGGAAGTCCTGGCCCATCGCCTGGGCGAAGCGCACACAGCGCCCCGACCGAGATCGGCGGTGCCGAGCACGGCGGCGTTGTCGATGAGGCGCCCGTTGCTGACGCCGGCAGCTGGTCGATGCGGGCGGCGATCAGCGCCCGCAGCGAGCCCGGCAGCTCGTTGTCGGCAGGTGGCGGGCGGGAGGCTGGCCAGCTCGACGAGGAACAGCGGGTTGCCACCACCACGCTCGACGATGGTGGCCACGCTGCGGTCGGTGGATCTCGGCGGCCAGCAACTGGCTCCAGAGATCGAACAGACGAGCGCCGTCGAGTCCTCGATGCCGAGCGGCCCGAGCGGCACCTGCAGCACGAGCGGGCGCTCGACCGGGGGTGGCCACACCTGGCCGCCACGTCGGGGCGCTGGGCCGTGACGAGCAGCAGCGGAAGGTCCGACAGCGAGCGGACGATGACCCCGAGGGTGGTCGCGCAGGGCCTGGTCGGCCCAGTGCAGGTTGTCGACGGAACATCACCGTCATCCGGGTCTGGGCGTGCCGGCGCACCATCTCGGTGAGCGTGGATCAGCACCATGTCCCTGGCCCCGGCGGCATCGAGCCGATCGAGCGGGGAGTCGGGTGGCCGAGCAGGAAGCGGATGACCTCGAGGGGTAGCGCCGCAGCTCGGGTTCGCCCGGTGGCCAGCCCCCACAGCTCCGTGGGCCCTCGTCGCCACGGCGGTGGTCGACCTCGCCGGGCGTGGCGTCGGCGTCGACGTCCGAAGAGCACGGCGATGCTCGTGACGACCGGCGCCCAGACGTTGGCCGTCGCCGTCCGGCGCGCACGCCGTGCGCAGCACGATCGCCTCGCCCTCCATAGTGGCTCGATGATCTCATCGGCCAAGCGTGACTTGCCGGCGCCGGCCTCGCCGATGATCGACACGACGCCGCTGTGGCCGTTGCGCAGCGAGTTGCACGGCGGCCTCCAGGAGCGCTCGCTCGTGCTTGTGCGCCCGACGAACGCGCTTGTCGCACCGCACCGGTCGCATGCCCGCCTGATCGGCGCTGGTGACCAGCCACGACTGCTCGTCCCGGCTCGCGGGCCACGGATGCGGGTGATGCCGAACGGCTCACGGTGGATCGACGGCGGGCACAGGGCGATGCGTCGCCGGACCGACCAGCACCCGCCCGGCGGGGCCAGCGCTGCAGCCGCGGGCGGTGTTGACGACGTCGCCCATCGCGGTGTAGTCGGCCCCGGCGAGCGTGCCGACCAGCACCTCGCCGGTGTTGATGCCGATGCGCATCCGCACCGGACGGCCTGCCGGCTCCGCGACGTCAGCGGTCGAGCGTCGCCTGCATCCGCAGCGCCGGCCCGGACCGCCCGCTCGGCGTCGTCCTCGTGGGCGACCGGCGCACCGAACAGGGCCACGATCGCGTCACCGAGCATCTTGTCGACCCGCCCGCCGAAGGCGCTCGATGTCGGCGACGAGGCGCTCGAAGCAGGATCGACCAGGCGCTTGACCTGCTCCGGATCGCGATGCTCGGCGAACGTGGTGAAGCCGACGAGATCGGCGAACAGCACGCGTGGTGATGCGCCGCTCCTCGAGCGCGACGGTGTTTTGAAGAACCACGGTGCCGCACGACGGGCAGAAGCGAGCCCCCGCTGGCACCGGATGGCTGCACGGTCACACACACAACCATCACCATTCCAGACAATCTACGGGTGGGGTGTTGCTAGCAGTCGCCTCGGCGGTTGGTCGATCAATCGGCGGGTGGACGACCATCATCCTGGGGGCGGACGACACCCGTGAGCAGCATCGATAGCGTGGCCGCGATGACAAGTGGCGCCGAGCTGGCCCGCCGGCCGGTGTGCTGGATCCGCGAGCACCCGCTCGCCGCCGACTCGATCCTCGCCGCGCTGCTGACGACGCTGGCGCTGGCGCTGCACTTCAGCACCTCGGAGATCGACGACCAGCCGGCGCACACCCCGACGTGGTGGACGGTGGCGCTGATCCTGCTGGCGACGCTCCCGGTGATGTTCCGCCGCCGCAGCCCGGTGTGGACGCTGGCGGTCGTCCTCACCGGGCAGCTGGCTGTGCGAGGGCTGGCACGTGTTCGGCGCAACGTGGCTCGCCGTGCTCTCCGTCGCGGTGTACTCCGTCGGCGCCCACACCGAGGGCCGGCGCCGCGTGCGGGCGGTCGTGGCAGGGTCCGTACGCGGTGCTCACGGCGGGCACGATCGCTGTCGCCACCGGTGACATGACGCTCATCGACGGCATCTCTGCGATCGGGCTCCTGACCGGTGCGTTCGTGCTCGGCGACAACCTTCGCCGGCGGCGCCAGCACCTCGAGTCGCTGGCCGACCGGGCCGAGCGGGCGGAGGGGGAGCGGGACCTGCTGGCCAGGGAACGGGTCGCCGACGAGCGCAACCGCATCGCCCACGAGCTGCACGACATCGTCGCCCACTCGGTCAGCGTGATCGTCGTCCAGGCCGCGGCCGCCCGGCGCACGCTCGCTGCCCGGCCGGACGAGGCAGCGGCGATGCTGGCCAACATCGAGCACACCGGCCGCCAGACGATGGATGAGCTGCGCCAGGTGCTCGGCGTGCTAGGCGAGACCGACGACGAACCGTCCTCGGTACCGCTTCCGACGCTGGCCGACCTGCCGACGCTGGTCGACAACGTCGGTGGTGCCACCCGGTGCGGCTCGCCGTCAGCGGCTCGCCGGAGCGGGTACCGGCGGGGATCGCGGTGTCCGTGTACCGCATCGTCCAGGAGGCGCTGACCAACTGCAACCGCCACGCCGGGCCCGGGGCGACGGTCGAGGTCGGCGTGGACTGCGGCGCGGCGGCCGTTGAGGTGGTCGTCACCGACGACGGGCGCCGGCGCGTCGACCGGTCGGGACGGCGGCTACGGCCTGGTAGGCATGCACGAGCGGGCCGCCGCGGCCGGCGGATCGTTCAGCGCCGGGCCCCGGCGTGGCGGCGGGTGGCGGGTGAGTGCGACGATCCCGTTCCACCCCGCAAGCGGCCACCAGCGACGCGACCAGCACACTGGTGTCGTGATCCGTCTGGTGCTCGTCGACGATCAGGCGATGGTGCGCCAGGGACTGCGGATGATCCTCGAGTCCGGGCCCGGTCTCACGGTGGTCGGCGAGGCGGCCGACGGCTCGGAGGGGGTGGAGGTCGCGGCCGGGCCCGGCCCGACGTCGTGCTGATGGACGTGCGGATGCCGCGGCTGGACGGGATGAGGCGGCCGCCGGCCGCGAGCCTGCCGACGGCGAGCTGCCGTACGTGCTCATGCTGACGACGTTCGACCTCGAGGACTACGTCTACGCCGCGCTGCGCGCCGGGGCCAGCGGGTTCATGCTCAAGGACGGCCGGCGGAGCAGCTGGTCGCCGCCGTCGAGGGTCGTCGCCCGCGGCGACGCGCTGCTCGCTCCGCAGGTGACGCGCCGCTTGATCGAGGAGGTCGCCCGGCACCGGGCGCCCGAGCCGCGGCGCGGTGGCCGGGCTGGCCCGGCTCACCGAGCGCGAGCGGGATGTGCTGCGGCTGATGGCGCGGGGATGTCCAACGGCGAGATCGCCGGCGCGCTCTACCTCGGTGAGGCGACCGTGAAGACCCACGTCGGGCGGGTGCTCGGCAAGCTCGAGGTCCGCGACCGGGTCCAAGCGGTGGTTGCGGCCTACGAGTCGGGGCTGGTCGAGCCCGGCGGTAGCCGCCAGCTGGGCGGGCTCCGTGCCGCGCGGCGATCTCGGCGGGCTCCGTGACAGCAGTTGGCAACAGTCTGCACGGTGGCCGCCCAGATCAGGAATTGGCACGCCGCCCGCCCAGATCGTCGCAGCGCCTCGGGTCGCCGGGGGTGCCAGCCCTCCTCCGGGTGGACCCGGATCATCCCAAAGGGTGACGGAACTGCGACACCCGCGGATTACAACGGAGGTCATGAGCCAGCCCGCCTCCGTCGTTTCCGCGCCGCCCACCCCCGGGCCGCCGCCGGCGCCGTCGACGCCGCCAAGTTCTACGGCGTCGGCGATGCCAGGTCCGGGCGCTCGACGGGGTCACGGTCGCCTTCGAGACCGGCAAGTTCACCGCCATCATGGGCCCGTCCGGGTCGGGCAAGTCGACGCTGCTGCACTGCCTCGCCGGTCTCGACACGCTGACCAGGGCGCCGTCTACATCGGCGACACGTACCTCGCCTCGCTCAACGACAAGGAGCTCACCGAACTGCGCCGCACCAAGGTCGGGTTCGTCTTCCAGGCCTACAACCTGATCCCCACGCTGAACGCGCCGCGAGAACATCAAGCTGCCGATGATGCTCGGCGGCGACGACGGCGACCAGGAGTGGATCGATGAGGTCGTCACGACGGTGGGCCTGGCCGACCGCCTGAAACACCGGCCGAGCGAGCTCTCGGGCGGCCAGCAGCAACGCGTCGCCGTCGCCCGCGCCCTCGCCACGCAAGCCGGACGATCATCTTCGCCGACGAGCCGACCGGCAACCTCGACTCGACACCGGCGCCGAGATCTCGACGTTCATGCGCAGCGCCGTCGACGAGTTCGGCAGACGATCGTGATGGTCACCCACGACCCGACCGCCGCCTCCTACGCCGACCGTGTCGTGTTCCTCGGCGACGGCAAGATCGTGCGACGAGATGCAGATCCCACCGCGGGCGCGTGCTCGACCGGATGAAGCGTACGGGACCAATGAGCGAGCGAATCTTCGAGCGAGCAAATCAGCGTGAGGTCTTTCGCTCGTCGGCGCACCCCGAGTTCAGCGTGACGTCGACCATCTCGGCTAGACAATGGTCCACCGGGATACAGCACCGCCCTGTCGCGCGGCGAGCATCCGCGCCCGGCTCGGCCGGACGATCGCGATCGCGATCGCGATCCTCGTCAGCGTCTCGTTCGTCGTCGGCTCGTTCGTCCTCGCCGACAGCCTCAAGCGCAACGTTCGACAGCCTGTTCACCGAACTCAGCCAGAACGTCGACTTCGAGGTCCGCGTCCGTGCCTGGCGGTCGAGGACACCGACGACGCCGCAGCGCGACCCGATGCCGGCCTCGCTCGACCAGGTCGGGGCGGTCGACGGCGTCGCCAGCTGGCCGAGCCCACGCTGAGCGCTACGCCCAACTGCTCGACGACGACGGCGACGCGGTCACACCGCGGCGCTCCGTCGCTCGGCGTGTCGTGGATCGCAGGAGCCGACTCGCCGGCGTCACGTTCAAGGAGGGAGCCGCCGGTCCGGCGCCGACCAGGTCGCGATCGACAAGGCGACGGCCGATCGTGACGACTTCAAGGTCGGCGACAAGGTCAGGTCGCTACCGACACCGGCACCGGCGACGTTCCACGATCAGCGGCCGGTCGGGCTCGGCGACACCGACGGTTTCGGCGGCGCCACGTCGTCGGCCTGGGACCCGCAGCACGGCGCAGACCATCTTCGGCGCGCGGCGACAAAGTCGACGCGATCGACATCGGGCTCGCGAGGGCGCCGACACCGAGACCGTGAGGCCGACGATCGAGGACGGTGATCCCGACGGCACCGAGGTCGTCACCAGCGACCAGGTCAGCAAGGAGAACGCGGAGGGGGTCGAACGACTTCATCAACGCCTTCGGCAGCGGGCTGCTGATCTTCGCCTTCATCACCGCCTTCGTCAGCGCCTTCATCATCAACAACGTGTTCCAGATCACGATCGGTCAGCGCCTGCGGGAGCTGGCGTTGATGCGCGGCGATCGGCGCGCGGGCAGACAGGTCCGACGGCTGATCACCGTCGAGTCGTTGATCATGTCGCTCACGCCACGATCCTCGGCATCGCCGGCGGCGTCGGCGTCGCCAAGCTGCTCATCGCGATCTTCAACTCCGGCCGGCGCCGGATTCCCGTGCCTCGTCGACGGTCCTGCGACCGCGCACGGTCGATCGTGGCGCCGTCGTCGGCGTCGGCGTCACGATGGCGTCGGTCGTCATCCCGGCCCGCCGGGCGGCGCGGATTCCTCCGGTCGCGGCGATGCGCCGGAACTCGGGTTCGACGCGCTGAGGCCAAGCGCCTCGTCGCGGCGGCGTCGTCACGATCGTCGGCGCCGTGTTGTACATGGTCGGGCTGTTCGTGAGCCCGGCGGGACCATGGGTTGATCGCCTTGCTCGCCGGTGGCGGTGATCCTGTTGTTCCTCGGGGTGTCCAGCCTCTCGTCCACCGTGGCCGCGACCGGTGACGAAGATGATCGGGTGGCCGGTCGCCAAGCTGTTCAGGACGCCGGGCGTCCTCGCCCGGGAGAACGCGGTCCGGTCGCCGCGGCGCACGTCGTCGAGCGCGGCGGCGTTGATGATCGGCGTGGCGCTGGTCAGCGCCGCGGCGGTGTTCGCCTCCTCGCTGCGCGCCACGTTCGTCGACATCCTCGAGCGGGCGTCAAGGCCGACTACATCGTCACCGACGAGGCTTCCAGGGCCTCCCGCCGGCCGTCGCCGAGACGTTGGCGGAGTTGCCGGAACTGTCGGCGGTCACGCCCATGCGGCCGGACCGGCGAGGTCGACGGTGAGCAGAAGGCGTTCGGGCCGATCGATCCGGTGGCCTTCGAGCAGCTGGTCGATATCGACGTCACATCGGGAAGGACGGGACGATCGCTGACGCAGCAGGGAGGTCCTCGTCCACAAGGACCCGGCGAAGGACCTCGACCTCGAAGGTCGGGACTCGGTCTGCCGGTCACGTTCCAGAACGGCAAGAGACCGACCTCCCGGTGGCCGGGATCTACGGCGAGCTCGACGTCGGCAACTGGCTGATCAGCTCGACACCTCGGGTCCGGTGACCGACGCGACCGCCCGCGACTTCTTCGTCATCGCCAAGCTCGCCGAGGGGGTGACCCCCGCCCAGGGGCGACGCCGCCGTCAACGCGGCGATGGAACCGTTCCCGCAGGCCAACGTGCAGACGAACGCCGAGTTCCGGGCGTCGCAGGAGGCCCAGATCAACCAGCTGCTCATCGTCATCGCGATGCTCCTGGCGTTCGCGATCATCATCGCCATCTGGGCATCTCGATCACCCTCGCGCTCGGCGTCTTCGAACGGACGCGGGAGATCGGGCTGCTGCGGGCGGTCGGCATGAACCGGCGCCAGACGCGCCGCTCGGTCCGCTGGGAGGCGATCATCGTGTCGACGTTCGGGGCGATGGTCGGGGTGGTGCTCGGGACGTTCCTCGGCGTCGTCCTGTCGCTCGCCGTGCCGGATTCGGTGATCACGATCAGATCGCCTTCAACCCGGCCATCATCGTGGCGTCCTGGTCGGCGCCGTCATCGCCGGTTTCGTGGCGGCCATCTACCCGTCGTGCAAGGCTCGCCAACATGAAGTCCTCGAAGCCATCGCCACCGAATGAGGCATTTTCGCGCGATCCCGGCGGAGAGGGTCAGTGGCCGGATTCTCCGGGTGCGCCATTGCCCACGAAGTTCGGGATCGGGCGAGGGCACAAGGTTCGCCCTGAAGTCGCCCCAGCTGGGGCTTCAGGTGAGCCTCGGCCCATTCCCCCTCGAGCGCCACGCAGCTGACGCGGGTACGCGCAGGCGACTCGACGTCGTGCTCGCGTTCTACACGTCGCCCGCTCCGCTCGTCGGCGGCAGTGGCCCGCGCTCACCAGGGCCACCACACCCGACGGCGCGCGTCTGCGTAGCGTCGCCGAAGGCGGCTCGAGCGGGTCGCCGACCGACCTCACCGAGGACACGCTGCCGCGAGGAGTCCTGCCGAGCGGCTGGGTCGACACCAAGGTCTGCGCGATCGACGAGACCTGGTCCGGGCTGCGCTTCAACCTCCGCCGCGAGGCGCTGACCCCGACCCATCCGAGTGTTTCGATGCATCCGAGTGTTTGACGCCCGGGAAAATCGACGCGTGGCACTCGGAGGCGTGAGCTGAGCGCCGCCAGGGAAGGTCGCGAGGAAGCGGCGGGCCGGCGGGTGGGGGTCGCGAGCCGCTGGGCCTCGTCGGCCGCGGTCGACCGCGGATCGAAGCGCACCTGGCAACCGGGGCACCAGTAGAGGACGCGGGCGCTCCCCGGCGGGCGGCGACTCGACCGCGTCGCGGCGGCGCGGACACGGCTGGCCGATGCGCCCGTAGACCGCACGGCCCGCACCGAGCCGCCGGGGGGACGAGGTTGACCCGCACGAGCTTGGCGGCCACGTGGACGAGTCGCACGGCGTCGGCCTCGGGGGCGCCGACACCCGGGCGAACGGGCTCAACTCGCCCACCCACAGAACCTCGCAACGAAAGACGTTGCCGACCCCGCAGAACACTCGTTGGTCGAGCAGCACCTCGGCGCACCGTGGCCGCGGGATCGTCGTAGGCCCTCAGCAACTCGACGCAGCCGGCGCGAGATCGGCGTCAGGGCCGGCGAGGTCGGGACCGAGCCCCCGAGGCCGGGATGGCGGTGGCGTCTGGGCGACGGTAGGTCTCGACGACGGGGGCGTTGAAGCAGACGGCGGGCCAGTCGTCGACCTCGATCAGCGCCCGCAGATCGCGATGCGGACGCGGCCAGCTGTCGCCGTCCGATAGAGGTGCCACGAGCCGCACAGCCGCATGTGCGTGTGCGAGCACGACCCCGTCGTCCCACTTGGATCTCCAGATGCTGGCCGTGCGCTTCGACCGACTCGATCAGTCCAGCCCGCACGGGGCACGATACCGACCAGCCGAGGCGCTTCGAAACGCACCATCGTCGGTCGACCAGGGCGGAACGCAGGGCGGCGGCGGCATGGCGGAGGTCGCGGTCCGGCATCGAAGACCCAGGGTACGAGCCGTGCCCGGCCGGTGGTGGATGTAGCGTTCGTGCACCAGCACGCGGTCCATCGACAGTCGGCGCGCAAACGCGGCGCCCGGGCCTACGGCAGTTCGCCGACGTGGGCAAGGGCGAGGCGGATGCAGGCGGTCGTGGCCACTGGTCATCTCGTCGCGAGACGGATCGAGCTGGACCGCTTCGCGCCGGCGGGAACCACGCCAGGTCGAGAGCCTCCTGGGTGGGCTGGCAGTCGCCGTCGACCGGGACCACGTAGGCGAGGCTGACGGCATGGTGGCGGGGGTCGTGGAACCCGGATCGCGGCGGGATCAGGGAAGTACTCGACGATCGTGAAGGGCGTCGGGTCGGACGGGAGACGGGGCAGGGCGAGCGGCCGAGGTCCTTCTCGAGGTGGCGGAGCAGCGCGTCACGGACACGCTCCCCGAACAGGATCCGGCCGCTGACGACCATCCGGCTGATCGACCCGTCGGCAGCGACTCGCAGCGGCAGACCGACCTCGGTGACCCGGCCGAGCTCGTCGACCCGGACGGGCACGGCGTCGACGTAGACCAGGGGGACGCTCGCCCGGACCAACTCGAGGGGGTCGGGCGAGAGCCAGCCGACGGCGGTCTCGGTCGGGACGTCGATCTCACTGATGGTCGGGGATCAAGTCTACAGCGCAGGGCCTCGCGTGTCCCGCGGCCCTCTCCGTTTCCGCGACACTGCGGGGCACGAATGGTCCGACGGCCGCGAGGGGGTCAACGTGAAGCAGTTCACCGGGTGGACGCCAGCTTCCTGTACATGGAGACGCCGTCCTCGTTCGGCCACGTCAGCAGGCTCGCCGGTGTACGAACGCCCGAGACCCCGACTTCGAGCCGTTCGCCGCCGTGTACCAACGGCTGGCCTCGAAGGTCGACGTGCTCGAGCCGATCCGCCGGCGCCTCGTCGAGGTCCCGCTCGAACCTCGACCATCCGTACTGGATCGCCGACCCGACTTCGACCTCGACTTCCACATCCGCCACATCAGCCTGCCCCGCCCGGGACGTAGGACCAGCTCGCCAACCAGGTCGCCCGCATCATCGGGCGGCCGATGGATCGCTCCCGGCCGCTCTGGGAGGTGTACATCCTCGAGGGCCTCGAGGACGACGAGTGGGCCGTCCTGACCAATACCACCACGCCACGATCGACGGGGCGTCGGGCGTGAGATGGTAAGATGCTCAACGACGTCTCGGCCGGACCCCCCACCGAGGCGGACGCCCGCCGTGGGACCGGGGAGCATCCCCAGCGATGCCGAGATGCTTCGGCTGACCTCGTCAACCTGCTCCGCCGGCCGTGAAGGCGCTACGGCTGCAGCTGCGCATCGTGCGAGACCACCCGCCGCCGCCGGCGCACCCGGCGACCGCCCGGCGGCCTCGCAGACCGGGTCGGCGATCCGCCGGCTCGCCCGGAGCGACGCGACGGCCCCGCGTAACTGCCCATGTCGACCGCGCCGCCGACGCCGTGGAACAAGAGCATCACCGCGCATCGCCGCTTGGCCATCCGCAACGCCGAGCTCCGCGACCTGAAGCGCTCAAGGCCGCGGCCGGCGGGACCCTCAACGACGTCGTCATGGCCATCTGCGCGGCGCCCTGCGCGCCTACCTGATCGAACAAGACGCCCTCCGGACCGCCCGCTGCGGGCGATGATCCCGGCGTCGATCCGGACCGGTAAGGAGGCGGACACCCGGACCAACCGCGTGTCCGGGCTCGTCTCGCCCTGCCCACCGACGAGTCCGATCCGCTCAAGCGAGTAGCCAAGTGCAAGGAGGCGATGGACGAGGCGAAGCGACAGTTCGAGCTGGTGCCCGCCGCGGCGTTGGTCGACATCCAGCAGTACTCGTCACCGGTCCTCGCCACGGCGGCGATCCGGATGGCCGCCCGCCTCGCTCAAGCTCGCCGACCGGATGAACCCGGTCGCCAACGTCATCATCTCCAACGTGCCGGGACCGCGGCAGCCGCTCTACCTGGAGGGCGCCCGGATGGTGACGTA
>CAWHYZ010000011.1:0-301453 GCA_963833605.1 uncultured Alphaproteobacteria bacterium
GCTGTCGGCCGCGCCGTCGCCGGTGCCGCTGCCTGCCGGCGACGCGAGGTCGATCGCGACCTGCGCCAGTTCCGGTGCCGGTCAAGTCGCCGACTGTGATGTTGTCGGCGCCGCCAAGGGCATTGAGCTTGATGTTCTCGACATCGTTAGATCCATGGTGACAGTGCAACGTCGCGGGTGAGGCGCACCCGGCTCCCATTGGCCGAGATGTCGATTTTTTCGTTGATATTGGCGCCGTTGAACACCAGCGTATCGGTGCCGACCTGACCCTCGACCGTGTCGCTGCCGTCGCCCGGGTTCCAGACGAACGTGTCGTTACCGTTGCCGAGAAACGCCGCGTCGTTGCCGCGCCCGCCGATGACGGTGTCATTGCCGTCTCCGCCGAGCAGCATGTCGCTGCCCTGGCTTCCGAGGATGGTGTCGTTCCCGGCGCCGCCGTCGAGGGTGAAGGCGACGATTCCGGCCGGCAGCGCGTGGACGCATCGATCGTGTCGTTGCCGGCGCCCGCATTGATGGTCGACCATGTCGTTCGCGCCCTCGGCGCCGGTGATCGTCACTTCCGCCGGCAATCCGGTGTCGTCGACCGACGTGCCGGCGCCGAGGACGTGATCGTGTCGTTGCCGGCCGTCCCATTGACGGTCACGGTGTCGGCCTGGCCGTCGCCGGTGCCGGGCGGTGAGCCTAGGTCGATCGCAACCTGTTTCACGTCGGTCCCGGTGAGATCGTTGACCGTGATGTTGTCGGCACCTCCCAAGGCATTGAGCTTGATGTCCTCGACACCGTTGAGATCCATGGTGACGGTGCCGACGTCGCGGGTGAGACGCACCCGGCTCCCATTGGCCGAGATGTCGATTTTTTCGTTGATATTGGCGCCGTTGAACACCAGCGTATCGGTGCCGACCTGACCCTCGACCGTGTCGCTGCCGTCGCCCGGGTTCCAGACGAACGTGTCGTTGCCGTTGCCGAGCAAGGCCGTGTCGCTGCCTCGGCCGCCGGTGATGACATCATTGCCATCGCCGCCGAACAACATGTCGTTGCCGTCCCCGCCGGTGATCGTGTCGTTGCCGGCGCCGCCGTCGATGGTGAGATGGATGAGGTTGGCCAAGCCATTTCCAGCGGTGATAACGTCGTCGCCGCCATTGGCGTTGAGGACGAGGTTCTCGGTGGTGCCGATGTCGAGGAAGAACGGAGCGGGGGTGGTGCGATCGAAGCGCACGCGGGTGCCGTTGGCCGTGATGGTGAAGGTTTCCGATGCGTTGCCGCCATTGACCTCGGCGGTATCCGTGCCGTCACCGCCCTCGAACAGATCGCTGCCATCGCCCGGGTTCCAGATCATGCGATCGTTGCCAGCCTCGCCGAAGACCTGATCGTTGCCGGCGCCGCCGGTCAGTACGTCGTTGCCCGCGCCGCCGAACAGCAGATCGTCACCGCCTTTGCCGAGGAGGATGTCATTGCCGGCGTCGCCGAACAGCTGATCGTTGCCGGAGCCGCCGGTCAGCACGTCGTTGCCGTCGCCGCCGATCATCTGCACTGGGGGGAGCGCGCCGCTCGTTTCGTTAAGCGTGATCACGTCATCGCCGCCGAGACCATTGATGACAATGTGATCATTGGCCGCCTCGAAGCCGGAGATCGTCACCGCGGTGGCGAGGCCTGACACGGTGATCACGCCGTTGTTGTTGGCGAGCGTGATCGTGTCGTTGCCGGCGGTCGCATTGACGGTCACGGTGTCGGCCTGGCCGTCGCCGGTGCCGGGCGGTGAGCCTAGGTCGATCGCAACCTGTTTCACGTCGGTCCCGGTGAGATCGTTGACCGTTATGTTGTCGGCACCTCCCAAGGCATTGAGCTTGATGTCCTCGACACCGTTGAGATCCATGGTGACGGTGCCAACGTCGCGGGCGAGGCGCACCCGGCTCCCATTGGCCGAGATGTCGATTTTTTCGTTGATATTGGCGCCGTTGAACACCAGCGTATCGGTGCCGACCTGACCCTCGACCGTGTCGCTGCCGTCGCCCGGGTTCCAGACGAACGTGTCGTTACCGTTGCCGAGAAACGCCGCGTCGTTGCCGCGCCCGCCGGTGATGACATCATTGCCATCGCCGCCGAACAACATGTCGTTGCCGTCCCCGCCGGTGATCGTGTCGTTGCCGGCGCCGCCGTCGATGGTGAGATGGATGAGGTTGGCCAAGCCATTTCCAGCGGTGATGACGTCGTCGCCGCCATTGGCGTTGAGGACGAGGTTCTCGGTGGTGCCGATGTCGAGGAAGAACGGAGCGGGGGTGGTGCGATCGAAGCGCACGCGGGTGCCGTTGGCCGTGATGGTGAAGGTTTCCGATGCGTTGCCGCCATTGACCTCGGCGGTATCCGTGCCGTCACCGCCCTCGAACAGATCGCTGCCATCGCCCGGGTTCCAGATCATGCGGTCGTTGCCCGACTGGCCGAAGACCTGATCGTTGCCTGTGCCACCGGTCAGCACGTCGTTGCCCGAGCCGCCGAATAGCAAATCGTCTCCGCCCTTGCCGTTAAGGATGTCGTTGCCGGATTGGCCGAAGAGCTGATCGTTGCCGGAGCCGCCGGTCAGTACGTCGTTGCCGTCGCCGCCGAACAGCAGCGCGGGGGGTAGCGCGCCGTTGAATTCGTTAAGCGTAATCGTGTCGTCCCCGCCTTGACCGAACACCATGAGCTCGCCGGTGTTGGCAACGGTCGGCTGGCCACCGTCGATCGCCACAGTGCCACCGTTGATGAGAATTTTCCCGCCGCGTCGCGGCTCATGGTGATGGTGTTGTTGAGCGTGTCGCCAAGCACCGACAGCAAGTGGGCGCCCGGGAGAAAGCTGGCCTTGATGGTCATGATCGTAGTCCTCTCGAAAGATTGGCTGCGGCGCGGATGCGCGTTGGCTGTGAACCGGGGCGACTGGCCCAGCTGGCTTGTATGTCGGGCAGCAAATTGGCCGCGGTCTGCTACGGAAGTGTTTCAGCGATCGCTTATCGTGTTACGGACGTAACATGTGCGCGGAGTGTAGGAGCGCGCCGGCAGCAGCAAGGCGAAAAGTACAGTAAAAATCTCATCAGATGTCGAAGCCGTGATATTGAGAATGGTTTCAATCGCGAAGATGTGTTGTGGTGCACGCCGCGCCGTTGGCGCAAAGCCGAGTTAGAGCGAAATTGGTTGCGGTTAAATCCCGCGTGTACTGTTCACCTCTTCCAGTCAAAGTGGTTATTGCGCGACCCAACTCGTCAAACCCAGTTCGTTTGGAGAGAGGTTCGCGCGGTGCGCTGGCGCGGTCGCTCAAACGTCAAAAGACCCAGTCCAGCCTTAGAGGGAGGAGGCCGCCGCGTTTCGCGGCACCGCTTCCATTCAAAACAATCGCGCTTTAAACGCTCCGGCGCAGGCAGCGCGCCAATGCCACAGCAAGCTCCGTGCTGACCAGCGGCCAGCTCAGGAGCTCGGAAATTCCTGCTTCAGCCAGCGCGTCCAGCGGGACGTCGATTGTGGACGCGGTGGCGAACAGTACGGGCTGCCGTGGCGCGGCTTCGTGCACCGCGTGAGCCAGATCAACCCCGGCCGCAGCTTGCGACGCGTCGCTGATAAGTATGACGTCAAACCGATCGGGCGTCGAGCGACATGCCGCAACCGCATCCGCCGGGCCCTCGAATCCCACCGGCTCGTATCCGAGGGCCGCAAGCATTTCCTCCTCGAAAAGAAGCCGATCCCTTTCGCTCTGGACTACAAGCACCGTCTCGCCACGCCCAAGCGGCAACATCGCCGACCCCACAACGTCGCTGGTGCCTATCGTCGTCGCTGGCAGCCATGCTTCGAAGCGGCTTCCGTAATCCAATTTACTCTGTACGTTCAGCGCTCCGCCGTGGTCACGAACGATCTCGCGCACGGTTGCGAGGCCCAGTCCAGTCCCTGCCAGGCGAGTCGTGAAGAACGGCTCGAACAAACGCCGCCCCACTTCGTCGTCGAAGCCACGTCCGGTGTCGGTGACAGCCAAGCACAGATAGCGACCCGGCATGAGCTCGCCGTGGCTCAGCCTGACGGAAGCGGTCAGGTCTTCCTGCTCGGCGGCGACACGAATACGTCCGCGTCCCTGCATCGCTTGGGCCGCGTTGGTGCAAAGGTTCAGGATGACCTGCTGCAGCTGCGCCGGTTCGCCAGACACGGCGACATCGACCGCAACGTCCTCGATGATGAGCTCGATCCCGGCGGGCAGCGTTGCGCGCAGCAGCGAAGCCGCCTCCTCGAGCAGGGTTCGCACCTGCACGGGACGGACACGCGCGTCACGTCGTCGCCCGAACGTGAGAATATTGTCGATCAGATCGCGGCCGCGCTCCGCGGCACGCCGTATCTCGTCGATGTACTTTGCCGGCTTGGTCCCCGGTGTGAGCTGTGATTCGACCATCTCCGAGAAGCCGAGAATAGCGCCGATGATGTTGTTGAAGTTGTGCGCAATGCCGCTTGCGAGGGATCCGATCATCTGCATGCGGCGCGCTCGTTCCAGCCGCGTCGTAAGTGTCGCCCGCTCGCGCTCGAGAAACTCGCGCTCGATGGCATTGGCCACTGCGTCGCCCGCAAGCCGCACCACTGGCGGCGGAAAAGCATTGTCCCATGCCGACCGAAAGGCGTCGAAGGTGTCGAACCCCATTATTCCTCGCACCCGGCCCGGTCGGATCAGTGGGATGCAAACCCACCCGCGTACGCCGGCTGCCGCCAGCGCGTCCTTGCTGTCCCCAGGCGGCAAGACGGCGACATCTGGGACGGTGATGATATCGGGTCCGTTCGCGCCGAGGCGTGCCGACAATGCCAGTGCCTGATCTGGCCATCCGGTCGGATAAGTCGCCCCGTGGGCGCACCACGCATGCACGCGGGTTGGGTTTTCGGCGAGCACCACATAAGCGCGTTCCACTTTGATCGCCCGGCCAAGCTCCCCGAGCACTTGTTGCAGCCGCGCCTCGGTTTCGGCCGGCGGGCAATTGATCAGGCGCGTCGAATTCTCGGCAATAACATGCTCGAATGCCGCTCGCCGACGCAGTGCAAGCGCGCGAGCCCGCAGCCGCAGCCCCAAATGCACGAGCATGATGAGCAACAACAGCGACACGAGGTATAGCAACAGCCGAGACCGCTGCACTGTCGATTCGACAACCGCTTGGTGGCCGGCAAATAGGGCACGGGCGTCCTCGAACGGCTGCCTACTCGGCACAGCGACGAGGGCCTTGAGCGTTGCGTTGATTGCGGGCAAGAGGTCATGCAGCAGGCGGGCATGCGCGAGCAGCGCATGCGCGGCCTCCGCGTCCGGCCCGACGGTCGGGGCCTGTGCTGCAAAGTGATCGATCCGCTGCTGAAGCGCCCCGGCAGCCTCCGGTGATGAGTCGCGCGCAAGATGCAGGATTGCCGCTACCATTGCGCCGGTAGCTGGTGTGAGTCGTGCATCCTCGGCGCCGAACGTCGGCCCTGTGCTCAAGAGACCGACATAGGACAGGGAATTCTGTAGGAGCGCGTTACTGCTCTTGAAGCGCTCCGTCAATTCCTCCTGTTGTGCGACCATCGCGGCCATACGATCGACCGGTCCAGTGTCGAGCCGCTCCCTCTGCGCGTAGGAACGAAGCCGGGCGACCGCGTCCTCGAGCGCCTCCGCGGCCTTGACGAGGGTATCGTAGTTACGAAGCAGACCTGCGCGCGCCTGCAAAACGTCGCGGTGGAGAGAAGCCTCGGCGAGGGCGAAATCGTCGAAGGCCTTGAGCGTCATCGCATAGGCTGGGGCGTTCGCGTCGACGCCGCGCAGCAGGAGCCAAGTGAGCAGCGCGAGCAGTAGGAGGACTCCGACCGCACCCGGCAAGATCCTCATGGGATCGCCGTAGCTGCGCGAGGGGTCGCGCTGGCGGGCCCGACGATCTGATCCCGATAAGTGCCGGTGAGCGTGTGGAGAAAGTCGACGATGGAGGCGATTTGCTGATCGGTCAGCACGCGGTCCAGCTGTGCGATGCCCATAGCCTTGACCGCCTCTGGCAGCGTGGGCGCGCTGCCGTCGTGGAAATAGGGTGCGGTGGTCGCTACGTTGCGTAGGCCTGGAACGCGCAACAATTCCGGTTCGGGAGAACCGAGCGGATGGAAGATACCGTGCCGCTGAAAGAGGTTGCCACCTACGTTGACGCCCTGGTGGCACGAGATGCAGCCGAGCGACTTGAACAGCTGATAACCGGCGAGCTCCTCCTGCGTGATCGCGCCGGTGTGGCCGTCAAGCCATTGGTCGAACCGGCTGCCTGGCGTGACGAGCGAACGCTCGTAGGTTGCGATTGCATCTAGGAGGGCCGGGCCGTCGGGCCCCCTCCCGTACGCGTCACGGAATTGCTTCACCACTTCGGGGTCGGCACGCAGCTTGCTCACGACTTCGTCCACACTCGACGCCATGATCGCCGGATTTTGAAGAATGTGTTCAGCCCCGTCCGCGAGCGAGCGAAAATTCCCTTCCCAGTTCAGGCGAAAGTTCAGGCTTGCGTTGAAGACCGTCGGCGTATTGAGCGCGAGCGGCAGCCCTTGGGGTGTCACATCGTGCGCGTTAGCGTTGGCACCGTTCGTTCGTATATCGTGGCACGATGAACAACTGTGTGTGTTATCGTGAGCCAGACGCCGGTCACTGAACAATCGTTCCCCAAGCTCCACACGCCGTGGGTCCTGGGGGGGCATGGCAGGGATTGGCGTGATCGGTTCCTGACCAGCGCGGGCCTGAAGAGTGGGCGATTGCGCGTCCGTCGGCGAGACGGAAGCGAGGCAAATGAGCGCCAGCAGGATGCACGCTATCCCATAGGAGGGCCGGGGCGTGATTATCACCCGCGGCATCAATGCGGGAGCCGGACGGCATGGGCGAGACATCGTCGGATAACCCAGACCTTCGCGAGAGCGGCGATCGTCAAGTGTGCATCCTCGTCGTCGAGGATGATCCTGCCTTGCAGCGCATGATCCTAAACTATTTCGTGGAGAACAACATCCGCACGCTGGTGGCGTCCGGTCGCCAAGAGATGGTCCGTCAACTTGGCAGCATGGAGGTGAACCTGGTGATCCTCGATCTTCGGCTCGGTCAGGAGGAGGGTCTGGATCTGCTCCGGGAGATCCGGTCAAGCTCCGACGTGCCGGTCATCATCATCACCGGCCACCGCCGCGATGACATCGATCGCGTCGTCGGGCTTGAGCTTGGCGCCGACGATTATCTGACGAAGCCATTCAATCTGCGCGAATTGCTCGCGCGTGTGCGCGCGGTGTTACGACGGTTTGATATCGGACGCGCCGTGCCGGCGCGCGGTCCCGAGCGCGGCCGCTTTCGATTTTCCGGCTGGCACCTCGACCGCAAGACCCGGCTGCTCACCGACCCGGCCGGCACTCCGGTAGCATTGACTAAAGGCGAGTATGCGCTGTTGCTCGCCTTTCTGGAGGCGCCGCAGCGCCCGCTTAGCCGCGAGCACTTGCTGCAGGCTACGCGCGTGCATGAGGATGTCTTCGATCGCAGCATCGACGTGCAAATTCTTCGCCTCCGACGCAAGCTCGAGCGCGACCCCAGCGCCCCGCGCGTCATCCAGACCGAGCGCGGCGTCGGATATGTGTTCGCCGTTCCGGTCGAGCGGGCGTGACCGTCGCCTTCTACGACGACCGACCGCCGCTTTCGCGTCGCGGGCTCCGAGTGATGATATTTTGGGCGGACCGCGCCTGGTGCGCCTGGCTTGGATCCCGCAAGTCCCCGATAACATGTCGCCAAGCTCCGTAGCGCCATAACCGCTTAGGACGAACCCGCCCGCGCTGGCCGCGACAGGTCGTAGAGGATAAAGACGCGGTAGCCGCCATTCCGCCCGCGCTAGGATGCCCGTCACGGGGAGGCATCTGATGCTCAGAGCCCGCGATGAATGCGCGCCGCATCCTTCACTCGATCACTTCGTCGGCAAGCGCGATTAACTTGGCTGGAAACTCGGTCCCGAGCGCCCTAGCGGCTTTCAAGTTGACCACAAGCCTCAACTTGGTAAGCCGCTGCACTGGAAGTTCGGCAGGATTTGTACCTTTCAGAATTTGGCCGGTGTAAATGCCGACTTGACGAAACGAGCCCGCTAAAGTCGTCCCATAGCTCATCAATCCGCCAGCTTCGACAAACTCTCGCCGACCATACATCGCGGGCAGCCTATGGTGTGCCGCGTGAGCCCTACTCGCTGCGTCCGGGTTTTCGACGTTTCCATTTCGGCCGGACGTCGACCCGCTTGCCACACTTCCGCGCTGGAAATCAGGTCCGCGTCAAAGAGCAGACCCTATCATGAACGTATTTTTTCACAGCGAGTTGATTAAAACCTTTGCCTTGAGTCCTTCGATCGGCTGACGCGCTGGCCTCAAATCACTTGTTACTCGTCGCGCACTGGTTTGAGACGCTGCTAACCTCTCCACCCGATTAGGGGCGTTGCATGAAGCGCGAGATAATTGCGGCGCTTGGGACTGCGGCCATTGGAGTGCTTATACTCGCCGCAATGCTCTTCGGTTTTTGGCCGATAAATGGGGCGCAAGATCAGATCTTATCGGTGCGTAGCGCCGGTTCAGATCAGATCGTGTTGCTGCGTGGCGCCGGTTCGACGTTCGCTGCTCCTCTTTACAAGAAGTGGATCGAAGAATACGGGGTCTCACATCGTGGCGTGACAATCTCGTATGACGCTGTTGGTAGCGGAGAAGGGGTAAAACGGTACCTTGAACACAAAGTTGATTTTGCCGGTAGCGATGAAGTGTTGTCGAGCAACGAACTGGCAACGGTACCTGACGCTCTGATGCTGCCGATTACTGCCGGCATGATAGCGATCGCATACAATATCCCTGGCGTGAACAGTGAGATTAAACTGCCGCGCAACGTCTACGTAGACATCTTCGCCCGCAAAATTCGGAAGTGGGATGACCCACGAATACAGGCGGCGAATCCGGGGATCGCTTTCCCGCGCCGGGATATCGCCCTTGTTGTTCGGCAAGATAGCAGCGGAACCACCGCTGCATTCACTAACCACCTGGCAACGATCGGCTCGTCGTGGCGCGTCGCCGGCATGGACGTCGGAAAGTTTATTGAGTGGCCGAGCGCAGTGCTGTCGGCACCCGGCAACGAAGGTGTGGCCGCGCGCATCCGGCTTAGCGAAGGCTCGATCGGCTACGTCGAATATTGGTTCGCTCAGCGGCTTGGCCTGCGGATGGCAGCGCTTCAGAACAAAGCGGGGAACTTTATAACTCCGACTGGACACGCCGGCGAACTCGCTCTTTCGGGTCGGGTCGCCCAAGTCCAGGAACTTGCGGCATCAGTTGCCGATCCAAGAGCCGCCGATGCCTACCCCCTCGTGACCTATAGCTGGATGTTCGTCTATTCGCAGTACGCTGATCAAGCTAAGGCAATGGCACTGCGGGAATTTGCGGGCTGGAGTCTTTCGGATCATGGACAAGATTACGGCACTCAGCTCGGGTATCTGCCGCTTTCGTCAGATGTGCTCGGCATCGGCCGACAAGCACTAGGTGAGCTTTAAACGCTGACCTCCGCGCGCAGAGTCATTTGGTCGGTTATTTGAGTATTCCGACGCATGAGCGGCCCATAGATCCTGAATGTCTCCGTCCCTGAAGAAAGCTGCCCATTACCGGGCCTATGCTGCCGCCAGCTTGGCCAATGCCGAGGTAGCAGCTGATAAGACAACCCGCGACGTTCACTTGGCCATCGCGCGGCACTTTTACCTTCTAGCCGAGACCGAAATTGGTCGCTTCGAAGGGGCGCAGCGGCCCCGCCTAAATCGAGAGTGCGATCTGGATCCTATTCTATGAGCCGCCCTTGGTATGATCGGGACGCTATATTGTCAGGACCTCATGGCGCAGGCGTGCCGGAACAGGAGCGCGCGCCAGAGAGTCCACGATGGCCGATGTCGTGACCGTTTGCATGAATGGCTCCTCCAACTCGTCTTAACAGCACCCGCATCCATGGCACTCATGTGCCGGTGGAGGAGCCGTCCACAGCATCAACTGCAAACTCATGCACCGCAGCAAACGGCACAACCAGTCAATTACTCGTCGGCGATCGCGAGCAGCGGCACGTCGACCCCCAACGCCTTGGCGGTTTTAAGATTAAGCACGAACTCAAACTTGGTGGACTGAACCACCGGAAGGTCGGCTGGCTTGTCGCCCCTGAGGATGTGGCCGACATAGACACCAAACTGGCGAAAAGTGTCTGTGATATTGGTGCCATCCCTACGTGCGCGACTTGCCACGGTGGAAGCATGCTTTGCAATCTTGCAAAGGAGAGACACCGGGGGGAAAATTCATCACGCGCGCGACGGGCTCGTACCTAACCCGCGCAGTTGGCCGTCGGAATTTCGGGGCACGTGAAATATTTGGCCGCGTGAAATTCCAGACGCGCGTCAGGATTGCGAGCCAATTGATCCTGGGGCCACGACCCGGCCTGTTGCTATGCTACATCGCTACAACAACAACTTCAGCAGTCGTTGCATTGCTCAGTCGATCTTCGGCATCGGTACGTTGACGTCGCTCGTCACGAGCAAGCATTCCTGAACTTCCACATAACTTGGCGCACCGCCGTCAGTGGTCTGACTGACGCACATCCGCTTGGCTGCCTCTGGATACTTGGTCCAGTTACGTTGCAACTGCGCCCGCGCGGTTTCCTCCTCTTTCATGCAGCTTTGGTAACTTTGCGGCACGGACAGGTCTATGGCCTGGTTGACTGCAGCAGCGGCCTTGCATCCCGGCGCGACACTGAATTGCGGAAAGTTTTCGGCGATCGGAAGCACGAACGCGGTCGCCGCGCCAATCGCGGCCAGTGAAAGTGAAAAGTTCATATGCTCGTGCCTCCTTTGCTGATCGATTTGCGCGCCAATTGATTGCGGTAAGGTGGGTGTGTAAGGGGAGTTGGGTTGGCTCACCGCCTGTTCGATACGCTAGATTTCGCTGGTGCAGGGCCCGACCTGCACACTCGCGACGCCAAGACCGAGAATGATACCGGTGACCAGGAGAGACCGAATCATGGCTGTGACCTCTACAAGCTGTTTCGAATGTTAGGCACGCCAGTCAACCGATTTTGCGCTACTGCGCTGGGGGATGCCCCGGCCGCGTCGGTCGGAACGTGACGGCGGGTAGCCAGCTGCTGTCGAGTACCTTGCTGGCCATCTCTCGATCGATGTGAGGCCGGATGAGCCCGTCGAACGCCCAAGCCAACGCGCTGTACTCGAATGCGCAATCCTGCGCTCGTGACGGCGGCAGGTAGTGGTTGGCCGCAACCTCGGCGAAAACGTCCGGGCGAGCGCCATAGCCAATGCATAGCAGGTTGAAATAGCGCTGAGCCGGAGTGCCGTGGATATCGGAAAAGCTCACCATCGACGCCGTGATCTCCGGGCTGCGCAGAAACGATTGGAACGTATAGGTCGCGCCCATGATCAGAGGAAACGCTTCGGCCTTTCCGATGAGTAACATCATATAGGTCGAAAACTGATCGGCAGCCTGCTCTTCACCCCCGAATACAGGAACCAGGAAGAGGGCAAACATGGCATGTCCAACCTCGTGCAGAAATACGTAATAGCCTTGGCCGACCAAGGCATCCTCGGGCGTTACTCCGCTCCGTGTCGTTTCCTTCGGAACATTTTTCTCGACGAAATCCAAATACTCGTAACAAACGGTCACGACTCCCGCCTCATACCATGCATTTACGACGCCACATCCGGTCACTCGGAGCAACAAATCGCGCGGGAGTCGAATTGGGCTGAGCAGCGTCTGTAGATGTTCGAGCGAGTGTCGGCGCTTGAGCAGATCCAGGATCGGTTGGTGTGCTGGATTGGTGGGCGGCACGTATTCGATCCTGACGCGGTTGGTCTGTGCGTCGGTGGAGGTTGGGGGTGAGCTGGACTGTGCGTTCTGTGCATTCACCACCCCGGGCATCATCAACGCGAGTCCGCAGGCGACGATACATGCAAGCCTCATGGTTTTCCTCCCCGATCGGCACATATCCGCACTTTCTTCAATCGACGACGGCGGGACGTGCGATTGCGCACGCCCCGCTCGACTAGCGTCGCGCGCCCCGCGATCAGCCGCCGCCCGCACCTTTGACCCGTGGCGGATTCTTGAGATCCATCAACGGCACCGGGTTGTCGGGAGTTTGAAGATTGGGCCTCAGGTCGTTTGAGGCCCCTCCCGGGAATCGCTTGATACTCGGATATTCAACGATCGATTTGTCGAATTCGATCAGCGCCGGATAGATCAACGCCAAGACCCAGCCGTTGTCTTGCCCCGCGTACTTGCCTGGCGAGGCCTGGGCCAGCCGTGCCGTCACCGCGCCGTTGAACGTCATATCGTACTTCTCGAACGGATCCATGGTGAGGTTGTAGGCCGAACCGATCGCGCCTAAGTTTTGCTCGGAGCCGAGCCACGTGTCCTTGGCCGTCCACAGGTATTTCCACGCGATGTTGAGATCGGGGTTGTTCGGGTCGCCGGCGATGTCCACCCGCGCTCCCATGAAACTTTCGCCATCGATGTAGATCCACGATCTCCGGGCAGAGTGCTTTGCCTGCCCGAGGATGTAAGCGCTGTTGTCGATGCTGTCGAAGTAGATCGGCTTGCCGTCATTGCCTATCCATGCTCCGTGCGGTGGCGGCGTGAGCCCAACCATTTTCGCCAGCGTTGACCAGCAGTCGATGTGCGACATCATTTCGTCGTACTTTGCGCCGGCCGGAATGTGTCCGGGCCACCACATCAAGCCCGGTACACGCCAACCGGCTTCAAACGCGGTGCCTTTCTCGCCGCGGAAAGGCGTAGTGCCTGCGTCGGGGTAGGCATCCTGCCAAGCGCCGTTGTCGGCCGTCACGATGACGATCGTGTTGGGGGCCTCTGCGCGAATGGCATTCATGACCCGGCCTATGTCGTCGTCGAGTTCCAAGACCGAGTCCGAGTAATCGCCGAGGCGCGACTTCCCGGCGAACTGTGGTGCGGCATTCGTCGGGTTGTGCATCTTCATGAAGTTGACGTCCATGAAGAACGGCTTGTCGTCCTTGGCGTGCTTCTTGATGTACTCGATTGCGTAGTCAGCCTGCCGGACATCGAAGGTGGCCAGGTAATCGTAGGTGATGTATGCGCCCCTCTTCGCTGGTTGGCCGGCCACGCCCTCCCATTCGTACATGTTCACGACATCGAAGTAGTCCTTCGCGAACTCCGGGTTGTAGGACGGGAACCACGGATGGAACCACTTGGAGGTGTCGGAGTAGGTGTAAACGCCTGGGTAGTACGCGGCGAACGCCTTCATTTCATCGAAGCCGTGCTCAATCGGGTAAGCCGCAGGCTTGTCGCCGAGATGCCACTTGCCTGAAAAGTAGGTTGAATAGCCGTTCTTCTGGAAGAATTCCGCGATGGTGGGTGTCTCCTTGCGCAGCGCATTCTCATCGCCCGGCGCCACCACGATCGAGAGCGCCGAGCGGATCGGGATACGACCAGTGATGAACGAGGCGCGACCCGCCGTGCAACTCGCCTGACCGTACCAGCTCGTGAATACCACCCCCTCGTTGGCGATCTGGTCGATGTTCGGAGTCGGGTGGCCGAGGGCCGCGCCGCCTCCTGTGTAGGCACCGAAATCGTTCCAGCCGGTGTCGTCTGTCATAAGCATGACGATGTTCGGCCTTTTCTGCGCCGAGCCAGTTGTCTGAGGTTGTGCCTGGGCGAGCGCCGGAGGCGCCAATGGTGGCAGGCCCAGGGCGACACATATCGCCACCAGCCCACCGAGACGCGTTGCTAGCTGTCTTGGGACATATTTCATCGACTCACCTCCTCGATTGAGATCAGCCTATGCAGGGCGGTCGGCACCGTGCGGCCGGTCGCGCTGCGTAACAACGCTACCACCCTTAATGAGATGAGCGGAACCAACGACCCACCTGCGACGGAGCACGATGGCAATCACAAATCGGTGACGACCCCTCGCGAAATCTGGTGCGGGGTACCACAGGAAAACCTTCGACCCACAAGGTCAGCTAATGGGATGGTCCGGCCGTGCTCCTGCCCCGCCAGCGATCGAAGCTGGCAAGGGGCGCCAAAGACGAGGAGCACGCCATGACACGGAGACTCAATCCCTCAATTGCGGTTGTCGGCATCGATATCGGCAAGAACTCGTTCCACATTGTGGGTCAGGATGAGCGTGGTGCGATCGTGTTGCGGCAGAAGTGGTCACGTGGTCAGGTGGAGACACGGTTTGCGAACATGCGGCGGTGCCTGATCGGCATGGAAGCCTGTGTCGGCGCCCATCATCTCAGTCGCAAGCTCAGGGCGTTTGGCCACGATGCGCGGCTGATGCCAGCGAACTACGTTCGTCCCTACTCGAAAGGACAGAAGAACGACTTCCGCGATGCGGAGGCGATCGCCGAGGCGGTACAGCGCCCAACGATGAAGTTCGTCGCGACCAAGACCGCCGATCAACTTGACTTGCAGGCGCTTCACCGCGTGCGTGAGCGGTTGGTCAGCCAGCGCACCGGCATCATCAATCAAATCCGTGCTTTCCTGCTGGAGCGCGGCATTCCTGTGCGGCAGGGACAACGCTTCTTGCGTGCCGAGCTGCCGGCCATCCTGGCTACACCGCCGGATGTCCTGTCGCCTCGTATGGTGCAGGTGATCGAGGGCCTGGCCGGCGACTGGCGCCGGCTGGATGAGCGGATCGAAGTCTCTATCGGTCGAGATCGAGACTCTGGCGCGCCAGGATGGCGGTTGCGGGCGGCTGATGAGCGTGCCGGGGATCGGGCCGATCATCTCGAGCGCGATGGTGGCCGCGATCGGCGCTGGAGATGCGTTCTCGAAAGGCCGAGACTTTGCCGCCTGGCTGGGGCTCGTTCCGAGACAAATCTCGACCGGGGACCGCACGATCCTCGGCAAGATATCGAAGCGCGGCAATCGCTATCTGCGCGTCCTGTTCGTGCAGGCCGCCTGGGTTGTACTGATCAAGCCGAAGAGCTGGGAGCGTCACGGGCTCAAGCCCTGGATCGAGGCGGCCAAGAAGCGGCTGCACCACAACGTGCTCGCGATTGCGCTCGCCAACAAACTGGCCCGCATCGCCTGGAGCGTTCTGGCTCATGGCCGGAACTTCGAGGCGACGAAGATCAGTGAGGTAGCCGCCCGATGAGCCCACGATGATATAGCCCGATAACCCTAACCCACCGAGGTCTGCGAGAGGATCAAACGAGATGGAGGATCGGTCTTCCCGGCGCATGCGAACACTGGTGACCCGAATGGCCCACTGAGGTCTATCCGCTAATGAGATCGCACGCGCGCTGATATCCATGATGGCCGGGAGCACGACACGCTCCGAGCAGAGGCCGGATACATTGATGCAAGACCGCACATCCGCCAGATCGACGAAACCCTCTTGCGACGCACGGCCGGACCATACATTCGGGTCATTCACGACTTGCTCGAACCGGCGGCAGGTCCAGCGATGTCCGCTGGTGCCCCAAAAGCAGAAACAGAATTCCTCTGACGGCGACTTATTTTCGGACCTTGACTGTCCGCTGCTTAGCAATTGCAGGCGATTGCAGCGACCGTCACGCTGCCGAAGAGCTTTGCAAGCTCGCGCAAGAGTTCACCACAAAAGCCAACGAGCTTGAGGACGCCACCTACGTCGCCAGTTGGCCGTCGCAGCACAAACGCACGCCATAGGTCGCGCCACGTACCGGAGCGTGTGAAGAATTGACGGCTATTACGGCGCGCTACTCGGACTTGACGCGACAGCGTGACAGGCAATCAAGCCCTTCAAGCCGCATTTCTCGTAATTCGAAATCTCCCTCCATCCCGCATCGAATACCAGAGCGCAGAACGCGAGGGAAAAGATCAGCATTCCAACGGTCAACAAGCGCTGCTTAGCTGGCTCATTCCTGTCAATCAGAGTTCTCTCATACGGATCAACGTTCGCCTGCTCCACTCTCGCGCCCATAATCGACCCCCATCCCCAAACCCGGAACACGACCTGTTTCGACTTTCGCAACCGACCAGATCATCGCGAAAGCCACAAATGAGGCGATAGCTATTACAGCGATCGGAAGCGCCAAACTCACCACCCACATGCCACGCCCCCACCGACTTTCTTCAACTCATTTAACAAACCACGGCAACAATCACGGCGACAATGGAGTGGCGGCTTGCACTCACGCTTTTCTCGACAGGTGATGTAAATCGGCAACATCGATCACCGGAACGATGTGCTTAACGATCGGTTAGTTGGTATCGGGTTTGTCGGTCGGCGCGCAATTGCTGACCCGATTTCCGGTAACGAACGAATTTCCGGTAATTGCTCTGGTTCACAGCGATTGTTCTCGCTTGGCGCCTTTGTCGATACGCGGGCGGGTGAGGAAAAATCGCGTTATTGAGGTGGATTACACTAAATAACAACTTGCGATCTCGAATTGCGCGCCGACATGAGCATAATCACGCGGGTCCGGCGGATTGACCCAGGGTCGGCGGACAGGGCTCAATGAAACCGGTTGGTCGACGGGCGGGTCAAAGAGCGCCAGAGCATGGGGCCTATCCTTGTTTGTAAGCAACTGAAATGTTGACGTAAGGTGCGTCGCGCTGGAATTGCAGCGACTGGACGTTCGACACGAACACCGTCTGAGCTTCGGTACCGCCACAGCCATTGAACACGATCGTCGTATCATGCGATCGAAGTTATTTCGGGGACGCGCTCGCATGAAAGCCAAGCATGACAATCGATCAGCCTTTGTGACCGGAGGAAGTACCGGGATAGGAGCCGCCACAGTCCGGACCCTGGTTCGCGACGGACACGGAGTAGGCTTCTTCGATACCAACGTGCAAGCAGGGCGTCTGTTAGAGGGCGAACTCAACGGAAGTGCTGTTTTTTTTGAAGGAGACGTTCGGCAGCGTGATGACCAGCGGCGCGCGGTCGAAGCTACAGAGCGCCGCTTCGGTCGCCTTTCCGTCGTCGTTGCAAATGCTGGAGTTCATCGATCCAACACAGTCCTGGACATCAGCGATGAAGACCTCAACCTAATCTTGGGCGTCAACCTAATCGGGGCAATCAACACCCTCCGTGAATCAGCCCCAAGATTGCTCGCGAGCAAGGGAGGTGCGATTATCATCATGGCCTCGGACCAAGCGCTCATCGGAAAGCGAAATTCGTTTGCCTATGGTCTGACTAAAGGCGCGCTGGGTCAGCTAACGAAAAGTATGGCGCTCGACCTCGGCCCTCATGGCGTGAGGGTAAACGCCGTCTGCCCAGCCACGATAAGGACTCCTCTGACTGAAGCGATATTTTCGCGCAAGGCGGACCCTCGTGCTGCTTGGGCCCACGAAAGCGACATCCATCCCTTGAAGCGCGTCGGAGAACCAGAGGAAGTTGCGGAGCTTGTATGTTTCCTCGCATCAGAGCGGGCAAGCTTTATAACCGGGGGCCTCTACACGGTTGATGGAGGGCTGACCGCAGGATGATTGGCTCGTCTTCGAGCCCGATGGCGCAGGCGTGCCAGCATACGGTCTGACCGTCGGCGCCATCGATGTGCTCCGAGAGCCGTATGCCGTCGGGATCTTGCGCGGTAGGTTCCCCAGCGTCTCGCGGCGAACGTTCCATGGTTCCCTCCGTAGATCGTCTCCGTCGAGTTCGGGCAGATCGAACCCGTAGAGGAATGCGTCGTGTGAGCCCGCGAGACCGACCGCAGCGCGGAGCCTGTCGAAATCGGAGACGCCGTCCGGACGGTAGACCACGCCCTCGCCATAACGATAACCACGGAAAGCCGGCCGCGATAGCAGCGCCGATTGTCGGATAGAACCATAGGGCTCGGCCGCCGGCCTGGCGGGCATTCCACATGCCAACAATTTTGCATCAACAAATCGCCTTGCGCTCGGCCTCAGCGCGTTTCGCTTCCTCCGCTGCTTGAGCGGTGGCACGTTCGCGTTCTTTGCGCTCGACGGTTTGGACCCATGGCGGAAGGCTACCCGCGGCACTCGGCTGTCGACAAGCCGCTTAAAACAAACTGCACCGACCGGGTGCCGCCGCGGGAAGGGAACGATTGACGGTGCTTCAGAGGGCGCTCATGCGTCTCCTCCCGAAAAGGAGTGCAACGCGATCCGGATTTTGAAAAATTGCCGCGGTTTTTGAGTGAGCCCCTTCAAATTTTGAGACCCGTCGGTAGAGCCCGGATTTTCCCCGAGTTGCGGGGAGCTGTTCGGCAGCACGTCTTTGGACGGCCTGATTTGTTCGCTGTTCGCTATTTCTGCTTTTTAGAACGAGCCTGAGCGTCAGGGAACTTCAAATTTTGAGACCCGTCGGTAGAGCCCGGATTTTCCCCGAGTTGCGGGGAGCTGTTCGGCAGCACGTCTTTGGACGGCCTGATTTGTTCGCTGTTCGCTATTTCTGCTTTTTAGAACGAGCCTGAGCGTCAGGGAGCGAGAGGCAAAATTCCATCGGCTACATCATCGCGAACGAAATCAATTGGCGGTCTCAATGCCCACATTGTTGCGATCGTGTTGTGACAGCATCTCGCATTCGGCGCCCACATTAATTCAAACCTTTGAATTTACATCGTTTTTTGTAAATCTACCCAAGGCGCGCATAGCCCTTGAGCACCTCGCCCTTGAGCACGTGCCAGATATCGCGATGAAGCGCGCGAAATGCGGCCTCGACCTTGACCTCGGCGATGTCGCGCGGGCGCACCAGCGCCACGGTCCAATCGCCGATGATGCGCGACGCCGGACCGGCCGACATGATCACGACGCGGTCGGAGAGCGCGATCGCCTCGTCGAGATCGTGGGTCACGAACAGCACCGCCTTGCGGTCGGCGCTCCACAGATCGAGCAGCAGATTGCCCATGATCTGGCGGGTCTGGGCGTCGAGCGGTCCGAACGGCTCATCCATCAGCAGGATCTTCGGATCGCGGATCAACACCTGCGCAAGCCCGACACGCTTGCGCTGCCCGCCCGAGAGCATGTGCGGGTAGCGGCCGCCGAAGCCGCCGAGGCCGACCCGTTCGAGCCAGGCCTGCGCCCGCTCGCGCGCTTGGCGGCGCGTCACCCCTGCGGTCTCGAGCCCGATCGCCACGTTGTCGAGCGCGGTCTTCCAGGGAAACAGCGCATCGGCCTGGAACAGATATCCGGCGTCGCGATTGAGCGCCGTCAGCGGCACACCGGATTTGCGCACGCTGCCGGCCGCCGGTGCCAGCAGGCCGGCGGCCACATTGAGCAAGGTCGACTTGCCGCAGCCGGTCGGGCCCACGATGGCGACGAACTCGCCGTCGGCGACGCTGAGCGACGCACCCTCGACCGCCGTATAGGTCCCGCCGTCGGCAAGACGAAACGCAACCGTTACACCCGATAGTTCGATCGCCGCCCCTCGCATTCCATTCCTCCCAATCGCAAGCTAGCGGCCCCCCGGCGGGTTGCAATGGGCTCGTGCTCCCCGCATCGTGGCGGACATGGATACGGCGATCGCACTCACCGACGTGAGCAAGCGCTACGGCGATGGGCCGCTTGCGCTTGAACATGTGTCGCTCAAGGTTGCGGCAGGTGAATTTCTGGCGGTGGTGGGTGGGTCCGGGTCCGGCAAAACCACGTTGTTGCGGCTCATCAACCGGTTGTCCGATCCGAGCGAGGGTAAGGTTGAGGTACGCGGCGCGAGCGTGCAGGACCTCGACCCGATCGCTCTGCGCCGAAGCGTCGGTTACGTGTTCCAGGGCATCGGCCTGTTCCCGCACCTGACCGTCGCCGAGAACATCGCAATCACACCGAGATTGCTCGGCTGGGACGCAGCGCGACAGGCGGCGCGCGCCGCGGAACTGCTCACACTGGTGCGGCTTGATGCGAACTACGGCTCGCGTTTTCCCCACGAGCTCTCGGGAGGCGAGCGCCAACGTGTCGGGGTCGCGCGCGCGCTCGGGGCACAGCCGCAGATCGTGCTCATGGACGAGCCGTTCGGGGCGCTCGACCCACTCACCCGCGACGCGCTCGGACAGGACTATCGACGCATGCACGAGACGCTCGGCCTCACCAGCGTGATGATCACCCACGACGTGCTGGAGGCGCTGCTGCTCGCCGACCGGATCGCGGTGCTCCAGCACGGGCACTTGATTGCGGAAGGGCCGCCGGCCGCGCTGATCCGGCACCAACACCCCTACGTGCGCGAACTGATGCAGACCCCGCGCCGCCAGGCCGAACGGCTCACGGCATTCCTGGGTGACCGGGCGCGTTGATGGACCCGCGTTTTGCCGACGCGCTTGCGCATCTGCCGGATTACTTCGGCAACCACGTGCTCGTCAGCATGACGGCGCTCGGGCTTGGCCTCCTGGTCAGCCTGCCGCTGGCCTTCGTCTGTGTGCGTCGCCCGGCGTTGCGCGCCGTGTTGTTGACCGCGACCAGCGTTGTGCAGACCGTGCCCGGATTGGCGCTGCTCGCGCTGTTCTATCCGCTGCTCTTGGGCGCGGCGTCGCTCTCGGCAGACTGGTTCGG
The DNA here is from genome assembly GCA_963833605.1 of uncultured Alphaproteobacteria bacterium. GTDB lineage: Bacteria > Pseudomonadota > Alphaproteobacteria > Rhizobiales > Xanthobacteraceae > JAFAXD01. Next base: position 20,473 of record CAWHYZ010000011.1, read on the forward strand.
GTTCAGCTTCTCGGCGCTGGGGTTCCTGCCCGCGGTGCTGGCGCTTGCGCTCTACAGCATGTTGCCGGTGTTGCGAAACACCATCACCGGTCTCACCACCATCGATCCAGCCATTACGGAAGCCGCACAGGGCGTCGGCATGACGCGGCTGCAATCGCTGCGGATGGTGGAGGTGCCACTGGCTTTGCCGGTGATCATGGCCGGGGTGCGCACCGCAGCGGTTTGGGTGATCGGAACCGCGACGCTGTCGACACCGATCGGCCAGACCAGTCTCGGCAACTACATCTTCTCGGGCTTGCAGACCCAGAACTGGATTTTTGTGCTGTTCGGCTGCGTTGCGGCTGCCGTGCTGGCGCTCGCGACCGATCAGCTGCTGGCACTGATCGAAACCGGCGTCGGTGCACGCCGCCGCGGACGCGTCGCCGCCGGCACCGCCGGGCTGGCTGCGATTGTCGCGCTCGCGCTGCTGCCAAACCTGTCACGCGGGCAAGCACTCTACCTCGTCGGTGCCAAGCCGTTTTCGGAGCAGTACATTTTGGCTGCGCTGATCAAGCAGCGATTGGATGTCAACGGGCTTGCGGCCGCGCAACGCGACGGGCTTGGCTCGGCGGTGATTCTTGACGCGCTCGCCGCCGGCGAGATCAACGTCTATGTGGACTACACCGGCACGATCTGGGCGAACCAGATGCACCGTACCGACATCGCGCCGCGGGCGGAGGTGCTGGAAGAGGTTGCGCGTTGGCTCAAGCGCGAGCGCAACGTCACGCTGATCGGCGAACTCGGCTTCGAGAATGCCTACGCGCTCGCGATGACCCGCAAACGCGCCGACGCGCTCGGCATCCGCACGCTTGTGGACCTGGCGAGGCAGGCGTCGAGCCTTTCCGTTGCCGGCGACTACGAGTTCTTCCAGCGACCAGAATGGGCGGCGCTGCGCCAGGCCTACGGGCTCTCGTTTCGCAGGCAGCGGCAGATGCAGGCTGAATTCATGTATCCAGCGATCGCTGCCGGCGAGGTGGATGTGATCTCGGCCTATACCAGCGACGGCCGCATTGCCCTATACGACCTCGTCGTGCTTGACGATCCCAAGCATGCGATCCCGCCTTACGACGCGATTCTGCTGATCTCGCCCAAGCGCGCGAACGACACTGCGTTCATCGACGCGCTGCGGCCGCTTATCGATGCGATCAACGTCGAGACGATGCGCGCCGCCAATGCCCGCGCCAGCGCCGATGGCGCGTCGCCCAATCAGGTTGCGCGCTGGCTGTGGGACAAGATCGGGAAGTGAGGCGAGCCACCTCAATTCCTGCTGCGATCGACCAGCGCCCGCTGCTTGATCCACGGCATCATGGCGCGCAGCTTGGCGCCGATGTCCTCGATCGGATGTGCCGCCATCTTGGCGCGCATGGCTTTGAACGACGTCTGGTTGACCCGGTTCTCCAGCATCCAGTCCTTGACGAACTTGCCGCACTGGATGTCGTCGAGAATGCGCTTCATCTCAGCACGGGTCGCATCGTTGACGACGCGCGGGCCCGACACGTACTCGCCGTATTCGGCCGTATTGGAGACCGAGTAGTTCATGTTGGCGATGCCGCCTTCGTAGATCAGGTCGACGATCAGCTTCACCTCGTGCACGCACTCGAAATAGGCCATCTCGGGCGCGTAGCCGGCTTCCACCAGGGTCTCGTAGCCAGCCTTCATCAGCTCGACCAGGCCACCGCACAGCACCGACTGCTCGCCGAAAAGGTCGGTCTCGCATTCCTCGCGGAACGTCGTCTCGATGATACCGGCGCGGCCGCCGCCGATCGCCGCCCCATACGACAGGCATAGATCGTGGGCATTGCCCGACACGTCGCGGTGGATCGCGAGCAGACACGGCACGCCGGCGCCGCGCTCGTACTCCGAGCGCACAGTGTGACCAGGGCCCTTGGGAGCGATCATCATCACGTCGAGATCGGCGCGCGGCTCGATCAGATTGAAATGGACGTTGAGACCGTGCGCGAACATCAATGCGGTGCCGTCCTTCATGTTGCCGACAAGGTGATCACGATAGATCTCCGCCTGTAATTCATCAGGCGTCAGCATCATCATCACGTCGGCCCACTTGGCGGCCTCGGCGACCTCCTTGACGGGAAGCTTTTCGGCCTCGGCCTTCTTGACGCCCTGCGATCCTTTGCGCAGCGCGACCGCCACCTGCTTGACGCCGGAATCGCGCAGGTTGAGCGCATGGGCGTGGCCCTGGCTGCCATAGCCGATGATGGCGACCTTCTTGCCCTTGATCAGGTTCAGGTCGGCGTCACGGTCGTAATAAACACGCATAATGTTCAGCCCCTTCTGGTCTGTCATCGCTTCCGGGTGCGCACCAACGGCAAGTGCGCGCGAAAATCAAGACTAGTGTCCCGATTCCGAAGTTCTTCATACCTTGCAGCACACTCGACACGAACTTCGGAAGCGAAAGGACACTAGCAAATTTATGATTCTAGTGTGGTTTTGGATTTGAGACGAGCTTTCCGCAGCCGGTGTAGGGACTTCAAATCGGCGGTACTACTCACATGCCTTCCGGCCCCCGTCCGATCGCCACCACGCCGGTGCGGGCCACCTCGACCAGGCCGATCGGCAGCATCAGGTTGATGAAGCTGTCGATCTTGTCGGTCGCGCCGGTGATCTCGAACACGAAGCTCTCGATCGTGGCGTCGACCACCCGCGCCCGGAACGCATCGGCGAGGCGGAGCGCCTCCATGCGATGCTCGCCCTTGCCGCGCACCTTGACCATCGCGAGTTCGCGCTGCAGCGCCGGGCCGGCGACGGTCATGTCGATCACACGATGAATCGGCACGATGCGATCGAGCTGGTTCTTGATCTGCTCGATCACCATCGGCGTGCCACGCGTCACGATGGTGATGCGCGAGAGATGCTTCTCGTGCTCGGTCTCCGACACGGTGAGCGAATCGATATTGTAGCCCCGGCCGGAGAACAACCCGATGACGCGCGCGAGCACACCCGGCTCGTTATCGACCAGCACGCACAGGGTGTGCTGCTCGACCCGCTGGGACACGGTGGCGGCGGGATAATGCGACGTACTCGTTGCGTTCGACATGGACGTTGACCTGCCAGCGTTCACACCATCACCTTGCCTTCCTCGGTGATGGCATCCTCGATGCTTTCAGCGGCATCACCCAAGAGCATTTCGTTATGGGCGCGCCCGGACGGGATCATCGGAAAACAGTTTTCCGCAGGATCGACCACGCAGTCGAAGATGACCGGCTTGGGCACGTCGATCATGTGCTTGATCGCGGCGTCGAGCTCAGCCGGCTTATCGCAGCGGATACCCACTGCATGATAGGCCTCGGCGAGCTTGACGAAGTCCGGTAGCGCCTCGGTGTAGCTTTCCGAATAGCGCCCACCGTGCAGCAGCTCCTGCCACTGCCGGACCATGCCCATGTACTGATTGTTGATGATGAAGATCTTGATCGGCAGCCGGTATTGGACCGCTGTCGACATTTCCTGCATGGTCATCAGCACGGAGGCTTCGCCCGCGATATCGATGACGAGCGCATCGGGGTGGGCGCGCTGCACGCCGACCGCTGCCGGCAAGCCATAGCCCATGGTGCCGAGCCCGCCCGACGTCATCCAGCGGTTCGGTTCCTCGAACTTGAAGAACTGGGCCGCCCACATCTGATGCTGGCCGACCTCGGTGGTGATGTAGACGTCGCGTCCGCGGGTCGCAGCGTAAAGCCGTTCGATGGCGTATTGCGGCTTGATGATGTCGGCCGAGCTTTTATAGGCGAGCGACTTCTTTGCGCGCCATTTGTCGATCTGCCCCCACCAGGCCTTCAACGCACCCGCATCGGCCGAAGCCGCACTCGAGCGCCACAGCCGCACCATGTCCTCGAGCACATGCGCGCAGTCGCCGATGATTGGCACGTCGACCTTCACATTTTTGTTGATGGATGAAGGGTCGATGTCGACATGAATCTTCTTCGACGCCGGTGCGAAGGCATCGAGCCGTCCGGTGATACGGTCGTCGAACCGGGCACCGATACAGATCATCAGATCGCAATCGTGCATCGACATGTTGGCTTCGTAGGTGCCGTGCATGCCGAGCATGCCGAGCCACTGCCGGTCCGACGCCGGATAAGCGCCGAGCCCGAGCAAGGTCGAGGTGATCGGAAAGCCGGTGAGTCGGACTAGCTCCCGCAACAGGTGGCCCGCTTCGGTGCCGGAATTGATCACACCGCCGCCAGTATAAAAAACCGGGCGTCGCGCCTGCCGCATCATCTCGATTGCGATCTTGATCTTGTCGAGGTCGCCCTTGAGCTTGGGCCGATAGCCCTTGTGCGGAAACTCGTTGGGCTTGAAGTAGATGCCTTTGGCGAACTGGATGTCCTTGGGGATGTCGACCACGACGGGCCCCGGCCGCCCGCTGCCGGCGATGTAGAACGCCTCGTGCAGGACGCGCGGCAGATCGGCAACGTCCTTCACCAGATAATTGTGCTTGGTGCACGGACGCGTGATGCCGACGGTGTCGCATTCCTGAAACGCGTCATTGCCGATGAGGTGCGTCGGCACCTGCCCGGTGATGCACACGAGTGGAACCGAGTCCATCAGCGCATCGGTCAGGCCGGTGACCGCGTTGGTCGCACCGGGCCCCGAGGTGACCAGCACCGCGCCGACCTTGCCGGTCGAGCGCGCATAGCCCTCGGCGGCATGCACCGCGCCCTGCTCATGGCGCACCAGTACGTGGCGGACCTTGTCCTGGTGAAACAGCGCATCGTAGATCGGCAGCACTGCCCCGCCCGGGTAACCAAAGATGTCCCGGACCCCTTGGTCGGCGAGCGCCTCGATCACCATCTCGGCGCCGGTCATCTCTTTTGCCATCGTCCACTCCACATGTTCCTGTCTGAAAATAAAAAAGGGGCCCGAGAGCCCCTGTGCGCATCGCCGGTCATCGTGGGCGGTTAGCCGCCCTCGGCGATGCGCCTGCCTACGATTACGAGCGGTTGAGTAATAAAATTACGCATTGCGGCGTCCTGCAGTCCTAAAGTTGCGCGCGGAACCTATCGGGGCCGAACCTGCCCGTCAAGCGAAAATCCGACGGAAACGGTGATCCGACCGATACCCCGGGTTCACAAAAGCTTGCAAGGGATTTGCATTTGCCTTGGCGCCCGCCCCGCTTATGACGGTCGGCGGGATTGGAGACATCGGCAAATGGCGTTTCTGCGCGAGCGCTCCGGGGCGTGGTGTCCCGAAAAGGTGGTGGCGTTCGCGGGTGCGCTGTTGCCGGCGGTCTGGCTTGCCGGGCGTATCTTGCTGCATGACCTCGGGCCGAGGCCGGTCACCGAAGCGATCCATTTCAACGGTGATTGGGCGGTGCGTTTTCTCTATATCGCGCTGGCGGTGAGCCCCGCACGCCGGATCTTCATGGCCCCACGGCTCATCCTGATGCGGCGCATCCTCGGCGTTGCGGCCTTTGCCTATGCGCTGTTTCACCTCACGCTTTATGTGCTTGATCAACACTTCGACCTGCGCCAGGTGGCGTGGGAGATTGTCCTGCGCTTCTACCTGACCATCGGGTTTGTCGCGCTCGCGGTACTGATCGCTCTGGCCGCAACCTCGTTTGACCGCGCCATCCGCTATCTCGGCAGCATGCGCTGGAACCAGCTGCACCGGTGCGTCTACGCCCTCGCCGTGTTGGCGCAGGTGCATTTCCTGCTGCAGTCCAAGAACGACGTGTGGGAACCGATGCTGATGCTTGGTTTCCTGGCCTGGCTGTTCGGCTATCGACTGCTGTTCCGGTTCGCCGGCGAGGTGACGTTCGCGCGCCTCGTCGGGTTGGCGGTGCTGTGCGCCTGCTTGACCGCGGTGGCCGAGACCACATGGCACGCGGTCGCGACCGGTGTGAATGCTTGGATGATCTTTCTCGCCAATTTCGACTTCAGCTACGATATCCGGCCCGCCTGGTGGGTGCTCGCCGCGGGCCTCGCTGTCGCGGTGGCTGGCTCACTTTGGCGTCAGCGCGCGATTGCACGCAGGATCTGGTCACGCGCTTTTGCGGGCGAAACCCGGGTCCAATCCGCCAGCTGATGGCGAAACCACGTAAACTGCCGCTTGGCATAGTGGTGAACGTCGAGCTTGGCGCGCTTGGTCGCTTCTGCAAGCGTCATCGTGCCCGCCAGGTGGCGGATGAGCCATGGCACGCCGTGCGCCTTCATGACCGGCAGCAATGGGTCCAATCGGCGCGCGGCTAACCTGTGCACTTCGGTCAACGCGCCCGCGTCCATCATTGCGTCGAAACGCGCATCGATGCGCTCGTAGAGCTCCTCGCGCGGGGGCGCCACGAACAACTTCACGACCTCGGTTGGATCAAGCAACGGAGCAACTTCTTGGTGGTGCCAATCGGCAAGCGGCCGCCCGGTCGCCAGCACGACCTCGAGGGAACGCGCCACCCGTTGCCGGTCCGTCGGCCGCAGCCGTTCCGCTCCCGCGGCATCGAGCTTGGCGAGTTGAGCGTGCAGGGCTTCCGGGCCCTTGGCGGCAAGCTGCTCCCGGACGTCCTTGCGCACTGTGCCCGGGATTGGCGGTATGACCGCCAGTCCATGGGTCAGCGCCTTGAAATAGAGCCCCGTGCCGCCGACGACAATCGGCAGCTTGCCTTGACGATCAGCGCGCGCGAGCGCATCGGCGACATCCCCCAGATAGCGCCCGACTGAATAGCTTAGCGCCGCATCCACGTGGCCATAGAGGCGGTGCGGTACCCTCGCCTCCTCGGCCGGGCTCGGGCGCGCCGTGATGATCCGCAGGTCGCTGTAGATCTGCATCGAATCGGCGTTGATGATCACTCCGTCAAGTTGTTCGGCGATGTCCAGCGCAAGCGCGGACTTGCCGCTCGCCGTCGGCCCTGCGATAAGCACCGCCCGCATCTGACCTGGCATGACCTCTGTCGCGACCCTGATCTCTTCCGCGTCCGCGCTCGATGATGCCGCGATCGAGCGCGCTCGCGACGTTTTACCGGCGCCAGGCGAGCCGCAATGGCTCGAACCGGGTGTTGCCGCCGATATTTTCTTTACCGTTACCGGCGAAAACGACAACCGGCTACTCGTCGAGCGCGTGCGCACAGCACTTGGGGGACGTGCCATCGACATTGTCGTTCAGGGCGCGGCTGGGCGGCGCAAGCGGTTGTTCGTCGGTGACATGGATTCAACCATGATCGGCCAGGAATGCATCGACGAACTCGCTGACCTGATCGGGCAAAAGGCACGGGTCGCTGCCATCACCGAGCGCGCCATGCGCGGCGAACTTGCGTTCGCACCGGCGCTACGCGAACGCGTCGCACTGCTCACCGGCCTGCCGGCGCGCGTGACCGACGATGTGATCGCAAGCCGGATTACCCTGACGCCCGGAGCAAAACTCCTGGTCGCGACCATGCGGGCACACGGCGCCTATACTTGCCTGGTCTCGGGCGGGTTCACGCTGTTCACCACGAGGATCGCAGCGATGATCGGCTTTGACGAGTCGAGCGCCAATCAACTGCTCGTCGACGACGCCGGCAAGCTGACCGGCCAAGTCGCAGAGCCGATCCTCGGGCGCGAAGCAAAGCTCGCAACCCTCCTCGCGTTGCGCGCCCGGCTTGGGCTTACACGGGACGAGACCCTTGTGGCTGGTGACGGCGCCAACGATCTGGACATGATCCGGGAAGCTGGACTGGGTGTTGCGTTCCACGCCAAACCCGCGGTCGCCGCTGCGGCCGCCGCGCGCATCGATCATGGCGACCTCACGGCGTTGCTGTTCGCGCAGGGCTATCGGCGCGAGGAGTTTGTCGGATAGGCGTCAATCGCTTGCGCAGGAAGAAGCGCTGCGATCCGCGCGGATGCTCATCAAGTGCGCCGAAAACCTCGTAGCCGAGTTTTTCGTAGAAGCCGCGAGCCTGGAAGCTGAAGGTGTTGAGCCAGACGCCGATGCATCCGAGCTCCGCGGCATGGGCTTCGGTCCGCCGCACCAGCTCGGACCCAACACCCTGGCCGCGATGCTCCTCAGGGACGATCAGCAGTTCGATCGCAAGCCAGTCGTAGAGCACGTAGGCATAGAGCCCGCCAACGATCTCGGCGCTTTCGGCGTCGCGCAGGAACAGAGCGAACTGACGGAACGGCGTCTCGCCGACGCGACTCGCGTTGTAGTTAACCAGGAAGTCGAGCAGCGCTTGCCGATCGGTGTCCGAAGGTTCCTCAGTGGTGACGACTTCAAGCTTCATCTTGGTAGCCCGGATGGGGCGCAGCGCTATCCGGGTCACCCACGCGTTCGCCGCAACTGCCTACCCGGGTTTCGCCTCGCTCTATTCAGGCTATGGTCATTGTAAACTCAGCGCAACGTACCGAACGTCACCATCGGCGTTGGCCACCAGAAACAGCGCCGCCTTGCGGCCTTCTTTCTTAAGCTGATCGAGCTTTTTCTGCAGGTCGGCCGGGGTCGCGACCGCCTCCTGACCGACTTCGACGATCACATCGCCGGCGTTGAGACGCTTCTCGGCGGCCGTCGAGTTCGCGTCGACGCCTGTGATCACGACGCCTTTGACCTGCTCCTTGATCTTGTAGCGCTGGCGCAAGCCGTCGGTCAGGTTCGAGAGCTGCAGGCCGAGTGTCTTCTGCACGACCGATTTCTCTTCCGGCGCGGCGTCTTTCTTTGCAGCGAGCGCGGCCTGCTTTTCGCCGTCCTCAAGGCGGCCAAGTTTGACGGTCCTCTTCTCTTCCTTGCCCTTGCGGATGATCACCACCTCGACATCCTTGCCAACCGGTGTGTCGGCGACGATGCGTGGCAAATCCTTCATGTCCTTTACGTCCTTGCCATCGAACTTAACGATGACATCGCCCGGCTCGATACCGGCAGGCTTGGCTGGGCCCTTTTCCTCAACGCCCGCGACCAGCGCGCCCTTGGCCGGCTTGATATTCAAGCCGTCGGCGATCTCGTCGGTGACTTGCTGGATCCGCACGCCGAGCCATCCACGCCGGGTCTCGCCGAACTGCCGCAGCTGGTCGATCACCGCCACTGCGGTCTTCGACGGTACGGCAAAGCCGATGCCGATCGATCCGCCGGAGGGCGAAATGATCGCCGTGTTGACCCCGACCACCTCGCCATTGAGATTGAACAAGGGACCGCCGGAATTGCCGCGGTTGATGGCGGCATCGGTCTGGATGTAGTTGTCGTACGGCCCGGAGTTGATGTCGCGGTTGCGCGCCGACACGATGCCGGCGGTAACCGTGCCGCCCAGGCTGAACGGATTGCCGATGGCGACAACCCATTCGCCAAGCCGCAGTTTGTCGGAGTCGCCGAACTGCACAGCTTTGAGCGGCTTGTCCGGCTTCACGCGCAACAAAGCGATGTCGGTTTTCTGGTCGTGTCCAATGACTTCGGCCTTCAGCCGCGTACCATCATTGAAAATGACGTTCACCTCGTCGGCATCGGAGATCACGTGGTTGTTGGTCACGACGATACCGGACGCATCGATAACGAAGCCAGAGCCAAGCGAGGAAACCCGTCGCGGTGCCCGGTTTTGATTGTCACCACCGCGCTTGTTCTTGAAGAACTCTTCGAAGAACTCTTCGAATTGCTGTGAGCCTGGCGGCATCTGTGGCATGGCGCCGCGCGCTTCAACCGTTTGCGAGGTCGAGATATTGACGACCGCGTCGATCACCTTTTCGGCAACGTCGGCGATGCCCTCGGGTCCGTGCGACTGCGCAACGGCGGCGAGCGGCGACAGCACGATCATTGCCGCGAGAGCGAGTGCGGCGGTGGGGCGGCGCGGACGCCGCAGGACTGTATGACAGCCGACCATAGGCTCAGAATCTCCTGAAAACAGCCGGTACGGACACTGCGCCGGACAATCGCCGGATGCAAGGTACTCGCTTGTGGCCGCAATAGTCATGGATTAGGGCGGAATGGCGGCCTGCGGCGCATCGGCGCAGACCCTCATCCACGCATGAACCAAATAACGGCCATGCCGAACATAGCGCTCAACAGCCCGATCAGCCGCAGCGCCTGATCGGGTGTATCCAGCACCGCTGCAACGGCGCGGCGGGTCTGCGCCGGAAAGGCAGCAAAAACGAGCCCTTCGATCACGAATACGAGCCCGAGCGCCACCACGAATTCCGACATTGTCTGCTACCAGGCCGACGTGGCGCGGCGCGCCGCATCAATTCTTGTTGCCGTCGCCGACTTTGCCTAACGGATCGCCGAAGTACCGGAAAAAGTCCGAGTCCGGCTTCAGCACAAGCCGCGTGTCGTTTGGGCGCAGGCCCGTCTCGTAGGCCTGCATCGAACGGTAGAAGCTGAAGAAGTTCGGATCCTTGCCGTAGGCCTCGGCGAAGATCCGGTTGCGCTCGGCATCGCCCTCGCCACGGATTTTCTCAGACTTGGACTGGGCGTCGGCAACCAGTACCGTTACGTCCCGGTCGGCGCGCGCCTTGATCTCCTGCGAGCGCTGGCTGCCCTGAGCGCGAAACTCCGCCGCTTCGCGTTGGCGCTCGGTCTGCATGCGCTGATAGACCGCCTGGCTGTTCTGTTCGGGTAGGTCGGCCCGTCGAATGCGCACGTCGATGACGCTGATGCCAAACTGCTTGGCCTCGTGGTCGAGCTGCTCGCGCACCCTCGCCATCAGCTGCGGTCGCTCGTCGCGCACCACGTGAGTGAGCGTAGCCTCGCCGAGCACGCGCCGCAGGGCCGAGTTGAGCAGGGCCGACAGTTGCGAATTGGCAATCGCGATCGAGCCGACGGTCTGATAGAATTTCAGCGGTTCCTCAATGCGATAGCGTGCGAAAGCATCGACCACCAGCCGTTTCTGGTCGGACGCAATAACTTCCTGCGCGGGATTTTCCAGATCCAGAATGCGGGCGCTGATGTAGACGACGTTTTCGATCCACAGCGGCCATTTCACATAAAGGCCCGCGCACCGCGACTGCGCGGGTGACGCGCCCGCAGGATCCCCTGCACAAGGCTCGGTGATGACCTTGATCGGCTGGCCAAACCGGAGGACCAGGGCTTGCATCCCCTGCCTCACCTCGAACAGTGACTGGTAACCGAGGATCAGAACGACAAGCAGAACGACAGCGGCGACGCCGCCCGTGATGGAGGATCTCATCGGGTGCCTCCGCTGGTCATGCCTTGTGACCCTTGCGCGGGGGAACGGGGCTGTTGCTGCCGCATCATGTCGTTGAGCGGCAGGACCGGCACGACGCCGCCGCCGGAGCCGGTCGGGGTATCGAGGATAACCTTATCGGCGCCACCCAGGACGCGCTCCATGGTTTCAAGGTAGAGCCGCTGGCGCGTGATCTCGGGAGCCCTCTTGTACTGTTCGTACACTTGCGAAAAGCGCGACGCCTGCCCGGTCGCTTCCGCGACCGTCTGCTCCCGGTAAGCTTCCGCGGCCTGCACGATCTGCGCAACGCGGCCGCGTGCCTCGGGCACGACTCGATTGGCGTAAGTCTGCGCCTCATTCTGGGCGCGCTCCGCATCGGCGCGCGCCGCCTGCACGTCGCGGAACGCGTCGATCACCTGCGCCGGTGGATCCACTTTCTGCATCTGCACTTGGGTGATCCGAATCCCGGATTGGTAATTGTCGAGCACCCGCTGCATCAGTTCCTGCACCGCCGTCTCGACGTTCTGCCGGGCGCCGGTCAGGATCGGCTGGATCTCCGACCGGCCGATCACCTCGCGCATGGCGCTTTCCGCCACCGCCTTCACCGTACCTTCCGGATTTTGAATATTGAACAAATAGTCCGCTGCGCCATTCGGCTTGATGCGCCAAAGCACCGTAAAATCAACGTCAACGATGTTCTCGTCGCCCGTGAGCATGAGGCTCTCTTCCGGCACGTCGCGCATGCTCCCGCCGCGCCGGAGGCCGTCGTCGGACCGCATGCCAATCTCGATGCGGTTGCTACTGAGCACCTTCGGCGTCAACACCGTTTCGATCGGATACGGGAACTTGATGTTGAGGCCGGGTTGTGCGTCGCGCACGTATGCTCCGAACCGCAGCACGATGCCAAGCTCATCGGGCGCAACCTGATAGATTCCCGAAAAGCCCCACAGCAACACAGCAAACAAGGCAATGATGATGGCACCCTTGCCGCTGAGATTGCCGCCCGGCAGCACGCTGCGCAGCTTGTCCTGGCTGCGCCGCAGGATTTCCTCGAGATCGGGCGGATTGGGACCCGACGACTGCGGGCCCGATCCCCAAGGCCCTTTCGGCCCCGGACCCCAGGGACCGCCGCCTTGATTGCTCCAGGGCATGAAACCTCCAAGCGCCAGTGCCGGCGCGTCCTGTGTCATGAGGTTATAGGGGCTGCACTCGCGGCTTTCAACGCGCGCGGCGCGCCGCATCACTTTGGCGCAATGCGCTCGTAGCTCAAGAGGGTGAAGGCAGCATCATCGCTCGGGCCGGGTGCAACGTCACAACGCGCCACTTCTCGCCATTCGTCCTCCGCGAGATCCGGCAGGATGACATCACCGTCTGGACGCATGTGTACGCGGGTCAATTCGACGCGGGTCGCCAAAGGCAGGGCTTGCGCGAAAATGTCGGCACCCCCGATCACCATGATGTCGCTCCCGCGCCGGAGCGCATCGCCGCGCGCCGCTTCGAGAGCAGCTGCCAAGGAGCATGCGACGGTAAGGTCGGGCGCCGCGAATGATCGATCGCGGCTGACCACGATATTTGTTCGCCCCGGCAGCGGTTTGCCAATGGAAACATAGGTCTTGCGCCCCATCACCACCGGCTTGCCCATGGTGAGGGAGCGAAAATGCTGCAGATCGGATTTCAGCCGCCACGGCAATCCGCCGGCACGACCGATGACATTGTTGTCGGCGGCGGCGATGATCAGAACGGTGGCGGGCCCGTTGCGATTGGTTAGATCGCCACTCACACCGCGACTTCCGCCTTGATGTGTGGGTGCGGCTCATAGCCTTCGAGCAAAAAATCCTCATAGCGGAACGCCTCGAGGTCGCTGACCCCCGGGCTGAGCCGCATAACCGGCAAACGCAGGGGCAACCTGGTGAGCTGCAGCCGGGCCTGCTCGATATGATTGAGATAGAGGTGGGCGTCGCCGAGCGTATGGATGAACTCACCTGGCGTGTAGCCGGTCACATGGGCGACCATGAGGGTGAGCAGAGCGTAGGAGGCAATGTTGAACGGCACTCCCAGAAAAATATCGGCTGAACGCTGGTAGAGCTGACAGGAAAGCCGGCCGTTGGCGATATAGAACTGGAACAGGCAATGACACGGCGGTAGTGCCATCTTGTCGACGTCCGAAGGGTTCCAAGCGGTGACGATGAGGCGGCGCGAGTCCGGGTTGCGGCGGATCGCGGCAACCACGCCGGCGATCTGGTCAATCGTCTGACCATCGTGTCCCGGCCATGAACGCCATTGCCGACCATAGACCGGGCCGAGATCGCCACGTTCGTCCGCCCACTCGTCCCAAATGCGCACGCCGTGGTCGTTGAGATATTTGATGTTGGTATCGCCGGCGAGAAACCAGAGCAGCTCGTGGATGATCGACTTGAGATGCAGTTTCTTGGTCGTGAGCAGCGGAAAGCCCTGCGCCAGATCAAAACGCATCTGGTGACCGAACACGGACAGCGTGCCGACGCCGGTGCGGTCGCGCTTCTCGACGCCGTCGGCGAGAACGTGTTCCATGAGTTCGAGGTATTGGCGCACGGGCAATCCCTGAGTCGCGCAGCAATTTTAGCGCGACTGCGCGCTCCCGCAACTATGCGGGACGCGGCTAGTTGGCGGCGACGCCGGCAGTCTGAAAGACAGGCGTCCAGCGCGCAACTTCGTTTTCGACCAGCTCCGCCAGGGCCTGCGATGTGCGCACCCCGCCTTCCGGTATTTCGCTCCCGAGTTCCAGCAGGCGCTTGCGCGTATTGGGATCATCGAGCGCCTTTCCGAGCGCGTCGTTGAGCTTGTCGAGCCGCTTGCGCGGCCGCCCATGCAAATCGTGGGTCAGGTTTCGCCTTCGACGAATACCTCGTCACGCCGCGAGCGAATCATCGGCAGCACCGCCAGAACCAGAAGAAGGAGCGCGATTGCGAGTAGCGTTGCCGAGATCGGACGGTACACGAAGGTCATCGGATCTCCACGCGCGATCAGCATGGCGCGGCGCAAATTCTCCTCCATCAGGGGGCCCAATACATAACCAAGCAACATCGGAGCTGGCTCGAAGTCGAGCTTGATCAACCAGTAGCCGACCAGGGCGAACACCGCCGTCATGGCGACATCGAACGGGGCGTTGTTGATTGAATAGTTGCCGATGTTGCAGAAGATCAGGATCGCCGGAAACATCATCCGGTACGGCACGCGCAGCAAGCGCACCCAGAGGCCGACCAGCGGCAGGTTGATCACGACCAGCATGAGGTTGCCAAGCCACATCGACGCGATCATGCCCCAGAACAGGTCGGGCTGCTTGGTCATGACCTGCGGCCCCGGCACGATACCGTGAATGGTCATCGCGCCGACCATCAGCGCCATCACGGCGTTGGGCGGAATGCCAAGGGTGAGCAGCGGAATGAACGACGTCTGCGCCGCCGCGTTGTTGGCGCTCTCGGGCGCGGCCACGCCCTCGATGGCGCCGCGGCCGAAGCGCGAGGGGTCCTTGGCCACCTTCTTCTCGAACGTGTAGGCGGCGAATGCCGCGATCACCGCACCGCCACCCGGCAGGATGCCGAGGATCGAGCCCAGAACGGTGCCGCGAGCGATGGCGCCCGCCGACGCCTTGAGGTCGGGCCAGGTGGGCATCAACCCGGTGACTTTGGCGGTGACGATTGAGCGGGTTTCCTCGGTTTGGGTTTCCAGGTTGCGGATGATTTCGGCAAAGCCGAACACGCCCATGGCGACCACGACGAAGCCGATCCCATCGGAGAGCTCGGGCACGTCAAAGGCCATCCGCGACTGGCCGGTCTCGATGTCGGATCCGACCGATGAAAGCAGGAGACCTAGCAGGATCATGGCCACGGCCTTGGGGACCGAGCCCTTCGCGAGCACGACAGCAAACACGAGGCCCAGCACCATCAAGGAGAAGTACTCGGCTGGTCCGAACAGGAGCGCGAGCGAGGTGAGCGGCGCGCCAAGCGCGGCCACCAGCACCGTCGACACGCAGCCCGCAATAAACGATCCAATCGCCGCGATCGCGAGCGCCGGACCGGCGCGCCCCTGGCGCGCCATCTGGTGACCGTCGAGCGTCGTCACCACCGAGGATGCTTCGCCCGGAATGTTGACCAGAATCGAGGTGGTCGAGCCACCGTATTGCGCCCCGTAGTAGATGCCGGCGAGCATGATCAGCGCGCCCACCGGCGGCAGTCCGAAAGTGATCGGCAGCAGCATGGCGATGGTCGCGACCGGGCCAACTCCAGGCAGCACGCCGATCAGAGTGCCCACCAGCGCACCGATCAGGCAGAACAACACGTTCATGGGCGAGAGCGCGACCGAGAAACCGTGCGCCAGATTGACGAAGAGATCCATGGCGCGCGCTCCCTAGAACCGCGGCCAGAGCGAGAACGGCAAATTGAGGCCGTAGACGAACAGCAACGTGCAAAACAACGTCAGCGCAGCGGCCCAGACGATCGTCTCGCGCCAGCGCACCTCCAAGGTGGCAACGGCCGAGACCACGAGCGAGATGAAGCTCGCGAAAACGAGCCCAAGCGGACGAATGGTACCGGCAAAGATCAGCGTCGCCGCGATCACGTAGAGCGGTCCACGGTCGAGCCCGCGCGCCAACGCGATGGTGACGATGAGCACGATCAGGGCGGCAAGGACGCCCTCGTACTGGCGCAGGCCAAGACCCGAGGTTATGGGGGTTCCGTAGCGCGACACGATAACGAAAATCGCGATCAGCAACGCGCCCAGCAACGTCCCACGAACGGTGACCCGTTCGATCTTCGGGCCGTCGGTGACCAAGCCGATGAAGGCGACCCCTAGGCCCAGCGCAGCCAGGATGCTGGCGAACATCCTCGGCGCCGTACCGGGCCCGAATGCGAATCCCCGCATGCCTGGAAGGTCGCGCTCCGCCCACAACGCGAAGACTGCGACCCCGCACAAAACGAGGCCGCCATAGAAGTCCTGCGGATTGCGGATTTTAAAGCGGCCCGGCGGGCCCGATGGGGCCTGGACGCCCTCAGACATTAATCGCCTCCCAACTCAGTCCAATTTTGTCGCTGTTCCCCCACGGTTCCTAGCACACGGACCCAGTCAACCGGAAGCGACCGTTACGTTGCAAGTTATGGTTTTGGCCCAGCAGGTCAAAATGTCCTACAGCAAACCCGCGAAGCCAAGCGCGAAAGCGGCTGCCAGCGTCCACAATGGGGAGACGCGCGTCCAGTGAACGACTGCGAACGTTGCCGCTGTAATGAGCAACGTGCTCCAACCTTGATCGGCGGAACGCGCCACGATCAGTGCCGTCGCACCCACGAGGCCTACCGATACCGGCACAAGGCCCCCCTGCACGGCGATCGCCCAACGGGATTGCCTGAAACGGTGGAACGCTCGTACGATCTGGAACGCAACGGCGCAAGCTGGACCGCACATACAGAACGTTGCCACCAGCGCCCCCGGGACGCCGGCAACCTGCTGGCCGATGAGGGTCACGATCAACACATTGGGCCCGGGCGCCGCCTGGGCGATCGCCACAAGCTGGGCGAACTGCGCGCTGCTCATCCAGTGGTAGACCTCGACGGCTTGCCGGTGCATTTCGGGCAGCGCCGAAATGGCGCCTCCAACAGCCAAAAACGATAGCAACGAGAATTGCAGCGCGAGCGTTAGCAACGTGCCGGTAGTATCCTTCACGACTGCCTCCAGGCGCGCGCAATCGAAATCGGGGCCAGCACAACCAACACGCCGAGGAGTGGCCATTGCAGCACGCCCACTCCGATCAGCGCGGCGCCCGCGATCAGAACGCTCCCTATGCCTTTGCGCGGCAACGGCTCCGCCATGGAGACCGCGGTTGAAATCAGGAGGCCCGCCGCAGCGGCGGCGAGGCCGGTCAAGGCACCGCGTGCTTGCGGCAACCCGCCGTAGCGGGTGTAAAGCATCCCCAACACAATCATCAGCACGGTCGGCGGGCCCATGAGCCCAAGCACCGCCGCGGCTGCACCCGAGGCGCCGCGCACGCGCGAACCATAGATGATGGAGAAATTTACGATGTTGGGACCGGGCAGGAACTGGCAGAGCGCAAACAGGTCGTTGAATTCCTCTGCCGTCATCCAGCGCCGCTCCTGGACGATTACACGCCGGGCCCAGGCCAATACCCCGCCGAAGCCAGAAACCGCGATTTTGAAAAAGGCGAGGAAGAGATCAGTGGCGGTGGGGACAATGGTGACGGGCGGGGGGGCGAGGACGCGCTCGGTCATGCTTCTTTGTTAGCGACGGACGTTTTGCGGCGCTAGCCAAAACTGCCAGCCATGATCGCGCCCTACTCCAGCACGCGCAATGCTTCTCCCACGCGGCAGCGATCGGTGCGGCGCGCATTAGGAATTTCTTCGCTGGAGTGTGCACGCCCTTTCCTCGCTCGGGTTGAGCGCCTATATTTGTGGAGCCGGCTTGCCGGCTATGGCGATAAATGGCTGTCGTAATAAACCTATCGGACCCGGGGGCAGTACCCGGCGCCTCCACCAATTCTTCCGGGGATCAGGGGTCAATAATCAGACATCAAGTCCTTCTGATTACTGATCACTGATCTCAAATGCGGGGGCGAAACAGGATCGACGAGGGCGTAAAGGGCGTGCTTTTGCTCGGCATGGTTCCGCCGTTATCGGGCCACTCTCATAGTTGCCAATGACAACTATGCTCCGGTTGCTCAGGCCGCGTAATGCGGTTTGAAAGACCGATCTAAAGCCCTGACGTTTAGCAGCGGCAGGCGGGGTTCGGAGGCACCTGGCAACAGAAGCCTCCACTCTCCACCATATTGGGATCAAAGATCACGACGGCCTCAGTATGTTCTGATACCTAGGCTGCGGTCCTGATCAGCGCCCCGGAATGGCCACACCGCACCCGCATACAACAACACGGCTGACGCGCGGGGCTGACCGCGTTAGCATGCAACTGATTCTGCGCAAGTGCCCCGGGGCACCCGATGGCTGTCGACCATATCCGTTACGATCTGCTCACCCAGGAGGCCATGCGCGGCGTGGTGCGTCGGGTCCTGAAGGATGCTGCGGCCAAGGGACTGGCGGGCGAACATCACTTTTTCATCTCGTTCGCGACCCGCACGCCAGGCGTCAAGCTGTCACCCCGCCTGCGCACCCAATATGCGGAGGAAATGACGATCGTCCTCCAACATCAGTTCTGGGACATGACCGTTGGGGAGGAGTTGTTCGAAGTCGGCCTATCATTCAACGGGGTTCCTGAGCGCCTCACTGTGCCCTTTATGGCGATCAAGGGCTTTTTCGATCCATCGGTTAATTTCGGCCTGCAGTTCGCTCAGACCCCAGAGGCAGTCGACCAGATCCCGCCCCAGCCGGCGGCTTTGAACGCTGAACCCGAACAGACCAGTGATAGCCACAAGCCGCATGGCGCGAGCGAGCCCAGCCGCAAGACGTTGCCGGCACCAGCGGATGCAGGCGCAGCCCCGGCTGAATTGCCCGACAAGCCATCGGGTGGAGGAGCCGAGGTCGTGCGCCTCGATAGATTTCGCAAAAAATAGGCACAACGGTCGCGAGCAACTGTTGGGAAGCCCAAACGGCCGTCGGGGTTTACACAGAGGTCGGTCGGTCACCCCGCCGTGGCGCACCTGCAACCGCCCAAACCTTTTCCAACGCACAAACGAGAAAAAGGTTCCATCAAATGTAAAAATTTTTTTCTGTGCATTCATTTTCCATTTCAAACATAGTGTCAGGTAATCGAGAGTCATTTTCCTCCCGATAATTTGATTATACACCGCAACAATTCAGAAATTGCACTGGCAAAGCCGAGTAATGCGTGGCAAGCATTAACGACCAAGGTAACTTTCCCAACTGATGTGCCAAATAGCCTTGCTGTCGGCACATTTAACGGGAAAGACGAAACTCAAGCGACCGCAGTTCGGTTGGGGGCAAATGGGCGAGTTCGTCAATCTTCGGACGGTTCGCAAGCGGGTACGGCGGCAGCGTGACGACGAAGCTGCTGCAGCGCAGCGCCTGCAGCACGGCGTGCCGAAGGCCGAGCGATCGCTCAACCGAACACGGGAAGACAAATCGCGCCGCAAGCTCGACCAGCACCGAATCGAATCGGGAGAGGCCAAATGAAGTCGCAGGTTGTCAAAAGATCGATCGTCATCGCCGGGCACAAGACCAGCGTGAGTCTCGAGGACGCTTTCTGGAAGGGACTCAAGGAAATCGCAGCAACTCGAAACATCCCGTTGTCAGACCTCGTGTCCACAATCGACAACGAGCGCCAGCACGGCAATCTGTCGTCGGCTATTCGCCTGTTTGTCCTCGATCACTATCGCACCCAGGCTGGCGGCAGCAGTGATATGCCGAGCCGCGAATTCCAAACGGTAAGGACGATCTCGCCGGATCTCCGCGCAGATTGATTGTCCCCATCACTGGGGGGTCAGCAGCGGAATTGGTGCCGGCTGAACCCGTGCGGCCGGTCGGGGTGACGCTGCCCCGGGCGGTCGAGCAATGGTGAGCGGCGGCGGCAAAGCGGGCGCGGGGTGCGGTGCCACTAGGCTTGCACCGATGTTGGTTTCGGTTGGCGTCCCTTGGATGTTGCTCGCTGGACCGGATCCCGGCGCCGTGACCGCACCGTCGATCGGATTGGCCGCGTGCTCGGCCGCGTCGAGGCGCCTCGCCTCGCGGTCCACCGATCGCATTGTCACCCAGCTGACAAGCGCCGACACGTCGACTGAACGCCGTGGCCCCGTTATCGGCCCCTTCAGCACGATCGCGGCCTCGGGCCGCTGACCCGCCTCGCCCGCGCCAAACACCGTAAATCGCGCATCGAGCGTGGCCTCGACAAGATCGAGCGAGCCGCTCACCGTCAGATCGTTGCTTTGCGGCGGAGCGACTAATTTGCCCAGACGCACCCGTCCGGCCGCGACGCTGAGGGGTACGCTGGCCCAGGGCATGCTCAGGGAGCCCGCATCCATCCCTCTGCCAACCAGGTCTGCGATACGCGCCGGAGCCACGGGTGTCCCACGCTCGATGGCGCGGACTGCGATGTCGATCGCCTTGGGATCAAGCCCAGCGATTTGGACACCTTCGAACGTCATCGAACCGCTGCCGCTGAGTGAGCCGATCAGCGCAGCCGGATTGGATCCGGTCCCTTCAACGTCGATCTTGGATGAAATACGTCCAACGACAGGCGGCTGCGGGCCGCCACGGATCACTGCAGTTGCGTCAGCATTCGCGAGCGAGATACGGCCGCGCGCAAAGAGACCGCCCGGCCCGTTGCGAAAACTCGCATCGGCCGCCAACGTACCGCCGCCAACGGAGGCGGTAACGGACTCGAACGCAATTTCCTGCGGCGTCATGCGGAACGTGCCACGGACTTTATTTGCCACAACAGCTGGCGCGAGTGTTGCCCGCTCGGCATCCAATGCAACGCGGCCGTTGATTGACGGCAACGGACGGAATGGTTGCGGCGACCATTTCGCGTTCCTGCCACCTTGCGCCGGCATGCCGATGGCGACAGCGATCAATGCGGGAAGATCGACCTGGTCAACCGCGAGATCGGCGTTGAGCCGTAGCGGTTGCCCCAAAATCAAGTTCCCCCGCCCGCGCAGAGCCGCCCCGCCGGCCGTGCCCGACAAACCGCTGAACGCGATCTCCCCACTGCTGATGGCAACCCGGCTTTTCAGGGTCACGGGAAATGCGCTATCGCGCCGCAGCCAGCGCACGTCGGCTGCCAGGAGCGAGACATCGGCATTGCCGCTGACGTCGAATTCGGCGAGCCGAAACGTTCCAATCGCTCCGGCGTCGAGTCCGTCGCCGGAGAGTCTCGCATCGACTTTGAAATCGCCGGACGCGGATCCGTTCGCGGTTAAAACAAGGCTGGCGCCACGTTTGTCGCCGGCGAGCCCGTCGAGCCCCAAAGCGGCAAGCAACCTATTGTCGTCGGACGCAAGCCGTCCATCGATGTGCAGATCAGCCCGCTCCGGCGCGGTGGCGTCGCCCAGTCCTTCGGCGGCGAGGTCTACCCGAACTCCGCCGATCTTGCCCTCGAGCTTGAGCTTACCGAGTGATGTGACGGGTGCCGATACCGAGGGATCGACCTTGAGTTCGGCCTCGAGTTTGGCCGGCATGATGCGGCTCGCATTCGCGCGCAGCAGGTCGGCGGCCTTCGGCGATAGGCTGGCGGCCAACGCGGCCAGACCGTCGATCCGTTGCGCATCCAAGCTGATCGCGACCGCCCCATGCGGGGGTCCCAACGGCGAATCGATCTGCCCCTTGGCGTTGATCGCAGCCCCGCCGAAATCGGCAATCGAGAGCGCGTCGATTCGCAGGCCTGAACGATCGAACGTCAGGTTCGCCTTAGCGGCCTTGGCTTCGACCCCGGCAAAGGTGACGCGGCCGAAGTCAGCGGTGAGCGCGATCTCGCCCGGCCGTTCGAAGGTTGCGCCCGTCGCACCGGCGCCGACGAGCACAGTCCTCGCCAATGCGCTGGCGGCGTCGAGATCAAACTCAGGTGCGGCCAGCCCAACGTCGAGCCGCGCCCGGTCGGTCGCGGTGGCAAACCGATAGGCGAGGTGTCCTTCAAACGACCTGTGGTCGTACTCCGCCTTGAGCTGATCGAGGGCGATACGCTGGCGACCGATCGTTATGTCGGAGCGCATCCGAAACGCCCCAATCGGGTGATTTGCGAACGCAATCCCATCGAGCCAAGCGAGCAATGTCTTGGGATCGGACGCGTCCAATGCGAGCGGCCCGACGAATTCCCCGGATGCGGCATCAAACCGCCCGCTGAGCCCTATCTGGGTGAAGCCCGGGGCACGGAATTCCAGGGTTCCAATAGTCAAAGCATTACGCTCGACGCTGAGGTCAGCGCGCAGCTGCTGCAACATGGCGCCCCCGAGCGTCACCCCGTCGATCCCGATCCCGAGGCTGAGCGGCACCGGCGGGCGCAGGAGGTCGCCCAGGCTTTGCGTCCAACTGCGCAAGACTGCGATCGGAAGCCGACCGGCGGAATCTGTCGCGGCCAGAGCGCGGTCGAGATCAATCTGACGCGCCGACAAGATGCCGTTCAAGCGCGCATGGGTGCCGAACTTGAGCTCCGCCGTTCCGGCCAACCGGATCGCACGCTCGTCCGGTCCATACTGGACGTCAACCTGTTCAAACAACGCAACGGCGGAATTGATCTTGAGCTTGCTGTCGATGCGCCAAGGATCGCTAGCGAGGGTCTTGCCGCTTGACAGGGCCAGCCCGGCCGGCCGCGCCAACACAATGTTACCCTCGTAATGCGGCGCAGGCCCCTCGAACGTCAGCGTGCCGTCGGTCTCGATCGTCAGTGGTCGATCGGATGGGTCGATACCGAGGCGTAGTTTGGTGCCGTCGCCAACGCCGTGGCTGGTTGCGAGGCGATATCTGAATGACTGGCCGTCAGCAACAAATGCGCCCGCGCCGCGGATCGGTCCAATCGGCGCGCGCACCTCGCCGTCGAACGACACCTTATCGAGCAGAGCGCTGGTCCCGCTGCCAGTGTCGACCAGCGACACGCTGCCGTCAGTGACCACGACCCGGTCGATCGTCACCTCACTCAAGGCGATTGCCGGACCCGATACTGCTCCCGCGGAATCGCGCTCCACAACAACATGCGGAGCGTCGATGCGTAGAACGGTCGCGCGCCATTGCCCGCGCATCAGTGCAGCCAGTGAAAGCTCGGCATCGACCCCGCGCGCGCCCAGGACCGGCTTGACGTCCGGCGGGCCAACCTCAATCTGGTGCAGGCGGATGATCGGCGTCGGCAGAAGGCGCACGTCGATCGAACCGGTTATTCGCACCGGCTGGCCCGCCATTCGGCCCGCTCGCGTCTCGAAATCGGTCCGCAGGCGGCCCCAATCGACAAAGAGCGGCCCCACCAGCGCTGCCACCAGCGCCAGAATGAGCGCGATTCCTAATGCTAGCAACGTGGTCTGCAAAACATGCTCCAGGCGCCGGCTTCCCGCCTGATCGCGACCCTACGAGGTTATTATGAACAAATGCTGGTCCGCGGGCGCCCCGAACCAGCCTATGACATCCGAGGGCGGCGATTATGTGTCGCGCAAGAGCCTACCGGGCGACTTCGGCTGGCGTGCGGTTACCAGCCAACCTTGCCCGGATTCATGATGCCCTGCGGGTCGAGGGCGCGCTTGATCGACCGCATCACGCCAAGGGCAGCTTCGCCATGTTCGAGCGCAAGGTATTTCAGCTTGCCCTGGCCAACGCCGTGCTCGCCGGTGCAGGTGCCATCCATGGCAAGTGCCCGCGCCACGAGGCGTTCCATGAATTTCTGCGCACGCTCCACCTCGTCAGGATCGTCCATGTCAATCAGCAGCGAGAGATGGAAATTACCGTCGCCCACGTGGCCGGCGATTGGAGCCAACAGTCTGCTATCGGCGATGTCGCGCTGACTTTCGGTCACGCATTGCGCAAGCCGTGAGATCGGCACGCATACGTCGGTGGCAACCGGTTGGGTACCGGGACGCAGCCCGCGCGCCGCGAAATAGGCGTCATGGCGCGCCTGCCAGAGCCGTGTGCGATCCTCAGCCCGCGTTGCCCATTCGAAAGGACCACCGCCGAACTCGGCAGCGATCTCCCCGAAGCGCTCCGACTGCTCGGCCACCCCCGCGGTGCTGCCGTGGAATTCCAAAAACAGCATCGGTTGCTCCGGGAGCGAAAGCTTCGAATACGCGTTGCAGGCCTTGACCTGGAGCGCGTCAAGCAATTCGATCCGCGCCACTGGAATGCCGGATTGAATCGTCGCGATGGTTGCGTTGCAGGCCGCTTCAACGGATGCAAACGGGCACACCCCGGATGCGATCGCCTCGGGAATCCCGGCGAGCCTGAGGGTGATCTCCGTGATCACACCGAGCGTGCCTTCGGATCCGACAAAAAGCCGCGTGAGGTCGTAGCCGGCTGACGATTTCTTGGCCCGGCTTGCGGTCCTGATCAGTTCGCCATTAGCCAACACGGCCTTGAGCGACACGACGTTGTCTTTCATGGTGCCGTAGCGCACCGCATTGGTGCCTGATGCACGCGTCGCCGTCATGCCGCCGAGCGACGCGTCGGCGCCCGGATCGATGGGGAAGAACAGACCCTGGTCGCGTAAATGTTCATTCAAAGTTTTGCGGGTGACGCCGGGCTCGATCACGCAGTCGAGATCCTCGGCGTGCACGGCAAGCACCCGGTTCATGTCCCGCACGTCGATCGACACGCCGCCGAACGGCGCGTTGACGTGGCCCTCGAGCGACGTGCCGGTGCCGAACGGGATCACCGGCACGGCGTGCTTGGCGCAGATGCGAACGATCTGCTGCACGTCTTGCGTCGACTGCGGAAAGACGACCGCGTCGGGCGGTTCGTTGTGATGCCAGGTGGTCGTGTGGCCGTGTTGCTCACGTACCGCCTGCGAGGTGACGAGCCGATTGCCGAACGCGGCTGCAAGCTCGGAGATGACGTGCGAGATCGACTTGTGATCAGGCTTTTGCCGCATGTCCTTCGCGCTTCAGTATGCACCGTGAACGTAACCCGGATTTCACCCGTGCGAAATCCGGGCCGCGAACCATTGCCTGCATCTATCGGCGGCGGAATCCGCCGCCGCGGCCGCCGAAGCGCTCGCCACCGAATCGTTCACCGCCAAAGCGTCCGCGGTCACCGAAGCGGCTTTCGTCGAAGCCGCCCCGGCGGCCAGCCTCGTCGACTCGTTGGTCCGCCATTTCTCGATTCGCGCGCTCTCGATCGAGGTCTTCGGTAGCGCGACGATCATCAGTGCTCTGCCAACCATTGGAACTGTGCTTCTGCCAGCCATCATCGGTATGTTGATAAACGTTGCCATCGTGATCGGCGTAGACGTGGCCGTTGTTCCACGCGACGCCGTTACCCGCGTCTTTGTTGACTGCGGCCCCTTTGCTGTCGACGTTCTCGTTGGCCAGTATAGCTGTTCCCGGAGACAGTTGTTTTGGAGGCATGAGCGATGTCGCTGTTGGCGTTGTAGCCGGCCGACTCGCGTCCCGCTTCATAGTTGCCGGTTCGGACATTGCCCTCGACACCGCCGCGGGCGGCACCTCGTGAGCCGGTGCTCATGTTGGAGAACGAGCCTTCGCGCCCAGCCGCATAGCCACCGGTGCGCCAGTTGAACTCGCCGCCTCGGCTCCCTTGAAACCGGCTTCCAGTGTATGGGTCGAAGCCCGACACGTGGGTGCCGCTCCAATGTGCGCCGCTCCAGGAGTTCCAGCCCGACACGTGGGTGATCGTGCCTTCGCCCCAATGGCCATAAACGTCTATGTGATTGACGTTGACGTGCTGCCAATTCACGAAGCCGCCGTGGTAGCCCCAAAACGGCCCCCAATAGGGCGAGGCAGCACCCCAGATGTGGCCAGCCGCAAAGCCAAATGCAAAGCCTTCGAGTGCGCCGAGCGCGAAGCCGGCGCCATAGCCGTAGGTGGCCGGATAACCGAACCAATAGCCGCCGCCGATATAGGGTGGATAGTAATAGCCGGTGCCGTAGACGACGACACCGGCGGGATCGACTACGACCCCCATATAGCCGGGCGTATAGCCGGCCGTGACCGTCTCGGGAGTCGATGAGTAGACTCGCACATACGTCACGTAGTGCAGCGGTGACGACGGCGGGATTGTGTAGATTACATTTGGTACGGCGTCCGCAACCCGCCACGGGCCAGCTGGATTGTCGGAGACAAACCACACACCTTCCGCGACCGCGTAGTAGCGGTCGCGCGCGACCTCGATCACCGGTGTTGGCGTGTTAAGTGCATGGGCCATGCTGGTTCCGGCGATGGGCTCGAACTTCGGCGGTCCCGCGTAGGTGACATTGAGCGTCGCTTTTGCGCGCGAAACCGTTGCGGTCTGAGGAATCGTTGCCGCGATCGCCGCCTCCTTGGCCTGCGGGGTGCCCGGCACCGAAACCAGCACATTGGCCTTGGGATCATTCACCGAGATCTTGGCGAAGTCAGCGGGCAACGCGCTGCCCGGCACATAGATCCAGGGCCCGTTCATGTCCTTGCCCTTGAACCAACGCCCGGAGATCAGCACGTAATAATCGTTCGTCGCGGCCACGATGAATACAGCATGATCAGCGTTGGTGAGGGTCAGGAGCGACGTGCCGGCAACCGGGGAGATTTCCGGCTGACCACTCGTGAGCACGAACTCCGTCGGCTGAGTCGCAACGAGAAGCGCCGGAGGGCTCTGCGGGGGCTTGCCGTCGGCGGGAAGCAGCGGATCAGGCGCCTGTACCGCAGCCGCCGCCTTACCGGCGTCGATGAGGACTGGCGGTGGCGTCGCAATCACCAACCACGGGCCCGTGAGCGCACGCGCCTCATACCACGAACCCGCGGCATTGACGTATAGGGTGCGGGCCTGGTCTTGCAACATGAGGGCGCGCGTGTTGATGACACGTTCGAAGCCGGGCGCGGCTTGCAGCGGGGCGAGAGATGGCTGCCCGTCGATCGGTAGCAACACGGTCGGCTCCGCGCTGAACACGATGCGCGGCGGTTCGTTGCGCACCGGCACCAGCTGATCCTTGGCAATCTGCTGGGACACCGCGTAGCTCGTTTGAAGGTGATCGAGCGCCGTCGTGATCCCCGTGGCCGGTATTTGTTGCTGCAATACCGCTTGCAAGCGCTGTGCTTGCGCCGGCGCTGTCGGAACGTCAACCTTGTCGATCACAATATTGCCCAACGTGACGGTGCCGGCAGTCTTATCCACGGCAGCGACCGCGGTGAAATGCGCCACACCATAGGTCGGTGCGCCGTCCTTGGGCGCGACCGCGATCGCGGACCGACCGGCGATGCGTTCGCCCTGCCAACTTTCGATCTGCGGTTGGTAGACTTCGAGCTGGTCGTTGCCGACAGCAAAACCGCGCGGCCAGGATAAATCGCCCGCCACCGTCGCGTCCGACGCCTGCGGCTGGCCCGCGCCCTGCTGCGCCGTCGCCGGCACCGTTCCAATGGCCGTGATCGAGAGGATCAGCGTCAGCGCGGCCGCGCTCGTCCGCCTCCGGTGCGTCATACAATCCCTCCGTGCCAATCCCGCTTCGCCCTGCAGGTTCTTATCGAATTCGGCCCGCCGGCGCCACAACGTAGCCGCGCGCTATATTTTGATTGAAGAATCGATCCCGACCGCGATCCTGAAATTGTCCGTGCCGCGGTGGTCTGCGCGAGATCGATGAATGAGTCACAATCGCGCGGCCGCAAATCCCGACGGGATAACGCGAACGCTGCAAGCGATCACTTCGTGTCACCCAGATATCCTCGCCAAAGCTCGGCGGGGATGTCCGTTTCGTCCCATATTCCGATGAGAATTCCGCGCCGCTCGACTCTGCCGCGCATGCTTCGGATCTGCTGTTCGGAGCGGGTCTGCCGCTGCGAAAGGCGCAAGCCCCATTGCGCGAGCGCGCCGGTGAGGCGCTCGCGTTCGGCCTCGCAGGCCGGATCGGTACCACGATCGTGAAGTTCGTGCGGGTCGCTGGCGAGATCAAACAGCATCGGCCGAAAGCCAATGGCGTGGATCAGTTTCCAGCGCTTGTCGGCAATCATGAATAACCGCGCGTCGCGCGGCGCAACTCCTAGGGCCTCGGCGGCCGGCTGGATCGAGTAGTCGTATTCGCTGATCGTGTACCGCCGCCAGTCCGCCGGCGCGGATCGGTGCAGCAGCGGAACGAGCGAGCGACCCTCGAGCCGGTGCGATTGCTGCGCCGGGTCGGCGCCGAGCACGTCCAGAAAAGTCGGAGCGAGATCGATAGCTTCGACGAGTTCGCTGCACACGCTGCCACGGGTGTCGTGAGCCGTCGGATCGCAGATGATGAGCGGGATCTTCACCGACGGCTCATGGAAGAACTCCTTTTCACCCAGCCAGTGATCGCCCAGATAATCGCCGTGATCGGAGGTGAATACGATCAACGTATTGTCGAACAGCGAGCGTTGTTCCAGAAACCGGAACAGCACGCCCATTTGGTCGTCGATCTGCTTGATCAGCCCCATGTAGACCGGAACAACCTCGTTGCGCACCTCATCACGCGAAAAAACCTTGCTCACACGACTTGCCATGAATTCACGAAACACCGGGTGCGGGTTAGCGCGTTCGTCCTCTGAGCGCACCGGCGCAATTACGTCGGCGGCACTGTACATGTCGTTGTAGGGCGCCGGTGCGATGTAGGGCCAATGCGGCTTGATGTAGGAAAGATGCACGCACCAGGGCGCGTCACCGGCCTCGTCGATGAATTCCATGGCGCGGCGGGTCATGTAGGGCGTCTCGGAATCCTCCTCCTTCACCCGCGCCGGCTTGCGGGCGTGACGCATGGCCCAGCCGGACGCAAGTTCATTGCCTTCGCCCGCTGCCGCATTGGCAAAATCGTGCCACGGATTCTCGCCCGGGTAGCCCTTGGCGTTGAGGTACTGATTGTAGCGCGGCTGTCGGCTTTCATAGCCTCCGTCGGGCCCGCGTGCGTGCAGGCCGTCGTCACGCTCGAAGAGGTCGAATCCGCATTCGGCGACCCGCACGCCGATGATCGAGCTCGGGTCAATGCCGAGCCGCTCCATGCCTTCGCGGTCGGCGACCATGTGGGTCTTGCCGACCAGCACGGTAGCAACGCCGAGCGGCCGCAGATAGTCGCCCATAGTGAGTTCGCCGACCTTGAGCGGGATGCCATTCCAGTTCGACCCGTGCGACTGCATGTAACGGCCGGTGTAGAAGCTCATGCGCGAGGGGCCGCAGATCGGCGACTGCACGTAGGCGCGGGTGAAACGCACGCCGCGCGCGGCAAGGCTATCGATATGCGGGGTTGCGAGCGTCGGGTGGCCGTAGCAGGACAGATAGTCCCAGCGCAGCTGGTCGCACATGATGAACAGGATGTTTTTGGCGCGCGCAGGCACGGATTTGGTTTCCTTTCGTCACTTGCAAGGTCGGCCGCACTCAATCACACTATGCGGGTGTTGTCCCGTACCCCGATCGCGCGCTTGCCTGATACGAACTTCGTAATCAAAGGGACCCGCGCAAGCTATGATTCTCGTACTGTTTTGGATTTGAAATTCCTATATGAGCTCGCCGCAACGATGTAGGAACTTCAAATCCATCGCATTGAGTGGATGACTGATGCTCGAGCGTCGTGATCTCGAACCTCCGTTCTTCGCCCCGTTCGTGTCTTCGGTCATGCGGGTCGAGCCGGCGTGGATTGATTACAACGGCCATCTCAACATGGCCTACTATAACGTGCTGTTCGATCGCGCCGTCGATGAAGCCTACGAACTGCTGGGCATCGGTGCCGACTACGTTCAACAGCGCCGGCACTCGCTCTACACAGCCGAGGTTCATCTGCGCTATCTGCTCGAGCTGCATGCCGGCGATCCGGTGCGGGTGACGTTCCAGCTGCTCGGCTACGACAAGAAGCGGCTGCATTATTTCGAGCAGTTGGTGCACGCGACCGAAGGCTTCCTCTCGGCCACATCGGAAAACCTCTCCATTCACGTCGACATGGACAGCAAGAAAAGTGCGGAGCTGCCCCAGAGCGTGCTCGACCGGCTGGAAAAGATGGCAGCGTCACACGCGAAGCTGCCGCGTCCGGAAGCGGCCGGGCGTAGCGTCGGAATGAAGAAGGGCTGACGCGGCGGTACCTTTTGCGTGTGCCCGCGCCCCTCGCAAATCGACGGCGCGAGTGCCATCTTGCAACCTGAGAGAATCAGGGAATTTCGCCGTTGAACGATCCGCACCAGCGTGCCACTGCGTCCGCACATGCCCCCGCCCCCGGCGGGATCGCGGCTCGTGCGCGTGCGGCCGGCGGCGCGCCTTATCTCGCGGGCCTCAACCCCGAGCAGCGTGAAGCGGTCGAAACGCTGGACGGCCCCGTCCTCGTGCTCGCCGGCGCCGGCACCGGCAAGACCCGCGTGCTCACGACGCGGATTGCGCATATCCTCAGCCTGGGGCGCGCCAAGCCTTCGGAAATCCTTGCGGTCACTTTCACCAACAAGGCGGCGCGCGAGATGAAAGCGCGGGTCGGCCAGATGGTCGGCCAGATCGTCGAAGGCATGCCATGGCTCGGCACCTTCCACTCGATCGGCGCCCGTATTCTGCGTCGCCATGCCGAGCTTGCCGAGCTCAAGCCCGATTTCACCATTCTCGACACCGACGACCAGATCCGACTGATCAAACAACTGATCGAGGCCGACAATATTGACGAGAAACGCTGGCCGGCCCGCATCTTCGCGGCCATGCTCGACGGCTGGAAGAACCGCGGGTTGACGCCCGAGCAGGTGCCCGCCGGCGAGGCCGCGAGCTTTGCGAACGGGCGCGGGCTCCACCTTTACAGGGCTTATCAGGCGCGGCTCAAGGCCCTCAACGCCGCCGACTTCGGCGATCTGCTGATCGAGAACATCAGGATCTTCCGCGCACATCCGGGCGTGCTGCGCGACTATCAGGCGCGCTTCAAGTTCATCCTGGTGGACGAGTATCAGGACACCAACGTGGCGCAGTATCTGTGGCTGCGGCTGCTGGCGCAGCGGACGGTCACGAGTGGCGAGCTCGGCGGCCTCATCCTTCGAGACGCCGCGCTGCGCGCGGCTCCTCAGGATGAGGGGCAAGGTCGCGCTCCTCTGGCGTCGCACGAGGTGCCTACCGCAAGCACAACTCCCGACCCTCGCCCTGAGGAGCGCGGCGACACGCCGCGCGTCTCGAAGGGTGAGGCCGAGGCGCCCGCCCTCAAGAACATCTGCTGCGTCGGCGATGATGATCAATCGATCTACGGCTGGCGCGGTGCCGAGGTCGACAACATCCTTCGCTTCGAGCACGACTTTCCAGGCGCGCGCATCATCCGGCTCGAACGCAACTATCGCTCCACCGGTCATATCCTTGCCGCCGCCTCACACCTGATTGCCCACAACGAGGGCCGCCTCGGCAAGACGCTGCGCACCGAAGACGAGGACGGCGAGAAGGTCAGCGTCACCTCGGCCTGGGATTCGGAGGAGGAAGCGCGCGCGATCGGCGAGGAGATCGAGCAGCTGCAGCGGCACAACCACACGCTCAACGAAATCGCCATTCTGGTACGGGCCTCGTTTCAGATGCGCGAGTTCGAGGATCGCTTCGTCACCCTGGGCCTGCCCTATCGGGTGATCGGCGGTCCGCGCTTCTATGAGCGCGCCGAAATTCGGGACGCGCTCGCCTATCTGCGGCTCGTCAACCAGCCGGCCGACGATCTTGCATTTGAGCGCATCGTGAACGTGCCCAAGCGTGGGCTCGGCGATGCGACCATCAAATTGCTGCACGATCATGCGCGCGTGGCTGGAATCCCGCTCCTGGAAGCGGCACGTGCCATCACCGCGACCGAAGAGCTCAAGCCCAAGCCGCGGGCGGCGCTGCGCGATCTCGTCGCCGCGCTCGACCGCTGGCGTGCGCAGCGCGACGCAACTCCGCACAACGAACTCGCCGAAATCGTGCTCGACGAATCCGGTTACACCGAGATGTGGCAGAAAGAGCATTCCGCCGATGCGGCCGGTCGCCTGGAGAACCTCAAGGAGCTGGTGCGCTCCATGGAGGAGTTCGAGAACCTGCAGGGCTTCCTGGAGCATGTCGCGTTGGTGATGGATGCGGACGGCGGCGCCGACGCGGACGCGGTGTCGATCATGACTTTGCATTCGGCCAAAGGGCTCGAGTTCGACGCCGTGTTCCTGCCGGGCTGGGAGGAAGGGCTCCTGCCGCATCAGCGCTCGCTCGACGAGCAGGGCCGCGCCGGCCTCGAGGAGGAACGCCGGCTCGCCCACGTCGGGCTCACGCGCGCACGCCGGCGCGCCAAGATCTATTTCGTCGCCAACCGGCGCATTCACGGGTCGTGGTCGTCCTCACTGCCCTCGCGCTTCATCGACGAACTGCCGGAGGCGAGCGTCGAGGTCACCGAATCCCAGGGCGGGTTCGGCGGCTTTTCGGCCTACGGCAACTATGGCTCGCGTTTCGACACCATGGAAACCTTCGGCTCGAGCTATCGCACGCCGGGCTGGCAGCGCGCACAGCGGCGCGGGCGCGGCAAGTTCGAGGAAGACGGCCAGGACACAGACTACGGCGAGCAGTCCTCGCCATTCGGTGTGCCGCGTTATGAGGACACGGACCAAGACGAGGCCGCGGCGGCGCGGGCGCGCCGGCTGGCCGAGGCGGTGCGCGTACGCGACCAGGCTGCTCGCCGCGGCGCGCAAGCTGCCCGCAGCGATCGAATCGGCGGCGGCTCGGCGCGCCGCGCCGCTCCCCTGACCATCGAGGGCGAACTCGTTGCAAAATCGACCGGAACAGTCTCGCCCTACACGGTCGGGGACCGGGTGTTCCACCTCAAATTCGGCAACGGCAACGTCACCCACGTGGAAGGCAACAAGCTCATCATCCAGTTCGACAAGGCGGGCGAGAAGCGGGTGCTGGATAGCTTCGTGGAACGGGTTTAGCGATCAGCGCCCGAAGCCATGCGTTCGACGCATGAAAATCGCCTCCATGGATGACAAAACACCCTTCATTGATGACGAAATGACCTCCATGGATGACGGATTCCGGACCATGGATGACAATTTTGAGGATTTCTGTCATCCATGTACAATGCGTTGATATATCAATCTTTTTCCCGTCGAACGCAGCATGGATGACAGAATCGGGGAGAGATGACCTCGAAAGGTGCTTTTTGCATGCACGGAGCGCATGGGACAGCGAAGGGACCGCGCCCCCCTGTCGTGGGGTGGGCATTCCTACGGCGAGGGCTTGCAAGCCCCTTTTCCCTCCGTGCTAGGCTTGCTGTCGCCATGCTCAAGCGCGAGACGTTTCCGATCGACAACATATACGTGCCGACCAAACGCCGCACGACGCTCAAGCCCGAGCATGTGCGCGAGATCGCCGAGAGCATGCTGGCGGTCGGGCAGCAGACCCCGATCCTGGTGCGCCAGGACGGAGCCCGCTACGTGCTAGTCGAGGGCTTGCATCGGCTCGAGGCCGCTCGCGCGCTCGGGGAAACGACGATCTTCGGCTATCTGGTGCAGGCGGCGAAGCACTAGCTACGGCGCACGCGGGGCGGGGCGCATCGCCATTGCGGAATTGTGAACAGACCCACGCTGGCTATTTCCGCTGACTTAATCCTTATGGTGCCGTCGGGTCGGGGTGCGCTCCGCGGTTCTCGCGGCAACACGGGCGTTCGCCTCATGCGTCTCCCCATCCGCCTTGCCACTCCTTTTTTGGCGCTCACCTTTGGCCTTGTGACGCCCGCCATCGCCTTAGCATCGATCTTGATTACTGTCGACAAATCGACCCAGCGCATGACCGTCACAGTCGACGGCGCGCAGCGTTTTGTTTGGCCGGTCTCGACCGGCCGCAGCGGGTTTGTCACGCCGTCGGGAAATTACACGGCGTTCCGGATGGAAGCCGAACACTATTCCAAGGAATTCGACGATGCCCCGATGCCGCACTCGATCTTCTTCAGCAAGGTCGGCCATGCGATCCACGGCACGATGGAGGCGCGACGCCTGGGCTCGGCGGCTTCGCACGGGTGTGTGCGGCTCTCGACCGCGAACGCCGCCAAGCTTTACGCGCTGGTGCAGCAACAAGGTTTGCCCAACACCAAGGTCGTGATCACCGGCACCAATCCACCAAGCGCGCCAGCGGTGGCGCGACGCCGCGCCCCAGTCGAGACCGACGAGAGCGCCCCGATGGCCTATGCGGGGCAGGCGCAATCCCGGCCACGCGGCGCGTACCCGCAGCCCGCACCGCCTCCGGGCTATCCGCCCTATCCTCAGGCGCCGACACTGGGCGGATTCCCGCTGTTCGGCAGGAATTGAGCGGCTCTGTAGTCCAAACCGAGGGCAAGCGAATTCCGGGACAGCATGGCTACCTCGATCACGCTATGCTTCATCGGGGCGATGAACCTGGGCAAGTCTCTCTCTCGCGCCACAACAGCGGCAATTCGGGAGAACTATCCATGTCGGTACGCAATCACGCATTCACAGCCGCTGTCATGGTCGGCACGGGCGCGGCCCTGCTGATGACGATCACCGCCCAAGCCGAGCTCCTCACCCACAAGGACCTCACGCTGGCGGTGGCCAAGACCATCGCCGAGACCGCGATTTCGGACTGCAAGGCGAAGGGCTACGCCGTGTCGGCGGTGGTGGTCGACCGGGCCGGGGACACGCTGGTGGCGATGCGCGGCGACGACGCGAACCCGCACAGCTTTCGACCGCGGCCTACGCCAAGCGCTTTGCCGACAACGACCCGACCGTGCGCCAGCAGGTGACCCTGCCGAATGTGATCGCAATTGCGATCAAGGTTGGCAACGAGGTCATCGGTGGGGTCGGCTTGTCGGGCTCGCCCGGCGTCGACGAACCGTGCGTGCAGGCCGGGATCGACAAAGTGGCAAATGAACTCAAATGACGCGGACAATCATTACCGCGTTGACGGCCGTGGCAGTCCAGCGGCCGTTGAAGTGATCCTGATCCCCGCCCCCGCGGGATCGCAAATGACGTTGCTCTCCCACTCTTGCGGAATAGTCCGCCCGAACGGGTAACCCCTCCCCGTTCGGGGAGGGGACGTGCCTACGGCACAACCTGCGCGCTACAACCTGTCAGCACACGGCTTTGATTGTACGAACGACGTCAGGCGACCACTTCCACTCGTTTCTGCTCTTGCGCTTCCGCGTCGCTGCGCGGTTGAGCCGGCAATTGGAGCACGGTGGCGCGCTGGCCCGGGACGAGGCGTGTCAACAGAACGATGCGGCCGTCCGGGAATTCCAGCGCATCATGGTGCATGTGCTGCTGGTCCTTGTTGACCTGACGGAAGCGTGCCACGCGCGAACCATGCGTGGTCACTTCGTCGGTTGGGAAGTTGTCGGTTCGAACATCCTCGTCGAACGCGATTTCCGTGCCGGGAAGCACGCAAACAGCCACATTGGGCTCACCAACTCCTGCAAACCCGCGGCTGATCGAATTGTGGAACCTCGTCGACACAAGCTTATCGCCTACCTGTGCCGGTCGCGATGCAATGTGCATCAGACTGTAGTCGCACATGGAGTGTCTCCTCTGCTGCGGCCAACGCGGCCGCCTGGGTTCTCAACGAAGTTTGCGGCGTGGCAGTTCCAAGCGATCGACACCGTCCAGCCTAGCGAGAACCGCCGGCGACGCGTAATCTTCGCACCATCTTACTTCGCGCCGGCATTGAAGGCCGGTCGTATGCGGAGTGCCACACCCGCAGTTTCGCATCATGCACCTGATTCGGGCTTTCCTGTGAGCAGCGACGCGCAATTTCCCTATCAATCCGCCGTGAGGCTCCTTTCGCAACGCAGCTAATCTCGTCAAAACGCGCAGTCTGGCCCGTGCCGTTTGGTGGACGCGGCACAGCCAAAGCGCGTAGTCTCCTGTCCGCCATCGCGGTGCGGGGACCAATCTCCGCAGTGATCCGGTTCAATTCAATCACAACAGCACGACAGGGAGGACGATATGCCTGACAAGACGAAGCGCCTGCTCGGCGCGATGGGCTTTGCGCTTGCGTTCGCCATCTCCGCCGCCAACGCGCAGGATACCGTTCGAGTGCGCGGCACCGTCGAGCGGGTCGACGGCCCAATTTACGTCGTCAAATCGCGCGACGGCAGCGAACTCAAAATCACGCTTGCCGAGAACGCTGGTGTCACCGCAGTGATCAAAGCGGCGCTCGCCGACGTAAAGCCCGGCACGTTTGTCGGCGTCGCCAGCATGCCGCAGGCTGACGGAGGCCAGCGCGCGCTCGAAGTTCTCATTTTCCCGGAGGCGATGCGCGGCACTGGGGAAGGCCACTACGCGTGGGATCTGCGGCCGCAGAGTATGATGACCAATGCCAACGTCGAGCAGACCGTGACCGGGGTCGACGGACCGACGCTGACGCTGAAGTACAAGGACGGCGAGAAGAAGATCGTCGTACCGCCGGATGCGCCCATCGTTGCGTTTGCCCCCGGTGACAAGGCTGAACTCAAACCGGGAGCCAAGATCTTCATCGCGGCCGCCAAGAAGCAGCCCGACGGATCGTTGCAGGCCGCCCGCATTGCTTACGGCAAGGATGGCCTCACGCCGCCAATGTGATCCCATCGTTGAGATGAAAGGGCCGGCTGGCAGAAACCCGCCAGACCGTTTCTTACCGGCGGATTGATGACCCGTTCAAAACAAGGAGAGGGCGCCATGAGCGCGGACCGCAGCAAGCATCCGATCGTGCACTTCGTCGGCAGCATTCCGCTGCCGGATACCGACACGGTGTTCCGTACCTTGTCGGCCGCGACCGGGCCCCATCTCATTCGCATTCCGGACGGCGAGACTGGCATTCGCAAAACCTGGATCCGCTTCCTGCAGGACGTGCTCGCGCAGCACCCGGCGATCGAACCCGCCAGCGATGTTCCGCCGTTCAAATTCGTGCAATGGGACGGCAAGGTGATCCGCGAAATCCCGCGGTTGCGCCTCAAGCCCGGTGCCAAACCGGATCCGCAGGGTTTCAAGACCGGCTATGCCGATATGGCGATCGCGTCCTGGGGCGTGTTCGAACGCCTGCAGAAGGCCGGTACGATCCCCGCTGGCGTGAAGTTCCAGGTCTGCCTGCCGACGCCGATCGCACCGACCTACAACAACATGGTGCCGTCGGACCGCCCGGCAATTCTACCGGCGCTGACCGCGCACTTCGCCAATGAGGTTGCGGCGATTGCAGCGGCGATCCCGCATGACCGGTTGGCAATCCAGTGGGACGTTTGCCAGGAGGTGCTGGCCTGGGAGGGCTACTACGACAAAGGCCCGGTTGATTTCCGGATCGAAACCCTCGAACGTCCTGGCGAAGGTTGGCGACGCAGTGCCTGCCGGCATCGAGCTCGGCTATCACCTCTGTTACGGTAGCCCTGCGGACGAGCATATGGTGCAGCCCAAGGACGCGGGCATCATGGTCGAGATGACCAATGCGATCGTCACCCGGGTCAAGCGGCCGATCCAGTTCTTCCATTTGCCGGTGCCCAAGGGACGTACCGATGACGCGTACTATGCGCCGCTCGAAAGCCTCAAGCTCGGCCGCGACACCGAGCTCTACCTCGGCCTCGTTCACCATAACGACGCCGCAGGCAACGCGGCTCGGCTCGCGGCCGCGCGCCGACACGCGCGCGTTGATGGGGTCGCGACCGAATGCGGTATGGCGCGCGGCGATCCGACACGGCTGCCTGCGCTGCTCGCCGCCCATGTGGCAACGGCGGAGATTGCCGCGTAGGGCGGGCAGCGTGCTTCGTGCGGGTGATTGCGCCGGTAAGCGCGACGCCGACCCTACACCTCTCAACGCGGTCTAATCGGAAAATCGTAATGTGCGATCGGACCCGATCGCGCAAACGCGAAATGCCACCACTCGCGGAAATAGTTGACGAAGCCCCGCTTGGCCATGGCGGCGACCAGCAGTGCGCGGCGCTCGCGCTCCACAGGGCTTACCGCCGGGCTGCGCGTATAGCTGTTCGTATCGAGACAGTCGTAGCCGGTTCCCATATCAAGTCCATTGTCGGGCGCGCGCTCGGCGACCGGCGCGATACAGGACCCGTAAGATGCTGACGGATCGAACGGCGCCGCCGGCGCTTCCGACGCATCGATCAACGTCAGGTCGACTGCGGTCCCGGTCGAGTGCCGCGACACCGATGCGAGATAGCCGAGCGCGAACAGCGAACTCTTCGGCACCCGAGGAAAGAATCGTTTGGTGGGGCCGGCAGCCGTGCGGTCGTATGCCCACCGCACCATGGCGCCTACGGCTTGCGTCGGGCGGTAGCAATCGTAGACCTTAAGTCCGCGGCCAGCGGCAGCGAGATCGGCCTGCACCTGCTTGAGCGCCAACGCCACGTCCCGCCGCAAAATGCATTCGGGCGCAACGTAACCGGGAAGCGGGTGGCCGACGAAGTTGTTGCTGCCGGCATAGCGGATGTCCTGGGCGACGGTGGGATCAACGTCGCGCAGATAGACGAAGCCGGGCGGCGGCCCGCCTTGGGCCAGAACATGGCTAGGCGCAAGCCACAACAGCAAGGCGCCGACGATGACGCAGGTCCGCCGATGGTTCACTGTTGGATCCGGATATTTGAAGATCGGCTCAACATGTTCTGGTTACGCGTCAATCAAATTTGGAAGCAAAAAGATGTTTGGTGGGAGTCCGTCATCGAGTCAACGTGTTCGGTACCGACAGATCTCCGGCGGCTCCGGCTGCCGGGCGGCGACAGCCGGAAGTGCAAGACCGCGGCGACAACGATAGGATGAGCCCGGCACAGGCGGGAGGCAGCGCGATGGCGGCCGAGCTAATGAGCGGGAAGCCGGTCGCTTGCAATATTTGCGGCGGAACGACATTCAGCGCGGGCCCCGCCGGCCGCCTGACGGCCGACGGTAAACCGCCCCACTGTACGCAGTGCGGATCCCTGGAACGGCACCGCGCCAATCGCCGCATTTTCGAGAGTTCTGCCGGTCGGGTTCCTGTCCTGGCGGCGCGGGCTGCAGTTCGGTCCCGACCTGGCTCTATCGCCGGTGTGGTTTCGCGCCTTTGAGATTTCCATCTACGGTGGCGCGAACAGCCTCGATCTGCAACGGATCAGCCGGGCCGACGGCTCCTACGACTTCGTATCGCTGAGCCACGTTCTCGAGTTTGTTCCCGACGACCAGTTGTCTTTTCGTGAGCTCGTGCGGATTTTGAGCGCAAACGGCCTCGTCCATCTCGTGCTGTCTCAGTCGGACGGTCGATCAAATAGCTTGGATTTCCCGGAAGCTACCGGAACTCACAGATATTTTCATCTGTACGGGCGAGATTTCGCCGAGCGATTTCGCCTGGGCGAGCGCGACCTCTATTTGCTGATCGTTGCGAGCCGCGATCCCGTCACCGGGGCGGGCGAGCTTACTCACTTGATCGCCAGAACGCCGGCCCTTCTGGCGAGCATTCGCACAGCGCTGATCGCAGTCAAGACGATCAAGCCCTTGTTCGGCGCCGACGACAATCGAGAATTCGAGTTCATGTAGATCTCTCATGATTTGAACGTAAACGCCACCGCATGGAGCGTCTCACCTGCCTCGCGCTCGTCGTGAAATCTGATTAATGAGCTCGATGTCGCCACCCTTGGTGCCATCGACCTCAAGGCCGCAAATGCGCCTATTGATGTGTCTGACGATTAAGCGGCTTTGCCACCATCTCGTTCGTGGCGGCTGGCCTGATGGCTGCGACCAATATTCAATGGCCCGTCGTGTCTGGTCCATGACGCCTCCGGCGCCACGAGGTTTGGACAGCGATTTGAGGTGGCGACAACACAGTGGCAAGCAGCCTGCGAGTCATTGACTGGCTGACGGCCTCTCGCCCCTCCGTCAAGCATCGAGCCCCGAGCCAGCTTTCGTTCTGTTCTAACGTCCGCGCACTAGCGGCTGGCCGCGGCCGTGCCGGCGCGGGCCGTCGTAGCGGCAGGCCGCGCGCTTCCCTGAGACGGTTCCGTGCGCTCCTGTTTCGCCACCGTGACCGGTGACGCCGGCGGACGCAACTCGCAATAGCGCTCGACCGCCTCGCCGATGGCGGCGGCAACGATCTTGTGACGCTCGGGCGATGATAGCGCCAGTTCCTCGCTACGATTTACGATCGAGCCGGCCTCCAGCAGCACCGCTGGCATGCGGGTGTTTTTCAGCACGATCAGCTGGTCGTAGCGGTAAACACCGGCTTCCGGGTCGACGAGCACGCGCATGCGGTGGCCCATGATCGGATCGGTGTAATGCGGGGTATATTTCAGGCCGCGCGCCTTGAGTTCCTTGCCGATGATGGTGGCGAACAACAGGCTGGCCTGGTAGTCCGGGTTGTCGGCCGAGATGAAAATCGAGTGCCCCGGGTAGTTGTCGTTGTAGTGCCGGCGCACACCCTCGAACTCCCAGTTTTGCGCCAGACGGTCGGGCACCGAGTCGTGATGAATCGACAGGAACACGTCGGCCTTCAACGTGTTGGAGCGCGATACCCGCTCAGCCAAGCCTTTACGAGTCTTCCCTTTTGTCACAAGCAGAACGGCGCGGCTGAAGCCCGTGTCGACGAGCTTGTGCTCGACCGCCTTGGCGAGCCGCAGGTTGAAGTCGTATTCGTCGGTGCCACGTGCGCTGACGGCTCCGGGTGAATCCGCTGTATGGCCCACGTCAACGATGATGCGGAATTGCGCGCGATTGCAACTCGCCGCGTGCGGCTTTTTGGCAGGCCCGGCTGCCACCGCGTCTGAGATGTTTAAGATAGCACCGAGAGCCAGAAGCACGCCAAGCGTGCATACGGCACCGCGCAAGCTGCGGGCCATCACCGTCGTGTCCGACACAGTTGGTATCCCCCACCACGCCCTTTGGGCTAAGCCCCAATCAGATCACGCCGAATAGTCGTCAAAGTCGGCAATTCTGGGACCAACGGCAGGCCGTCGTCGAATATTGCACAACGGCACTGGACGCGCGAAAATTCACTACGATGGGATCCAAAGGCCGGGGGTGACCGTGAGCTTAGGCTGTCTTGCCGAGGAGCACCTGATGAACCGACACACTCCCCTCAACCGCGTGCGTGTCCCAACGCTGGCACTGACCGCCGCGTTGGGCGTCCTTGCGAGCTTTCCCCAAGGCGCCACCTGGGCCCAGGGCCCGCTGCCACCGGGGGGCGTGTCACCCCTTGGTGTGCCCGAGGCGCCGGTCGGTCACCGGCAACCACGGCAGTCCGACCTGCCGCCGGGCGTGCTGCGCGAGGAGCAATCGAATGCCCCGGTCCAGGATAACGCGCGTGCACAACGCAAGTCAGACAAGGACCAGAGTACGACATTCGGACAGATACCAAGCATCTGCGTCAGATGCTGACACGTCTGCAGCAATCCGTCGTCGTTTGGCGTCGGGACTTTGAAATCGTTGAACTACCCAGTCCCGGTTGGACTGTGCAGCGCTGTCTTGATGCGTTGATTGACGATCCACTTGGATCGACCCGCGATGCCGAGCGCGAGGTTACGAAAGAACGGCGGCCAAGTGGTCGGGACCCCAAGCAGATAGGCGACGCGCTGGGTGTGCTCCGTGAGCGGGCGCTCGCTCGTCTCCCAGGCATCGAGCGCGTGGGCGACGAGGTCAAAGCGATCGAGATAAACCGCAAGCGCGAGCGCATTCATCATGCCGCAACCCGCGCCCTGGCCGATATTGGGCGGCTGGGCGTGTGCCGCATCTCCCAGAATTGCGACGCGCCCGACCGACCAGCGCTTGAGCTTGATCAGCTCGAACG
The DNA here is from genome assembly GCA_963833605.1 of uncultured Alphaproteobacteria bacterium. GTDB lineage: Bacteria > Pseudomonadota > Alphaproteobacteria > Rhizobiales > Xanthobacteraceae > JAFAXD01. Next base: position 61,849 of record CAWHYZ010000011.1, read on the forward strand.
CGTCATAGCGGCCGTCCGTGCCGAACCGATCGATCAAATCGGAGAGATGAGGGAACGACCGAATCCACTCGATCTTGTCCACTGGAACCCGTTTCGCCGCCTCATCGCGGTCGAGCATGGTGAGTGCGATGTAGATCTCGGTCTCGCTGCATGGCGTGAACAGAACCCGGCGCGACCCGGACCAGTATTCGATCGTGGTACCGGGCTGCGTAAAGTGCGGTTCATCAGGGCGCTGCTCGATCAGCATGCGGGTGGCGCCGTCCGGCAGGCGACGGCGTGTTCGCACGAGTCCCAACGAGTCGCGCACCAGCGAGTTGACGCCATCCGCTCCGACGATCAGATCAGCCTCCAGGCGCGCGCCGCCGGCGAGGATAAGCTCGCCATCGGCGGTCGCGGCCTGCGCCGACGAACCGGTCACGATCTCGGCGCCGGCCCGTCGCGCCGCCGCCGCCAACGCGTTGATGACGGTTTGGCGCACGATGCTGAAGACGCGGCTGCGGCTCGTATCCCAGTGATGCACCGACAGCACACGGTTGCGATCATCACGCACCTCGCGCGTGTGCGCGACGTGGGCGCCGGCAACGGCGTCCGCGTAGGCGCCGAGCGCTTCGAGCACGCGCAGCCCATTTTCGTAGATATAGATGCCGGCGCCGGCGGTGCGCAGTTCTGAAGCCCGCTCATGCACACGCACCCGCCAGCCGCGCTGCGCCAACGCGCACGCCGCCGCCAATCCGGCAAAGCCGCCGCCCACGATTTCGGCGCACCGCTCACTCGTCATGCGTTGCAAAACTCCTTGGTTTGGGCTCCACCGTCGTAGGGAATCCAATGCAGTGCTATAGTGCGCCCAGTTCCGCGCCCGCAAGGAGGAGTTGATGGCCAAGCTTCGGCATTTTGCGCTCGCCGTCCGAGACCTGGAGAAATCCGCGGCCTTCTACGAGAAGGTGTTCGGGCTCAAGCGTGTCGGGCGCGAAGATCTGGAAATCGGCTCGGGCATCTACCTGAGTGACGGCGTGATCAACCTCGCGCTGCTGTCGTTCAAGGGCGAGAAAGGCTCCGGCCTCAAGGACGCCAAAAGCTTTGCGGGCGCGCATCATTTCGGGTTCGTGGTCGAAGACATTGCGGAGACCCAAAAGCGCATCGAGGACGCTGGCGGTACGTTCTTCTTCGACCTCGGCGAGAGCAAGGACAAGGTCAATTTCGAGCGCAAGTTCAAGGACCCGGACGGGATCATTTTCGACATTTCGGAGCGCGGCTGGCTCGGGACGGAAGAGCAGAAGGCGTAGCAGAGCCTTCTTACCGCTCCCCGCCTCCGGGGAGAGAGCCTGCCCTCGGGCAACGACCCGAGGATCGATTTCGAGCGCAGCGAGAAATCGGGTGAGGGGACTCACCAAACAGTCAAACTCGCAGCGAGGCCTTCTCACCCGGCTCTTCGCGGCGACTTCTCCCCACAAGCGGGATAGGTAAAGACCTCACTTGACGAATTCATTGGTGTACAAATCGTCCACCGGCGACTTCTTGTTGATGATGCCCTTGGCCAGATAGAAGTCCTGCAGCTTGGCCAGCCGCTCCGGATCGACGGCGCCAAGGGTCTGCTGGCCCGGATACACAAGGTCCGCGTAGTATCTGAGCGCCGCTTTGACGGCGCCTTCCTTACCCTGCCACTCGGGCACAAACTTCACGAAATCGACAGCGGCCTGATCAGGATTGTCCATCACGTCCTTCATTCCATGCAGCGCCGCCTTGACGACCTTGCGGACCAGCTCCGGCTTCTCCTTGATGATCGCGTCGGACGCACCGATCGCCTGCGCCATGTGCGGGAAGTACTGCTCGGTCGGAAGGATCTTCACCTTCACGCCGGCAGCCTCGACCGGCGGGATCCAATCGGGCACGCCCGCCATGGCGGCCGATTTGCCGGTTGCCACGAACTCCCACACGCCGGTCGGACCGGCGGCCTGAATGTTGACGTCGTCCTGGGAAAGGCCGACGCTCGCCAACAACCCAAGCAGCGCATAGAAGGTCGTGTCTTGATAGGACATGACTGAGATGGTCTTGCCCTTGAGGTCCGCCGGCTTCTCAATCCCTGAAGTCGGCGCGCGCGACGAGTTGCATGAAACCACGTCCGCCGAACAGCGCCACGATCTTGATGGGGACGCCGTTCTGGCGCACGACGATCGGACCGTCAGCCACGATGCCGCCGACCGGCGCATTGCCGGCACCCACCTGTTTTGCGACATCGACGCCGCCGCGGCCGACCGCATAGTTCACGTCGAGCCCGGCGTCGGCAAAATATCCTTTGCCCTTGGCGAGTTGGATCGGCGCGAACGCCGGAAGGATGGGGGGCGCCGGAAACAAATAAGTGATGGTTTCCGCGCTCCACGCACTCGCGGTTGCGAGGCTAAGACCGACAACAGCTCCGCTCATCAATTTCGCCATCGCCCGCAAAGGCCGAGAGTGCGTCAAACGCATGGTGTTCTCCTGAAAAAGCGCGTCCATCTTTTCCGTTTTCGAAATTGGGACGCAAGCCCATCCAAACTTTACAATACCGGCCAAGTATCGTTCTGTCAGCATTGCTAGTGCGGTGGATTTGAAGGTCCTGCCGTTTTCGCGGCTTGGTTCAGGAACTTCACATCGGCGGCACTAGGACCATACGTTTGCTGGTGCGCTTTCGATTCCGAGGTTCGTGTCGAGCGTGCCACAGGGTGTGCCGAAGTTCGGAATCGGAGCACTCGCCGCCGGGAACCCCAACTGGACAAGCAACTCACCGCGCATGTCGACCCCGATCCGGCTTGAATATCGCAACGTGACCATGCGCTTTGCCGGCAAGGCCGGCGCCCCCATCACCGCTATCGCGGACGTGAGCTTCGCCCTGCGCGACCGCGAGGTGGTGGCACTGATCGGCCCGAGCGGATGCGGCAAGAGCACGTTGCTCAATATCGGGTCAGGTCTCTATCAGGCGAGCCAAGGCGACGCCTACGTAGATGGCGAAAGGGTGACCGCGCCCAACGCCCACGTCGCGTTCATGCTGCAGAAGGACCTGCTGCTGCCGTGGCGCAGCATCATTGACAACGTGACCTTCGGACTCGAAATACAGGGGCGCCGGCCAAGCGAACGGGTGGGCCGCGCGCGCGACCTGCTGGAGAGTTTCGGCCTCGCGGAGTTTACCAAATACTATCCACACCAATTGTCCGGGGGGATGCGCCAGCGGGTGGCGCTGGCGCGAACGCTTGCGGTCGATCCGACGGTACTGCTGCTGGATGAGCCGTTCTCGGCGGTGGACGCGCAAACCCGCATCGTGCTGCAGCGCGACCTTGCGCGCACCCTGCAACGCGCCGGCAAAACCGCACTGCTGATCACCCACGATCTCGTCGAAGCGACGCTGATGTCAGACCGCGTGCTGGTGATGAGCCACCGGCCTGGCCACATCATCGACGAGATTGCGATCGACCTGCCGGACCGCGACGACCCGATCGCACGGCGCCAGCACGTCAAAATCGGCGAGTATGTGGCCGCGCTGATGGATCGGCTGGAGATCGGTAAGCAGCCACTCGACGAGGGCGAGGCATGAGCACTCTGGCTCGCACGAGCGCACGCCGCGGTGCGATCGCGAGCATGGTGCTGCTCGTCGTTTTTCTGGCCGCCTGGGAATGGGGGCCAGCGCTGCTCGGAATTCCATCGTTCATCGTCCCGCCGTTCTCCGCGGTCGCGGCCGAAGGGGTGCGGATGTGGAGCGTCACCCACCTGATGTTTCACACCAGCGTGACGTTTGCCGAAGTAATTGCCGGTTTCGTGATCGGCAGCCTGCTTGGAGCGATCATCGGCTATCTGCTGGGCATGTCGCCGGCGGCCGAACTCGCGCTTTCGCCCTACATATTGGCGCTGCAGATCGCACCCAAGGTCGCGTTCGCGCCGCTGTTCGTGCTTTGGATGGGATTTACAGTTTATCCGAAAATTCTTGTCGCCGTGCTGATCGTGTTCTTCCCGGTGATGATCAATGTGCTCACGGCTATCCGAACCGTCGACCCGGACCTGATCAACCTGGCGCGTTCGTTTAAGGCGACGCGCACGCAAATCTTCTGGAAGATCGAGTTCCCGGCCTCGCTGCCAGCAACCTTTGCCGGGTTGCGGATTGCCTCGACCCTGGCGGTGGTTGGGGTCGTGGTCGGTGAGCTGGTGGGCGGCAATCTCGGGCTCGGGTTCCTGCTGTCGTTCGGCGAAGGTCAGGCCAACACCGCCATGGTGTTCGTTGCGATCGTCATGCTCACGGTCGTTGGCGGCATTGCCTACCTGGCCGTTGTGCTCGCCGAGCGCCGGGTGCTGCACTATCTGCCGGCCCGGGGATACCAGGGATTTTAACCAAAAACGCCGTTTAAACCGGCTATTTCCCCAGGTCAGGCTTCGTTAGGTCCCGGAACGGCCACATTTTTGCGAGAATGAACGTTCATTCTCAATTTTGGCCCAAGTGGGGAGGGGTTCGTGGGAGCTGCTGCTATTTACCCGATCGAAACGCCAGCCGGACGTGACGGCGACCGCCGCGCGCAGATCCTGGCGGCCGCCGAGCGCGCCTTCCTGCGGGAGGGCTTCCACGCCGCCTCCATGCAGGACGTGGCTGCCGAAGCCGGGATGAGCCCGGGCAACCTCTATCGCTATTTCCGTTCCAAGGAGGCGATCGTCGCCGGCCTTTGCGCGTGCGATCAAGAAGAACTCGCCGCCAACATCAGGACGCTGGTCTCTTGTGGCGACCCGCTCAGCGGGATCGAGGTGATGCTTCGCCGCCATCTGGTCGAGGAGCCGCGCGAGCGCTTCCAGATGATCGTCGAGATCTGGGCGGAGGCCACCCGCAATCCCGCAATCGCCGAGCTATGTCTTGGGATCGATGCGCACGTTCGCGGCGGGTTGGCGCAGGTGGTCGAGAGCGCGAAAGGCCTCGGGGTCGCGGCTGCTGACGTCGATGTCGATTTCGTGGTTCGCACCATCATGACCATCGTGATCGGCTTGTTCAAGCGACGAGCGCACGAGCCCGAGTTCGATGGGAACGCCGAGCTCGCGCTCGCGCTCGCCGTAATCAAAGCGGTTATGCGCGGACAGGTTCGGCTCGGGGAGTTGGGGAGTAATTGAAATGAAACGCTATCTCGTCGTGGGCGCGATCGTACTGGTCGCCGCCGCAGGCGCGACGATGCTGATGCTTCGCGCGCCGACAACAGCACGCCAAGTCGTCAAGGACATGCGACCGCTGCCGCCGGCCGTGACAGTGCAGCCGGCACGCGAGCGCACGTTTGTCCAGCGTCTGTTCGTCTCGGGATCGCTGGTCGCACGCGATGAAGCAATGGTGGGCGCCCAGATCGACGGGCTGCGCGTCGTCGAACTGCTGGCCGAAGACGGCGATCGGGTTGCGAAGGACCAGGTGCTCGCGCGGCTCGACCGCAGCCAACTCGATGCGCTGCTCGCCCAGAACGACGCCGCGCTGGCGCGCGCCGACGCGGCGATCGCCCAGGCGCGCAATCAGATCGAGCAGTCCGATGCGATGCGCGCTCAGGCGGCAGCCGATCTCACCCGCGCCAAAGGTCTCGCGCTCGGTGTCATCACCCAGGCGACGCTCGACCAACGCGTAGCGACCGCGCGCTCGGCCGAAGCGCAAGTCGCGGCTGCACAGAGCGCGCTCGCCGTGGCGGAAGCGGAAAAGCGCAGTCGCGAAGCCGAGCGTCGGGAATTGATGGTGCGCATCGGGCGTACCGAAGTGCGCGCGCCGGTCGCCGGCATCGTCAGCCGGCGCACCGCGCGGCTCGGCGCACTGGCGATGGGTTCGGCCGATCCGCTATTCCGCATCATCGCCGACGGCGCGATCGATCTCGAGGCGGAGGTGCCGCAGGATTCGCTCGCACGGCTCGCGGCCGGAATGCCGGCGTCGATCGAGCTACCCGGCGACGAGCGGGTCAGCGGGACAGTCCGGCTGATCGCAAGCGAGGTCGACAAGACGACCCGCCTCGGTAAGGTCCGCATCGCGCTCGTCCCTGGGGCCGGCACCCATATCGGTGCGTTCGCAAGCGGCACGGTCGAGATTGCGCGGCGCATTGCAGTCGGCGTACCAGCCGCCGCAGTGATCCAGAACGCTGCGGGCAATAGCGTTGCGGTGGTCAGCGACGGCCGGGTCGAGCTGAGTCCGGTTGCGGTCGGAGTGACCAACGGCGGCGACATCGAGTTGCGCGACGGCCTTGCGACTGGCCAACAGGTGGTCGTGCGGGCCGCGGCGTTCCTGCGCAACGGCGACGAGGTGCGGCCGGTTGAAGGCCTGGAAACACGCCGGGAAGCCGCGAAATGAGACTGAATATCTCGGCGTGGTCGATCCGCTCGCCGATGCCGGCGATCGTGACCTTTCTGGTGCTGGTGATTCTCGGGATCGTCAGCTTCAAATCGCTGCCGATCACGCGCTTTCCGAACATCGACATTCCTCTGGTCCAAGTCTCGATCACCCAGTCGGGCGCCGCGCCAGGGGAACTCGAGACCCAGGTCACTCGCAAAATCGAGGACGCGATCGCCGGTGTAAACGGCATCTGGCACATTCTCTCAGCGGTGTCGGACGGCTCGTCGGTCACGACGGTGCAGTTCTACATCGGCACCAATATCGATCGGGCGCTCAACGACGTGAAGGATCAGATTGCGAAGATCCGCACCGATCTACCGCGCACCATCAACGAGCCGATCATCCAGCGCATCGATATCGAGGGTCTGCCGATCATGACCTACTCGGCGGCAGCGCCGGGGATGTCGGTAGCCGAGCTGTCGTGGTTCGTCGACGACGTGGTGGCGCGCGAACTCCAAAGCATCAAGGGCGTCGGGGGCGTGACGCGCCAGGGTGGCGTCGATCGCGAAATACGCATCGCGCTCGACCCCAAGAGGCTGCTTGCGCTTGGGGTGACGGCCGCCGACGTGAACCGGCAGGTGCGCGCCACCAACGTGGACCTCGCGGGCGGGCGCGGCGAGATCGCCGGCCAGGAACAGGCGATCCGCACCCTTGCGGGCAGCCGCTCGGTCGATCAACTGCGCGCATTGGCGATTGCGCTCCCGGGCGGGCGCAAGGTGCGACTCGATGATCTCGCCACCGTGACCGACGGCGCGGTCGAGGCGCGCACATTCGCGCGCCTCGACGGCCAGCCCGTCGTGGCGTTCGCGATCAGTCGCGCTAAAGGCGCAAGCGATGCCACCGTGTCCGAACTGGTCGAGCAGCGCCTCGAAAAAATACGCGCACGTCACCCAGAGGTGCGGCTCACCAAGGTCGACACCCAGATCGACCACACGATCGGCAATTTCCATTCGGCGATGGAGACGTTGATCGAGGGCGCCGTGCTCGCCGTCATCGTGGTGTTCCTGTTCCTGCGCGATATACGTGCCACCATCGTGTCGGCGATCGCTCTCCCGCTGTCGGCAATTCCGACGTTCTGGGCAATCAGTGCGCTCGGCTTCTCGCTCAACGTGGTGTCGCTCCTCGCCATCACGCTCGTCACCGGCATCCTGGTCGACGATGCGATCGTCGAGGTCGAGAACATCGTGCGCCACATGCGCATGGGCAAATCCGCCTATCGGGCCTCGCTCGAGGCTGCCGACGAGATCGGGCTGGCGGTGATCGCAATCTCCATGACCATCGTCGCGGTGTTTGCGCCGGTGAGCTTCATGAGCGGTATCGCCGGCCAGTATTTCCGGCAGTTCGGCCTGACGGTGGCGGTCTCGGTGCTGTTCTCGCTTCTGGTGGCGCGGCTGATCACGCCGGTGATGGCGGCCTATTTCATGCGCTCGCACCCAGCGCCGATCGCGGACGAAAGTCCGGTGCTACGCCTCTACACTCGGGTCATCGGCTGGTCGCTGCGCCATCGCTGGATCACGTTGGCGGCGGGGCTTGCGCTGTTCGTCGCCTCAATCGCCTCAACCAAGCTTTTGCCCTCGGGCTTCCTGCCGGCCGAGGACGTAGCGCGCACCCTGCTCGCCGTCGAGCTGCCGCCCGGTTCGCGGCTCGACGATACCGACGCCATCACGCGCCGCATCGCCGATCGACTCAAATCGCTTCCGGAGATCCGATCGGTGCTGGCGATCGGCGGCCAGATCCTGGGCGGCGCATCCGAGGTGCGCAAAGCGACGCTGGTCGTGAACCTTGTGCACAAGAGCCAGCGCGATGCGACCCAGAAGGATGTAGAAGTCGCGATCGCCAGCACCATCGCCGACATGCCCGACATCCGGTTCTGGTTCCTGCGCGACAACGGCCAGCGCGACCTGCAGCTGATCGTCGCCGGCTCCGACATGCGCGCGATCAACGACACCGCGAACCAACTCGCGAGCGAGATGACGCGGCTGCCGATGATCAAGACCCCGATCTCGACCGCCGAACTCGACCGGCCGGAGCTGCAGATCATGCCGCGCGTCCAGCTCGCGGCCGATCTCGGCGTGTCGACCGAAGCGCTGTCGGAGACGATCCGGGTTGCGACCATCGGCGACATCGATGCCAACCTCGCGAAGTTCGACGCCGGCAACCGACTGATCCCGATCCGGGTCGAACTCGTCCAGGATGCGCGCGCCGATGTCGAGTTCCTGAAGGCGCTGCGGGTCGCAACCGCCGCCGGCGGGGCGGTGCCGCTCGCCGCGGTCGCCGAGTTCGACATGCGCCGCGGCCCCACTGCGATCAACCGTTACGACCGCACTCGCCGGGTCACCCTCGAGGCCGACCTCACCGGTAATGGCGCACTGGGCGAGGCGACCGCCGCGATCTATGCGCTGCCGACGGCAAAGAACCTGCCGCCCGGGGTCGAGCTGCGCGAGTTCGGCGACGTCGAGGTGATGGCCGAGGTGTTCAGCTCGTTTGCCGCCGCCATGGGGGCGGGCCTGATGATGGTCTACGGCGTGCTAATCCTGCTGTTCGGCAGCTTCGGCCAGCCGGTCACCATTCTGTTCTCGCTACCGCTGTCGATCGGCGGAGCGATCATCGCGTTGCTGATGACAGGCCGGCCGATCAGCATGCCGGTCGTCATCGGCATCCTGATGCTGATGGGCATCGTCACCAAGAACGCCATCATGCTGGTCGACATGGCGATCGAGGAGATGCGCCGCGGTCGCGAGCGCATCGATGCGCTGATCGAGGCCGGTCGCAACCGGGCACGCCCGATCGTCATGACCACGATCGCGATGGTCGCCGGAATGTTTCCTTCGGCCCTCGCCTTCGGCGACGGGGGCGCATTCCGCTCGCCGATGGCGATCGCGGTGATCGGTGGTCTCGTGGTCTCGACCGCGCTGTCGCTGATCTTCGTACCGGCAGTGTTCACTCTGCTAGACGATGTCGGCAGCCTCGCGTGGCGGCTGTTCTCCCGACTGATCAATGCGAACGAGGATCGCACCGCGTCGGTGACGGACAGCATCGCAGTCGACGCAAAGCCAATTCACTAGCCGCGGCACAAACTCATCAATCAATCGTGTCAACCCGACTCGCTTGTTTTCACTCCGCGGGTCAATCCGGGTCTCTGGCCTCGTGGACAACCATCTGCCGGCACTGCTTGGAAGGGCCGCGATTTCGGCCGAATTCCACGAAGACGTGCGCCGACATCGTGTGCCCGATCCCGCATTGGCGCGTTCTCGCGACGCTCTCGGACAATCGGGGCATTTGGCTGTCGGAACTGGCGGACCTAACCCTGTTCAATCAACCCACGGTCACGCTGCAACGTCTCGAAACCAAAGAGTTGCTTCGCAAATCGACCGACGCGCTGGATCGTCGGATCATCCGCGTTTTTCTGACCAAGCGTGGGCATCAGAAAGATGACCAGCTCATTGCGCTTGCCAGTAACCGGCACAAGCACATCTTGCAGGGTCTCGATGCGGAAGCTCTCAAAGAAGCACTCCAATATCTGATCGCATTCTGCGCTGCAAAGCGCAGCCTTTTATCGATAGATCTCGCGACGCGCTAAGCCTTCCGGTGCCGCGTCAAGTTCGTCGTGACCCTAGCGGGGCTGCCGAGCGACGCGCCGATTTGAGCTCCGGCAATTTCTGCCGAACCGAGGCGGCTCCGGCCCAAGGATCTCGTTTCAGGCCGTTCAGCCGCTGGCGCAGGTTGTCGATCTTGAAATGGTCGGCGCGGATCCTGTCCGACAATTCATCCCATTCGAGTGGCGTCGATACCGAAGCCTGCGGCAGCGCTCGTGGCGAATAGGGACCAACCGCGGTAGCGCCGCGCGCATTGCGCAGATAGTCGACAAAGATGCGGCCCCGCCGCGCGGCCTTGGTCATGATCGCGAGGTAGCGATCGGGCCGGTCTTTCGCCATCGTGTCGGCAACCGACTTGGTGAACTCTTTGGCCTCATCCCAGCCGATGCTCGGGGCAATCGGGACCATCACGTGCAGCCCCTTGCCGCCAGATGTCTTGACGAAGCTCTTAAGGCCAAGGCCGTCAAGGCGCGCGCGTACGTCGAGCGCCGCCTCCACCACCGCGATCCAGGGCACGTCCTCGCCAGGATCGAGATCGAAGATCAACCGGTCAGGCTGATCGAGGTATTCGAGCGTCGAGCCCCACGGGTGAATTTCAATCACCCCGGCCTGGACCAACGTGATCAATCCGGCAAGATCATCGATCACCAGCATGGGTTCGTCGCTGCCGCCAACGTCGACCCGCCGCACCGCGTCGCTGATGCCGGCCCACGCGTGCTTGGCGAAGAAACATTTCTCGGCGACGCCCGAGGGGCAGCGAACCAGGCTGAGCACGCGGCCGGCCAAATGCGGAAGGATCCAATCGGCAATGCCGGCGTAGAATTCCGCCAGCCCTTGCTTGGTAACGCCCTGCTCCGGCCACAGCATGCGCTCCGGATGAGTGAGCCGGACCGCAGCCGCGCGGCGGGTGAGGTCTTGGGTTGAGCGCGCCTTGCCGGAGCCCTGCGGGGCAGTCTCGAGTTCGATCTCTTCCGCCGGCCGGTCTTCGCGTAAGCCTTTGAATGAGGCTTGGCGGACCAGCTCATCAGCCGTCAGGCCGCGATAATCCACCTCGCAGACGAGTTTGGGAGTCACCCAGCGGATGGTCTTGGCCAGACCGGCGGGCAGCGCCCGGCCGAACTTCGGTTTGGCGATCTGCAGTTTGTCGAGTTCCTCGCGCAGCGCCCGGGCCTGATAGGCCGAGTAGCCCGTGCCGACGCCGCCTGCGTGGCAGAGCTCGCCATCCCGATAATAACCGAGTTGCAGCGACCCGATGGACTTCGTCTCCGCCGTCGAGGGGATGTAGCCGACGATAATGAACTCCTGGCGCAGCACACTCTTGGTCTTGATCCAATGGTCACCGCGACCCGGGCGATAGGGCAGATCCGCGCGCTTCGAAACAAGACCTTCGAGACCAAGGCGGGATGCATGCGCGAACATGGTCGGCCCATCCTCCGCGAGATGTTCGCTGAAGCGGACGGGTGAACTCGCCGGCACATCCTGGACAATCTGTTCCAACAGCATCTTGCGATCGAGCAGGGTCGCCTTGGTCAGGTCAAAACCTTCGCAATACAGGAGATCAAACACGAAATAGCACAGGCGGTCGTCGCGGCCCGCGCTGATGTCGGCCTGTAGAAGGTTGAAGCTCGGAATTCCAGCGGAGTCTTCGACCACGATCTCGCCGTCGATCCAGGCGGATGCGAGTTGCAAATCGCGCAACGCCGCGACCAGGCGCGGAAATCGATCAGCCCAATCAAGACCCTTGCGGGTCAGCAACTTGATGTTCTTGCCGTCGATGCGGGCCTGAATGCGATAGCCATCGTATTTGATCTCATGCACCCATTTGTCACCGCTTGGCGGCCGTTCGGCAGTCCGCGCCTGGCTTGGCTCGAGGAATGGCGGCAAAATTCCCTTGCGGGCGCCGCGGACCGCTTCCACCAGCGGGCCGACCACCTTGCGTGCGCGCACGACCTTGGCGCGGCCCGCGTGGTCGGCGCGCAGCACCCCCTGTGCGGCGAGTTCCTCAGTGGTGCGGCCGCTCAGAAACGACGTGGTCGCCTCATCGACGATTGCCGGATCACCTGCAGCGCGGGCGAATTCGTCCTCGGCCTTGATGAGGAGCCAGGGGTCGGTTTTCTCACCAGGACGCGGCCGAATACGGACGAGGTGCCAGCGTCCCTTCAGGCGCTGCCCATCGAGCACAAACTCCAGGTGCCCCTTCTGGAGACCCTTGCGCGGGTCGCCCTGCGGCGTCCAGTGGCCGCGATCCCACACGATCATGGCGCCGGCGCCATATTCGCCGCGCGGAATATTGCCCTCGAAATCCAGGTAGTCGATCGGATGATCCTCGGTGTGGACCGCGAGCCGCTTGTCGCCGATGACAAGGCTTGGTCCGCGGGTCACGGCCCAGCTCTTGAGCACGCCATCGAGTTCGAGACGCAAATCGTAGTGGACACGCCGCGCGGCATGCTTCTGCACCACGAATTGCCAGGCGTCGGCCGGCTCGCCCTCCGGTTTTGGCCTGGGCTTTGGCTCTGCGGTGCGGCCGAAGTCGCGCTTGTCCTCATAGCGCTTGAGCGAAGCGCGCCGGGAAGCCGCCGCTTTGGCCTTCTTGGTATTGGTCTTTGTCTTGGCCTTTTTTGTCCTGGCCCTGGCACGCGCGGTCATGAATGCGCGATCTGAATTTCGCAGAATTTCAGGGCACGCTTTGCGCGCGCCGCCCACTCGGATGTTTCGTCGATAGCAAGATAGCGACGCCAGTACACGGCCGCATCCAGGTGTTTGCCGTGGCGATGCAGGAGGCGCGCGAGGTTGAAAGTTGCGTCGGCGTAATTCGGGTCCGCCTTCAGAGCGCACTGCAGGCAGTCGACCGCCATTTCGGTGCGGCTCTGTTCCTCAAGAAGATCAGCCAGGTTGTACCAGGCCTCGGCAAAGCGGGGATCGGCCTTCAGCGCGGCCCGATAAGCCGCTTCGGCCTCGACTTTCTTGCCGGCCGAGCGTAGCAGGTTGCCAAGGTTGAATGCGGCTGCCGGATCATCCGGGTCGATGCGCATGACGCGCCGGTAGAGCCGCTGCGCGGTCTCAACATCGGAGGCCTCTTCGGCCGCCTGTGCCGCTTCAAACAATGCGTCCGGACTGTCGCCGGGATCACCTGCCGCCTCGCCCACGGGAAGGATGAATTGGCCGGTCTTGTCGGTGTGACCCTTGAGCTGCTCGACCAGGACGGCATCGGCAGATGCCGGATAGAGCCGCAGATTGCCGAGGCCCGCATCTGGCAGCCATCTGCGGATCTCGTGCAGGCTCGACGTGATGACCGAGAGGCCAACACCGGCGTCGAACAAGGTGGCGAACTGGCGCGCCGCCATTACGTCCCGATAGGGGTGCAAGCCGTCACGCGGGTCCAAGAGGCCGAACAGGGAGAGCTGCCGAATGATGTCGATCGGAAGGCCGCTGAGGCCGGCAAGCTGCTCGGCCGAGTACGCCCTCGCCTCCTCGTCCGGAAGCGCGCGGCCGATCCATTCCAGCAGACGCCGCTCGCTGACGATCGGCACGCCATAGGATTGGGCACGGCTGAGACTCTTGGACAACTGGCCATCGGGGAGAAGCGGCCATCCCAGGCCACCCACGACCAGTGCATCGGTATTTCGGGTGACCCCTCGACTGGGCGTGCCGCCGTGCTGACGAACGATCGCGAACGCGTCGGCCCGCTTCATGGACGCCAGCCGCCCGGTGAAGGCGAGCGTCCCTTGGAGTGGCGAGCGATTTGCTTCCAAGGTCATGGCTCCGCGCGAGCGCCTATGACTCCATATTCAGGAGCCGATGGCGATGCTCCTGCGAGAACACATGGGAATAAAGGTTCGATATCCACAACTTGCCTTCCTGGGTGACGCTGAGATAGCGCAAGGCGTCCCCAATATAGGGGCTGACCTTCGTCCAGAAAAACTCCGGATATTTGGCGCGCAGGTCGGCCGGGTTGAGATAGCCGAGCTTCTCGTTGGCTCCGATTTCGCTGAACTCCGCAAACAGCGCCGGAATCTTGCGGAGATAATTCACGTCGGCGAGTTGCCCGATCAGGTCGGCGGCGCGCACCAGGCCGGGGTAATCCGCGGTATCGGCGTGGGTTTCACTCTCGGGGACAGGGAAGCGCGTGTGCTCGATGTTGCGCTCGATGACCAGTATCTCGAAATGGGCAAGCCGCGCTTTTCCAAATCGCTCCCGCACGAACACTTTCGACCTCGAGACATGGTAGGGCATCATCGAGGCATCGGTTGAGCCTTCCGGCACGTCTACGAGATGGCCCTGTTCATTGCTCACGTAGCGGCCGTTGCCGTCGTGCAGGCAGACCCCGCGGACATAGCCGATGTCGTGGCACAACAGCGAAACCATGAAGTGCAGCCAGTCGCGCGGGGTAACGCCGCCTTCGCGGATATGCTTGCCACGCAGAATTTCCTGGCCCACCAACGTCACCATCATGGTGTGCTCGACGTTGTGATAGGGCGCATCGCTGTTGGCGATGTTCTCCATGGCGACGCGGCCGACGAAGGCGATGATCCCGGGATAATTCGGCTCGAGCACGCCGTAGATGCGCACGTACATGGCCTGCAGCTCGTGCACGAAGGCCTCGATGACGACTTGGGTGGGGTTGAACATGGTCAGGAACCAGAACCCGGTAATCAGTAATCAGAATATTACTCCTGATTACCAATTACTGACTACTGATTCCAGGCTACCCACGCGCCGATTTCTTTTTTGGCGTCCGGCGTGCGCCGGCGCTGGCCGCCGCGGGCTTCTTGGCACCGGCATTGATACTCGCCCGCAGCGCATCCATCAGATTGATCACCCGATGGGTTTCAGGCTCTTCCACCATCGGCTCTATCGGCATGCCTGCCTTCTTCTTGCGCAGCAGCTCGATCAAGGCATTTTCGTAGTGATCCTGGAACTTCTCCGGCTCAAAATGCGCTTCCTTGGTCTCCACGATATGGGCGGCAAGCTTGCGCATTTCCGCAGGTAATTTCAGATCGGGAATATCCTCGAAATACTCCGTGGCGCCGCGTACCTCATAGGCGTAGCGCAGCGTAGTCGCCAGCAATCCCTTATCGAATGGTTCGAGCATGACCACGTGCTCGCGCCGGTACAGCACCACGCGCGCAATCCCGACCATCTTCTTTTCGCTCATAGCGTCGCGGATGACCGAAAACGCCTCCTGCCCGACCTTATCGGTCGGCGCAATATAGTAGGGGCTGTCCAGATAACGGTCATCGATTTCGGACCGCGGCACGAAACTGTCGATCTCGATCGTATGGGTACTCTCGATCTTGATCTTGTCGAGTTCTTCGTCCTCGACCAGGACGAATTGGTTCTTGGCGACCTCATATCCGCGGCCGATGTCATCCTTCTCGACCGGTTCGCCCGTTTCGGCATCGACCAGTTGCTGTTTCAGCCGATGTCCTGTCTTCTTGTTGATGCGATTGAAGGACACCTTTTCCGAACTCGATGACGCCGGGTAAAGCGCGATCGGGCACGACACCAGCGACAGCTTCAGATAACCCTTCCAATACGCGCGCGGGGCCATGACCTACTCCTTAACGCAAGATTACTCGTAGATAAGAGCAGCCGGTAGAACTTAGCCAATCTAACGATCTTGGTCGAATCAACCGTTAACGCCGGTCGCGCGTTCCGTCCTCGGTTGCGTCCACTTGCAAATCGCCCGCATCCGCCCGAATGCGTCATCCCGCCGGCGCAAAGAGCATCGCTGGGCAAGCAGTGTTGCATCAGCGGAGCTGTAGTGTGCGTGCAGAAACGCGTAGGTCGGCGGACCCAGCAGGAGGTCGGCAGGAACATAGGGAGAACCTCAGGACCCCATTCACCGCACCGGGGTTGCCGGGTATCGTCAGACCCTGAACGTAAACACGAGGCGCGCCGACCCGCCACACCGCGTCAAGGCTTTCGTCGCAACGACAAGCTCTCTCGTCGTAGCTTTCAAATTCGCCACGAAATGCCGAGGCCAGGGAGAGAGACATGCTCGAGCTTTATCACAGCATCAATTCGGTCTGTGCCCAGAAGATCCGCCTCGTGTTGATCGAGAAGGGGTTGCCATGCACGGAACACCTCATGAAGCTCAACGGAGACCAGTTCGATCCGGCCTACCTGAAGCTCAATCCAAACGGCGTGGTCCCGACCCTCATCCATGACGGCCAGGCGATCACCGAATCCTCCGTGATCCTCTATTATCTGGATGAAGCCTTTCCGGAGCCGGCGTTGATGCCAGGGGATCCGCTGGCGCGTGCCAAGGTCCGGCAATTCAACAAGCTCATCGACGAGTACGTGCACAATTCCTGCATGATCCTGACGTTTGCGACCGCGTTCCGCCCCGCCCTGCTGCGAATCCCGGAGGCGCAGCGCAACGCCGAGTTCGCCAAATCGCCGATCAAGAAGCGCGCCGAATATAAGACCAACGTCGTCACCCACGGGCTCAACTCGATCTACGTCGCTGACGCGCTGGCACACCACAAAAAGCTGCTGACCTGGATCGACGAGGCGATGCAGACCGGACCATACCTTGCTGGTGATTCCTATTCGCTCGCGGAAGCCGCCGTGATCCCATATGTGCTGCGGCTCGAGCTGCTTCACCTCAATCCGCTCTGGGACAAATATCCCGGCGTCGCGAACTGGTGGCGACGCATGCGCGAGCGTGCGTCGACTAAGAGCGCGATCCTTGATCGCATGACCGACGCGGACTGGGCTCCGTTCAAGAATCTCGCACCCGACCCCTGGCCACAGGTTCAGAGCGTGCTGGCGGCCTGACCGGCGGAGAGCCATTCTTGTTCAAGCAAACCCTGGCCGCTGTCGCCCTCCTGCTCACGGCGACGCTTGCTCCGGCCTATGGCCAGCAAGCGGGGCCCGCGCAACAGCCGACCGTGAAGCGAACCGTATTGCAGCGCGCCGATGTGGCGGGTTCGAACTATGAGGTCGAGTACGCGCTGGTCGAAATCCCCGCGAATACCCGGCTCGGACGCCACTACCATCCGGGTACCGTTCTTGGATACCTGATGGACGGCGACTACACGCTCGCCATCGATGGACTGGCGCCAAAGTCATTCAAGCCCGGTGAAACTGTTCGGATCGAACCCAATGTGATCCACGACGAATGGGCGGGCGCAGCGCCCGCGAAATTCCTGTCCGTATTCATCGTCGAAAAAGGCAAACCGCTCGCGGTACCGGTGCAGTAGCACGCAAATCTTCACTCCGCCGCCGCCTTCGCGCCCTCGGGCCGCAACACATCGTTCACCACCTCCTCGGTGGTGCGTACGTCGCCGAAACTTTGGAAGAACGACGTGAGCCCGGCCAGGTGGTCCTCTGGATAACGCGCCCCATTGGCATCGGAGACCATCACCACCTTGTAGTCGCGCATCATGGCGTCGCGCGCCGCCGACTCGCAGCACATGTTGGTGGCGGTTCCGGTGACGATCAGGCTATCGATACCGCGTGTGCGCAGAAGGTCCTCAATGTTTGAAGCGCCTTGGATAAACGGACTGAAACGGCTCTTGTAAATGACCGGGTCGCCCGCAGTGATGTCGAGATCGGCGTGGAATTTGTGCCCCGGGTGATCGGCGGACAGCTGGTCGCGGTGATTGGCGCCCTTTTCTGGGGTGAAGAAATAATCGTGATAGATCGGCCACAAGCTGTGGCCGCCCTCGCCCGCGGTCATGCCAACCCACACCACCAGTCCGCCGCGCGACCGCAACTCGCGTGCGATGCGGTTGATGTTGGGAATGATGCCGACCACCGACGCGATTTCGCCGACGTAGAAATTCTGCATGTCGATCACGAGCAGCGCGGTGTGCGCCGGGTCGAACCGGTCGAACACGTTGAGCCGGCCGCGTTTGGCCATGACGCGATCAATGACGTATTGCGGAAAGTCGTAGGGGTTGCTCATCCGCTCACCTCGTCTGGGTTGCCCGCAACGGCCCGGGAATGGCGCGTTCGGCTTCCGCTGCGAGTATCTTCTCCTTGCGGCGCCAATACCTGATCGCGATCACAATCGCGAGCGCGCCCACGACGGCGACGCCAAAGGCAACCGGCCGCGCAAACCGCTCGATTTCCTTACCCAAATAGTATGACGCAAACCCGTAGATCAACACCCAGGCAATGGTTCCCATCACGTTGGCGAACATAAAGTTGCCGAACGGCATCTGATTTGCGCCCGCAACGAGTGCTGCGGCTGATCGCAGCACGGCAACAAAGCGCGCCATCATGACGACGGTGATGCCTTGGCGCTGGAACAGATATTGCGCGATTTTGATGCGCGCATCGGTCAAGCCGATGTAACGGCCGTAGCGAAGCAGCAGCGGATAGCCGTAGTGCTTTCCGATGTAGAAGCCAATCGCGCCTCCAAGCACCGTCCCCATGATGGCGGCGACGAGCACCACATCGATATCCAAATGCTGGGTGGTACCGGCATAGATCGCCGCGCTAACCAGAATGGTTTCGCCCGGGATTGGCAGCCCCATTGCCTCGAAGAAAACCAGGATGAACACCACCCAGGCGCCGTAGTGATGGATCAAGTCCGTCATGGCGGATCGGCGGTCCAGAGCATGAGTGCGGTCGGCCGGTTGGCGATCGGGACTTCTTGCGTCTCCTATCGGGAGCGCCGGGTCAAGCCCGGTGATGACGATCAGGTTGCGGCGCTTGACCGCGCAACTAGGCCGCCCCAACGCCTTTGCCTTTCAGTACACCGCCGATCTCGTCCAATATCACCGGATCGTCGATGGTCGCCGGCATTGTCCAGGTATCGCCGTCGGCGATTTTCTTCATGGTGCCGCGTAGGATCTTTCCGGACCGCGTCTTCGGCAGCCGCGCCACAGTGACCGCGAGCTTGAAGGCGGCGACCGGTCCGATCTTCTCGCGCACCAACGCGACGATCTCTTTTTCGATCTCTGCAGGTGAGCGTTCCACGCCGGCTTTGAGGACGATGAAGCCGCAGGGAACTTCGCCCTTGAGTTCATCCTTGATGCCGATCACGGCACATTCGGCGACGTCGCGGTGGGAGGCCAGAACCTCCTCCATCCCCCCGGTGGAGAGGCGATGGCCGGCGACATTGATGATGTCGTCGGTACGGCTCATCACGTAGACGTAGCCGTCCCCGTCCTTGAAGCCGGCATCGGCGGTCTTGTAGTAGCCGGGAAACTCGGCGAGGTAACTTTCCTTGAAGCGCTCGTCCTGCTGCCACAGCGTTGGCAAGTTTGCGGGCGGCAGCGGCAGCTTGATCACGATCGAACCGATCTTGTTCACCGCGACCTGCTTGCACGCCTCATCCACCACATCGACCTGATATCCCGGCATGGGGACGGTGGCCGAACCATGCTTCACCGGCAGCGCGCCAAGGCCGACCGGATTGCCGGCAATGCACCATCCGGTTTCGGTCTGCCACCAATGATCGATCACCGGCACCTTCAACACGTCCTCGGCCCATTTCACCGTGTCCGGATCAGCCCGCTCGCCGGCCAGGAACAATGTGCGGAATTTTGATAGATCGTATTTCCCGATCAGCTTGGCTTGCGGATCTTCCTTCTTGATCGCACGAAACGCGGTTGGCGCCGTGAACAACGAGACCGCGCCATGCTCGGAGATCACGCGCCAGAACGCCCCGGCATCCGGCGTTCCAACCGGCTTGCCCTCGTAGAGAATAGTGGTGCAACCATGCAGAAGCGGCGCGTAGACGATATAACTGTGGCCAACCACCCAACCTACGTCGGATCCGGACCAATACACTTCGCCGGGCGCGATACCGTAGAGGTTGGGCATCGACCATTTCAGTGCGACCATGTGTCCGCCGTTGTCGCGCACCACGCCCTTTGGGACGCCGGTCGTGCCGGACGTGTACAGGATGTAAAGCGGATCGGTCGCCAGCACCGGCACGCAGTCCGCCGTCTTCTCGGCAGCGATCGCTTGCGCGCGCAGCGTCGCCCAATCGAAATCGCAGCCGGTGACGAGCGAGGCCTCGGCCTGCGGGCGCTGCAGGATAAGACACGCGCCCGGTTTGAAACGCGCAAGCGCGATCGCCTGATCGAGCAATGGCTTGTACTCGACCACCCGGTTCGGTTCGACGCCGCAGCTCGCGGACAGGATCAGTTTTGGCTTGGCGTCGTCGATGCGGGTGGCGAGTTCCTTGGCGGCGAAGCCACCGAACACGACCGAATGCACGGCGCCAATGCGCGCGCAGGCCAGCATGGCGAACACCGCCTCCAGCACCATCGGCATATAGATGATGACGCGATCGCCCTTGCCAATGCCGAAGTCCCTGAGGATTGCGGCGAGCGTCTTCACCTCGGCGAGCAGGTCCGCGTAGCTGATCTTGCGCTTGGTGTTGGTGACCGGCGAATCGTAAATGATCGCCGTCTGGCTGGCGCGGCCGCCGGCCACATGACGGTCGACGGCATTGAAGCAAGTGTTGCAGACGCCGCCAACGAACCAGCGCCCGTAGACTCCCGCGGTGGGATCGAACACTTTCCGGGCGGGTTCATACCAGTCTATGTCCCTCGCGGCGTCCGCCCAAAAGCCGTCCGGATCACGCTGGGCGCGCCCATAGACCTCGTGGTACCGACTCCTGATGGGCGCATCCATGGCGCGCTCCCGTTTTCGACGTTACCGGCATTGTGGGCCGGCGCCACCGCAATGCAAGCGTGCCATGCATCCGCATCACCACACTTGACCGCAATCCAGGGTGCCGGACATACAAAGACATTGATCTTACTCAAGAGTGCCCGCGGCCGTTCCCCCGACCAGCGCCCTGTGCCCCCCAAAACCCGTGATCACCGACCCCTGGTTCATTGTCGTTGCTTTACCGGCGGTGACTTTCCTTGGACTCGCCAAGGGCGGCTTCGCCGGCATCGGCATGGCCGCGGCACCGCTGATGGCGCTCACGGTGCCGCCGCTGCAGGCAGCCGCGATTTTGCTGCCGATCCTGCTGGTGCAGGACGCCATTTCGGTATGGACCTATCGCCGCACGTGGAGCCGCTGGAACATCGAGGTCATGCTGCCGGGTGCGGTAGTCGGGGTCGCCGCCGCATGGCTGTTGGCCGCGCACGTGTCCGACACCATGCTGCGGCTCGCGGTTGGCGGCATTGGGATCGTGTTCGTACTCAACGGCTGGCTGCGCAAGATACCGACCGAGGCCAGCAAGCCGACGGCGCTCGCCGGCGTGTTCTGGGGCGGGCTCTCGGGCTTCACCTCGACACTGGTGCAGGCTGGCGCGCCGCCGTTTCAGAT
Organism: uncultured Alphaproteobacteria bacterium; assembly: GCA_963833605.1. GTDB lineage: Bacteria > Pseudomonadota > Alphaproteobacteria > Rhizobiales > Xanthobacteraceae > JAFAXD01. Next base: position 83,050 of record CAWHYZ010000011.1, read on the forward strand.
TCACCTGCTGCCGCAGCGCCTGCCCAAGCTCACATTCGTCGGCACCAACATGATCTTCTTTGCGAGCGTCAACCTGCTCAAGCTCGTACCCTATTCGGGCCTTGGCCAGTTCTCGGCACGCACCCTGACGACATCGTTAATGCTGTTGCCGCTCGCAGTCGCGACCAACTTTCTCGGCATCTGGCTCGTCCGGGTCATGCCGAGCGATCTGTTCTTTCGCGTGGCCTATGTGCTGATGTTCGTCATTTCGCTGGCCTTGATGGTGCATGCAACCGTCGACCTGGTGCGGGTGTGAAGGCTGTCATGCGCTCGACGATCCAGCGGGCGACAGCTGCGACATGCGAACCTTGGCATTGGCAGCGGTCATTCTGATGCGCCTCTCAACAGCGGATGCATTCGACCTGCAGGGCCATCGCGGCGCGCGCGGGCTCGCGCCCGAGAACACGCTCGAAGGGTTCACCACTGCCCTGCGGATCGGCGTCACCACGCTTGAACTCGATGTCGGGGTGAGCGAGGACGGCGTGGTGGTGGTCAGTCATGATCGCCGCCTCAATCCCGACCACACGCGCGGTCCTGACGGGCAATTCCTGGAGGCCGCCGGCCCTGCCATCCGGTCGCTCACGCTCGCCCAGCTCAAACAATACGACGTCGGCCGCCTCAAGCCAGGGACCGCCTACGCGGCCGCGTTCCCGTTGCAGCAACCGGTCGACGGTGCGCGCATTCCGGCGCTGAGCGAGGTCTTCGCCCTTGCGGACCGCCTCGGAGCAAAAGCCGTCCGCTTCAACATCGAAACCAAGCTCACGCCGACCTCCGGAGCAGAAACCCCTGAACCGGACGCCTTCGCTGACGCGGTCGCTGCGGTTGTTCGCAGCACTGGAATGACGGCGCGGGTCACGGTGCAATCCTTCGATTGGCGCGTCCTCGCCGCAATCCGCCGCATCGCGCCGGACATCGAGCGCGCCTGCCTGACATTGGAAACGCCGCGCGAGGACAACCTTGAGCGCGGCCGCCCCGGACCATCGCCGTGGACCGCCGGCCTCGACATCGACGATTTCGGCGGCTCGACTCCGAGGCTGGTCGCGGCCGCCGGCTGTCACATCTGGTCGCCCTACTATCGCAACGTGTCGGCGGGCGTCATGGAGGAAGCCGGGCGTGCCGGGGTCCGCGTGATCCCCTGGACCGTCAATGAACCCGCCGACATGGAAGGCCTGATCGATCTCGGGGTTGACGGCCTGATCAGCGACTATCCGGATCGGCTGCGAACCGTGCTGGCCGCCAAGGGCATTCCGCTTCCGCCGCCGGTCAAAGCACAATAACAGCGTTCGGCGGATCAGACCGTCTTGATCGATGTGCGTCGCTTCGTTACGCCGATTTGTGCAAGAATCGGTGCCATGACAAAGACGCCCTACGATACCGACCTCAACCGTCGGGCGGCGAATTTCCAGCCGCTGACCCCGCTCACACTGCTCGAACGCGCCGCCGCGGTCTTTCCCGACCAGCCCGCGATCATTCACGGCAATCAGCGTTGGAGCTATTCGGCCTTCTACGCCCGCGCGCGGGCGCTGGCGTCCGCACTCGCCAAACATGGGGTCGGGCGCGGCGACACGGTCTCGGTGATGCTCCCCAACACCCCGGCGATGCTGGAGGCGCACTACGGGGTACCGATGATCGGGGCGGTGCTCAATGCGATGAACACCCGCCTCGATGCCCCGGTGATCGCCTTTACGCTCGATCACGCGGAGACGAAGGTTATCATCGTCGATCGCGAGTTCGCACATGTGATCAAAGCCGCGCTGGCGATGTCGAAAGCCAAGCCCCTGGTCATCGACTACGATGACCCGGTGTTCACCGGCGAGGGAGAACACGTCGGCACGATCGAATACGAAGCGTTCGTCCGCAGCGGCAACCCGGACTTCGCCTGGCAGATGCCCGCAAACGAATGGGACGCGATCTCGCTCAACTACACGTCAGGCACCACCGGCGACCCCAAGGGCGTCGTCTATCACCATCGGGGCGCATATCTTCTTGCCATCGGCAACGTGCTGACCTGCGGCATGGGCAAGCATCCGGTCTATCTGTGGACCCTGCCCATGTTCCACTGCAATGGCTGGTGTTTTCCATGGACGCTGTCGGTGGTGGCGGGCACCCACGTTTGCCTGCGCCAGGTGCGGGCGGCACCGATCTACGATGCGATCGCGGCGCACAAGGTCACGCACCTGTGCGGCGCACCGATCGTGATGTCGACGCTTCTGAGCGCGCAAGCCTCCGAAAAAAAACCATTGCCGCACCAGGTCGAGTTTGTGACCGCGGCCGCACCACCACCCGAGGCCGTGCTCGCCGCGATGAAGAGCGCCGGCTTCAACGTCACCCATGTGTACGGGCTGACCGAGGTTTATGGCCCGGCGGTCGTCAACGAATGGCGCGCCGAGTGGAACGAGCTGCCGGGTCCCGAGCAGGCGGCCAAGAAAGCACGTCAGGGAGTGCGCTATCCGGTGCTGGAAGCGCTCGATGTGCTCGATCCCAAGACCATGAAGCCAGTGCCGCGCGACGGAGAAACCCTCGGCGAGGTCATGTTTCGGGGCAACGTGGTCATGAAGGGGTACCTGAAGAACAAGCCCGCGACCGACAAGGCTTTCAAAGGCGGCTGGTTTCATTCCGGCGACCTCGGCGTCATCCACCCCGAGGGATACATTCAGCTCAAGGACCGCTCCAAGGACATCATCATCTCGGGTGGTGAGAATATCTCCTCGATCGAAATCGAGGACGTGCTCTACAAGCATCCGGCAGTGGCGGTGGCGGCGGTGGTGGCCAAAGCCGATGAGAAATGGGGCGAGACGCCGTGTGCGTTCATCGAACTGCGGCCAGGCGAGCACGCAACCGCGGAGGACCTGATCGACTGGTGCCGCAAACACCTCGCCAAATTCAAGGTGCCGCGTTTCCTGGTATTTGCCGACGTTCCCAAAACGTCGACCGGCAAGATCCAGAAGTTCAAGCTGCGCGACATGACAAAGGACGTCTGAGGACAGACGCGCCGGTCACCTTGGTGCGCCGCGCTCCTGCGGAAACGGCAACACGCGGCCGTTGTCGCGTCTTCCGCCACGCTCGAGCGCTTCGCGGATGGATTTCTCCAGCGCCGGCAGCTGGAATGGCTTGCGCAGAATGACGAAGCGCGTTTCCGCCGCCTGCACCATGTCACTGTATCCGCTCGACAGCACAACGGGGATCTGCGGGTAGCGGTTGCTGATTTCCTGCGCCAACGCCATTCCATTCATACCGCCGGGCATGACAATGTCGCTCAGCACCAGGTTGATGCGACCGCCGCGCTGCAGTTGGTTGAGCGCGTCGCGGGCGTTTTCCGCCCGCAGCGCCCGATAGCCGAGCTGTTCGACCAACGACGCCGTGACATCGGCGACTTCAGGGTTGTCATCGACGACCAGCACGGTGCCCTGCGCCGGCGCTGCGGGCTGCACGGGCGGCGCGTCCGGCAGCCTCGTCATCGTGGCATGGCTGCGCGGAAGGTAGAGCGTGATGGTGGTGCCACTCCCGACCGCACTGTTCGCCATCACTGTGCCGCCCGACTGGTGTGAGAACCCGTAGACCTGCGACAATCCGAGGCCGGTCCCCTTGCCGATCGCTTTGGTCGTGAAGAACGGCTCGAAAATCCTCGGCAGCACATCCGGCCCGATCCCGACCCCGGTATCGGAGATCGAGAGGGCGACGAAATCGCCTTCGAGCTGATCGACGCCGTCGCTCTTCTTCAAGGTGACGTTACGCGCCGACACCGTGATGGTGCCGCCGCCAGGCATGGCGTCGCGCGCATTGACCGCGATATTGACGAGTGCCAGCTCAAGCTCCGCAATGTCGATCTCGACCGGCCAGATCTCCCCCGGGATGTCGCGCTTGAGCTCGATGTTGCCGCGCAGCGACCCGAGCAGCATTTCATGCACGGCCTCGACCCGTTCCCGCAGGTCGGCCACGACCGGCGTGAGCGGCTGACGGCGCGAGAACGCGAGCAGTTGGCGGGTCAGGCTTTCGCCGCGGCTGGCGGCGGCGTGCACCGCCTCGACCGCCTGCAGATGTTTCGGATCGGACAGGCGGCGCCGCAACAACTGGGCATGCCCGCTGACGATCATCAGCAGATTGTTGAAGTCGTGCGCGATGCTTCCGGTCAATTGGCCAAGCGCCTCCATCTTCTGCGATTGGGCGAGCTGTTCCTGGGCACGCGCCAATGCCTCCTGCGCCTCGCGCCGCTCACTGATGTCGCGCGTGATCACCGCATATCCCACCAGCATGCTCGCCTCGTCGCGGATCGCCTCGATGACGATGCTGGCCCAGAACACGCTGTCGTCGCGTCGCACTCGCCAGCCTTCGGCGACGTGCTTGCCCTCGTAAGCCGCCACCTGGAGCGCGCGCGCGGGTTCACCGCGCTGCTGTTCCTCTTCGGCATAGAAACAGCCAAAGTGCTGGCCGACGATTTCTTCCGCCGTATAGTGGTGGATGCGCTGCGCGCCCGAATTCCAATTGGTGATATGGCCGTCGGTATCGAGCATGAAGATCGCGTAGTCGGTGACCCCCTGAATGAACAGCCGGAACCGCCGTTCGCTGTCGGTGAGCGCCTCCTGTGCCTTGCGGCGTTCGGCAAAATCCTGCACGAGGGCCGCTTCCACGTGCTTCCTCTGCTCGATCTCCGCGTTGAGAACGTCGTTGGCTTCCTTGAGCGCAGCGGTGCGCTCGTACACTATTCGCTCGAGATCGTCGCGCGCACGGCGGAGGTTTTCTTCCGCCTGACGACGGGCTGTGACGTCCTCGGCAACCGCCACGAGCTGGCGAACCATGCCATCCGGGTCGAGGATCGCGGAAACGTTGCTCCTGACCCACGCCGCAGAGCCGTCCGGCCGCAGGTAGCGGCTCTCGATCACGAAACCCTCGCCGGTGCGAACCGAGTGCGACAGCAGCTCCAGGACCCGCGGCAGGTCATCGCGGTGAATGAGGTCCTGGATGCTGAGCGCCAACAAATCGTTGGCCGGCCGCTGAACGATTTCGCAGAACCGGTCGTTGATGAGTTGAAAGCGGCCGGTCGTATCGATCTGGGTGATGCCGACGACGGCTTGCGTGAAGATCGCGCGCAGATCCTGTTCACGCTGCCGCAGCGTCGCTTCGACGCGCTTGCGCATGGCCACATCGGCACTGAGCGCGAGGCTGGGTACCGCAATACTGATGACGAATACGGTCAGCAGCAAAAACAATTCGTTGAGCGTCGATCCGACGAACGGACCACCGCCCTCGAGCGTTCCCCAAACCGCAAAGCCCGACAATATGAGAACCACCGTTGCGGTATCGCGCGCCCCGCACCGCAATGCGGCCCAAATGATCGGCAGAACGGCCAGAAATGCCAATGAGGTGCGCTGGACGGTCTGCTCGATGAGTGGGCTGAAGGCCAGAAGGCCGACCCCGCAAGCACCGGCCAGCGCGAGCGATGATCTGAGAACTTGACCGAGCGCGCCGGGACGAAGGCTTTCCGTCGCCCACAGGACCACGACCGGGGTCACGACCAGGGCGCTGGTGACGTCGCCAAGCCACCAGGTGAACCAGATGGCCGTGAAGTTTTCCCAACCAGCCTCGCCGGCGAGACTGAGACTGCCGACACCGATACTGGCGCTGAGCACCGCGCCGGGCGCGAGCGCAATCAGCGCAAACTTCGCGACGCCGCCCGGCGTCTCGAACGTTCGCCGGCCATCCGACCACAGGCCCGTGAGATACCCGCTGACAACGGCCTCGAGCGTGTTGCCGATGGCAATCGCCGACGATGTTACCAGCAGGCTCGTCGAGGTTGCACCGGCGATCTCGTTGGTCGCGTTGACCGCAAACGCCGCGAGCAGGATCGCCGGCCACACCCGCACTCCGCACACAAGCACGAACCCGAGCGCGAGACCGGTGGCCGGCCAGATCGGGGTTGCGCTTGGATGAATCGACGCCAGCATGAGGCCGGCCTTCGCCAAAATGAAGTAACTGGCCGCAACTGCGACCAAAATGGCGAAATATCTCGCCAGTCGAAGGCTCGACGCGAGAACAGATTCCGACTTGCTTTGTTGGACGAGTGTCATCGCACCCCCAATGACACGACCCCGAGGTGCCCAAGATACCCGTTCGTATGCGGCCTCTCCAGATCAGCACCCCGCGGCGCGCGGGCCCGGTCAGGTGCATAAGTGAAGAAAGGCCTAACTTTGGCCGTAAATACCTCCGGTCCGGCAACCAGCGCGTCCAAATACGCGCGCGCGCACGCGGCCCACAGAGCAGCGCCCGAATGGTACTTCGTTACTGAATCGGCCGTTCTTACAAATATCCGGACGCAGCAATTCCAATCGCGAAGGTGCCCGTCGGTTCCCCGGACGGCTCAGTCTGAGGGCGACGACCTTGGCAAAGCCAAAGCACTTTGCCGCGCGGCGTGCCTGCGCGGGTCCGCATGCCAATGACTATTGGAACTTAAGACATTTTTAGACAATTTCGCCCGGCCCGGCCCGCCGCGCGGCCCGCCTCCGGTTCGCGAGCGGCGCCGCAGAGTTCGCCCGCCTGGGCCGAACCTCGTCCGCGAAAGCTGATGCTTGCGCCGGTGTGTTCACTCATCCTTTGGCGACCTTGCTGTCGCGCCGCAGACCCGCGCTTCATGGCGTACCGACGATCGACGAGCGCGCACGGGATTGCGATTGAATTCCTCACTGTTGTTGGAAAGACACATCCTAAATTATTTTCCGCTGAGTCCTTTTTATCACGTTCGGGCAGGCCGCATCTGCCTCGGTCACCGTTCGGAGTAAGAGAGTATGTGAATCGCCGGCGCGATTCCGATCGCAGCGAAGGAGCGCAGTTCCCGTGACACGACCGCGCATGGCGCTTGCGCATCAGCAAGACGCGGACACACGCCGCGCCGATCTCCGACGCATGCGAACCATCGCGACACTCCTGCTTGTTCTGATGACCATGGTGTTTGTCGCAACCGCCGCGCTCCGCGTCGATGGGCCGTGGCTGCCCTATGTGCGGGCGTTTGCGGAAGCCGGCATGATCGGCGCCTGCGCCGACTGGTTCGCCGTGGTTGCGTTGTTTCGCCATCCGCTCGGAATTCCGATCCCGCACACCGCAATCATCCCGAGCAACAAGGACCGCATCGGCCCGGCGCTCGGTCGTTTCATCACCAACAATTTCCTCGACGTGAAGGTCGCGCACGATCGGCTCGCCCAGGTCGATATCATCGGCCGGCTCGCCCAGTGGCTCAACGATCCCGTCATTCGCGGACGGCTCGTTGAGAACGCCAATCAGATCCTCCCAAAAATCCTGCAGTCGCTGCCCGGCCCGGTCGCCGGCGACCTGCTCGGCAAGATCGCCCGCTACGGGATCGAAGCGATCCCGGCCGCTCCGCTCGCATCGAAGCTGCTGGCGGTGCTGTGGGCCGGCGGCGCCGCCGAACAGGCGCTCGATCGCGCCATCGTTTTTGCCGAAGTATCGCTCGCGCGCCAGAAGGACGTGATCAGCCAGAAAGTCGCCGAACATACCTACCGCTGGGTGCCGGCATGGGTCGACCGCATCATTGCCGACCGGGTCATGAACGGGATGTTGAGCACGTTGCGGGAACTGCGCGAACCCGCGCATCCCTGGCGGATCGAATTGCAGCGCGCGGTCGAAAAGCTGATCAACGATCTGGCGACCGACCCCGGGATGCGAGCCGCCGGCGAAGCCATCAAGGCAGACCTGCTGGCCAACCCGCTCTTCGTTGAACAGGGCCGGATGTTATGGACGGAAATCGAAGCCGGGCTTCGGTCCGAGATTCCGTCGCGCAGCCGGACGATCGCCCGGGCATTGGACGCGGCGCTCAACGGACTCGGCACCTGGCTCGCGCAGGATCCGGTGCGGCAGGCGAGGCTCAACCGGCGCATTCGCCTCGCGGTGCTGCGCCTGCTGCTTCCGCGCCGGGCCGAGATCGGCGCGTACGTCACCCAGGTGGTGAACAACTGGGATACCGCGACCCTGGTCGATCGGATCGAGCTGCAGGTGGGGAAGGACCTGCAATATATCCGCATCAACGGGACCCTGGTCGGCGGGTTGATCGGGCTCCTGATCTTTGTCATGTCAAAATGGATCGCCCTGCCCTGAGCGACGGCGACACCGTACGGAGGAAGACAATGGTCGCAGCCACCCTGACCGAGCACGCACCGTTCCGCGCCGACCATGTCGGGAGCTTGCTGCGGCCGCCGGAATTGAAAGCGGCGCGCGAGCGCCATGCCAAGGGCGAGATCTCCGCCGCTGCGCTGGGCGAGATCGAAGACCGGCTGATCCAGGCCGCGGTCAAGATGCAGGAAGAGGTCGGCCTGCGCGCCATCACCGACGGCGATTTCCGCCGGCAATCGTGGTCGGGGGATTTTCTGAGCGCCATCAAAGGCGTCGTGCAGTCGCCGCCGGCCGCCCGTCCGCAACAGGAAGAGGCGCCGGTCGGCGGCATCGTGCGCGACTGGCAGCCGCCGACCCCGAAGGTTACGACCAGGCTCGAATGGCCGCGCGGCGGCATCGCCCGCAAGGCGTTCGAGTTCCTGAAGGGCGTGACCACGCGCACCCCCAAGGTCACGATCCCGTCGCCGAGCATGCTGCATTTTCGCGGCGGGCGTGGCGGCGTCGATCACACCGCCTACCCGGACATGGAAGGCTTCTTCGCCGACCTGATCGGCATCTACCGCGCCGAGATCATGGATCTGGCGGCGGCCGGCTGCCGCTATGTGCAACTCGACGACACCAACCTCGCCTATCTGTGCGATCCGCGGCTGCGCGATCGCGTCAAAGGGCTGGGTGAAAATCCGGATCGTCTGCCGCACCTCTATGCTTACCTGATCAACGGCGCGATTGCGGACCGCCCGCGCGACATGAAGATCACGGTGCATCTGTGTCGCGGCAATTCGCTCAGCCGCGGGCACGCGGAAGGCGGCTACGAACCGGTGGCCGAGGCGATCTTCAATGAGCTCAAGGTCGACGGATTCTTTCTCGAGTACGACGACGCGCGCTCCGGCGACTTCGCGCCCTTGCGGTACGTGCCCAAGGGCGACCTGCGCATCGTGCTCGGGGTGATCACCTCGAAGTTCGGCGAGCTCGAACCCAAGGACCGCATCAAGCGGCGCATCGAAGAGGCGTCGAAATACATGCCGCTCGAGCAGATCTGCCTGAGCCCGCAGTGCGGGTTCGCGAGCCATACCGGCGGCAACCTCCTGTCCGAGGACCAGCAGCGTGCCAAGCTGCGCCATGTTGTTGAGATCGCCGCCGAGATCTGGCCGCGCGGATAGGTTCACGCCTGCGCGGCCCGCATGGGCGCAACGCCGCCCGCCCGCTTGTGAGCTGCGATCAATCAGCATACCCTCCCTGCACCAAAAAACAGCGCTGTGACGCGCCTTGCGGCGTCCAGTGCCGGGAGGATGCGCATGCGCTCCAACCATTTCCCGCTCATCGCCGGTCTGCTTTGCGTTGTCCTGATGCTGCTGCCGCCGACCCGCGCAGAGGCGCAGACCCGCGATGCGGCGCTGACCGGCGTGGTCACGTCGGCGCGCGACGGTGCGCTGGAAGGTGTGCTGGTCAGCGCCAGGAAAAACTCCTCGACCATGACGGTGACGGTCGTCAGCGACGCCCAGGGCCGCTACGCATTTCCCGCCGCAAAGCTCGCGCCCGGCCGCTATGCGCTGAGCATCCGCGCGGTCGGATTTGATCTCGACGGGGCGGAAGCCGTCGACATCGTGGCCAAACAAACGGCCACGCGCGACCTGCGCCTGCGTCCGGCCGAAGACCTCGCCTCCCAGCTCTCGAACGGCGAATGGATCGCGAGCGTGCCGGGCACCGATGCGCAAAAGCAGATGTTGTTGAACTGCCTCGGTTGCCACACGCTCGAACGCGTCGTGCGGTCGCAGCACAGCGCCAGCGAGTTCATGCAGGTCCTGCCGCGCATGCAGGGCTACGTGAACCAGAGCATCCCGGCGCATCCGCAATTGCGCCGCGCCGAACGGTTGATGGAGGAACGCGGCGACCAACGCGTGCAAGTGCAGCAGAAGCTCGCCGACTATCTGGCCAGCATCAACCTGAGTGCCGCGCCGCAGTGGTCCTACCCGCTCAAGACTTTGCCGCGTCCCACCGGCCGCGCCACTCGCGTCATCATCACGCAATACGACCTGCCGAGTGAGACGATCGAACCGCACGACGTGATCGTCACGGCGGACGGCATGGCGTGGTATTCGAGCTTTGGCGAACCCAACCTTGGCCGGCTTGATCCGCGCACCGGCCGGGTGACCGAATATCCGTTGCCGGAGCTCAAACCCGGTTTCCCGACCGGCTCGCTCGGCCTGCGCAGCGATCGCGACGGAAACCTGTGGCTTGGCATGATGTACCAGGGCGGCATCGCCAGGTTCGACCGCACGACGGAAAAATTTCAGATCTGGCGCTTGCCTGACGCCGTGAACATCGACGCGGCGCAAGTGAACATGGTGAGCCCGCAGAGCGCGGGCGTCGACGGCAAGGTGTGGACCCAGAACAACGGCTTTGCCGGCGTGCACCGGCTCGATATCGCGTCGGGCCAGATCGAGACGTTCGAACCGTTCAAGACCGCGCCCAAGGGCGAGCCGCACAATATCTATGACGTGATCCCGGACTCGCACAACAACGCGTTCTTCACCGATTTCCGCCAGCGGCACATCGGGCGCATCGACGCCAAGACCGGCGAGGTCAAACTGTTCACGATCCCGACCGCCAATTCCGCGCCGCGCCGCGGAATGATGGACGCCGCCGACCGGCTCTGGTTTGGCGAATATCGCGGCAACCGGATCGCGATGTTCGACACGAAGACGAGCGAGTTTCGCGAATGGCTCGCGCCGACGCCGTGGTCGGCGCCCTATGACGTGACCGTCGACCGCAATGGCGAGGCCTGGACCGGCTCGATGAGCACCGATCGCGTGCTGCGGCTCGATCCGACGAGCGGTGCGTTCGTCGAATATCTGCTGCCGCGCGAGACCAACATCCGTCGCGTCTTCGTCGACAACTCGACCAGCCCGGTGACGTTCTGGGTCGGCAGCAATCATGGGGCGTCGATCGTCAAGCTGGAGCCGCTCGATTAGCGTTCGCCGGCGTTGTTTGAACGTGATCATCGTGACGCGTTTCCCATCCCCACGTGTCATCGCCCGCGAGGGCCCAGCGCGAAGCGATGGACCCGAAAGCGGGCGACCCAGTACGCCGCAGCACATCGGTTGATCAGTGATTACTGGATCACCCGCCTTCGCGGGTGATGACACCGCGGGGATCGCGACCCCACACCACGGTGTCATCGCCCGCGAGGGTCCAGCGCGAAGCGATGGACCCGAAAGCGGGCGACCCAGTACGCCGCAGCAAATCGGTTCATCAATGATTACTGGATCACCCGCTTTCGCGGGTGATGACACCGGCCGCGCCGCGCACGCGGTCGATGAGAGCCGCCGGGTCCGCAGGAAGCGTATCGGATCGCCAGGCGATGTGGCCGTCGGGGCGAACCAGCACCAGGCGGCGCTCATAGAGCCGCGCGGCGTCCGGCTCATCCAACGTCGCGACCGTCAGCGGCACACCGCGCGCCGCCGCCGCCGCTTCCAGCGCCGAGGCCGCCGGCGCGCCGTCAAAGCGCAGCAGCATAAAGCCGCGGCCGAACAGGTCATGGATCGAGCGGCCGTCGCCAAGCCACGCGTGCGGCGCGCGCGCTCCGGGACGGGCGGAGGGCGTGTAGCTCTCGGCGGTGTCGGGCGGCGCCTGCGTTCCGTCGGCGATACAGATCGGCGAATCCTCGTAGCGGTATCCGATCTGCAGTCCGATCGTCCGGAATTCGGGACCAACGTCGCGCACCAGGCGCTCGCCCAGCTCGTGACGCGCGCGCGCGCCTTCCGGGCTGTCGTGCGCAATCGCCGGGTGAACGCCACTAAACCCGTCGGCATTCTGATAGAAGCGCGTCGCCATCTTGACGTTGCGCACCCCGATCGGCCGGCGTTCCGCATCGTAGGTGTCGAGCAGACGCGGATCCGCCCAGCCATCGATCACGGCGGCGAGCTTCCAGCCAAGATCGACCGCATCGCCGATGCCGGAATTCATCCCCAGCGCGCCGGTCGGCGAGAGCTGGTGCACGGCATCGCCGGCGAGAAAAACCCGTCCGCGCGAGTAGCGCTCGGCGACCACACTGCGCCGGTGCCAGATGCTCGCGCCCAACCACTCGACCTCGATGTCGCGGCCGAGCGCGCGCCGCAGGTAGGACGTTTTGTCGACATTCTCCGCCGTGACGGTGTCATCGGTGTCGTCCACCATCAGGCGCCAAATGCCGTTGCGCGGATCGATGACGCGCAGGCTGCCCCAGACGCCGTCGTCGTCGACCGGAAAGAAGAATGTGCCGCGCGCCCGGCCAAACCGCTCCAGCAGGTCGGGCGTGCGGAAGAACATGTGAACCGGATGGCCGATGGTGCCGGCCCCTTCGAGTTCGATGCCGAGCGCCGTGCGGATCGCGCTGTTGGCGCCGTCGCACCCGACCAGATAGTCGGCTTCAACGCGGGTGCGCGCACCGGTGTCGAGATCGACAATATCCGCCACGACACCATCGCGCGATTGTTCAAAACGATCGAGCCGATGCCGGTAGCGCAGCTCGACGCACGGCAGCGTGCGCGCGAAATTCTGCAGGATCGGATCGAACCAGAACTGCGAGCAGACCTGGAACCGCATCGGACTGAACGGCTCCGGCTGCGCGCTGTTGCGGGCCGCGCGCGGGACGCGGCCAAGCTCGTAGCCGGCGAGGTTGGTGACAAACACCACGTCCACCGGATAGTCGGCCGGAAACGGGCAATTCTGCACCGCCTCCGCAATGCCCCAGCGTCGGCAGAACTCCATGGTGCGAACGTTCACCTCGTTCATCTTGGGCGTCGCGATCTTGCCGTCGGTTTGTTCGAGGAGAACGCAGGCGATGCCGCGCCAGCCAAGTTCGACCGTGAGCGCGAGCCCGACCGGTCCGCCTCCGGCGATGAGAACAGGAATTCTGGATGTCATTGCTGGAGTCCAAGTCTACATAGTTCGATGCCATTGGTGGGCTCGCCATCCTAACCCACAGGTTCATGGCCCGCGAGTGAGCCAGCCTGCTTGTTCGTGGCCCATCCCCACGGTGTCATTGCCCGCGAGGGATCCCGAGCGTGTTCGTTCGCATGTTGCCTATCCCCGCGGTGTCATTGCCCGCTTTCGGGTCGCTGCGCGACCCTCGCGGGCGATGACAGCGAGGGGGTAAGGCGTCCTGCGAATCTCAAGCTATCGCCTTCTCCTCGATCTCCTTGTTCAGCGCATAGATATCTTCGCGCTCGAGCGCTGCGCAGAACGCGTCGTTGTCGGCGCCGGCATCCAGCGTCTCGGTCAGCACCAGCAGGTCGCGGAAGTCGTTGTCGGCTTGATTGCGAATGACGCCGACCGGCTCCTTGCCGGCCGCGACATCGTGCATGGCGGCAAGCATCATTCGCCGGGTGCGCACGATCGCGACATCCGACGAGACGAGATGCTCTTTGCTGCGATCGAGGATCGGGCCTTGCGACTCGGTCACGAACAGATCGTGGGTCGGAAAATTCCGGCCCATGCCCACATAGGACCGGTTCATCTCATCGCGATTTTGCAGATAGCGGTTCTGCGCATTGCGGCGGGAATAGCCGCCCGGAAGCTGTTCGGCATTGTAGATGCGGCTCATGATCTCGCGCGGCAGCGGCTGCTTGCTGTGGAACGTGAACTCCATGCGCCAGTGGTGATGATCGTCGATCGGAACATGCCAGAACATCGACGCGCCCCCGCGTCCGAGCGACGCTTCGAAGCCGCCGATTGCGCAGGCATTCGGCATCACGAAATTGGTCACGCGCAGGATCTTGCTGCCGGTGTCGCCGACCGTGCGCTCGGCAAAGATGCGGATCCCGAAGCGGGTCTCCCTGATCGACAATCGGGGCGCCGTATCGACGCCGAACACGCGCTGCGAACGCTGGCTCAAATCGTCGATGTCATCGGCCGCGTAGCGATGCAGATAGGACGTATGCACCGGATCGACGTTGCCCTCGTTGCCTTGCAGATAGTTGCATTGCGAGTACCAGCGCGAAGTGGAGCGATAGGCGTCCGGCACGATCAGCGGCGGAAAATTCGGAAACAGCGGTGGTGCGCCTGGGCCCATGTAGGTCCAGATCGCGCCGGCGCGTTCGACGCAGGGATATGACAGATGCTTGAACTTGTCCCGATGCGCGCCTCCATCGGGCTCGCCCGGTTGTTCCAGGCAGTTGCCGCCGATGTCGAACAGCCAGCCGTGGTAGATGCAGCGCAGTCCGCCGTCCTCGACGCGGCCATAACTGAGATCGGCGCAGCGATGCGGGCATTTCAACCCGAGCAGGCCGGGCCTGCCCTTGTCGTCGCGAAACAGAACCAGATCCTCGCCCATCACCCGCACCGGCAGCGGCGGACTGCCGGGCGCAAAGTCCTGCAGCATCATGATCGGCTGCCAGTAGCGCCGCAGCAGGTCCCCGCCCGGGGTGCCGGGCCCGGTCCGCGTCAGCAATTCGTTGTCGAGTGCGAGCTTGCTCGGTTGAGCGGCGGTCACCATGGGCTTCCCCCTGTGCGCTGAAGCGGAGACCTGGATTTCGCGCTGACGCGCGTCATCCGGGCTACGCGTCTGAGATTGTTGATGTAGCCCGCATGGAGCGTAGCGCAATGCGGGTCTTCCGCTCCAGGATTTCGCTTCGCTCCATCCGGGCTACCAGTCGTGCAACGCTGTGCCGCGCAAGATAGCGCAGTCCGGGTCGGACTGCGCGAACGGAATACCGCCACTTTACGATGGCGCCCGTCATCCCCACATAATCCGCTGGTATCCCCAACAAGGCAGGGTTCATCATGTCGATTCGGCCAGTGAAGCGGGTCGTCCAATCCACCCCCACGATCGAAGGCGCCGGCGTGAAGCTGCGGCGCGCGTTCGGGTTTGGGGCGACGGAAGAATTCGATCCGTTCCTGTTGCTGGACGATTTCCGCAACGAGCGCCCCGACGACTACCGCGCCGGTTTTCCGTGGCACCCGCACCGCGGCATCGAGACCGTCACCTACGTGCTGGCCGGGACCGTGGATCACGGCGACAGCCTCGGCAACCAGGGCAAGCTCGGGCCCGGCGATGTGCAGTGGATGACCGCGGGCAGCGGAATTCTGCATCAGGAAATGCCCCAGGGCGACGAACGCGGCCGCATGCACGGGTTCCAGCTGTGGGCCAACCTGCCCTCGCGCCTCAAGATGACGCAGCCGCGTTACCAGGATATTCCCGCCGTCGAGATCCCGGAAGTGGTCGATGACGACGGCACCCGCGTGCGCGTGATCTGCGGCGACTTCTGGGGCAAGCGCGGCCCGGTCGACGGGGTCGCGGCCGATCCGCGCTATCTCGACATCTTCGTGCCGGCGGGCAGGCGCAAGACCCTGCCGGTGGAAGCCGGCCGTCATGCGTTTGCCTACGTGTTCGAAGGCTCCGGCATTTTTCGCGACGCGTCGCAGCCGTTTGGCGTGCTGACCGAGAAGGAGACAGAGGACGGAGATACGCTGATCCGCGAGCGCACCGGAAACCGGTCGCTGGTCGTGTTCGGCAACGGCGACGACGTGACCGTGCAGGCCGGCGATGAAGGCATTCGCTTCCTGCTCGTGTCCGGCAAGCCGATCGAGGAACCGGTTGCCTGGTATGGGCCGATCGTGATGAACACCGACGCGCAATTGCAGCAGGCCGTCGACGAGCTGCGCAAAGGCACGTTCATCAAACATGGCTGAAGCTCTCCTCATGTTCTGGTGTAGCCCGGATGGAGCGCGTCAGCGCGTAATCCGGGGAGCGCGGCCGTCCCCCAGCGCCACCTCTCCCCGCTTGCGGGGAGAGGTCGATGTCGAGCGCAGCGAGACATCGGGTGAGGGGGACTCTCGACGCATTCCGACTCGCGGTAACGCCCCCTCACCCGGCGCTTCGCGCCGACCTCTCCCCGCAAGCGGGGAGAGGTGGGGCGCCGCGCCGTGTTTGAAGAAATCGTGCCGTGTTGTAGAACTCGTCCTCTAATCCAAGTACTCGCGCACCTTCGCCAGCAACGCGCGCGGACTGTAGGGCTTGGTGATGTAGGCGTTGCAGCCCGCCGCCAGCGCCTTGGCCTCGTCGCCGGCGAGCGCGTAGGACGTAACCGCGATGATTGGAATCGCCTTCAGTTCCGGATCGGACCTGATGCGCCGGGTCGCCTCGTAGCCGTCCATGACCGGCAGCTGGATATCCATCAAGATCAAATCCGGACGTTGCGCGCCAACCGCCGCCAGCGCCTCTTCGCCGGTTTCGGCTTCGATCAGCGCATACCCGGCATTGCCGAGGAGGTCGCGCAGGATCTGCCGGTTGTCCTCCTGATCTTCGACCACCAGAATGCACTTGCTCATGGCTCACCAACCTGTCGCTCGACAGCCATCGGGATGGTAAACGCGAACGTCGAACCTTTGCCGACCTCCGACTCGACCCAGAGCCGCCCGCCATGCATTGCAATGATGCGCTTGGCGATCGCCAGGCCGAGCCCGGTTCCCCCCTTTCGCTTGGTCGCCGAATTGTCCGCCTGCTGGAACTCCTCGAAAATCCTCCCCTGATCCGCCGGCGCGATGCCCGGTCCGGTGTCGCGCACCGCGACCGTGAAGGATCCGTCCGATGCGGCCGCGCGGATCGCGATCTCGCCCTTGTCGGTGAACTTGATGGCATTGCCGACGAGGTTGAGCAGCACCTGCGCAAGGCGGCGCTCGTCGCCGCGGCCGGGAGGCAGATTGGCGGCGACGTCGGTCGTCAAGGCGAGCTGCTTTCCGGTTGCGAGCGACTCGAGCGCGGTGAAGACGGTGTGCACAACGTCCGGGAGCGAGTAATCGGCGAGTTCGAGGTTGAGCTGGCCGGCCTCGATCTTCGACAGGTCGAGCACGTCATTGATCAGGCCGAGCAGATGCTTGCCGTTGGCCTGCAGGCGTTCGAGCACGCCGCGCATCCTCTCCGGCGTTTCACCATAGATGTTGTCGAGAATGAGCTCGGTATAGCCGAGAATCGCATTGAGCGGCGTGCGCAGCTCGTGGCTCATGTTGGCCAGGAACTGGGATTTGTGCTGGCTCGCGATTTCGAGCTGCCGGCTCTTCTCGTCGATCTCGCTGAACAAATGCGCGTTCTGGATCGCCAGCACCGACTGGGCGGCGAACGTCTTCAGCAGATCAACGATGTTCGGCGCAAACGCGCCGGGCTGTTTGCGGCGGACCACCAGCACGCCGACGATGTGTTCGCGCCCGAGTAATGGCACGACCAGCACCCCGCGGTAGCCGGCGCGCACCAGGATCTCCTGGGTCGGCCCCACCGGGAAGTTCAGCAGGTCCTCGATCTGCACCGGTGCGCGCGACTGCAACGCCCGATCGATGATCTCTTCGCGGACGCCGAGGTGCCGCCTCCTGAACATCTCGACCAGCTGTTCGCTCATGCCATAGCTCGAGCGCAGCCGCAGCGTCCGCTGCTCCTTGTCGAACTCGTAGATCGTGCCGGCATCGGTGTCCGACAACTGGACCGCCCGCGACACGATGGTGGACAGCACGGTTGTTAGATCGAGCGTCGAGTTGACCGCCTGGCTGACCTGGCCGAGGGCTTGCAGCTCCTCGACCGAGCGCGCGAGCTCGCCGGTACGCTCACGCAGCTCCTTGAGCAGTCGGGCGTTCTCGATCGCAATAACAGCCTGATTGGCGAAGTTCTGAACAAGCTCGATCTCCTTATCCGAAAACGGGCGGACCTCTTGGCGATAGATGTTGATGATGCCGATGAGATCGTCCTCCTTGAACATCGGCACTGCCAATAACGTCCTTGCCCCGGCGAGCTCGACAATCGCGACGCGGTCGGGATCGCGATCGAGATACGCCTGTTCGGCTGCGGCATCGGCAACCTGAACCGCCTGTTTGGCCGAGAGCACGCGCGGCACAATGAGGCTGGATGCAAAGCGAACGGTCGGATGACGGGACCGGTACTCGGCAAAAGCCGGCGGCGCACCATGAAGGGCGACGTGGCGGAACGTATCTCCTTCACGAAGCACAAGCAGACCAAATTTGGCGCTACAGATCCGCGTCGCATTCGCGAGCATCGTCTCGAAAACCGGCTCCAGCTCGCCCGGCGAACTGCTGATGGCCTGCAGCACCTCGGAGGTAGCGGTCTGTTGTTCCAGCGACTCACGCAATTCATTGAGCAGGCGCGCGTTCTCGATGGCAATGACCGCCTGGCGAGCAAAGTTGGTGAGCAGTTCAATCTGCTTGTTCGAGAACGGCCGGACCTCCTGGCGGTAGATGGTGATGATGCCGACGACCTCGTTGTCCTTGAGCATCGGCACGTTGAGAGCCGTCCGTGCGCCGGCACCCTCCACCAGGTCCACTATGCCTGGAAGACGATCGATATAGATCTGCTCGGCCGTCAAGTCGGTGGTGTGCACGGGCCGTTTTGTGCTGAGAACACGGTCGAGTGTGCCCCCTGCACCGAACCGAAACGCGGCATTGATCTGCTGGGAAGCCCATTCGGGCGGTGCGCCATAGATCGCAACCCTGCGGAATACGCCGTTTTCGTAGAGGAGCATGTTGCCGAACTTGGCTCCGCAGATGCGCGTGGCCTTCTCCAGCATGGCCTCGAACACCGGCTGCAGATTGCCCGGCGAACTACTAATGACCTGCAGCACCTCGGAGGTCGCAGTCTGCTGTTCGAGCGACTCGCGCAGCTCGTTGAGCAGGCGCGTGTTCTCGATGGCGATGACCGCCTGCTTGGCGAAATTGCCAACGAGATCGATCTGCTTGTTGGTGAACGGTCGCACCTCCTGGCGGTAGAGTGCGATCGCGCCGATCACCACGCCGTCCTTCAGCATCGGCACACAGATGAACGTTCGCGCGCCCGCCGTATCGACGAGTGCGAGAATGCGGCCGTTTCCGGCCAGATAGCTCGGGTCCGTCCGCATGTCGGCGACATGCATCACCGTTTTGGTCCGCATGACGCGATCGATCGGGACGCCAGGGTTCTCCGCCAGGCTGAAGGCCGGGGTCCGCTGCCAGTAGGCGACATAGGCGGGCTCGCCACTGACCGCGTGCGCGCGGGCCTCGTCGCCTTCGAGCAAAAACAGATTGCCGAACGTCGCCTCGCACAGACGCGTCGCCCGTTCGAGCATGGCGTCGAACACCGGCTGCAACGCGCCTGGCGAACTCGAGATGACCTGCAGGACCTCCGAGGTTGCGGTCTGCTGATCGAGAGCTTCGGTGAGCTCACGCGTTTTTGCGGCGAGTTGCGCTGCCAGCGCGGCCGATGACGCGTCCTTGCGTTGGGCGCGCGGTTTCGTCTTGCTGGCGGCCGAACGCGTCCGGCCACCGCGCCCCAGGCTCTTCGGCGTCCCCCGCCTCATCTGTCGTCGCCCGATGCAAACGCGTTGGTCGAAAAAGTGAATTTAGCACAGCTCACCTGCGCGGCCCATCGGCCGCAGGCGCCCGTCGACTCGCGCGTTCTTTGTTTGTTAAACGGGGAATACTCCGGCACCGCGGATCGAGTTGCACGGCCGGAGTGCAATTGCGCGCACATGCAACGGCGACATGCGCTAAGCTCGCGGCAACGGCGACGGGCACTCACTGCGTCGCGACGAGGCCGCTCAGAAACGGGAGGATCCACGTGCATTTTGCGTCCAAGCTCATCGTGACCGCAATCACGCTGGCGGTGCTGGCCGGCAACGCGTCGGCGCAGCAGAAGATCACGATCGGCGGAACGCCGAACAGCGGCCCGGCCACCGCCATGGTGGCGGTGGAGGAAGGCATCTTCCAGAAACATGGGCTGGACGCGACCTACACGTTGATCGCGATCAATCCATCGATTCCTCCAGCACTTCTCGCGGGCTCGCTGCAGATCGGAATTCCGACCCCGACCACCTTTCTGCAGGCGGTCGACGGCGGGCTCGACCTGGTGGTGATCGCGGGCGTCGCCGACAACGCGAAAAGCACGCCGCTGCAAATCATCGTGCGCAAGGACGGCGGCATCAAGGAGCCCAAGGATCTCGCCGGCAAGAAGTTCGGCGCGCCCGGCCTCAACGCGGTGCTGCACGTGATGACCCGCCACTGGCTGGCCCAGCAGGGCATCGATCCCAAGTCGGTGAACTTCGTGGAGGCGGTGTTTCCGTGCACGGCGACATGCTGCGCTCCGGGCAGATCGATGCCGTCATCACGGTCGACCCGTTCGCCACCACCATCCTGTCGCGCGGCGACGGCGTGCTGCTCGCCGATCTCATGAGCAGCTTCCCGCCCGGCAATCCCAATCAGATGTATGTCACGACCCGCGACTATGCGACCAGGAACGGCGCGGTGGTCACCGCCTTCCGGGCGGCGATCGCGGAGGCAGCGACGTTCATCGCCGCCAATCCCGACAAGACCCGGCAGGATATCGGCAAGGTGCTGAAGCTGCCGCCGCCGGCCATCGCCAACCTGATACTGCCGGCAGTCGATACCAAAGTGACCAAGGAACAGCTCGCGTTCTGGATCGACGTGATGAAGAAGCAGAACATGCTGTCGCGCGAGATCGACCCGGCGAAGCTGATTTATTAGGTCGAAGTGAGTTCGGTTCATGGCTCCTCAACCCCACCCCGCGGTGTCATCGCCCGCGAGGGTCGCACAGCGACCCGAAAGCGGGCGACCCAGTACGCCGCAGCATTTCGGCCAATGATTACTGGATCACCCGCATGCGGGGCGCGATGCGCCCCTTGCGGGTGATGACATCGTGAGGAGAAGCGGATTTGCGCTAAGGAGACGCGCGCCTAGTTCGGGCTGGAACACCGATAGTAGATCTTGAGGCTGTCGAAGTCGGTTCCGACCGACATGCTGTCCTGGTCATGCGGAATGACGATGAACGACATGGCGGTCTTCTTGGCCGCGTCCGCCTTGTCGGTGCAGATCATGTGCGAGGAAAAGATCGGACCCTTCGCGCCTGCGGTTTCCACGACGTATTGGATTGCACAATTCTCTTGCGGACCGGTCGCCCCGCCTTCCTTGATGGTGATCAGGTTGGACTTGTCGTCCGACGTGCAATAGTCGCGGCTCAGCGCCCACGTTCCCCATGCGTCCTTGGGGATGGTCATGTGGCGTACGTCGCCGGCGTTGGCGGTTTGCCACCCCACAAGACCGGCAGCCGTCAGCATGGCGGCCATTGTCACCCTCAACACCATTCGCGCCATCGTCGCCCTCCAAGCCCAAGCCCGGCCCGCGGACCTGGCGAATCCGCAGCGCCGCTTTCTGTCGATCGCCAGCTAGCATAATGTCGGTCCTCATTCCCGCAACGGGGTGGTCCAACAATGTCATCGCCCGCGAGGGGCCGCGCGCGGCCCCGAAAGCGGGCGACCCAGTACGCCGCAGCGGATCGGTTGGTCCGGGATTACTGGATCACCCGCTTACGGGGCGCCCCATCGCGCAGCGCGCGATGGGGACCCCTTGCGGGTGATGACACCGCGTGGGGTGGCTCACCCCTTCTCGATCCGTCGCCGCACATCGCTCAGACCGTCGAGCCGGTCACCCAACCGGTCGATGGCCTCTGCCGAGGTGCGCGCGAGATGCTCGATCGCCCGTTCAAGCCGCGCTTCCATTTCGCGCAGGATGTCCCGGTTGACGTATTCCAAAAAGATCTTCTCGCGGAACTTGCTCTCGGCCTCGGCCAGCGCCGAGATGCGCTCGTGCGCATGATCGGCCTTCTTGTGGGCGGCGTTCGCGGTCGCCTGGGTGGAGAACGCGAACCAGATCAAGCCGACCAGATTGACCGCAAGCAGCAGCAAGGTCGTGGCGTTGAGCTCCCAGCTGATGTTCATCGCGTCACCTCTTGATGATCCGCGCCACGTTCTCCAGGGTGCGGCCGCCGAAATAGGCGGCCGCAACCGTCACCGCGAGGCTCGCCGCGAAACCGGTGAGCGGGTCGGTGCTGCCGAGCGCCAGCACCTTGTCGAAGATGACGATCTTCCAGGTGTAGATCACGAACGGGAGCGCCCACAGCGGACGAACGGCACGCGTGAACCAGTGGCCTTGCTCGGCGAGCAGAAGCTCGCTCGCAAGCTCGCGCTCGCGTTGTTCGACCGCAAGCTCGCGGGCCGCGAGCTCGGCAGCGATCTTTTCGGTCGTGTTCTCGGCCGCGAGCCGCGCCCGATAGGCGTCGACCGCCGCCCGCGCGAACGGGCCACCAAGCAGGTTGCCCGCCCAGGTCAGAAATCATAGTCAGCATTGTCTCACCCCTGAACTCATCATCTCCGCCGCCAAGCCGCCGCAACGACAAACACGATCACGCCGGTCATTGGCTTTTGCCGCCCCCGATCGGCGTCGTGGTCACGAGCCGCAGCAGCGCGAAGACGATCGCCAGCGCCGTCATGACGGCGCCGAGCTTGGCCTCATCGCCGTGCACCAGCACGGCGACCAGCGGGCGCAGGTCGATCGCGCCGAATACATCGGCGATCCCGAGGACGGCAGTCAGGCCGGCGGCGAGGATCGTGCGCCAGCCTTTGACCTTGGCCCAGAGCTTGCTCCACATGATGGTTCTCCTTGGTTGGAAATGATTGTCTGGTTGGATTTGGCGCCCAGCGCATTGGGCCAGCGCGCGAAGCGAGCGAGACGAAGCGACCTACCCCTGCGGTGTCATTGCCCGCGAGGGGTTCCCATCGCGCTTCGCGCGATGGGGTCCCCGAAAGCGGGCAACCCAGTAATCCCTGTGTTCGCCATGTTGCTCCGAGGTGCCGCACTCGCCTGTTCACGGAGTACTGGGTCGCCCGCTTTCGCGGGCGATGACACCGTGTGGTGAGGTAATGACCGCGTTCGCGAAGTTGCTCCGATGTGCCGCACCCGCTTGCTAACGGAGCACTGGGTCGCCCGCTTTCGCGGGGGATGACACTGCGGGTGAGGCTAAGGAGTCGGCTGTCGGCGCCTCCTGCTGGCGGGCGTGCCAGCGCGCGCGGAGCCAGGCGATGATGCCGATCGCGGCGATCGCCAGCGCAACGATCGCAATCGTCAGCAACAGCGACGTGCCGGCGCCCGTGTGTGCGAGCGTGCCGCTCGCGGCGAGCGCCGCACCACTCTTCGCCGCGATCCGCGACGGCGATGGCGGAGGCGGCGCAACCTGGCCTTTGCCGAATGCCGGCTCGATCGGAACCGGCGCCGCCGTGCGCGCCGCGAGTTTGAGGTCGAACGCCTCGACCTCCGCGACCCGGCGTCCCCAACCGCGGCCGAACACTGGCCAGGTCCGCAGTCCCTGCAGGAAGTGCAGCCGCTCGCGCGCGATGGCGTGGATGATGCGGGCCGGGTCGCGCTGTCGCACCGCCGCCAGGACCGCGTCGGTCACGTGCCAGTCGTTGTCATTCATGCCCAGCACGCGGCGAAGCACCTTGCCGGCCCGCGCGACCCCGCTGTTGACGCCGTAGTCGAAGACGCTGTCGTCGACGCCGGCTGGCAGCTCGTCGCAACGCAGCTCCCTCCAGTACTTGCTGCGGTAGATGCCCTTGGCATCGGCGAGCGACATCGCGCGCACATCGGCCGCCGTCGCGCCGGGTTTCACATACTTGCGATAATCGTAGATCGTGATGCCGAAGTTGGTCGGACCGCCTGGATCGGCCGCATCGTTGGTGTAGCCGCCTTCGTGGGCGAGCAGACGTTTAAGCGCGTCGTCATAGGATGAATGCATGGGAGCTCCTTGTCGGGCACGGGGTGGAACGAACGAAGGTTGATGCCGAGGCCCGGGCGGGCGTCGCCCGGTTGCGCGCAGGCGGTGCTCACGGGATGTTGTCCACCCACCCACGGCACAGCAGCGCCGAATTCGGCAGCTGGATCGCGACCGCGATTGTTGTTGCTTCGAGCAGAAGGTCGAAGGGGAATACGCCAACCGTGGTTGCGGCATTGTCGAATGGCGACGTATTCCCGCTGGCGTCCTGGTAGCCCCGGTACGACGCATTCGGTGCGACCTGAAAGCCGCTCAGCGATCCTGAGCTACCCTTAAATCCTGTGATGATGGCGACGAGGTTGATCTCGCCCGCGGTTGCGGGAACAGAAGCGTTCTGGCCGTTGTTGCCCTGAACGGTTTGGCCGCTCCAGGTCGGGGTCGTTCCCGAATACGTGCCAACCGCACCCTGGGCGATGAGCGGCAGTCCCGTGGTCTGGGCCAGCCCCACCACGTATTGCGCGCGCCGGCCGACCTGCCAGGTCCCGTAGAGCGTCGCGCTGGCGTGGACCGTGCGCACCGCGCCGATGCGCGCCCTGAACGTGTATCCACCCGGAAGCGTCGGCGCGGTCGAACTGGTCGACGCAAGCGTGCCGTCGGTCGTCCCGTTGGAGATCGCCCAGATGTAGTACCAGGTGTCGATCGCGATCGTGCCGGCGTCGAGCTGATTGAGATTGCCGGCGGAGCCGAGGTTACAGGTCGCGCTGATCGCCGCCGTGCGATGGTTGCCGGCCCCGTCACTCATCACCACGGCGTCGGCCGCCACCACGACCGTGGTGTTGGTTGCAACCTTGATGGAGAGATTCTTGAACGCGCCCTGCGGCGGAAGCGCGGTGTTGTTGAGCGTCGCTCCGCTCACCGCGAGCCCGCTGCCGAGCGCGTATTCGGACGGTGCCGCCGCGCTGCCCGAGAAGTTGCCCAGGAACCGGCCGTTGGCAACGTTCTGAAGCTTCGAATAGAGCACCGACGCCGCCTGCAGCATGGCGGACGTAATGGTGTTCGGGCTGGGCACGAGCGTCGCCGGATTGAGCAGTTCCCAGCGCGTGTTGGCGAGGTTGTAGCGCAGGATGATCTCGGCGAGCGCGCCCGGGATATCGCCCGCCATCAGGGCGGCGCCGCCCGCGCGCGTGATCGTGCGCGGGGCGAGCCCATTGAGTGCGAAGGTCGGCGCCGCGGTCGCATTGGCGGCGCTGGCGCGCACAAACACGAGCTGGCCATCGACGAGCGTGGTCAGCGCAGGTGAAAGCGTTGCGGTGACGGCATCGGCGGTTCCGCCGGCGACCGCCCAGTTGACCACGCCGTCTTCGACCTGACCGAGGCTCGCGTAATCGGTGCGTGCGGCGCCGCTGCCGACGCCGGTGTGACGGAAATTCGCCATCGGCAGGTTGGCGGTTGGTTGCCCCTGCCCGTCCCTGGTCAAACAGTTGCCGAAACCATTGGCCGCCATATCGTTGGAATCGGCATCCATGCGGGTCGAGCTGATGTTGAGCCCGGCCGCCTTGTCGGCAACCCAGGAATAGATGCGATTGAAACTGCCGGCACCGTTCCAGGACATGTGATCTCCTCAACAAACAAAAAAGGCCGCACGCTGCGGCCTAATGAGACTCTCCTCTACCCTCCCCCTTGTGGGGAGGGTCGCGAGCGAAGCGAGCGGGGTGGGGGTCGTGGTTTGGGACCGAGCGGCGTCGCGACAACAGCAGCAACAACAACACCTACCCCCACCCCGCCCGACGTCGCGCGTTGCGCTTCGTCGGGCGACCCTCCCCGCAAGGGGGAGGGTGGAACGTCCGGGCTCGGCCCGTCGTTGCGGCAGCGCTCAGCAACACGCCGAACTAATACCCCGCGTAGTCGTCGCTGTTGCCTTGCCCGGTCGCCGGCGGATACAGCTTGCCGACAATGGGCGGGCCGAAGGCGCGGATGGCCGCGCCACCGAGCGATGCCAGGTTGCCCCACATGGCGTTGCGCTGGGCAAGCTGCGCCTGATAGGCGCGCAGCGCCGCATCCTGCGCATTCTTGTAGATCTGCGCCACGTCGGTCGCATTGACGGCGACCTGTGGCGGAGTCGTGATCGGTTGCTGCTGCATCATGGCGAGCGCGAGCGGCGAAGGCATGTCAGGTCACTCCCGTGTTGTACAGCAGGCTCAACAACTGGATCGGCGACATCTGGGCGAGTTGCTGTTGGTTGATATTCTGTTTCTGCCCGGCCAGCGCCTGGTTGAACAGTTGTCCGGCATTCTGCGCCCCCTGGGCAATCGCCAAATCCTGCGCCGACTGATAGGCCTGGGTCTTCTGGTTCTGGAAATTCGACAGCGCGCCGTTGTAGGCGTCGCTGCCGAGTGCAATGCCCTGGCGCGACAACTGGTCCTCGAGATCCTTCTGGCGCTGCTGCCATTGCGGGTCGAGAAAGCTCTTCTGCTGCCGGTAGACCGCCTCGGTCGCGTTCCGATCGAGGAGCTGCGGCCCGGCATCGAGATAATCCTGGTTTGCCCCGGCAAATGTCAGCGGCGTGGTGGCGCTGGCGCCGCCCTGGCTCGCGAGCGTCTGCACCGCCGGCATCAGGGCGGCGCCGGCGTTCTGCGTGCCGCTGATGATGGATTGCAGCGCCGGATTGAAGGTCGTGGTCTGGCTGTAGGTCGGCACGTCGAACCCGCCGACCTTCCGGGTGCCGGTCTGCGCATAGGTGGTCTGGCCGAAAGGCGAGTATTGATCGGTATTATTGAGCACCTTCTGGGTGACGGCGGTGTCGATGTTCGAACCGGTCTGCTTTTGCGCCACCAGCGCCGGATCGGGCGCGGGCGGCGCCTGCGGTGTACTCTTGCTCATGCGGATCTCCCTGACCGGGCCGCGCCGGACCCGAAATGCAAAGCGCCCCGGGAATTTCGTTCCCGAGGCGCTATACGACGCGTTAGCAAAGTGACATACCATTTATTTTGGATCTGTCAAGCGCGCTCCAACGTCCGGCATAACCCGTTTCCGCGCAACGCCAATTTCCAGCCTGGAACACGCGCTGGAACAACACCACCGGTTGCCGGATTGGAACCGCTTTGCATTGACGAGCGTGGAGCCCGTGCAGTTGCGACCGCACACCGCGCTACCCCCTGACGACTTGACGGACCATCGCCTGCCCCATACGCAGGCATGGGCGACGACGAGGGAATGGGATGACGACACTGACCTGGATTGCCGGCAATCCCGGCAACTGGTTCACCGCCGCCAACTGGTCGACCAACAGCACCCCGCAAATCGGCGACACGATGATCGTCGCATCGGGTACGGCGATCATCAGCGCCGACCCGCATCCCACGATCGGCGGCAAGTCGATCGTGCTCGGCGGCGCCAACGCCGGCGCGACCGTCACGCTGCAAGCGATCGACACGACGTTCACCGCCTCCCCGTCCGACATTGCGACGACCATCACGGTCAGCGGCGGCGACGGTCCCTCGGCGCTGCACGCGACCCTGCTGGTTGAGGGCGCGAGCTTCCTGCAGGACCAGATCTTCGTGCAGGCGGCCGGCGGCAAGCTCACCATCGATTCGGAAAGCGACGGGTCGACGCCCGGCAACTTCACCATCACCAACGCCACCGACAAGTCCCTGATTCTGGTGAGCCACGAGAGCTTTCTCGACCTCACCGGGCAGACCATCACCAACCGCGGCACCATCGAGATCGATGGCGCCGCCCGCGTGGATGCCGGCGCTACGCTTGCCGGCGACGGCTTCGTGGTGCTCCAGGGCGGCGGACACCTCGCGGTCGCGGGCACCGTCGGCACCGATCAGACAGTCGATTTCGAGGATGCCACCGGGCTCCTGACCATCACCAGCGGATCGCAGTTCGACGGATGGATCGAGCTCACCGTCGCCGGCGCGCGCATCGACCTCACCGGCGTGGCAGCGCAATCCAGGGGCTACGACACCCAAACCGACACGCTCACGCTTTATGCCGGCCCCAACCAGAGCGGCGCCGTCCTGGCGCAGCTGCATGTGACCGGCGAGACCGATCTCGCCACCCACGATTTCACGCTCAGCGGCGACGGCACCGGCGGCACCCTCGTCACCTATGCGCCGGGCGGCGCGACCACCCTGGCGCAGGCCAACCCGGTGCCGGTGGTCGCCGCCGCCGGCACCATGGTGTCGCTCGCGAGCATCCTGGCGCAGTCCTTCGGCACCGCCAATCCGGGGTTCTATGGCCTCACGCTGCGGGAGGCGCCGGGGGCGGCCAAGAGCGGCAAAGATGTCGGCTACTGGGTCGAGGGCGCGGGCGCGGTCACGCCGGTCTGGTACGTCAACGGTCAGCCGATGGCCGGCAAGGAGTACAAGGTCCAGCCCGGCGACGACGTGCAGTTGCTGGCCGGCAATGCGATCAAGCCGATCGAGATCAAGGCACAGGTCACGCCCGCGGCCACCGGCGATACCGCCGAGTTCGTCACCTACGACATCTACACGGTCGATCCGGCGGTCGCCGCAAAGCTCGCCGGCCCGCCCACATCGGCCGGCGAAGTCGCCTCGGCCGAGACCTATGCGGCAGCGTTCGGGCACGTGCCGAACACCAACTTCTGTTACGTCATTGCCGAGAACGTCGCAGCCGGCAACGGCGCCGCCATGTCGTCGCATTGGGATTGGTCGCTGGTGCCGACCCTGAACACCACCGGCGGCTTCTGGCGCATCGTCTACAACGGCAGCCAGGCGCAGACCCCGGTGGCGAACTGGTCGACGCTGGTGCAGCCGGGCGACATCGTCGGCATGGACTGGCTGGGCGATGACAGTTCGGGGCCGGTCGAGCTGCAGGGCGGACACGTCACCTCGGTGCTCGCCGGCGGCGGCCCGGGCAACACGGCGCCGATCAAGGTGTTCGACAATGTGTTCGGCGACGGCGCCGAAATCGGGATCCACAACGTCACCTACTGGACCGAGACCGATCCGAGCACGATCATCATCTGGCGGCTCGATCCCCATCAGCAATACCTGATCCAGGGTTCGGGTCTCGGCGAGTTCATCCAGGGCAGTGTGCACAACAACCTGATCCAGCCGGGCGGCGGCGCCGACAGCATCACCGCCGGGCTCGGCAACAACGAAATTCAGGACACCCTCGCGCATCTCAACGGCATCGCGCTCACCGATTTCCACCTCGGCGATACCTTCGATTTCACCGATCTCGCGCCGCTCAACACCACCGTGTCCTACGCGGGCGGCGCCATGCACGTGTTCAAGAACAACAGGCCTGTCGCCGATGTCGCGATGCCGGGGCTGGGTGCCGGCCAGACCTTCGCGGTTGCCTCCGACGGCGGCGGCGGATCGCGCATCGGCATCACGCTCGCAACGTCGCTCATGCAGGCGCAGTTCTCGGCGAAGTCTTGGTCCCAACATCGATCCCACCACCCAGGCCGGGATCCTGTCCTTCCTGCATGCCCAGGGCTTCTACCTCAATGCCAGCAGCACGGCGGCGGTGCAGCAGAGTGTGGCGCCCTATGTGGATCCGTTCGCCGACATCGCCGAGTTCTCGGCGACGAGTTTTGTCCCGGTCACGACCGCCACCAGCCTGAGCGCCGTGATCGCGACCGGGCTCAATGTCAGCGTGCAACTGCAGGGCAGCGTGAGCGTGCTGCTGGCGGCGGGCAGCGGCAATGATGTCCTCAACCTCGCCGACAGCGGCGCTGATTCCGTGCTCGCCGGTGCTGGGGACGACCTGATCCTGACCGGCGGGCAGGACACGGTCAGGGCCGGCGACGGCAACGACGCGATCTATCTCGGGCTCAACGGCCCGGCGAGCGGCAGCCAGGCCTTCGGCGAAGCCGGCAACGACGTCGTCGCCGACCTCGGCAACGGCAACAACACGCTCGACGGCGGCAGCGGCGACGATCACCTCTATGCGGGCGGCAGCGGGATCGATTCGCTCGCCGGCGGCGACGGCAACGACGTTCTCACCGGCGCCGGCAGCGGCCGCGTCGTGCTCGACGGCGGAAGCGGCGACGACGTGAGCTATCTCACCGGCAGCGGCAACGACAGCGCATTCGGCGACGACGGCAACGACATCTTTCTCGGCTCCGGCACCGGCAACTACCTGATGGACGGCGGTGCGGGCGACGACCGCCTGTACGCGATCGGAGACGGCAACAACACGCTCAGCGGCGACACCGGCGCGGACTCGCTCTATGCGGCGGGCGGCGGCA
Source organism: uncultured Alphaproteobacteria bacterium (assembly GCA_963833605.1). Taxonomy (GTDB): domain Bacteria; phylum Pseudomonadota; class Alphaproteobacteria; order Rhizobiales; family Xanthobacteraceae; genus JAFAXD01. The sequence continues at coordinate 113,004 of CAWHYZ010000011.1, forward strand.
CGGACTCGCTTGACGGCGGCGATGACCAGGACACCCTCATGGGGGCCGGCGCCGGCACCTACACGCTCGATGGCGGCAACGGCAACGATCTGATCTACGCCCAGGGCAGCGGGCCGGAAACCGTCAGCGGCGATGCCGGCAACGACATCATTCTGGGCTCCGGCGGCGGCGCCTATTCGCTCGCCGGCGGCGACGGCGACGACCGCATCTACGCCACCGGCTCCGGCAACGACACGCTCGCGGGCGGCGACGGCAACGATTTCATGTCCACCGGCACCGGCACCAACGCGCTCGATGGCGGCGCCGGCGACGACACCCTGTTCTACAGTTCGAACTCCGGCAGCAACGACACGCTCGACGGCGGGAGCGACAATGACATCGTCGTGTTCCAAGGCAAGCTCCAGAGCAACATCGCGACCGAGTTCGACCGCGGGCAGCGTCACCACACTGGTCTTCGGCAGCGGACAGACCGTGTTCGTAAGCAACATCGAGACGCTGAGGTTCCAGGACGGGAGCGAGCAGCATCCGCCGTTCCCGACGATCACTTGAGCTTGACCGGGGGGTCGAGCCCAATACGCTCGAATGCGAGCGACCGATGCAGGGAAAATACAAATGACCGCACAGACTCTCACCTGGGTTCCGGGCACCAGCGGCGGCTGGTTCGATGCGGGCAACTGGACGGTCAGCGGCGGAATTCCCAGCAGCAGCTTCCCGCAGACCAGCGACACCGCCATCGTCAACTCCGGCACCGCGCAAATCAGTTCGGGCGGACAGATCCTGGGCGAGACCATAAAGCTCGGCGGCGTCGCCAGCGGCGGCACCGTCTCGCTCACGGCCACCGATACGACCTTCGCGCCGGTCACCTCGGGCACCGGCCAATCCGGCTTCCCCAAAGTCGTCACCAACGAGTTCCTCATGGTGACCGGCGGCGGCTCGAGCTCGCCGGTCAACGCCACCCTCATTGCGCACGGCACCACCACCTTCGAAGGCGAACTGATCGTTGAGCCGATCAACGGCACCCTCACCATCAGCGCGGCCGCGGCGGGCGGCGAGAGCGGCCACTTCGAGATCCTCAACAAAACCGACGCGACCCTCGGCCTCGTCACGCAGGAGGCCGCGCTCCATCTGACCGGCCAGCAGATCACCACCTCGGCGGTGATCGAGGTCGAAGGTTCGATCGACATCGCCGCCGGCACCACGCTCGATGGCAAAGGCATCGTCGCCCTCGAGAACGGCGGCCACGCCTCGATCTCGGGCACGGTCGGTGTCGATCAGCAGATCGATTTCGCCGACGGCACCGGCAGCGTCGCGATCGCGTCGGGCGCCTCGGTCTTCGCCATGTTCGGGTTCCCCGGCATCGCCGGCGCGCGCATCGACCTCCAGGGCGTAAGCGGCACGTCCGAAACCGTGAGCAACGGCGTGCTGACCGTGTTTTCCGGCGGCACCGCCGTTGCTTCCCTCAACGTGCAGGCCATCAATGCCGGGAGCCTCAATCCCGCACCCACTTCGCCGCAGCCGGCCACCGCCGATTTCACGCTCGCGAGCGACGGCAGCGGCGGCACGCTCATCACCTACGCCCCTCCGGGCCCGCTCAACCTGTACGGATCGCTGCCCGCCCCGGTCGTCGCGCCCACCGGCACGCTGGTCTCGCTGCAGGCCATCATGGGGCAGTCGTTCGGTCCGACGACGCCGAATTTCTACGGCATCACCCTGCTGCCGCCCGGCAATCCCGGCAACACGACGACGAACTTCAATTACTGGTCGAGCCCGGTCGCGCCCGCCTGGTACGTCAACGGCGTGCAGATCACGAGCAACTATGCGGTCAAGCCCGGCGACAACGTCCAGCTCCTGGTCGGCGACAACATCACCAACGCGGCGCAGCTGCGGGTCCAGCTCACGCCCACCGTGACCAGCAGCAGCGGGGAGTACGTCACCTACAACGTGTGGACGGTCGATCCGACCGTGGCGTCGATCGTCCAGAGCGGCGGCGTCATCCCCGGCCATCCGACGTCGGGCGGCATTCAGGCCGCCGCCAATGCGTTGAACACGGTGTTTCCGGATGTCGTCAATAATGACGACTGTCCCTGGATCGCCGACGCGGTGGCGGCGGCCGCCGGCGCCGTCATGCCGCTGCCGGATGCGTCGCTCGATCCGACCCAGAACGTCGAGGGCGGATTCTGGCGCATCGTCTACCGGGGCTCGGACTTCCTCACCCCGCCGCAGGACTGGTCCGCGATGGTCGAGCCCGGCGACATCATCCGCATGGCGTGGTTCCATCCGACGAGCCCGGCCGACATGTCGGGCCATACCACGACCGCCCTGAGCACGGTCAGCGGCGGCATGATCAGCTTCTACGACAACGATGACCACCCCGCCGATCTGCCGAGCAGCATCATTGGCATCCACGACGACAACTACTGGAACAGGACCGACCCGGCCAGCATCACGATCTACCGGCTCGCGCCCGATCAGCAGTACCTGATCTCGGGAACGAGCCAGAGCGAGGTGATCCAGGGCAGCGTCTACAACAACCTGATCCGTCCCGGCGGCGGCGCCGACGTCATCACGGCCGGCGCCGGCAACAACGAGATCCAGGACACGACCGCGCATCTCAGCAGCATCACGATCACGGATTTCCACCTCGGCGACGAGATCGATTTCACCGACCTCAATCCGGCCCAGGCCACGGTCGACTACACCGGGACCCAGCTCCTGGTCTCGAGCGGCGGCGTGCAGGTCGCCGACATCACGCTGCCGGCGCAGCTGCCGCCCACGCAGGCTTTCATCGTCACGCCCGACAGCGCCAGCGGATCGCTGATAACGCTCAGCACGGTGGCGCCGATCACATGGGCCAACAGCGGCGGCGGCCAATGGAGCAGCGCCTCCAACTGGTCGGGCGGCGTTCCCGCACCTGACGATTATGCGATCATCAACATTTCCGGCACCTACACGGTGACGGTCGCTTCGGACGCCGCGGTCAACGCCCTCAATGTGTCCAATCCCGGCGCCACCGTCTTCATCACCGGCGCCACGCTTGCGGCCGGCCAGGTCACGACCGATGGCGAGTTCAGAGTTGCCAGCGGCGCAACCCTGGACGTTCTGGTCAGCGGCACGTTCAGCGACATCGTTTCCGGCGGCGGCACGGTGGAGCTCGGCGGCGTGAGCGGGACCGCTCTCACCTTCAGCGCCGGCGTCACCTCCGCCACGGTCATCGATTTCGCCGGCGCCGCCGCCACGCTGAAGCTCGTCCGTCCGGAGGATTTCCTGGGCACGATCGACGGATTTGCGCCCGGCCAGACGATCGACCTGACCGAGGTGCGGTTCGACCCGGCAGGCACCGTGCAACTGCTCTCCGGCAACGTGCTGGAGGTCAAGGAAGACGGCTCCACCTTTGATCTGCGGCTCGATCCGGCGCAGAGCTTTGCCGGCAAGTCCTTCCATCTCGTCTCCGACCGCGCGCGCGGAACCGACATCATCCTCGACACGACGGTGAGCGCGGGCGAGACCCTGTCGGTCACCTCGGGCCAGACCGTCGTCGGCCTCACCATCCTGAGCGGCGGCATCCTCGAGGTATTTCCAGGCGGCGTGGCGAGCGCAACCACGGTCAGCAACGGCGGGCTGGTGGAGGTTTTCTCCAACGGGACCGTGACCAGCACCAACGTGCGCAGCGGCGGCACGGCCGAAGTCTTCGGCGGAGCGCTCACCAGCGCAACCGCATTCGCGTCGGGCGGAATTCTCCAGATCGGATCCTACCGCGTCGAGAGCAGTCTCGACGTTGTCAACGGTCTCACGGTCTCGGTGTTGTTCAGCGGTACGGCGATCAGCGGAACGGTACGGAGCAACGGCGCCCTCGACGTGTTGTTCGGCGGCACCGCGCTCGACACCACGATCTCCGGCGGCGGCGCGCTCAACGTCTCGAACGGCGGCGTCATCAGCAACACAACGATCGGCAGCGGCGGCGTCGAGACCGCGAGTTCGGGCGGCGGCGCCGTCAACGCCCGCGTCACCAACGGCGGCATGCAGATCGTGCGCTCGGGCGGCACCACCGACGGTACCACCATCGCCAGCACCAGCGCCTATCAACTCGTCTCCGGCACCGCGGTCGACACCACCGTGAGCGGCGGCGCCGAGGTCGTGTACGGCGGCGGAACGGCGAACGGCGCGACCATCGTCGGCGGCGGCGTGCAGTATATCGCGTCCGGCGGCACCGCCGAGGCGGCACTGGTTCTCAGCGGCGGCCAGCAAAACATCGGCGCCGGCGGCACCGCGAGCGCCACCATGGTGTCGAGCGGCGGCATCGCGCTCGCCGGCGCAGGCGCCTCGCTCGGCGGCGCGATCATAGAAGCCGGCGGCTATGAGCTCATGTCGGGCACGGCGTCCGGCACGACACTGAGCGGCGGGGCCGAGGTCGTGTACAGCGGCGGCATCGCCAGCGGCACAACCGTCAGCAGCGGCGGCATGCTGTACGTCGCCTCCGGCGGCATCGCCAAGAGCGCGGTGGTGTCGAGCGGCGGCCAGGAAAACATCGGCGCCGGGGGAACGACAAGCGGTGCGGCCATCTCGGGCGGCGCCATGCTGATGGACGCCGGCCAGGCGATCAACACAACGCTCGCCGGCGGCGCCGCGGCGTTCGTCACGTCCGGCGGAACCATCAGCAACACCACGGTCGCCGGCGCCGACATCATCTCGAGCGGCGCCGTCGCGAGCGGCACGATCCTGGCCGGTGGCGTCGAAGTGCTGCTCGCGGGCGGCATCGCGCGCGCGGCAAGCGTCGGCTTCGGCGGCATCGAGTACATCGCGTCGGGCGGCGTTGCGAGCGGCGCCGTGGTCAGCTTCGGCGGCCAGGAGAACATTGCCGCCGGCGGGCTCGCGAGCGGAGGGGCGATCAGCGCCAACGGCCTGCTGCTCGACGCCGGCACCGCAAGCGCGGTCGTCGTGAGCAATGGCGGTGCCGCCTATGTCGAGTTCGGCGGTGTCGCGGTCGCCACGGTTTTGCGCAGCGGCGGCACCGACGTGATCCTCAACGGCGGGCTCGCCAGCGGCACCATCTTCAGCAGCGGCGGGACCGAGGCAGTGTTCAGCGGCGGCCGGACCACGAGCGCGCTGGTCACGACCGGCGGCCTCGAAGATGTCGCGAGCGGCGGGCTCGCGAGCGCGACCGTGATCAGTGGCGGCACGCTCGAAGTCGCGAGCGGCGGCGCGACCGGCAGCGGCGCGGTGACGTTCGCGGTGAGCGGCGGCGGCATCCTGCAACTCGACGATTCGGTGCACTATGGCGGGCTGGTCGCCGGCTTCGGCCAGCCGGATTTCATCGACCTGCGCGACATCGCGTTCAACTCGGCGACGACGACGCTGAGCTGGACGCAGGTCACCTCCGGCGCCAACGCCAGCGGCACGCTGACGGTGGCCGACACGGTGCACTCCGCCGGCATCACGCTGCTCGGCCAGTATGTCGTCGGACAATTCACCAAACAGAGCGACGGCCACGGCGGCACGCTCGTCGGCGATCCGCCCGTGGTGGCGCAAACCGATCCGGCGCCCGCAGCACTCGTCAATCCGCATCAGGTTTGATCCTTCGGGAAGGCGATTTCGACCTGGACTTCGTTGGGGAAGTAGCTACCTCACACTACGGTGTCATCGCCCGCGAGGGTCCGGCGCGCAGCCCGCGACGGGGTGCCCCGTATGCGGGTGATCCAGTAGCTATCCCCACGCTGTCATCACCCGCGAACGCGGGTGATCCAGTAATCACGAACGCTGCGGCGTACTGGGTTGCCCGCTTTCGCGGGCAATGACACCGCGGGGTGAGGTTGATCGAAACTCATGATGCGTGGATGTGGACGCGAGGCGTCCTGGCCGCGATCCTGCGTTGGTGTGGTCTCGACGCGCTTCCCGCGATCATCCAGAATCGTCTCCCCGCGGTGTCATTGCCCGCGAGGAGTCCCGGCGCGCTTGCGCGCTGGGATCTCCGAAAGCGGGCAACCCAGTAATAAGGACGAGCAATGGAGGGAAACAGGTCATCCCAGTTCGGGTTGGTCTGCTCGATCAATCGAATCTTCCAGGCGCGCGGCCATTTCTTCAACCGCTTCTCGCGCCTGATGGCATGTTCGATCTCTGAGAATTGCTCGAAGTACACGAGCCGGTGCACTCCATATTTCTTCGTGAACCCCGGCACCGCATCGGTGCGATGCACGTACACGCGTCGCACCAGACCGTTGGTCACACCGATGTAGAGCGTGCCGCCGAGTTTGCTTGCGAGGATGTACACCCAGTAGCAGCGATCTTGTTTCATGTTGTTTGCCCAGGGGTACTGGGTTGCCCGCTTTCGCGGGCAATGACACCGTGGGGAGACATATTGCGAGAACGATACCCGCAGACCCACCCCAACCGTACCTACCGACTACCGCCCCGGCCCCGGTGCGATCAGCGCGCGCACCCGGCCGATGATCGACGGGCCGAAGTAGGGCTTCGGCAGGAAGCCCGCGCCGGGCGGCAACTGGGTCGTCTTTGGAATTCCCTTGCCGGAGATGATCAGCAATCCGATGCCGGGCCAGCGCTCGTGAATGCGATGGGCGAGCGCAATTCCATCCATCGCGCCCGGCATCACCACATCGACGACGACCGCCTGCACGTCGGTGCGGCTATCGAGAATTCGCAACGCCTGATCGGCGTTGGCGCTCTCCACGACCACGAAGCCGTCATCCTTCAGATAGTCGGAAATGATGAGGCGCGAGAGCTCCTCGTCCTCGACGACGAGGATGACAGCGCCGGCTGTCTGGTCGGTCGATGACATGGTCAGGCGAGCACAGGCGGCTGTTGCCGGACACGCAACGGCTTCGACCGCTTCCGCACGCACATACCCGCCCCCAATCGCAACCCCACAGCTGATTAGAACCACCGGTGGAGAAAAACCATCTCCACTCCGGTATGGCAGCCCCCCGGTTGGTAGACCGCCCAGCGGGACATGCTTTAAGCTGATCATTCGACCAGCTTGACGCAGACCTGCGTTGGCCGATTTGGGCAAGGATTTCAACGCCCCATGACGGCGACGGGCAATCCCATAACGGCCGAAACTGCGCCCGGCACCAGCCCCGACGAAGGTGCCGCGCTGGCACAATGGCGTGCGTCCGCAGCGGCGGGAGATGACCGGGTAATCGAATTCCCGGGGGGCGGCCAGGCGGCAAACCGGGCAAACCTCGACGTTACGCCCGAGGTCAAAGTCGAGCAGATCCGCCTGCTCTACCAGCACCCGAGCCTGATCCTCGTCAACCTGCTCAACGCATTGCTGGTCGTAGCGGTGCTGTGGCCGATCACCCAGCATCCGCTGCTGCTGGTCTGGTTCGCTCTGTTCCTGGTGGTGATTCCGGCCCGGCTGCTCGTCGCACACCTGCAGTCGAGAGAGCGCTGGCCGGCAGCGCGTGCCGCGAGGTGGGCGGTGCTGGGCTCCGTTGTCACCGGCAGCCTGTGGGGACTTTTGGCCTGGCCCATTCTGACGATGCCTGACATCCTCTACCAGGTGTTCATCATGTTCGTGCTGGGCGGCATGACCGCCGGTGCGATCCTGCTCGATGTCGCATACCTGCCGGCGTTCTTTGCGTTCGTGCTTCCGATCATCGTGCCCACCACATTGGCCTTCCTGATCCGCGGCGACCAGGTCTCGATCGCCATGGGGATCATGCTGGCGGCGTTCGCCGCCGTGCAGACGGCGGTTGGCCGCCGCGCCAACCATTGGATCATCGATACGCTGCGGCTGCATGCCCAGCGCGAGAACCTCACCGCCGACCTCTACCGCACCACCGCCGAGCTCACCCGCCGCGAAGCCATCCTGCGGATCATGGCCAACCATGATCAGCTCACCGGACTGTTCAACCGCTACTATCTGCTCGAAACACTCGAGCGCGAGATGCGCCGCGCGCGCCGGCTGCATGCCCCGATCACGGTCGCGATTCTCGATATCGATCATTTCAAGGACTACAACGACAATTTCGGCCATGAAGCCGGCGACGAGGTGCTGCGCGCGATGGGCGGAATGCTGCAGGGCGCGGTGCGCGGCAGCGACATCGTGTGCCGCTACGGCGGCGAGGAATTTCTTCTGGTGTTTCTCGACAGCGACACCGCGGGCGCGCTGCCGCGCCTCGCCAAGATCTGCCAGGACATCAAGACCCGGCAGTATGTCTGCCAGGGCCCAGCAGCTGCCGAGCGTGACGTTGTCGGTCGGCGTGGCGGAGTACCCGATCCACGCACGCACCGTCGACGGCCTGATCAGGGCCGCCGACCGGGCGCTCTACACCGCCAAGAGGGCGGGGCGCGATCGCATCGAAGTGTTGGAACAGAGTTAGGTTGGTCACGATTAGTTCCTGTCAAAACGTGTTGAGCCGATCGAGACGTACGACATCGTAACGCGGTCACCTCTCCCCGCTTGCGGGGAGAGGTTGATTTCGAGCGCAGCGAGAAATCGGGTGACAGGGGGATTTACGATGCGCTCAGACTTCTGGGGCAAGGCCCCCTCACCCGATCCACCGCGCCGCATCCTTCGCCAGCAGGCCGTAGCTCACCGCATCGCCGTCCGGCAGCGCGTCGGGACGGATTTCTCTTCCTGGCGAAAGCCCAGGCGGCGCAGGAACGCGCGCGCGCCGGCGTTGCGCGCCGGCGTCACCGCGGTGAGGCGCTTGCAGCCGAGCTGCACGAACGGATAACGCATGATGGCGCGGATCGCGCCCCGGCTCGCCCACCGCGGCGACGACGTGACGAACGTGATCTCGATATTGGGCGGCCGGTAGTTGTTGTAGATCGCAGCAGCAACAATCTCGCCTTGGTGCGCGACTCCAATGGTCGTACAGGGGCGAAAGTCATCGATGCCGAGGCGCGCGCCGGCCCACCGCGTGAGCGCCCGATCGTGGTCGAAGAGCAGCATGCAAGTCTCCAAGTCATTGATTTGTCTCGATGCTGCGCATATCGTCAGCAGCCTTTGATTCTGTGGAAATGCCGTCCGGCCGGGTGTTAGGGGCTCACCAACACGCATTTCAGGACACGATGGAGTTCAAGGGATTACAGTGGATTCTCTGGGCGCTCGCAGCCGAAGCGCTCATTATCGTGCTCAATCCCTCCGGCCGGCTCAGCAAACTTTTGCTGGCGCTCACTTTCGTCGCGGTCGTCGTGGGGGCTGCGACCTGGGCACTTATTCGTTTCAGCGGTTTGTAGGGTGGGTTAGCTCATCGACGCGCGGAGCGCCGAGATGAGCGTACCCACCGGCTGACTTGGCAAGTTGCACCGCAGCCGGTGGGTTACGCGCCTTCGGCGCTAACCCACCCTACACACAACTACATCTCACAGCCCCACTCCCTGTTCGAACCGATAGTCCGTGCGCAGCCAGGTCACCGCCGAGTTCGCGCTCGCGCGCATGCGCACGCCGACCGCCTGTCCGCTGCCGCCGCCAACCCGCCAGTGCGGATCGACCACGCTGTCGGGCGACCATGGCCATGAGTCCCACGGCGATGAATCCCAGGGCGCGCCGGTGCTCGCGGTCGCCGGCGTGACCGCGATGTCGATGTCGCCGAAGTCGAAGCCGAGGCCGAAGCTGTAATTCTGCGAGCTTGGCGCCTGCACCATCGGGCGCACCGCGGTGATGCGCTTGCGCATCGGGTTCGCAAACGTGTTCCAGGCCTGTGGGCGTTGGCCGCGACCGCGCCCAGATTGTCGAGATTGCCGGTGTCGGCCGCAAACACGCTGCCGCCGGCGGCGCCGAAGAACAGGTTGTCCCGAAACAGCCCCCAGCAATACGCGTTCATGTTGGTGAAGCGGCACCACGGCTGGCTCTGCAGCGCGGTGTTCTGGACGTGCTGGCAGAACGTGCCGTCGGGGTTGGGAATGTTGAAGATCAGCCGGCGTCCGCGCGGATAGTAGAGCGCCTGCCAGCCGAAGCCCGACAGGTTGGCGCGCACTGCGTTCGCCACCGCGGTCGAAATCTTGCTGCGCGGCGGCAGCTGGCCAAGCTTGAGCGCGACCAGTTGCTGCTGCAGTGGAATGTGATCGTCGTAGGTGGTGATGAAGGCTTCGGCGCCGTACTGACAGACGGCGCGCGGCGAGACCGGCGGCGAGATCCGGTAGATGCCGACCAGCGACCAGGCATTGGCGTTGCCCGGATCGTTGCCGAAGTAGATCAGGCAATCGCCCGACGACATGATGAAGGCGATGAGGTCGACGACGCCGTTGCCGCCATCGTGACTGACGGTGGTGGCCGCGACCAGGTTGCCGCCGTGCGGCGCGAACGCGGCCAGATCATAGAACGACAGCGGGCCGCTGATGGCGTTGAGCGGCGCAAACCAGAAACCGGTCGAGTTGTTCTGCCAGAACAGCAATCGCTGCTGATACTGGGTGACCCCGGCGAGGCTTGCGAGCGCGACCCCGGTGAAGCCGGCGTCGGCAAAGCTGGTGCCGTCGTAGACCTGCGCCGGGTCGGCACCGTTGACGAAGAACAGCCGCGAGAGGAACGGCGTCCATTGCCAGGCGTCGCTGGAGAACCCGCTCGCGCGCGGCGGGCCGGCCGCCCCCGCGACCGAGATGTCGTAGAACCTGCCGGAGGCGGCGGCGATGAATTTTCGCGTCGGCCCGGCGGAATATTCGGCGAGCGTGCGCACCGGAGTGCTGCCGAGCCCGCTCGCGTAGGCGAGAAAGCCGTTGCGCACGACCACGCCCTGGGCGTCGGGGTACCAGTTGTCGAGCACGACCGCATCGGTCGGCGGCATGTCATCGAGCGCATCGCGCGCGTTCCAACCGGTGATCGGCGCGGGAACCGAGATCGGTCGCGCGAGCGCCTGCGCGGCGAGCGCGCGGCGCCTAGCACGAGACATGATGGGCATGGGTTCATTCCGTTCGTTTACAATCGACCTCTCCATTGTCATCCCCGCGAGGGACCTGGTCGTGCTCGCGCGACGAGGTCCCGAAAGCGGGGATCCAGTACGCCGCAGCCAACCGATAGGGTGCTGATTACTGGGTCGCCCGCTTGCGAGGTCCCGGTCGCCCATGCGACCGGGACCTCTTGCGGGCGATGACACGTGGAGAGGTTTTACGTTCCACCTACACTGCCGAAACTGCTCTCCGGCAAATTCCAAGGCCCGAGCAGCGTCCGCCGATCAGGCGGCGCAAGATCGAGGATCGCCGCGCCGCCGTCGTGCGCGAGCGCTTTCGCCACCGCGCGCTCGTATTCATCGAGCTCGTCCGCATACGACGCCGAGCCGGCGCAGCATGCGCCAGCGCAGGCGAAGCTTGATCAGAACTCGTCGAGAATTCCGACATCGGTGTCGGCAGCCCACGCGGACTGCGGCGCGCCGGCCGCGGACCTGCACCAGGCGTTGGAGACAGATTCGAGCACGAGCGCTGCGCCGTTGTCGGCCGGAACCGGATCGAGCGAAAGCATGGTCTGGCCGCCGACATTGCGAAACCGGAACCGGCGCGCGATCGCGGCGCGGCCGGCCACGCTCGACTTCGCGAACTGCCATTGCGGCGGCGACAGCGGCCCGCGCATCGCCCAAAGCGCGCGCGATCCCACAGCGTGCCGTCGATCGGGCGCTGGAAATCCGCCGGCAGCGGATAATCCGCTTGCCCGAAGCTGAATTAGCCAGCGCCGGTCTCGCTCGCCGGCTGGTTGAGCGTGACGCTCGACGATGTCACCGCCGTCACCATTGCGTTTGCGCGCACGCCGGTGCCGAAAGCGCACCAGGTATTGGCCGCAACCGCGGCGATACCGGTGAGCCCAAAGATCACCGCGCTGCCGCCGGGACCGCTGTTGCCGAGCGCGCCTTGTTGCGGGGCGACCGCCGCGGTCATGAAATCGTGCTCGCGCACGAGCGCGACCCAGCCTGCCGGCGGGCGCCGAAAAACGCTTCGCCGGCGCGCTGGGCGAGCGCGAGCATCAGCTGGGCAGTGCCGTCGGGGTTGCCGACGATTGCGGTTGGCGCAGCGACCGGGATTTCGGACGCCCACGTCCTGACAGATGGGAAGGAGGGACACGGGGAGAAGATCACAATCGCGTTGTGCGCGGATTCGCTCGGGAGAAGGTCGGTCGGATCGCAACAACGCGCAATGCGCCGTAATGATCCGCCTGGGCCTGCGGCGTCACCGCCCGCGAGGGTCTCGTCGCGATTACGCGACGAGACCCGAAAGCGGGGATCCAGTACTCCGTGCACAACCGGATTTGCTGTGGAGTACTGGGTCACCCGCTTTCGGGGTGCCCGTTGGGCACCCCTTGCGGGTGATGACACTTGGGGAGGGGTTGGTCGGATCGCAGCTACGCCCCCGCCGCACGTGTGGGGTGGTCGCGTCATCACTCCAAGGGCGCAACTTGGGGCGCGGTTTCGCGATCGTCAGCGGCGGCAGCTGGCGGCGTGCTCAAAACCGGCAGCGCCCGCCTGCGTCCCGCCACACGCATCGAGGAGAAATCGTCGAGCGCGGAGATCGGGCGCAGCACCGGCAGCGCGGGTGTCGTTGCGTTGGGAGACTTCGCTACGTCTGCAACAGCAACGGCGGTTGCGGACGCAGCCGCGATCTCCTTCGCCTGCAGCGCGACCTGCATCACGGTGAGGCGATCGTTGAGCGCCGCGATCTCCCGGTTCAGGCGATCGAGTTCGGCTTCCTTCTTGGCGTTGTCGTCGGCGAGGCGCTCGACCTCGGCGGCGTTCGCGGCGTCGTCCAGGAAGGCCCTGGCCAGTTCGCGCAGGTGGCGCCCGCCGAGGCCGACCCGTTGGATCGCCTGATCATCCATGGCGGCGACGTGTTCGACGCTCGCGCAGCCGAGCGCCTTGAGCTCGAGCACCTGGCCGCGCTTCAGCCGCGGCCATTCCTCGAGCGGCGTGCCGTCGGCGGCGAGTTCGATCCCGGCCTTGAAGGCCGCGTATTCCTTCGGCCATTTCTCGCGGTGCGCCGGTGTGACGCGCTGCACCGGCCGGGTGTAGGGATTGCCGGGCATGATGATCTCGACGCGTTCCTCATCGTGGAAGATCGGGCGGCCGGCTTTAACTCACGCGGCCTGGTCCTGCACGCTCTCCACGAAGAAGCGCGGGTAGTTGCGCGCGGTGCCGGGTTCGAACGAGTTGGTGCGCGTGAACGCGCCGTTGGCGATTGACATCTGGTGCTCCTTCTATGCGCTGAGAATGGTGTGCCACTGGCCGGCGGTGGTGCAGAAGAACTCGGCCGTCTTGCCCGCCGCGACCGCGAATGCCGCATTGGCCGCAAGCGCGTTGATCTTGTCGCCGCTCGCCGGAAACACGTTCATGGAATTCGCCGGCGCGGCGTTGACGACGGTGATGTTCATGCCGGTCACCGACGGCGGCAGCAGCACGCTGTCGTTCGGGGCCGCCACCGTCGTCACGCGGTTCTGCATGGCGGTGAGCAGCGTCGCGGCGCCCTGCCCGCCGCCGGCCCGCGCGATCAGGTTATCGACCGAGCTGAAGGTCTGATACGATCCGGTCGCCGTGTTGGCGTAGCCGGTCGCGAGCCCCTCGGTGTACCAGGCACCCGCGCCGGTGCAGGTATAGATCACCACCGAATTCGCCATCTGCGAAACGCCGCTGCCGGCCGCCACGTCGTTGATGGTATCCGTGCCGGCGCCGAAAACCTGCATCGGGTTGGCGCCGCGATTGATCACGACCAGTTCGAGCCCGGGCAGCGAAGCCGGCAGCACCACGCTGTCGCCGGGCGCGACGACGGTCGTGACGCGGCTGGTCTGCGCTGTGAGCCTGGTGGCGTTGGCCTGGCCGCCGCCGGGATTGGCGACGATATTGTCCTGCGCGGTTTCCTGGATGAGGTTCGGCGCCGTCCGGCTCGGATCGGCGAGCGGCGCGACCTGGGTTTCGAGCTCGTTGACGAGATGGGGATGAAGCCCGAGGCGAATGAGGTTGTCCTTGCGGGGGAGAATCGATGGTGTTGTTCCTGAAAGCCTGTGTTGGAAGCGACCGCCGCCCCCCACGTGTCATCGTCCGCGAGGGAGCCCATCGCGCTTGCGCGATGGGAGCCCGAAAGCGGACGACCCAGTACTCCGTGCGCGATCGGTTCGCTGCGGCGTACTGGATCCCCGCTTTCGGCTCCGTCGCGTTCGCGACGGAGCCTCGCGGGGATGACACCCGGGGGAAAGGTGTGCCGGCGCTACACGACCTGGCCCTGGGCGAACGGCCGGTCGATGGCGAGCACGATGAAGTTGCCGGGCGGCGTGCCGTTGTTGGTCACGCTCTGGGCGTTCATCACCTGGTCTGCCGTTGGCCTGGGCGGTCGTCACCGGGTCGGAGCCGGCGAGATAGACCGGCGCGGGCGCGCCTGCCGCCGTGCCGTTGGTTGCGACCACCGCCTGACCGCCGATCTGAAACCAGCCAAAGGCCGTGACCGGCGAGCCGGCCGGGAACGCCGACATGGCGACGGCAAGCGGCTTGTTGCTGTTGGCCGCCGATGGCGCGAGCGCGGCCTGGTACTGCGACTGGCTCGCCGCGTTGCCGGCGACGGCGCCGTACCCGCCGAACGTCACCAGCGAGCCGACGACCTGGCCGGACACCATCTGCAGATAGATGAACTCGCCTTCGCCGTAGACGGGATCATAGGCTTTGACGATGGTGCCGAGCGGATGTTCCTGGTTGAAGAACGGCGACTGCCCGCTTTGCAGCGTTGCGTTCGGCACGTTGGCGATCGCGATCGGCTGAATGCCGATGCGGTTCTCGACGGGAGTGTAGGGCATGGGTGGTTGATCCTTGTTGTTTGGGCAAAAGAACCCCCAGGGTGTCATCGTCCGCGAGGGAGCCCATCGCGCTTGCGCGATGGGAGCCCGCAAGCGGACGACCCAGTACTCCGCGCACGACCTGTTCGCTGCGGCGTACTGGATCCCCGCTTTCGGCTCCGTCGCATTCGCGACGGAGCCTCGCGGGGATGACATTGGGGAGGGGTGTGGAAGAGGGGTCTACGCCGTGATCACCGCCTGCAGCTCGCGGTTCGACATGGTCATGTTGCCGGCCCAGGCGATGAGCTTCACCATCGCATCCTGGTTGATGCTGAAGCGGTCCGGCTCGATCGGCACCATGTCGCGCTCCTTGTGGGGGCGCAGGAAGATGTAGTTGGTGTTGAGCAGGTACATGTGCGAGGCGGGCGCGCCGGCGCCGCTCGACCAGGAACCGCCGGCGCCGGGCATCGCCATGTTGCCGGCCGCATTGCCCTGGAAGCCGCCGTCGAGCACCAGGTCGGCGTCCATGAACTTGAGCGAGGCGAAGCCGGCCATGCCGCTGCCGTCTTCGGTGATGCGCCGGATCGCCTGCAGGCTCTCCCAGTAGTAGCGGAAGTAGATGTTGTCGGCGAGGATCAGGTTGTGGTGGTCGGCCTGGCGCGCCTGGCCGAGCCGGGCCCGGTTCATCATGGTCTGGATCGTCGCGGGACCCGGAATGAGGCCCGCGGACGCAAAGCTCTGCACCTGGTTCTGCCAGAACGGCCACGCCGCGCTGTCGATGCCGCCGACGGTACCGGAGTTGTTGATGTCGGCGATCAGCAATTGCAGGCCGCCGATCTGCTTGCCGCCGTCAGCGGTTCCGTTCGAGTAGCAGTCGTTGGAGATGTTGTTCTGCATGGTGCGCTCGGCATTGCCGATGCGCGATTCCAGGAGATCGATCATCTTCTCCTTGCCGGCGTTCTGCAGCATTTCGAGGCCCGAAATGCTGACCGCAACGGCGGCCTGGGCGATCGGATACTGGGCGGCGCTGAACACGTCGGAGGGCGCGACGTTGATGACGTTGCTTGTAGGTGCCCGTTTTCCGAGTACTCCATTTCCTGCACGATGGCCTGGCCGCCGTCGAACGGCTTGACCTTGTTCTTCTGCGACAGGCGGCGCAGCAGCGCGTTGTTCTTGCTGACGTTGTCGGCAAGCTTGCGCGAGCGGTTGTAGAGCGTGGTGGTGGTGATTTCCGCCCAATTGGTGTTGGGGACAGGCATCTTGGTCTCCGATTAGTACTGTTTGTTTGGTGATGAATGCCCCCGCGGCGTCATCATCACCCGCGAGGGGTCCCATCGCGCAGCGCGCGATGGGGCGCCCCGTATGCGGGTGATCCAGTAATCACGAACGCTGCGGGTTACTGGGTCGCCCGCTTTCGGGGCACCCCATCGCGCAAGGCGCGATGGGGACCCCTCGCGGGCAATGACACGGGGAGAGGTAGTCGCGATACCCCTGATCAACGCCTACGGGACGAAGCCCCGCCATGTCGAACGAGAGTCAATTACCATCGTCGAACTGCGCGAGAATCTCCTCGCGAAGCGATCGGGCAGATGGTTTGCCCGGCGGCGGCTGGCCGGGGCCTGGAGCTCCGGTGACGCTCGAGCCTGCCTTCTTCGCTGCTGCCGCCTTCGCCCTGGCCTCGTCCTTCTGTCGCTGCTGTGCTGATTGCGCTTCGGCAATGCGCAGGGCCTGGTAGGTCGAGGGGTTTGCCCGGACGGCCTTTTCATAGAGTTCCTGTAACGGCGGGACGGCCTGCCCCCTGGCCTGCGCGATGAGGGCGAGCTGGACCATGTCCTCCTCGACCTCCGCCGCGTAGGGGTGGAGCAGATTGCCATCACGGTCGGTGGCACTCCTGAAATTCTCGATGTCGGTTGCGCGCTGCGCCCGCGCCGCGTCGGCGGCGGCTCTCGCCGCCTGCGCGCGGGCGCGGTCCTCGGCGGCGAGGCGCTCCTTGATGCGCGGATGTCCGCCAGCGCAGCTTCGATGCGCGCCGGCAAGGGGAGCGCCGGCCCAGGAGCGCCCGGCGCCGGCGACGTTGTTTGTTGGCCGCCGGGGGACGCCGGCCCGGAGAACCCGAACGCCGCCGCGATCTGCGCCGGATCGATGGCATAGCCCTGGGCGATACCCCTGATGACGTTGACGCCATCGCCCTGCCCCAGCCGGCGCTCGATGTCGGCCCAATATTCGATCACCTCGCGCGAGGAGATCCCGCGCTCCTTCATGAATGCGCGATGCGGTGCGAACAATTGATCGACCGGTTCGTACTCGCGCCGAAACTCGGCGATCGCCTGGGTCTTGCGGGTATGGTCGGCCTCCATCGCCTTGTGGCGATCGAGCAGGAATTTCTGCGCCGGTTCGGGAAGGGTATTGAAGATCTCCTTGTCGGAGGTCTTCCAGTTGGCGGGCGGCACAAGCGCGGCGGATCTGTCGGGTTCGGACGACTCCGTGGCGGGCTCGGGATTGTTGTTGTTCCCGCTGTTGCCGTCTTTCGGTTTCCCGCTGTCCTGTGGCCCGGTTGGCGCGCCAGCGCCCTCCGGGGTCTCGCTCGCGACCGATTCCTGTTCCCGGATCTCCACCGGATCAGGTGGTTGATCTGATCCGGTGCCCCGCTCGCGTCGAACGCCGCAACGACGGCCGCACGAATCTCTTCACCGCCGGGGCGCTCGCTCCCGGCCTGTTTCTGCTCAGTCATGATTGCTCCGATGTTCTACAATTCGTTTGGATGATGATGGGTTTCGCTTCGCTCAACCCATCCTGCGAACCGGCGCAATGCCCGGCGCAGGATGGTTGAGGTGCATCGCGCCGAAAACCTGTCGAATCCGGTCTACGGGATCGCTGTTCCATGGCGCGGCGAATGTCGGCGATGCGGTCGCGCTTGCTCAATGGCTCGCGTCGCGGCGGCATATAATCGTTGCCGACTTCGACATATCCGTTGCGGCGCAGGAACTCGCGATGCTGCCGCCGGCCGGCGATCAGCGCGCGCCTGCCGGTCGCGATGTCGGCTGCAGCCGAACGATAGGGCGCGATGTCGCGAATGATCTGCGGACCGCGCTTGAAGGCCATGTACCTGGCTTCGCGTTTCGATACGATCCGGCCGTCACACATCACGTAGGTTTTACGACTCGTCATGTTGTCTCGCTCCGTCACAGAACTTCACCAGCCGCGTCGTCGGGCGGGCTTTGCGTCGCGGCCAGCAGTACATTCGCCAGATGGGCGCGGCGCGCGTCCCTGTTGGCACCATGGGCTTCGAGCTGCGCCAACGGCACCTGCACGGTCCAGCGTTGGCCGTTGCGCGCGAGCGTGTAGGCGCAGGTGTCCGTTGCGGGATCGTACGCGGTGGCGACGATCTCGCTGTCGAGATTGAGCGTCATTGGATTTGCAAGGTCCCAGAAAAAAAGCGCCTCGGCGGAGCCGAGGCGCAGGTGTGCCTACGCGTAACAAATCTGCACTTGATTTAGCCAGGCCATTGCGGTCACTTACGCCCATGTTCGAAGCGCACAGGCGTCATTGGGAAAAGAACAAATACCGGATTGCTGCCGCGGGCGGCACGCTGCTGTTCCTGATCGGCCTGTGGCAATTTTCGGCGGCGGCCCGTAAGGAAGTGCAGCTGCAGTTGTGCGTCGAAGCCAGTGGAACGAGTGCGACGTTGGCGGAAGACAAGGCCGCGAATGTCGATCTCAAGAACAATCCCAGAGCCGCCGAATTCAAGGATCTGTCCTCCGGAAAGAGGGGCGTCATCGAAGACCGCTGCGTCGTCGGCGCGATCGAGATATTTAAGAGCAGGGTCTTGCTTGATGATCCCACCATCCCGGAAACGCCGGAACGATTGGCCCTCACCGTTGCTTTCGCCTGCCGCCGCATGCTGACCAAGGGTTGGAACATCGGTGAGATCGACATCTACCATTTGCAAAAGCCTCCTGTGAATTTCACCGAGGTCGATGAATTCAAGAGCACGATGCAGCAGATTCCCGATTGCAAGGATTGAAGCATCAGGGCAGGTTTCGCTCATTTGGAATCGAAGCCTTTCAACTCGTCATCGCCGGGCTTGTCGGGGTCCCCGCGCGCCTGGCGCGCGGGGTGCCCCGTCCCGGCGATCTCGTTTAGGAACGCACAGCGCTTCCATAAGCGGGATGCGCGGGACTGATCCCCCGATCAAGTCGGGGGACGCGCATGACGACCGAGGAGAGTGAGATCGCCCTGTACGCATCCGATGCCCCCGCCTAGATCTGCCAATTGTCCTTCGGTTTGTAGACGGCGTACTTCCACAACTCGTCCATGGTGATATCGCCGGCGCCGCGGAACGGTTTTGGCGGCGGCGGCGGATTGCCGCTCCGCATGGTGTCGAGCAGCTGCCCGATCAAACTCAGCGCGTCGACCTGATCGTCGTGCCGGCCGTGCGGAAACGCCATCAGTTCGGCGCGGAACGCCGGCATCCAATGGGCGGCGGCCGGAAGATAGAGGTCCCCCGAGACCCATGCGGCCGGCGATCGATTGCGCCCGCGCCATCTTGTCGGAACGCACCGTGATCTGCCGGCGCACGGTGTGATAGATCGAACGGCGGCGCAGGGTTTCCTCCAGAAAAGGTCCGACGGCGCCGCGAATTTGCCCCGCCTCCTCGGCCCACATGACCGGCCGCCATTGCTGCATGAGCGCACAGGCGGCATCGACCCAGGCATCGGATTTGGCCTGGTGCCGCCACAGATCGAGCACATACATGCGCCCGGCCGCATCGAGGCCGACCACGATGTGCACCGTGTAGTCGCCATGCTTTTCGCTCACCGCGTAATCGGAGGCGCCGTAGACCCGCAGCTGGTCGAGCGGCGGCATCACCTCACAGGTGTGCAGCCAATCGGCCTCGAAGAAGCTTCCGGTTTCGGGCGCGGGCTTCTGTTGATAGAGCGCGTTCCAGGTGCGCGGATTGCGCTCGTACTGCGCCCAGTGGCTGCGGGGAAAAAACTCGGGCCACAGATAGTCGCCGATCCGGCGCCCGAGCGGATCGTCCCGGCGATCGGCGCGCGCCGGAACGCAGAGAACATTCCAGTCGAGTTCGTCGCGACAGCGGATGAGACCGGATTTGCCGGCCCAGTCCGCCGGCAGGATCGAGCCGGCCAGGTCGTCCTGGTGCCAGCGGGTCTGAATCAGAATGATCCAGCCGCCGGGCGTGAGCCTGGTCTTGATGTCGTCCTCGTAGGCGTCGCGCGTTGCCGTGCGAATGGCCTCCGAATTGGCTTCGTCGCGCCCTTTCACCGGGTCGTCGATGACGATGCCGTCGGCGCGGTTGCCGGTCAGGCCGGCCTGGATGCCGGCCGCCATATATTCGGAGCCGTTGGTGAGCGCCCAGTCGTCGGCGGCGAACGCGTCGGCACTGACCCTGGTGTCGAAGATGCGGAAGTAATCCAGGGAGTTCGCGATGCAGCGGGCGCGGCGGCTGTGCCTACGGGCGAGCTCGCTGCTGTAGGAGGTGACCATCATGCGAAAGCCCGGCCGCCGCCCCATCGCATAGGTCGGCAGCACGGACGAGCAATAGGTCGACTTGGCGGAGCCGGGCGGCATCAGGATCATGGCGCGGCCCTGCGGCGTGTTGATCACCTGGTCGGCGGTGCGCAGCAGCAGTGCGTGATGGGGCGCGACCGCGGTTTCGATCGGGCTGAACAGCCACGCGTCCGGGTCCGGGCTCAGGGGGCGGCCGGGCACCTCGATGGCGTGGGTGAACTCGATCAGGCTATTGCGCGCCCGCTTCCGCCGCTGCTGCTCGTTTAAGATCTGATTTAAGCTCCCCATCTTTTTTCTCCTTGAGTGAGACGTTGCTGGTTGATTTCGGTGGCGGCGTCGCCGGACGTGGCGCGCACGTTGTAGGTGGCGGGCGCAAGCTTGCCGGCGAGCCAGCGGCGGGTTTCGACGCGCAGCCGCGCCCGGCTCGGATGCTCGGGCGCCCCGGTCGGCGCGTGCGCCGGGCTCGCCTCGGCGCCGTCGGCGATCTCGAAATAGTCGTCGGCGACGCGGTCGGCGTAGAACGCGCAGGCACGCGCGCACCGGATGCGGAAGCGCTTGTTGTTGCTCGTCCAGATATCGAGCGTCGCGCGCGCCGGCATGCCGTCGAGCTCGGGCACGAGCCCGAGCGGCGTGCCGCCGCCGATCGCGTTGGCGATGCGCGCAGCGAGCTCGTCACTGTAGGCGGTGGGTCGCCAGAGCTGCGCAAGCGAATGCGCGGGCGGGAGCGGTTCTCTCGCCATGTTCAGGTCACCGATGTTGTTAGGTTTGAAGCAGGATTCAGAAAACCAGAAACCGGTCATCAGTCATCAGAACGCGACGTTTGATCCCTGATTCTTTATTCCTGACCCCTGAAAGCAAAACGCCCCGCGGCCGGTCGGCCCCGAGGCGCATTGATCAACGTTGGCAATCCGACATACGTGTTGCTTATTTTTTGTCAAGCGCTGATTTCTTTTCGACCTCCGATCAGCTTTTGCATTCGCGACGCGAAGAGACCCGTAGCCCGGATGGAGCGCGTCAGCGCGCAATCCGGGTCAGCGCTTCATCCCGGATTTCGCTTCGCTCCATCCGGGCTACATCCCTCAAGCAAAACGCCCCGCGACCGGTTGGCTGCGAGGCGCATTGATCAACGTTGGCAATCCGACATACGTGTTGCTTATTATTTGTCAAGCGGGACGTTCTTTTCGATCTCCGATCAGCTTTTGCGTTCGCGATGCGAACAGACCCGTAGCCCGGATGGAGCGCGTCAGCGCGCAATCCGGGTCAGCGCTTCATCCCGGATTTCGCTTCGCTCCATCCGGGCTACATCCCTCAAGCAAAACGCCCCGCGACCGGTTGGCTGCGAGGCGCATTGATCAACGTTGGCAATCCGACATACGTGTTGCTTATTATTTGTCAAGCGCTGATTTCTTTTCGACCTCCGATCAGCTTTTGCAATCGCCACCCGAAGAGACTCGTAGCCCGGATGGAGCGCGTCAGCGCGCAATCCGGGTCGGCGCTTCATCCCGGATTTTGCTTCGCTCCATCCGGGCTACATCCCTCAAGCAAAACGCCCCGCGACCGGTTGGCTGCGAGGCGCATTGATCAACGTTGGCAATCCGACATACGTGTTGCTTATTATTTGTCAAGCGGGACGTTCTTTTCGATCTCCGATCAGCTTTTGCGTTCGCGATGCGAACAGACCCGTAGCCCGGATGGAGCGCGTCAGCGCGCAATCCGGGTCAGCGCTTCATCCCGGATTTCGCTTCGCTCCATCCGGGCTACATCCCTCAAGCAAAACGCCCCGCGGCCGGCCAGCCCCGAGGCGCATTGATCAACGTTGGCAATCCGACATACGTGTTGCTTATTATTTGTCAAGCGGGGATTTCTGTTCGACCTCCGATCAGCTTTTGCAATCGTAACCCAGGTTCGGAAGAGGATTCCTGAGCTACCCCACGCGGTGTCATCACCCGCTTGCGGTCGACGTAACCGGGCGGTTAGCCTTTGCGTCATGAGGCCCGGCCCGTTGCGCGCAAGACGCGCGGCGGGCCATCGCCAGAGCCGCCGAGAGGCCATGTCCGCGACCTTGATGACGACCAGGCGCTTTGCGCCGCTGTTCTGGTGCCAGTTCGTCCAGACTTTCAATGAGAATTTTCTGAAGACCTCGGTCGTATTCTTGGCTCTCCGCCAGCTTTCCGGGGCGGAGTCCGAATTGCTGATCACGCTCACGACTGCAGCCTTGCTGTTTCCGGTCTTCATCTTTTCGGGCCTCGGGGGACAGCTTGCCGACCGTTGTGACAAGGCCAAGGTCGCGCAACAGCTGATGTTGTTTGCGATTGGCGCTGCGGTCTGCGCTGCCGTCGGTTTCTGGTTGCATTCGATCTCGTTTCTGTTTCTGACGTTGCTTCTGTTCGGCCTCATCAGCACCCTCTTCGGTCCGGTCAAAGCCGGCATCCTGCCCGAGCTCGTGTCGCTGTCCGAGTTACCGGCCGCCAATGCCTTGCTCGACGGCTCGATCTTCATCGGGATTTTGGCCGGAATGATTGCGGGCGGGCTGGTTGCCAAGGACCGAACCGACGAGCTTTCGTTCATGATCGTGTTGATGGTGATGGCGTTCGCGAGCTTCATGACCGCCCGGCAGATTCCCTCGACCGGGCACGCCGCGCACGAGGTCAAGGTTGACGCCAATATCGCGCGCTCGACCTTCGCGCTGCTGCGCGTCTTGAACGCGGACGCGCGGTTGTGGTGGACCTGTATTGTCTCGAGCTGGTTCTGGGCGCTCGCGGTGACCGTGGCCTCACTCCTGCCGCCGGTGGTCAAGACGGTGATCGGCGGCGACGACAATACGGTCACCGCTTTTCTGGCCGTGTTCTCGGTTGCGGTCGGCGTCGGCTCGGCGCTCGCGTCCTGGCTCGCGCACGGCCGCATCATTCTGTTCCCAACCGTCGTGGCGGCGGTGTTGCTCGGATTGTTTGCGCTCGATCTCGCGTGGACCACATGGAACGTTGTTGCCGCCCACAAGGTCGGCCTTGCCGACGCCTTCAAGTCGCCGCACGCCCTGCGCATCGCGGCCGATTTCGCGGGGCTCGCTGTCGCAGGCGGCCTGCTGTTCGTGCCCGTATCCACCGCCGTCCTGGCTTGGGCAGAACCGGACAGCCGCGCCCGGGTCGTGGCAGCGATCTTTGTGGTCAACGCCGTCGCCATGACGGTGGTCAGCATCGCGGTGGCGCTGTTGCAGGAGGCCGGCGTCACCATGCCCATGTTGTTCCTGGCGATGGGGGTGGCGAACTTTCCCGTCGCCATCGCGCTCGCGCGCACGATGCCCACGCGCAAGCGCGCACCGGAACCCGTCGCCCGCTCCGCTGGCGATGACACCGTCGGCTGAGGTTGATGAGAACCACTTGCTGCATCGATGCGTTCTCTTGGCCACCCCACGTGGTGTCATCACCCGCAAGGGGCGCGTCGCGCCTGCGCGACAAGCCCCGCAAGCGGGCGATCCAGTAACCTCGAAGCCATCGATCCGCCGGGGAGTACTGGGTCGCCCGCCTTCGGGTCTCCATCGCGCGTAGCGCGATGGGAGCCCCTCGCGGGCGATGACACCGTGGTGACGATGTTATACTCAGCTCGCAAATTGAGTATAATTCGGTCGTCCTCCAATACAAGATCGCACCTCACAGCTCGCCTATGAGCTCCAGCGCCTGTTCGCGCAGGTCCGCCTTCAGGGCGCGCCTCGTGGGATAATCGCGGCGCGATACCTCCGCCACCAGGGCGTCGAGCTGGTCGGCCATCGCAAACGATCGGGGCTGCGGTCGCGCGGCCGCGCTGCGCGCCGGCGCGCCCCCTGGCTTGCGGCCGGATTGCGGCTCGGGCGTCATCGCCGCGATCTCCGCGTCCGGCGGGAGTATTGCGTCACGGTGACGTTTCCTCCTCGGTCTCCACCTCCCGCGCAGCCAGGTGGCCGTAGGTGTGGGGGCCGAGCGCCGTCATCAGCCATTTGCGCACGTCGATGCGCAGCTTCGCGCGCTGGACGTTCTCGCGATTGAACACCAATACATTTCCGGCCGGCGTTTCCTGCACGAGGTAGTCGTCGTCGCTGTCGTCGGCGATCGCGAGGATCTGTTCGGCAAAGCGATCGGCAACGACCTCGCGGGCGCGCGCATAGCCGGCGTGAAAATCCGCGTCCGCCTCCAGCCATTCGCGCACCGTTCCCATGGTCGGCATGCTGGCTTGTGTGCAGATGTGGCGCAGCGTCTTACCGCTGGCGATCTCGCCGCAGATGTAGGCGCCCCAGGCGGGCGTGTAGGCGAGCGGGCGGGTGATGGCGGGGAGCGATGTTTGATTGGTGGACGTCATGTTGGAGATCCTTTTCGTTGGTTGGTTGGTCGGAGAAATGGGCGCGTACCCCACACGGTGTCATCACCCGCAAGGGGCGCGTCGCGCCTGCGCGACAAGCCCCGCAAGCGGGTGATCCAGTAATCCGCCAAGCTGCGGAGTACTGGGTCGCCCGCTTTCGGGACCCCATCGCGCGAAGCGCGATGGGAGCCCCTCGCGGGCGATGACACCGTGGGGTGAGTTGGTTCAGGTCATCTCTGTGTTGGTTCACGTCATCTCCTTCGCCTGCTGCGCGGCCAACGCCGCGGCGCGCAGGTTGAGCGAGGCCTTTTCGGTTTCCAGGCGCTCGGCGTCCATCGCCAGCCGCGCGCGCTCGGCGGCGGTATGCGAGGCGAGCCGGATCTGCTCGAGTTGGTGATCGCCCGCAGCCTTGGCGGCCGCGATGGCGTTCTTGTCGCGCGCGATCTGGGCATGCGAGGCGACCTCGCGGGCGCGCAGCGCAAGCTCACCCGACGCCGCCGCGGGGGCACCGTCGGGCGCGCCCGGCGGCATCTGGGCGAGCGCCTCGAAGGCGTGCTCGATCGATTGCTCCAGCGGGCGCGCGACCCGAAAACCGCGGGCGGCGAACAGCGCGACCTCGCGGCAGAGCGCGGCAAGCGCCGGATTGCCCATGGCGAGCGGCACGACCTGCTCCAGCAACGGCACCATCTGCTGCAGGAACTCGACGCGCGCCTGCCTTTCGGCCTGCTCGTCGGGCGCGATCGTCGAATCGGTCTCGATGTCGATGCGAAAACCGTGCGCCCCGTCCTGGCGCAGCAGTGCAACGGCTTGCTCGAACTGCTGCTGTCTGGCTGCGTTGGCCGCAACCACGGCCGGGGCGCGCGCCGCATCCGCGGGAACCGGCGCGAGCTGCGGATAGCCTGAGATCATGGCGATGGTCTTGGTGGAAAAATGCTCGGCGATGACCGCGCCCATCAGGCGGACGAGATCGCGGGCAAAGCGCGCCACCTCCTTCTGCTGCGGCACGATGCGCCGGGTGGCGAAGTTGGCTTTGAGCTCCTGGGCGCCGAGCGTCTCGTTCGGGTTGGTCATGCCGCGCATGATGTCGCCGATGCCGGTGATCTCGTAGAGCGCAAGCTTGACGCGGTCGCGCGCGTTGTGGAGCTGGATCAGCGTCTCGGCGATCTGCCCGATCGGCATCCACTGGATCAGGTTGGCGAGGTTGCCCTTGTCGCCGAAGGCCGGCCAGTCGGCGACCGGTATGAGCCGGTTCTCGCTGCCCTCGTCGATCAGCTGCGCGAACAGCTGCTTCTCCTCGCCCGGATAGATGCCGGAGACCTTGAGCGCGCGGGTGAGCCGGTCGATACGCGCGGTGAGCAGGTCGAGTTCGCGCGCCTGATCCTGGTATTCGATGTAGTCGGGGACCGGAATGCGCTTGTCGTTGCTGGTGGTGGCGAGCACCGGATCCGGATTGGGGAAGAAATCCGGCAGCCGCAGCGGATCGTCCGCTTCATCGAGGATGAGATCGGGCGTTGCGGGCGCATACCAGGTGACCCGCCGCGTCGCCTTGTCCCACACCTCATGCACCACCGCCTTCTTGTGAAGATCGGGCGATCCGTCCTCGCGCGTGAGTTCGCTCCCGCCTCTTGGAACATGGTCGAGATTGACCGCCCCACCCATACAGCACCCGCGCCACGCCGCGACCGGGCAGCAGGCGGTCCTCCACCACGGCCCGCATGACGGCGTCGAAATTGAACGCGTCGAGCGCATAGGCGAGGCAGCGCTCGAGCAGGATGGCGGCGAGCCGGCCGACCGGATCCTGGTCGTGAAAGCGGCGCTCCACGTCGGGCTTGGGCGTGCGGGCGTAGAGCGTCGGCGCCAAGGTCTGCACGTTCGACCACAGAATGTTGAAGCGGGTGCCGAGGCTCGCCTGCGGGCGCTCGTCGCGATAGCGCTTGACGATCTCGCGGGCGCGCCGGATCCAGACGCGCTCCTCCTTCTCGGCGATTTTCTCCTGCATCTCCCAGTAGGCGAACCTGGCCGCGTCGCCGCTGCCAAGATCCGCGCGGGTTTCGATGCGGCCGCCCGCGGCGGTGAGATCGGTCATGATTGGTGTCCTCAGGGGTTCAACACGGTTACCTCTCCCCGCTTGCGGGGAGAGACGAAGAATCGTAGCCCGGATGAGCGAAGCGAAATCCGGGAACGGCCCGGCATCCGGGAAAAGCTGACCCCGCATTGCGCTTCGCTCCATGCGGGCTACGAAAGCCTGCACGGCGGCCCCCAAAGGGTCACCTCTCCCCGCAAGCGGGGAGAGGTAGGGCGCCCTGCCGTAGGGCACGCGCGTTGTTTGCTCATCTCGTGATCTCCACCAGCATGGCGTTGGGGATGCGGGTCGTCGGCCAGAGCGCCACGCGCTCGACGAAGCCGTTCCATGGAGCGCCGCCGGCCACCGACGACCCGATGGCGAGCGCGGTCGGGAGGATGATTGCCGCGACCGCATGGGTCGTGAGCGCGCCCGCGGCGGCCGCAGCCTGGTCGCCGGCAGCGAGCGCGGTCGCGAGCCTGAGCGATTGGCCGACATAGCTCGTGCTCGACAGCTGGCCATTGTACTGGATGACGCCGCCGCGCTTGCAAAGATCATCCGGACGGCCGCTGTTGCCTTCCAGCAAAAGCTCGACGTAGTTGTTGGTGGTGCCGTCGTTGAGATTGATCAGTCGCGGCGAGCCGACCGAGGCGCCGGGATTGATCGAGCTCGTCCCCTGGGCATAGGCCGAGAACGCCGGACCGAATGCCAGGCCGGCGAGCGTGACCACATCGCCGGCGCGGGTCGCGGCCGCGCCAGCCGTGCGGATCGGCGAGGTGACGAAGAGGCCGAGCTCCTGCTGCGGCCAGCCGATGCGCAAGGTGACGTTGATCGCCTGACCATTGCCTACGCCGACATTGAGCTCGGGCTCGACAAAGGCGGTCGACACATGGGTTGCGGTTCCGAGCGCGGCGTAACGCGCGAGCGCGGCGGTGGGGGTGAACGGGGGCCCGGCGGAGGCCGTGAGCGACGCGCCGCCGGCGTCGCGGAACTGGTGCGCGAACGACCAGGCGCCGACATTCGTGAGCGATCCTCCCGCGACCTTGATGAAGGCCGACATGGCCCAGGTCTGCCCGTTGGCGGCGGCAATCTGGGTATCGAACGCAAGCCTCTGGTTGCCGGTGACGTTGGGCGTGCCCTGAAAACGGATATCGACATAGTCGACGCCGAGTTCGCTCCCGGCGCCCATGACCGCAACGGTGATGCCGTTGGAGGCGCTGAAGTTATCCCAAGATGTTGGAAGGGCGCCCCCGGCCCCGACCGCTCCAACAACAATCCCTTGCGCCGAGTTGTTGCGGATGCCGTTGGTACGACTTTCCTCGATCATGAGTTCCTTGTCGGTACGGCGCAAAACATTGGCGCCGAACGGGAGCCAGTTTCCGAAGCTGTCGTCGGCATAGCCGGGCGAAGCGCGCGCGATCGCAACGCCGGCGGGCGGTACGCCGAAGCTGCGGCCATGCTGAAAATCAAGGTCGACGGCGGCGCCGCCGAGGACCCATGCGGGGGCCAGGTGCGGCGAGGCAACGCCGAGCGCACCGAGGCGTCCGAGGCGAAACATCGCGCGACGCTCAGCTGTTCTGGATGACTGCGATCCTGTCGCCCGGACGCACCTGGAAATACTCGGTCTGATTCGCCGCCATCCTGGCACTGCCGGCGGCCGCGATCGGATTGGCGCCGACCGCGATCGAGCAGGTGGCATCGGTGTGCGCGCGAATGAAGTTGGTCGCCGGGTTGAACGATCCGCTCTGCGCCGACACGAGGCCGATGGCGAGCGTCTGCTCGGCGACCGGGGGCAACGGGGTTGCGGGCACGCCCTGTCCCTGGTCGCGGCCGATATTGGCGAATTCGGTGATGTAGAGAGTAGCCATGTTGCAAGCCCTCGAAAAACAAAGCGCCCCGCGGCCGGCCGGCTGCGAGGCGCATTGATCAACGTTGGCAATCCGACATACGTGTTGCTTATTATTTGTCAAGCGCAGAGTTTTTTTCGTCCTCCGATCAGGTTTTGCATTCGCACCAACCTCACCCCACGCGCTGTCATCACCCGCAAGGGCGCGTCGCGCTTGCGCGACGAGCCCGTAAGCGGGTGATCCAGTAGTCACCAACCAACCGATTTGCTGCGGCGTACTGGGTCGCCCGCTTTCGGGTCCCCATCGCGTGAAGCGCGATGGGATCCCCTCGCGGGCGATGACACCGTGGGTTGGGGTTGCGCGATGAACCCGCGCGAGTGATGACACCGCAAGGCGCGTCGGTGGTCGGGTGGGTTGGTGGTCCCGTCCACAATATGATGCTAATGTGACGTTGCGTCTGAGGTCGCTGTGCAAGCTTCGCAGTGCAGCGGCGTCAGATCTGCCACGGGCTCAACGAACAATTTCGGGCGGGGTTGAAACGTTGCATCAATCCAGTGAAGGGGATGTCTGGATGGGCCGCGCGCTTGCTCTCCTGTTGTGCGGCGCCGCTCTCTCGGCCTGTTCTTCGCTTCCGGGCTTGTCCGGGTCGCAGGCGAGCGCCCCGACCATTTCGTTGGACTCGATACCGCCGGGTGCCGACGTGAGTTTTTCCGGCGGCGGCAGCTGCAAGACGCCTTGCTCGCTTGCGGCACCCGGCAGCAACGGCACCTACTACGTCAACTTCATCCTCAACGGGTATACGCGGCAGTCGATTCCGGTGCGCGTGTCGACCGGCAAGGAAAACTGGTACTCGAGCGAAACCACGACCGTCGAACCGAGCTCGGTGATGGCCCGACTCGAACCCGTCGCGCCGCCGCCACCGCCGACCAAAAAGAAGAAGAAACGCCCAACGACCCGAACGGCCCAGCAGCCCGCAACACCCTCGGCCACCGCTACCGGGCCGCGCCCGGCAGACCCACCGGCCCCTGCCCCGCCGCCGTGGCCCAGCACGCCCGCCTCACCCCCGGCAGCCCGTTAAAGCGGGTCTCGTTCATTTGGAACCGAAGCCTCTCAACTTGTCATGGCCGGGCTTGTCCAGGCTTGTCGGGGTCCTCGCGCGCAAGCGCGCGGGGTGCCCCGTCCCCGCCATCTCGCTTAGGAAGGTTCGGTGCCTCCATAATCGTCATGCGCGGGACAAGCCCGCGCATGACGACAGAGAGTGTTGCGATTCAAACCGAGTGAAACACGCTTTAACTCACACGCCAGACGCATTCCCGGCCCGATGATCGTTTTCCATTCGCGCTTTCTCGGCCGCAACCTCGAGCCACTTCTGCGCCAACTCGAGCAGCAGCTCGCGGTGTTCCGGGCGGGCAGTATCGGCAATTTCTATACATTGAAGAGCATATTTTCGACATTCTGAGCTCAACATCACGCGCCTGCATCAAGAGCACGGCGCATGTTCCCGATGGCGAACCGTCGTCTGCCCAGTCGACCCTGGGCTTTGGAACACGCACCATGCCAGCGTCCGTGCCCGCATAAAACACGGAGGAGCCGGCCCCCGTTCCAGATCAAATTCCTGGAACCTTTCTGCGATGCCGGGATTTGGTTAACGCAATAGTGCGGCAGTGCGAAGTGAACTGGAAATGCACGGGAATAATGCGCCGGAGGAGTACAGGCAGAACGCTGTCGATTGCCTGACCCTGGCTGAAACGCTCCAAGATCCGATCGCGCGCGGCATCATGCGTCAGATGGCGCAGGCATGGATGCGGCTTGCGGCTCAAGCCGAAAAGAGGACGGATCACGAACACGCTGACGGCACGACGGGTACTCCCGGGATTTAACAAGTCAAACGCGTGCCCGGGGCGCGCGCCATCAGTACAAAAATACCCCGTCTCTCGATCTCACGGCACATCATGCGCGCAGCGGCACATTGGTTGATAAAGCAAGGAACCAAATGCGCGCCACCGCGTTATGAGCCTCGCCAGGCAATGCGAGGATTGCGAGAGGCGTAGGGGTTGAAGGGTCTGGGGACGCGCCGGCGCTCTCGCAATGATCGTGAATTCTCGCTGGGGCGCGTCAGGGGCACCGCGGCGAGCTTGGCAACCAGCGCATTGCGCTCGGGCTCCCGGTCGAGATGACCGGGAGCCTTTGCGTTCAAGGCGGCGCCGGCGTTACGCGGCTTGCCGCTGCCGCCGCGCCCCGGTTTTCGCCTCCTCGGCCATCGCATACTGGTTTTCGGACAGCGCCGCACAGGCAAGCCATCGCTCGGCCATTTTACGCCAGACGGACTTTTCAGTTGCGTCACGCACGGATGCCGCCATTCGCGTGCATTCCGCTGCCTGCTTGCGAAATTCCTCGGCGGGATTCACAGGCGTTCTCCCTTTTTGCAGATTCCGAAGCTGAACGTTGAATCCCGCACCGGCTTGTTGGTTCCCGGCAACTCGATGAAATGTGCTTCGCCAGAAGCGGATGAGTGCGCGGTCGGTCCGACATTCCGCTACGGCCATTGTGGCGTGCATCGCCGATCACGCGATCGACCCGTGCGAGCGTTCAGCTCAACCACCACGTGCCGAACGCCAGCGACAGCAGGGTCAAAGGGACCCCGGCACGGCAATAGGCGCCAAACGAGATCTCGATGCCGGCCGCGCGGGCGCGCTCCACCACGATCAGATTTGCCACCGAACCCACGACCGTGAGATTGCCGGCGAGCGTGGAACTCATCGCGACCACCAGCCAGGCGTGTTGCTGATCAGCCAGCGACTGCACGAACGGCTTGAGCACCAATACGGCCGGCACGTTGCTGATGAGGTTTGACAGCACCGCCGTCACGGCCGCGAGCACCCAGACCTGGTCGAGGTGCAGGCTCTGCACGGCACCGATCACGGCGGGGGTGAGCAGCACCTTTTCGGCGCCGGCGACCACCACGAAAAGGCCAGCGAACATGATCAGCAATGATCCGTCGATTTCCCGATAGACCTTGGCGGCCTTGACGGCGCGCGTGATCAGCATCAGGGCGCCGCCAAGGATCGCGGCTTCGGCAACCGGCATGCCGGCGAAGAACAGGGCGATGACGAGGAACGCGACAACGGCCGCCTTGATCATCTGACCCTGGTGGATGCGAACGCCCTCCGGCTTCATGGTGAAGCGCGCATGGCCGGCGAATTCCCTCCAGAACAAACCCGCAGTGACCGCAACCACGAGCACGAGACCCACGACGGCGATGGGCGCGAGCGCCGCCGCAAATGCCGTGTAGGCGATGCGCGAGGTCGTGCCGATGATCATGTTTTGCGGGTTGCCGGTGATCGTCGCGGTGCTGCCCATGTTCGAAGCCATGGCGACCGCCAGCAGGTAGGGGATCGGATTGCGTTTGAGCGCGCGCGTCACTTCGACCACCAGGGGCGCCATGACGAGACAGATCGCATCGTTGACCAGGAAAGCCGAGAGGACGCCCGTGGTCGCTGTCGTGGTGATCAGCAGAACAGGCGGCGAATGCGCGTGCCGGAGCGCCCAGCTAGCGACCAGCCGGAAGAAACCCGAGAGCTTGAGGTGGGCCACCACGATCATCATGCCGAGCAGCAGGACGATCGTATCGAGGTCGATCGCACCATAGGCTTCCGCCGGCGTGAGGGCGCCGGCCGCCACCATGAAAACGGCACCGACCAGCGCGATGCCGGCACGATCGAGGCGCAGGCCCGGAATCCGTCCGAGCGCGACGCCCGCGTAGGTGGCGATGAAAATCACCGCCGTGGCGAGCGGCATCGGCGATGTCACGGAACCATTCCTGGGGCTGGATGCAGTTCGATCAATTCAAGCGCCGCGAGTTCATCAGACTGGTCGGCGGTGCAGCAGGATGGCCACTGGCGGCGTATGCCGAGCAGTTCATGAGTGCGCGCTCGCCGCGAAATTCGTAAGCGTTATACAGAAGCGATCAAGTCAATGATCATTTGTGGTCACAATCACACCGGCGCGGTTCGGGCAGCCGAGCTCATGGTCGAGCTCTCGTCGAGCGTCTTCAGATGGGTTGCATTGGAAACAAAAAAGGCGAGCGCCGGCCACCCGTGTCGCTCGCCCCTGGTCACGCCCATCCTCGCGGGAGGACGAATCCAATTTCAATAGTCGATGTCGAAGTTACTCTGGAAATGTGTCGACGCCCTTTCGTTCGCGGAGTCCTCCATCATGTAGAGCTTGCCGCCTTGCTTATAGATCACCGTGCCTGGCTTGACTTCACGGGCACCTTTTTTCATGGCCGCTTCATGCTGTGCGGTGCTCACCTTGACTTTGGACTTGTGCAGCCGTTGTCCCTTTTTGCCGATCATATAGGACTCGCCCTCGCCGATGGTCCCGGCTTCCGAAGACTTCGCGTTGCCCTTTGCGGTCTGAGCGATAGCCGTCGTGGACATGGCGATCAGCAGACTGGTACCACCGGCCAGTATCGCCCTTTTTGAAAGTGCCATGGAACGTCCTCCTCGTATTTGGTATGGCGCCTCCCGATAGCGGACTGAATCCGGTACGGTGCGGCAGTGGGGGATAGTAGCCTAACCACATGGCGACAAGAATAGGCCTTCGCCCCACAAATCGAGATTTTTCCGGATCACACAGCTCGGGTTGCCGTACTCTGGAACGCAACCTCGTCGCGGACGGGGGTCTTTCAGCCGCCCCGGCCCTGGTTTAAAAGAGGGGGTGGCGCAGAAATCTCTGCGGGCTTCACGGCCGGCCCAATAGCGGAAAGCCTTCCTCCCCGCGCCCGAGGAAACTGACAGGGGGTCAAGGAGGGTACGGCCTTCGGCGCCGGGGAGGACGTTATCCCCCCGGCGACCCGCGTAGCACAACACGACATCTCACTTGCGCGCTAGAACCTCACGCCTTCTGCCGTTTGACGCAGGGCTTCACGTGGGCCGGCGGCATCAGCCGCAACGGTATGGCCACGTGTCTGGAGCCGCGCGCCACAATCGTGCGATGAGACGCAGGCATCGATGCCGACCAGGCAGAGTGGATGCGGTTTTTCGGGGCAAAGCGGACTCTAACGCCCGAGTGCCCTTTCAATTCCGAAATTCGGGTTGAGTGCGCTGCGAGCTGTGACGAACTGCGGAATCGAAAAACTAGTGTCCCGATTCCGAAGTTCGCTTTATCCTGTCGCACCCTCTGGAGCGAACTTCGGAATCAAAGGGACACTAGCAAATATATGACTTTAGTGTGGTGGATTTGAAGTTCCTATGACGAGCGTGCCGCAAGAATGATAGGAACTTCAAATCCACCACACTAGGCGGTCTGCCGATGCTGTCGCTCGTCAACCTTGGCCCTGACGACTTCGTTGCCGTCTGCGTCGCTGACCACAATCGTCAGACCATGATGCGGCCCGCCGTCGTCGACGAGGTCGAACGCAATCTCGTCGGCAAGCTGTTTGGCTCGCGCATGATCGGAAGCGACCTCATCCCATGCGTAACAAACATTCGCACCGTCGAAGATGGTGAAAAAGTAGCGCGCCACGGAACCCTCCAGGGATCCAACGCTCTGAACGGTGTCTGAACTATCCCCTACGCTTGCTCCCCCGACGTTTGGCCACGGTCGTCCGGGCAACCCCACAAGCATTGCACTGGAACGTGTGCAGCTCGTTGGGCCCCGGGACCCGCATCACGCGCGCGAGCCGCATGGGTTGGCGGCAGTTTGGACACGACGGCCCGGTCGGTGCCGGCGGCAATGGATCCGTGCGGTCGTCATCAAGCCGCCTGAGCAGTGCGGCGAGATTGTCAGGCGTCGGCTGTGCGCAGGCGCCGAAATAGTCCCTCATTCCTTCGCCGATCCTGGTCAGCATCTCTCGCCTGAACTGGGACGCCTCCCAATGGCCGAGTTTTGTTTCCATGATCGCCGCCACGCCTTGCACCACGCTGTTGTGAGGTAACCGATGGATTCTCCGATCGTTCCCAGCGCGATCGTTTCGAGATCATTGCCAGATCGGCCGTGACGCCACCTGGAACCAATTGGCAGCCCGAGGCGTTTTATTTGAATGGGCGGGTCCCCTGACGGCCAGGCGGTCGGCTCATGGACAGGCCGGGCGATAAGCTTCGAGGCTTTTGGCATGTCGCCGCGGAGTTTGCGCTGGCGTTGGTGCTGATCGTCACCGTCGCGGCAATCGCGAAATACGGTCTCTAACCAGTAAAATGAGTGACCAGGCGGTGCTCACGAGCGTGATGACTTATCTTCAATTCGTCATCCCGCTCTAGGTTCATGTTGGAGCACGATCTTTTCCGAAAACCGGTGTCCACTTTTCGGGATCATGCTCGAGCGGCGATGCCCTGCGCCGGTGCGGTTGCGTGCGCCGCGCAGCGTTCTGGTGCCGCGCAGCCGAGATCGCTGAAGACGTGGATCATCATGCAAGCAAACGAGCTTCTTCAACAACAACACCGCGGAGCTTCGAGACGCTAAACGGCGAGCGTGTCGCTGATCTCGAGTCCCTCAGGCGGGAAGCCGTTCATCTCCAACATCACGCTCATGAAGATCATCGGCAGCCAAAACAGCATAGGCATGGCACGTTTCCTCATGTTGTACGTCATTTATTGGTGAGGAAATCCTATGCCCTCGCCGAGTTCACACAAGAACTAACCGGCGCTCGCGACCCGAAACGCGGCCCGTGTGACATTGCAGTCACGTGCGCCCAGCTTTCGCCGCAATGCTTGCAGGGTTTTGACGCATATCGAACCCACGGCCGGTCATTTCGACCCAAATCCTCTCGGCGCGCGGGTACCCAGCCTTCTCGCCTAGGACGGCATGGCGGTGCCCGGCGATGACGAGGAGAGTAACTCGATCGGCATATGTGTTGGAGCGCGCTGATCCAATTGTAGCTGACCGGCAACAGCGGGAGAGAATTTGCAGGACGCGTATCGGACCCGGTCAGATTGGCACGATAGCTGCGCAGCGGGGCCTTGCGCCGAGGCCCGCAACCGGTGCCGGCGCCATGTGCTTATCGGAAAACCGGCATCCACATTTCCGGGACAAGCGTGCGCATGTCCTTATCGGAAAACCGGCATCCACTTTTCCGGGACACGCGCTAGAACTTCCAGTTCACGCCGCCGCGGACAATGTTGGTGTTGAACTTGACGTTGTCGACCAGGATCTGGGTGTTGGTCCCGAGGTTGACGTACAGGTATTCGACCTTGCCGGTCAGGTTCGGGGTGAACATGTATTCGTAGCCGGCGCCGAGCGTCCATCCGAACCGCGTATCGCTCTGGGCGACCGACCCAGCGACAGCCAACGCCGGGACCGCGCCCGCAATCGTAGCGGTGACGCCGCCGTACGCGCCGCCGCCGGTGAAATAGATCATCGAGGGGCCCCAGGTGTAGCCGAGGCGGCCGCGGATGGTGTCGAGCCATTTCAACTGGCTGGTAATCGAGCCGGTCGCGCCGGCGGCGGTGCCCCCGAAGCTGCCTTTGACATTGGCCCAGTCGAGATCGGCTTCGACGCCGAGCACCAACGGTCCGTACTGGTGGTTGTAGCCGACGGTGCCGCCGGCAACCCCACCATTGACGTTGAAGTTTCCGGTCGAGGCCGTGAGGCCACCCGCGACACCCGTGAAGGTATGATTGGTGGTGCCCCAACCGCCACCGCCGTTCACGCCGACGTAGAAGCCGGTCCAGGTGATGACCGGCGCGGGCGCAAAGATCGACGGTGCTGCGCGCGCAACCGCGAGGTCGGCGGCGCTCGCCACGCCACCGCAGGTCAGTGCCGCGAGCGCGGCCGTGATCAACAGAGTCCGTTTCATCGCGCTGCACTCCTGCGGTCGCCAGCGGGCGGGAATCGCGAACCTATTCTGGTTCGGGCGCCGGCGTTATGGAAAAATCGCAGCGAGCCTTCGAATCGGGCGCGTTGTTGTAGATCGGCAACGACGTGTGCTGGTCATTGCGGGAGTGTAGGATGGGTTGAGGCGCAGCGCGCCGAAACCCATCTTTGCGTTTGCAATTGCGCCGGCGCCAGCGATGGGTTTCCCCGGACCAAGTCCGGGTCAACGCATCCTACGGCGCTCAATACCAGATCGGATCGACCCCATAGTGCTTGTGCACCTGCTCGTGGCGGCCCGACCAGTCGAAATAATCATCCTTCCCGAACTTGGGAGCGTGCTTGAGCTGCTGCTCGCTCACCTCGATCTTGTAGCCGTCGAGCTTGGTATCGTAATGCAGCATGGGCCACGGCAGCGGGTAATGGTCTTCGCCGAGCCCGAGGAAGCCCCCGAAAGTCATCACCGCATACGCCACCTTTCCGCTGACCTTGTCGATCATCAGGCGCTCGATGCGGCCGATCCTGCGGTTGTTGGCGCCGTAGACGGCAGTGCCCTCGACCCGGTCGCTGGCAACAAGGGCCCGACGGCTGGGGCGGCGTTGCCTGATCCGATGCCATGATGGTTTTCTCCTGTGGGCGCTATTCAACACGATCAGGAGGCTGAATCAAACCAGGATCCGAAGGCTCGCTCGCGCGAGCGGGCACGCGACGATGCTCGCGCGCAATTGCGGGTTTGGTTAATGCAGGAAATTCTACGTCCGTCAGCCGTTGCTGCAACATGGGTTCGCCACAGAAATGCCTTTTAAAACTCAGTGTGGCTTTTGCGCACTAGTTAGAAGCGCGCATCAGCGTTAATTTGTTGTTGCTGACGAAGCGAATCTTGAAGCTCACTCCTTGGGGGGTCCCTCATGAAGACTATCATTCTTGCCACTGTGGCAATCTTCGGCCTCGCCGGCGTTGCCGCCGCGGCCGATATGTACGTCAAGGCCCCGCCGCCCGCTCCGGTGGTCGGCAAGGCCCCGATCGGCAAAGCGCCAATCGGCAAGGCGCCGCTCGGCAAAGGCCCGGTCGTTACCCGCGGCTGATACGAGTACGCAAGGAAAGGGCCCGCACGCGCGGGCCCCTTTTCTTTGCCTTTCGCCTGCCTCGACTTGTGTCTGGTCTGATTATTCGCATTTGCGAAGCTCGGGCGTGACATCTTGTTGGCCTGACGGCCGCCGTCTTGCACAAAAGCTGACGGACGGGCGCGGTGACGTATGACCTGGTGAACGTGGCGGCTTCTCTGCCGACCGCGGTGTTTTTGTTTGTTCGCAGCATGGGTTGAGGCGCGTCGCGCCGAAACCCATCGTTGCTTGAAATCGCGCGACTCGATGGGTTTCGCGTTCGCTCAACCCATCCTACGTGAGCCACCCTACCGACGTTTTTGTTTGTTCGTAGGATGGGTCGAGGCGCATCGCGCCGAAACCCATCTTTGCTTGAAATCGCACGACGCGATGGGTTTCGCGTTCGCTCAACCCATCCTACGCGGGCTTGGCAATCTCCGGGAGATGGGCGCGAAAGTACGCCGCATCCTCGACGGACTGCGTCCAGTCCGGGTTGCCGCGCCAATCGTGAAAGCGCGTACTCATGTCACCGCCATAGCGCACGCGAAACAGGATCGTGCGCCGCTCGCCATTTGCGTATTCGTGCAGTTCGCCGGGCGGATGAACAACAAAAGACCCGGGGACCACATCGACCGTTCCGTCCGGCGTACGCATGACGCCACCGCCCTCGAAACAGAAATAGATTTCAGTCGCGTGGGGATGACAGTGATAGGGACTGATCTGGCCTGGTTCCCAGCACGCGACCGTCACGTCCCCCTCGGCAACGCGGCCGAGGATCTTTTCGACATGGCGTTTGGCGTTGAACTGCTGCTCGTCAACGACGCTGAAGGCGTGCATCCCGGCGACCCCCGTCAATGGCACCGCGATAATTATCGCCTTTCAGGCAGGGGCGACAATGCCGTAACAGGTGGCGCGAAATTCCAGGCCAAGGGGTCGCTATTCAGGATGACAGACGGGACCTGTGCGCGTCAGTCCCCGAGCGGCGGCCGGAACTGGCGTGGGGGGGCACGACCGGGGACCGCGTATTGCACGGCAGCCGGCCTTCCGAAGTGCCCGTTGTATCCATGCGCCGTCTGAAAACCGAGATAGTAGTAGGGCGCGGCCGGATAATAGATCACCGGCGCTTCGCGGCCGTAGGGGAAATAGTAAGGCGGCGCACCCCAATTGTAGTCCCACGGCTCGCGCGGCCACCAGGCCATTCCCCATTGAACCGTGATGACGTTGGCTCGAGCAGCCGCGTGCAAGGCGACATTGACCGGAAGCACGCCGGCGTGCGCCGCAGAGCTGCAGGCCAACGCCGCAAAACCGAAACCACCGCCTGCGATCAGGCCGCAGGCCAATCCGCGCATCCATCTCGTCATCGCAAATGCCCCTTCCCTGCCCGCAATGCGAATCGCAAGTATTCGTGATTCGCCCGAATATTGAAAGCAGGGCCGGCCGATCCTGACCCCCAAGGCTACGGACCGATTTTAGTTGTAGTTGTCGACATGGGTGACGGCGAGTTCGCCGGGTCGGATCTTGAGTTGCAATTCGGTTGGCGAAATCGTCGACGCCGATTGCGGGGCGGCGCTGATGGCACGAACCGTGGGTCCGGCCCAGACGCCGGCAGCAAAGCCCAATACTGCGGTGATGACGACCGCAACCGCGATCTTGAGCATGTTGGCCTCCATCCATTTGGTCAGTGGAGCCGAAGCGCCGGCTGGTACTGGAGGTGATAGCCGCGCGCACGCGCATCAGGCTGTGACTCAGCGCACAGCCAATCACGAAAAATCCCCCTTATTTCAGCGCTGTGGTAGCCGGCAACCCATGCAACAATCGTCGCGATGCGGCCCCGCCAATGATCAATCGGAGCTTGCAACTGATGCCGTCGCAGCCAGAATTTAAGCGACCACCTACTTGGTCTTGATCGTCGGCTGTGTCACTCTTGGCCATCGTAACCAGGAGACGTGACGTGGCGACAGGCACTGTGAAGTGGTTCAACCCGACGAAAGGCTATGGCTTCATTCAACCGTCGGGCGGCGGCGGGGGTAAGGACGTATTCGTGCACATTTCTGCGGTCGAGCGAGCCGGACTGAGCACCCTACGCGAAGGACAACAAGTCGAATACGAGATCGTGAGCAACCGAGGCAGGGAATCCGCCGAGAACCTGAAGGTCAAGTGATGCGAGGAGACCCGGGTCTGGCAGCGAGCCGACCCGGCGTGAACCCGCGCTTGATCGTTGAAAATCAGGCGGGCACCGGTTCCATCAACTCGATCCGGTTGCCAAACGGATCATCCACAAAAACACGGTCGTAACCGGCAAGCGGCTCGTCGGCGCGCAGCGCAAACCCAGCGGCGACGAGCGAACCCTTGAGCGCCGGCAGATCCTCCACGATCAGCGCCGGGTGCGCCTTGCGCGCGGGCCGGAACTCGGCCTCGACGCCAAGGTGGAGCTTGAGATCGCCGCGCTCGAACCAGCAGCCGCCGCGGCGGGCAAGCGCCGGCGGCTTCGGGGCCTCGGGGATGCCGAGGATGCCGGTATAGAAGGCGCGCGCCTCCGCCTCGCGACCGGCGGGCATCGCCAGCTGGACATGGTCGAGCGCTTTGATCCGCATCGATGCGAACTCCCGATATCGTTTCACAATGGGCAGTATAGTGTGGCCGATTCGACGTTCCTACCGGCGTTGCGGCTTTGTGTTTCGTAGCAAGCGCGGAGACGTCGGCGGCGGCGCCGGATTGTTCACGTCGACCGGGAACGACGGCCACGAGCCGCGAACGGGCCTCCCGGCTTGTCCTGCTCGGGAGCTTCCTGATCTGGGTCGGGTACGGCGTGCTGGCGGGCTTCGGCCATTGGCCTGCATCGGTAGCGTTCGGCCTGATCGCCGCGTTGCTTCTGATCGCGCTATTCGGCCGGCGATACACCAGCATCAAACTCATGGATTGGACGGTGCTCACCTATTTCGGGCTCGCCGCGGTGGCGACCTTCGTCTTCCACATTGGCGGCTTCAGGACCTACAACTCGGTCGTGGTATGGACCCTCTATGCGGCGGGCGCGTGGAGCTCGATTTTGTTGCGCCAGCCGTTCACGCTGCAATACGCACGCGAAACGGCGCCGCCCGATCGCTGGCAGGCGCCGGCGTTCCTGCGCACCAACATGATCATCAGTGCTGTCTGGGGTTCTGCGTTCCTGATCAATCTTGCCGCCGTCACGATCGCTCTCGACCCGCGCTTCAACTCGCTCTGGATCGAGGCGTTGCTGCCAGTGCTGACTCTGATCGCAGCCTCGGTGTTCACGACCCGCTACGCGCGGGCCGCACGAGCGCAGCATCCGTGAGTCGGACTGAAACGGCGATACCGTGGCTGGAAAAAAGTGCGGATATTGCGTGACCTCGGAAGCCCGCGTGGGCCCATCACATTCGACCCAGAGACGCGCGACATCATTCAGGATGTCTACATTCGTCGCGTTGAGAAGGTCGATGGCGAATTGCGCAATGTCGAGTTCGACAAGATCGAAAGGGTAAAGGATCCCGTGAAGGCGCGCATCGG
The DNA here is from genome assembly GCA_963833605.1 of uncultured Alphaproteobacteria bacterium. GTDB lineage: Bacteria > Pseudomonadota > Alphaproteobacteria > Rhizobiales > Xanthobacteraceae > JAFAXD01. The sequence goes on from CAWHYZ010000011.1 coordinate 153,906, forward strand.
CCGTTGCTGAACGTCCCGGAATTAAGCAGCCTCATTTCGCGGCACGCAGCGCTCGAGGCGGTTCCAGATTCCGGCTTACCTGAGCTGCGCTCGCAGCGCAGCGTCAGTGCGCGGCGGCGGCAACCTGACGGCTGCGATCCGAAGCCATCGCTAGAAGCATGTTCCGGGCCGCGGGCGGCAGCGTTCCAGCGGCGAGCTTACCAGGCGGGCCGTCGAGGCGCTCGACCACCACGAGGCGGGTGATCTTGCCGTCGTCGAAGGCGTCCAGGAACGCCTGGTAATCGCGCAGCGACACGCAGCCGTTGGACTGGCCGTTGGCGCCGAGCATGTACGGGTGCGCGAGAATGCCGGCGCGGCCATGCATGCGGCCGCCGTCGACCGGATTGAGGCGGATCGCGCGGAGGCCGTGGAACGGCCGCTCGCGCAGCGTGAGATTGTAGACGTTCGGCGGCGTTACTCCGCGCATGCGCACGTGCGCATGATGGGGGTTGTCCATCAGATCGCCGAGGCCGGAATGCGCCTCCAGTTTGCGGCCGCCCGGCAGGTACACCATGCGCGCCGTGATGTCGTAGATCGCCGTGTGGCCGTCGTCCTCCGGCAGCGCGGCGGACTCCTTGCTCGTCTGCCCCGGGCGGATGTGCGCGTTGGAAGCGGTGCGCGCCGCGCGGGCGCCGGCCCGCTGGTCGGTCAGACGCGCCGCGTTGTTGACGTCGCGGCCCGACAGCGATCGCATGCCGCTCGCAAGCTTCGCCACTGCCGACTGGAGTCGCTGCTCGAACGACCCCGGACACTCGTCGTCCGGGGCGAACCGTTCGTCGAACGACGCGGGCCCGTCATATTGATAGGAAACGTTCCCGCACCCCCGCGCCCGCGCGTCGGCGAGCGGCCCGCCGGCGACGGCATCGGTTCCGACCTGCGGATCGAGGCTGGCGACGCGCACGCTTCCGGCCGGAAGTCCTGCTCCCAGCGGCGTGCGCAGACGGTAAATCTCAGGATGGATTGTCCCGAACACGGAAATGCCCGGATCGCTCAGCCCGACATCAATCGGGCCGGCCAGCGTTCCCAACGATCTCAGGACGAACCCAGCGACCACAAAAGCAACCCCAATCGGGATCGCCCGAACTCCCACCCGAACCAATACGTCCCCCACATGTACCCCGCGTCACCCTTGGCGCTTCGACCAGCGGCAACGCACGTCCCCCGACGTGGGTGGGATAAGGCATGGGGATTGCGGCGGAAATCGGTCGGGCGCGGCGACCGGGGTACCGGCCGGGGTCGGCACCCAATCACCCAGGACCATCCCGGGTGTCGTCGGTTAATCAGCGCTTAATGAGAATCGAACATCACCCGCTTGCGGGTGATACCGCACCCGCCCTAGTGGTCTGACCCCAACATTTGGTACCCAAATGTTGGGACAAGTCAGGCCACTAAGATATTAATTTTAGTGGGGCGACTTTCCAAACAGATGCGAAGCATCTGTTTGGGTCGCACCACTAGGGCGCGTCTGGTTGCTTCAGCGGGTGCGTGCGGGCAAACGCGTCGAGCTCCATGCAGGCCGAAAAAATACGCGCCGCGGTCGGGTAGGCCTCGGCGCCGGAGCCGCACAGCATCTTGGCGCTGGTCAAATGCGCCGCCAGGCAGAGGTCGGCGATGGTCGGACGATCGCCGTGACAGAAACGTCCGGTGCGCGGGTCGTGGGCCAGCATGCCTTCGACCGCGCGGGTGCCGGTTTCGAGCCAATGCGTCAGCCACTTCATCCGCGTCGGCTCGTCGAGGTGCAGCTCGTGCTCGAGATATTTGCGCACCCGCGGCACCACGAACGGATGCGCATCCATGGCGACCACCTGGGCGAGCGCGCGCACGCGGGCCCGGTCGCGAGCGCTCGCAGGCAGCAGCGCCGGTTCGGGATACTGCTCCTCCAGGTATTCGAGGATCGCCAGCGATTAAGTCAGCGGCGGACCGCTGCCGTCGATCAGCGTCGGCACCACCATCTCGGGATTGAGCGCCCGGTAGGTTTCCGCAAACTGGTCGCCCTTGAGCAGGTCGAGCGTCGTCAACTCGGCGTCGAGGCCCTTGATCGCAAGCGCGATACGAACCCGATAGGACGCCTGCGAGCGCCAGTAGGTGAACAGCCTCATCATTACACTCCTCCCCTCGTGCGGCGCCGCAACCGTAGCCCGAGCAGCGCGCAAACGAAATCCGGATCCGTGCACGAGGCATCGCGACAGCCTCGCCCACTGCCCACCCTTGCGCCTTCCGGACAACTGCCCGGCATCCATCTGCGTCGATTGAATTGCATCGCACGCCCGAGGCGCCGGATTGCCGCGCTAACTCATTGCGGGACAGTCATCAGCTCCAGCACGTGACCGTTCGGATCCTTGAAGTACACGCCGCGACCGCCGTTCCAATCGTTGAGCTTGCCGTCGTTAAGACTCCATGGGGCGCTGCCATAGGCGATCTTGGCCTTCTTGATGCGGCGGAAGATGGCGTCGAACTCGGCGTTGCTGACGTGGAACGCATAGTGGTGACTGTCAAACGACGTGTCGTCGTCGAACAGCAGCGTCAGCGACTTGTTGACCTGCACCGGCGCGAAATGGCCTTGGCGCGCGCTGAACCGCAGGCCGAACAGGCGGGCAAAGAAGCGGGCGGCCGCCACCTTGTCGCGAACCGGCACGATGGTGTGATTGAGAACGATGGTCATCGGACCCTTCCTGGTTCAACGCATGGCACGCGATCAGCAAAAGTGGTCACCGGTTTTGCGGTCGATCGCGCGCTGATATCTCGACTTAGCGCATGATCTTTTCGGCGAACCGCTCACACTTCGCCGGCATGCGCTGGAGCCTCGTCAACAACCTGTCGGGCGCCGCGAGTGTAATAATGCTAGACTTGTGTGTCCACCAGTCGAAGCACCTGGCGTGCCAGCCGCAAGGGGGAGCAAATCGTGCGCTTGTCTCGCGAGTTCAGATTGTTCGCACTGTTCTTCATGACCGGCCTGGCGATGACGTTTGCCCGCCACGGCGTGAAGACCCATTGGGACTCGCTCGAATCGGTGGAGCAGTTCTTCGAATATTGGCTGATCTACTCGATCCCGCTTGCGCTCTTGGTCGCAATCGCCGCCGCGGTGATTTTTGCCACGAGCGAGTTCTTCCTGGGATATCGGCTGCTGTTTGGCGACCGATTTTCTGAGATTGTTTTTCACATCCTCATGACAGTCCTTGTGGTGGTGATCCTGGGATTTCTGGTGTGGCGCTACGTGCCCATGGATATTCTGGATTAGGAAGAAACAAACACTGCCCTCGTCCTCAGGAGCGAGCGCAGCGAGCGTCTCGAAGGACGGCCAGGGCGACAGCACTTCCTCGTGGCCATCCTTCGAGACGCACGGCCAGCGGCCGTGCTCCTCAGGATGAGGTCAGAATGTCCCCTCGATCAGGTATCCTAATCCTCCGCCACGAAGCCGGACGCCTTCACCACCGGGCCCCAGCGCTCGATGTCGGCCTTCACCGTGGCGGCGAACTGCGCCGGCGTCTGGAACGTCGGCTCGTTGCCGACCTTGGCCAGACTGTCGAGCATCTCCTTTGATTTGATCGCATCGTGGAGGGCAGCGCTGAGTGCATCGACGACGGCGGCCGGAGTCTTGGCCGGAACAAACACACCGAGCCAGGAATCGATCACAACGTCATACCCGCTCTCGCGCATGGTCGGAACGTCCGGCAAAAACGGCGAGCGCTTGGAGCCGGTGACCGCCAGGATACGAATCGCGCCCGAGCGGCCAAACGGCAAACTCTCGCTCACCGGATTGATGCTGGCCGGCACGTGGCCGCCGATCAGGTCCTGAATGGCGGGCGCGCCGCCGCGATAGTGCACCGGCGTCATCTTTACGCCGGCCGCGTTCGCCAGCATCATGCCGACGAAGTGGGGCGTGCCGCCGGCCGACGTGGTGGCGTAGATCGCCTTGTCGGGGTTGGCTTTGCACCAGGCCACGAAGTCGGCCAGCGTTTTCACGTTCGCCGGCACCATCGGTCCGATGTTGTAGGTGAGCGCCGACTTGGTGGTGGGACCAACCGCGATCAGGTCGCGCAGCGGGTCGTAGCTGAGCTCCCGGAAGCTGTGCGGATAGACCGTGATTGGAAAGTCGGGCGTGAACAGCATCACGCTGCCGTCAGGCTCAGCGTTTTTCACGTATTCGACCGAAATGCGCGCGGCCGCGCCCGGTTTGTTTTCGACAATGACCGCCGACGAATAGGAACCCCGCAATCGCTCGGCCAGAATGCGGGCAATCACGTCGGTGCCGCCACCGGCCGGAAAGCCGACGATGATCTGCGCCGACTTCTTCAGCACCTGAGCGCGGGCGGCAAGGCCGGACGCAACGAGGGCGGCGGAGGAAACAAGCACGCGGCGGCGGCTGAGCATGGGCGTTCCTATTGTGAACCGCGTTGGGTGCGGTGTTCGAATTGCAATCGACATCGCCAGACACGGTTAGCCCGGACGTGGCGACGCGGTGCCGCCAGCTTGAAGTATCACGGCGCGTCGTCAAGTCGGTGCAGCCATGCGCCAGAATCGGGCCAGGCACTCCAAGCCGCGCCGGAGTGCCTCGGATTCGCGCGCCCCGCAGGGCGCCTGGTCGTGCTCGCACACGCTGCGAACGACCCGTTCGGCGAGCGGACCAGCGGCAAGCAGCGCGCCGCGCGCCTCAAACAATGCGTCCATGGCCCCCAGATCCCTGGCGGCCTGCTGTTGCCCCGCCTCGCTCGCTGGATCGGGCGGCGCCTCCGCAGTGACGAGCTCGAGCGGAACGGCGCGCGGGTAAGGCCGCGGCGCGCCAACCGCCGCCCGGTAGCGGGTCGCGCACTCGGACCAGCGCCGGCCCGCGGCGTAGAGTTCCGGGCCGATCTTGCCGGCCAGCAGGAGCCGGCCGAGCTCACTCCCCCATTCCTCCCTCGCCACACCGGCGAGCGCGGCGTCGCGCAAGCGCTTGATCCCGGTCGGGGTCGGGTCGATTTCATCGTGCAGGCGGCTGAGCCGCCCGCTCGGCTCGCGCCCAAGTTTGCGCGAGATCGTGTCCTTGCGTGCCATCCCTCACGCCTCGCGCGCGGATGCCGGCGCGCGTGGCGCCGGGGTGGGCTTACTGAAAACGGATTCGGCGCTCGGGCCAGTGGGCGGGCGCGTTCCCCCGCCGCCCGAGGTCGGCGCGTCAAGCACGGCGTTGATCCGTGCGAGCGCGCGCCGGCACGGCGCCACCAGGGCGTCGAGATCCGCCGCGCGGGCGGAAAGCCGCCTGCGCTCGGCGGGCGTGAGCGGCCGGTGCAACACCGGCTTGCCGTCCCGCGTGACGAAGGCGATCAGCGCGCGGCAGACCTCCTCGGCGCGGCGCCGGCGCAAGTACAGCGTTTCGGCGAGGGTTGCTGGCCGGCGCTGCGATTTGCGGGCGCCGTTGCAGGACTCGAAGACTCCATTGCGAGACGGAAGGACGCACTGTGGTTACTCCTGATGCGGTTGGACAAGATCGTCAGATGCGCAGCCAGCTCGGAAACCAGCCCGCGGTCGCGATGCCGGGGCGCAGGCGGCGCACCGGCACCCTCGCCTGTGCGATCGCCGCCTTGAGCTCGGCCGGGGTCGATGGAAACGCGCGCGCCAATCGCTGGCGGCGAAACGCTTCCAATTCGACGCGCGGCTGCGGCCTCGCGGGAGCAGGTGCGCCCTTTGCCGATGCGCGGGCGAGCTGGACGCGGCGCAGGGTGGCGCGCGGGTCACCGGCTTTGCGGGCGCGACACACGATGGCGCCGATGGTGCCGACCGGAACGCCGCCGACCAACCTGCTGATCTCCGCCAGCTCGGTGTTGCGCGCGAACAGGTCGAGCACGAAGTCCCGATTACAAACAGACTTTCGTCCCATGCTGCTTCCCCATCCGGCCCTGGATGTTTGCAAGCCCCACACCGCAGATGTCCCCGGCGGGGACCGCGGGGGGCGGGCCGGTTCATGCAATAAGTTATTTTGCTTATGGAAATGTCAAGCACGAAATTTATATAGACAAATCAATAACCTACATTCTAAATGCCGCCATGGAACCTCATGAAAAGATTCGCCAAGCGCGCGAGGCCAAGGGCTGGTCGCAGGACTTTCTTGCCAAGCAGGTCGGCATTTCGCAGCCGGCGGTGAAGAAGATCGAGGACGGCTCGACCGCGCATTCCAAATTCCTGCCGCGCATCGCGGCACTGCTCGGCCTCGACATCGCCGAGCTCGACGAGGGGCTGGCCCGCCTGACCACGTCCCCTGACCGTGCGCCTCGCCTGTTGGGCGGGGTCGACTTTCCAATCCACTCCTCGGCCCAGGGCGGGCCGGGCGAGATCATCGTCGATGCCAATCCGATGGAATACATGGCCCGGCCGGCCCCGCTCGCCCACGTGCGCGGCGCTTACGGGGTCTATGTCACCGGTACCTCCATGGAGCCGGAATTCCGCCAGGGCGACATCGCGCTGGTGAACCCGCATTTACCAGTGGTGTCTGAGGAAGCCTATGTGTTCTATGCCGAGCAGCCCGGGTCGACGCGCGCCACGATCAAGTGGCTGCGCCGGGCCAACAGCGACAAGTGGCTGGTCACCCAACACAATCCGCCGCCTGGCATGAGCAAGGACTTCACGCTCAACCGCAAGGACTGGCAGTGGGCGCACCGGGTGATCGGAAAATACGCCCGGCGGTAGCGGCGCCTGCTCGCGCATTTTGCGCTTTCGCACACTGAATCCTGCGCCAAGGAACGCAATCGTGCCGGTGCCGCCTCAATCCCTCCCACGCACGCTCAATGGCTCGCTCGGCCAGGAACCTTGGCAAAAAATCCGGGCCGCCCGCGTCGCCAAGGGCTGGTCGCAGGAATATCTCGCCCGGCAGATCGGGGTGTCGCAGCCGGCGATCGTCAACATCGAGCGCGGTTGGACCGTCCGCTCAAAATATCTGTCGCGGATCGCGAAGGCACTCGACCTCGATATCGCCGAGCTCGACACGGGGCTGGCGGAACTGGCGATGCGTCCGGACCCGCGATTGCTGACCGTGGACTTTCCCATCCATGCCACGACCGAGGACGGGCCAGGCGACATGATCGTCGCTCCGCAGCCGATACAACACACGGCGCGGCCGGCTCCGCTGGCCCACGTCAAAGGCGCTTATGGGGTATACGTGACCGGCACCTCCATGGAACCGGAGTTCCGCCCGGGCGACATCTTGCTGGTGAACCCGCATCTGCCGGTCAATCCCAACGAGCCCTACATCTTCTATGCCGAACACCCGGTCTCCGCCCGCGCGACCATCAAGTGGTTGCGGCGTGTGACCGACGATCGCTTTCTGGTGACCCAGCACAATCCTCCGCCCGGCATGGGGAAGGATCTTTCGCTCGCGCGCAAGGATTGGCAGTGGGCGCACCGCGTGATCGGCAAGTACTCGCGCCGGTGATTCGGCGGGTTGCCTGCGCCTTTATCCATAATGCATATTATTGACCCGGTTGTCGGGACGGGATAAACTGCGCTCGCTTATTGCAAATGCGAGTGCGCGATGGCTTTCACGTCTCCAGACCAGGATCTGATCCCGCCGGCGCCCGACGGCGCCGCCGCAACGCTGGTCCCGGCCGGCGCGACCAACGGCATCGAGGCCGCTGGGCCAGGCGCACGACGCGACCCTGCGCGTGCACGCGAGCCGTTCCTGAGTTTCGTGCGCTATCTCAAGGGCGACCGAAGCGCGCTCGGCGAGACCTCTTATGTTCTGGCCCGACACCGGGCGGAGCTCGCCTTGCTGGCGACCGACCGTGTGCTCGCGCTGCTGTGTCGGATCGAGGCGATCGCCGATCACCGCACCGACAATGACGTGGCGGCGGTCGCGAAGCTTCCCAACATCCGCGATCTCGCCCGGGCCGCCATTGTCGAGCATACCGCGGCACCGTTCTGGAACCGGCTGTTTCCGCAGCGCTGAGCGCCCAGCGCTCCTAAGGATGTCATCGCCCGCGAGGGTCCATTGCGCAAAGCGCGATGGCCCCGAAAGCGGGCGACCCAGTAATTACGAACCGGGAAAGAGCGCACAGCCGCGCAAGAGAGTGATCAGCTCCGAACAGACTATTTCAGCGCGCTACGGCGCAAGGGCGGTCAATATCCAAACCGAAACCCCGAGCGCGAGCGCGACCACGATCGGGACGATGATCCAAACACTAGCGGTTCCATCCTGTTGCGGCGCGCGCGGGGGCTCCCACTGATCCTCCGCCCTGGCGCGCGCAAACGCCTCACGCAACGTCGGCGTCCCGGCGATCGCCTCCTCATCGGGTCCGATACGGGCTACTCCTGAATCCATCCGGCCAACCCCTTCGCCGGGCTCGTTGTCATTGACGCGGCGCGCATTGCCGATCGTCGGGGAAGGTGTTTGCGCGTTCGAATCCAGAAGACACCTATTCGGGTTGCTTGACGATGTCGGCGACCCGGTTGTCCTTGGGGTCGACGATGACGACCGACCCATCGGTCACAAAGAACGCCAGCGACCGCAGCGCCGGAATTTTCTGCGACACCTCTGCCGGGAACGGCTGGATCGCAACGCCCTTCGGCGAAGGATCCCCAATGACGGCGTTCGCGCCGGATTGCTTGCGCACGTTGGGATCCTTGAGCACGATCTCCCGGATGATATAGCGGTTTTCCTCGGTCAGATTGATGCTGCGCGCGCTGGAGAGCACCGGCTCGTCCTTCGGGGCCGGCGCCTGTGCAATATGTCGGCCGCCCGCAGGTGGAAGCGACGCGCCGGTGTGGGCGGTCGCAAACGCCGGCCCGCACAGCAAAAGGGCAGCCCAGAGCACGGTTTCACAGCGCTTGTTCATGGCACACTCCGCCTCCCCCCGTAGCTAGGTCAATTCGGTGCCGGCGGCGGTGGTTCCATCACGGTCGAGATTACGACGGCAAAGATCAGGCGGCCGACAGCCGCACCGGCACCCGACGGGCGCCCCAGCGGCCGGGCGCGCCCTCGAAGACGCCGGCCAATGCGGCGCCGCAATGCAGGCAGACGCCGCCAGAGCCGAGGCTGGCGTCGGTGATGACGTAGCGGGCGCGGCCGATCAGTCGCTCGCCGCAGCCCGCGCAATAGGTGCTCGCGCGCAAACCGTCCTCGACATTGCCGACGTAGACGTGGGACAGGCCGCTCGCTCGCGCGATATCGTAGGCCTTGATCAGCGTCGCATGCGGGGTGTGCGGCTTGTCGCGCATCTTGTAATCGGGATGAAACGCGGTGAAGTGCAGCGGCACGTCGGAGCCGAGGTGCTCCACGATCCATTCCGATTGTGCGTGCAGCTCGTGTTCGGAATCGTTCTCGCCCGGGATCAGCAAGGTCGTGATCTCGAGCCAGCATTTGGTCTCGTGGCGAATATATTTGAGCGTATCGAGCACCGCGGCGAGGCTGCTGGTGCACAGCTTGTGGTAGAATGCTTCGCTAAATCCCTTCAAATCGACATTGGCCGCGTCCATGTGACGGAAGAATTCCACGCGCGGCTCCGGGCAGATGTAACCGGCGGTCACCGCCACGGTCTTGATGTCGGCTTCGCGACAGGCCTGCGCCACGTCGATTGCGTATTCGAGGAAGATCACCGGGTCGTTGTAGGTGAACGCAACCGAGCGCGAACCGGTCCGTTGCGCCGCGCGCACGAGTGCGTCGGGCGAGCCGCTGTCGGCCAGCGTGTCGATCTCGCGCGATTTCGAAATATCCCAGTTCTGACAGAACTTGCAGGTGAGGTTGCAGCCGGCGGTGCCGAACGACAGCACCGGCGTGCCGGGCAGGAAATGGTTGAGCGGCTTCTTCTCGATCGGATCGACGCAGAATCCCGACGACCGGCCATAGGTCTTGAGCACGATCTGGTCGTGCTCACGGGCGCGCACGAAGCACAGGCCGCGCTGACCCTCCCCCAACCGACAGTGGCGCGGGCAAACGTCGCACTGCACCCGGCCGTCCGGGAGCATTTGCCAGTAGCGGGTAGGTACCGTGTCGTGCACGCGTGGTCTCGGCGATGGCGGCTGTTGCTGTCTATAGATAGGCGCATTATATCATTGGGCAACCAACCCTGATCACCGCGATGACGATCCGCAGCCCTGCCGTGGCGGGCACCTTCTACCCGGCCGCACCGGACGCCCTCGACCGTGTCGTGCGGGCCGCCCTTGGCGCCGCCCGCGTGGATCGGGTCGCCGCCAAGGCGATCGTCGCGCCGCACGCCGGCTATGTCTATTCCGGGCCGATCGCCGGATCCTCGTTCCAGAGCGTTGCCCATCTGGGCAACCAGATCACCCGGGTGGTGCTGATCGGCCCGACCCATCGCATGTATTTCTCCGGCATCGCGGTTCCGGCGGCGGTCGGCCTCGCGACGCCGCTCGGCACGGTTGCGGTCGATGCCGCTGGTGTCGACCTCGCGCTCGGCGATCCCGAGGTCCATCTGCTCGACGCCGCCTTCGACAACGAGCATGCGCTCGAGGTCGAGCTGCCGTTCATTCAGGTACTGTTTCCGCGCGCCGCGGTGGTGCCGCTGATTGTCGGCGACGCGAGCGCCGAGGCGGTCGAGCGGGTGCTCGAGCTGCTCTGGGGCGGCCCGGAAACGCTGATCGTGGTGAGCTCGGATTTGAGCCACTATCATAACTACGAAGCCGCCCGCGCCCTCGACCTTGGCACGTCGCAGGCGATCGAGGTGATCGCGTCAGCCCGGGTCGACGCCACCGGCGCCTGTGGCCACCGCGCGCTGGCCGGTCTGCTGCGGCGGGCCGAACAACTCGACCTGCGCGCAACCACCCGCGATCTGCGCAATTCCGGCGACACCCGTGGGCCGCGCGATCGCGTCGTTGGCTACGGCGCCTACACGTTCGAATATGCGGAGGCGGCACGGCTCAGCGACGCACATCGCAAGACGCTCGTCGATGCGGCCTACGCCACGCTGCGCCATATCGCCACCAAGGGCCGCCCCCCCGAGGTCAACGTGGCGACTTTCCCGGCACCGCTGCGTGCGCTTCGCAACACGTTCGTGACGATCGAGATCGATGGCCAGCTGCGCGGCTGCGTCGGCTCGCTCGCGCCGGGTGTGCCGTTGATCATTGATGTCGTCACCAACACCTACAAGGCGGCGATGCAGGATCGCCGCTTCAAACCGATGACCCCGGAGGAGATTGCAAAGGCCACGATCTCGATCTCGATTTTGAGCCATATGCGTCCGCTGCCGTTTGCGAGCGAACCGGAGCTGCTGGAGCGCCTGCGTCCATCGGTCGACGGCCTTGTCATTCGGGATGGCAATAGCCGCGCACTGTTTCTTCCCAAGGTCTGGGACCAGATGCCGTCGGCGCGCGACTTTCTGGGACGGCTCAAGCAGAAGGCCGGCATGCCGGAGGCGCCGATGGCCTCGCGTGCGGAGGCATTTCGCTTCACGACCGAGACCTTTTCGTGAGCGCATGCTAGTGTCTCGATTCCGAAGTTCGCCACACCTTACAGCGCGCCCGACGCGAACTTCGAAATCGAAAGGACACTAGCAGCTCTTGATTCTAGTGCCCCTTTTTGACCCGAAGTCCACATTCGGATTCGCAGCAAGTGTGTGCGAACTCCGGTAATAATAATGAAGCGGGAGGAAAGCGATGAACGACCAACCCGTCGGCGCCAGGACCGAGCCGACCGAGGGCCAGACCAAGATCGTCAACGTCAAGGACATGCCGTGGCAGGATGCCAAGACACCCGGAATCAAATTCAAGGTTCTCTACCGCGACCCGACGACCGGCGCGTCCACCATGTTGTTGAAGTTCGAACCCGGTGCACAAACGCCGCTGCACGAGCATACCGGCCTTGAACAGACGTTCGTGATCGACGGCGAACTTGAGGATCACGACGGCAAGGTCGAAGCCGGCAACTTCGCCTGGCGGCAGGCGGGCAGCGTGCATCAGGCGCATTCCGGAGCGAGGGGCTCGCTGCACCTCTCGTTCTTCTCGCGACCCAACCGCATGCTCGACGGCTCTGAGGACGATCTGGCGCCGGCCAAGGAGTAGCCGCCTTATGTCGGCAGACCGCGAGGCCGCGATCGTCGCGCGCCAGGCGACGAAACTATTTCTCGACGGCGCGGTCGTTGCCTTCCGCCAGCTTTCACTCGCGGTCGCACCGCAGGAGATCCTGTGCGTGGTCGGACCGTCAGGCTGCGGCAAGACAACCTTTTTGCGTAGCATCGCCGGGCTCACGAGCTTGAGCTCCGGCGAGATTCTCATCGGCGGCAAGCCGGTGACCGGGCCGCCCGACGGGGTCGCCATGGTGTTTCAGCATTTCGGCCTGCTGCCCTGGAAAACGGTGTACGACAACGCTGCCTTCGGCCTCGCCATGGCGCGCGCGCCCGCGGCCCACATCAGGGCGCGGGTGCAGCACTATCTCGACCTCGTCGGCCTTGTCGGTTTCGAGCAGCACTATCCGTATCAGCTTTCCGGCGGCATGCAGCAGCGCGTCGGCCTGGTGCGCGCGCTGGCCGTCAACCCCTCGATCCTGCTGATGGACGAGCCATTCGCCGCCCTCGACGCGCAGACCCGCGAGATCCTGCAGGCGGAATTGCTGGCGCTGATGCAGCGCCCCGACGAACGCAAGACCATGGTGTTCATCACCCATTCAATCGACGAGGCGATCCTGCTCGGTGACCGCATCGCCGTGATGACGGCGCGCCCGGGCCGCATGAAGGAAACGATCGCGCTGCCATTCGGCCGCCCGCGCGATGTCGAAGCGGTGCGCGCCGACCCGCGCTTTGCCGAACTGCGCGCCCATATCTGGCACGAGCTGCAAAACGCGCGGCCGGCGCGAGCGGTCGCATGAGCGTTTCGGCCGAGGACCGCGCGCTCGCGCCCCTCGCCGGCGACGACGCCGAGCGCTCGCGCGTGCAGGCGATTGCGGCCCAGCGCCGGCGGCGACGCGCGGTCGCGATCATTCTCATTCGCCTCACATCACTGATCGTCGTGCTGGCGGCGTGGCAGTGGTTCGGCGCCGATATCAATCCAGCCCTGTTCACGACGCCGAGCGCGGTAGCCCGCGCCGCCGTCGTCATGATCGGCAGCGGGGAACTGTGGAACTATCTGTGGCCGAGCCTGATCGTGCTGGCGATCGGGCTCGCGCTCGCTTCGATCATCGGCATCGCGGTCGGCCTGGTGCTGGCGCGGTTCTGGGTGATCAACGTCGCGTTCGGCGTCTACATCACGTTTCTCTACTCGATCCCGACGGTGGCGCTGGTGCCGCTGATCGTACTGTGGGCCGGGTTCGAGACCACCGCCAAGGTGATCATTCTGTTCCTGTTCGCGTTCTTCCCGATGGCGATCAATACCTATCAGGGTGTCAAGAACGTCGACCCGCGGCTGATCGAGGTCGGGCGCGCATTTCGCTGCAGCGAGGGCCAGCTGTGGGCCAACATCGTGCTGCCGGGCGCGCTGCCGTTCATCGTGACCGGCTTGCGCCTTGCGGTTGGTCGCGGCCTGATCGGCATGGTGCTCGCCGACCTCTACACCGCGGTGTCCGGCATCGGCTACCTGATCGTGCGCGCCGCCGGCACCTATCAGGTCGACAAGATGTTCGTGCCGATCATGACGCTCGGCGTTCTCGGCGTCGTGCTCACCGCGCTCCTGCGCGTGCTGGAGCTCAAGGTCGCGCCCTGGACCGCCGCGGATCGGCACGACTGATCTTGCCCGGGTCGATCGCTCCCCGTTCTCCCATGTCATGGCCCGCGAGGGGCCGAAGGCCCCGAAAGCGGGCCACCCAGTAATCACCGACGCTCAGGTGTCGCGCCGACGTGCCTTACGCACCATTCTGTGTTTACTAGGTTGCCCGCTTTCGCGGGCAATGACGCCGGGGGTTTGTCCGGGCTACAGTGGCCAAACCAAAAATTCATCCGGGAGGACGTTCATGCGCGGCGCAGCGTTACTGACAGCTGTTGCGGCCTTGTTGCTGGTCGAGGGCACGGCCTTCGCACAGCAACCCTGTACGACGCCGCGCAAGGTCAATGTCGGGGTTGCGGTCGCGCCGCCCAACGTTGTGCATACCGCCCCCTACGTCGCCAAGGCGCTCGGCTTTTTTGCCAAGCACTGCGTCGACGCCAACATCATCCAGTTCGACGGCGGCGCCGCCGGAACGTCGGTCACCGCGGTGGGCCAGGGCACCGCGATTTCCAACCTGCCGGATTCGGCGATCGCCCAGGGGCTCAAGGCCCGCCAGGTTTGGGGCCTCGCGCCGCGCCCCCCGCAGGCCTACGTGGTGCCGGCCGAGGTGAAGACGGCCGCCGATCTCAAGGGCCGGCGCCTGTCCGCGGCGGGTGGCGTCGGCGGCCTCAACTGGCTGCTCGGCCGCGAGGTGCTGCGCTCGGCCGGCCTGAAGGTCGAGGACGCGCAGTTCATTTCCCAGGGCACCGCCGGCCGCCTGCCGGGTTTCGTCGCCGGCCAGATCGAAGGCGTGGCGCTGCATCCCGAGGACGTCTACCTGGTGCAGAAGCAGAAGCCGGGCGCCCACGTGCTGATCATGATCGCCGACCTGATGCCGATGTACGCGTTCAATCATTACGGCGCCGCCGACGCCATGATTGCCAAGGATCGCGACCTCGTGCGCGATACGATCGCGGCGATGATCGAGGGCAACCGCGCGATCTACCGCGACAAGGACAAGGTGATCCCGATCATCATGGAGGCGACGCAGAAGCCCAGAGAGGCGGTCGAGTACGCGGTCGACGTGCTGACCAAGAACTGCATCTTGTCGGTCAACGAAGGTTTCGTGCGCGTGCGCACCGAGTGGACCCATCAGAACAATATCGACAACGGCGATATCCCGCCCGAGAAGAAACTTAACTTCGACCAGATCGCGGATTTGAAGCTCGCCTCCGATGCGGTCAACGCCGCCGGCGGGCACACCACCATCAACAACTGCAAGGATTAAGCATGTCCCGCAACAGTGGGAACCGGTTTTGCGATAAGGATATGCTCAAACAAAAGGTGTGACATGAATGATGCGCCGCGGCGGGCGCCGCTCACGTGGGACGAGTTGCGCGTGCAACTCGACGCTAACCAGCCGTTCAACACCATGCGCGGCACGCCCTATTACCGCGACGCGGTCTATGAGCAATTTTCCAAACAGGAGTATGCGCGGCGCTACGCGGCGATCCGCGAAAAGATGCGCGCCCAGGCGCTCGACTGCGTGATCGTGCCGGGAGGGCCGAGCCATTGGAGTTTTGGCGGCGGCATGCTGTGGCTGACCGGCCATTGGGAATGGCATGCGCTCTGCTGCTACGTGCTGGTGCCGCTTACCGGCGAACCGACCCTGATCTACTCCATGGGCGGCACCCATTGCGAAGCGGTGCGGCGCGAGACCGCGGCGGCGCTCGCGGACGTTCGTTCGAAGTCGTGGCGGCCGCTACGCCGAGGTGATGGTCGAGCGCATCAAGGAGCTCGGGCTCGAGCGCGGCCGCATTGGCCTCCTCGAGATCGATCCGCGCCACGCCGACTACCTGCCGGTCAATCAATACAATGTGCTGCGCGAGAAGCTGCCGGACGCGACCCTCGTGTTCACCCACGGCTGGATCCACGAGCTGCTCTCGATCCACAGCGCCGAGGAGCTCGACTGCGTGCGCAAGGCGGGGATCCTGTGCCAGCGCGCCATGGAAGCGATGGCGGCGCGGGCGAAGCCCGGCGTCACCGAATACGAGCTGCGCGCGGCAGCGGGCGCAGCGATTCTCGAAGGCGGCGGCGACATCGATTTCCTGATCATCGGCTCGACCGCGATGGCGAACCCGGCGATGGTGTTCGGCAACCCGCGCCCATCGGCCCGCAAGCTGCAGGCGGGCGACATCATCAACATGGAGCTCGCCGCCGGCTATCGCGGCTATACCGCCCAGGTCGGCTCGCCCATCTGCCTCGGCCCGCCGACCGACATGGTGAAGCAATTCTGGGAGGAGATTACGCTCCCCGGCTATCAGCGCATGGCGGCAGAGATCAAGCCGGGCAATTCGGTCGAGGCGATTCAGACGGCGGGAAAATTCTTCCGCCAGAAGGGCGTGCAGTCGCGCCCGATCCATGCCCACGGGATCGATCTCATTACCGATGGCCCGCACGTCTTTTGCGAGCATGTCGATGCCGAACCGTTTGAGCGCACCTTCAAGCCCGGAATGGTGTTCATGGCGGAGCCGAACCCGATCACCGCCGACGGCAATTTCGGGATCTTCCTCGGCCACACCTATATCGTGACCGCGACCGGCCACGAGATCGTCGACCAATGGCCGCTGGAGCTGGTGGTGGTGTAGGCATGTCGCGGTCGCGGCCGCGCGCACCACCACGGGCAACGCGCTGCGCCCAGGGCGAGACCGTCAAGTGCGGGACATCACTTGATCCAGCGCAAAGCGCCAAATGGCCGCATCGCCAATAACGCCTCGACAAGCCCCGTGGAACTCTTCTAAAAATGGGCGCCTCGGCCAGCGGGAAGGGAAGTAACGTATGGATTATCAAGCTTATTTTGCCGAAGCGCTGGCCAAGCTGCGAGACGAACACCGCTACCGGGTGTTCGCCGATCTCGAGCGCCATGCCGGCCGCTTCCCGCGCGCCAAATGGCATTCCCCGCAGGGGCCGCGCGATATCGTGATCTGGTGCTCGAACGACTACCTCGGCATGGGCCAGCATCCCAAGGTGGTCGGCGCCATGATCGAGACCGCGACCCGCATGGGCACTGGCGCGGGCGGAACCCGCAACATTGCCGGCACCAACCACCCGCTGGTGGAGCTTGAGCGCGAACTCGCCGACCTGCACGGCAAGCAAGCCGCCCTAGTGTTCACGTCGGGCTACATCTCCAATGAGACCGGCATCTCGACGCTCGCCAAGCTGCTCCCGAACTGCCTGATCCTGTCGGACGCCCTCAACCACAATTCGATGATCGAAGGCGTGCGCCAGTCGCACTGTGAGAAGCAGATCTTTCGCCACAACGACATGGCGCACCTCGAAGCGCTGCTGCGCGCCGCCGGCAACCGGCCGAAGCTGATCGTGTTCGAGAGCCTCTATTCCATGGACGGCGACGTGGCCCCGACCCGGGCGATCTGCGCGCTGGCCGAACGCTACCAGGCGATGACCTATATCGACGAGGTGCACGCGGTCGGCATGTACGGGCCGCGTGGCGGCGGGATCGCGGCGCGCGACGGGACGATGGATCGGATCGACGTGATCGAAGGGACGCTCGCCAAGGCATTTGGATGCCTCGGCGGCTATATCGCTGGCTCTGCCAAGCTGATCGACGCGGTGCGCTCCTATGCGCCCGGCTTCATCTTTACCACCGCATTACCGCCGGCGGTGTGCGCGGCCGCAACCGCCGCCATCCGCCACCTCAAGGCGTCCGACTGGGAGCGCGAGCGCCACCAGGATCGCGCCGGCCGCACCAAGGCGGTTTTGACCGCCGCCGGCCTGCCGGTCATGGCGAACGATACCCACATCGTGCCGGTGTTCGTCGGCGATCCGGAGCGCTGCAAAGAAGCGAGCGATCTTCTGCTCGAGCGGCATGGAATTTACATCCAACCGATCAACTACCCGACCGTCGCCAAGGGTAGCGAGCGGCTGCGGATCACGCCGTCCCCCTATCACGACGACGCGCTGATCAACGAACTGGCCGAGTCGCTGGTCGACGTATGGGAGGAACTCGCCCTGCCGCGCAACCCGCGGGCGCTAGCGGCCGAGTGACCGAGTTTCTGGCGACGATGTCCCTGACTAGACGGACGCCAGCAACCATTTGATTCCAGAGCAACTTTGGATTTGGCGCGGGAGTACCGCGGCCCGGGTGCTGGCAACGGATTTAAAGTCACACTTGGGACATAGGCTGCCGATAGCTTCCTGGGCCTAGGGCCAACCAGGGAGCTTTACATGAAGACACCTTTCTATTTTGCGCTTGCGATCGCGGCCTCGATCAGCACGGCCGCGTTCATGACACCCACCTTTGCGCAGGCGCCGCAGCAACAGCAACAGATGCAGGGCCAGGCCGACGAAGAAAAGGACGCATCACCTTCCGACAGAGCCGCATTTCTCAACGCCCGTATCGCGGCGCTGAAAGCGGTGCTCGCACTCACGACCGACCAGGAGAAGCTGTGGGCGCCGGTTGAGACAGCGATCCGCGATGCTGCGAAAGAATCGGCGGAACGCATCAACAAGCTGCATTCTGGGCCGGAGCCAACCAACGTCTTTGAACTGCTCAACGCCGTTGCCGATCAAGAAATCGCGCGCGCCCAGGCATTGAAAAAATTCGTGGCGGCGGCGCAGCCGCTGGTGGCCTCACTCACGCCCGAGCAGAAGCGCCGGATACCGAGCTTCCTCGGAGTTGGGCAAGCGGAGGGCCGCGCCCCCGGCAGCGCCGAGCTCTGGATCTTCGAGGACGAAGCGGATTAATTTGTTGAATCACTGCGACCGTCCCCGCGCGCAAGCGCGCGGGGACATTCTCCATTAAGCGCTAATCCTCCAACGCGTCGCGCGCGGTGTCGAGCGGCTCCGGCAGCTCATGGTGATGCGGCTTCTGGCCGAGGCGTTCGGTGAGGTGCACACCGAACGGGAGCGCCACCGATACCACGATGATGCGCGTCAGGTGACAGGCGCCCACGAACACCGGATCGGCGTGCAGCGCGATCGCAAGGATCATCATGGCGTCGACCGCTCCGGGCGCGTAGGACACCACGAGATCTGACATGCGCACCGAGGTCGCGAGCGCGGCCAGCACCACGAACCCCAGCAACACGCCAACCGCGACCGCGAGCGAGCCGAGCGAAGCGGCCAGATAATGCAGCAACGTGCGGAACGGCGTGTTGGCGAAGCGTGAGCCGTTGACGGCGCCAAGCCCGATCATCGCCATGTTGGCGAACCAGCCCGGTGGGCGCAGGTCGATGAAGCCGCTGCCGTGCAGGAGCGCCGACACCACCATCGGCCCGAAGAAGAAGCCGCCGGAAAATCCGATCCGATAAAGCCCAACCGCGGCCGCCACCGCGGCGCCGACCAGCAGCGCGGCCTGCCACGGTGCATCCATCACACCGGGCCCCGACACTGGAAACTGCGCCGGCCCAGCGAGCCCGAAGATGATCAGCACAACCGGCACGCCGATCGTGGTTGCGATCGCCCGCACGGTCTGCACCACCACGATGCCGCGCAGGTCGGCGTCGCGGTCGACCGCCATCACCACGACCTGCGACAACGCACCAGGGACCGCGGCGAACAGCGCGGTCTGTGCCCCCCAGCCGTGCACCCGGATGAGGTAGAACGACGCCACCACCGTGGTGACCAGCATCGCGACCGCGATCAACGCAATGCTCAGCGGCCAGGTCAGCATTCCGTGCACGGTGTCCGGGCTCGCTATGCCGCCGACCGTGATCCCGAGCGCAATGAAAAAGGCCCGCGCCAACAGGGTCGGCATGTACATCGGCCGACCCGCGAGCGCCGCGGCTGCAACTGCCACCATGGCGCCAGCCATCCAGCCCGCCGGGAAGCGTGCGAGGTCGAACAGAAACCCGCCGGCGCAGGCGACCAGCAGCGTTTCGGCGAGGGGGAGCGGTTTGGCGGACAGGCCGGAACGTCACCACACGTCCATGCCTGCGCGAGCCTGTCCCGTCAAACCATGGACAGGTATGCGCCAGTGTGATGACCTTGGCCGCTGTGATTGGGGCCATCCTTCGAGACGCTCGGCCTTCGGCCTCGCCCCTCAGGATGAGGCCCGAGTTTGGACGGAGGTCCTCATCCTGAGGAGCCCGAGCGCCGCGAGGGCGTCTCGAAGGATGAGGACGTTTGAGAAAGCCGCTCGGGGATGCTGCAGAGCTGGTCGGTCATTGCGGTCGCGCTCGGCTATATCGGGCTTCTGTTCGTCGTCGCGAGCTACGGGGATCGTACCCGCCGCGCCGATCGCCCGCGCCTGCTGATCTATCCGCTCTCGCTCGCGATCTACTGCACGTCGTGGACGTTCTTCGGCTCGGTCGGCCTCGCCTCGCGCACCGGCTACGACTTTCTCACCATCTATATCGGCCCGATGGTGATGGTGGGGCTCGGCTATCCGCTGATCCTGCGCATCGTGCGGCTCGCCAAGGCGCAGAACATCACTTCGATCGCCGACTTCATTGCGGCGCGCTACGGCAAGCACCAGGCGGTGGCGGCGGCGGTCGCGTCGATCACCATCATCGGTTCGATCCCCTACATCGCGCTGCAGCTCAAGGCGGTGTCGTCCTCACTCGGCGCGATCCTCGCCCATACCACAGCGCAGACCGGAGCGATCGAGTCGGAGCTCGGCGATATCGCGTTGTTCGTCGCCCTTACCATGGCGGCCTTCGCCATGCTGTTCGGTACCCGCCACATCGATGCCACCGAGCACCAGGATGGGCTGATGCTGGCGGTCGCGACCGAGTCGATCATCAAACTCGTCGCATTCGTCGCGGTCGGCGTATTCGTCACGTTCGTGATGTTCGACGGTCCGTGGGCGTTGTTCAAGCAGGCCATGGCGCAGCCCGACACCGCCAAGGTGCTCACCCGCGAGCCGACGATCTCAACCTTCGTGGCGATGACGCTGCTCTCGTTCTTCGCCATCATCCTGCTCCCGCGCCAGTTCCACGTCAGCGTGGTAGAAAACCGAAGCGAAGCCGAGGTCCGCCGCGCCGCCTGGCTGTTTCCGACCTACCTGATACTGATCAACCTGTTCGTTGTTCCGATCGCCATTGCGGGCCTGCTTACATTCAAGTCCGAGGCCGTCGATAGCGACATGTTCGTGCTGGCGCTGCCGCTCTACGCGGGCTCCGACCTGCTTGGGCTAGCCGCGTTCGTGGGCGGGCTGTCGGCTGCGACCGCCATGGTGATCGTGGAATCGGTCGCACTCGCCATCATGGCGTCGAACGATCTGGTGGTACCGCTGATCGTGCGCCGGAGCGACAATTTCCTCGCCCGTCATCCGGACGTCGGCGCCGTGCTGTTGCGGGTTCGGCGCGTTGCGATCGCGGCAATCCTGATCCTCGCCTATCTGTACTATCGCTCGACCGGCGAGGTGCAGCTTGCCTCGATCGGACTGCTGTCGTTCGCCGCCGTCGCGCAGCTCGCGCCGGCATTCTTCGGCGGCCTACTGTGGCGGCGCGCGACGGCCCGCGGCGCGCTCGCCGGGCTGACCGCTGGCATTCTGGTATGGTGTTACACCTTGCTGCTGCCGACCTTTGTCGACTCCGGCTTGATCAGTGCCAACTTGCTGATCGACGGACCGTGGGGAATCGACGCGCTGCGACCGCAGGCGCTGTTCGGGGCCGATCTGCCGCCGCTCGCCCATGGCGTAGCCTGGAGCCTGGCGATCAACAGCCTTGCCTACGTGACGTTTTCGCTTACCGGGGTGCCGGCATCGATCGAGCGACTGCAGGCAGAGATGTTCGTGCCGGCCGGGACCGCGCCGATGGCGCCGAGCTTCCGGCTGTGGCGGGCCTCCGTCACGGTCGAGGAGTTGGTCGCCACCGTCGTGCGCTATCTTGGCGAGGATCGCACCCGTGCAGCCTTCGCGAGCTTTGCCGCGACGCGTCGGCTCAGCCTCGATCCCAAGCGCGAGGCCGACTTCGAGCTCCTGCGCTATGCCGAGCACCTGCTCGCCTCCGGCATCGGCGCCGCGTCTTCGCGGCTCGTGCTCTCGCTGCTTCTGCGCAAGCGCATGTCGAGCCGGGCGGCGCTCAAACTGCTCGACGATGCGAGCGCCGCGATCCATTACAACCGCGAGATCCTGCAGACCGCCCTCGACCACGTGCGCCAAGGCATCGCAGTGTTCGACAAGGACCTGCGGCTCGTCTGCTGGAACCGGCAGTTCGGCGAAATCCTTGACCTGCCGCCGCATGAGGTGCGGGTTGGCGTCAACCTGGCCGAGCTCCTGCGCATCAATGCCGCAAACGGCGCATTCGGGCCGGGCGAGCCCGACAAGCTCGTGAGCGAACGGCTGGCGCGCTACGCGTCGGCAAGCGAGCCGTTCCTGGAACGCTTTCCGGAGCGCGCCCTCGTGGTCGAGGTACGGACCAACCGCATGCCCGGCTCCGGCCTCGTCACCACACTCACCGACATCACGCCAAGCGTTGCTGCCGCAGAGGCGTTGGAACGCGCCAACGCCTCGCTCGAGGGTCGCGTGCGCGAGCGCACCCGCGAACTCGAGCGGCTCAACGCCGAGCTTATCCGCGCCAAGGCCGAGGCCGACGACGCCAATATTTCCAAAACGCACTTTCTGGCGGCGGCGAGCCACGACATTCTACAGCCGCTCAACGCGGCGCGGCTGTATGTGACAAGCCTGGTCGAACGCCAGCGCGGCGGCGAGGAAGGCGAGCTGGTCGGCAACGTCGACGCGTCGCTCGAGGCAGTCGAGGAAATCCTCGGGGCGCTGCTCGACATTTCGCGGCTCGACACCGGCGCGATGAAACCGGAGATCGCAAGCTTCCGCATTGACGGGCTTTTTCGTCAACTCGAGGTCGACTTCACGCCGCTGGCCCGCTCCAAAGGGCTGGCGCTTACCTTCGTGCCGTCTTCGCTCACCGTGCGCTCGGATCGGCGGCTGCTGCGCCGGCTGCTGGCGAACCTGGTGTCCAATGCCATCAAATACACGCCCAAGGGCCGCGTCCTGGTCGGCTGCCGACGGCGCGGCACGCGCGTTCGCATCGATGTCTACGATACCGGCATCGGTATTCCGAAGTCAAAACGGCAGACGATCTTTGGCGAATTCAAGCAACTCGACGAGGGCGCGCAGGTGGCGCGCGGACTCGGCCTTGGGCTTTCAATCGTGGAGCGCATCGCACGCGTGCTCGATCACAAGATCGAGCTCATCTCCGAGGTTGGGCGCGGCTCGCATTTTTCGGTGCGGGTGCCGCTCGCGCCCGCGCTCGCCGCCGAGCGTGCGACGCGCGCCCTAGCGCGCACCACGCTCAAGCTCACCGGATTGCATGTCATCTGCGTCGACAACGAACCGAAGATCCTCGACGGCATGGAAACACTGCTTGCCGGTTGGGGTTGCCGGGTGAGCAAGGCCGCCGATCTCGCCGGCGCACTCACTGCGCTCGATCAAGTTGGGCTCGCACCCGCGGGGGCGCTCGTCGACTATCACCTCGACGGCGGTAACGGCCTCGATCTGATTCGCGCACTACGGGAGCGTTACGGCGCCGACCTGCCGGCGCTTCTGATCACTGCCGACCGTGACGCCCAAGTGCGCGAGACGGCACGCGCCATGGGCGTGGCGGTGCTGCACAAGCCGCTCAAGCCGGCCGCGCTGCGCGCGCTGATCTCCCAGTGGCGCGTGCGGGACATTGCCGCGGCGGAGTGAGTGAGTCGCAGGACAACTCCTGAGCGATGTTGCAACGCGAGACCGCACACGCTGGCTTTTCCACAATTCACGCCGCATCGCAGCGACGATTTATGGTGATTCCCTGCCCACGATTTACTCATTTACCTGGGCCTGCGCATCAGGTTGTCGTAGAATGTATTAATCGCCTGGGAGGCGGTTCTCCTCAATCGGAATCGGGAAACGTGTATCGCATCGTCCGTGTCAGCGGCAGAAAGTCGGAACGTGTTGACAAGCGCTCACGCGCAGTGATCGCGGCTGGTTTCCTGCATGCGGCGGAAGCACGCGCGAGCGCGTTCCGATGGGTAAGCCGGTTCTGTCCGGAGGCGACCTATCTGCCCGATAGTGGCCGCTGGCGGGTGCAGGACGAGGACGGCTTGATTCATCTGTTTTGCATCGAGCAGGCGGTGGCAACAGGCGACGAGCGCACCGCAGCGTAGGTATTCACGCTGCCCTCCTGATCCGCACTGCCATTTTCCAAGACACGTGGCCTGCGCCTCATTCTGCTTAAGCAATTCACGGCGGGCCCTCCGGCGAGTGAGGCCGTGCGACAATTCTTCGCAAGGTCAGCTAGCCCGGCGCAGCCAACGGGGCCGGGCCACATTTTGATTCTCTTTTCTGTTTCCCGCAGGGAAGGAAGCGCCGAAACCGGCAAGTCGACAGATAGATCGTCCGCGCTTTTGACACAGACCCGTGAGCCTTCGGTATCCGCTGGCGATGAACCGCCGGGAACCTTTCGTTGGCAGATGCATCTAAGGGGGAGCAAAGGAACATTCCATGGTCCAACCACGAGCCAGGCAAGCAGCTCCCGCCAATTTGGATGATGCCGAACTGGTGCGGCGCGCACTCGCCAACGATGCCAATGCCTTTCGAACGATCATGCAGCGGCACAACCGCCGCCTCTATCGCATCGCGCGAAGCGTGCTGCGCAACGATAGCGAAGCTGAAGATGCCGTTCAGGAGGCGTACGTCTCCGCCTTTGCGCATCTTGCAGGCTATCGAGGCGAGTCGGGACTCGCTGCCTGGCTCGCCCGCATTACCATGAATGAGGCTTTCGAACGGTTGCGGCGCCAGCATCCTACCGTCGACATCGCCACACTGGAGGAAACACGAGCCGAGGCCGAGATCATTCAGTTTCCTCTATCGGCCCAGAACGATGACCCGGAACGCACGATGGCTCAACGGCAGATTCTTCAACTGGTCGAGCGAGCAACCGACGACTTGCCGGAGGCCTATCGTCTGGTTTTCGTCACGCGCGTGATCGAGGGGATGAGTGTCGAGGAAACGGCGGAGCTTCTCGGCATCAAGCCGGAGACCGTCAAGACGAGGCTGCACCGGGCACGGCAACTCGTGCGCGACCAACTGAACAAGCAGATCGGCCCGGTCCTGATGGATGCGTTTCCGTTTGCCGGCAGGCGGTGTGAGCGAATGACCAACGCAGTCATGAAGCGGCTCGGCCTTTCCGGCTGAACCTCGGAACCTTTCGCTTTCCCATCCGTCTAACAATTGTCGTCACGTCCACAACAGCCGGCGCCGCTCGCGCGCCGGCGACAGGAGAACATTGCGATGAGTTCCAATGTGCGCGCGCTTGAGCCGATGCGGAGCCTGCATGTCCATGCCGCCCGGCCCGATCGCGCCGAGGTCGAAGCTGCGGTGCGAACCATCCTTCGGTGGACAGGCGATAACCCGGAGCGTGGCGGCTTGATCGAGACCCCCGCCCGCGTCACCCGCGCGCTGGAAGAAGCTTTCGTGGGCTACACCCAGGATCCGGCCGCGATCCTGCTGAAATCGTTCGATGAAATCGAAGGCTATGACGAGATGATCGTGCTGCGCGCCGTCCGGTTCGAGAGCCATTGCGAACATCACATGGCTCCAATTCTGGGGCGGGCGTGGGTGGCGTACGTCCCCAGCGGCCGAGTGGTCGGCATCAGCAAGCTCGCCCGCGTCGTCGAGATCTACTCCAAGCGCTTGCAGATCCAGGAACGGTTGACAGCACAAGTCGCCAACACGATCGACGAGGCACTCAAGCCGCGAGGCGTCGGCGTCGTGATCAAGGCGTCGCACCACTGCATGACCACGCGCGGAGTGCAAAAGCCTGACAGCGACCTGGTCACCAGCCGCATGCTCGGCTGCTTCCGCGACAATCCGGAACTGCGCCGCGAATTTCTCAGCATGACGACCTGACAACCAAGGGAAAAGCCAATGGCGCACGAACCAGCCGCAGCCGCCGGCCCGGATCTCACGCAAGGCGTCCTACTCGCCGACCTCGTGGACGGCAAGCTGGTCGGGCACGTCGGCAACGAGGAGGTGCTGCTGGTACGCAGCGGCTCCGAGCTGTTTGCTGTCGGGGCTCATTGCAGCCACTACCACGCGCCTCTCGCGGACGGGATCGTGCTGGGACAGAGCATTCGGTGCCCTTGGCACCACGCCTGCTTCGATCTGCGGAGCGGCGAGGCGGTGCGGGCGCCCGCTTTGAGCCCGCTCGAGTGCTGGACGGTCGAGCAGAGGGACGGCCGTATCTTCGTCAAGAAAAAACGCGAACAGGCCAAGCCTCAGGCCAAAACACAGGCCAAGACCATCGCGAACGCGCCGGAGAGAATCGTAATCGTTGGCGGCGGTGCAGCCGGGTTTGCGGCGGCCGAGATGCTGCGGAGGCGGGGGTTTGACGGCAGCATCGTCATGCTGAGCCATGACGACGGCCCGCCGGTGGACCGACCCAATCTGTCGAAAGACTATCTTGCAGGCAACGCGCCGGAGGATTGGTTGCCGCTCCGCTCGGATGATTTCTACACTGAAAATAGTATCGAACTGCGTCTCAACACTGATGTCACCGGCATCGATGTGAGGACCTGCGAGGTCATGGTTGCCGGCGGAAAAAACCTGACCTATGACCGGCTGCTGCTGGCAACTGGTGCAGAACCGATAAGGCTGCCCATTCCGGGCGGCGACCGGCCGCATGTTTATACGCTGCGCTCGCTTGCCGACTGCCGCGCCATCATCGATGCCGCCAAAGGGGCGCGCCGCGCGATCGTCATCGGTGCAAGCTTCATTGGATTGGAGGCAACTGCCGCATTGCGCGCGCGCGACATCGAGGTCCATGTGGTGGCGCCGGAGCAGAAACCGATGGAACGCGTGCTTGGGCCTCAGATGGGTGACTTCGTACGCGCGCTGCACGAAGAGCATGGCGTCGTCTTTCATCTTCAAGACACGGTGATCGAGATCGACGGTCGGCGCGCGACGCTAAAAAGCGGCGCTGTGCTCGAAACCGATTTCGTGGTTGTCGGTGTCGGCGTCCGGCCGCGCGTGGCTCTCGCCGAACAGGCCGGTCTCACAATCGATCGCGGCGTGGCCGTGGACGGCTATCTCGAATCGAGTGTTCGCGGCATCTATGCGGCCGGCGATATCGCGCGCTGGCCCGACCCGCATTCCGGGAACAACATTCGCGTCGAGCACTGGGTCGTTGCCGAGCGCCAGGGACAGACTGCGGCTCGCAACATGCTGGGGCTGACTGAGAGATTTGACGCCGTACCGTTCTTCTGGACCCAGCATTACGACGTGCCGATCAACTATGTCGGCCACGCCGAGCAATGGGACGAAATCGCGGTCGATGGCGATATTAAATCGAAGGATTGCCTGTTGCGATACAAGAAAGGCGGTCGTGTACTCGCGATCGCATCGATCTTCCGCGACGCCGAAAATCTTCGGGCCGAGTTCGCAATGGAGCAGGACGCACCGCATTGAATTTCGTTAACCTCTCTGCGCGCGATCCCTCCAGAGAGGTGCTGCATGTCCCTGCCCCGGCGTCAGGTGAGCGGATTGACTCGGCTTTTGGACGACCCGGCTTGAGTTCTCCCGCTTCGCCTCAGGCTCGTCTCTGGGCAACGCGCCATGACGAGCGCGCTCTGCTGGTCATGAGCATGGCGAGGGCACCGTCCTGGGCGTGGATGAAGCGGTCGAGTCGCTCATGGTAGTCGGCTGGGACGGCGTTGCGGACCGACGGGCGTGCCAGCAGTGCAGCACGCCAGGCCACCGCTTTCGGTTTGTGCGCCAGGATGCGGTGGTCGAAAATATCGTCAAAGTTCTCGAAATAGCGAAACACCGGCGCGAACACCGCATCAACCAAGCCGAACGCGTCGCCGGCAAACCACGGTCCCTGCCCCAGCTCGGTTTCGACCCGCGCAAATTTGTCGGTCAGTGCCCTGGCCTTGAGATCGAGCGCCTCGCGGGTAGGCGCGACCTCCATCCCCCAGATATCGGACAGAATGGCTGAACCGAATTCGATCCAGGCACGCTGCCTCGCGCGCGTCAGCGGATCCGCCGGGTAAAGCGGGCGCGGTTGTGTTTCCTCCAAGTATTCAAGAATCACAGCTGATTCGAAGATCACTTCGTCGCCGACCTTCAGCAGCGGCACCTTGCCGAGCGGCGAAATCCGCAGAAACCAGTCGGGTTTGGCGGCGAGGTCGACATAGCTGCGCTCGAACGCGACGCCTTTTTCAGTGAGCGCAATGGCGGCGCGCTGCACATAGGGGCAGAGGTCGTGGCTGACCAGTTGCAGCTTGGGCATGACGGAGCTCCTGCGTCGATTAATGCAATTGCATTAATTTAAATGCATCTACATTGATAAAGCAAGGTTGATGCAAATGCATGTAGATGCTAACAGCCCTGCATGCCACGCAGCCCATCAGACGCGACCGTGCGCGCCTGGACCCGCCTGGTACGGGCCCAGAGCACGGCATTGTCAGGGGTCGAGGCGGACCTCAAAGCGGCCGGGTTCCCGCCCCTCGCCTGGTATGACGTGCTGCTGGAGCTTTCGCGCCACGACAGCCTGCGCCCGTTCGAAATCGAGCAGCAGGTGCTGCTGGCCCAGTACAACCTCTCGCGGCTGCTCGATCGCCTGGTGGCGGCGGGTCTGGTGGAGCGTCGCCCCTGCCCCGATGATAAGCGGGGTCAGATCGTGGCGATCACACCGACCGGGCGCGACCTGCAAAAGCGGATGTGGCCGACCTACCGGGCAGCAATTGAGCGCCATGTCGGCGGGAAGCTGAGCGATGCCGAGGCGGAGACGCTGGCCCGGCTGCTTGGGAAGCTCAGCGAAGAGCGGTCGCGTTGAGCGTTGATAGTTACAGTTCCACTCCGATCTTGCGGTCGAGCGAATAGGGCCCGCCGCCGCGCAGCGCGATGGCGAACGCCACCAAGCCCCACAGCAGCACGTATTCGTAGCCGCGGCCGAGCCAGCTAAAGCCGTTGCTCCAATAGGCGCAGAAGATCACGAACATCTCGATTGCCACCGCAGCGGCGAAAAACCGGGTGAACAGGCCGAGAATGATGCCGATGCCGCCAAGAAGCTCAATCAAGGTTGCGCTCCACCCGAAGAGCCACGCCGGCTCGAAACCAAGCTGTGAAAAGCCCGGCAGCACCGCCCCCATACCGCGCTGGAGCTTGCCCCATGCGTGCACCACCAGGTTCCAGCCGACCGCGATGCGAATGAGCGGCCAAGTGAGCGGAATGACCCAAGTGTAGAACGGCTTGAGCGCCGGGATCAGTGGCCTTGGTTCGGCGTTTGCGTCGGTCATCCGTTTTCCCCCGATGTGAGCCTCTATTCCTTCACCGCGCCGGTCATCGCCGACACGTAGTGCTCCACGAAGAACGCATAGAGCACGACCAGCGGCAGCGAGCCGACCAGCGCGCCGGCCATCAACGACCCCCAACGATAGATGTCGCCATCGACGAACTCGTTCACGATCGCAACCGGCACGGTCTTGTTGCTGGTCGAGGAGATGAAGGTCAGCGCGTAGATGAACTCGTTCCAGCACAGCGTAAAGCAGAAGATGAAAGCCGAGATCAACCCCGGCACCGCCAATGGCAGTACGATCTTGACGAGAATTTGCCAGCGGCTGGCGCCGTCGATGAGGGCGCATTCCTCGAGCTCGAACGGAATGGTCTTGAAATAGCCCATCAGCAGCCAGGTCGAAAACGGAATCAGGATCGTCGGGTAGGTCAGGATCAGCGCGAATGGCGTGTCGAACAGGCCATATTGAAAGACCACGGTGGACAGCGGGATGAACAGGATCGATGGCGGGATCAGGTAGGCAAGGAAGATCGCGCCGCCGATGAACTGCGCTCCGCGGTAGCGCAGGCGCACGATCGCGTAAGCCGCGAGCACGCTCGCAACGATCGACAGGATGGTCGCCGAAATCGCGACCAGCATCGTGTTCCAGAGCCAGAGCGGATAGTTGGTCTCGAACAGCAGCTTGGCGATGTGCTTGAAGGTCGGCGTCCAGGTCCAGAACGGGTTGAACCGCTCGAGGTCGAGCAGCTGCTCATCGGGTTTGATCGCGGTCAGCGCCATCCAGTAGAACGGGAACAGCAGGATCACGAGAATGATCGACAGTGGCAGATAGAGCGTGACCAGACGCTTCGGCAGCGTCTCGAGATAGCTCATGCCCTCGCTGCGATCGGCCGTAGGCGACGATCCCGTCAAAACGGCTTTGGGCTGGGCAAGCTTGGGGACGAGAGCGTCAGTCATTGGCGACGTCCTCTGTCGGCCTCATCCTGAAGGAGCGTGACCGAGGGGCCCGCGGCGCTGGCGCCGCGGGGTGCCCCGTTAGGTCACGCGTCGCGAAGGATGGTCCAAGGGTACGCCCTCGCTTCTCGCCATCCTTCGAGACGCCTTGGCCCTGCGGGCCAAGGCTCCTCAGGATGAGGACAGGGGCAAATTGCGCGATACGCGCAACGAGAGCGTCAGTCATTGCTCTCTCCGTGCTGCCACTTGCGCCGCTGCAGACCGAACCAGGAGATCAGGATCGCGGCCAGCAGGAAAGGAATCATGGCCGTCGCGATCGCCGAGCCCTCGCCCAGATAGCCACCGCCGATAGCGCGCTGGTAGGACAGCGTCGCCATCAGGTGGGTGGCATTGACGGGCCCGCCGCGGGTCATCGCCCAGATCAGCTGGAAATCGGTGAAGGTGAACAGCACCGAGAATGTCATCACCACCGCGATGATAGGGGTGAGCAGCGGATAGGTCACATGGCGGAAAATCTGCCAGCGGCTGGCGCCGTCGATGGTGGCCGCTTCGTAGAGTGACGGCGAAACGGTCTGCAGCCCGGCCAGCAGCGTGATTGCGACGAACGGGACGCCGCGCCAGATATTGGCGAAGATCACCGACCAGCGCGCGTTCCACGGGTCGCCGAGGAAGTCGATGTTGGTCGTGATCAGATGCATTTTGCGCAGTGACCACGACAGGATCGAAAACTGACTGTCGTAGAGCCACCAGAACGCGATTGCGGAAAGCACCGTCGGCACGATGAAGGGGATCAGCACGACGGAGCGAATGATCGCCTTCATGGGCATGTTCTGATTGAGCAGCAGCGCCAGGTAGAGCCCGACCGCGAATTTGATCACGCTCGCGACCACCGTGTAGAGCATGGTGTTGAAGACGGAGAGCCGAAAGGTCGAGTCGTCCCACAGCCACTCGTAGTTCTCGAGCCCGATGAAGGCGCCTGGCCGGCCGATGCGCGCGTCCGTGAACGACAGCCAGATGCCGAGTCCGAGTGGATAGGCTAGAAACAGAATCAAGAACGCAGCCGTCGGCAGCATGAACCAGGCGCCAAGCCAGTTGCGATGAACCTTCAGGCGATCCCACGTCATGGTGACGCGGGATGCCTTGGCGGTCATGGAGCCGGGTAGGACGGCGTCAGCCATCGGCTTATCGATAGATCCGCCGCAGTTGCCGGTCCGCGATCGCAATCGAGCCTTTTACGTCCTCGCGCCCGGTGCAGTAGTTGGCGAACATGTCGAGCACCACGAAATCGGCGATCGCGGTCGCTGCCTTCTCGCCCACCGAGCCGAGTCCACCGGCGGTGAGCGAGCGCTTGGCGGCGTCGCGGAACGGCGCCCGCTTGGGGTCCGCGGTCCACACCGGATTGGCGTCATAGGCATTGAGGCAGTGGGTGAGATAGCCCTGCGCCGCCTCGATCCACTTGTTGAACTGGTCCGCCTCCATCATGTAGGCGATCAGTGCCTTACTGGCCTGTGGATACTTGGTGTAGTTCATCACCAGGATCGGATACATCAGGTGCAGCTCGGTCGGCTTGCCGATCGGGCCGACCGGCCAGAACGCGTGATCCATGTCCTTGGCGACGTCGTTCTTGCTCGGATCCTTCTGGGCCGCAACGTAGATCGAGATGCCGTTGTTGGTCCAGTGGAGCTCGCCTGCGAGGAACGCCTTGTTGTTGGAGGCGTCGTTCCAGGACGCGACCCCAGTAATCATGTTTTCATAGAGCAGCTTGGCATATTCCAGCGCCTTGGCGGTCTCAGGCGAATTGATGACAACTTTGTCGTCCTTGTCGACGACGTTGCCGCCATGCGCCCACAGGCACCAATAGACCCAGCCGTTGCCGTCGCCGGACGCGTGGCCGAGCGCCATGCCGCCCGGCGTGTTGTTCTTCTTCATCGCCTTGGCGTATTCGAGGAAGGCGTCGGTCGTTTCCGGGAACTTCGAGAAGCCGGCCTTTTTCGAGGCTTCGATCCGGTAGTTCTGCATGTTGCCGCCATAGACGATCGGCACCGCGATCCATTTGTTGCCGCTCTTGCCGTAGGTGACGGCGGTCGGCACCCAGCCCCCGTATTTCTTGCCGAGATACTCGGCAACATCCGACACATCGAGGCATTTCTGCGGGAACAAGTGCGGCAGCGAGTAGAGGCCCCAGAACAGATCCGGGCCGGCGCCGGTATTGGCGGCGACCGACGCCTTGGGCTGCACATCCTCGTAGGACTCGCGTGCGATCGCGACCTTGACCCCGGTCGCCTTGGTGAACGCGTCGATCAGGGCGACGAACGCATCGTCCTCGGACTGCACGAAGTATTTCCAACGCAGCATCGAGAGCGCCGCGCCCGGTTCCGGCTTCCAGGGCGCGGTCTGCGCCCAGGCCTTGGCCCAGTCCAGCAATGCGGGACCGGTGAGCGCGCCGCTGGCTGCCAGCGCCGTGCCGCCCTTGACCAGCGCGCGGCGGGTGAAAATGGTCATCGTATTCCTCCCTTGGTTTGCCTGCTCATGTCATCGCTCAGGCGGTCAGTCGCTCCCCGGTGGTCTGGTCGAACAGGTGTGCCAGCCGCGCGTCCGGGCGCAGCCGGATCTTTTGCCCCGGCTTGAACTGATGTCGGTCGCGAAAGACCGCTATGATCTCTTCACCGCCGAGCCTGGCGACCACCTGAAGTTCCGAGCCGGTCGGCTCGACCACGTGCACCTCGGCCTCGGCACCATCGTCTGCAAGCGCGAAGTGCTCGGGGCGAACACC
Source organism: uncultured Alphaproteobacteria bacterium (assembly GCA_963833605.1). Lineage (GTDB taxonomy): Bacteria > Pseudomonadota > Alphaproteobacteria > Rhizobiales > Xanthobacteraceae > JAFAXD01. The sequence goes on from CAWHYZ010000011.1 coordinate 186,522, forward strand.
ATAGATCACCGGCCGGCCATCGCCGCCGGCCGGGGCCGCGGCGAGCGGCAGCCGCACCCCTTGCGGGCCCAGGAACTCGGCGCTGCCGTTGAGGCGCAGGCGTCCACGCAGGAAATTCATCGCCGGCGAGCCGATGAACCCGGCAACAAACACGTTGTCGGGTCGATCGTAGAGTTCGAGCGGCGCGCCGATCTGCTCGACCCTGCCGTCGTGCATGACCACGATCTTGTCGGCCATGGTCATCGCTTCGATCTGATCGTGGGTGACGTAAACGGTCGTGGTTTCAAGCCGCTGATGGAGTTCCTTGATCTCGGTGCGCATGGCAACGCGCAGCTTGGCATCGAGGTTCGACAGCGGCTCATCAAACAGAAACACCTTGGGATCGCGCACGATCGCGCGTCCCATGGCGACGCGCTGGCGCTGACCGCCGGATAGTTGCCGCGGATAGCGGCCGAGCAGACTGGTGAGACCGAGAATTTGAGCAGCGCGTTCGACCCGCGCCTTGACCTCCGCCTTGGGCGCGTGCCGCAGTCTGAGCGAGAAGCCGAGATTGTCGGCGACCGTCATGTGCGGATAGAGCGCGTAGTTCTGGAACACCATGGCGACGTCGCGCTCCTTCGGTGGCACATGATTGACCACGCGATTGTCGATGCGGATCGTGCCGCCGGTGATGTTTTCCAACCCTGCGATCATGCGCAGCAGGGTCGACTTGCCGCAGCCCGACGGCCCGACCAGCACCACAAACTCGCCGTCGTTGATTTCGATGTTAACGCCGTGAATGACCTCGACGGCGCCGAACGCCTTACGCACGTCGCTGATCGCGACCGAGGCCATCATTTCCTCCCGCTCGTACAAGCGCCGCGTCCAGTGAACGGCTCCGCGCACGTCACCGGTGCATTATGATCCAGACTTGCATACCCGCGCGAGTCCTCCTTTGGTCACAAACCTGCTAGAGCGCAGAGACCGTTCGCGGCGACGCCCCCTTGCAGTGCCCTTTCCTGCCAGCGACCGGCGCGTTAGGTTTGGGCGGCAACGGCCCCGGAGTAGCACTATGCCATCGCGCGAAACCGTCTGTTCGCTGGTCGAGCCCGGCCGCGTGCACCGCAGCCTTTACATCGACCCGGATATTTTCGAGCTCGAGCTCGACCGCATCTTCGGCAACGCCTGGATCTACGTCGGTCATGAAAGCCAGATCAAGCATCCGGGCGATTTCATCGCCACGCGGATCGGAACCAAGCCACTGCTGCTCGCCCGCGACGGTGAGGGCCAAATCCGGCTCGTGCACAACCAGTGTGCCCATCGCGGCGTGATGGTGGTTGCGTCCGAAAGCGGCCACACCGACGAGTACCGGTGCTGCTATCACGGTTGGACCTATGAGCTCGATGGCCGGATCAAGGCGGCGCCACTGCTGCACGGCTATCCGGCGCACTTCGACCCGACAGCCCGCGACGCCGGGATGAAGCGGGTGCCGCGCGTTGCGAGCTATCGCGGATTCGTATTCGGCAGCCTTGCCGCCGACGGCCCGAGCCTCGAAGATTTCCTGGGCTACATGACGACCTCCTTCGACGACATGGTCGATCGTGCGCCCAATGGCGAGCTCGTGGTCGCGGGCGGCACGTTCAAGCACCGCTATCACGGTAACTGGAAGCTTTATCTGGAAAACCTGTGTGATGCGGCACATCCGCTGTTCGTCCACGAGTCCTCGATCGTCGCCGCCAAGCAGCAGGCGGACGACGTCCACACGGACGGCTCAGGCGAGATCGCGATCAGGCAGATGCGCCAGAACGGCGCGCCCTATTCGTTCTGGGAAGCGAATGTCGGCATCTGGTGCTATCCGAACGGACACAGCTTCCTTGGTGATTATCACGACGATTCCAAGCTCGTCGCCGCCCTCAACGATCCGACATTTCGCGAGTACACGACCGCGATGGAAGCCAGCAAGGGCAAGGACGCGACCCGTAAGATCCTCGAGGTCCGACGCTGGAACAGCAATATCTATCCGAATGTGTCGTTCATGAGCGGGTTCCAGCAACTGCGCGTCGTGCATCCGGTCGCAGTCAACGAGACGGTGGTTCACACCTACAATTTCCGCCTCGGCGGAGCGCCCGAGCAGATGTTCCATAACGCGATCGCATTCGCCAACACCGTCAACGGAACCGGCTCGCTGGTGCTCACCGACGACCTCGAAGTCTACAATCGCATCGCGTTCGGGCTTTCCAGCGCCGGTCCGGAATGGATTGAGATCGGACGTGGTTTTGCCACCGATCAGGCCGACGAGCACGGCGGCCGCCGCGGCAAGAACTCCACCAGCGAAATTTTCATCCGCAACATGTTCGACGCGTGGCTCGGCTACATGGCGAACGATGCGGACCGGCATGCGCCGGCGCACGAGCCAAGGCGCGTCATGAGCGTTGGGGCACGGCCATGAGCGTTGATACCCGACCGGCCGTCGCCGCCGGTCCGGCGAAGGTCGCGCCGCTCGACACCGAAGCGTGCACCGCCTTTCTGATGTACGAAGCGCGCCTCCTTGACGAATCGCGCTTCCATGAGTGGCTCGCGCTGTTCACACCCGATGCCTGGTACTGGGTTCCCTCGCAGCCCAATCAGGCAAGTCCGCGCGACACGATCTCGCTGATCTATGACGATCGGCGATTGCTGGAGACGCGCGTGCGCCGGCTCGCGAGCCCGCGGATCTATTCGCAGGAACCGCGCTCGCGCACCACGCGCATCGTGGCCAACGTCACGATCGACGAGCAGTCCGACGATGGCCGCGCGTGTATCGCGCGCTCCAAGTTCCAGCTGCTGGAGTATCGCCGCGACGCGCAGACGCTCTATGGCGGGACCTGCTTTCATCGGCTGATTACAAACAGCAGTGGCATTCGCATCGCCTGGAAACGGGTCGATCTCGTCAACTGCGACTCGGTGTTGGACGGGTTGGCGGTGCCGTTTTAGTCGAGCGGCCTGCCACTTCGCGTGCCGTCTCTTGGGGCAGCATGAATCAACCAGGGACGAGTGCTTGCGTCGCGTGACGGCCGGCGATGCGCCCAAACACGGCGCCGCGCAACACTGAAGTCGCGCCCGTATAAGTGCCGTAGTAGAGGCCAATGGTTTCACCTGCAGCGTAGAGACCAGGAATCGGCTCACCGTCGGCGTTGAGGACCTGGCTGTTGGAATTGATCTTCAACCCGCCGAACGTGAAGCAATTGCCACAGATGATCGGATAGGCGAGGAACGGCGGCCGCGTGAGCGGGCGCGACCAGTTCGATTTGCGAGGGGCGAAGCTGGGCCCCGTGCCGAGTCCATCGACGGCGAGCGGATCGAAGGCCCCGGCCGCCGGACAGGCTGCGTTGTAGCCGGCGACCGTGCGCGCGAGTTCCTCCGCATTCAAGCCGAGCGTTTCGGCCAGTTCGGGGATACTGTCGGCACTGACCGGCGGCTGGTCGGAGCGTACTGACCGGCGCCAGCCCGGAACGTCTTCGATCGTTGAATCAAGGATCGCGTATGCGATGCCGTCCGGCTGTTCCAGCACCACGCGCGTGATCGCCTCGTAGGTCGCGTCCACCGTTGCGGGAGCTTCGTCGACGAAGCGTCGCCCTTCCCGGTTGACCAGAATGCCGTAGTTGAACACGAGAACGATCGGTTCTGGTGCGCCCGAACGCGGATCGAGCGGCTCGGCGTGGAAGCGGCCGTAATCACCACAGGGAGCGGCGCCGATCGTAAGGGCCATGCGAATCCCTTCGCCCTTGTCGTAATAACCGCCGCGTGCGACCGGCCGAATGTAGCGCGCGCGCGGGCCTATATATTGCGTCAGCATCTCGGCATTGCCCTGATAGCCGCCGGACGCGAGCACGACCGAACGGGCGCGTAGTTCGAGCGCCCGGTTGCCCGGCCCCACCGCACGCACGCCGACAACAACACCGTCCTGGTCCTGAACGAGGCTACGGGCGGTCGTTTGGTAGAAAAACTGCGCGCCCTTGTTCTCGGCAAATGCCGCCAGCGCCTCGATCAGGGCGAGCCCTCCTCCGATCGGAGCCATGCGTGGCTGGCAGCTGGTGATGAAATAGGTCGGGAGAAATCCGAAGCGAACGCCGAAGGTCTTCAGCCACGCGATGGTAGGGCCTGCCGCCTGCGCGAATGTTGCAACCAAGTCCGGGTCGGTGAAGCCGAGTGTCTTGACGATGGCCGGCCAGTCCCGATGCGCACGGGTCGTCTCCCCGACCAGCTCGGGGTCGAGGTGGTGGCCCGCGTTGTTGGCGAAATGGTCCTCGAAATCGTCCGAGACCTCGGTCTCGCTCTTCATCCGCAGCAGAGCTTCCGTCCACCGCGTGTTACCCCCGCGCTCTTCGCGGATCGCGCGTTCCAGCAGCGCAACACGCGCACCTGTTTGCAGCGCAGCCGCCGCGGCCGAGAGACCGGCAATGCCGCTCCCCACCACGACGACGTTCAAAAGCGCGCTCCGTTGCGCTGTCCATCTCGTCCGATTTCACGTCCGCGATCATCGGCGTTTCAATCATCGCCTGTGGAGCGAGTGTTTTCCAATCGGCCGTTCTGGGTCAAGCGCTTCCAAATCTTGCGCGTTCGCGGCGTTGAGGTCGCGTTTATTCCAAATTCCTTGTTTGTTCGCTCGCGCACGTTGAACCCCTCCCGTGCAGGCCCTGCGCGCGCCGTGGGCTGCCATTGACTGTGGCCAACAATTCATCGAAGCTGCGTGCATTGTTCAGCGGGGCGGCTGAAATTTACAGCGAGGGAGACGCCCCGTGTCGACCACGAAAATTATTTGGGCGTGGGGAACGAACACCCACATCAACTTCAATCCAACAACCGACATTCTCGATTTTGGTTGGTTCGCGGCCGATCAGTTCACGGTCAGCGAAGTCAACGGCAGCGTAGTGATTGCGATCCCGTCCAACCATCAGACCTACACGCTCGACCACGTCACCCTGCACGACCTCCATCTCTCCAATGTTGTTGGCAAGGACGCATCGGCGATTTCCGAATGGACTACGGCGCTGGGGAGCACGACGGTGACGCCGCCGGCACCACCTCCAGTCACGCCGCCCGCCGTCACACCGCCTGTCGTCACACCGCCGGCCGCCACGCCACCGCCGGCCCCCGCGCCGAGCAGCGCGAGCGCATGGTCGGCGAGCGCGATCTACACAGCCGGCACGACCGCGACCGAAAACGGCGTAACCTACAAGGCCAATTGGTGGGTGCAGGGCGTTGATCCGGCCCAGAACAGCGGGGTTGGTGACAGCGGCGAACCGTGGACCATCATCGCCGGTGGCAGCAGCGATCCAGCGCCCTGGTCGGCAGCCAAGGTCTATACGGCCGGCACGGAGTCGATCGAAAACGGCGTTATCTACAAGGCCAACTGGTGGACGCAGGGCAGCGATCCTGAGCAACACAACGGCGGCAGCGGCACCGGCCAGCCGTGGACCATCGTGGGCGCGGCTGACCCCGCCCATGCGGTTCCAACCGTGCCGACTGGACTCGCAGCCAGCGGTACCTCGACTTCGGCGACGATCCTGACCTGGAACGCGGCGAGCGTGCCCGACCACGCGCCGATCACCGGTTATGCGATTTATGAGAACGGGCATCAGATCGCCACGACCACTGGCACCGCTTACTCGGTCACCGGCCTCACTGGAGATACTACCTACCAGTTCTCCGTGACCGCGATCGATGCTGCTGGCTCGTCCGCGCAGGCCAGCCCGGTATCCGTGCATACGGCAGTAGCCTCCACCGCCCCTCCACCCAGCGTCGGCGGAAACCATGCGCATGAATTTGCGCCGTACATCGACATGGCGATGTCGCAGGACGCCGACCTGCTTGCGATTTCGCATGCGTCAGGAATTCAAAACTTCACGCTTGCCTTCATGCTCGCCTCCGGCAACGGCATCGGCTGGCAGGGCGTCGGCACAATTGCCGATGACACGCTCGTCAACGGCACCACGATCCTGTCGCAGGTGCAGGCGGTTCAGGCGGCCGGCGGTCACATCACGATTTCGTTCGGCGGCGCCGCCGGCCAGGAACCGGCGCTGACCGCGAAGAGCGCCGCGGGCCTGCAGGCCGAGTACCAATCGGTGATCGACCGCTACCATATCAACTCCGTCGATTTCGACATCGAGGGCGCAGCGGTGGAAGATCAACACTCGATCACGTTGCGCGACCAGGCCCTGGCCGGGCTCGAGCAGGCGAACCCGAACCTCAAGGTCTCGTTCACCCTGCCGGTGCTGCCGACCGGCCTCGTCGCCAGCGGGCTCAACGTGCTCCAAAGCGCCAAGCATGACGGCGTGAGGGTCGACGTGGTCAATATCATGGCCATGGATTACGGCGGCCCCTCGGTCGACAACAACGGCCAGATGGGCCTCGATGCCATCAACGCGGTGATCGCGACCGAGAAGCAACTCAGTAATCTTGGCATTAACGCCAAGATCGGCGTGACGCCGGCGTCAACGACATCGCGTCGGAAATATTCACGCTGGCCGACGCACAGGCGCTTGAAAACTATGCGCAGACCGACCCCAATGTTGCGCGGCTTTCGATGTGGTCAGTGGCGCGCGACAACGGCAACAGCGCCGGTGCCCACTTCGCGTCGTCGGACAGCAGCGGGATTGCGCAGCACCCCTATGACTTCTCGGCGATCCTCCACCATTTCGATCTGATTGCGTGAACTGTAGGGTGGGTTGAGCGCAGCGAAACCGAGCCCCCTGATGGTTTCGTTGCGCTCAACCCATCCTACTGACACTATTTGGCAGCAGCCATGCTACAGTGGGCTCCGTACTGGAGCTTCACCGTGGCGCGTTCTGAACGTCTGCTCGAGCTAATTCAGGTTCTGCGCCGGCATCGCGCGCCGGTGAGCGGCGCCGTGCTGGCCGACGAACTCGGTGTGTCGTTACGCACCATCTACCGCGACATCCAGACTCTGATTGGTCAGGGCGCCTCGATCGACGGCGAGGCCGGCGTTGGGTTCGTGCTGCGGCCCGGATTCGTGCTGCCGCCGCTGATGTTCTCCGACGAAGAGTTGGAGGCCCTGGTGCTGGGATCGCGCTTCATCGCGCGACGCACCGATCAGCCACTCGCCGACGCGGCCCGCAACGCGCTCGCCAAGATCGCAGCCGTGCTGCCAGACGATTTGCGCGACAGCATCGACGGCTCAGGACTGCTGGCCGGACCGGGACCCAGAGTGATCGCTGATCCGATCGATCTCACGCCGATCCGCGTGGCGATCCGCACCGAGCGCAAGCTTGTCATCGACTATACCGACCCCAAGGGCAATCACACCAAGCGCACGGTGTGGCCGATCGCGCTCGGATTCTTTGATCGCCTCCGCATGCTGGCGGCGTGGTGCGAGCTGCGCCAGGACTTCCGCCATTTCCGCACCGACCGCATCACCAAACTGCGCGAGACGACGCAGCGCTACCCGCGGCGCCGGCGCGCGCTGATGAAGGAATGGCGCGCGACCCAGGGCATCCCGGAGCAATAGAGCCTGAGCGACGGTGTGCTTGCTGCTGACAAAATCTGACACTAGCGGCGCGTAACGTGCGCTTCCCGTTAACCGGAGAAGCCACCATGATCGACTGCAATTTCGTGCTGCTCTATGTCCAGAACCCCACCGCCAGTGCGGCATTCTATGCCGGCCTCTTGGGCCGCCCACCGGTCGAAACCTCGCCGACCTTCACGATGTTCGTCATGCCGTCCGGCGTAAAGCTCGGACTGTGGGCGCGTGACAATGTCGAGCCGAAGGTCACCGGCGCTAACGGCGGCGGCGAACTGATCTTCCCGGTGGCGAACGACGAGGTCGTCGACAGAACCCACGCCGACTGGCGCGGGCGCGGGATTGCGATCGCGCAAGCGCCGAGCGCGATGGATTTTGGCCGCACATTCGTGGGCCTCGACCCGGACGGCCATCGGCTGCGGGTGTTCGCTCCGGTGGCGTCATGAGACGGCATTGGATCGTCGTCGCGTCCGCCGAACATGTGCGGCGCGGCCGCGCAGCAAGCTTCATTCAGGCCTGCCATGGCAAGCGAGGACCGTTGCGGCGGCTGCAACCGGGTGACGGCGTCGTCTGCTATTCGCCGACCGAGACGTTCGGCGGCAAGGACAGGCTGCAGGCCTTCACGAGCATCGGCACCATCAAGGACGACAATGTCTATCAGGTAGACATGGGCGGTGGCTTTGCGCCGTTCCGGCGTGACGTGACCTATCGCGACGCGCGTACGACGCCGATTGCACCGCTGCTGGACGGGCTTGAGCTGACCAGGGGTACCCGCAACTGGGGAGCGCGGTTCCGATTCGGGCTCGTGGAAATCACACAACGCGATTTCGATTTGATTGCAACGGCAATGACGGAGGAACCCGACGTAGGATAATGACCCAGCTCAGGGGTAGTGGACGGATGACAGCGGACCGGCGATAGGAAACACTGTCGCTGGTCGTTACCCGCCCCTCGCCCATGATTCGCCCTCTGCCGGAGGCCCGCCGTGAGCAAATACGACTTTCGCCCGTACGTGCCTGCGCCCGACTATCCGCGCGTCGCCAATCTGGGGCGGGACCCGTACGAGCATGCGGAGCGCATGGCCGCCAATCCACATGTGCAGCAGCTGCTGCTCGAGCCGTGGGCCAAGCTCTACGATGCGCCGTTCGTCGGCGTCACCACCGACGGACAGCCCCTGCGCAACCTCTACGCCCGTGCGCCCAACGGCGCGCCAGTCGAAGCGATGGCCGTGGCGGCGACCAACCTGCTGGCGATCCTGTCAGTGGACCAGCGCAAGGCGCTGCTGTTCCCGATCGATGCGCGCGATTGGCGGCGCTGGAACAATACCGAAATCTACTTCTACCAATACGGACTGCGGCTCGAGGAACTGTCGGATGCTGCCCGCGAGGGCGTGCTCGCGGTCGTCCACGCGAGTCTGAGCCAGAAGGGCTACGACAAGACGCGCGACGTCATGCGGCTCAACCTGTTCCTGGGCGAGCTCCTCGGCAACACCAAGGTTTTTGGCGAGTTCAGCTACAATTTTTCGATCTTCGGCGTGCCTTCGACCAGCGAACCCTGGGGCTGGCAGCTGATGGGACATCATCTGGCGCTCAACTGCATCGCTGTCGACGGCCAGTTGGTTCTGTCCCCGACCTTCATGGGCGCGGAGCCGAATTTTGCCGATACCGGCCCGTTCGCGCACGTGCATCTGTTTCAGGATGAAGAGAATGGCGGACTTGCGCTCATGCGCTCGTTCACCACGAGCCAGCAGCAACGGGCAGTGATCAACCGTTCGATCCTGGGCAAGGACCAGCCGCCCGGACGCTGGCATCCTGCTGACCACCTGCACATGGGCGGCGCACGCCAGGACAACCGCATCATCCCGTACGAGGGGGTGCGGGCGGCTGAGTTTTCATCGGATCAGCGTCGCCGCCTGCTCGATCTGATCACGGCCTTTGTCGACCCGATGCCGGCCGGTCCACTCAAGGCCCGCATGGACGAAGTCGAGCGCCATCTCGGCGAGACGCATTTCTGCTGGATCGGAGAGACTGGCGAACACAGCCCGTTCTACTACCGGATCCAGAGCCCGGTGGTGATGATCGAGTTCGATCACCATTCCGGCGTCTATCTGACCAACGCGAACCCGGAGAAATTCCACGTACACACGCTGGTCCGCACGCCCAACGGCAACGATTACGGCGTTGATCTGCTGCGCATGCATTATGAACACGCGCACCGCTAAGACGGGTTGAAGGCCGGGTTTGACCCCGCCCAAACCCATCGCGATCGCGGTCAGCGCTCGCAGAGGGGGCATTTGTTTAGGGAAGTTATTGTGGTGAGTTGTGAGGGGGGGTGGGGGAAGGGGAGGATGTGGATGTAATGAGTTGTGAGCTGTGGTGTAGCAAGATCGCGATCGGTTTATCGGATGGATGGTTGAAGGAACAAGGGTTCGCATCACAAGGAAGGGCGACGAAGATGAGCAAAGATAGCATGGCTGTGCGGCATCGATACTGGCAAGCGTAAGCTCGATGTGGCGCTTGATGGAAGCAAGAAGCGTCTGCAGGTCGACAACACAGCGGAAGGGCATGAGGTTTTATCGGCGTGGTTGCGCCAGTACGCATTAAACGGGTCGGCATCGAGGCGAGCGGCGGCTATGAGCAGGCGATCGTGGCGACGTTGCGCAAAGACCACTTGTGGTCATCGTATTCCAACTGCGCAGGTGCGGGCGTATGCCAAGTTCCATTTGCAGCGCGCCAAGAATGACAAGATCGATGCGGCATTGATCGCCGCCTGCACTGCAGCGGCTAAGAAGATCCACGCGCCGCGGACTGCGTCGTATACTTTTGCCGAACATCTGACGTTCATCGAGCAGCTCGGCGAAGATATCGCTCGCATCAAGACCGCGCGAGACTTGCCGCGATCAACGTGGGCGAGAGTTCTGGAATAGCGAGATCGCTCGCCTCAACAGGTTGGTAGAGCTGAGCTAAGGCGCTTGTGGCGGCCATTCGCCAGCACAAGGACTGGCTGACCGGCTCGATTTGATCGCCAGTGTCGATACGTCGGCCTGCAAACCGCTGTCAGCATCTTGGTGCGAATGCCGAGATCGGACGCATCACCCGCGAGCAGGCGGCAGCCTTGCTGGCCTCGCTCCCTACGACGACGACAGCGGAGATCAAATCGGCGTACGCCACATCGAGGGCGGTCGCCAGCGGTTGCGCAAGGCGCTCTATTGTGCGGCGCTGCCAGGGGTGTTCCGCTGGAACTCGCAGCTCATCGCGCTCTACAGGCGCCTGCTCGCCAAGGTAAGCACCACAAGCTCGCGCTCATCGCCTGCGCGCGAAAACTCCTCATCTACGTCAACACCGTCGTCGCCGCGGCACCCCTTGGGTGTCAAAACCGGCCATGCTTTAATGGTTGCTACATCTCATGCCTCGCACGAACGCCGGCGTGAGCTCCTTGACGTTGCGCACGCCGCTTGGGCCATGGCCGCACGCGTCTCAGTGCGCAGGATATCGAGCACCTTCTCGACCCGGCCTGCCGAAGGCACCGAGCCCCACAGATAGGGTCTGCACGCAGACGCGGTGGCGCCGATGGCGAGCGCCCCACATCAGTGCCGCGTCGAAGCGCGATCAGCCCGGGATGCGACCACACAGCCTGTATGATCCGGCAGCGCACGACGTGGAGCGCCGCTGTCCGCCACGCCCACCGTGGTCGACACGATGATGCCACAACGACGCCGCTGTCGGCGGCAAGCCCGCGTCCGTGCGCCAGGATGCCTTGAGCACGACTCATACGGTGGTGGCGCAGCGCCGCCGGACCGAAGCAGGGCGGACAGCAAGGGGGACGCGGGCGGCGGCAACACGAGCCGGCGAACGGCGCGCGTGCGCAGCGCCGGGCGCCGGGCCATGACAGCGCCGCGACGCGGGTGCCGACGGCGCAGCCGCGCGAATGTCCGAGCGGCCGGCCACCCGGCGATGGTGACGGCAACGACCGGCGAGCCAGCGCCGGCGCGCCACCAGGGCCTTGGCGATATCCCAGCCGGCGAGGAAGAGCGGAACCAGAAGCGCGGCGCGCCGGTGGCGAAATCGACGTCGAGGCTTGGGTCGAGATAGGATTGCCGAGCCTGGCGGCCATGGCGACAGCGATCTCACCGTCCGCGGTGGTGGCATCTGCGTCGGCGCATACCGATCGGGCTATCGTAGGTCACGCCGAACACTTCGAGATTTGTATCGACCTTGGACACGTCATTGAGGCGGCGCGGTCGAAGCTGGAACTTGAGGAACTCTTCGCGGTTGGCGCGCGGTGTGACCTCATCGTCGATCCCCGACGCCATGTAGCTGAAATGGGCGGGCGGAACGTTGTTGCGGCATACCGGCTCGAAGTCGAAGACGTTGATCGCCTCCTTGGACTCTTGATCAGACTATCCGGATCGAGCGGGGCCAGATCAGCGGATCGGGGAATTTGGTCGCCGGGCCTTCGCCCGCAAAGGCCGCAAGCCCGCCGCCCGCCAGCAGCGGGCTACCGGCCAGAAACTGCAGAAAGCGGCGCCGGCTGGCGGCGCGATCAAACCGTGACATAATGGCCTCCCTTGGTGCTGAGCGGTTCTGTTTGTTGGGGCGATGATACTGCACCTTCTCCGCCTTTCCACTTCAACGGCGAAACCTTCAGGCCTTCATCCTGAGGAGCGAGCGTCCTTCGCACCGCTCATGGCGAGCAGCGCCCGAAGGGCGCGTCTCCAACCAGAGGGCGGATGCTCAGGATGAGGGCGAGCGTCTCGAAGGACGACCAAGAGCGAAAGCGCCTCCGTGTGGCCGTCCTTCGAGACGCACGGCCTGCGGCCGTGCTCCTCAGGACGAGGTCCGAATAGGTTCACAAGCTCCGAGGATGAGGAGGTCCGTTCCGGACACACAGGTTACGGTTTATACCGGAGACATGGGTAACACTTTTGATGCGAAGGGGCTATCGAGCGGTTCCAGTCTGCAAGTCTCGTCGTCGAAAAATCCCAAGTCATATTGCATAAAGCTGACGAGCCGAGATTATTGCGGTACAGCTTGTAACTGACCTCAGGCGCGCGCCAGCTCGGCTTGTCCTGCTTGAGGCGCACGATCTGCGTCTCGATTTGGAACGGCAGCCGATTGGCTTGGCGGTAGGGCCGGCGCGAGCGATCGGCGAGACCTTCCAGGCCGATCTCGTTGTAGCGCGTGAGGATCTTGTAGCCGGTTTTGCGGGAGATGCCGAACTCGCGGCACAGCATCTTTCTCTCAGGAAGGGCAGGACTTTCAGTATAGGACGACAGCATGATCGACATTCTTCAAGGTGTGCGATGTCTCTTGTTGGCCATTGCAATCGTGGGGGTCCAGGCCGCGCAAGCCGATGTCACGCGCATCGAGATTGCGTCGCGGACCGACGTGCTCGGTGGCAAGTCGTTTGGCGATACGGGGCCCTATGAGAAGATCGCCGGCAAAGTCTTCTTCGCGGTCGATCCGACGCAGCCGCCAACAAACGCATCGTGGATATCGACAAGGCGCCACGCGATGCCTCCGGACGCGTCTGTTTTCCGACCTCTATGCACTGGTGCCGAAGGACGTGACGCGGCGCAACGGCGCGGCGCTGTTCGACGTGGTCAACCGCGGGCGCAAGAACATGCTCGTCCCGTTCAACCGCGCGCCGCCGCGCGCCGACCCGACCACCGAAGCGGACTTTGGTGACGGCTTCCTGATGCGCCACGGCTTCACGCTGGTCTGGGTTGGATGGCAATTCGATATCCCAGCCGCGATGGGCTGATGGGATTGGAAGCGCCGCCCATCATCGAGGAAGACCGCCCGATCAGCGGGCAGGTGACGACCTCGTTTGTCCCAATTCGCCGGACCAGATACACTCGCTGAACGATCTCGCGCGTTACGCCGACACGACCCGCTATCTGCTGATCAATCCATCCAGCGGGGCCAGCACACTGTCGGTCCGCGACGGGTTTCTGGCGACGCCCCGCTTGATTTCGCCTGACCGATGGAAGTTCGGGCGCGCGGGCGACAAAGGCATCGTGCCCGACACGATCGCCCTCGTCTCAAAGGCGGATCGAACCGGGACGCGTTTATGAATTGAGCTACCAGGCGAAGGGCGCCGTGGTCTCGGGAGTGGGGCTCGCCGCATTGCGCGACCTGGCGTCCGCATTGAAACATGGTCCGCTGGGTCCGCTCGCCAGGTCCGCTATCTCTATGCGTTCGGCCCCTCCCAGGATGGCCGGTTGCTGCGGGAGTTTCTATACGAAGGCTTCAATGCCGACGAGCACGGCGAGCGGGTGTTCGACGGCATGATGGCACATGTCGCCGGCGCCGCCCGGGGCGGCGATTTCACGCGCGCTTTGCGAGGCCCGACGGGCTTGGGTTCTTCGAGGCAACGTGTTTCCTTATCTCGATCTCGAGCAGCGCGACCCAGTGACAGGCAAGACCGACGGTCTGTTGGCAAACCTCACTGCCGACCAGCAACCGAAGATCTTTACACGACTCATCGACCGAATACTGGGGCGGCGGACGCGCTGCGGCGCTCACCCCACGACGATCGACGGCCAGGACGACGCGCGCGTACCAGACAACGTACGCATCTACCTGTTCGCCGGCACCCAGCATGTGCCGGGTGGCTTCCTTGCGTCGCAAGGTCCGGGGCAGCAGCAGGCAAACCCGAGCGAATATTCCTGGGCGCAGCGCGCTCTGCTGCTCGCGCTTGATCGCTGGGTGCGCGATGGCGTTACGCCGCCGGCGAGCCGCCATCCGCGGCTCTCGGACGAAACGTTGCTCCCACAACAGAAGCTCGATTTCCCGGCACTCCCGGGCGTGCGCTCGCCACTGACCATTCCGGGACCCTATCGGGCCGAGCGCGCGGGGCTGCCGGCACAGCACCCGTTGCCATTCCTGGTGCCGAATGTCGACCGCGACGGCAACGAGGTCGCGGGCATCCGGCTGCCCGACCAGGCTGTGCCGCTCGCGACCTATACGGGCTGGAATTTCCGCAGCCCAGCCATCGGCCAGCCGGAGCAACTCCAGCCGCTGACCGGCTCATATATTCCATTTGCGGTGACCCGCGTGGCGCGCGAGCAAGTGGGTGACCCGCGCGCCATCACTGGAGGAACGTTATGCGGACCGGGCGACCTATCTCGGGCGCGTCAGCGAAGCTGCGCGAAGCTAGTGGCGAGGGATATCTGCTGGAGGACGATGAGCCGCGGTGGTGGCGCGCAACGGGGCGTTGGATGCGGTGACCCAGGGAACATGGCTGGCCGCGAAATAGCCTGCAGCTGCGCATCATCACGACGCAGCGTGACAGCCTATGTGTCTGGGCTGGCTGTGAATTTGCTGTGGAAAACCGCGGAATGCCCCTGTGGATAAATCCGTCACCAGACATTCATGATGCTTGGTGACAGTTCTGGAAAACTCACCGGAGGCAACGTCGTACTCGCCAATATCTAGTTGGTAACAAATATCTTTCGATAAGATTGCGCGGACGAACGAAGCGTCAAAATAGCGGATACGCTTTGTCATCCAATGGTGGACAACCCGCGCCACGAGGTGTCAATCGGCATGCCCACACGAGACGGCGAATTGGGGGGATAATGGCGGCGTTCGACGGTGTGATTGTTGGGGCTGGGCACAATAGCCTCACGCTCGGGGCCTACCTGGCGCGAACTGGCCTCAGGATCGGGGTGCTTGAACGCAACGCCTGGACCGGCGGCGGGTGCACAACCGAGGAGCCGATCCTGCCCGGCTTTCGTTGCAATCTGCACTCGAACTTCTACATCGGCTTCTCGCAGGCCCCGATGATGCGCGACCTCGAGCTCGCGCGGTTTGGCTTCTCAACCATTGCGCCGCCGGTCCAACATGGCGTGACGCTGCGCGACGGCACAGCGCTGACGATCCACCGGGACATCGACAAGACCTGCGCGTCGATCGCGCGCTTCTCGCGTCGCGACGCGGACGCGTTCCGCGACCTGCACATGACCTACGCGGTGAAGATGCGGGCGCTGTTCACGGCAATCCTTTACAATCCACCGCTCGCGCCGGAAGAGATGCGAAATCGTGTGACCGGGCCGCACGCAAAGGATTTGTTCGCCCACGCGAACCTCGATCTGTTCGAGGCAGTAGACCGGCACTTCGAGGATCATCG
Source organism: uncultured Alphaproteobacteria bacterium (assembly GCA_963833605.1). Taxonomy (GTDB): domain Bacteria; phylum Pseudomonadota; class Alphaproteobacteria; order Rhizobiales; family Xanthobacteraceae; genus JAFAXD01. The sequence continues at coordinate 202,153 of CAWHYZ010000011.1, forward strand.
CATCCGCACGTTGTTCAAGCTGCTCATGCACGTAACCACGGGCGAAAACGCGCCCAACAATGGAATGATGATGCCGCTGATCATGTCGGCGCTGAGCGACAACGCACTTCCGGTCGGCGGTTCGGCGAGCTTCACCAACGCGCTTGCGCGCGTCATCGAAGATTGCGGCGGCAAGGTCATCACCGGCGCCGACGTGCGCGAAATCACAATCGTAGGCGGGCGCGCGACCGGCGTGCGGCTCGCCGACAACAGCCACGTCGAGGCAAAGCGCTTCGTCGCGAGCGGGATCGACGCACCGGCCACCATGCGGATGGCTGGCGAGCATCATTTCCCGGACGGCGTGCGCCAGAAGCTCAAGGGCTGGCACTGGGGCAATCACAGCCTGGTGACCCTGCATCTCGCGTTGAACGAGCCACCGATCTACGCGTCGCAGAAATTCGATCCCGACATGGGCCGAGCGTTCAACATCATCTTCGGGTTCGATGACACTGATCAGGTGATCCGGTGCTTCGACCAATGCCGGCGCGGGGAGTTTCCGGATCACCTGATGGGGAACGGCGCCTGCAATTCGCAGTTCGATCCGACTTATGCGCCGGCCGGCAAGCACGTAGCGTTCTGGTGGCCGTTCGCGCCCTATGCGTTGGCCGACGGCCCAGAGGGCTGGGAGCATCGGCGCAGGGACTACACGGCGCGGGTGCTCGAAGCCTGGCGCGACTTTGCGGTCAACCTCGATGCGCGCAACGTTCTGGGCAGCTATCTCTACACGCCGCGCGATATTCCGCTGCACAACGCCAACATGGTGAACGGCGCGGTGCGCATGGGCGCCTACGTGCCCGCGCAGCTCGGCATCAATCGTCCGCATCCCCTTCTTGCGGGCTATCGCACGCCGGTGGAAGGGCTCTACCTGTGTGGCTCATCCAACCACGGCGGCGGCGCCAACGGCGCCCCCGGCTACAACGCCGCCAACGTGATCGCGCAGGATCTCAAGCTCGCTCGCTTCTGGACGCCGATCCCGCCTCCGGAATGGCGCGGATGAGCGGGAGTCATGTCGCCCGCATCGCGACCGACGCCGACACGGCTGGGCTGCTGGCGGATGCGTTCGCCGACTGGTTCGGCGCTGCCGTCGCGGCGTCCGAGCAGGACGATGGCAGCTGGAACGTCGAGATTCATTTTGAGGCTGCTCCGGAGCAGACCAAGATCAGGGATTTGGTGCATGCCGTCGCCGGCGCAAGCGCGAGCCAGGCGCTGACATTCGAAACCATCGCCGAGCGCGACTGGGTCGCCGCGAGTCTCGCCGGGCTGAAGCCGAGCGCGGCCGGGCGTTTCGTCGTTCATGGCGCACATGATCGCGCAACCATTCCGTCACACTGCCAAGGCATCGAGATCGAAGCCGCGCTTGCATTCGGCACAGGTCATCACGGCACCACACGCGGCTGCCTGCTCGCATTCGATCGCATTCTGCGGGCGCGCCGCCCGCACCATATCCTCAACGTCGGCACCGGCACCGGCGTGCTCGCCATCGCCGCCGCGAAGGCCCTGCGGCGCCACGTCCTCGCGAGCGATATCGACGCACGCGCGGTGCAAGTCGCGAAAGACAACGCACGCATCAACCGAGTCGCGCCCAAGATCGAAGTTGTGCATGCGCCCGGCTTGTCGGTGCACCATATATATGAGCGCGCGCCTTTTGATCTCGTCTTTGCCAACATCCTGCTGGCGCCCCTGCGAGTGCTCGCTGCGCCAATGGCACGGCTGCTGGCGCCGGGCGCATGCGTCATTCTGTCAGGATTGATGGCGTCGCAATCGAATGCAGCCCTTGCGGCCTATCGGGCGCAAGGGCTGACGCTCGACCGTCGAATTGTGCTGGATGGTTGGGCGACGCTGGTTTTGCGCCTGCGCGCATGAGCTTCCACGCAACGTCTGCAATATTTCCGAGGCACTCGGTGCATAGCAAACATTCAGGCCGTCGCCGTTGCCGCTACGGCAACGCACCCATAGATTGGGCCAATGTCGAAAGCCCGCTTCCAGACGTTTGAGGACAATTCCGACCGGACCACGGCCGCGCCGCGGCTGGCGGCGTTGCGCGCGGAGCTGGCGCGCCAAAATCTGGCGGGCTTCGTCATGCCCCGCGCCGACCGGCATCAGAATGAATACGTGCCGCCATCGGAAGAGCACCTCGCGTGGCTGACCGGCTTCAACGGCTCGGCCGGCGTTGCCATCGTGCTCGCCGATCGCGCGGTTCTGCTGGTGGACGGACGCTACACCCTGCAGGCGCGCAAACAGGTCGATGAGCATTTGTTCGCGATCGAGAACATCGCCGACAAAACGCCAGAAGCCTGGATCGAAGCAAACCTTCCCGCCGGGGCGACCCTCGCCTATGATCCGTGGCTGCACACCGTCAGCAGCGCCGAAAAATTGTCCAAGGCCTGCACCACGGCTGGCGGGAAGCTCGCGCCGGCCGAGCCGCTCAACGCGGTCTGGCACAATCGTCCGCCGCCACCGCTCGGGGCGGTCAGCCTGCATGACCTGCGCTTTGCGGGCGAGCCCGTCAATGAAAAGCTCAAACGCGTGCGCGCCGAGCTGGACAAGCTCAAAGCCGACGCGCTGGCGGTCACTGATCCGCAGGCGCTCGCCTGGACGTTCAACATCCGCGGCGCCGACGTAGCGCACACGCCGCTGGTGCTCGGCTTCGCGATCATCCCACAAGACGGGCGCTCGACGCTCTACGTTGACGGGCGCAAGCTGAGCAACGAGGTGCGTGCGGTGATTGAGGGCTTCGCTGACGTACGGATGCCGGAGCAATTCGTGCGCGACCTCGCTGCGCTCGGGGGCGCGCACAAGACCATCCGCCTCGATCAGGCAACAGGCGCCGACGCAATCAACCGAGTCGTCGTCGACGCCGGTGGGAAGATCTCGCGCGGACCTGATCCGATCACACTAATGAAGGCGGTCAAGAACGAAGCCGAGATTAGCGGCGCCCGCGCCGCGCACCTGCGCGACGGTGTCGCCGTGACCCGCTTCCTGGCATGGTTCGATCGCGAGGCGCCGCACGGCAGGCTCACCGAGATCGACGCGGTTGAAGCGCTGGAGGATTTCCGCGCGCAGACCGGGGTGCTGAAGGACATCTCGTTTCCGACCATTTCAGGCGCCGGACCGCATGGCGCGATCGTGCACTACAGGGTCACCAACAGGTCCAACCGGCGCGTTGGTCCCGGTGAGATCTTTCTGATCAATTCCGGCGCACAATACGAAGATGGCACCACGGACATCACCCGCACGGTAGTCGTCGGCGAGCCGACCGCCGAGATGCGCGAGCGCTTCACGCGCGTCCTCAAGGGCCATATCGCGATCGCAACCGCGATTTTTCCCGAAGGCGCGACCGGCGCCCAACTCGACAGCTTTGCACGCGCCCCGCTGTGGGCCGCAGGGCTCGATTTCGACCATGGCACCGGCCACGGGGTCGGCAGCTATCTGTCGGTGCACGAAGGACCGGCGCGCATATCCAAGCTCGGCACGGCGGTGCTCAAGCGCGGCATGATCCTGTCCAACGAGCCCGGCTATTACAAAACCGATGCCTACGGCATCCGGATCGAGAACCTCGTGCTGATCACGCAAGCACCGCCAGTCGAGGGCGCCGAAAAGGCCCTTAACGCGTTCGAGACGCTCACGCTCGCGCCGATCGACCGGCGGCTGATCGAGCCTTCGCTGCTGACGCGCGAGGAGATTGCGTGGCTCGATGATTATCACGCACACGTTCGCGCGGCGCTCACCCGTACCTGCGACGACGCGACCGCGGCATGGCTGACGGCCGCCGCCCGCCCGCTCGCACAAACCTGACAGCCCGGCGTGGACGCTCCCCTCCCAAAACGAAGTCCGCACCCGGCGTTACGCGACGACGGCCGCACGCCATGGCGGCTGCTCGGGTTACTGATGACCATGACCGCCATCGGCTCGATGTCGCTCAATATCCTGGTGCCCGCCGTGCCACGCTTGGCGGATGTCTTCTCGGCCGACATTGAGATCATCCAGCTCACGATTTCGCTTTACATCGTCGGTCTCGCGCTGGCGCAGCTCATGAGCGGGCCGCTATCGGATCGTTTCGGCCGCCGGCCCGTGATTCTGTGCGGCTTTGCGCTCTCGACCTGCGCCGGTCTCGGCGCGATCGTGATGACGAGCGCATCTGGGCTCATTCTAATGCGGGTATTCCAGGCGATCGGCGGTGCCACCGGCGTCGCGATCGGACGCGCCATCATCCGGGACCTCTTCGGCCGCGAGCGCTCGGCTCAGATGCTGAGCATGATCGCCAGCGCCATGGCGGTTGCCCCAATGGTTGCGCCGTTAGTCGGCGGCCTTATCGATCGATGGTTCGGCTGGCAGGCCATCTTTTTGTTCACAGCATCCACGTCAGTGCTCGTGTTTGGTTGGACCGCGTCGACACTGCCGGAAACCCGCCCTGAACGCTCAACAAGTTCGGATAGCTTTCTGACCGACGTGCGCACGCTCGCATTCAACCGGCGCTACATCGGCTATGTGCTGACGGCAGCGCTCAGTTGCGGGGCGTTTTTTGTGTTCGTCGGCGGCGGCACGCACGTGGTCATCACCATGATGCACCGCTCGCCGACCGAATATGGCCTATGGTTCCTGGCGGTGTCGGGCGGATATATCCTCGGCAACATCATCACCTCGCGGCTGTCGGTGCGCCTGGGCGTCGACGCGATGCTGTGGTGGGGGAACATCGCCGAGCTTGCGGGCGCGGCGATAGGGGTCGTACTGATGGTCTACGTCGACACACTGGGATTGCTTGCCGTTGTGGCGGCACCGGCGCTGATCTCGATCGGCAACGGCATTCTGCTTCCGAATGCCATCGCCGGCGCGGTCAGCGTTCGACCGCTCGCCGCCGGCACGGCGTCCGGCCTGCTCGGCTGCACCCAGATGCTGTTTGGCGGCCTGATGGCTCAGATCGCAGGCCATTTGGTGTCGGGCGCGACCACGGCCTGGCCAATCGTTGTGCAGATGGTTGTGGTTACGGTGGCGTGCGCGATCGCTTACGTGCTGCTGTTGCACAAACGTCGAGAGTCTAACGCGCCACCAGTTTGAGCCACTCCTCTTCACTCAGCACGTCGAGGCCGAGTTCCTTGGCCTTAGTCAGCTTCGAGCCGGCGCCGGGACCGGCCACCACAATGTCGGTCTTTTGCGAGACCGACCCCGCGACCTTGGCCCCCAATCGCTCTGCCATCGCCTTGGCTTCATCGCGCGTCATCTTTTCAAGTGAACCGGTGAACACGACTGTTTTGCCGGCCACGGCTGAATCGGTACGCGGTTTCTCAGCTGCAAGAATATGGATGTGTTTGGTGAGCGCTTCGACCATTTTCACATTGTGCGGTTCGCCGAAATAGGCCGCGATGGCGTCAATCACCGTGTCGCCGATCTGATCGAGCGCATCCATATCCTGACGTGTCTCCGCATCGCCGCGCGCCACGTTGCGGGCGGCATCGTGAAACGCCTTCCAACTGCCGTAGCCGCGCGCCAGCGCTTGCGCAGTGGTTTCGCCCACGTGCCGGATGCCGAGGGCGTAAATGAAGCGCTCGAGTGAGATTTCGCGGCGGGCGTCGATCGCGTCGAACAGGTTGCGCACCGAGGTTTCGCCAAAGCCCTCGTAGCCTTCGAGCTTGATCTTCGGGTTGCGTGCCTCGAGGGTGAAGATGTCGGCTGGCTCCTTGACCCAGCCTTGCTCGTAGAACAGGGCGATTTGCTTTTCCCCGAGCCCCTCGATGTCGAACGCACGCCGCGACACGAAATGGCGCAGATGCTCCATGCGCTGGTAGGGACAGGCGAACTCACCGCTGCAACGCGCGACCGCGCCCTCTTCCCCGGTTGCCGTGACGTCGCGCACAACAGGCGTGTGCAGCGAGCACGGGCACTTTGTTGGGAATCGGTAAGGCTTCGCGTCAGCGGGCCGTTTCTCCAGAATGACGCCCAGAACCTGGGGGATGACATCTCCGGCACGCTGCACTTCGACGGTGTCTCCGACGCGCACGTCGAGGCGCGCGATCTCATCAGCGTTGTGGAGCGTTGCGTTCTGCACCACGACGCCGCCCACAGTCACCGGTTCGAGTTTGGCGACCGGCGTGAGCGCCCCGGTGCGACCAACCTGGATATCGATGTCGCGAACGACGGTGGTCGCTTTCTGGGCCGGGAACTTGTGCGCAACCGACCAGCGTGGGGTACGCGACACGAACCCGAGCCGATCCTGCCAATCGAGCCGGTCGACCTTGTAGACCACGCCGTCGATGTCGTAGTCGAGCGCACCGCGCTCAAGCCCGATCTCGCGATGGAATGCGAGCAATTCCTCCACCGAATTGCAGCGTCTCATCAGCGGATTGGTCTTGAAGCCCCAGCGACCGAACCATTCCAGCATGGCGGATTGGGTGTCGGCCGGCAGTTCGCTCATTTCGCCCCAGGTGTAGGCGAAGAATCCGAGCGGTCGCGACGCGGTTATCGACGAATCGAGCTGGCGCAGGGACCCCGCTGCCGAATTGCGTGGATTGGCGAACACCTGCTTGCCGGCTGCTTTCTGGCGCTCGTTCAACGCAAGGAAAGCGGATTTGGTCATGTAGACCTCCCCGCGAATATCGCACAGCGCCGGCACGTGTCGGCCGCGTAACTGGTGCGGAATGTCGTGCAGGGTCCTTACATTGGCGCTGACATCTTCGCCCTCGACGCCGTCGCCGCGGGTCGCGCCACTGACCAATCTGCCATGCTCATACCGCAGCGACATCGACAGGCCGTCGATCTTGGGCTCGGCCGTGAACGCCACCGGTTCGTCCGAGGGAAGGCGCAGAAATCGGCGGATGCGATCGACAAAATCGGTCACGTCTTCATCGCTGAACGCGTTGTCGAGCGATAGCATCGGCACCGCGTGGCGCAGCTTGGCAAAGCCGCGTGCCGGCCTGGCGCCGACCCGCCCGGAAGGAGAGTTTTTGCGTACCTGCGCCGGAAACCGCACTTCGATCGCGGCATTACGGGCCCGCAGCGCATCATATTCGGCGTCTGAGATCGTGGGCGCATCATTCTGATAGTAGCGCTCGTCGTGCGCAGCAATCTCCTGCGCGAGTCGCTTGAGCTCGGCTTTGGCCTGCGCTTCGGTCAGATCGGCCGGCGGAATTGCTTTCGTGTCTTTGTTCGTTGCTCGGTGCTTCATCAACAAACTCGCAAAACGTCCATCACCCTGTCGCGGCCCGTATCAATCGCTCGGCGGCGGCGCGCGCCTCCGCGGTAATCTCGGCGCCGGCCAACATGCGGGCAATCTCCTCGCGCCGCCGCTCGGCGGGAAGCTCGCTGATCCGCGTCGCAACCCGCTTGCCTTTGTCGAGCGCATCCTTGGTGATCAGATAATGATGGTGGGCGCGCGCCGCGACCTGCGGCGCGTGGGTGACGGCCAATACCTGAACGCGCCCGGCAAGCTGCCGAAGCCGCACGCCGATCGCATCGGCGACCGCCCCGCCCACGCCGGTGTCAATCTCATCGAACACCAGCGTCGGCGCCGAGCCGCGATCGGCGAGCACAACCTTGAGCGCCAGCAGAAAACGGGCGAGCTCACCGCCGGATGCGACCTTCATCAAAGGCCCTGGCCGGGTGCCGGGATTGGTCTGGACCCAGAACTCAATCCGATCGATGCCATTGGGCCCCGGCTCGACGCTATCGATGTTGGTGGAGAACCGTGAGCGCTCGAGCCGCAGGGGCGCGAGCTCGGCATTGACGGCCTTGTCGAGCCGCGCGGCGGCGCGCCGGCGCGCTTCTGCGAGCCTGCTTGCTGCGGTCGCAAAACGGGTACCTACAGCTCGCGCAGCCTCTTCGAGCTGCGCGAGGCGTTGCGCGCCAGCATCAATGAGCTCGAGATCGGCGGCGTAGCGCGCGCCAAGCGCTGCCAGGTCGTCGACAGGCACGCTGTATTTGCGGCCGGCCGCGCGCAGTGCAAACAGGCGTTCCTCGATGCGCTCGAGTTCGGCTGGATCGTGGTCGGCGTCCGCGAGCGCGCGCTCAAGATTGGTGCGCGCCTCATCGAGCGCGCTGAGGGCAGCGTCGAATGCTTTGACGGCGGGGGCAATGAACTGCGGCGCCTGTCCTTGCCGCCGTTCGAGCCGGCGCACGGCCGCCGCCAGGGTCGGTACCGGCGAGCCCGCACCCGCGACGGCATCGAGGGCATCGCGCAGATCGGCAGCCACCTTTTCGCCCTGCATCATGACCGTGCGCCTTTCGGCGAGCACTGTCTCCTCGCCCGCCTCCGCCGCGAGCTCTCCAAGTTCCGCCACCGCGTGGCGCAGGAAATCGGCCTCGCGTTGCGCGCGCTCGACCTCGCGCCGATGCTCGCCAACGGCCGCGTCGGCCTGCCGCCACGTTTGCCACAAGGATTCGAGCTCGGCGGCCCGCGCATCGAGGCCGCCAAACGCGTCGAGCAGGCGCCGATGGGCGGCGGCATCGACCAGGGCGCGTTCATCATGCTGGCCATGGATTTCGACCAGCGCAGCGCCCAGGCTCCTGAGCACCTGCATGCCGACGGGCTGGTCGTTGACAAACGCGCGGGTGCGGCCGTCAGCGAGTTGTGCGCGCCGCAGGATGAGTTCGTCCTCACATGGGATGTCATTTTCGGCGAGCAGCGCGTGCGCCGCATGATCGGCCGGCACGTCGAATGCAGCGGTGACCTGTCCCTGCTCGGCGCCGGCGCGCACCAGATCAGCGTCGCCGCGCGCGCCCAACGCCAACGCGAAGGCGTCGAGCAGAATCGATTTGCCTGCGCCGGTCTCGCCGGTGAGCACCGACAGACCGGACGCGAAGTCGATGTCTAGTCGATCGATCAGGACGATGTCGCGGATCGACAGCCGGGTTAGCATCGGGTGCCCTCACGGTCACCACCACGAAACGGTCCGTTTTTAGAATAGTTGCCGATTCGCACAACCGTTTCGCGGCGCCTTCGCCCGCGAATGCAACAGCGTCGCTAACTGCTCTTTCTCGAGCCTCCCAGCCCGACCTTTTTGAACGCCTGGGTGATCCACGAGCCTTCTTTCTCTGTCGGCTCGAAGCCGCCGTTTTTCACCAGGTCGTACGCTTCCTGGTACCACTTGCTGTCGGGGAAATTGTGTCCGAGCACGGCGGCCGCGGTCTGCGCCTCTTGGGCGATGCCAAGTGTCATATAGCACTCGGTCAGCCGGAGCAGCGCTTCTTCGACGTGGCGCGTCGTCTGATATTGCGTGACCACCACCTTGAAACGGTTGATGGCGCCGATGAAGTTCTTCTTCTGCATGTTGTAGCGCCCGATCTCCATCTCCTTGGCGGCAAGCTGATCGCGCGCCATCTCGACCTTGCGCCGGGCATCATTGGCGTATTCGCTATTCGGATATTTGCGGTTGACCTCTTCGAGCGCCTGAATGGCCTTTTCGGTGCGGCCCTGATCGCGGCTGACGTCGGGAATCTGATCGTAGTAGGACGCGCCGATCAGATACTGGGCGTAGGGCGCCTCCGGGCTGCCCGGATGCAAGCTGATGTAGCGCTTGGCGGCTGCGATGCAGTCGTCATATTGATGCGCCTCGTAGTAGGCATAAGCCGACATGATCAGCGATTTGCGCGCCCATTCGGAATAGGGGTGCTGGCGGTCGACCTCTTCGAACTTCTTGGCGCCCTCCTTGTAGTCCTTCTTCTCGTTCACCAGGAAGACGGCTTGATTGTAGAGCTGGTCGGCCGGTACGTCCGGGGGCTGCTCTTCCTTGGCGAATAGGCTGAAATCGCTGCAGGCCCCAAGCGTGGCGAGCGCCAACGCAAACACGAGGCAGCGCGCAATCGCGCGGCCGCATGTCCAGACGATGCAGGCTGACCCCCCAAACCCCATTCGACCCCTCGCCTCACGGCGATGAACATACCCACCTGGGACTGCAAAGTAGGCCTACATTCGGCCCGGAATGTGGCGACCGCGATGGCGCGACAACACGCCCGCCGTTAGGACACGTCCGGGCCGTAGGCCGGGGCGACCGATGCCAAATCCGCATGCCCACGCACGCGTCTGGGCGCTGTTGTTGCGGGCGAACTCACCGCTTCCACCATGGTCCAGGCCGTTGGATCGGCCATCAGCGCCGAGACCACCGCGTGATTGAGCGTGTGACCGCCGCGCACCGAACGATAGGTCGCGAGCAAGGGCATTCCGGCGAGCGCAAGATCGCCAAGCGCATCAAGCGCCTTGTGGCGGGCAAACTCGTCCCGATAGCGCAGACCGTCGGCGTTGAGGACGCGTGTCTCGCTCACCACCAGCGTGTTTTCGAAGCTCGCGCCCAGGGCGTAGCCCTGATTCCAGAGCCTAGCGACGTCGCGCATGAAACCAAACGTGCGCGCACGCGCAAGCTCATGCCGGAAGCTGTCCGGCGCAACGTCGATTGCACAGCGCTGGCGGCCGATCAGTGGGTGATCGAAGTCGATCTCGATGTCGAGCCTCAGCCCAGAGCTGTTCGGAACAAGCTCGCCACGGGCGTTCTCGTTGACGACGCGGACTGGCTTCAACACCTTCAGGTAGCGGCGCGGTGCATCGAGTGTACGAACGCCCGCATAGTCGATGGCGGCGACGAACGCCTCAGCGCTGCCGTCCATGATCGGAACTTCTGGCCCGTCCACCTCGACCACGGCGTTATCGACGCCGAGACCCGCAAGTGCGGCCAGGACGTGTTCGGCGGTGGCGCAGAGCGGGCCTCCGTCGTCACCCAGTACCGTCGCAAACTCGGTCGCGGTCACCGCGCGCACGTCGGCACGGATCTCGCAGTCCGAACGACCCGGCAGGCCGGTGCGCAGGAAAACGATGCCGGTTCCCGCATCAGCGGGATGCAAGGTCAAGGTAACAGGAGATCCGGAGTGTACGCCTATGCCTGAAACCGACGCTTCATTGCTCAGCGTGGTCTGCTTACCCGCTTTCATGCCCCACCTACCCCCGATGGCACCTGGCGCCTGCCCTGAACCCACCCAGGGTTTCGCAGACGCGAGGCTCGCCCCCAATAGCGTTTCGCCCCAGTGCATTGGTCGCCATTCGCTATACTTCCGGCTGTCACCCTCGACACCCGGCGAAGCAGCAAGTCCCCAAGCGAAAGCCCCGTTGCAGTTGAAAACCTTAGCCGCACTGCGGCGGTGCACCAATTCACGCTTTCTTACCGACTGTTACCTTCAAACAGACCCAATTCGACCCGGATGTTGCCATGCAGAGGGCGCCGAGCCCGCAGTGATTCGCAATTCGGGCCCCTGCAGGCTTTGGTGGAGACCGTCGTAGGGTAATATACCTTTGAAATTGTTGCATTTTGTCCTCATGCCCGGCACCATTGGTCATCCTGATGCCAAAGATACACGTCGAACCGCTGAAGGCGACGCGGGCGCAGATACCGGCCGGTCCGGGTCATCGCGGCATTCACATAATGTGTCACTTTCGCAACAAGCGGTCATAAGCCCGGTGAGATGGCCGAATCAGTTGCGCCGTGCCCTGGGCTTCGAACCCGGGACACGGCGCAAAACAAAAGAGTTTTGATTCGCCTAGATTAATTCGCCTGTCGGCGAAGGAACGCCGGGATGTCAAGTTGATCATCGCCCGGGGCGTTCGGCGGCACCGGTCGATCAAGATCAAGCCCGAGCGACGGCGGCCGTTTGGCGAATTCAGACACCGGCTCGTGCGGGTGCGCTTCGGGCCGACGCTGCACCGGACGGGGGCGCTCGGGCATCTGCACGGAGCGCGGGGGTGCTGGTTGCGGATGATACGGCTCTTCCTCGCTTTCCTTGCGCCCAAGCCCGACCGAGGCGAGACGCTGCAACAAGGACATGCGCGGCTTCTCCAGCGGATCCTCGACCGGTTCGGCGCGCTCGCGCGCGCGTAATTGATTCTGCGCCGGCACCGGTAGCTCATCGATCCGCGGCATGCGCGGTCGACTCTGCGGTCGCTCCGGCTGCGGGGGAATGAAGGCCTTGGGAGGTGGAGCCTCCACGACCGGCTCCTGTGCCGGCGTCTCGACGAACAGAGAGGGCTTGGGCGGAATCGGCCGGATGGTCATGTCTTCGCTGGCGGCACGGGGTAGTACCGCCGCAGCAACCGCGGCCGCCGCCTGAGCCTGGATCGCGGCTGGCGTCGGCCTGGCTTGCGGCTGTGGGCTGGCCTGTGGGACAGGCGCGACTGGCGCTTGCGCGGTTGGCCGCACCTCTTGGCGTTCGTGCTGGCGCGGCACCTCGGCACGGATACGCTGCGTCGCCTCCGCGATGCGCGTCTCCTGCGGCGTCGCCGAGCGCGGCGCGACGGCCTGATCGACGCCGGTCGCCACCACCGACACACGAATAATGCCTTCGAGGCTCTGGTCGAAGGTCGCACCGACGATGATGTTGGCCTCCTGGTCGACCTCTTCCCGGATGCGGGTTGCAGCCTCATCCACTTCGTAAAGGGTGAGATCGTTGCCACCGGTAATCGAAATCAGCAGGCCCTTGGCGCCGCGCATCGACACGTCGTCGATTAATGGGTTCGAGATCGCCGCCTCGGCAGCGCGCAGCGAACGCTTCTCGCCAGACGCTTCGCCCGTCCCCATCATGGCTTTGCCCATTTCACGCATCACCGCGCGCACGTCGGCAAAGTCGAGATTGATGAGGCCTTCCTTCACCATCAGGTCAGTGATGCAGGCAACACCGGAGTAGAGCACCTGGTCGGCCATAGCGAAGGCGTCGGCGAAGGTGGTTTTCTCGTTCGCGACCCGGAACAAATTCTGGTTGGGGATGATGATCAGGGTGTCGACGCCCTTTTGAAGCTCGATTATGCCGGCCTCGGCAACCCGCATGCGGCGTTGACCCTCGAAGTGGAACGGCTTGGTCACCACACCGACCGTGAGGATACCGAGTTCGCGCGCCGCCTTGGCGACCACCGGGGCAGCGCCGGTGCCTGTGCCGCCGCCCATGCCGGCGGTGACGAACACCATGTGGGCGCCGCTGAGGTGATCGCGGATCTCGTCGATAACTTCATCGGCAGCCGCGCGGCCGACGTTGGGTTGCGAACCGGCGCCCAGCCCTTCGGTGGCCGACACGCCCATCTGGATGATGCGCTCGGCCTTCGAACTGGTGAGGGCCTGGGCATCCGTATTGGCGACGACGAAGTCGACGCCCTGCAGCCCCGCGGTGATCATGTTGTTGACAGCATTCCCGCCGGCACCACCGACCCCAAACACAGTGATCCGCGGTTTCAACTCCCGGATATCGGGAATCCTCAGATTGATGCTCATGGGTGCCTCTTGTTGGGGCGGACCTTGCCGCCGGTTTCCGCCGGTCCGCCACCGGCGCTGGTGATCTTTCGACCGATGCCTGATCGCATCAGAAACTCTCGCGCAACCATCGTCCCACCCGGGCCACATAGCCGCCCGTCCCTGCCCGATATTGCCGCGTATGCCGCGGTTCGAAATGTTCGAGGTGCGCCGCCTGCGGGTAGACTAGGAGCCCCGCCAGTGCCGCAAATGCCGGCCCCTTGGCTGCATCCGGCAGGCCCGCGATGCCGAGCGGCCTCCCCAGCGCGACTGGACGGCCAAGCATATGGGCGGCGAGGTCTGGCAGACCGGTAAGCTGGCTGCCGCCGCCGGTCAGGATAAGGCGCCCACGCGGCTCCGCAGCGAACGGCGAGGCGGCCAGACGGTCACGCAGCATTTCGAGAATTTCTTCGATTCGGGGCCGGATGATATGGGCGAGCGTCGCGCGCGAGACTGCGGCAGGCGCGTCCTCGCCTCGAGAGGATGGCAGCGCGATCAAGTCGCGGTCGTCCATCCCGCCGGCGAGCACGCTGCCGTACAGTGTCTTGATCCGTTCCGCGCTTTGCAGACCAATCGAAAGCCCGCGCGCCAGATCCATGGTGACGTGATTGCCGCCGAGCGCGAACCCGTCGGCATGCACGAAGCGGCCGTTGGCAAACACTGCGAGCGTGGTGGTGCCAGCGCCGAAATCAATAACCGCTGCGCCAACGTCGGCTTCATCGTCGGCCAGCGTTGAGAGGCCGGCCGCATAGGCGCCGGCCACCATCGCCTCAATGTCGAGATGACAGCGCTCGATCACCAGCATTATGTTCCGGCAGGCACCAAGGTCAGCAGTTGCAAGGTGCATGTCGAGGCCGAAACGCCGGGCCAGCATGCCGCGCGGTTCGCGCACCCCGCTTGTGCCGTCGAGCCGAAATCCAATAGGCAGCGCGTGCAGCAGCACCCGTCCGTGCCGGGCCGCGCTGCGATGACCAGCGGCGAGCGCGCGCGCGATGTCATGATCCGTAACGCTTGCGCCCTGGATGTCGATCTCGGCGGCGAGGCGCTCACTCCCGATTCGCCCAGCCGAAATCGACAGCACGATGGCATCGACCTGAACCTTGGCCGAGCGCTCAGCGAGAGCGATGGCATTGCGCACGGCGGCCTCGGCGTCGACCAGATCGACCACCGCGCCGCCCTTGATTCCCTGGGAGACGGCGTGGCTGAAGCCGACAACATCGATGGAATGGCTGCGGCGGCGCAGCGCTTCACCTTGTGCATTGGGCCGCAATTTGGCGATCAGACAGGCGATCTTGCTGGTGCCGATGTCGAGTGCGACGACCAGCGCGGAGCGCCGCGGCGATACCGGCTTCATCTTGGGAGTGAGGCCGTAGTGCAGCGTATTCATGCGGCGCCTCCCTTGCGGGCCTTCGCACGCTCCCTGACGGCAGCTTCGCGAGCCTGTGCGGCGGCCTCGGAGAGCCGCACGGTGACCCGGTCGGGCAGCCGGAGGTCGATCGCCGCGACGTCGCGCGACATCAGTTTCGTTTCACGATCGAGCGCGACGAGTTCGGCTAGTGCGCGCTCGACATCGGTCTCCGGCAGGCGCACGTCGATCCCGTTCTTGAGGCGCAAGTTCCAGCGTCGTTCGGCGATCAGGATCGAGGCCAGCACATTGGCGCGTATCTCCGGATAGCGGCCGAGCAGCGTTAGGAACGCCTTGGCGCGGGTCTCGGCGCCTCGGCCTACGACCAGCGGCAACGGTAGGTACGGCCGCGACAGGAAGGGCTCGAGCACGGTTCCGTCCGTGCCGACGACGCTGATACGCCCATTCTTCTGCCAGAGCGCAAACGCCTCGCGCTCGGTCAACGTGATCTGCAGCCGATCGGGATAAAGCTTTTGGATCGTGGCATCGGCGATCCATGGATCGGCCAGCAACCTCGCGCGCGCGTCGGCGACATCGAAGAACAGCAGCGCCGTCTTGCCGGTCACGCCGGCCCGAGCGAGGATTTCCTCGCGGTTGAGGTGCTTGTTGCCGGACAGAGCGATGCCGGTGACGCGAAAGCCGGCGGCGTTGGCGGCCGTATCACGCACGTCGCGCAGGGCGGTTGCGACCACCTCACCGTGACCGCCCTGAATCACCCCATAGGCGATTGCTGCAACGATGATGAAAGCAGATGCCGCGATTCCACCACCGCGCGTGAGCTTGCAGCGCTCGATCAGCGGCGTATGGCGTGCGATCCAGCGCTCGAACCGGCCGGCCTGGGCCTGTCGCACCGACACCAGCGCCCGGCTCGCCGCTCGCCGGGGCGCGCGGCGGCGCTCGACCGGATTCAATGCCAGCCCGGCTCGGGTCAGCGATTGAGCGAGGCGTCCTCGACCATCCATCGCACCAGCTCTTCAAACGTGATGCCCGCGTATGCGGCGAGCTCGGGCACCAACGACGTTTCGGTCATGCCTGGTTGCGTGTTGACTTCGAGGCAAAACAGCCCCTGCGTCCCCGCACGTTCGTCATAGCGGAAATCCGCCCGACTCACGCCCCTGCACCCGAGCGCCTGATGCGCCTGAAGAGCCAGTCTTCTAACTTCTTGGTAAACATTTGGTTTAAGCGGCGCAGGAAGAAGGTGTTTCGATCCTCCCGGCGCGTACTTGGCCTCATAATCGTAGAATCGTACCATCGGTACGATTTCGATCACATCGAGCGCCCGATCGCCCATAACGGCGCAGGTCAGCTCCAAGCCCGGAATGTAGGTCTCGCACAAGACATCATCGCCAAACGCCCAATCTTCCCGGTTGAGTTCCTGCGGCGGGTGCTCGTGCTCGCGTGTGACGATGAAAACCCCCACGCTCGACCCTTCCGCCACCGGCTTGATCACATAGGGACGCTCGAGCAGGTGGGACTTGGCAGCCGCGAAGCGAGACGCCACGAGCCCTCTTGGAACCGGCACACCGGCTGCTTGCAACACCGCCTTGGCGTGATCCTTCTGCATGGCGAGCGCAGAAGCGAGCACGCCCGAGTGGCTATAGGGGATTTGCAGAATTTCCAGGATGCCTTGGATGGTGCCGTCTTCGCCCGGCCTGCCATGCAGCAGATTGAGAACCACATCCGGCGTGATTTTGGCGAGCACGGCTGCAACATCGCGCGCCACGTCGATGCGCGAAACTCTGAAGCTTTGCCGCTCGAGCGCATCGGCACAAGCTTTGCCGGAACGCAGACTGATTTCACGTTCGGCCGACCAGCCTCCCATCAGAACGGCGACGTGTTTCACGTGCAAGTTCCCTTCCCAAGCAAATCGTCAAGCTCGGCGCAGCGTCGCCTGCTCATTTCGCACCGCTTCATCGATCGCCACCATGCTCGCCGGCGCCATCACGTCCGATCCGTTTGATCTCCCACTCGAGCACGATGCCAGAATTTTCCTGCACGCGCCGCCGCACGGTTTCGCCCAGCGTCTCGATGTCTGCCGCCGTAGCACCACCGAGATTGATCAAGAAATTGCAGTGCATCGGCGACACCTGCGCACCACCGATCTGCAGGCCGCGGCAGCCGGCAGCGTCGATCAGCTGCCAGGCCTTCTGACCAAGCGGATTTTTGAACGTTGAACCGCCGGTGCGGCTTTTGATCGGCTGGGTCGCTTCACGCGACTCGGTGATCTTGTCCATTTCCCGTTCGATGGCCGCCGAATCGCCGGGAGAACCTTGAAACAGCGCCTCCGAAAAAATGACGTCGTCGGGCGCACCGCAATGCCGATAGCTGTATTTGAGGTCGGCATTCGACCAAATTCGAACATGACCGCCTCGATCGACGCCGCGCGCCTCGATCAACACGTCATTGGTTTCACGGCCATAGGCACCGCCGTTCATACGCAACGCACCGCCGACCGCTCCGGGAATGCCGCGGTAGAACGCGAGCCCCGCGATCGCCGCCTCCTGTGCGGCGCGCGCCACGCGCACGTCCGGCACCGCCGCACCCACGCGAATGCGTGCGTCCGGCTCGACCTTCACGGCACCGAACCCGCGGCCCAGCCGGATCACCACGCCAGGTACGCCGCCGTCGCGCACGATCAAATTAGAGCCGAGGCCGACGGTGGTGACCGTCTGGTCGGCCGGCAGGTGCGCGAGGAAATACGCAAGGTCGCTCTCATCTTCCGGCATGAACAACAGCTGGGCCGGTCCGCCAACGCGAAACCAGGTCAACTCGGCGAGCGGCTGATTCGCCATGAGCCGCCCGCGCAAGTCGGGCATGATGGCGCGCAGCTGCGGAATGAGGTCAGGGAACATCCGTCACTTATGCCGCAGCTTCCGCCAGTTCGCCCGGAAGCGCGTAGGCCCATTGGGTGATCGAGCCGGCACCTAGACACACGACATAGTCGCCGGGCCGGGCCATGCTGTTGACCACTCCCGCAAGCTGTTCGGGACCGTCGAGCGCGATCACTTGGCGATGTCCGCGCGCGCGCAACCCGGCGACGAAATGATCGCGATCAACCCCGACAATGGGGGCTTCGCCGGCCGGATAGACATGGGCAACAATGACCGCATCCGCGTCGTTGAAACAGGTGCAGAACTGCTCGAACAGCGACTGTAACCGGGTATAGCGATGCGGTTGCACGACCGCGATTACCTGACCGCTGGTCGACTCGCGCGCGGCCTTGAGCACGGCCGCGATCTCGACCGGGTGGTGCCCGTAATCATCGATCACCGCGACGCCGTTCCAGGTACCGGTGCGGGTGAACCGCCGCTTCACGCCGCCAAAGCTCTCCAGCGCTGCGCGAATACGCGGATCCGGGACGCCGAGTTCACGCGCCACCGCGACAGCGGCGGTGGCGTTGAGCGCGTTGTGACGGCCCGGCATGGGCAGAGTTAGCCCACTGACTCGATGCACCTCGCTGCCGGCACGGTCGCGAAACAGCACGCTGAAGCGCGAACGGCCGTCGGCGTGCTCGAGATCAACGAGGCGCACGTCAGCTTGTGGATTTTCCCCGTAGGTCACGATGCGCCGGTCCTCGATGCGCCCGACCATCGCCTGCACCACGGGATGATCCGTGCACATCACCGCGAACCCGTAGAAAGGCACGTTCTCGACAAAGGCTTGGAACGCGTCCTGCACGGCCTCGAAAGTCTTGAAGTGATCGAGATGCTCGGGGTCAATGTTAGTCACGATCGCGACGTTGGCTGGGAGCTTGAGAAACGTGCCGTCGGACTCGTCCGCCTCGACCACCATCCATTCGCCGGTGCCAAGACGGGCATTGGTTCCGTACGCGTTGATGATGCCGCCGTTGATCACGGTCGGGTCGAACTGACCGGCATCGAGCAACCCGGCGACCAGCGAGGTCGTCGTGGTCTTGCCGTGGGTCCCGGCGATGGCGACGCAGCGCTTGAGCCGCATCAACTCGGCCAGCATCTCGGCTCGCCGCACCACTGGGCGGCGTCCGGCGCGCGCGGCCACAAGTTCGGGATTGTCGCGCTTAATCGCGGAAGACACCACCACCACCTCGGCGCCGTCGATGTTCTCGGCCCTGTGCCCAATCGCGATAGTGATGCCTTTTTCGCGCAGCCTTTTCACGTTGGCGCTGTCGGCTACATCCGATCCACTGACCTGGTACCCAAGGTTGACCAGGACCTCAGCAATCCCGCTCATGCCGATGCCGCCGATGCCGACGAAATGGATCGGACCGATATCCTGCGGCAGTTTCATCCGATGGGACCCTCCGAATTAACGCGCAAGCCCTGCCACCCTTTGCACCAGGTCCGCAAGTCGGTCGGCGGCGTCCAGGGCACCGCAAGAGCGCGCAGCCGCGGCCATGCCTGCAAGGCGTTGGGGTGCGGAGGCGAGTGACGCGATTTCCGCCGCGAGGCGCTGCGGCGTGAACTCAGCTTGCTCGATCCTTATCGCACCGCCCGCCTGCTCCAGCACCTTTGCATTGGCCCGCTGATCCTGATCCAGGGCATGCGGCA
The DNA here is from genome assembly GCA_963833605.1 of uncultured Alphaproteobacteria bacterium. Classification (GTDB taxonomy): domain Bacteria; phylum Pseudomonadota; class Alphaproteobacteria; order Rhizobiales; family Xanthobacteraceae; genus JAFAXD01. The sequence continues at coordinate 221,373 of CAWHYZ010000011.1, forward strand.
ATGGCACCAGAATGGCGGGGCGCCCGATGGCGGCGAGCTCTGCCACCGTCGATGCTCCCGAGCGCGACACCACAAGGTGGCTCGCAGCCATCCGGGCGGGCAGGCCGGGGAAAAACGGCGCGACCGTGGCCTGGACGCCAAGCCGGTCATAGCTGGCCTGGACGCGCTCTAGGTCTTCGTCGCGCGCCTGCTGCACGACTATCAATCGGTCGCGCACCTCCTTGGGAAGGAGCTCGATTGCCGGAGGCACGATGTCCGCCATGACGCGGGCGCCTTGGCTGCCGCCGAACGCCAGCAGGCGAAACGTTTCTGCAGGCGCCGCATACGACACGTTTGCCGCATCGATCACGGCCTCACGCACCGGATTGCCCGTATGGGTTGTCTTGGCGGCGATTCGTTTGCCTTGCCCCAACGCGCCGGGAAAACTCGTGGCGATCGCGCGCACAAAAGGTGCCAGCAGCCGATTGGCACGGCCCATGACGCCATTCTGCTCGTGGATGATCGTGGGGACGCGCCGTAGCGCGGCGGCGATCACGGGCGGGATAGTTGGATAGCCGCCAAACCCGATCAAGGCTGCAGGGCGCAAGCGGCCGAACAGTTCGACCGCGACTGCCGTGCCGCGGCCAAGCGCCGCCAGGGTCTGGGCAACGGCAACCGGATTGCCGCCCCGCAAGGTTGCGCTTGGGATGATGTGGGTCGCACGCGCCGGAAAATCACCGCCGTAGCGCGTAGCGCGCTCGTCGGTTGCAAGGTCGACGATGAGGCCGCGGCGTGCCAGCGCCGCGCTCAGCGCCTGCGCGGGAAACAAGTGACCGCCAGTACCGCCAGCCGCGACAACCACCAGCGGTGGCACATTGTTCAAGCGGCGCTCCCCGCCAATGCCAGGTTCTCGGTCGAGCCCAATTGTTCGGCGCTGGAACGCTCGCGCATGAGGGCGAGCAGCATTCCGGTGCCGTAGGCGAGCGAGATCATCGATGATCCGCCGTAGGAGATGAACGGGAGCGTCATGCCTTTGGCCGGCACGAGCGCGAGGTTGACCGCCATGTTGATGGCGGATTGGGTGCCGAACAGGATCGCAAGCCCGGCCGTGGCGAAGCGCGCAAACGGATCGGTGTTGCGCATGGCGTTGCTGAGCGCACGCAGCACGATGAAGGCAAACAATGCGACAAGCGCGAGGCAAAGCGCGATCCCGAACTCCTCAGCCGCGACTGCAAATACGAAATCGGCATGGCTGTCGGGGAGAATCCGCTTGATCGTGCCTTCGCCCGGACCGCGGCCGAACCAGCCGCCGCGTATGAACGACTCGACGGCGGTGTCGACCTGAAACGTGTCGCCGGAGGCAGGATCGAGGAAGCGTTTGATGCGGCGGGCGACGTGCGGAATCATAACCATGGCACCGACGAGCCCGCCGGCAGCCGCGCCGGCGAGCCCGATCACCCAGATCATCCGCATGCCGGCCATGAAAAACAGTGCGCCCCAGACCAGCGCGATGAGCGTGGTTTGGCCGAAATCCGGCTGCAGCACGAGCACCGTGAGCGTGCCAAGAAGCAGCGCCAGCGCCAATGCGTTAGCTGGTACGTCGGGCTTCCGGGCGGATTCGGCAAACAACCAGGCCGTCAGAATGACGAATGCCGGCTTCAGGAATTCGGAGGGTTGCACGTTGACGCCGAGAATGATCAGCCAGCGCCGCGCGCCTTTGATTTCCGCACCGTAAAACAAGGTCGCGATCACCATCGTCAAACTGACCACAAACACGACGAGCGCGACGCGCCGGATCTGGCGCGGCGACAGGAACGACGTAGCCACCATCACGACGAGGGCTGGAACCAGATACAGCACATGTCGATTGACGAAATAGAACGGGTCGAGACCAAGCCGCGCGGCGACCGGCGGGCTCGCCGCAAGCGACAGCACGATGCCGGCAAGCATGACTGCCAGCAGCGCTGCGAGCATCAACCGGTCCACAGTTCGCCACCAGGAGGCAAGCGGCGAGCGGAAAGTACGCGAGACCATGGGGGCTCCCGATGGCAGGGATCGGAGTCATCGATCCGGGGTCAGACGTTGGCCTTTTCCCACGATTGAACGCCGACTTCCGTCCCCTGGCATCAATATGGTTCACAAAGGATTAACAAAAAATTGCACCGCGTGTGGCGGATTTGGCGTTCCTACCACCGTTGCTGCAAGAGTTCCGTAGGAACGTCAAATCCAAAGCCACACGAGAACCATATGGTCGCTAGCGTCCCTTTGGTTCCGACGTTCGCCAAGGAATCCGAACGTCGGGACCAGGAGGCATCAGCCCGACGCCGGTGGCAGCAGTCTCGGCAGGGCCTTGACGAGCGCCCGAAACGCGTCGCCGCGCACCTCGAAATTCGGGTACTGGTCAAACGAAGCGCATGCGGGGGACAGCAACACGACCGCATCCGCGAGTCCGGAGGCCTGCGCGTCGTTGGCCGCAAGCGCGACCGCGCGATCAAGCTTTTCGACTATTTCATGCGCGACCTTGCCGGTAAGCGTCGCGGCGAACTCGGGGGCCGCTTCGCCGATCAGGTAGGCCTTGCGCATGCGCGGAAAAAACCGCTCGAGCGAAGTAATGCCACCGGTCTTCGGTTTGCCGCCGGCGATCCAGAACAGGTTCTGGAAACATGCCAGCGCCTGGGCTGTGGAGTTGGCGTTGGTGGCCTTGGAGTCGTTGACGAACAGCACATTGCCCACACGTCCAATCTCTTCCATGCGATGGGCAAGGCCGGGAAACGACCACAATCCACGCTGAATAGCGCGCTCGTCGAGGCCCGAGGCAAACGCCGCCGCAGCCGCACAAGCGGCGTCCTGGGCATTATGGGTGCCGCGCAGCGAGCCGATATTGCCTAGAAGCGCAATCGCGTGCCCCGACCCTCCTGCCGCTTGGATGATCTGCTCGGATTCGACATAGAGCCCATCCGCGAGCGGGCGCCGCACCGAAATGCGCACCACACGCTTGCCGGCACGCTCGATACGGTTCGCAACGGCCTGGCACCATTCGTCGTCGACGCCGACGACCGCGGTACCACCCGGCTGCACGCTCGCCACCAGCCTTTCTTTCACGGCGGCGTAGTTGCGCATGCTGCCATGGCGATCGAGATGATCCTCGCTGAGATTGATCAGAACTCCAATGGAAGGATCGAGCGTCGGCGCGAGGTCGATTTGATAGGATGAGCATTCGATCACATGGATGCGGCCGGGGCGCGGTGGTTCGAGTGACAAAATCGCGGTGCCGATGTTGCCGCCGAGCTGCACGTCGTTACCGGCGGTCTTCAAGAGATGCGCGATCAGCGCGGTCGTCGTGGATTTTCCATTAGTTCCCGTGATGGCGATGAACGGCGCATCCGGGGCGTGAAGGCGCCGCTCACGGCAAAACAACTCGATATCACCGATCACCTCGACGGCTGCGGCGCGGGCGAGGCCGGCGGTCCAATGTGGCGCCGGGTGGGTAAGCGGCACCCCCGGACTCAACACCAGCGCTGCGATCTTGGCCCAGTCGATTTGTTGTAGATCCGCGGTCGGAATGCCGGCGTGGCTTGCCTCTTCCACCCGTTCCGGACTGTCGTCGAACGCGACAACGTCGGCCCCACCCGCCAACAGCGCGCTGGCGCTCGCCCGGCCCGATCCACCCAGCCCGAACAGCGCAACCTTGCGGCCTGCGAAAGAGGTGACAGGAATCATGGATGCCGACTCGCGCCCGTTACCTCAACTTCAAGGTGGCCAGGCCCGCCATCGCCAACACCATGGATATGATCCAGAACCTGATCACGATCTGCGGCTCCGTCCAACCCTTCTGTTCGAAATGGTGATGCAGCGGCGCCATGCGAAAAACCCGCTTGCCGGTGAGCTTGAATGAGGCCACCTGCACGATCACCGATACGGCTTCCAGCACGAACAGGCCGCCTACGATCGCAAGTACGATCTCCTGTTTGGTCGCCACCGCAGTCGCGCCCAGAAGCCCGCCGAGCGCGAGCGAGCCAGTGTCCCCCATGAAGATCGAGGCCGGCGGCGCGTTGAACCAAAGAAAGCCGATGCCAGCACCGATCACAGCGCCGCATAGCACGGTCAGCTCGCCGGTGCCCGCGACATAGTTGAGCTGCAAGTAGTCGGTCCACACCGCGTTCCCGACGACCCAGGAAAACACCACGAAGGTCCCACTTGCGATGATTACGGGGCCGATGGCGAGGCCGTCGAGACCGTCGGTGAGGTTCACCGCGTTGGCCGCCCCGATGATGACGAACGCGCCGAACACCACAAAGAACCAGCCGAGATCGACCACCAATTCTTTGAAGAACGGAAAGGCCAACGAGGTTCCGAACGGCGGCCGGCCAAAACTCGCAATCGCGAAGCAGGCGAGCAACGCGATCACAGCTTCGAAGCTGAGCCGCGCGCGACCTGAGAAACCGCCATGGGTCTGTTTCGTCACCTTCAGGTAATCATCATAGAAGCCGATCATGCCATAGCCGAGCGTCACGCCCAGAACGATCCAAACGTAAGGGTTGGTCAGGTTTGCCCACAGCAGCACCGAGACCATCACCCCAAAGAGGATCATCAGCCCGCCCATCGTCGGCGTGCCGATCTTCGTGATCAGGTGAGATTTGGGCCCATCGGCGCGGATCGGCTGCCCCTTGCCCTGGCGGGCGCGCAACAGGTTGATGATCAATGGACCGAACAGCAGTACGAACGCGAGCGCCGTCATGGTCGCACCGCCCGCCCGAAACGTGATGTAGCGGAAAACGTTGAGGACAGACACTTTGTCGGAAAGACCAGCCAACCAGTAGAGCATGATTATCCTTGCACTCGCTCAGGCGCCGCCTGGCGGGAGGAATGACGGACCAGTGCCTTCACGATCGGCGCCATCTTTGAACCGGCCGACCCTTTGACCATGACTGCATCACCGGCATGGACCGCAGCAATAACGTCCGGCTCGAGTGCCGCTGCGCTCTCCGCATAGCCGCCGCGCCGTTGCGACGGAAGGGCCTGCCACAATGCCTCCATCAAGGGCCCGGCGCAGAACACAAGGTCGATCCCGATAGCAGTGATGACATCGGCAAGGTCGCGATGGAGATCCAGTGCCTTGGGGCCGAGCTCCAGCATGTCGCCAAGCACCGCGATACGCCGACCATGCCGGCCGAGCGGAGCCTGTGCCAGCACAGCGAGTGCGGCGCGCATCGAGGTCGGGTTGGCATTGTAGCTCTCGTCGATTACCAACGCCTCGCCGCCGTGCAGGGGAAGCTTGAGACGCGTGCCGCGCCCGGCCGCAGGGCGAAGGTCGGCGAGCGCCAGGCTTGCCAGCGCAAGATCCGCCCCCACGATGCTGGCAGTTGCCAGAACCGCCAACGAGTTGAGCACCTGATGCCGACCCGGCGCTCCAAGCTTGTAGGCCACGCGCGCGCCCAAGATATCCGCTTCGATTGTCGAGGACTCCGGCTGCAGGGCGCACTTGATGAGCCGGGCGTCAGCATGTTCGTCCTCTCCAAACGACACCACCCGCTGGACCCCAGCGCGTTTGGCGCGCCGCGCAAGGCGCGCAAAATGCGGATTGTCGCGATTGAGCACCGCGGCGCCGCCGGGCTCGACGCCCGTGAAGATCTCGGCCTTCGCGTCGGCAATCGCCTCGACCGATGCGAAGAATTCGAAATGCACCGGCTCGACCGTCGTGATCACTGCCACGTGCGGGCGCGCCAATTTGGTCAGCGGCGTGATCTCGCCAGCGTGGTTCATTCCGATCTCGAATACGGCGTAGCGCGCACTTGTTGGAAGTCGCGCGAGCGACAGCGGTACGCCCCAATGGTTGTTGAATGACGCGACCGACGCGTGGGTCTCGCCGTCGCGCGACAGGGCGAGACTGAGCGCTTCCTTGGTGGACGTCTTGCCGACCGAACCGGTCACCGCGATCACCTGCGCGTTGGTGCGCGCGCGCGCGGCGCGAGCAAGCCTCCTGAGCGCACCCAACACGTCGCGTACGATCAGCAACGGTGCGTCCGAAGGCGCCGGCTTCGTGCTGGAGACCACGGCGAGGCCGGCTCCCGCCCGCAAGGCTGCCGCGACGAAATCGTGGCCATCGTGCGCGTCCCCCTTGATGGCGAAGAAAGCCTGTCCCGGCGCTATCGTGCGACTGTCGATCGATATTCCGGTGACCGCATCGGGGAGCGCGCCCGCACGCCACGCGCTGATGGCCCGCGCCATATCGTCGATCGTCCACAGGCCGTTCATCGAGTTCCCTTCAGCGCTTCGCGCACCGCCTCCTGATCGGAAAACGGCAACACCTTGTCACCAACGATCTGGCCGGTTTCGTGACCCTTACCGGCCACAAGAAGCACGTCCTGGGGCGCGAGTTCGCGGATGGCATGGCCGATGGCCGCGCGGCGATCGCCGATCTCAATCGCACCTGGTGCGGCGGCCCGGATAGCGGCCCGGATGGACGCCGGATCTTCGCTGCGCGGATTGTCATCCGTGACAATCACCTGATCGGCTTTTTCAGCCGCAATCGCCCCCATGAGCGGGCGTTTTCCTTGATCGCGGTCGCCGCCGGCACCGAGCACCACCACAAGCCGTCGCTTGGCATAAGGGCGCAGCGCATCCAACGCTTTGGCGAGCGCATCGGGTTTGTGAGCGTAGTCGACGAAGACGGGTGCGCCCCGTTTCTCGCCGACCAGTTCGAGCCGTCCTTTGGCCCCTTCGAGCCGTGCCAGGGCGTCGAAGACCGCGGCCGGGTCGCAACCGGTTGCAATCACGCTGCCGGCGGCGACCAGCGCGTTTTCGACCTGAAAGCCGCCGACCAGCGGCAGCCGCACCTGATATTCGCGATCCGCGTGCACGATCCGTATGATCTGAGCGAAGCCATCAATCCGGGTTTCCACGAGCCTGATGCCGGTCGCACGCCTGCCGACCGTGAGAACGTCAAGCCCGCGCGCGCCTGCCACCGCTAGCACCGCATCGGAATGTTCATGATCAACGTCGATCACGGCATGCCCGCCGCTTGGTACCAATCGTTCGAACAGAATCAGCTTGGCGCGCAAATAGGCGTCCAGTGTTTGATGATAATCGAGGTGGTCGCGCGTGATATTGGTGAAAGCACCGACAGCAATTCGCATGCCGTCGAGCCGGTGCTGATCAAGCCCGTGCGACGATGCCTCGATAGCGAGGTGACTGACACCCGCGCCGGCGAGTTCATCGAGCGTCCGGTGCAACGCAATCGGATCTGGCGTCGTCAGCGACCCATAGACTGCACCCGCCGGCGAGACGACCCCGATTGTGCCGATGCTGGCAGCCACCTTTCCATGGGCGGACCAAATCTGGCGCGCGAAGGCGGCGACCGATGTTTTGCCACTGGTGCCGGTGATGGCCGCAATGGTGCCGGGCTGGCGCGGGTAGAATTTCGCTGCGACCAGCGCCAGCGCGCGCCGCACGTTTTGAACCTGCACGAAGGCAACTGAATCGGGCAGTGTCGGTGTACGCTCAGCCATTACGGCGACCGCACCCGCGGCGAGCGCCTGCGGCACAAACGCAAGCCCGTCCGCTTTCGTGCCCGGCACGGCGACAAACAGAAAGCCCGCTTTGATGGCGCGGCTGTCGGCCGCGATGCCTGCAATCTCAAGCCCTTCAAGGCGCGCCTCGCAGCGGGCGTCGGGCGGCAAAAGATCACGCAGTTTCATGACGGAGATAGCGCCCGAGGAGCCAGGTCACGGGCGCCCATTTAGCGCCTCCATACGGCGGAAGCGAGGGCCCACAGGAGCGCTCGCGGGGCATCACCTATTGCGCCCTCGCGACTGAATCCGGCGCTCGGTGAAGAATGAGCTGGTCGGCCGGTGGCAGATCGAAACGAGGCTCAAGACCGAGCAGCGGTGCGATCCGGGTAATGATCTTCGCGGTGGCCGGCCCGGCATTCCAGGCCGACGTCGCAAAGCCGTGGGTCTCCGGCAGCGGCTGGGGCTCGTCCAGCATGACCAGAACCAGGTAGCGCGGTTTGTCGGACGGCAGGATCGCCATGAAATCGGTCAGGACCTTGGTCTTGGAATAGCGACCGTTGACGACCTTCTCTGCGGTGCCGGTCTTACCGCCCACATAGTATCCCTTCACGTCGACGCGCGAGGCGCTCCCTTTCTCGGCGTTGAGCCGCATCAGGTAGCGCATCATCGTGCTGGTTTCAGGCTTGATCACTTGCTCGGACCGCGCGAGCGCTTCCGGTTCGGTGCGCTTGAGGAACGTTGGCGGAATCAGATGACCGCCGTTGACGAGTGCCGCGACGCCCATCACCGACTGCAGCGGCGCGACCGACAGGCCATGGCCGAATGCGATGGTGATGGTGTTGAGTTCGCCCCAGCGCCGGGGAACAATCGGTTCTGCACTCTCCGGCAATTCGGTGCGCAGGCGGTCGAGCTGGCCGAGCTTGCGCAGGAATGCCTTGTGTCCCTCGACTCCGACCGCAAGCGCGACGCGCGCCGCCCCGATGTTGGACGAATAGGTGAAGATCTCGGGCACGTTCAGTACCCGGTTCTGGGCGTGGAAGTCGTGGATATCGAATTTGCCGAAGCGCAGCGGCATACGCGCGTCGAACGTCGAGCTGAGCTTGACCTTGCCGGAGTCGAGGCCCATGGCGATGGTCAGCGCCTTGAAGGTCGAGCCCATCTCATACACACCGGTGGTGAGCCGATTGATGCGGCTTGGATCCAGCGCCTCGCGCGGATTGTTGGGGTCATAGTCGGGCACCGACACCATCGCCACGATTTCGCCGGTACGCACGTCGGCGACGATGCCCGCGGCCGCCAGAGCCTTGAACTTGTCACGCGCCGCAATGAGTTCGTCACGCACCGCGTGCTGCACACGAAGGTCAAGCGCGAGCGCGATTGGCGCCTGATTGCGATCGGAGGCAAATCCGGCACGGTGCAGATCCGCGAGCCCGTTGCCGTCCAACCATTTTTCGATGCCAGCGATGCCTTGGTTGTCGACGTTGACGTGGCCGATCACATGCGAGACCTCGGCAGCCTTGGGATAGACGCGCCTGGTCTCGTTCAGGAATCCAACGCCGGGAACGCCGAGCTTGTGCACCTCGAACTGCTGCTTGGCGGAGATTTCGCGTTTGAGCCAGACGAAGCCGCGCTTGGAGGCGAGGCGCTCGCGCAGGTCGGTGCCGGCAAGATCCGGCATGACTGCGGTCAGCAACTCGCTGGCCTCGTCGGCGTCGATGATCCGGCGCGGCGCGGCGAACAGCGATGGCGTCAATACATCGGTCGCCAGCACCTCGCCGTTGCGGTCGAGAATATCGGGCCGTGCAGTGGCCACGGCATCGCTGTTTGCGCTGCGCCGCGCCACATGGCTCTCCGGCGCCACCGCATAGAGCACGAGGCGCGCGCCGATGATCAGATAGATGATCGAGAACGCCAGCACCGCAAGGCCGAGCCGCGCTCTCGCCTTCCGGTCGCGATCGACGTTGCGACCATAGAGCAACGCCTGCATGAGCCGGCGGTGCCATGCCTGCGCGCCGCGTCCATGCGCCTGCTGGGCGACGCGTTCAGGCGTGCTCATTGCACGGGCTCCCGACGATTGTTGGGGGGCGGAAACTCGTTGTCGTTCTCGATGATCGCGGCGATCGGATCGGGTGCGTCAGGCGGCCCGGCCGAGCGCGGTCGCTCCGGCAAACGATCGAGTTCGTCGACCTGATTGGCGTCGAGCGGCTTGAGCGTCAGGTGTCGCTCCGTCAAAGCTTGAATGCGTGCCGGACTGTCCAGCGCCTCCCATTGGGCGCGCAACGCGGCGACCGCGTCGCGTTCGCGCTTGATTTCCGCGCGCAGCCGAGCGACGCGCTCGGCGCGCACGGTCGAGTTCGAACTTGATTTTGTAGACATAGGCGGCAGACGCGACCAAGGCAGCGATGACCACCAGATGCAGGAGCCGCATCATGGGAGCGACCCCAGGATATCGGCGAGCCTCGGAAGCCGCTCGCTCGACACCAGGTCGGCGCGAGCCGGCGCCTGCGTGCGCTCGCCGGCCCGCAGCTTGGCCGATCGGGCGCGCGGGTTTGCGGCGATCTCGGTAGCGTCGGGGATCACGGGCCGCTTGGTCAGGCTACGAAACGTCGTCGGAACCGCGGTGGCCGGCGGGCCGTGCCGCGAGCCTGCCCGTGCGGCCCCGCGCGCTGCGAGAAACGTTTTCACGATACGGTCCTCGAGCGAGTGGAACGCGACGACGACGAGTTGGCCATTTGGTTTGAGCACGCGCTCGGCGGCCACAAGCCCGTGTTGCAATTCACTGAGCTCATCGTTGACCAGCAGACGCAGCGCCTGGAAGGTGCGGGTCGCCGGGTGAATGTCGCCGGGCTTGGCGCGCACGACCTGGGCGACGATATCGGCGAGCTGCATCGTTGTTTGGATCGGTTGGCGTGAGCGCGCCGCAACGATGGCGCGCGCGACCGCACGCGCGTGGCGCTCCTCGCCGAGCGTGGCGATGACAAGCGCGAGATCGCGCTCGGAGGCGTGCGCGACCACATCGGCCGCGCTCGGGCCATCCCACCCCATGCGCATATCAAGCGGCCCGTCCAGCCGGAACGAGAAGCCGCGCGCGGGCGTATCGATCTGCATTGAAGAGACGCCAAGGTCGAGCACGACCCCGTCGACTTGCTCGCCGCCGGCAATGTCGGCGAGCGCGGAGAATGTGTCCTCCACGAGGCTGAGCCGGCCGCGCGCGCTCTCGACGAGATCGGCGCCAAGCGCGATCGCAGTCTGGTCGCGGTCGATTCCGATGACCCGACAATCCGCCGCCGCCAGGATGGCGCGCGTGTAGCCTCCCGCGCCGAACGTGCCGTCGATGATCAGTCCGCCGTCGCGGGGCGCCAGAAACTCCACCACGCGGGTTGCGAGCACGGGAATGTGACGAGCCGGTCCGCCCACGGCGCCCGGTTGCCCGGCGCCGCGGCCCACCATCATTCCCGTGCTCCTGGGGATTCGGCCCCGCCTCCTGGGATCGCCGCGCCGCACGCAGGGTCGCGGTGGCCTGCGCGAGATGCGCACGAAAACGCTGCGGTTCCCAGATCTGAAATTTGTGCCCAAGCCCGACGAAGGTCACCGCATCGGTGATGCTGGCATGCGTCTTCAACTCGTCGGTCAGGATCACACGCCCTTCGCCGTCGAGCTTGAGGGTTTCGCTCGTCCCGTAGAGCGCGACCAGAAATTCTTCGCGGGTGTTCGAGTAGGGCGGATAGCGCGCGATCAGACTCTCGATGTCTGCCAGCAGCGCATTGCCACCGGCATCGATCGCCGCCTGGTCGAGCGTTGGATAGCAGTAGATCCCCTCGAACCCGTCGCGCACGAGCACCCCCCGGAACGGCGCCGGTATCGACACCCGTCCTTTGGCATCGAGCCGCAACGTGTAGTTCGACACGAAGCGGTCCATCCGCACTCCACGCTCGGCTACGCGCCCGCGACACCTGCGCGGCCAGCGAAAAAGCGACCGTGACGCTCGCTACATTTAATGGGCAGATATGGGATAGCATGGGAATATATGGGCGTCAATGGGAGACCCGAATTCACGACCGACTCGGGCCAGTTGCGGCTTATCAACGAATTAGCAGCGGCTAGGCTTAAGGAAGGGTTGAAACCGTGAGCGGATTGCGCTCCGAAGAAGCTGGGCCATGCAGATCGCACTGCTATCCGACATTCACGGGAACCGCGAAGCACTGACGGCCTGTCTCGAGCATGCGCGCTCCGCCGGTATCGACCGCTATGTCTTTCTCGGCGACTACGTGGGCTACGGCGCCGATCCCGGTTTTGTCGTCGATACGGTGCAGGCGCACATCGCCCAGGGCGCACTCGCGGTGCGGGGCAATCATGACGAAGCGATCGAGACCAGCACCAGCCGCATGAATGATTCGGCCGCGCAGGCGATCGTTTGGACGCGCGATCACTTGACCGACGCGCAGCGCGCATTCCTGCGCGCGCTACCGCTTACCGCGAGCGACGGCGATCGGCTCTACGTTCATGCCAATGTGGATGCGCCAGCGGCTTGGGGATACGTCACCGATCTTTACAGCGCGTCCCGCAGCCTGAGCGCGATGCGCACGCACATCGCGTTCTGCGGTCATGTCCACGTCCCCGCGCTCTATCACATGTCGGCAACCGGCAAGATCGCAAGTTTCGAGCCGGTCGGCGGAATTGAAATTCCGCTATCGCGCCATCGGCGCTGGCTCGCGGTGCTCGGGGCCGTCGGGCAGCCGCGCGATGGTAATCCGGCGGCCTGCTACGCGATTTTCGACGATGCGCGCGACGTGCTCACCTATGCTCGCGTTCCCTACGATCTCGACAGCGCGGCGCGCAAAATTCGCGCCGCCGGCCTGCCCGCTCGACTCGCCGATCGACTTTATGACGGAAGCTAGCTTGTCCAGGGACCCGCCATGGAGACGATAGCGCAGCCGTCGACACCGGCAGCGATGCCTGACGTACGGCACCTCAAGGCGGGCGATAGCTTGGACGGCTTTCGCCTGGAAGCGCCGCTTCCAGCAGGCGGCATGGCGAGTTTCTGGCGCGTCACCCACCCCGACCATGCGCTGCCATTGATCATGAAGATCCCACTGCTGCGGCCGGGCGAGGATCCAATCACCATCGTCGGTTACGAGATGGAGCATATGATCCTGCCGCGACTGTCCGGCCCGCATGTGCCGCGTTTCATCGCCGCCGGACCGTTCGAGCGGCCCTATATCGTGATGGAATTCATCTCCGGGCAATCGGTGAAGGAGTTGATCGCCGAAACGCCGCTCGCGCCCGAGCGCGTGGCGGCGATCGGCGCCAAGATTGCACATGCGCTACACGACCTTCACCATCAGTTCGTGATTTATCTCGATCTCAAACCCAGTAATGTGTTCCTGCGCCCGAACGGCGAGGCGGTGCTGATCGACTATGGGTTGGCGCATCACGAGCTGCTGCCGGACCTGATCGCGGAAGAGATCGACGGACCTGTGGGCACCGGGCCTTACGTCGCTCCTGAGCAAGTGTTGCGCGATCGCAGCGACCCGCGCAGCGACATCTTTGCGCTCGGCGTGATCCTCTACTTCCTCGCGACTGGGGAGCGGCCGTTCGGAGAGCCGAATGGCGCGGCCGAATGGCGCCGGCGATTGTGGCGCGATCCGTTCCCGCCGCGGAGTTGGAATCCGAAGGTTCCCCCATGGCTGCAGGAGATCATTCTGCAATGCCTCGAGGTCAATCCCGACCAGCGCTATGCCACCGCCGCTCAGCTCGCGTTCGATCTGCAGCATCCGGCCGAAGTGGTGTTGACACGACGCTCAGAGCGGGCACATCGCGACGGTATCGTCACCGTGGCACTACGTTGGTTTCGCGCCCGCCGCGCTCCGCCGCCGCTTCGCCGCAAGAGCGTCTCGGGCGTGCTGGCACACGCGCCGATCGTGATGGCCGCGGTCGATCTCGCCGGCGAGGAGGCGCTCGCGCAGGCGCTGCGCGGCGCGGTCCGGCGTGTGCTCGCAACCGACCCATCGGCGCGACTTGCTTGCGTGCACGTGCTCAAGGCCGCCCGCCTCGCCATCGAACCGTGGCAGGACGCGCAGGGACGCAGCCCGCATCTCCAGCGCATGATCGAACTCAAACACTGGGCCCGCCCGTTGCCGATTGATCTGGCGCGCGTCACGTATCATGTGCTCGAAGCAAGCGATCCCGGCGCGGCGCTGGTCGATTACGCGCGCAACAACCACGTCGATCATCTGGTGCTGGGCGCGCGCGGAAGCGCGACCTTGCGGCGATACCTCGGCAGTACATCGACCCACGTGGTGGCGCAGGCACCCTGCACGGTCACGGTCGTGCGGACTGGCCGCGACCGGCAAGCGGCCCAAGCTGGAGGGTGAGAGGTCGTCGGCAGCCTGAGCGCCTTCTGATTGGATTGAATCGGGGAGCGCTCCAAATTCTTGATTTGACGCATCTTCGACCGAAAACCGGTGTCCACTGTTCCCGCACATGCTCTAACCGGCATCAGCAAGCCGCTCGATCTGCAGCCGCGGCCGCCCCTCCTGCGCCAGTGCGGCGGCCAGCGCTGGAAGCAGAATTGCGAGCTCGTGCTCCAGCCGCCAAGGCGGATTGACGATCAGCAAACCGGCGCCGGCGAGCCGCGCCGGGCTGTTGCCGAGGTCGAGTTCCACGCGCAGGACTTTTGCAATACCGCTGCGCCTGATACGGGTCGCCAGCGCGCCGACCGCGTGCGGATCCTTGCGCGGGTACCAGGCGAGGAAGATGCCGGTCGCCCATTTGCGGTGGACATCCTGGATGCTCTTGGCAAGCCGGGTGAACTCGTCTGTTGCCTCGAACGGCGGGTCGATCAGGACAAGCCCACGCCGCTCCTTCGGCGGCACGTACGCATTGATTGCGACAAAGCCATCAATCGCGATCGCCTTGGCGCGCTTGTCGGCCCGCAGATTGTTGGTGAGGGCCGCCGCCGCGTTCGGCTCGAGCTCGCAGGCGATGAGCCGGTCCTGCGGCCGCATCAGGCGAAGCGCGACCAGTGGTGAGCCCGGATAGCGCCGAATCTGCCCGTCGCGATTGAACGCCGCCACCGCATCGAGATAGGGCGCGAGCAAGTCGCGCGCAGGGGGCACAAGCTTTGCCGCCGTCAGGCGGCCAATCCCCGCCCGCCACTCGCCGGTGCGGTTCGCGTCGGGGCCGGCAAGATCGTAGAGCCCCGCCCCGGCGTGGGTATCAATCACCCGGAACGGCTGCGGCTTGTCACGCAAATGCGTCAGAATGCGCGTCAACACCGCATGCTTGACCACATCCGCGAAATTGCCGGCATGGAACGCGTGGCGATAGTTCATCGCGTGTCATTGCACAAACCGGGCTACGCCACCAACCGCGGCCTCGTCAAAATCGCAATGGCCGGGGCGGTCCCGGCCATCACGCAACGGGTTGAACCGAATGTACCGGCACCAGCGTCAGCGCGGGCTCGCGTCGGCGGCCTTGCGCACAGGCGGCATGACCAGCTTGTCGCGACGGCAACTGCGCTGGGCCACATCGGGACACTCCTGGAACTTGAAATCCTTGCTCATGCAGATGCGGATTTCGTTCAAGCGCGTGGCGTCACAGGCGACCGAGATACTGTTTCGCGTCATGCCGGGATTTGCTTTCACGAACGCATCCCCGACCTCGGTCGGGGTGACGGTCAGCGGATCCTGCAGCGCAAGGTACTGCTCGGGGATTTTCACGCCCGCGCGCGCCCGGCGGACGTTGTCGAAATAGGCGCGCGCCGACAGCCCCGAACACGTTCCGTGCCGATCCCATTCACGGAAGATCAGCTGCGGGCTTGGCATGAGATCGAGCATGGACGACACGATGTTGCGATTGAGCCGGGGCGCCGGCACCTGGCAGAACTCCGGAAAGCCGCCCACGTATTGCGGCCATAGGCCGTGCACGACGAACGAATAGGGCCGATCACCGCACTGCTCATTGCGACTGCGCCGGGCGCTGCGGCGGCCGGGAGCATCGGCGCGGTCGGGCCGGGCATTCTGATCATCCGGAGCCTGGACGTTGCCGCCCGGGTCATTTCGGTTCGCCTGAGCGGCGCGTTCTGCCGATGCGTCGCAGAACGATGGCGACCAGGACAATGTCAGCAGGTAGAAGTCGAATTGGCCGGGCTCGTTCTGGCGCCGGTCTTGGGCCGAGGCCTGGCCTCCGGTCAGGACAGAAAGGGTCAGCGCGAGAGAAAAAACGGTGGTACGCAAACGAAGACTGGACATGACTTACCCCCTGGGGAACAACCGTGACGGGAGTTAGCCTAGCGGAACTACCAGAACAAATCAAGAACAAAAATTGCAACCGTACCGCGACCCGATCAGGGTCCGGCCTCCTTGCACGCCGGCGCATAGGCCCAATTGCGGTCGAGGCCGATGACGCACCAGTTCACGCCCCAGGTGGCGCCGATGATTCCGGTATCCTCGCCAATCGAGTAGTTGATCCGGCGCACCGTGCCGTCGCTGATATGGACCTTGCCGTTGCAGAAACGCCGCGGGATGGAGGCGTAGTGCCAGGGCATGAAGGCGCTTTCACGAATCCGCTCCCAGCCGACGATCTTCAGTTCGGAGTTCCAATACTGGCCCTCCTTCTGGGCAAACCGCGACTGAATGCGCGCCAGTACCCTATCGTCCTCGCACAGCGGGACCTCGGCGTCGTATTGCGGGCCCCATAGCCCGAAATTCTTTTCGAACCAGTTCGCCGCTGACGCCGGCCCAGCCGGTACAAACGACAGAAGCGCAAGTGCGAAAATCGCCAGGCGCGCGCGCATAGCCTTCCCCACCCCCATGGTGACGCTTGGGGAACGGTGCCGCGCACGGACCGAGCGGTCAAGGGTACCGGGACAATTCACGCCGGAGCGTGGCCGAAAGGTCACGGTTGCGGAGTTGGGATTTCAGGTGGTTGACCCGATCCCCAATCGCCCAGCGCCGCCTGCACCAGCGCGAGCGCCGCCACGGCTGCCGTGTCGGCTCGCAGGATACGCGGACCAAGCGCGAGGCGGATGGTCTCAGCGCGCGCAAGCAGCGCCGCCCGCTCGTCGGGGGCAAAGCCCCCTTCGGGACCGACCAGCACGGCCAGCGGCCGGCCGCGTCCCATCTTGTCGGAACCGGCACTTGCGAGCGCCGCGAGCGGGTCGGCGGTGGGCGCATCCTCATCACAAAAGATCAGCGTGCGGCCCGGATCCAAAGCTGCGAGTGCGCGCGCGAGCGGCACCGGCTCGCCGATGGCCGGCAGATTGAGAATGCCGCATTGCTCAGCGGCTTCGATTGCGTTGGCGCGCATGCGCGCGATGTTCACGCGATCAGCCTGGGTGTGCCGGGTGATGACCGGTTGCAGGTGCGAGGCGCCCAGTTCCACCGCCTTTTGCACCATGTAGTCATGGCGCGCGCGTTTGAGCGGTGCAAACAGATAGTGCAGATCGCATGCACGCTCCTGCGTCCGCGTTTGCTCGTACACGGCGAGCGCTGCGCCGCGCTTTCTTGCACCTTCCAGTTCGGCTCGCCATTCCCCGTCACGGCCGTTGAAAACAAGCAGCTTGTCGCCTGGCTTGTGGCGTAGAACGTCGGCGAGGTAGTGCGCCTGATCGTGGTCGAGGTTGACCTTCGCCCCGCGCCCGAGCGGATAGTCGACAAACAGGCGGGGGCTGCGGAAGTCGTGCGACGGCATGGCGCCAGAGTAGCGGCCGCGCCGGGCAAGCTCCAGGCGCGCTGCACCCGCTCCCGCGAAAGGTGTATGTTGTTGGCGTCCTGACAAAACGGCGGCCAAACGCCATAGGGACGCTTCGGGAGGAACACGCAGGATGCCAACGCTGACACGCCGTGCCGTGGTGCTCGGAGCCGTTGCGGCGCCTGTCGTTGCCAGAGCGCAGAGCGCTGCAACGACCTGGCCGGCAGGCACAATCCGCATCGTGGTGCCCTATCCGCCGGGCGGTTCCACCGACGTGATCGCCCGCATGGTGCAACCGGGCCTCCAGCAGCGTCTCGGGACAACCGTTGTGGTCGAGAACAAGCCGGGCGCTTCCGGCAGCGTCGGCACCGACCTGATCGCGAAATCGCCGCCGGACGGAAGCAATTGGCTGTTCACCTTCGACAACCATGCGGTCAATCCGTTCATCCTACCGAAGCTGCCGTTCGATACCGAAAAGGATCTCGCCCCAGTGCTGTGGGTCGGCACCGCGCCCTATGTGCTGAGCACGCAGGCGCAGAAACCCTATCGGTCGCTGGCCGATGTGTTGACGGCCGCAAAGGCACGCTCGAACCAGATCAACTACGCCTCGGTCGGCACCGGCAGCATCGGGCATCTGGCGATGGTTCTGCTCGCGAAGCGCGCCGGGGTAGACCTTGTACACGTTCCCTATCGCGGCGGCGGACCGGCCATGAACGATCTGGTGGCCGGCCACGTCGAGTTGTTGATCAGCAGCATTGCGCTCGCCATGCCGCAAATCGAGCCGGGCGCAATTCGAGCCATCACGCAGATGGGACACGACCGCGCCGCAGCCCTTCCCAACGTCCCAACCGCAATCGAAGACGGATTTCCAGGGCTTGAGGCTAACGCCTGGTGGGGCTTTTTCACCGCGGCCGGCACTCCGCGGCCGATCATCGATCGCTTTGGGGCCGAAGTTGCATCGGTATTGCGCGAGGACCGCATCACCAAGCAGCTGACGCAATCCCAGCAAGTGAGCTTCGTGCTGGGTGGTCCCGACCAGCTGGGCAAGTTCGTGAGCGAGCAAATGCGAACCTGGGGCGGGGTCGTGCGCGAAAACGGCATCACGGTCGATTAGGCGGACGTGGCCGTCCCAGCCTCGTTGTTGCCGAAAATTGGCCTCAACGTTCGAGGCCGGCTGAGGTCGGTAATGCCGACGCGGGAGAGTCGAGGCCATGGCTTGGGGCCGCCGTCTGACGATCATTGTTGTGCTGTGGGCGGGCAGCGCGATCGCGCAGACCTTGCCCTGGCCGGTCGAGCCGAGCCCGCAGGGTGGCGCACAGTCAGCCGGGCCGCCCGGGGTGCGACAGACGGTCTGTACGCTCGAGATCACGCGCATGAGCGAGGATGTGGAGGCTTTGCGCGCCGCCGCCCGGACGGCCACCGAGCGCAAGAGCAAACGCGAGGAGGTCTGCCAATACCTGACCCGGATGGCGCAGGCGGCGACCAAACTGATGCGCTATGCGCTCGACAACAGCGCCGCCTGCGGGCTCAATGTCGGCGTGATGACGCAGATCAGGGATGGCAGCGAGCGCGCAGTCGGGGCCTGCCGGCAGATTTGCGTCCTCGATGCGACCGCCGGGCGGCTCGACGACGTGCCGGCCCAATTTGCGGCCCCGATACGGCTCGCCAATTCGAACTGCGGCGATCGGTAGCCTCGCTATCGCCGAAATTCGAAATTATTGAGTGAGGACTGGGGTCAGGGTGACTCGCCGGATTCGGCGGGAAAACACCATCGGAGTTTAGCGCCATGGGATGGGGCCGCTTTCTGCCGGTCGGCGTAGTGTTGTGGGCGAGCGCAGCCGCCGCCCAGGCGCCGTGGCCCACGCAGCAGCAACAGCAAGCGCCGTGGCCAGGGCAGCAACAGCCGCAAGGTCAGGCCGCCACCTCCTCGCAACCGCAGTCGCAGGGCCAGGCTCCCTGGCCGTCACAGCAAAAGCAGCCGCAGGCCCAAGCCGCCTGGCCATCGCCGCAGCAGCCGCCACAGGCTCAAGCCGCCTGGCCCTCGCACCAGGCTGCAGCGGCGACACCAGTGGCTCCTCCGATGATGGCGCCCGGCATGGGCGCACCGCCTGGTATGGGCGCACCGCCTGGCATGATGTCGCCCATGGGGCGTGGCCAGGCGCCGCCCTGCGCGGCCACGCTGACCAAGCTGCATGCGGAAGCCGAAAAGCGCGGGGCGGAAGCCAAGGCCGGCCAGGCACGGCATGCCTCGCGCGAGGAGTTTTGCAAACTCGTCACCAACCTGGTCGCGGCCGAGGGCAAATTCACCAAGACGGCGGAGCATGAAGCGCACAATTGCGGGATCCCGCCGGACACCATCAAACAGATGAAGGCCGGGCACGAGAACTTGCTTAAGGTGAAGGAATCCGTCTGCAGCGCCGCGCCCACTGCGGGCGGCCCGCCATCGCTGGCCGAGGCACTCGGCACCGACAAGATGCCCCTCGACGACAACGAGAAGACCCTGGTCAAACGCGGTGGCGTTCTGGACTCCCTGACCGGCACGCCGATTCGATGAACGGGCGCGTTGCCGACTTAACCGGCAACTGGGTTGACAGCTTCGCTCCCGGATGGACCCGCCCATATCTGCGCCTCGCCCGGCTCGATCGCCCGATCGGCTCCTGGCTTCTGCTGATGCCGTGCTGGTGGTCGACGGCGCTCGCAACCGTCGCCGCGCGCGCCGCTGTCCCCAACGTTTGGCACATCATTCTGTTCTTCATCGGCGCCTTTGCGATGCGCGGCGCCGGCTGCACCTGGAACGACATCGTCGATCGCGATCTCGACGCGCGCGTCGAGCGTACGCGCTCGCGGCCAATTCCGTCCGGACAAGTGAGCGTCGCCCAGGCAGCTGCGTTCCTGATCGTTCAGGCGCTGGTCGGCCTCGCTGTGCTCCTCCAGTTCAACCGCTTTGCGATCGCGGTGGGGATCGCCTCGCTCGCAATCGTCGCGGTCTATCCATTCATGAAGCGCGTCACCTACTGGCCGCAGATCGTGCTCGGGCTCGCGTTCTCCTGGGGCGCGCTGATGGGCTGGGCGGCAGCCTTCGGCCGCCTCGATCCGCCTGCGTTCGTCCTCTACGCCGGCGCGATCGCCTGGGTGATCGGCTACGACACGATCTATGCGCATCAAGACCGCGACGACGATGCGCTGATCGGCATCAAATCGACGGCGCTGCTGTTCGGCCAGCGCACCAAGCCGATCTTGAGCGCGTTCTATGGTGCGGCAGTGGTGTTGATCGGGTACGCCGCACTTCTCGCTGGCGCCGGCCTGATCTTCTGGCTCGCCCTGATCGGGTTCGCGGCGCACCTCGCCTGGCAGATCCGACGGCTCGACATCGGCAATCCGGACCTCTGCCTCACGCTGTTCAAATCGAACCGCGACGCCGGGTTGATCTTGTTTGCCGGTTTGTTGTTGGGAGAAGTTGGTAGGATTGGTTGAAGGCCGGACCCGGCCGAAACCCATCGGCAGCACGATGGGTTTCGCGTCCGCTCAACCCATCCTACCGACTCTCACGTCACTCAAACCGCGGCAGGCGCCAACGTCCGGCCTCTGATCAAA
Organism: uncultured Alphaproteobacteria bacterium; assembly: GCA_963833605.1. GTDB lineage: Bacteria > Pseudomonadota > Alphaproteobacteria > Rhizobiales > Xanthobacteraceae > JAFAXD01. The sequence continues at coordinate 242,150 of CAWHYZ010000011.1, forward strand.
TCCGCAGCCTTCTCGGCAATCATGATGGTCGGCGCGTTGATGTGACCGCCGGGGATCGTCGGCATGATCGAAGCGTCGGCGACCCGCAGCCGCTCGACCCCGCGCACGCGCAATTGGCCGTCCACCACCGCGCTCGCGTCTGTTCCCATGCGGCAGGTGCCGCACGGATGCTGGGTCGTGGCCGCGGTGCGCCGCACGTGCTCGGTCAGGGCGGCATCGCTCACCACCGCCGGCCCGGGCAGGAGTTCGCCCTTGATCAGATCGGCCAGCGGGGCGCGCCCATAGATGTCGCGCGCCAAGCGGATGCCGCGGATCGCGGTGTCGATGTCGCTCTGCGCGCCGAACAAATTGAGCAGGATGCGTGGCGGATCGGCCGGATTGGACGAGCGCAGCGTCAAGTGCCCAAGCGCCTCGGGATGCTGGATCGAGATCGAGCATTGCAGCGCGAATTTCTGGCGGGCGCCCTGTCCCGGCCACCACAGGTTGGAATCGCGCGCGAGCGCCGCGAAGATCAGCTGCACGTCCGGGCGCTCGAGCTCCGGACGCGTGCGGGTGAACAATCCGGCGGCATTGCCGTTGACGCTGAACGGGCCGCCACCGGTGAGAAACCACTGCAGCGCCCGCATCGCCGCGCGATCCATTCGCAGATGACGCAGGAAGCTCGTCTGCGCGCGGGTTTCCACCACCAGCGGCACGAGCGGGTGTTCGGCAAGCGTGCCGCCGACGCCAGGGAGGTCGACCTGCGGCGTAATGCCGTGAGCGGTCAACTCATCGGCGGGGCCGATGCCAGAGAGCATCAGGAGCTGCGGCGAGTTGTAGGCGCCACCGGCGAGAATCACTTCGCGCTCGGCTCCCGCCGCAACCGCACGGCCGTCGCGCAGATAATCCACGCCAATCGCCCGCCCGCGGTCGAGGCGCACGCGGGTCGTGAGCGCGCGGCTGACCACCGTGAGATTACGGCGCCGCATCGCGGGCCTGAGGAAGGCCCGGTAGGTCGAACGGCGCCGGCCGAAATCGCCGACCGTCAGCTCGGCGCGGGCGATGCCTTCGGTCACGTCGCCGTGGATATCCTCGCTCTCAACAAACCCGGCAGCCCTGGTGGCCGCCAGCAGCGGCTCGTACAGGAGATGCGGTGACGCCCCAAGCCGGACGGTGAGCTCGCCGTCGCCGCCATGATACGTGCCCGCGCCGCGCCAGTTGCGTTCGGAGCGTCGGAAGTAGGGCAGCACGTCCGCATATCCCCAACCATCGAGGCCGAGCTGGCGCCATTGATCGTAATCGCGGGGATGCCCGCGCGAATAGCGCATGGCGTTGACGGTCGAGGACCCACCGAGCACCTTCCCGCGCGGCAGCGGCACCTGACGGCCGCCGAGCGCCGGCTCGGGTTCGGTCATGTAGCCCCATGAAAAGCGTGGATCGGCCGAGGCCAGCGTCCAGGCAATCGGAATATGCAACAGCGGATGCCAGTCGCGGCCGCCGGCCTCGATCAGCAACACTCTGGTGTCCGGATCCTGGCTCAGCCGGTTGGCAAGCACGCATCCGGCCGAGCCGGCGCCGACGATGATGTAGTCGTATGATGGGGTCATGGAGAACTCGGAGTTTTCAGTGCGTGAGCACCGTAGCGAAATTATCGTGCGGACGAAATCCGGGCCCCGATGGAGCGACGCGAAATCCGAGACGGCTCGCGTCCATCGCGAGGCTGACCCGCATTCCGCTCCGCTCCATGCGGGCTACATCAAACAATCGTCGCGCTGTATATTTGTTGCAAGGCCGCACGGCCTCTCCTTCACCCTCCCCCTTGTGGGGAGGGTCGGCCGCGCAGCGGCCGGGATGGGGGTGGTGTTGAGATACGTTGAGTGCGCGCCGCGCTCCACTTCGACCCCCACCCCGCTCGCTTCGCTCGCGACCCTCCCCACAAGGGGGAGGGTGGCGCCGTGCCCGGCCGCTCCTTGCGGGGCTCTACTCGATTCATGTCAAATAGCCCGCGCAGCCAACGCTGCGCCGCCCGGAGAAAACGGGTTCCGGGCCACCCTTCGTCCTTTTTTCCGTTTCCCCCAAAGGGGAGGGGAGCGCCGACGCGGCGCCAAACAGTTAGATCCTGCACCATTGACGGAGGCGCAGGAGCGCATCCTCGCGGATGCGCGGCGCCCGCCGGCGCTCCACCGCGGCTTTGTGAGCCAGAGGGGGCGTTCGCGCACCTCGTAGAAGCGGAGTTAACCGGACCCCCTACGAGACCGCGCGGGCGGCCGTTCAAGCCGTCCCGGCCGATCCCTCGGCCTCCGGCGGGCACGGTTACGAGTTGCACCCACAGGCACCGCATTCCTGCTCCGCTTCCGGACCGTCTCGAGAAACGCCCCTTGGTGAGCCGGAACACAAAAGTACTGAATTTTGCTTTTCAGTATGTCAAGAAATGTTTTCGGGCACGCCTATGAGTTCCGGGCCACCCTTCGAGACGCCCGCGCTGGCGCGCAAAATCTTGTAGGATGGGTTGAGCCCCTTGCGAAACCCATCATGTGCCTCAAAGCGATGGGTTTCGCTGCGCTCAACCCATCCTACGGTCCCGCAGCCGCAGGCCGCGCGTCTCGAAGGATGGCCACGATGCAGCGAGTTCACGGCAGCCATAAGCAAAGCGCTTGCTCTCAGATTTTGCAGAACGACCATGAGGGGACCAAGGACTTTGCTTCAAGAATCCGGGAATTGTGCTTTTGCCGTCTGCGGTGCAATGGAAAACTCGGGCCCGTCCGCAGGAGCGCCGCAATGGCAGATGTCATCCGCTTCGTGCTCGGCAATTTCACGCTCACGTTCCTGGTGATCGGCCTGATCGCCACCGGCATCGCGCTGGTGCGGGCGCCGCGGCCGTTGACCGCGGCGGTCGTCGTCGAAGAGCTGTTTGCATATTTCCTGCTGTTTTCGATCGGATTCAGCTTTTTCTACAACTTCGTGCTGCACACCTTCCTCGGCGAGATGACGGCGCGCTTCATCGGCTGGGCCGACAGTCCGTTCCAGGCCGAGGTCGGCTTTGCGAGCCTCGGTTTCGCAGTCGTCGGGTTTCTCGCCTTTCGCCGCAGCTTCGATCTGCGGCTCGCGGCGGTCGTCGGACCTGCGCTGTTCCTGCTCGGCGCCGCCGGCGGCCACATCTATCAGATGATCACTGCGAGGAACTTCGCGCCCGGTAACGCGGGGGTGATCTTCTATACCGACCTCGCGATACCGGTCATCGGTCTCGTGCTGCTGTGGCTGCAGCGCCGATGGGAGCTCACGCCGGAGCCGCTGTCGCAACCGTAACAAGCCCGGCGCCATGCAAATCCGCAAAGCCCTCCTCGAAGATGCGCTGCAAGCGTGCGACGTCATCCGGCGCTCGATCATCGAGCTTTGCCAGGCTGACCATGGGAACGACCCAGCCATCCTCGAAAAATGGCTCGCCAACAAGACCCCAGATAATGTGCGGGCCTGGATTGCGTCTCCCGACAATCACTTCTTCGTCGCCACCGACGGCGAAACGCTCCTCGGCGCCGCAGCAGTGAAGTCCTCCGGTGAAATCGTTCTGAACTACGTGTCGCCTGCGGCGCGCTTTCGCGGCGTGAGCAAGGCGCTGCTGCAACAACTCGAAGCAACGGCGCTGGAGCTTGGCAATACCAGCTGCGTCCTGACCAGCACGGCAACCGCCCGCCAATTCTATCTCGCGGCCGGTTACAAGGAGATCGGACCGCCCACATCGGGCTTTGCGACGCGCGCGAGCTGCCGAATGGCGAAGCAGCTCGCAGCTTCTAACGGCCAGTAGCCGTTGAGGGCGGGCTCAGCCCACCCTGCGCAGCGGCGGCGCTGCCGGTTCACCAGGACTGTAGCTGCGTGTCGGCGTCGGGAAGCCGCAGGACGTACCGTCGGTGACCTTGACCGCGTCTTCCCACGGCAGTCGGTAACGGTTGGCGACAAGGTCGCGCATGTAGCTGTAGGGGCAATCCTGTGCGCCCCCTTGCACCGCCACATATCCGCGATGCCCGAACTGATAGATGTTGTTCTCGACGCCCCACCCGACCCGGGCCTCGTCGCACAGGCGCGGACACACCTCGCCGGTGATGATCTCGTCGGGCTTGTTGTTGCCGGTCACGAGCGGCACGCCGTCGTAGTTGACGATCATGCCCTCGCCCATCGAATTGAAGCTGCCATCGTCGCCGGCTAGACAAACGCTGGCCGTGAACATCAGATTGCAAAACGCGTTGGCCTGGTTGGTTACATGCCAAGTGTGCCGGATCGGTGCGGTGTAGCCGGCGGTGCGCAGCATCACGTTGGCCCCTTTGTAGGCGGCCTCGCGTGCCATTTCGGGGAACATCCCATCGTGGCAGATGATGAGCGCGAGCTTGCTGCCGTTCGGCCCGTCGCAGACCGGAATGCCGAGATCGCCGGGCTCCCACGGCTCGACCGGAACCCAGGGATGCATCTTGCGATAGTAGAGCCGGATTTCGCCGTGGTCGTCGATGATGATGCCGCTGTTGAACGGATTGCGGCCCGGGTTGAGCTCCATGATGGAGAAGCAGCCCCAGATGCGGTTGTCGACGCAGGCCTGACGGAAGCGCGCGACCTCCGGCCCATCGAGCCTGCACATGATCTCGGGGTTGGTATCCATCGAGAGCCCGTGCAGCGCGTATTCGGGAAACACGACCAGATCCATGGTCGGGAGATTGCGGCGCGCCTTGCCGACCACCTGGCAGATGCGGTCGGTCTGCCGCGCCAGGTCCTGGCGCGTCACGACCCACGGGTTCTGCAATTGCACCAAACCGATGACGACGCCGTCCGGGCCCTTGTTGAGCCCGCCCAATCCGCTCATGGCCGTCTCCTTGCTGGCTTGCTGACTTGGTCCCGGACCGGGATTGCATCTCATGGGTCGAGGCGAGACGCAACCTCCAACCGCAGCCCTAGTGGGGCGTCCTCGCGCGCCCCTGCGCACAGCCGTCGTCATTTCGTGTACATGCCGCGCGTGGGAGCGGGCGGCGGTGCGGAGCTTGGCGGAGCAGGTCCGAGCTGAACCGTGAGCCACGTGTTCCAGCCATGGACGGGATTCTGAGCGCCGAACTCCCCGTAGCCTTTGAGATTGATGTAGCCCACATTCCAATAAATGCGGCTTGGTACGTGAAGCGAGTTCGCTGTTCACGCATGATCTTTCCCGAAAACCGGTAGCCACTTTTCGGGATCATGCTTAAGCCCGGCGCCGGACCGTACGCATACTCGCGCGCGGGTGTTGGCGGGAGCCTGGTAGTCGATCATGTACGTCCGGCCCCCTGCTTGTAGACGACGGCTCCCCGGCGGCGGGCCGCGCCGCTGCGTTGGGCCGCGAGCGCCGCCATGGGAGCGCCCGCTTCATGCCATCATGCGCGTTTCAGCCGGCTAGTCGCTGGCGTGACTGGCGTTGGCCTTCTTAACCTGTTCGATGATGCCGCTGAGATTGTAACTCTCAGGTGCCTGCAGTGGCGGAAACTTTTCGTACGACAGCAGCTGCTGCAACCACAACTGCTGGCCAATCGGTAGCATATTCCAATCGTATTGGAACGCAGTCACTGGGCCGCCGAGCGCGCCACCCAGGGCCATCGCCGTTTTCTGATCAACGCCAACCGCCTGCTCGAACGGATCGCGCTTGATGTTCTGAACCAAGGTGAAGTGGAAGGGCGTCAGCGGTAAGATCCAGCCAGTCGGCCCGGGCTGCGACATGGTGTAATACATCTTCCAATTCTTGTAGCGCACGGCGGACGGCGTCGCGCCGGAGAAGTAGAAGAAGTAGTCGCGCGCCGACTTTTCCGACTTGCCCTCGAGGTAGTCGCGCTGATCGAAGCCGTCGAGCGTGGTCTTGACGATGCCGGAATACTGGCCGGCCTCGATCTGCTGCTTCAACCCGTCGCCCTTGGGGCCGCCGGCGATGTCGACGAACGTCGGCACCCAGTCAAGTGCGGCGAACAGCTTATTCTTGACAGTGCCCGGCCTGATGACGCCCGGCCAGCGCACCACCAGTGGGGCACGGTAGCCGCCTTCCCACGCCTCGCCCTTCTGACCCTTGAACGGCGTCACGCCGCCGTCCGGAAAGCTGATCGCCTCGGCGCCATTGTCGGTGGTGAAGACGACAATCGTATTGTTGGCCTGCCCCATGTCATCAAGTTTTTTGAGGACGAGACCGATATTGTCGTCCAACTGCTTCATGCCGGCTTCGTTGACGCCCCAGTCCTTGCCGCCCGGCTCACCCACCATGGCCATGTACTTATCAGAGAGCACCGTGGTGACGTGCATGCGGGCCGGGTTGTACCACACGAAGAACGGCTTATTGGTGCGCCGGGGGTCGTTTCGGTCGAGGAAGTCGATGACCTTGGCGGAGATTTCCTCATCCACCGTCTTCGAGCGCTCCAAAGTCAACGGTCCCTCGTCACTGCACGTCTGATTCTTCTCCGTGCCGTCGGAGGATTTGCACCACAAGACATTGCGGGGCGGCGTCAGGCAGATCGTAGTTTTGGGATCGACAGCCCCGGGGACCTCGGGAACGCCGGGGATTGGCGTGTTCCTGCACGGTGGCGCGACCGCCTGCTGGGTTGGGCTCTTGTTGATGTCGGGGAAGCTCACCTGCTGCATTGCGTCCAGATGATAGAGGTAGCCCCAGTATTCCTGGAAGCCGTGGGCGGTCGGCAGCGCAGCAGTATGGTCGCCCAGGTGGTTTTTGCCGAACTCGCCAGTGTTGTAACCGAGATCGAGCAGGAACTTGGCAAGCGCCGGCGTGCCGGGCTGCAGGTAGCTCGGACTGCCCGGCAGTTGAGGCGGTATCATCCCGGTGCGCAGCGGATACATTCCGGTGAAGAACGCATTGCGCCCGGATGTGCAACTCTGCATGGCGACGTAGTCCATGAAGATCGCACCCTCCTGCCCGATGCGGTCGATGTTTGGCGTTTCCCCGACCATCAGGCCGCGGTGGTAAATGCTCGGCTGCATCCAGCCGATGTCGTCGCCCATGATGAAGAGGATGTTGGGCTTCTGTGCCGGGGCGGCTGGCTGCGGCTGTGCCTGGGCATCAGCGGGAGTCGCTGATGGTAGAATGCTCAAAGCAAAACAAAAAGCTGCCAAACCGCAAAGACGCATCCGCAGAGTTACAGGCTGTCCAGGGACGTGGTTCATCCTCGCCTCCATCATGACATGAGGCCTCGATTGCGGCCGGATTACTCCTCCGCGATTGATGACCCGGTTATTCTATCCAACAACACGTCGCGCCCGCACATTCCATGCTGTGCCGCGATCTCCCCTTCAATGGAGGTGTCAGTCGCAATGTCCATGGCATGTGCGCGACGAGCGAGGGCTAAAGTTTCGGCTAAGCGGTAGTCCAAATCAAGAAGCGAGATCCGGATATAGGCGCGCGACGAGGTAACGATAATTTTACACTCGTCCCATCCGCCGTTGGGAATTGGGCGCGTCGTAGGTTTGCCGCGCAATTGCGGCCCTCAGAACCCTTGTTTGAATCCGAGCGAAACGCCCGTGCTGCTCGGCGCGCCATCCCGCCAGTTACGCATGATCTTCGCCGTGATCGCACGTTGCTCGTCCACTTTGCATGTGAAGCCGGTCGCGACCTGCGGCGTGTTGTAATTGTCGTTGGGGTCGAACGCATTCCGATACCGAAAGGAAATGACGTTCCAGGTTAGTGTCTGGCTGAGATCGACATCGGCTCCAATGCGTAGAACGTAATACGGGAAGGCAGCGCTGGGGTTTTGCCGCCAACGCTCGCCAATCCCGGCGCTACCGGTCAGCGAGAACGCATTATTGAGCGGCGCGCGGTAGCCGAGTGTACCTTCGAGATTTTGGCTCGCCCGATTGCTGAAGGCCCGGTCGCTGTACTGAAATGAGCCGCCGAGAATGAAACTGCTGTCGAACGTATGCGCCCCATTGAGTTCGTATTTCGTGCTCTTGGGGTCGGCAAATTTATCAGGATCGCGATCAGACGTGATGGTCATACCGATGCTGTTGCTTTCGGCAGCTGCGGCACAAGCCGTGCCCATGGCTGTGGCGGCAACCAACAGAATCCCGGTGGTCAACTGCCTCATAGCTCAGTCTCGGCGGCTGTGGATCGTACCAGGCGGTGCCAGCCCGGGCCGCAAAATCGCTCGGCCTTTACTTCGTGTACATCCGACGCGTTGCCGACGGAGCGGGTGCCGGGCCGGGTGGGGCCGCACCGAGCTGGACGGTGACCCATGTGTTCCAGCCGTGCGGCCGGTTTTGGGCGTCGAATTCCCCGTAGCCCTTGAGGTTGATGTAGGCCTGCATCGTGCCCAGTGGAATGATATAGCCAAGCTGCGGCCCGACACCCACGACCCGAGACTGGAAGCAGCCGACCCGGTCACTCGAACCGCTGTCGCAACCGATCTCATCGTAAACGTAGCCAACCACCCCAATCTGAAGCTGCTTCGTGAGAAACTGCGACGCGCCCCAGTCGAAATGCATATCGACGCCGCTCTGGTACTGAGTCGACGGATTGACAAAGTTGTAGGTGAAGCCGAGCACGCCCGAAATTTCGTGCCCGGTCTGCGGATTGAAGTAGGTATAGCCGCCGCCGGCGTCGAAGGCGCCATGCCCCACGCCGATATTCGCGAGACGGGAGGAGTCATAGGCTCCGACCGGCACGTCCCCAAACACGTAGGTCATGTAGTTGTTAACCCCGCTGTTCCAGCGCAGTGTCGCCAGCGGGTACACATCTCCAAAGCCCCACACCGTGTCACTGAAGTTGTCGGAACGGGCGAACGGGAGCGTTCCAAAAGGGGTCGTCAACGCGCCTGAAAGCGTTGCCGCCAGGGACGTACTGGTGCGGCCATACAATCCGATGAAGCCCACCGTGGCTTGGCCGCCGAGAACCGGCGTGGCAAAGGTGTAGGTCGGGATGGCCAACCCGAGATCAGCGTTCGCATTGACGTTCGCGCTCAGGTTTGCGTTGAGATTGACGGGGATTCGACCAATTGTTATCTCGCGCGCCCGCGACACGTCGGCTCCGGCAGAGACGCTGGTGTGATAGTAGGTTGTCTGGAGGGCCCAGCCTGGCTGCAGAGGGGCTGCCGCCAGACTCCCGAAGAAGCCGGGAAGCCAAACGCTCACGCCACCTTCATCGGCCGCTGCGACTGTCGGCGCACAAACGAGGCCGCCAAGGACGAGGGCAAACCCGAATGCCGCCCTGAAGTAGCAGCGTTGGGTAGCGACAGTTCGCAATCGTTGTCGCGCGCACGAGGACCGGCTCGGCAACGCGTACGTGACCCTTGCATGTGACATTCTCGCCCCCTTGACCCGCGAGATCGGTCATCTTCTTCCGGGAACAGGGCGACACAATGCGATTTCTGCGCACGTTGAAAATTTATCTTGGGTGTCACCTGCGGGACACCCGGCCATCCTCCAACGGGCGGGCTAATCTCGGCGGGCCTCGGCAAGCGGGACGTGCTCAATCACGTCCCGCGGTCAGCAGTTTACGTCTTCGTCCGGACCTTCCGAGGTGTCGAGCGTACGATCCGCTGTCGGTGGACTTCGAGCCTTTCCGCTTTTGACCGAAACGGATCCAATGGAAGTTGCGCGGCGTTCTATCAGGCGCCTGTTTGAGGGGAACATGCCATGCGCAGAGTGAGGACCGTCGCGTTCGGTTTGCTTGCCATCTTTGTCGCCCTGACGATGGCCTGCGTGCCTGTCTCGGTGAAGGCGCAGACATCAGCGACGTTGGCCGACCCCCTCCCGTCATGGGTCGACGGGCCGACCAAGCGGGCGATCACGGACTTCGTGCGCACCACCACCGACACGGCGAGCGCGAGCTACGTGCTGCCGGAGGACCGTATCGCTACTTTCGATCAGGACGGCACCCTCTGGGTCGAGCACCCCATTTATACGCAGGTGGTCTACTGCCTTGAACGCGTGCCTGTGGTGGTAGCGGCGAGGCCGGACCTGAAAAACGTCGAGCCGTTCAAAACCGTGCTGTCCGGCAACCGGGAAGCGATCGCGAAGCTTTCGACGGGTGACCTCTATAAAATTCTTGCCGCCACGCTCACCGGCATGAGCGTCGATCAGTTCCGCGCAGAAGCTAAACAGTGGCTTGATACCGCCAAACACCCCCGCTGGAAGCGGCCCTATACCGACCTTACCTACCTGCCGATGCTGGAGTTGCTAAAATATATGCGCGCCAACGGTTACAAGACCTACATCGTCACCGGTGGCGGGCAGGATTTCGTCCGTGTGTATGCCGAGCAGGTGTACGGCATTCCGCCCGAGCAGGTGGTCGGCACTGCCGGTGCCACACGATACGGCTACGACAGCAATGGCAAGCCGTTCCTCACCAAGGTGCCGAAGCTGCTTCTGAATGACGACAACGCCGGCAAGCCGGAAGGCATTCATCTGATGATCGGACGCCAGCCTTACGCCGCGTTCGGCAACTCGACCGGCGATCGACAGATGTTGGAGTACACCAAGGCGGGTGGTGGTTCACGCCTGGCGATGCTCGTCTTGCACGATGATGCCGGGCGTGAGTACGCCTATGGACCGGCGCAAGGATTGCCGGACACCAAGGTCGGCGCATTCACTCAGGCGCTCTATGACGAAGCGAGAAAAGGCGGCTGGTTCATCATCAGCGTGAAGAACGACTGGAAACGTGTCTTCGCATTCGAATAAGTCCATTCGTACGATGTGCGAAGACGATTTATGGAGGTCACGACCTTGCTTCGATCTTTACAGGTTATCGGGCTCATCCATGGGCTCGGAACTGCTCTCGCACACGCGGGGCCTTGCACCCAGGAAATTCAACGTATCGAGAACGCGGTGAACGCGCCCAACTCGCCTTACACTCCCACCCTTCCGCAAACGGTCGGCGCTCAGATTGACCAACAGCCGACGCCCTCTTCGGTCGCACGCGCCGAACAGCAAGCGGCCGCGAACTACAAGGCGGTGCTCGACCGGGCGCAAACCCTGGACAACCAGAACAATCCGGAATGCCGGAAGGTCGTCAAGGAACTCAAAGATCTCGTTGGTCTCCAATAACCAACAGCCGTCCGGTCGCGCTCGGTGAGCGGCGGCACTCGCCTACGCCGTGCGTCGCCATGGCGACCCGTGCACACCCGCTCTAGATCGGAACGCCACGCGCCCGCTGCGCCGCTGCTGCGAGGTCCGGCCAGCCCGCCGGCGCGCGACATTTGTCGGCCGCCTGCGCGGCCGGCAGGCGCGCGTCCCAATCGCGTGCAATGAAGCGGCAGCCGGTGATGCCGTCGGATGCCGGCGACGCGAGCCAGGCGATCGGTGCTGCCATCACGTCCGGCTGCAGCATGTGCGGCGGACGTGGTTGACCGGGCGGGAAGAAGCCAGGCGTCTCGACCGGACCGCCTGGCACCAGCACATTGACGGTGACGCCGGTGGCGGCGAGGTCCTTGGCCCAGCTTACGGTCGAGGCTTCCAGTGCTGCTTTGGCAGCCCCATAGGCGCACAATCCATCGGCGAGCATCGTGTCGAAGCTGGTGGTGACGTTGATGATACGCCCCCACCCTTTGGTTAGCATCGGCTCGACCGCAAAGCGGGCCATCAGGAATGCGCCCGCGCAGTTGATCGCCAGCACCCGTTGCCAACCCTCCGGATTGGTCTCCTGGAATCTGACCCGACCGGACGTCTTGTCCGGCGCGGCCACAGCCATGCTGACGCCCGCGCAATTGATCAGGATGTCGAGCGTGCCAAAGGCGCCCACGGCCATGTCCACCGCGCGATGGCAATCCTCCACACGTGATACGTCGGCGACGGTTTCCACGAGTGATTCCGCAAAAACCGGCTCTTCCCCGAGTTCTTCGAGCGCGTCCACATTGATATCGACCGCGGCGACGTGGGCTCCGGCCGCCGCCAGGCTGCGCGCCATGACGCGGCCCATTCCGCTGCCTGCGCCGGTGATAAGCGCGACACGGTTCGCCAGCTTGGCTTCGTTGTCATTCGCCATGATGCTCGGACCTGTTTGTTGATCGAATACTCGCAATTCGGCCCAACTCTGCACTCAACGTCAACCCCGCGAGGCGAACGACCTGTGATTTCTGTCACACGCAATCGCAACAGGCGAGTCTAACATGAACCTTCCTGCCGCAGCCGGTCACCTATATTCGACGAGGTGATTCCGTGCCGCCGATTTGAAGTTCCTGCAGCGGTCGCGGCTAACTCTTTAGGAACTTCAAATTGCACCCACTTGCTAGTGCCCGTCTCTTCCCAAGTTCGTGTCAGAGGGTGCTCCCTATGGATCACGAACTTCGGAAGCGGGACACTAGGGAGGCCATCATGACAAGAAATCGCTCGTGGAGCGGCACGCGCAGCGCGCGGGCCGCGTTTGTTATTTTGCTAACCCTCGGCTTGTCGGCGCTCCTGTTTTTGCCCGCCGCCGTGCCGGCCGCAGCCCAAGCGCCAGCGCAGGCGCCGCAAGGGGCGACCAGCAACGTGCGCGCTGTGCTCGCCCAGTACGGCAACTTCGTCCAGCATCAGAAGTACGGCGAGGTGTGGGTGCCGAGCGTGACGCCACCGGGCTGGCACCCCTACCCGCCCTGCCATTGGGTCTACACCAAGCAGCTTGGCTGGTATTTCGACGACAAGACACCGTGGGGTCAGATCGTCCACCACTATGGCCGCTGGAGCAACGACCCCCAGGCCGGCTGGATCTGGGTACCGGATACTGAATTCAGCCCAGGCTGGGTGGTGTGGCGAACGAGCCCGCAATGGATCGGTTGGGCGCCGACGCCGCCTGATACTGATATTCAGCTCGTTTCGAGCGATCAGTTCAACAACGGCAGCCAGTGGATCTTCATCGAGGTCGCCAAGATGCGATCGGGCTGCACCGAGGGCGCAATCGTCAGCACCGGTCAGTTCCCGCTGGTGATCGGGCAGACCAGATACGTCACCGAAATCGAATATGTCGACGGCATCGCGGTGTTCGTGCTGCCGCTCTACGTGATCGGTCCGGTCGTCGACATCGGCTTCAACTTCGCGCCATGGCCGGCCTGGTTCTTCGTCCAGACCATCCTCGACTGGAACTGGCTGTGGGTGAACGTCAACATCGTGGTCAACGTCAACAATCTGTGCGGGCCGGTCCAACTCTCCGACATCCGTCTGAAACGGGACATCGCCTTGCTCGACCGTCTCGAAAACGGCATCGGCCTCTACCGCTATCGCTACACCTGGAGCGACCAGGTCTACGTCGGCGTCATGGCCCAGGAGGTCGCCGGCATTGTCCCGGACGCAATTGTGCGCGGCACCGACGGCTTCCTGCGAGTCGACTACGCGCGCCTCGGGCTGCGGATGCTCACATGGGACGAGTGGGTGGCGGCATCGCACCGCCAAGCCGCGATTTCGACGCACGCAGCGTCGGCATTGCGCCCGGCCAATCCCGATCAGCTCTCAGCGGAGTGAACCACCATGTCGCGCCAACAAAAGTTCGGCAGTCCGCTGCGCCTCATTGCGGCCGCCATGATGGCAAGCCTGAGCCTCATCCTATCCCCCATGCTGGCGCCGACGGTCGTGCCGGCGCTCGCCCAGCAACCGCAACCGCCAGCGGCCGGAGCAGTCGCCAACGACGTGCGCGCGGTGCTGTCGCAGTACGGTAATTTCATTCAGCACCAGGTCTACGGCGAGGTCTGGGTCCCCTCGGTCACGCCGCAAGGGTGGCACCCCTACCCGCCATGCCACTGGGTAAATTCCAGACAATATGGCTGGTACTACGACGACAAGACCCCGTGGGGCGCTGTCGTGCATCACTACGGCCGCTGGACCAACGATCCGCAGGTCGGTTAGTTGTAGCCTCGAAACACGCAAAATTAGTCAGAGTTTTCAGCAAAAGCAGCGCTAGGGTACACAATAGGGTGCACAGATGCCCCCAGACGGGTTTTAGCGGCCGCTGGTGCGAATGCAGGCAGGGGGCTAGGGGCACCCATTGGGGCCTCCCCAGCCAGCGCACGGGCGAGGCTCCCAGGGGCTGTTTCAGCCGACGGCTGCAATGCGCCTTAATGCAACCCTGATTGCGTCCCGGCGTGGCTCCGGCGAGTTCGCGGGCTCAGTTTTTCAGGCTGGGGAATCCGCTGCCCTGGCCTTGGCCGACCAAGCCCGCCAGCCAACCATGAAACGCGCCAGCGGGCGGGCTTCCTATTGGCTCGGGATCAGATTGGCGGCTAGGGTAACTCGCTATCTCGGTCACCCCATGCTTTGGCGCTCCGCAACACCCGCCCGCCACCCTCCCCGCTTCATCGAGCCCTGCCTGCCGACCCTCAGTCGCACGGTAGCCGTCGGGCCAGCAGTGGGCCTACAAGAATTCATCTGCCCTCGGGACGGCGACCGGGATGGCGCATCAGAAAAATCTGTGCAGTACCGCAACCGAGGTCCCCGCGACCCAGTTTCCCATATGAAAATAATGGAACCTGGTGGAGGACAGGATGAAGGCACTCGCGGCGGCACTCGCGACCACGGCGGTATTAAGCTGCGGCCCGGGTGCGGCGATCGGCCAGAACAGCAGCCCGCGAACTGAGCATGTTGGTCCTCTGAGCCCCAGCGGCTCACCCCCGGCGCTGACGGCCGCCCAGAAGGCGGCAATATTCAGGTCGGTGACTCTCGACAACTCCAAGATCAAACAGGCGGAGAATTTCCGCGCCGCCGTCGGCGCGCGGGTTCCGCTGGCTATCGAACTGCACTCCTTGCCGGAGGGTACGCTCGCGGTGGCCCCCGCGACGCGACCTTACCGGTACACAATAGTCGCCAATCGAGTGGTCCTGGTCGATCCCGGGACCAGGCGTGTGGTCGAGGTGATCTATCATTAACGGGCATCGTCAGTGAACAGCAGGTCCGCGTATTTGTCATCACGCGCGTGCGGCGGACAGGACTGCAATCGCTCTTTAGGCTCACCTGGTGCAGCACTGAGTACGCGCTTTGTAACTCCCATGCCGATCAGATTGCGCGCTATCTGCACCAGTTCGACACGCCGATCGGCAGGAAACATCGTTGGCGCCCGAAACGAAAACCACGCGCCCAACGGAAACTCAAGGAGGCCCGGACCGACGAAAGCGCATTGTTCGCAACCGTACACACAAGGAGCGAATCCGCACCAGGACTGGGCGCAGGATTGCGGCGTTTCGGAGCTGTGTGGCCATGATGAGAGGTTACGATTTCGCTCTCGCATTGTTGAGCTTATCAAGGCCCGCACTGTTTTGCGACATCGGCCATCCAAACCAATCCATGGCGCGCGAACTCAATCGAAGTACCCGGCCGATTCAAGACCACAGGATCATTGTTGATCTGGCGGCCAAGCGAAATCGTTGCAGTTCAGTATGCGAGCGTAGCGGCGCTCCCGCGAGCCCCACGCGCCGGAGACCAAAGAGCTTAGCTGCGCCGCGGAGCGCGCCTAGGCAACGAGTTCTGCAACAGGGGAACGAGCCATGCTCTATTGGTTTGCCCAACGCGTCGAGTGGCAATTGCTGTGGGGTGCAGCGGCGACGCTGTTGATGACAGCGACGCTGTTCGCACTTTTGCGCTGGGCCTTTGGCCTAATCAGGCAAAGGTCACAGCAGATTGCATTTTGTGCCGCCACCCCAACGCTTCTGTTTGTAGTTTTCGCTTCCCTCGTTTTTGCGATCGCCTATTTTCAACCAAGACCTGATTTCAAAGCTTATGTTCGCATGGCAAGCATCGCCAAGACGACTGATTTGCCGGTCAAGACTCCGATGGTGATGGTGATTTCAAATAGCCAACGTGGGCACGTTGCCGAGTACGATTGATGGCTGGCAGCTCACGGTCGATCTGAACAAGAGAAAGTATTACGGCGCACTTGTCGGGATCTCCCCCAATACGCGGGTGCACTTCAATGCTGATACCGATGATGACTATTATCTTTCTTCGGAGGGCTGGCTTTACGCCAAAGGCCTCGAGTCGACTGCGCCCGGTGAAATGGCGACCGGATTTCTGATTTTCCAATTTCCTGAACTGCCGCCTGATGCGCTGTCTAAGGCGGCCTCCAAGTTCAGTCTTACATATCATGACATTCTAGAGCGCCCGTACGTGCTGAGGATCGAGTCCGATCAGATCAACAGCCACGTGCCCATTTTTCCCGGGGTCATTGAACTTGGCTCCTGAAATCTGCGCGGTTGGCGACCGGCTCGTGGCTCCCCCTTTATGTTGTCGGGTCCCGCTGATCGCCGAGGCTCTGGCCAAGCTGCGGGTCAAATCGGTGACCATCGACGGCGAAGGCGTGGTCTGCAGTCCGAATGGCGTCTCCGATTTCGACCGGCTGCGCGCCGCGGTCGGCCGCATGGGCTCGCGCGACGCGGTTCTCTATGCGTTCGACCTACTCGAACTCGACGGCCACGATCTACGACGCGAGCCGTGGGAGGTTCGCCGCGAGACGCTGATGAGCGTCCTGCGCAAGGCCGCCAACGGCATCCGCCTTTCCGAGCATCTCGCTAGCGCCGACGGCGAGACGATCTTTCAGCACGCCTGCGCCATGGGGCTGGAAGGGATCGTCGCGAAGCGCCGCGACCGGCCCTACTGGTCGGGGCGGTCGCCCGACTGGATCAAGGTCAAGAACCCCGATGCACTGGCGGCGACGAGGGTGATCGAGGGATGAACCCGGCTGCGTAGAAGTGCTAGCCTATTAGGTGAGGTCAACGTGGAAGTTCGCCTCTCGGAAGATTCCCTCTACTTTATTGGTAGCGCTCGACTATGTTCCCACTCCGGCATCAACATGCTACTAACGGCGATCTCTTAGTCTGCGGAAGTCTGACGCCCTGACTTCAAATGTCGATCTGATTAGTCAAGCGCAGCGAGCGTTGGGTGCGCTGGCGAGAGGGCGAGGATCCTGGCGCGGGATTATGGCCGCGACGGTCTGGGACGGCGGCGATTTGTTGTTCGACGCCACCTTTCAGGCATTGCGAATCCCGCCCAAGCAATGCTTCCAGCGCGCGCACTCGGTTGAACTCGTTCCCGGCGCGCACTGGATTTGCGGACCGCTCTGGCCGTCGTGGGACGAAGTCAGCGCGCGGTTGCCGACTTGCTTATAGATGCGCCCGAGCCGCCGCCCGGCCCGGCCGTCAATGCGTTTTCTGACAGTGGCGCATCAGCGGCCGTTTGCCCGTCCTCTCACTCCAAAGCGCAACTAGCGCACTGGTCGTTGCTTGGCGCATTCAGGTCGAAGGACATAACCAATTCCGTGATAGCCTTGACCACCGAATCTTAGTGGGTGTTGGCGACAGTATTCATCGAGCCACCGATCACGGCCAGAAGGATCTGGATTTCTATTAATAGCGTAGGTGTCATCGGTTATGTAGTTGACCGCGGTGAGGTAGCCGTCAATGAAAGCTAGTTCAGAATAGAACGCTAGCCCAATTGATAGACTTCTTGAACTTGATCCAATCAGTGCGGCCGGGCTGAATGACAGCAACCGGATCGGATGCGGGGAAAGTATCTTCCAGACCTATCTCCAGAGCTTTTTCGAGACGGCCGCGCTCAGTTTCGTTAGCGGGCGCATGCTCGTTCTCGGGTGATTTACGCGCGCCGGACCTCGCCCATATTGCCCAGGGCGTCATCGGCGGGGGAATGGGTTTTTTGCGCTTCATTCGCCATCAGTCGTCGGCGCGTCTTTCAATGAGCTCGTCGGCGCGGGTCACGGACTCAGCCCTCCGGCGGGAGGATGACGCAGAACAGGACGCCCTTAGTGCGGCCAATCTGTCTCGGGGCGCAGACGTCAGCACCACCATCGGGCGCGACGACGTTGTTAATCGTGTCAGGGTGGACCGGCACCCATTCGTCTTCCACTCTGACTTCGTAGTGATCGCCGACCATGCGACTTTGGGTCGGGCGACAATCCAACATGTTGCAGCACGAACCCTGGCCGTCATTTCTTTTGAGCTTCGAATAGAAGCCTTGATGCCATATGCCGTGGCCAGTGGAATGTTCGGAATCTTCGTCTTGCGCGGCTACGCCTAGACAAAGAAACGCTGAGAGCGCACCGCTGAGAGCCGCGATGAACACGCGCCGCTTCATGGCCATCCCTCCCTCAAGGCGCTTACGCTAGCACATCCGCACGGCTCCTCCGGTCAGCAAATTGAGCTGGATTTTCACAAAAAAATTTGCGAGCACTCTCTCCGCGCCGAGGCCACCCCCTAGTCGACGGCATGGGTGGCCTTGTTGGCTTCGAAAAAGCATCCCGGTCGCCGCGAGGCATTCCGCGTCGACTTAGCGCGGCTCGCTTGTTCCTTGCAGCGCTTGGCGGGCAATGGAAAGAGCCGGTCTCAATTTCGGGCAGTTCATCGGGTCTTGCCTGTGCTTACATTTTCGTTCGTCACCGGTGATTTTCTGCCCGCTGTTCGTCACCTTCGCGCGCAATCCGCATTCAGGGCACACAACAAAAACTTCGGCCATCAAACGCTCCGTTGCTGCGTCATTCTGACTTGGATGCGGCAGCTCGGATAGCCGTTGATGTGCAATAATCACTGTTCGTAAAATGTGCACCACCTAGAGCAATTCGGAAATGAAATTCTGGACCATCCGAAATTCGCTCTTGTGGCGTATTTATTGGGCAATGCTCTGACGTATCGTCATATCGTGAAGGTTGATCCGAACCTGATCGACAGCCCCCACCCCACCCTAGTCGATCAGGACCACCCCAATTTTGTGCCCCGGCTTGTCGAGTTGGGGCTTTTATTTTTGGGACGAGCGGTTGTCATATGCTGTTGCTACCCTAACCCACCGAAATTCTTGATTAAAAATTCCTTGAGCGCCTGCTGTCCCGCTCTTTTGGCCTCGCTCATGCTGCGAAAGGCTGATGACGAAGATGAAATCGCGACCGGCTTTCTTTGCCCGGCCCGATGGATTTCCCACCTCCAGGAGTTCTCAGGTTTGGTATTGAGCTTTACGGCGACCGAATAATCGGAACTGCGAAAGCGCGGCGGCCTAGACATAGCTATGGGAGACCTAAAAGGACAGCCGCACCCCTACGTAAAATGAAGCGGTGCTTTGCGATTTGCTGGAGCCTAACACGGCGCCGCATTTTCCACAGCGCCGGCTCTCGGGCTATTCGCCGAGCCAACGCCTTACAGCGAGGGTGCCGTCCGCCTGGGCGTGGTCTGCGGCCCGGACCCGCCAATAAGGAACGCGTCAAATTCAGACGCACCGATGCGACCGGGCCAGCATATTCCCAGGTCACGCCTGAGCTGAGCCAGGGCGAATTGGTTCAGGAAGTCCTGGGTTCGAGCAAGCGAGCCTGTTTGGGTTCGCTCTCATGCTTGGACCGCACCGAATTTAAGCTCAGCCGCCTCGTTTCGTGTTGGCTGATTTCTTGCTCGGCCAGCGAATAAAAGTGCCTCGCGACGGCCAGGTGCGCGCGACGGGTCGCCGCATCATCAGCGGCCTCGGCGTTAGCGAGGCTGGTGGCAGCGTGCGCCCTAAATCGGTCAGCTCGCTTCAGGAAGTTAGGCATTCGGGGATCCTGGGGTGACGGAGCTAATAAGCACTCTTCAAGCGCCCGCGTTTTGCTATTGATCAAATGGCCGCTCATTGGCACGCTCTGGCCCGCCAAGCGCAGAAAACGCGAGTGTGCAGGTTTATTCGTCAACCCACGGAGCCAAAAAGGTTGCTACATCTGGGCACCGAAATCCGACGCGCATCATGCATCGGGCAATGACAGTCCGAGTTCGGTACAGCCAATGGCCGCCTAAGCTTCCACGAGGCACGTCGAAATAAGTGTCCATTGTCTTTCCTTCAGACCGAGTTGCAAAATTCCATATCGCCAGCAGCTGAGGCCGCGCGAAATTGACGGGTGATCTGAGGCAGCGCGTCGGCCGATCGGAGGACGCAAGGCATGAGATTTAATCAACTCGATGTGAAATACGACGGCAGGATCAAGTCGTTATGAATACGGCTGATGCAATCAGCGCCGAGCAGCCCACATCCGGGGCGGGGTAGAACCCGAACGCAACGGGGGGCAACCAGGTGCTCGAAGGCTGACGCCTGGCCGTGCTAGCCTACCCCGTTCTCGGGAGGGATGGCCATGAATCGGCGTGCCTTCATCGCGGCTCTCGGTGGCGCGGCAGTTTGGCCGCTGGTGGCGCGTGCGCAGCAGAACGAGCGCATGCGGCGGATCGGCGTGCTTACGGCCCTACTCGCGGACGACCCGGAGGCAAAGGCCCGCAATGCGTCGTTCTTGCAAGGGCTGGAGGAACTAGGCTGGACGGTCGGCCGCAACTTGCAGATCGATTATCGGTGGGGCCCGGGCAATGCCGACGACATCCGCAGATCCGCGGCGGAATTGGTTGCGCTCGCACCGGACGTAATCTTGGCCACGTCCGGGGCAACCGTGGGAGTATTGCAACAGGCGAGTCGCTCTGTGCCAATCGTGTTTGCCGGAACTATTGATCCGGTCGGCAGCGGTTTCGTCGATAGTCTGGCGCGACCGGGCGGCAACATCACCGGCTTTTTGTTGTTCGGGTCGTCGTTCGCTCATTCCCCGATACGAGTTGTTTGAGGGAGGGCGGGGACCGGCGTCGTCCCTACCGTCCTCGGTGTAGCACCCCTGAGGCGCGCGAGGGTACAAGGATGGATATCCGGTTTTGGGGTACCCGCGGATCCTTGGCCAAGCCTGGTCGAAGCACGCACACGGCCGCCGTTAATCGTAGTGGGGCTGGTTCGGAGCGTCAAACGACTGCCTTGGAGTCGGCGCATCTATGGACATCGGTGGCTGCTTTTTCAGAGGATAGTTGAATGCGCTTTTGGCTGCCCTACGGTCGGGTGGCGCCATAGCGGTTCGATACGACGCGTCAACCCTGCTTTGGCCAAGACGTTCGCGGCCTGCTTTTCTCCCTCACGATGGACCTCGACTGGATCTGGTCCGTTCCGAAATTTTCCATCGCGGAACACGATGCGGCCATCGACGATCACCGTCTTTGCGTCTGCCCCTGAACCGGCGCTGAAGAAAGTCGATAATGGCCGATTTGCAATGCCGATGCCAGGCCGCCGCATATCGAAAATTGCCAGGTCAGCACGTTTGCCAACCTCGATCGAGCCGATTTCCTTCTCAAGGCCGAGAGCCCGCGCCGCATTGATCGTCGCCATTTCGATGGCACGCTCGACCGGCATCCGGGTTGGATCGAGATGCCGCACGTGCTGCAGCAACGAGCAAACCTTGATCTGCTCGACCATGTCGTTGCTGTAATCGACCATCGGGCCGTCAGTACCAAGCGCAGTCAATACGCCCTTCTCGTGCGCTACTGCGGCCGGGCCGATCCCTCCGCCGCGCATGGCTTCGCTGGTCGGCGTATAAACCAGCGCGGCGCCCATCATCGCGGCCTGATCTAGATCAAGGTCCGTGCAATGAATCCCGTGGATCAGGATCCAGAGGTTGTCGAGGACTCCAAGTGTCATCAAATATCGGACATCGGTCCTTCCCGTTTCTCTGAGATGCTTCAGTAACCCCTGATGGAGCGAGAACGTACCTGCCGAAATGTGACTACTGATCCGCAACTTGTGCTTTTTCGCCAACTCGTAGCCCCGGCAAATCAAAGCTTCTGTACTCATTCCTGAGGCAGTCCAGTGCGCGTTCGCCTCGATGACCATCGCGAATTTGATAAGGCCGCTCTTATTGTCCCAGCGTTTGAACTCACTTTCGAACTCAGCAAGTGCTTCATCAAGCGAGAGTGGGTGCGCAGGAAACAGCGGGGTTTTGCATCGCAGTTCTTTGGCAAAGACTTGGCGGATACCGAGCTCCGCTTGCGGTTCTACAACGGCCTGCACTATCTCTGGTGTCGTCACGGTCACAGAATGGTTAAGGGAGCAAGTTGTCCCTGTCGCCAGCATCTCCATGCCGCACAGATAGCTTGAAGTTCTCATCACCTCAGTGGACAGATGGGGTGTGAGGGGAAATACGATCTGGTGAAGCCAATCTTCCAGAAGAAGCCCATCCGCAACTCCCTTAAACAAGGTGTACCAGTGGTGCTGGTGCATATTAATTAGGCCGGGCATTACAATGCAGCCGGTAGCGTCGATAATCTCGTCAAAATCTTTCCTATCGCCTGCGTCCAAACGGCCGCCTTCTACCGCGAAGATAGAACCGTCCTTCACGCAAACTGCCCCGCTCGGGAGAACGCGGCGTTCGCCGTCGACAGTCACGACAAGACCATTCTCGATCAGGATCCGCATTTTAGTTTCCCGCAAAAGTCGGCCACCCGCTGTTTTCGCCGCCGAGGCTATACTGAACGCTGACATTGTCGCCCGCGATCTGTCGCATGCGACCCGGTCATTCTCGCCTGCCCCATCGACTGGACCAACTTGAATATTGATTTTAAATCAATTCGAGCGATGGGGGTCGACCCACATAATCCTCTTCGCCGGTCGCGCGGAGGGTTCGGTCGCGGGCCTTGGTCGCCATGGCGGTGATCCGGAAGATGCGCGGTCATCTCCGCCCCGCGCAGCCGTGGCGCTCGCCGCTTTCGCCAGCGCAGCGTGCCAAACCAGGGGCCGCAATTTAATAGGTTGAAGCGAGACCGTGTGAAAGTAAGATGAGTGTATACAACCGCTCAGGAGGAAACATGGCTAGCAAGACCGTCCCCACGGCGCCCCCTGTTCTCGGCCTTCATCACTCCGCGTATCGCTGCCGCGACGCGGAGGAAACCCGCCATTTCTACGAAGACATCCTGGGGTTACCGCTGGTCCACGTGGTCACCGCCGATCATGTAAGCACCGGCAAGAGCATGCCATTCGCGCATGTGTTCTTCGAATTGGCGGATGGGTCCTGCATTGCCTTCTTTGACCTCGGCGACAATGTTGCTGCCGAGCCATCTCCTAACACGCCCGCATGGGTCAATCACATCGCATTCAAGGTGCCGTCGCTCGAGGCGCTCAACGCGATGAAAACGCGGCTTGAGTCGCACGGCATTGAGGTTGTCGGCGTTACTGATCACGAGTTCGTCCACTCGATCTATTTTTTCGACCCGAACGGCGTACGCCTCGAATTCACCATTCAAGTCGTGGGCGACGAAACGCTCGAGGGCTATGCACGCGATGCCCACATGGCGCTGAAGGCGTGGAGCGAGAAAAAGGCGCAGCGCACGCGCGAAGCGGCGAACGTGCACGCCTGATCGGCTGATGTCCAAGGTCGAGTGGGACCGAGTTCCGGTCGTCATTACGTTTGCCGAGCGTCTCCGCGTGGTGGAAACCTACGGCTTTGCCGGCAGCCAGGGTCAAACCGTGCTCGAGGGGCAGCGGCTGTTGCCGCGCGGCCGGCCCTCGGACACGGTTTTCCTATTCATGCATCCGGCTACGACGTTGAACATGCTGCCAATGCCGGCGGCGCTCGCCGATGCCGGGCTGCATGTGCTGTGCGCTGGGAGTCGTTACGCCAGGAACGACAGCGCGTTGATCATGGAAAAGGTCGTCTACGACCTCGGGCAATATGTTCGCCACGCCCGCGAGGTGCTTGGCTATTACAAGGTGGTTCTAGTCGGCTGGTCCGGCGGCGGCTCGCTGTCGCTGTTCTACCAGGCCCAGGCCGAGCAGCCGACCATTACGGCGACGCCGGCCGGCGATCCCTGCGACCTGACGCAAGCCGGCTTGCAGCCGGCGGACGGCATCGTCTTCATCGCCGTGGGTATCACCCGAAACAGATTTGCTTTTTTTGCCCCCCGCACCCGAATGGATTCGGATTTTCGGTTGGCGCCGGACCAAATACGCGTGGTCGAAAGAGAAGGGTATTGCCGAAGCAAACCTTAACGCTCGCTTCCTCACCAGGGATACTCTCGCCCGTCGTAATTAAAGAATTTCCCCGATTGCGCCGGACCAAACGTTTCTATGAGTCGCCTTAATATAAGGCCGTCACGCTCTCCCGGGGTGATAGGGTGGCACCGGCGCCGCCCATATCAGTCCTGACCCAGCCCGGGTTGACGAGGACGCACGAAATACCGCGCCGAGCAAGATCGACCGCAGCGCTACGCATGACCATGTTCACTGCCGCCTTCGAACTGCGATAGGCAATCGACCCGCCTGATGTATTGTCCGCAAGCGACCCCATGCCGCTGGTGATCGTCACGACAAGTTTGCGCTCGCTGCGGGCAACATTGTCAACAAAGGCTTCAGTAACCCGTAACGGTCCCATCGTATTGACATCCAGCACTTGCGCCCAAGAGGCGTAGTCAACATGTCCAGTTTTCTGACCGGGCTTGCCGGTAATGCCGGCGCTGTTGATGAGCACATCGATCGCACCATCGCCGATCTTTGCTGCTGCCCGATCAATGCTCGATGCGTTCGTGACATCCATGGCGAAAATGTCGACTTTATCTTTTTCTTTTTGCGCCAGCCGCTGGAGCTTTTCGGCCGACTTCGGTTGGCGGCAAGCCGCATAGACGTGCCAGCCGTATTCGCGGCCTTTCCGCCAATGATCGTCGTCAGGCGCGGCAGCAGCGGACCAAGCCGCTCATCGACGCCCTGCGTCTCTGGCTGGAAGCTCAGCTTGCCACCGTCTCGGGCAAATCGACGATCGCCGAGGCAATCCGCTACGCACTCTCGCGCTGGGACGGTCTTACTCGCTTCCTCGACGACGGCCGCATCGAGATCGATTCCAATGTCGTCGAGCGCGCTATTCGTCCAATCGCGCTCGGGCGCAAGAACCATCTCTTCGCCGGCTCCGACGGTGGCGGCGAGCATTGGGCAGTCATCGCCTCGCTCATCGAAACTTGCAAAATGAACGCCGTCAATCCGCAAGCCTATCTGCGCGACGTGCTCGCCAAGATCGTTGCGCGGCATCCCATGAATCGAATTCGACGAGCTGCTGCCGTTCGCCTACCTGCCGCCGGCAGAGAAGGCCGCGGCCTGAAAACAGCGCTTACGGTTCACCCAATTCTAGCGGCGAAGCAAGCAACAACTATCGATCATGTCTCAAGTGGCCAATTCACTCTCAACATAGTTTGTGGATGGTTTCAGCCTGAACTTGAGATGTTTGGTGCAAAAATTATGGAACATGATGAACGTTACACCTATGCGAGCGAATGGCTTGACGTCCTTCGTTTGCTGTGGACCGCAGAAGAGGAATTCGATTTCGAGGGAAAATATTTCCGGATTCAGAAGGGATTTCATCAGCCGAAGCCGATCCAGCGTCCCTTCCCGGCAATCATGAACGCGGGCGGTTCGCCAGTAGGGCAGCGCTTTGCGGCGAAAGAGGCCGACATCGCCTTCGTCTCAATCGAGAAGCACGATGCAGAGACGGTTAAGAGCCGTGTCGACGCATTGCGCCGCCTAGCACACGACGAATTCAAACGCCCAGTTCAAGTATGGAACAGTTCCTACGTAGTTTGTCGACCGACAGAGAAGGAGGCAAAGGATTATCTTAACTACTACGTCAACGAAAAGGGTGATTGGGAAGCGGTCGAGAATCTTGTACGAATTTTCGGAATGCAATCTCTAGCGCTTCCATCGCACGTACTTGAGGAATTCAAATTTCACTTCATCGCCGGCTGGAGCGGATTTCCGCTGGTTGGGACGCCAGAGCAGATCGTTGACAAGCTGCTGATGCTGTCGCGCAACGGTCTCGATGGGACGGCGCTTTCATTTGTTAACTACCAAGAGGAACTACCGCGGTTCATCGCAGATGTAGTTCCGCTGATGGAGCAGGCCGCACTACGGAGTCCGTACAATCCGGCGAAATGATCCTCGATGAGGTTGGCCCGCCGTGATCAGAACCGGCGAACAGCCAGCGCTTTCCGCCGTCACCACGTTGTCGCCATTAAGCAGGTCAGCGCCTAATGCAAAAAACTTGTCCGTAGGCCGTCGCGATGCCACCCTCAACAAAAACAAATTTGCTTTTTTGCCCTCGTACCCGATCTAAACGCGCGTGCCAACTGCGCAAGATTTCACGAAACTTGAAAATTTGATTTTTAATCATCATTTCCGAACCAAACCCGCCTAAGAGCATTTGGTTTGCCGATAGGTCGAATTAACCCTTTTTCGGCCGAGTTGCGAGTTGATTCCCGTATCATGGATGACGGTGCGCCCTTCTCTCAAATTACTACGTTCGTCGGCAGCCCGTTTAAAGTGCTCGTGGACTGCGCTCGCGGGCACCTATTGGGGTAGATTGGTGAACGATCCGGAGAATGACGGCGGGTTCCCCTGCGGGACGCTAACGGTGAGGTAGATGCCTCCGCAATTTGATGCATTGATTTATGCGGTTTCGATCTGGCTGATCCCTTTGATCATCGCCATTACTTTTCATGAGGCAGCACACGGATACGTCGCTCGTTTTTTCGGCGACAATACTGCTTGGCAGTGCGGGCGTGTAACGCTCAATCCATTCAAGCACATTGATCCAATCGGCACCATTTTATTGCCTGCACTGCTCTTTTTAGCGCGATCTCCTTTTCTTTTCGGATATGCCAAACCAGTACCCGTCGATTTTCGCGCTCTTCGCAATCCCCGTCGTGACATGATTTGGGTAGCGGCAGCCGGACCAGGAATGAACATCGCACTTGGGGTGCTCGCCGCGCTCTCGTTCCACTTGGTTGACTACTTTCCAGATGCCGTTGGGCGTTGGGTAGCAGAGAATCTCAAGAATGCGCTTGTCATCAATGTGGTTCTCGCAATCTTCAATCTACTGCCGTTGCCGCCCCTCGACGGCGGACGCATGGCTGTTGGCTTACTTCCAGATAAACTAGCAATACCGCTTGCTCGGTTGGAGCCATACGGATTAGCGATTCTCATAGGTGTTCTCTTCATCTTGCCAATAATTGGTGCCCAACTCGGCATCAATTTGAACGTCATAACACGCTTCATGGGGCCAACGCGACTTACGCTGTTATTTAGGCCATACTCATGCTGACGGGTAATACATAGCGTGCAGCAACAAAGTGTTGTTGCCCCTTAAAGACCGGACATGTTTTCCCGGTTTGAGCGCGATGCGATGAACTCGCGCGGAGAACGATATCCGAGAGCTCGGTGCGGGTGAACTGTGTTGTAATGTTCGAACCAGTGCGGCAACGAGCGCATCACCGTTTCAGCATTGGGCGAAGGCGAGACGCGGGCGTAGTCTCGCTTGATTGTGCGCACGAAGGCTTCCGCCATTCCATTTGATTGCGGGCTCTCCACTGGCGTAGTTCGGGGTTCGAAGCCGATCTCTCGCGCAAAGCGCTTGGTCTCATGCGCGATGTAACCGGAGCCGTTGTCGGTCAACCATTCGATGGTCTCTGGCAACCGGTTGACCGGTCCGAAGCGATAATCCACCGCTGTGACCATGAGATCGCGCACGTCCTCGCTTTTGATCCCCTCGGTGGTGGCGACAAAACCCATGGCCTCGCGGTCGCAGCAGTCGAGCGCGAATGCGACCCGGACCTTCTCGCCGTTGTCGCAGGGCAGTTCGAAGCCGTCCGAGCACCAACGCAAGTTGGAACGGTCAACGGCGATGCGACCATTGTGACGACGCTTGTCGCTGCCGCCCGCGTGGCGGTTGAGCAGTAGGCCGTGGGCCTTCATGATCCGATAGATGCGTTTGTGATTGGGAGGTGGGAGCCTTTGGGCCCAGGCCGCGCGCCGCAAGACAGCCCAGACCCGGCGATAGCCATAGGTTGGCGTCTCACCAATCACCGCTTTGATCTCGGCAACCAGATCGGCGTCGGGCTGAGGTGGCCGTCCAAGAGGCTTGGCGATGGGCGCTTTGATCTGGACCGCGATGTTCGAGCGCGCCAAGTCGAGTGCGTCGCAGACCGTCTTCATCGCAAACCGTCCCTGGGCCACGACAGCGACCGCAACAGGTGTTTTTTTGAGCCCGCGGCGACTTCAAGAGCCTCCTTGAGGATCTCGGCCTCCAGCGTCTTCTTGCCGAGCAGCCGCTGCAGTTCGCGGACCTGGCTCTGCAGCGAACGGTACTCAGACGCGGGCACCACGGCCTCTTCGGATTGCGTCGCCGTCAAAGCGCCCTGTGACGCCAGCCGCCGCCAAAGGAACAACTGGTTTGGCGCGATGCCGTGGCGGCGGGCCACCAGACTGACCGTGACGCCCGGCTCATAGGTCTCGCCCACGATCGCCAACTTCTCCGCCGGTGTCCTGCGCCGGCGGCGCTCAGGCCCGCTCAGGACCTCACTCTTCGGGATGTTACCAGTCATAGTCACGACATTACTCCTACCTCTTATCGAAGTGGGAGAACGTGTCCGGTTAATTAGGGGGCCGCTTCACAAAGCTAGGATTTGGGCGACTGCCGCATCTGCGCGCACGCGCAACTACCGAGTGATTGCTGTGTCGATCCTATTTGTCCGCCAATGATGTAGCGCAACATGCGCACGCTGCGATGCGGAACAAGCCTCTTGCACCTGGGCGAAATTGCTCCCACTTTAATGACTGGTGGGGTGAACGACAGGCTAGACATGATTTCGTTCATCCGGCGTCTAATGATTCACTACAACATTTATCGTAGGTACCCACTGCCTCGCGTTCCTGCCTTGAGAAATGCTTGGCGGATTGCGCGCGCCTAATGCCTATCGATCCGTATCGTTTCGTCGTGTTTGATCCCGCCCCGTGGTCGCGAGTTGGTGACCATTTTCATGACCATTTCGTTCGCTCGGCGTTCGCTCACCTACCCCATGCGAACACCGACCCAACCCGCACTAGCCCCAGGCCGCAAAACGCACCCGCGAGCGCGGCGGTTAACCAAACGTCAATGGCGTCTGCCTACGTTTGGTGGCCCGCGCGGGCTTTGGTGCAGGGAATGAGGACACACAAATGGAGATAGCAACCGGTCTACTGATTTTTGCTGCAGTAACAGGTTCGCAGGTGTTTCTTTGGTGGAGCTGCCACCGCGACGGCGGGTCTCCTCAGATATAGCCAACGGGCGGGCTTGCAAACCCGGTTGACGGCAGGCGCAAACCGCACCAGCGGGCTCGCCAGCGGACCCCTTAACCAAAGCTCAAGGCCAGCCATTCTAGGATCGGCAGGGGGGACCGCGAATGAGCGTACAAGCGTTAGAAGCGTTGCTGGCCTTAGTGTTCCTTGCCTTGGTCATCCTGGGCACGTGGGCAAGCTTATGACGCCTGCCGAAGCGCAGACCGCCGAGTGGCAGTGATTGTCACTCGCGTTCGCTCCGTTCGATCGATTTAGCAGCATGCTTTGGCACCCTCCCGCCCACCGCCCTGCTGGCTTTGTCGAGCCTTGCCTGCCGACCCTAGGCCACAACGTCCCAAGTGGGCCGCAGTGGGCGCATGAGATTAAGCATGACGGGTATCGGTTTATCTGCCGGCGTGCCGGAGATCGCATTCGCGCCTTCACCCGCGGTGGTCACGACTGGACCGACCGGGTGCCGCTCATTGCGGAGACGCTGCGGTCGCTCCCGATATTATCGGTAACGCTGGACGGGGAAGCCGTGACATGTGCTCCGAACGGGGTTGCGGACTTTGACCGATTACGCGCAGAGCTTGGCCGCTATGGCTCCCACCAAGTTTTTTTGTACGCCTTCGATCTACTGGAACTCGATGGCCGTGACCTGCGCACCAGCCAGTGGGATGAACGTCGCAAGCTGCTGACCAGTCTTCTGCGCAAAGTAGGCGGGGGAATCCGGTTGTCTGAGCATATTGAGGGAGCGGACGGCGCCACGATATTCGGCCACGCCTGTGCCATGGGGCTTGAAGGTATCGTAGCCAAGCGCCGGGACCGGCCGTATCGCTCAGGACGCTCGCCGGATTGGATCAAGGTCAAGAACCCGGATGCACCAGCGGCGACGAGGGTAATCGAGGGATGAACCCGGCTGCGTAGAAGTGCTAGCCTAACGCGTCCATTGGGAGGGGGGATGCATGAGGCGGCGCACCTTCATCGCGGCTCTCGGCAGCGCGGCAGCGTGGCCGGTGGTGGCGCGCGCAGCAGCCGGCGATGTCCGTGGTCAATTGCGGCTGGGGGCGGATCAACGTTGGCAGCTAAGACGTGTGATGCGAATGGGCTAGCTGATCACGTATCAACTAGCGATCTTAAAGCCGATGACCCTGCTGTTATGGGTCCAATAATGCGCACAGAAACCAAGCGCTGCTACGAGGCAACAATCGAGAAAGCATCAGAGGCCTATTGCAACAAAGCAATCCGCGAACACCCCACCCTCACTTATGAGCAGTGCCGCCGTGACCTTGCGTCAACCCGAGGAAAGCGCTGAGCGCGTTCGGCGCGACAGCGCCGATCTAGGGTCCGGCCTCCCTGCAGGCGGGCGCCGTCTGACCCGGAGGCGTGGTCGGAGAATTATAGGCCCAGTTTCGGTCGTAGCCGGCGACGCACCATTGCACTCCCCAGCTGCTCCCAATGATGCCGGTATCCTCGGCGATCGAATAGTTGATGCGGTGGATAGTCCCGTTGTTCATGTGGACCTTGCCGGTGCAGAAGCGGCGCGGAATGGAAGCGTAATGCCAGGGCATGAGCGCGACTTCGCGGATTCGCTCCCAGCCGACGATCTTGAGTTCGGAGTTCCAATACTGGCTCTCCTTCTGGACGAACCGCGATTGGATGCGCGCCAGGACCCGATCGTCCTCGCACAGCGGAACCTCCGCGTCATATTGTGGACCCCATAGCCCGAAATTCTTTTCGAACCAGTTCGCCGCCGCCGCCGGCCTGGCCGATGCACACGCCAGGAGCGCAAGTGCGATAATCGCGAGGCGCGCGCGCATACCTTCCCCACCCCCATGGTGACGCTGGGCGAACGGTGCCGCGCACCGACCGAGTGGTCAAGGGACCCCGGACGATTAACGCCAAAGCGTGCCCGAAAGTCACGGTCAGGGTACCGGGCTTGCCGGCGGTTGACCCGATCCCCAGTCGCCTAGCGCCGCCTGGACCAGCACAAGCGCCGCCACGGCTGCGGTATCGGCGCGCAGGATGCGGCGGACTAAGCGCGAGGCGGACGGTGTGTTGGCCCGCCTGAGCAGCGCCGCCCGCTCGTCCGGCGCAAAGCCCCCTTCCGGACCAACCAGCACGGCCAGCGGCCGGCCGTGGCCTTGGTTGTGGAACCAGCCCCTGCGAGCGCCGCGAGCGGGTCGGCGGTGATCAACGCATCGCGCGGCTCCAGCCAAAGACACACATACGTGAGCGCAAGCCGTTCTACGTACCCGCTGGCGACGGCTTGGCAGCGCATACGGGCAGCAGGCCAGCGCCCGACCGCAGCAGTTCCGGTCAACTCGCCTCGTGCGGCCTCGGCAGCTACGTACCCTCCTATGCACTGGTACAATCGTGGTCCCGTTCGCCATCCTCTCGGCTTTATCGAGGCGTGCCTGCCGACTCTCGCCCGCAGTGTGTGCCCTGCAAGCCCTATCTCGGTCACAGGAACATCCAACACACGGTGCGCTACACAGAGCTGGCGCCGACCAGGTTTAAGAGTTTTTGGAAAGACTAAGGGCGTGAACTCATAAAATGAAGCCCGCACGGACGACTTACGAGAGTCCGCTCCTCCCCGTGACGGTCCCGATGAAAAAATCAAAGGCGGTCTCATCGCGACTTGAGAGTGCGCGCGAGCATTAACGCTGCGGCATCCGGGGCACCTCCTCGCGGGCGGCCAGTGGCACACGGTGCAGGTCATCCGGGTGCGCGCGCGGCTGGCGCGGGCAACATGACCGCGTTTGAGAAGTGGCTCGCCGCCGCTGCCAGGGTCGCGGCGCAAACGCGGCGAACGCTGCCGCCCATCGGCATGGGGCCAGACGGCCAGCTCCGCCTCGTGGTCGAGGGCGCGCCACCGTGGTCCATCGTTATCGTGCCCGGCGACGTGATGATAAACGCAGCCAAGCTATCCGCGTTCCTGTTCGTGCACCGCACGTGGAGCGCCGACTAATGGCATATCGCGAATGATCTGGCCGATCGGCATATCGCCATTTGATTCTCCATGAAGCGCGCGATGCGCAAGCAGGCGTGCCGGCGGTCTCGGTGGCTTCAAGACGAGTGTCGCTGATCATCGATTTGAACGGCGTTATCCGAGCTGTGCGCGAACTTTAATTTACATCGATTGGTGGACGACCTCCTGGATTGCGAGACTTCCAAGGTGCGCCCGCCGGCCGGGTTCCGTCGCGGGGATCACGTCCGTCTGAACGCCGCGCGGTCGCCCCACGCGCCGTTCGCGAAGCTCGCAATACAGGGCTCGCACTGCGACGATTGGAGCGGTAACCTTGCCCGCGCCGTAACTGGGCATTCAAGCAGAAGACTGTCGGCGTCAAGCCGAGGAATGCTTCGAGAGAGCCAAAAAAGGGCGCGCAGTCCTGCGGCCAAGGCCCGATACATCGAACCGGTACGTAAGTGGTTAGCGCTCGCCGAGCGGATCGATCTCGAAGGAAACGCTGACGACCGCGCCTTAGGAAACCAGCGCAGATAGCTTCGGCCGTAAACTGTTGGTCCCATTAAAAAGACCCCGCCACCTACCCCATGACCGCACGGGATAGGTGACGAGGAATGAGGCAGGCATCCACCGAGGTTAGATGCCGCCTTTTATCAGCCAAAATGCTGAGACCTCTACTAGTGCAACGCCGACACACCGAGAGAAAAATCGCCCCACGGCACTTGCGGTGTCGATTCGCATTCCTGTCGTTCGACCGTTATGTAAATCGACCATGCTCTGGCGCTCTCCCGCCCCAACCCGTCGGCCTCTCGGTTTCATCGAGCCTTGCCTGCCAACGCTCGCCCGCACGGTCCCGTCCGGCCCGCAGTGGGTGCATGAGATCAAGCACGACGGCCACCGCTTCATCTGTCGGCGCGACGGCGATCGCGTCCAGGTCTTCTCCCGGCGCGGCTATGAGTGGACTGACCGTGTACCGCTGATTGCCGAGGCTTTGGCCAAGCTGCGGGTCAAATCGGTGACCATCGATGGCGAGGGCGTGGTCTGCGGTCCGAATGGCGTCTCCGATTTCGACCGGCTGCGCGCTGCGGTCGGCCGCATGGGTTCGCGCGATGCGTTCCTCTATGCGTTCGACCTGCTCGAACTCGATGGCAACGATTTACGGCGTGACGCCTGGGAGGTACGCCGAGCGACGCTAACCAGCCTCTTGCGCAAGGTCGGCCAAGGCATCCGGCTGTCCGAACATCTCGCCAGCGACGACGGCGAGACGATCTTTCAGCACGCTTGCGCGATGGGCCTGGAAGGCATTGTCGCCAAGCGCCGTGATCGGCCCTATCGATCGGGGCGATCACCGGACTGGATCAAGGTCAAGAACCCAGATGCGCCCCACTAGGGTGATCGAGGGCTGAAGGCGCGCTAACCTGCGTCCGTCACGGGGAGGCAGCCTGATGTTCGGTCAGACGAACCGGCGCGCATTCATCGCGGCGATCGGCAGAGGCTGGAGAACGCGATTTGCGTCCAGCGAGGATTTTTGATGAAGTGTTGCCATTTTGCACTAGTGGTTTTGGGATTCCTGTGATGAATTGTGCTTCCTTTGGCAACCAGGGGAGGTTGTTCAATCCAGCATCCAATGGTCATAAATCCGATTCCCTAAAGACCCCGTGCCTTGTGACACGGGGTCTTTGTTTTTCATTTTTAGAGGATTGACGCCTCAGCCAAAAACGTCCGTGCTCAAGGTGTTGCGTTGAGGCATCAGTCGTGATTTTTCAAGATTTTACAGCGTTAGTGCGTTTCAGAAACTTTCTCAAAAGGCTACTCTCCGAGCGGGGAATCTGAGCACGCGGCGTCTACGCCTAGTTGCCGCGAAGCTGGAGTAGGGGGATGGCGGGGAGCAAACTAATCCGCTATGCGGCTGCGGTCTGGATCGCGTCTAGCGGTCTTGCCGGCTCATCCTCCGTGCGCGCGGATACCTTGCCGTGGGCGCTTGCTCAGGCCTACATTAACAACCCGGTCGTCAATGCCCAGCGCGCTTCGCTGCGGGCGACCGATGAAGGCGTCGGCGTCGCGCTCTCCGGGTATCGGCCGACCGTCAGGGGCTCGATCATTGATGGCTGGACCAACCAGTTCCAGACCGTGAAGGTGGCGCCGAATGCCTACCCAGGTAATTGGGTCAACTTCGCCACTCAGCAATACAGCGTAGCCGCCACGCAGACGCTCTACAATGGTTCCCAGACCGCCAACCGGACGCGTCAGGCCGAAAGCCAAGTGTCGGCTGGACGCGAGACGCTGCGGTTGACGGAGCTCAACATCCTGCTGCAGGGCGCCACGGCCTACATGAACGTCCTGCAATATGCGGCGATCGTCGAGCTCAACAAAGCCAACGTCGTCGTGCTGCAGGAGCAGCTGCGCCAGAGCCGCGACCGGTTCAATGTTGGCGAAGTCACGAAGACTGACGTGGCGCAAGCGGAATCCCGCCTGGCAGCTGGTCGCTCACAATTGGCCGCTGCGGAATCGCAATACATCACGAATAAAGCAACATACCGCCAGGTCATCGGTATTGAGCCGGGCAAGCTCGCTCCCGCTGCGCCCGTCGACAACAAATCACCGAGCAACGTCCAAGAAGCTGTCCTGCGCGCTCGCCAGGAAAATCCCAACGTCACGGCCGCCGCACTCGGGGTGGATGTGGCGCAATTTCAAGTCAAGATCAACGAAGGCGCGCTCTACCCGACCGTTGTCGCAACGCTCCAGACCACCCAGTCGTACCCGTCGACCACGGCGCCTACGATTATCCGGTCGCTCCAGATGCAGGCCTTCGGCACGGTCACGGTCCCGTTCTATCAAGGCGGCGGCGAATACGCGACCATCCGCCAGTCCAAGGAAACGCTGGGACAGAATCGCATCAACCTCGACAACCAGCGCGACACGGTCCAGCAGCAGACCGTACAGGCCTGGGGCCAACTCGAGGCTGCCAAGGCACAAATTCTCGCAACGCAAGCCCAGGTGCTCGCGGCCGAAACCGCTCTCAACGGGGTGCGCGAGGAGGCCCGCGTCGGCCAGCGCACCACGCTTGACGTGCTCAATGCGACGCAAGAATTGCTGAACGCGCGCACCGCGCTGGTCACTGCCCAGCGCGACCGCGTGGTCGCGTCCTACGCCCTGCTTGCCGCCACCGGGCGGCTATCGGTCGCCACGTTGGCCCTGGCGGTGACCACCTACGATCCGACGGTTCACTACCATCAGGTCCGCGATGTCTGGTTTGGCGTGCGCACACCGGACGGGCGCTAAATCAATTAAGGATAACCTCACGCCTGGGGGACCAATTCTGCCACGTATTTTGTGCTCGTAGGTGGGAGTGACTAAGAAGCGTCTGGCGATGCGCGGCGGGCGAGCGTAGCAATGAGGTATCACTCTCGAACCTCATTACAAATCGACAAAAGACGCCGAAACCCAAACCCATCATCAACAATCCGCTTATTCGTCCTTGATCCACTATCGCCGCGTGGCCAACGTCAAGCGAAGGCGAAATGACGGCGAAACCCAAGCACCCGCCCGGCCCGCCGATGACGCCATGGGCAATGTGGGCAAGGATGCAGGGACGATCCCATGAGCAAACGTCGGTTGACGAAGCCGAGCGCCACCGTCTTGAGAAGGCGTTGGAGATAGGTCTAGAAGATACCTTTCCCGCATCCGATCCAGTTGCCGTCATTCAGCCGGCTCGCCGATGACGCGCGGCAACATGCGCGAGCTGGTGCGTGCAGCGGCTTGTTGCCTACTGCCTCAACCCATCGTGCCGACACGAGGGCTGATCGACGTGTCGCAGTACCCGGAGGATACCGAAGTGCCGTGGTTCGCTCGCAAGGTCGTGTGTGCCAAGTGCGGCGCGCGTGGCCGACACATCGATGTAGGGCCGAACTGGAAAGAGCAACCCGAGCGGCCGACCCTGACCGGGAAGGAATGGCGGTGAGCTAAACTAGACTAATTCAATTCCGCGTCGGTAAAGGCCCAACAATTCGGGCAGCATGGGCGCCCCCTTGATCGGTCGGGCCAAAGCTCCACGCTTCTGAAAAGAAATCGCGACCTGTGTGAGGGAGGTCACATCGGCATGGGCCGGTATGATGACACGATGGCAGCGGGATGGCCAATATAGGGGGGCACAATGCTGTGCTCAGTAATCTGGCGCTGCATACGCTATCTTGTGGTACTATTCCTTGTTGCCCTGTACGCGGGGCACGCGGTCGGGCAAGCACTGGCGCAATGCCCGAACTTGCCTGCCACGCGCGCTCTGGCTTTCTATGTCGCAGCAGAGCAAACGCAGGTCGAGCCTACTGCTCTCGAAACCCCGATTTGGAAAACAATCACGGTCGGTGGCTCGAAAGGGGTCAACGCCATCCGCGAGGCTTTGGAGACCGCGCCTTGCCACATGGCGATTGCCGATGACGCGGATGAAATTCTTGGTCGGCCGGCTTTCCCATTTATCAAAACACCAAGAGAACTGGACCTTGTTGTTCTTTCGGTGTCTGAACTCGGGTTTGGCGCCGAGGCCTCGCTTCACGACATTTATGCCCGAGCCGTCGCACTCGGATTTGAGCTTTGTCCTGCCGAAGTTGGCCCTGCATTGCGCCTTAATTACCTTGACCAACCGCCCGGCGACTTTCTCCACATCGCGATGAAACCTGTCGCGCGGTATAACGGGGCATTAATTGACTTCACGGTAGCCAAAGCCTACGGCAGCGTTGGCTTCCTGCTTCTCGGTGGTGACGCACGCCCCGATATGATGCTGCCCGGAGCGGATCGTTTCGTTTTCGTTCGACCGAGGATGATCGCTCAACACCACGCTGGATTGCTATGAGGCAGCACCAGTTCATCTTGGCACTCGGCAAGACCCTCTCACTGATGTTCTGCTTGGATGCTGCGGCGCAGGATGCAGGGCCGGTGCAATATGCAATACCCCAAGACGGACACCAGTCGCTCGGTGTCCGCGCCGATTATCCGTCATTGATTGGCTGGCGACATTTTGGACGTAGGTGCTCGAACGATTTCGTTTGTGGTGTCTGACGCCCGCATGATCTGTCATATTGACACATGTATTGGGATGGCCGAGTGAAACTTTAGCGCGCGGCCAAGAACATCGGCCCCTGCGGCTTAGCCTTTCAGTGACTCACAGAAGGACCCCGGCGCGTTTTTGCGCGCGGCGACGATCCCGAGCCTTGACTGGTTTATGCGGCCGAACCCCGGGCACGTCATCATCGTTCGTGAACTCAATCCCTTGAGTTTCGAGCGTCGCTTGGACTGCTGAGAGACTCTCTGCCAGTTCGACAGCAGCCTTTTGGCCGGTCTCGATCCGCTCAATCGAGTTTAACCTGGGCATCAGGCCATTGCGACAGATTGATGAAACACCATCAACCAACCACTATTCTGGGCCACGAAAATGTTTGTTCCAAAATTTGTACTGCTGCTGTCTTCGCCGGTTTTGGTCCGACGCCGGGATGTCTCAACGCCGTGCACCCATGCGACCGGCCCAACGATATTGATTGCGGAAGTTTGCATTGAAACGCTGAACTCCGCAAACTTGGACCAGTAATGCTCCCAATTTCGCGTGATCGCCGTCCAACCAATATGCGTGACTGGATTGACGGGCGGCGCGATCAAGATGTTGTCAGCGCTGCGCGTCCACACCTGTTCCATGGCGCGCAGGTCACGCGCCGAAAGCGCCCGATAATAGGCAAGATTGGCAGCCTTTACGGCTTTGCTGTCGGACGATCGGTGAGACATCGCCTCTCTGAGACTTGCGTCTATTGCGACTAACAACGTGAACGGGAATCTAGTCGCCTTTAACACGCCCATCGGCGGATACCGTGTAACTTGGGTCACATCGAGCGAGGGGGGCCCCTATATTTGTCGAGCATGCTAGGATGGTCGGGCAAGGCTTCCCTTGAAGGCCTTGGATGTCAGGCCCTGGAATGAAGCGGCGCGTTTGGACGAGGAGCGCGCGAAGGTGAATGCCGACGACCAGATGGCGACTTGGCTTGGAGAGCTCGGGCTCGCGCAGTACGCGACTGTCTTTGCGGACAACGCCATCGATCTTGATATCCTGCCGGAGGTGACCGAAGCCGATCTGGAGAAACTGGGCATTGCGCTCGGGCATCGGAAGCGGATTCTGAGGGGGATTGCGGCGCTTTCAGTCGGGAGCACTGCTCCAACCGCCCGCGCGCCCCTGCCACAATCTGCGGCCGAGCGACGGCAGATGACTGTCCTTTTTTGCGATCTCGTCGGCTCGACGGCTCTCGCGATCAAGCTCGATCCCGAGGACCTGCGCGACGTGACCCGCAGGTTCCAAGGTTCTTGCGCCGCGGCGATCACTCAGATGGGCGGATATGTCGCCCGATTCATGGGGGACGGACTCTTGGCCTATTTCGGCTACCCCCAAGCGCACGAGGACGATGCCGAACGGGCGGCGCGGGCTGGACTTGATCTCGTGGCGAAGGTTACTCAGCTCCTGCTCCCAACCGGGGAACCGCTCCAGGTGCGGGTTGGGATCGCGACCGGCTTGGTCGTTGTCGGTGACAGCGCCGGTGAGGAGCAGATAGTCGTCGGCGAAACTCCGAACCTAGCATTCCGCTTGCAAAGCGTGGCGGCCCCGAACACGACAGTCGTGGCCGCCAGCACTAAGAGGCTGCTGGGCGATGTGTTCGTGTGCGAGCAACTGGGACCGTTCGAACTGAAAGGACTTTCCGAGCCGGTGGCGGCGTGGCGGGTTTTGGGGGAACGGGTCGGCGAAAGCCGTTTTGCGGCGATCCGTTCGAAGAAGCTTACCCGGTTTGTCGGACGGCAGAATGAACTAAATCGTTTGTATGACCTGTGGAAGCGCGCCAAGGGCGGCAACGGTGAGATTGTTCTGCTGTGTGGCGAGGCCGGCATCGGCAAGTCGCGTATCAGCGAGGCTCTGCTGGATTGGATAGCGGATGACGCACATGTGACGATACGACTCCAGTGCTCTCCGTATCACACCAACAGCCCATTTTATCCGGTTATCACCCAACACGAACATGCGGCACATTTTCAACAACTCGATCCTCCTGAGGTCAAGCTCGAGAAGCTTGAGGCTCTGTTATCCGAGATCGGTCCAGAAATATTGGCAGACGCCCCGCTCTATGCCGCCTTACTGTCGATTCCAACGGACGAACGCTATCAGGCCTTGGACCTGACACCGCGACGGCAGAAGGATTTCATGATCGAAGCGCTGACCCGTCAAGTTCTGACGCTCGCACGCACAAAACCTGTGATCTTCGTGATTGAGGACGCACATTGGATCGATCCTTCTACGCTGGAAGGAACGAATCGATTCATCGAAGCGGTGAAGACGGCTCCGGTGCTTCTCCTGATCACCTTCAGGCCCGAATTTATCCCGCCGTGGCTCGATCAGCCGCATGTTACCATGATCCAACTCGATCGACTTGGGCGCGACAAAGTCAGCGCGATGATCCGCGATGTGGCAGGCGGCAAGGAATTACCAACCGAAGTGTTTGAGCCCATCATCGGTAAGACCGATGGGGTCCCCCTGTTTGTCGAGGAACTCACCAAGATGGTGCTGGAGTCGGGGCTGCTCCGGGATGCAGGGGAGCGCTACATCGCTGTCGGCCCGATGCCGCGTCTCGCCATTCCGAGTACGCTGCACGATTCATTGATGGCGCGTCTTGATCGGCTCAACGCGATCAAGGAGATCGCCCAGATCGGCGCTGCCATTGGCCGTGAATTCACCTATCGCTTGGTTGCCGCCGTGGCACCAATCTCCGGCGTTCCTTTGCAGGCGGCTCTTGAGCAACTCACGCGCGCTGGATTGATCTTCGGGAGCGGCGAGCCGCCCGATTCCACGTACACGTTCAAGCACGCCCTGCTGCAGGAGGCGGCATACGCGAGCTTATTGCGCGGGAGGCGCCAGCAACTGCATCGCCGTATCGCCGAGGCGCTTGAGGACCAGTTTGCCGAGTTGGCACAGACACAGCCGCAGCTTATGGCGCATCACCTGGCGCAAGCAGGGCTGACCGAACGGGCCATCAATTACCTACGAAGAGCCGGGCAGCGTGCGAACGAGAGCTCGGCCAACGCGGAAGCCGTCGGGCATCTGAAGCTCGCGCTGGAGCTCCTGCAATTGCTTCCAGATAGTGCGGAGCGTAGACAAACCGCCCTTGAACTTCAGGTGATGCTCGGCCAAGCGATGATCGCGGGACGCGGCTACGCCGCCCCCGAGACCAGGGAAGTCTTGCTGCAGGCGAAGGCGTTGACCGATGAAAACACCGAAGTGTCGCAGAAGTGCGCTATTCTTTATGGAATATGGGCGTGCAATTACGTTGCTGGGGAAGTGGCGATGCAGCAGAGGGCGGCAGCGGATTTTCTCGCCGAAGCAGAGCGCCATACCGACACCGCCTCACTTTGTCTCTCCCATCGCACGCTGGGCACAACCTATGTGCAAATGGGCGAATTTACCGCCGGGCGAAAGCACCTCGAACGCGCTCGGGAGCTCTACGATCCCGAGCTGCATTCTCAATCCAAGTATCTCTATGGTCAGGACATTGGGGCGGCCGCCCTGAGCTATCTGTGCTGGGCGCTGTGGCATCTCGGATATGTCGATCAGGCGGCGACAGTCGCCGCCGAGGCGAAGAAGCGCGCCGACACGCTGTCACATCCATTTACGCTGGCCTACACCATCTGCCATGCCCGCGGCATGATGGATATCTTCCGCCGCCGCCCGGATGACACGCAATCCTACGCCAACACTGTCATCTCGGTGTGCACCGAGCACGACTTTCCATTCTGGGCAGCAGGCGGACGGATTCTCGAGGGCTGGGCCATCGCGTGCCGGGGCAGGGCTGACGAAGGGATCGAGACGCTTGACGAGGGTCTCGCGGCCTGGCGCAAGACCGGCGCGCGCCTATGGCTGCCGATCTTCCTTGCGCTCAAGGCCGAGGCTTACGCCAAGGTATCCGGCAGCGATACCGCACTCGATACAATCGATGAAGCACTCGCGATTTCGGACGAAACTGGCGAACGCTGGGCCCTCGCCGAGGTTCTGCGGATCAAGGCAGCCCTGTTGCAGACGACCGGGCGCGCCACTGCCGACGAAATCGAGCACCTACTCGTTAAGAGCCTGGAAACGGCACGGCGTCAGCAAGCCCTCTCATGGCAGCTACGCACGGCATGCGATCTTGTGCGGCTCCGACAGGGGCAAGGTCGCGGTGATGAAGCCTTGATGTTGTTGCAATCGATTTATGGTCAGTTCACCGAAGGATTTGGGACGGCCGACCTGATCCACGCCAAGACGCTGCTCCATGGCCGGTAGTCTGTGCGAAATGCGAAAAGGAATGGTTCAAAGCAGACGACTGTCGGCGGCGCGCAGTCCTATGGCCAAGGCCCGATATATCGAATTGATGCGTGAGTGGTTAGCGGTTCGCCTCACCGTGCTATGATCGCGCGTCACGGGGAGGAAATCTGATGCTGTTCGGTCGAACGACCCGGCGCAGCTTCATCGCGGCTCTCGGCGGCGCGGCGGCGTGGCCGCTGGTGGCGCGGGGGCAGCAGCTCGGCGGTTTGCGGCGCATCGGCGTGCTCATGTCCAACGCGATGGATGATCCGCAAGACCCGACCCGCCTCGCGGCGTTCGCACAGGGTTTGCAGGAATTGGGCTGGGCCATCGGCAGCAACCTGCGAATCGACTATCGCTGGGGTGCCGGCAGTCCCAACGACATGCGCAAATACGCGGCGGAATTGGCCGCGCTCGCGCCGGACATGATGCTCGCGAGCGGCAGCGCAGCACTGGCGGCTGTACAACAGACAAACCACGCCATCCCGGTCGTGTTCGTCAATGTCATCGATCCAGTCAGCGGAGGTTTTGTCGAAAGCTTGGCGCGGCCGGGCGGCAACGCCACCGGTTTTCTCTTATTCGAGTACACGACCAGCGGGAAATTGCTGGAGTTGCTCAAACAGATCGCGCCGAGTGTGACGCGGGCGGCGATCCTGCGCGATACCGGCATAGCTGCCGGCAGCGGGCAGTTGGGCGCAATTCAGTCCGCCGCGTCGCAATTGGGGGTAGAATTTCGACCAGTCGGCGTGCGCGACGCCGAGGAGATCGAGCGTGGCGTCTCATCCTTCGCGCGGGGAGCGAACGGTGGCTTGATCGTGGTAGGACCAACGTCATCCATTGCGCTTCATCGCGATCTGATCATCGCATTGGCGGCCGGTCACCGACTGCCGGCGGTCTACACGAACAAGCACTTCGTTACCTCCGGTGGTCTGATCTCCTACGGACCGGATAATATCGATCAATACCGGCGCGCGACCGGCTACGTCGATCGCATCCTGAAGGGCGAGAAGCCGGCCGATCTACCGGTGCAGGCGCCGTCCAAGTACGATCTGGTGATCAATCTCAAGACCGCCAAAGCGCTCGGCCTCGAAGTTCCGCCGAGCTTGCTCGCCCGCGCCGACGAGGTGATCGACTAGAGAAGCCTCTTTGCTGCGATTGCTCACAGCCGGTTATGATGCTGTGGACGGCTCCTCCACCGGCACATGAGTGCCATGGACGTGGGTGCTGCTAAGGCCCCATGATTCGGAGGAGTAAGTCATGCAAACGGTCACTACAGTTGGTCTCGACATCGCAAAGTCTGTTTTCCAGGTCCACGGCATCGATGCGAAAGGCGATGTGATTATCCGCCGTCAGCTCAAGCGCCGCTACGTTCTGGCGTTCTTTCAGAAGCTGCCGTCATGCCTGGTTGGTATCGAAGCCTGCGCATCGTCGCATCATTGGTCGCGCGAGCTCACGGCGCTCGGTCATACGGTACGCCTGATGCCGCCGGCCTATGTGAAGCCCTACGTCAAACGGCAGAAGAACGACATGGCCGATGCTGAGGCGATTTGTGAAGCCGTCACCAGAGCCACCATGCGGTTTGTGCCAACCAAGACCCCTGAGCAGCAGAGTTGCCTGATGCTTCATCGCACGCGCCATCTGTTTATCCGCCAGCAGACCGCGGTGATTAATTCGATCCGAGCCTACCTCGCTGAGTTCGGCATTGTCGCGCCGGTCGGGCGCAGAGGAGTCGAGGAACTGCTCCATGTTGTTGCCGACCCGAGCGACAAACGGGTGCCTGAGATTGCGCGCGCATGCCTTGCCGCACTCGGCGCCCAACTGCTCATCCTGAAGGAGCAGATTGTGAAGTTCGATCGGATGATCATGGCCTGGCACCGGTCCAATGAAACGAGCCAGCGCCTTCATTACATTCCCGGGGTCGGTCCGATGTTGGCGACCGCTCTGGTCGCCAGTGTCGCTGACCCCAGGACCTTCCGATCGGGACGAAACTTCTCGGCTTGGATCGGGCTCGTTCCGAAGCAGCACTCGAGCGGGGGCAAGGACAGACTCGGCAGTATCAGCAAGCAAGGTGACCGCTATCTGCGTAGCCTGTTCGTGGCCGGTGCACTCGCCGTCATCCGCTACGCCAAGATCCACGGAACCAAGCATCGCCCCTGGCTTGCGGCATTGCTTGCACGGCGGCCAACGAAGGTTGCCGCCATCGCGCTTGCCAACAAGATCGCCAGAATGGCCTGGGCCATGATGGCCAGGGGCGAGCGTTATAGGCAACCCGTCGCACTTGCGGCGTAAACGAGATTGCGCCGGACATCCGGCGTGATGTGAAGGTTGGGAGGGCGAACAGCACGTAATGCAGAGCCAGTCGATCCGGCGATCAGGACAACCCACTTGTGCCAGCGCATTGTCGA
Source organism: uncultured Alphaproteobacteria bacterium (assembly GCA_963833605.1). Lineage (GTDB taxonomy): Bacteria > Pseudomonadota > Alphaproteobacteria > Rhizobiales > Xanthobacteraceae > JAFAXD01. The sequence goes on from CAWHYZ010000011.1 coordinate 285,699, forward strand.
ATGCGAGGTTATGACCGGGACCTGATCCGCGGAGGGCATTATGGCCAGCGGTCATGTCAACCGCGCACGTAGGCCGAACACATGGCTGCACCGACCAAGCCTGCAAACGTGAAGATTCTCCTTGCCAACTCGGAGCCGTCCACACATGGCACTTCGCGTCATTTCGCTGCGATGCAATGGCTCGTCGGCTTTCGGGGCAAAGCGGATATGGCCTGACCTGCTGATGGCTCGACCCGGTCGCGAATGTTGAGGGTTTCGGATGCCGAATGTTGAGGGTTTCGGATGCCGGCCCATGACGACGACGCGGCTTGCACCGTGGCCGGCGTCCGAAAGCCTTCAAAGAACGAAACCGCGGGAAGTGGCAGGCGAGGGTGCCGCGGGCGCTATGGGGATTTGCGCGCGGCAGAGCTGCGTGACGACGAGCAACGCCGATGAGTGCAATGGCTGACGACGTTGCCGCGCATGATTGGTCCGCCGCAGGTGCTGGAATCTGCCTTAAGGCACGAAGATCGATGGCGACGTTGAGATCGCAAGCTGCATTTGTGCGAGCGACGCCGTGGCGGGTCGACGGCCGGCGAGGCAGATCGGCATTGCGGATTTGTGACATTGGGATCGTGATCACGACGTATCGATGCTGATCGCGGTTTGTGGCGACGCTCGATATCGAGGTGACGAGCCACGCTCGAAAGTCTCGATGATGATCATGCGACCGCCGCAACATGGGCACGGCTGGGTCGGGTTGTCTGTTGGCGCGGCGCTATCGGGGGTGTGCTGCTTCTGCGCCGTTTGTGCAGGTTTGGCCGCAGCGATCAGCTTACGCGCCCGGGCGATGGTCTCGGTCTTGGTGCCGCTGGCCAGCAGACCGTAGTGCCTGATCCGGTGGAACCCGTTTGGCAAGACGTGCATGAGGAAGCGGCGGATGAACTCGCCCGGCTTGAGCGTCATGGTCTTGTAGCGGCCGGCCCCCTCGATCCGGTAGTCCTTGTACCTGAACGTGACGCCGATCGGGTCGGCGGCGATGAGCCGGCTGTTGGAGATCGCGACCCGGTGCGTGTAGCGGGACAGATAGGCCAGCACCTGCTCCGGCCCGGCGAACGGCCGCTTGCTGTAGACGAACCACTTGGTCCGATGCAGCGGCGCGAGATAGGCCTTGAATGCGGCCATGTCGGCGAGGTGGGCGTGGTCGCCGAAGAACTGCAGGCGGCCGGCGTCGTGCGCGGCGAACAGCATCTCCAACATCAGGCGGCGGAACAGCCGCGACAGCACCTTCACCGGCAAGAGGTATTTGGGGCGGCAGCCGATCCAGCGTGTGCCGTCGAGCGATATCCCACCACCCGGCACGATCATGTGCACGTGCGGGTGATGCGTCATCGTGGAGCCCCAGGTGTGGAGCACCGACGTGAAGCCGATCTTGACGCCCAGGCGCTTGGGATCGGCGGCGATCGTCAGCATTGTCTGCGAAGAAGCTTTGAACAAGAGATCGTAGATGACGGCCTTGTTCTGGTAGGCGACGGCCCCGATCCGCACCGGCAACGTGAACACGACGTGGAAGTAAGGAACGGCCAACAGTTCGGACGTGCGCTCCTCCATCCATGCGAGCGCCTGCGAGCCTTGGCACTTGGGACAATGCCGGTTGCGACAGCTGTTATAGGCAATGACCATGTGCGAGCAGTCTTGGCAACGCGCAACATGACCGCCGAGAGCCGCTGTGCGGCAGCTCTCGATTGCCGACATCACCTTGAGCTGGCCGAGGCTCACGTGGCCGGCATTGGCTTTGCGCCAAGCTGGTCCATGGCCGCGGAAGATGTCCGCAACCTCCAGAACTGGACGGGCCATCAGCGCCGCGCGTCAAGCGGGCGGCTCGTCCTTCTTGCCTATGAGATGATCGAGCGGGCTGGTGACGTTACGGATCGTATTGGTCGCGACCTGCGTGTAGCGCGCCGTCGTGTCGAGCTTGGTATGTCCGAGCAGCACTTGGATCACCCGAACATCGACATTCTTCTCCAAAAGATGGGTGGCAAAGCTGTGCCGCAGCGTATGCGGAGACACGTGCTTCTCGATCCCGGCCGACTGCGCAGCCGTGTGGCAGGCGCGGGTAAGCTGACGTGTGGTGATCGGCTGGAGCGGATCGCGGCCTGGGAACAACCAGCCCCGCGAGCGGCAAGCCAGCCACCATTCGCGCAACAGGTCGAGCAACCGCGGCGACAGCATCGCGTAGCGGTCCTTGCGGCGCTTGCCCTGCTCGATCCGGATCATCATTCGCGCGCTGTCGATATCACTCACCTTGAGTGCAACGACTTCGGACACCCGCAGACCCGCCCCATAGGCAACGCTCAGCGCCGCCTTGTACTTGACGCCAGGTGCCGCCTCCAACATGCGGGCGACTTCCTCCGGGCTCAAGATGACCGGCGCTTTGCGCGGCTCGCGCGCAACCGGCAGATGCCTGACAATCTCAGGACGATCGAGCGTGATGTCGAACAAGAACCGCAGCGCCGAGCCAGTGCCGTTGACGGTTCCCGCGCTCATTCCGCTCGATGCCAGATGCAGCAGGTAGCGTCGGACATCTTCCCGGGTCGCAGTATCGGGCGAGCGCCCCAGATAAGCGGCAAAGTTCTTGACGCGCCGAATGTAATCAGTCTGTGTTTTGGCCACGAAATTGCGGACCGTCATGTCTTCGATCATGCGCCGCCGCAGCGGGCTGATGCACTCATCGGTCATGGGATACTCCTGTCTGAACCGAGGTCGTTGACCCCTCGATCTTCAGACAGGACGCGCCAGCCCCGTTACCGTGGACCCTCAGTCCCAGGCCCCACCTTGCGCGCAGCGCTCTACCGCGCGAGCGGTTTCGTTCAATGTCGAGTCGCCCGGAGGAATTTCACCTCCGGGCGCTCCCAGAACCGTGCATGACCCTCTCGAGTCACACGGCTCCCGATGTTCGGCCGTTGCCATGACATAGTGGCCAATGAGCGAAGAGCGTCGGGTTGGCACGGCGGAGCCGGTCGATCCAATCTCTCCCACCTTTGGTCTGGTGACGCATTCGCTTGAACTTGCGACGCGCCCACCGGATGACATAGGCATCGATCCGCTTCAGGGTCGGACGCAGTTGCGTCTTGTAGAAGTGACTGTAGTAGATGATCCAGCCGCGGATGCACGGGTTGTACATCTGCGCCAGTTCGGTCAGGGATTTGTCGCTGCGGTGATGCAGCGCCCAGCTGCGGATATCGCGGCCGATGCGCGTTAACGCTTTCGGACTGGCGGCGGGTTGGAAACTGTGCGCGAAGATGCGTCTGTCCGCCTTCACCCACATGATCTTTCGGGCTCGAAATTGAAAGCCGAGAAAGTCGAAGTGGATGTCGGGGAAGTCGCCGCACCGGTTGACATCCTTGCAGTAGACGATCTTCGTCTTCTGCGGATGCAGCACCAGCTTGCAGGCCGCAAAGCGGTCGGCAATCGCACCCCAGAGTGCCCGCGCCTCCTCGGCGCTCTTGCAGTGACAGATGATGTCGTCCGCGTACCGCTCGAACGGGATGTGCGCGAACGTCCGCGCCATCCACACATCGAACGCGTAATGCAGGAATAGGTTCGCCAACAGTGGTGAAATCACCCCGCCCTGCGGCGTTCCCGCCGTGCGCGGCACGACACTGCCGCCCTCCATCTGCACCGGCGCCTTCAACCAGCGCTCGATGTAGAGCAGCACCCACGGACAGTCCGTATGATGATGGACGGCCTTGAGCAAAAGCTCCCAATCGATGCTGTCGAAGAACCCCTTGATGTCGAGGTCGAGTACCCAGTCGTAGCGCCAGCAGCGCTCACGAGCAGTGCGCACGGCGTCGATCGCAGATTTGCCGGGCCTGTAGCCATAGGAGTCGGGATGGAACACCGGCTCCAGAATCGGCTCCAGGTAGCGGCGGGCCACCTCCTGGGCGATGCGGTCCGCAACCGTCGGAATGCCCAACGGACGCGTCCCACCATTCGCCTTTGGAATATCGACCCGCCGCACCGGTGGAGGAAAGTAGCTCCCTGACGACAGCCGGTTCCAGAGTTTGTAGAGGTTGCCCGTTAGGTTGGCCTCGAACTCCGCGATCGACTGTCCATCCACGCCAGCCGCTCCCTGGTTGGCCTTCACATGCTTGAATGCCTCCCAGACTTCCCGCTTCGGGATCTTGAACGGCTTTGCCTTGTCCACGGGCTCCTCCCGCTGCCGGTTGGCCAATGGCCAAGGCTGAACAACGCGGCCCCTTCGCTCCAGCCCCTTTACAGGGCCTTCGACGCTACTACGGGCTGCTCCGTCCCTGCGCTGCGCGTCAGTACTCTCGCCCTCGCGGTTGGAGCCGCTTGCGGCTTGTCCCTTCACGCCATCGGCGTGACGCAGCGCAGGTTCTCACGTTCCGTACGACAGCCTGATCGAGCTTCGCGCCGCCTACACGCCGGATGCCGCTCGGGCAGTATCAGGGCATCCCCCGAGCTGATCCCGGAGGAAGGGTCACCCCCCGGTTTTGGCACCGCCTAATCCGCTTTCGACGCTTCTGCAGCGGTTCGCTTGCGCTCGCCTCTCTCGACCGTGCCTGCCTGAGCTTCTGCTCAGACTTGACTGCAACGCTCACCACCACGGCTTTTGACCGCAGCAGCTTGCAGTGGCTTGAGATCAGCACCTGTTTGCCGAACCCGAAGGGCCCTCCTTCATCTCTCGTACAGTTGCGCGCAACCGTGTGGACCGGCCACGCTCGTGACACACGACCCGGACCGGACTTCGTAGCATCGAAGAATGATCCCGAAGCTGGCGCATGATCAGCATCAGGCGCTATGTCGCGCGACCCACAGCGCGTGCTAGCATCGAAATGCAAACAAGCGCGCCCAACGCGCGAACGGTGCTCTGAGCACCGTTCTGTCGAAAATCTGGAGAGACCGCAATGGCACGAAATGGTTCGGAATCGCAGGTGGACCGGCGGAAATTTCTAACCGGCGTGGCAGTGGCAGGCACCGCCACCGCGGTTGCCGCATCGCAGCAAGCGGCGAACGCGGCATCTGGCACTGCATTGCCGTCGGCCGCCGCGCGTCCGACGCCATCTGCGGCGCTGCCCTCCGCCAAGCTCGCGGCCGCCGAGACCCGGTTGCCACCCGAGCTGCCGCGTGCCAGCGGTCCGGTCGGATCGGATTTCATGGTCGACGTCATCAAGTCCCTGAACATCGAATACATCTTCGCCAATCCTGCCTCGAGCTTCCGCGGCCTGCACGAATCGCTGCTCACCTACGGCAAGAACACGCAGCCCGAATTCATCACTTGTATGCACGAAGAATCCTCGGTCGGCATGGCCCACGGCTATTTCAAGGTCACCGGCAAGCCCATCGTGGTGCTCGTCCATGGAACCGTCGGCCTGCAGCACGCCACCATGGCGATCTACAATGCCTGGTGCGACCGCGCGCCGGTCATCGTCATGGGCGGCAATGATCTCGATGCCTCGAAGCGTCCGCCGGGCGTACCGACCATCCATTCGGCTCAGGACATCAACGCGCTGGTGCGCGACTTCACCAAATGGGACGACACGCCGGTGTCGCTCGAGCATTTTGCGCAGTCGGTGGTGCGCGCCTACAAGATCGCGATGACCCCCCCGCATGGGCCGGTGATGATCGCGCTCGACGCTGAGCTGCAGGAAGAGACGATTCACGATCGCGCCAAGCTCGCGATCCCGAAGCTGACGCATACGACGCCGCCGCAAGCCGATCTGGGCGCCATCCGCGAGGCCGCGAAGCTCCTCGTCGGAGCCCAGATGCCGGTGATCGTGGTCGACCGGGTGGCGCGCACGCCGAACGGTATGACGCTGCTGATCGAACTGGCCGAAATCCTGCAAGCGCCAGTCGTTGATCTGCGGGGACGTATGAACTTCCCGAACACGCATTATCTTGACCAAACCGGGCGGCGCCAGGCGCTGATCGGGCAGGCCGACGTCGTGCTCGGCATGGAGCTCACCGATTACTGGGGCGTCGCCAATGCGTTCATTGACAACGGTGACGATGGCGGTCCGGGCCTGCGCGAGCCCTTGGTGAAGCCTGGCACCAAGCTGATCAGCATCAGCTCGGTCGACCTCCTGACCAAGTCGAACTATCAGGATCTGGAGCGCTATCAGGCGGTCGATTTGGCAATGGCTGCGGACGCGGAGACATCGCTGCCATCCCTGATCGAGGCTGTGAAGTCCGCGCTACCGGCGGACCGCAAGGAAGCGTTTGCCAAGCGCGGTGAAGCCATGCAGAAGGCCTGGGCCGCGGGACGCGAGCGCAGCCGGGTGGCTGCCGCCGTGGGTTGGGACCTGAGCCCGATCACGACGGCGCGCATGTCAGCCGAGATCTGGGGGGCGATCAGAAACGAAGACTGGACGATGGTCAGCACCGACTTCTTCCAGAGCTTCTGGCCAACCCGGTTGTGGACCTTCGATCGCCATTACCGCCACATTGGCGGTTCCGGCGGGTACGGCGTCGGGTACGGCGCTCCGGCGGCGGTCGGCGCCGCGCTCGCTAACAAGGAGCTCGGTCGGCTAGTGGTCAACATCCAGAGCGACGGCGACCTAATGTATGCGCCGGGCGTGTTGTGGACCGCCGCGCATCATCGTATTCCAATCCTCAATGTGATGCACAACAACCGCGGCTATCACCAGGAGCTCATGCACGTCCAGCGCATGGCCGATCGCCGGGACCGGGTGCTGAGCGATGGGCCGGTGGGCACTACCATTCTGGATCCGAACATCGACTATGCGGGTCTCGCTAAGTCGTTGGGCCTGTGGTCCGCCGGGCCGATCACCGACGCAAACGACCTCGGGCCGGCACTCAAGAAGGCTGTCGAGGTCGTCAGGGCCGGTGAGCCGGCGCTCATCGACGTCGTTTCGCAGCCCCGCTGAGGAGCAATCATGAAGACGTTGGGTGCAAGTGTCGGGCTGGCAGGGATTTTCGCGGGCTTGTGGTTCGGTGTCGGCGCCGCGAGTGCGGCGTCCGTCGAGAACGGGAACGCCCAGTTCATGAAATTCGGGTGTTGGCAATGCCACGGCACTGCCGGCCAGGGCACGATCGCTGGCCCCAAACTTGCGCCAGATCCGCTGCCGTTCGAGACGCTCGCGAGTTTCGTGCGCACAACGTCGCGGCTCATGCCGCCCTATCGCGAGTCCGTGCTACCGGACGAAGCTCTCGCTGACATCTACGCCTACCTGCAATCGATTCCAAAGGCGCCAGACTACAAGACGCTGCCGCTGCTGGCTCAGTAGTTGGATTAGGTCTGTCCTCTTGAGCTTGCCCCATGCGCTCAAACGAGTGCCGATCGAATGTCGGTGTTTGGCACTTCGCGTCATTTCGCTGCGATGCAATGGCTCGTTGCCAAGGATTGGGAGAGCCTCAATCGCAAGGCGCTGGCCTTCTTGCGCCTCGCCTCAATCCGCCTCATGCTTCGAAAACTTTGCAATCCAACCTGATGTTTTCGGACAGACTCTTAGTGAGCCATCTGACCGTGCTGCGAGATGATTGTGGCAAGGGTGCCGAGCGTCAGCGGCCTGCCAGCGTTTAGGCCGGTAGGAACGGGCATGGAATGATTTGGACGGGGCGCGCCTCGAGCGCGCGCCGAGCGTCATCGGCGGGCCGGGTGGATGCTGCTGGTTCATGTTGATGCGAGTATCGCCAAGCCGAGGGCCAACAGCGCGACCACGGCGCAAATAATGATAAATTTCAACAGGACGTGGTGACGCTTTGCGTGGCCAAGCCAGTACGGTGATTGAAGCGAGGACGGCTTCCCATTGTGATCATCGAGGCTCATGGTGCTAACTCCGATTTCCCCTTTGCTTGAGACTTTGCCATGGCAGGAACTTGATCATCCGACCTTTGATCCGCTTCCAGCGCGAGTATCGCTTAGTCATCGGTTGGTCCGAATGTATGGACGTGACGGTGACTGGTGCAATGGTCGGACCGGTGTAGCATTCGACGACGAAGTCCGTGCAATGCCATCAGTGGATGATCGGGAGATTTGGATCAGGGCGCCTGAGATCGCCGTGCGGTTGGCCACGATAGTCGCGGTGTCCGGGGCTCGGCGACGGTCGAGGTCGGTGACCTCCTCTGGGCTATTGAGGTCGCCAGGATCAGCACCAAGCACCTTATGAGGGGCCTCAGCAAGCACATGCTCGATGAGCTGGAACAGGCCGACCTTGTCGAGCTTATCCGCGAGCGGTTCCGGCAGCATGGAACGCTCACCCTCGGGGCGATCCACAAGCTCTGTGAACGCCGGACCAACGATCATCGCAAGATAAGTCAGGCCATCGAACATCTAGAAAAGTGCGGCGACATCGAGAAGCCCGAAGCGCCGCCAGGCGTGGGGCGGCCTGCACACGGGAGATGGACATGGAGAGGATGAATTTAATATCGGGGCAGCGAGCATTCGCCAGCGATCAAACATTCCCCCGCGCCGACCTCGCCGGTACTGCAGCCGCCGGTGCCTGATCGGCGCTTTCGGCGCATCTAGTCCGCCACCTGGGGCTTCAAATGTGCAACATTGGGGCGATTTACGCGAGGAGAACGCGATGCGCCTGTTAGCTTGCGTTGTGGTCGTGTTTGCAACCCTTTCGATCCAGGTCATTGCCGCCGAGGTACCGAATGTGATCGGCACATGGATGATCGTGAGCAAAAAGCTTTCGACCGACGGCAGCAGCCGCGAGCTCCTGGCCGATCGCACGTCGCTCAGCATCAAGATCGTTCGACAGGATGGCGCCACGTTTTCCGGCACGATCGTCGGTCCGAAACGAAAGACGGAACGGATCGTTGGCTCATTTCGCCGCGACGGCACTTTCGTCTATTCGAGCGACCAAACGGCTGGCGTGGGCCAAGTTCAAGGCAACGAAATGCAGATCTGCCGGACAGACGCGGGATGCGCCCTTCTCACCCGAACTAAATGAAACCCAAGCGCCAAGGCAATCTCTGGCCGAAGTAGTTATTCCCACTCCGCTGCCAGGCCCTAGCCTCGCCAAAACCCCTTGAACCTCGCGGCGCTAGCTCGGTATATCGCACCGTGTGCTGAATGTTCTTGTGACCGAGGTACGCCTGCAAAGCCCTGGTATCGACGCCATCGTTGGCGAGCTTGAAGCCGGAGGCATGGCGCAGCATATGCGGATGCGCCTTGATATCGAGGCCGCTGGCTGCACGTTCGACCATGCGACGGAAGCCTGAGACGGTGAACGGCGAGCCGCGCTCGCTCACGAATACGAACGGGCTCGATGCCTCACGCTGTAACCGACGCAGCGCCCGCAGCTCCGCGCCGGTCAACGGATGCGTTGCAGGCGTGCCCGCCTTGACCCTACGGACGTGTAGGACTGCGCCGTTAAAGTCCACTTGGTCCCAACGAAGGTCAATCAGTTCGCTGGCACGTAGGCCATGCCTGAAGGCGATCAGGATCATGGTGGCGTCGCGATGGCCTTGACGATTGCCCTTCGCTGCTTCGATCAGCTTATCGACCTCGCCTTGGGTGAGATGCTCGCGTGTCCGTAGCTCGGCGTTTGGTCTACGGATCGGCACTGTGCGCTTTACAGTAGTTGGCGAGATCAGCTTGAGGTGCGTGGCCATTGGGATTTCCTTCGGTTTCGATCTACCAGTGTCCGTAGTTCAGTCATTTAGCGCACAGTCGCCCTCCGACGCTGCTCCTGCTCCGCAATCTTCCTCAGCTCCGGCAGGGCGATCAGTGCGCTGGCGTCGGCGATCAGCTCGGCGAAGTGATCGTGTAGATAAACGTTGGCCGCTGCGGTGATGACCCTGTGCTCGACGTAGGGGACCTTCAGCCCCTGTGCCGCCATCTGTCTCTTGACGGCTTTGGTGGCGGCGAGCCGTGCCAGTGTGATGGCGGTGGCAGGCGCAGAGCAGTCGCGCTGAACTGTGATCCTTGATAGGCTTGGGTTAGCCATCAGAGTTCCCTCCTGTGTCTTTGGTGGTTAGGCGCTCACTGATGTCGAGCATGCGTCGGTGAGCGCCGCTCTGAGTTCGATGACGACAGACAAGATTGGATGGTAGGATTGCGCAGCCTTGGCCATGGGGTCCTCCATTGGCTGGGGTTAGGCCACGATCGATGTTGGGAGACTTTGGTCGTGGCCGCTCTATTAGGTAGAGCAACGCGCAGTCTATCACGGCGGCGCTATCAACAACAACACATCAACAACAACAATTTCATCGCCGCCGCATTGCTATCAACAACAAAGCAACGTGTGAGATTGTCCTACGCTAGCCGTATCGCTGGGTGCTGGCGCCGCCGTCGTCATTCATCTCGGAGTGGGGATGTGGTGGGGGGCGGGGCCAAAATCGGCGACCCGACGATGGGGCAGACCTCGTCGCTATCCAATGTGGAAATATCGATTGTACGTACCACCCGGCCTTCGACCCCGGCCGAACTGGATCGAGCAGTCGCGACACGGCCAAGCCTGACCGGGAAGCAATGGCAATGAAGCGTTCAACAACAAAAAAACCGCCCGGTTGGGTAAGTCCGGGCGGTTGACCAAAACGCACTTGGGGTGTGGGCGTTGATCTAAAGTTTTTTCCGTAAAGTGCGGCTTCCTCAAGGGACGCAAAGAGAAAGCCGCTGAAAAGCATAAGCTCTTTGACGGCAGCATCAGCAGTAGATGGGAAGGACGCGGCGGGTTTTGTACTAATCCGAAATGGTAGCGGGGAACCGGCATCAGCACACTCAGCAAAATGTGCGAGATTGGCGGCTCATTTGCGTAATCGTAGATCACCATCGCCACGGGCGGTGATAATCGAGCACCAGCGCCACCGCAATCACAACAGCGAATGCCAAGGGCACCGACCCGGCGTTAATCCACGTTGCGAGGTATTGCATGTGGTCCGCCCCGGCCGCGATTTTATCTGGCCCAAAATTTCTAGAAGTACGGAGGACCTGCCGTCCCCACCCCAAGTGCGTAAAAGAGGCTCCCGGGCAACCCCTCGGGAGCCTCTGCGCACCCCACCACTACTATAACGCTCCCAGCCACAGGGGCGGCTCGAACGAAAGTCCTCGGTTAAATGGAGGTCCCCAGACCAACCCATACAACGCACTGGCGGTATTTTAGTTCCGCTTTGTGCCGGTATTTTTTCAGCCAAGTCGATCTATAACGATCAAATACATCCAAAAGTCGTGACGATGTGAATGCTCTTCAATAACTGGAAAAGAAAAAGAGACAGAAAGAAGGCGCAGCCGATATCCGACTGCGCCCAAGTCTGGTCCGGTCAAGCACGGGGGGCTTGGGGGGATGGGATGACCGGACCCGTCAGGCCAACCCAACACTTCCTCAATGGTTCCCTTGAGCGCAGCGGTCTTCGTACTCTCGGCACCTTGAAACCAAATCAGACCCGGTGAATTGTTGAATTGCAACTGACATCAACTAAGCCTCCGACCCGGCCCAGTATGCTCGATCGGGGGCTTTTCTTTTGCTCGCCGTCCGCGTTCAATCAGGCCGCCTGATCGCAGCGATGGGGGGCTTCTGGTGGTGCTCGTTCGAAGAAGGCCCGCCCAACACCGACAGATGCAGTTTGCCATCAGGCTCGTTGATTTAGGTCAAAGGAAGACCCGTCCGATCTCTTAAAATTCCAAATTACGGGGCGTTTCAACCACTGAAAATTAAAGGAGCTTGGACATGAGTGAAAAAATCAACTCGGAAATGATCTCGCGTCGAGGGACATTCTCGTTGGTATGGAAAGCCGCTGCGGCGAGCCTTGCAGTACCGGCTGTTGTGATGTTGGCGGCCTCTGAGGGAGCCGAAGCACAAACCCAAGGCCAGCAACGCCGTGATACGCGACAAGGTGGCCGGCAGGATCGGCGTGATCAGCGCCGTAATTAAAGTCAGCGCCGTAATTAAAGATAGAGCCTCGGAGAGGTGGTCGAACGCACTGACCACCATTCTCGTTCGCATGGAGAAGGAGATCCAGTCATGAAGGCTTGGTCAATCATTGGTCTGCTGTTCGCCGCAGCAATCCTGGCGACTGTCCCGGTGTCACCGCAAGTAACGCCGCGTGGCGGCCTCGAACTGACTATCGATAAAGCGGAGGCCTACACCTATCGTCGCGCTCGCGTGACGGCACGTCGCGTCGGCCGCCGCTCCTATCGCTATGCCCGCGCTCTTACCGGCGCGGTTACTACGGGGCTGCTCCCTCCTACTACGGTGCCTCTTCCTATTACGGCTACCCCTCTTACGGTTACGGTTACCGGCGGTACTGAGGTGGCGCGTCGTCATCGACAGCAAGAGGGAGTAGACGCCTAGTCGGCCGTCCCTCAGCGGTCTTTGGGTTCGGTGGGCGCCACCGGGCCGGGGGCAGATACGGCTTCCGTCGCTACATGGCCGCACCCAGGCACTTAAAGGCCCATAGTTCGGGCAGCCCGCCAAGCCGCGGGAACGACCCTGCGGGGGCCATAACGGCTTCGCATTTTGGGGCAGTTGCGGATGCGGGTGTCGGTGCTGCCTGCCCTTTTGAAAAAATACCCACCTTGTCAGTGATGAATTTCGAAATCTCCCTAGCGCTCGTGTCGTCGGGCATGGACCTCCCCCCGAATTGTGTGCAACAAACCGCAGATAAACAAACCACTCCTTCACACAGGGGGCGATTGAACAGTGTGACATGAGTCACCATCAGGCCGCTGCACGCCTAGCTCTCGCATGTTGCCCAGGGTCATTGGAGGGCCTGGCAGCCGGACTTTTTGGTTCGGGCTGTCCTTCACTTGTCAACGGTTAGGGGCCGCAGGCAGGATTATTTTATTTGATCTCCCACGTCGTATTATGCGGGATGTCCATCGCGAAATAGCCACCAGAACCGGCCAGCGCAGGCATCGTTATACAAGCGAATGGTTCTTTCCCAGTGATGCCTTTGTACTTGCCAGTGCCGCCAGTAATTATGTGAGTGCCGCAGTTCATCTCCGGCTGTGACTTGTCGAGATCACGGGTATCAAACGTCGAGAAGATCTTATCGCCGTCGCTGTCTGCCAGCACGCAAGCGCCGTCAATGTACTTCTTGTCGCCTGATGCAACATTCAGCGCCACACATCGCGCGGACATCTTGTCAAGCATCTTCTCTCCCTTCATGTTTTGCGTGGTGCCGACTGCCTCCGCAGGGTGGCTGTCCCAAGGTCGCCGGGATCAAGGTTCAGCAATGGCCGGAAAATGAAATACGTCACGTAGGGTCGTGGTCCCCTTCTTTTCTTGTCCGAATGCTCCGCCCGCAACTCCGACAGATATCAGCGTCAACGCGGTGATTTTGCTGAGTTGGTTCATGGTGTCGCTCCCTAGGTTTGGTTAGACGCGGGGTTCAGCATCCAACGCAAAAGCGAATGCTGCGAGCACCGCCTTTCGCCCAGAAAGACCCCGCCACCGCAAAGTGGCGGGGCAAGTCAGAGAAACGGGCCTTAGGGCCGCCCAACTGGGAGGTAAGGCGGCACGTTCCTAAGGACCAAGACAACGATAATCGAGGCCCAAACTCGTGACCAGGGGCTCACCAAAGTTCAATAGCCCCCGTATCGCAAGATAGAGTATCAGTGACGTTGGCTCCCCACCCAAAAGAGCCACGGTCCCGATCGCGCCATCCCCCCATCCCCCCAAGCGGTCGGGACCATTTCTTGGCCGCGCAATCCGATATCAGAGCGCATTCGCCCGGGCGGAACCGGCGTTTGCTAATCCGGTTAGCTCGATGCTGGGCAGGATTGGCTCTGTTGCTCAGCGCGGCCTAACTGTTATTCGGCGTTCAATTCTGACCCCCCGTATTGCCTCATCTGAGAATGTTACCAAGCGGGTGGCGGTAGTACGTTTGCTGACTGATCAACATTGAGGGCTGGAACAGAGGAGGGGCTGTGGGCGGGTTGGGCCCTCCATAACCCGAGCCGTCCACAGCCCCGGGCGGCTGCATTTCGCATCCCTCGGCAGCTGTCTCAGCGATCAGTCTTTGCGCGGAGATCTTGCGCAAGGCTCGCAGCAGACGCTGCACGATCGAATGCTGCTTGTTGCCGAACTGTTCGGGATGGCGCTCCGCCAGACGGCCGACAATGGCCATCGCGGTCAGCTGCGGCTCCGCCGCGAGCCAGCCCTCGATCAGCGCCACGTGCGGGTCGAGCTTTGACGGCATCCGGACCCGTTTCTTGTAACGCCGCTTAGGCCGCCGATGGGTGGCACGCGGCTCACCACGCGCGAGATCATTGCCGAGCCCTCGGGCGAATGCGGCGGGCGTCGCGGCCGAGCTGTGCACGACCGCGGCCACATCGCTCTTTCCAGCGGCAGTCTCTCGGAGCGCGCCTCCGGCACGACGGTCGATGCGATTGCCGAGTTCCTCCTGCGCTGCGCGGATCTCGGCCAGCAGCGCGACGGGATCGAGCGTGCGGTACTGCTCGCGCAACCGCTTCTTCACGGCCTCGGTGACTATCGGATGTGCCAGAGCTCGCTCATAGGGCGTCGACGGATTATGATAGCGCTTGATCACCTTGGCGCCTTCGCGCCGCTTCTCCTTCAGCTTGAACGATGGCTGGAAGAAGTTCACGTAGAGCCGCGCCGCCGCGTAGAGCCGGGCCATCACGCGAGCCGTCTCGACGCCGTCGAACCGGCCATATCCAATCAGTCGTCGGACGACCGCGCCGTTCTTCTGCTCGACGAAGGCTTGATCGTTCTTTTTGTAGGCTCGCGATCGTGTCACCTCGAGCTTCTGCTCGCGACACCAGGGAACGACTACCTCGTTCATGAATGCACTGTCGTTGTCGAAGTCGACACCGCGCAATAGCCAAGGGAACAAGCTCTGTGCGCGCTTGATCGCCTCGACGACGAGGCTGCCTTCGCGATTGACCAGCGGCAGGCACTCGGTCCATCCGGTGGCAACGTCCACCATCGTCAGAGTTTGGATGAACGAGCCCGCCACCGACGTGCCGCCATGCGCCACCATGTCGACCTCACAGAAGCCGGGCGCTGGATCCTTCCAGTCGTTGAACGTCCGGATCGGCACCTCACGACGAATCGCGGAGTAGAAGCCGGCGCGCCGGCGACGGCCGCCCGCCGCCGCAATCTTCACGTCGCCGAGCGTCCGATCAATGGTTGCGGCGCTCACCGCGAGCAGTTGCGCCTGCTCGCCTTCACTAAGCTCCAATCGGCCGTGTTGCTCCAGTGCCGGCAGAAGGGTCGGGATCATCGCCACGAGCCGCTTACCGCACACGCGATCCGACGCCTCCCACAATGCCGTCAGTGCGTCTTTGATCGTCACGCCGTAGCGCCGCTTGCGCTCACGCAAGTCTCGGGTCTTGGCTGTCTCCTCGACGCCGCGCCGCCGCAACGCCCGCACCGCATGCTTGCGATGCCAGCCCGTCGTCCGGCACAACGCATCGAGGATGCGCCCCTTCTCCACCCGCCCTGCCGACCGGTAGCGCTCCGCCACCGCTGACAAAACCTCGCGCCGCGCGCCCATGCTGATAGTTCCCGCCATGAGCGCCACCGAGCCGATTCGGCGGCGCCGCCCCAATCATCGGCGGACACTTCTCCAGTAACATTCCTGGTGAGGCAATGCGCCCCCTGAAGCCGGGATTCGGCGTCCAAATCGACCCCCCCGCATCCCTGATCCTAGAATGTTACCAAGCGGGTGGCGGTAGTACGTTTGCTGACTGATCAACATTGAGGGCTGGAACAGAGGAGGGGCTGTGGGGCGGGGTTGGGCCCTCCATAACCCGAGCCGTCCACAGCCCCGGGCGGCTGCATTTCGCATCCCTCGGCAGCTGTCTCAGCGATCAGTCT
>CAWHYZ010000012.1:0-271056 GCA_963833605.1 uncultured Alphaproteobacteria bacterium
GTTCGCACTTGGTGCCGGGCTCGCTGCATACGTATGGCGAAGCACGACGGAACAGCAGCACGGTACAAATCTAAGCGTTCCCGCGGCCAATCCACTGCAAATACCCACAGCATTCGTCTTTGCTGCGATCTTTGTCGTCATCTCCGTGACAACGGCTTGGATTCACGCGACATTTGGCCAAACTGGTGTGCTGGTCATGGCAGCTGCCGTGGGAGCAACCGATATCGATCCATTTGTGATCAATATAGCACAAGGTGGAGTGATTGATTTATCGATCACGACGCTTTCTGCAACGATCCTAATAGCAGTAGCTTCAAACAATATCGCGAAAGCAATGTATGCAATCGCGTTCGGAGGAAATGATCTTCGCGTCGTCCAGCTTTGGTGCTGGTGGTTTTGGCCATAATCGGGCTTGCTGTTGCAGCTGCCTATATCCTGGCAGCGCAGTCCTGACTTGTGCATCGGCAGGTTAGTTGGATAGCAGTCATTTTTTTGGGAAGCTCAATCAACGCTTTGAACAGAGATTTGAGACCTGACTTTGACTGAAACTGCAAACGCGAACGTGAAAATTGGGGGACGTCATGGGTTTTCGCGAGAAGTTGGTTGTGAAACCAGGTGCCAAAGTCAGACTTGATGACATTGACCCAGCCTACAAAGGTGGGCACGAGAGCCATCAGAGCGTCAGCTGAGATCGCGCGCCACACTGCCAGTCTCGAGCGACTGCAATATAGACTGTACGCTGAAAACAAGCGATCGGTACTCATCGTGTTGCAAGGTCTTGATGCGGCAGGCAAGGATGGCGTCATACGTCACGTCATCAGCGGCACAAATCCACAAGGGTCGATATCGCGTGTTTTAGACAGCCTAGATAGACGAGCTCGCCCACGATTCTTTGGCGCGCGCACCGTCTTACGCCGGCAAACGGTGAGATCATGATTTTCAACCGCTCTCACTATGAAGACGTGCTCGTCGTTCGGGTGCGCCGCATCGTGCCGAAATCGATGTGGTCAAGACGCTACGATCGTATTCGCGAATTCGAGACGCTTCTGAACGATGCGGGCACCCATATCGTTAAGTTCTATCTCCACATCAGTCCGGACGAGCAGCTTGCACGCTTTAAGGAGCGCCTAGACGATCCGCAGCCCTGGAAAATTCGCGATTCGGATTACGCCGAGCGCAAGTATTGGCCTGCGTATATTGATGCGTTAGAGGACGCTATGGGCGAGACAAGCACGACGCACGCCCCCTGGTACGTTATTCCCTCAAACCATAAGTGGTTTCGGGACCTCGCGATTTCTAGCATTCTCGTGGATACGCTCGATGAGATGGATATTCAGATTCCCAAACCTTTGGTCGATCTAAAGGCAATTCATCGCAAGTACCACTCGGCAAAGATCGAGCAAACGAAGGACCAACAGCGCGGCCAACTTCCACCCAGACCGAAAAGATGCACACGATGATAAGTGCGCAGCCGGCGTTACGACGGTGTCGCACGTTTAACGGGTGAGAAAAGCTTGGGCTGGAGCGGCATATGCGCGGGTGCCCAACGGCACCATGACCGATGGGCTGCCTCCGGCGCGACGGTCGCAAGCGTCGACGATCGTGCTCAAATACAAGGACGCGAGAAGAAGATGTCGTTCCGCTTGGCCCGTTGTTGCACGATATGGCGGACACCGCGGCGGCGATCCGTGAGATGGACCTGGTGATCTCGGTCTGCACCGCGGTCGCTCATCTCGCCGCTACCCTGTGGCCGGCGCCTGGTGAACGGCGTTTCCATCGTGCGCGAACGCAACGTACTGGAGCGCTTCACCTACTATCGCGTCGAGCTCGACGATCATTCGCTGATCCCCGCCGAAAATACCCCGGCCGAGACTTTTGTGGACAATGTCGACCGCCCCGCGTTCGACAACTGGGCCGAGCATGAGGCGCGCTATCCCGAGGGTAAGCCGATCGTCGAGATGCCGTACCCGCGTGCCTGGGCCATGATGGCCAGGGGCGAGCGTTATAGGCAACCCGTCGCGCTTGCGGCGTAAATGAGATCGCGTCGGACATCCGGCGTGATGTGAAGGTTGGGAGGGCGAACAGCACGTAATGCAGAGCCGGTCGATCCGGCGATCAGGACAACCCACTTGTGCCAGCGCATTGTCGAAGCGGGCTTTTGACCGGGACCTGATCCGCGGAGGGCATTATGGCCAGCGGTCATGTGAACCGCACCAATAGGCCCAACACATGGCTGCACCGACCAGCGTTGCGCCATGAAGATTCTCCTTGCCAACTCGGAGCCGTCCACACATGGCAGATACTGTTGCAAAAGGATTTTGCGTGTCCGGCGAGCAACATTAATTCAAGATCAGGCGCCAATACGAATGTTATTCAACAATCAACTCGTCCATACCGATTGTTGCGCATTTTTGCTCGCAAGCTACTCCTTGCCGACTTTTGCAACTATCGGCACTTCACGTCATTCCGTTGCGATGCAATGGCTCGTCGGCTTTCGGGGCAAAGGGGACATGGCTTAACGTGATGATGGCTCGACCCGGTCGTGAATGTTGAGGGTTTCGGATGCCCGGCCCATGACGACGACGCGGCTTGCACCATCGCCAGCGTCCGAAAGCCTTCAAAGAACGAAACCGCGGGAAGTGGCAGGCGGTTTAGCGGGCGCTATGGGGATTTGCGCGCGGCAGAGCTGCGTGACGACGAGCAACGCCGATGAGTGCAATGGCTGACGACGTTGCCGCGCATGATTGGTCCGCCGCAGGTGCTGGAATTTGCCTTAAGGCACGAAGATCGATGGCGACGTTGAGATCGCAAGCGTGCATTTGTGCGAGCGACGCCGTGGCGGGTCGACGAGCAGGCGAGGCAGATCGGCATTGCGGATTTGTGACATTGGGATCGTGATCACGACGTATCGATGCTGATCGCGGTTTGTGGCGACGCTCGATATCGAGGTGACGAGCCACGCTTGAAAGTCTCGATGATGATGCATGCGACCGCCGCAACATGGGCACGGCTGGGTCGGGTTGTCTGTTGGCGCGGCGCTATCGGGGGTGTGCTTCTTCTGCGCCGTTTGTGAGGTTTGGCCGCAGCGATCAGCTCGCGCGCCGGGCGATGGTCTCGGTCTTGGTGCCGCTGGCCAGCAGACCGTAGTGCCTGATCCGGTGGAACCCGTTTGGCAAGACGTGCATGAGGAAGCGGCGGATGAACTGCCCGGCTTGAGCGTTCATGGTTTTGTAGCGGCCGGCCCCCTCGATCCGGTAGTCCTTGTACCTGAACGTGACGCCGATGCGTCGGCGATGCGCTGCGGCTGTTGGAGATCGCGACCCGGTGCGTGTAGCGGGACAGATAGGCCAGCACCTGCTCCGGCCCGGCGAACGGCCGCTTGCTGTAGACGAACCACTTGGTCCGATGCAGCGGCGCGAGATAGGCCTTGAATGCGGCCATGTCGGCGAGGTGGGCGTGGTCGCCGGCTGAGGAGGCCGGCGTCGTGCGCGGCGAACAGCATCTCCAACATCAGGCGGCGGAACAGCCGAGACAGCACCTTCACCGGCAAGAGGTATTTGGGGCGGCAGCCGATCCAGCGTGTGCCGTCGAGCGATATCCCACCACCCGGCACGATCATGTGCACGTGCGGGTGATGCGTCATCGTGGAGCCCCAGGTGTAGAGCACCGTCGTGAAGCCGATCTTGACGCCCAGGCGCTTGGGATCGGCGGCGATCGTCAGCATTGTCTGCGAACAAGCTTTGAACAAGAGATCTGTAGATGACGGCCTTGTTCTGGTAGGCGACGGCCCCGATCCGCACCGGCAACGTGAACACGACGTGGAAGTAAGGAACGGCCAACAGTTCGGACGTGCGCTCCTCCATCCATGCGAGCGCCTGCGAGCCTTGGCACTTGGGACAATGCCGGTTGCGACAGCTGTTATAGGCAATGACCATGTGCGAGCAGTCTTGGCAACGCGCAACATGACCGCCGAGAGCCGCTGTGCGGCAGCTCTCGATTGCCGACATCACCTTGAGCTGGCCGAGGCTCACGTGGCCGGCATTGGCTTTGCGCCAAGCTGGTCCATGGCCGCGGAAGATGTCCGCAACCTCCAGAACTGGACGGGCCATCAGCGCCGCGCGCGTCAAGCGGGCGGCTCGTCCTTCTTGCCTATGAGATGATCGAGCGGGCTGGTGACGTTACGGATCGTATTGGTCGCGACCTGCGTGTAGCGCGCCGTCGTGTCGAGCTTGGTATGTCCGAGCAGCACTTGGATCACCCGAACATCGACATTCTTCTCCAAAAGATGGGTGGCAAAGCTGTGCCGCAGCGTATGCGGGAACACGTGCTTCTCGATCCCGGCCGACTGCGCAGCCGTGTGGCAGGCGCGGGTAGAAGCTGACGTGTGGTGATCGGCTGGAGCGGATCGCGGCCTCGGGAACAACCAGCCCCGCGAGCGGCAAGCCAGCCACCATTCGCGCAACAGGTCGAGCAACCGCGGCGACAGCATCGCGTAGCGGTCCTTGCGGCGCTTGCCCTGCTCGATCCGGATCATCATTCGCGCGCTGTCGATATCACTCACCTTCGAGTGCAACGACTTCGGACACCCGCAGACCCGCCCCATAGGCAACGCTCAGCGCCGCCTTGTACTTGACGCCAGGTGCCGCCTCCAACATGCGGGCGACTTCCTCCGGGCTCAAGATGACCGGCGCTTTGCGCGGCTCGCGCGCAACCGGCAGATGCCTGACAATCTCAGGACGATCGAGCGTGATGTCGAACAAGAACCGCAGCGCCGAGCCAGTGCCGTTGACAGTTCCGCTCATTCCGCTCGATGCCAGATGCAGCAGGTAGCGTCGGACATCTTCCCGGGTCGCAGTATCGGGCGAGCGCCCCAGATAAGCGGCAAAGTTCTTGACCCGCCGAATGTAATTAGTCTGTGTTTTGGCCACGAAATTGCGGACCGTCATGTCTTCGATCATGCGCCACCGCAGCGGCTGATGCACTCATCGGGCATGGGATACTCTGTCAAAAACCGAGCCGATCGTTGACCCCTCGATCTTCAGACAGGACCGCCCCCCGTTACCGTGGACCCTCAGTCCCAGGCCCCACCTTGCGCGCAGCGCTCTACCGCGCGAGCGGTTTCGTTCTTTGACCCCGAGCGGTCATTAGCCGGCCCGAAATCCCGCACTGCGGCGAGCCCCTAACTTGATGCTCGCCAATCCGTTATGCTGTCGCCCTGGCTAGGGGCAGCGCATGCAATTTGGTCAATTAAAACGACGCGAGTTTATCACTCTGCTCGGCAGCGTGGCAGCGGCGTGGCCACTCGCGGCCCAGGCGCAGCAGCCAGCGAAGCGTTATCGGATTGGCATTTTGGAGACCATCTCGCCAGCACTCAACGCGGCACACCTTGAAGCTTTCCGAAACGGCCTACGGGAGCTGGGTTACGTCGAAGGACAGACCTATACAATTGAATACCGCTCCGCCGATGGCCAAGCTGAGCGGTTCCCGGAATTGGCAGCCGAACTGGTCCGGCTCGGAGTCGATCTGATTGTAGTCAGAGGAACGCCGGCCGCGATCGCAGCCAAAAATGCGACCATGACAATTCCCGTGATCATGGCGTCTGTGGGCGACCCCCTTCTGGTTGTCGATAGCCTCGCGCATCCTGGCGGTAACGTGACCGGGCTGAGTGCCTTCGTCAACGAAATGATCAGCAAACGTCTCGAACTGATAAAAGAGCTGGTCCCCGCCATTTCGCGAATTGGGCTGTTTGCCAATATGGGGAACCCGGTTTCCCCGCCACAATGGGAAGAGACGAAAACGATGGCACGCACGTTAGGCATCCAGGCCGAGCTGCTCGATGTCCGCCGATAACGCTGGGCAACATGCGCTCCCTCCGGCCAACGATTGCATGATATGCTTAAGCCGTGAGGGGTTTTTCCCATTCGGCTGGCGGCGAGGTCGGATTACAGAAAGGCTGCCTGCGGCCCTCGCTTCCCCTTTTTCACGGGGGGTCACTACCCGTACAAGGCTGCCGCTCGCCGCAATTCACATGACAACCGATGAGGCTCGGCAACATACGTGAGTTGGGTGTACGTGGGCTGCTGGGTTGATAATCTGGAGCGTGGTTTGGGATTGAACTGTGCGAGACGCCGGCTCCTTAGCCTACGCGTAGCGGATATTGTGGAGTTCGCTTTCCTTCGCAGTGCGCTCGTTATGATCATCGACGCTGCGAATTTTGTACTCAAACACGCCGTCTTTTTCAGGAAGCATCGCAATAACGATGCAAGTCCGCTCGTTGTCCGAAACGGTGCGGCGAATCGGATAGTAGCGCACGCGTTGGCCGAGCTTGAAGTGGCGCATCGTTTTGCCTATCCGTTAGCGGTATGGTCGCGCTATTTCGGTTTCGCCGCAACGATTCCAGGCTTATTTGGCTGATGGCGCGTAAACAGAGACACACTGCCAAGCCGCCCATAGCCCTCGCACTGGCGCTCGCAACTCTTGCACTGGCCTCTAATCTCATCACAGCATGCTCCGATTATGAGCGCTTCCGAGGGCGAACCCCTGACCAAGTAAAGCAGGCCTGCGATCCGGCGCGTCAGGCTTCGGAGGAATGCTCGCGGACATTGGATAGATGAGCGTCATGAAAGCTAAGCAACCGCACGGCCCGCTCATGACCTTCGGCAACATGCGTGAGCTGGGCGTGCAGCGGCTTATCGCGTCATGCCTCAACGATGCGTGCCGACACACCGCGCTAATCGAAGTGTCGAGCTATCCGGCGGAAACCGAAGTGCCGTACTTCCAGAAACTAAGTGGTTTGCGCCAAGTGCGGCAGCCGCCGCTTCCCGCTGATCGAATCGCTCGCGATCGCGCCTTTGATCATCTATCGGGCATTTGGGTTTTATCACCGGATCAAGCTAGAGCGTTTCGGCGAAACGCGCGAGCCGTCCAGCTCAGCGCAGCGCCAACCGCCAAAAGGCTCCCGGGTGGCACGACCGCAGTCATCGCATACACCCAGAGCGTTGACGGTTCTATCGACTCCATGATTGCCACCCAGGTGACCGCGGCCAGCCACCCGATTGAAAGGACGATCCACGTCCAGACCGCTGCTTGTGCTGCTATGCGCATCCTAGACACCCCCATCCAAAGCTGCCCAATTATCCCCGGCATCAACGGCTAGAGTAGGTAAGTCGTTAAGAATGGTGCGAATTCATTTTTACTGTTGCTGGTTTGCACTACGGCGCTTGGTGCGCGCTGCACTTTTCTATATTCTTGGTTGCAGATGCAAACCCGGTTCGTCGAAGACGAGCACGTCTTCAATGCTTGGCGGAGAACAGCGACACCTCCCTGGTCCCCTGAATTCGGTTATCATCCGTCCACTCAAGTTTCGACCCTTTAACAACAGCGCTTGATCCGCGGTCGCCGGTCGAGTCGCTGACAATCACCGCGCATATCCGTTCGCCGGTGCGGCGGAAAGCGTGTTGATGTCCGGCCGAACTGGAAGGAACAGCCACCACGGAGAGCCTGACCGGCAAGCAGTGGCTATGGGCGGCCAACCGCGAAGAACGCCACAGACGATGTCCGTGTTTGGGAGTAGAGCGGAAAACATTTGCTCGTACTGAGCTTTACCGGGTTTGACTTAGGCTGTGTGAAAACGTGCACAGGCGAGGAAGGCGAAGAATTGTTTTCTAAATTGCCTTCTCCAAACCGTTGTCGTCTGCGGTGTCGGACATCTGCTCGCATCTCATTTTGCAGTAGCGAAGTCGGTTTCAGCCCCATCGAGGCGGGCCTTCTTAAGGGCGTATCGCTTCGTAAACTGTGGTAGCCTTCGCACCACTTCTGGAACACCGAGGGTGTGGACTTTCGACAGTTGAGCCTGAAGCGACTGAATGAAACGGCGCGTGTTCCTTACGGCTCTTGGTGGTGCGGCGGCGTGGCCGGTTGTGGCGCGCGCGCAGCAGCCGGGCAAGCTGCCGACCATCGGGTTTCTGAGCGGGCAGACGCGTTCCGCCGCGGGCGAATGGGTCGCCGCTTTTGAGCAGCGGCTACGCGAACTCGGTTGGATCGAGGGGCGCACCGTCGCGATCGAGGTTCGTTGGGCGGAGGGACGCTCCGAACGTTTCGCGGAGATTGCTGCCGAATTTGTCCGGCTCAAGGTCGATGTCATTGTCACGGCGGGACCTCCGGTCTTCGCAGCGAAACAGGCGACCTCCGTCATCCCAATTGTGTTTGCGACGGTGGCGGACCCTCTCAGCACTGGCCTCGTCGCCAGTCTGGCGCAGCCGGGTGGCAACGTCACCGGCCTGTCGCTCACGCAGCCCGAGCTTGCGGGCAAGCGCCTGGAACTCTTGCGCGAGGCCATCTCCGGCCTCCGCCGATTAGCGATCATGGCCAATGCCGATTATCCACCGAGCATTCGCGAGTTGGGTGAGGTCGAGACTGCTGCCCGCCCGCTCGGCATCGAGACTATCGCGTTGAAAATCCGGCAGGCGGCGGATATCGCACCTGCCTTTGAGACGCTCAATGATCGCGCGCAGGCCCTTTATGTTGTTGGTGAAGCGCTCACAAGTACCAATCAGGTCCGGATTCATAGCTTCGCGCTGGCCGCGCGGCTGCCCACAATGGAGCCCGGCCGCGAAATGGTCCAAACGGGAGGTCTCATGTCATATGGACCGAACTTCCCGAGCCTGTATCGACGTGCCGCCGACTATGTCGATAAGATTCTGCGCGGAGCGAAGCCCGCCGACCTCCCGGTCGAGCAGCCGACCAAATTCGATTTCGTCATCAACCTGACCACCGCGAAAGCGCTGGGACTCTACCGTGCCGCCATCGTTGCTCGCCCGCGCCGACAAGGTCATCGAGTGACAGGTTTATTTGCTGCAGTGCATGAGTTCCGAAAGTGGCACTTTTCAGACGTCGCGGATGTCCGCTATTCCGGTCGCTATCAAGTGAAAAGCGGACCCTGGGCTCGCACCAGCGCTGCTCTTTCCGGTTCGGCCGCACATCACACGCTTGCCGCCGCACTTGCGGTCCAAATACAAACTCGAAGCAATTTTAAGCAACATTTGATTCGCCAATTTCACAGGATTCGTTGTGATCGCTCAATGTCGGTGAAAGTGACACCAGCATTCAGTCAAATTTTTTCTCTAAACGTTTCCGTCGCCTTCATTGCTGCAATTGCAATATCTCGACATTGAGCCGCGAACAACTTGCTATATTCCCGCAAATCGCTTGGCTGCTGTTCGATACTCATTTTGCGCAATTCGCCAACGATGAACTCGTAATAAAAGTAAGAAGATTTTAGAGCAAGATCGAACTTTGGGTAGTTTTTGATCTCCGACCTGCGGAAGTCATGATGCGCAACCGATTGATCTCTATAGCGCTTCATCTCATTCCAGTACGAATGCCATTTACTCTCATATATCCCCAATCGTGAAAATAGCTCACGCCGAAACTTGGCTTGATCAGAAGCGATATTTTTCCAATGGAGGGATTGATGTTCTTCATCGTCAGACCCGAATAGCTTACACCACTCCAAAACCACTATGTCAGTGAGATCACCATAAATAAGACGCCAAAAACTTAGATGCGGATCAGCACATACTGTGCTCAATACCCGACGCAAATGAATGTTCCTGACAAGATTTGCCAGCACTTCGACAGCCTCCGCCAGGCGTTTTCGATCACTCAACCCCTTGTCCTTTCGAAAAATGTTGGTGATAAACACCCCTCACAGTTGCGACCCGTCCCAACAGCATAACCTTAAGCGATGACCCGCCTTATTTGCCGAGCGTCATCGGCGGGCCGTGCGGGTGCTTGGTAGTCATTCAATGATTTCGTCCTCCGTGGTCTGGGCAAGGCGCCAATACTCAGCAGCCATCGCGTAGTGTTTAGCCCGGGCTTCATTCGTGACTGCCGCCTTGGCCAGAGCGACTTCCTCGGCCGCCAGTTTCCGATAATGCTCGGCAATCCTATCGGGATGACCTGACATCGTCGGACCTTTTCTTCATGATGCCGAGCGTCATCGGCGGGGGATGGTTGGGTTTCATATATTCAATCCGCGAACCAGCCGAGTGTCCAAAATCCCCAAAGCAACATGAAAGCTCCGAGGATACAGAGTGCGACGACTATGATGGCTTGTCGCTGCGGCTTCGTCATCCAAATCTCCCATTTATAAACAGGCCGGGCGTCGGCGGCGGGCCAGGACGATCAATGCTTCAGTGCTATTCCCGCAATTAGAATGAACCCGACTGCGACCAAAAAACCAGGGAAACCCCCGAGCCAAGCAGCGCCGATGGCGATGCAGATAATTCCGATTACAAGCTGAATAGAGTTAGGAGACCAGCGCTCTTCCCTCAATACCGTCTGGTAGTTGGGAAAAACTGTTGGCTGTGGGCCGTCATAGCCCTCGACGATTGTCAGGTCCATGATGGACTTCCCCTCCCGAAGAGCCTTCGCCTTGGTATATTCAGGGGACCGATAGCATTCGAGTGCAGCGGCGTAGTCCGGAAACTCGATAACGACGACGCGGGACCGGGTCGTGCCTTCTGGCGTCTCTGAGTGACCGCCACGAGTTAGAAAATGTCCGCGATATTTGCAGAACGCATGAGCGTTTTCGGCGACGTAAAGTTTGTAGCCTTCGGGATCACTCACATCCGCCAGCGCGACCCAGTAACCCTTCTTAGGCATGTGACCACCCTCCGCTCGCCTGCACAACTACGACAGTCAAGGACATGCTCGCGAGCTAAGCAAGTGTCCATTGTTTCCGGCGCAGCGGGATGTGGTGATCCGCGCAGGTCCGAAGCTCGCGCATGTTGCCGAGCGTCATCGCCGGACCAGCAGCGTGTTTGAGCTTGTTTTCCTGCGGTCACAATTTGCAGTACGCTTTATAGTAAACTATGCCCAAGGAGAACCCCGATGGAAATAAGCGTTGGTGTGCTCGACCATTACAATGTGTCGACCCGCAAACTCAAAGAGACGGTGCAGTTCTATGAGGATGTGATGGGATTCGTGAATGGTCCGCGCCCGCAGTTCGATTTTCCAGGGGCCTGGCTGTATAGCGCGGGCCAGCCCGTACTGCACCTTAACGACATCTCCGGGACCGACAAGCAACAACACCCGGACTCAGGCGTCATCGATCATGTCGCGTTCGGCAGCCGCGGCTTCGAGGCGATGAAGCAGCACCTCAGCGGCAAGGGCGTGCCCTACCGCGTGAACCAGGTGCCCAATAGCACCCGTTGGCAGATATTCTTCCGCGACCCCAATAACGTGGAGATCGAGCTCAATTTCGAAACCAAGAATGAGACCCCGCTTGAACGCTAAAAGCCTTGTTGCAAAGGGGAACAGATTCATTAGACGCTAAATCAGTCACCGCCACTGCTTGCCGGTCAGGCTCGACTGCGGCGGTTGTTCTTTCCAGTTGGGTCACACGTCCACGTTCTTACCGCCGCACTTGCCGCACTTCGCGCGACGGAGGAAGGACGGCACTTCGGTTTCTGCTGGATAGCTCGACATGTCGATCAGCGCGGTGTGTAGGCAGGCGCGTTGAGGCACGACGCGATCAACCGCTGCAAGCCGGGCTCGCGCATATTGCCGAGCGTCATCGGCGGACCGGGCGGGTGCTTGAGCTTTGAGGCCATCGTAGCGTTATCGAATGCCTAACGGATCGTCGTTCGAACTGCACCGCAGAGTGGTCTGAATATTGGTGGGGCTTGGAGCAACAACGAACGCGGTGCATAGCGCAAGAGCGCCCGTTGTGGTGTCCAGAAGCCAAGCCGAGTAAGGATTCGACGCCGCGCCCGCGTTGACTGGGACAACGGCCCATCTACCCACCGGCTTCGGATTCTCGGCTGCTGTGGTTTGCCTCGGCGCATCGCATCCCATAAGCGCAATAGCTCCGATTACAAAAACTAGAGGTCGCATTTCTCACCTCATCCTTGGTATGTCGGTACGCATCGTTGGGGCACGACGCGATCAGCCGCTGCACGCCAAGCTCGCGCATGTTGCGCAGCGTCATCGGAGGGCCGTGTGGCTGCTTTTGCGTGGTGCGTCCGTTCGCCGCGCGCAAATAAGATACCCGCGTTCACCTGCGGTCCCGTCGCTATTGTCGCGCGCGCGTGACGTTGCCGTGACAACGTGTGCGGCCCGAACATTGGCGCACAAACAAGTCCTAGCCCAGGCATTCATGCCCACATACGAAGTAGATTTCACAACCTTCTTCGACATGGCATTCTGCCCGGTCTGTAAATTCAAACGGATGCGCGGATCGCTTCACGTTGCTGGCAACTTGAGGGCGCGCGAAATCTCCGCGAGCGTTGCCTTCTCGGCTTCGCTCACTGCCACACCTCCAAAGCCGAGAAATCCACCCTCTTTGGATGCCTCTGCAACATGCTGGCTGATCTGGCGCAGCCAACCCTTAAATGCAGTGGCATCGCCCGGTGCCTTGGTGTCGATCACGGTCGCGGCTTCCCGCAACGTTTCGATGCATTTGTCCTTAATCTCGACTGGTTTGCTGCCCTTTAGCTTGTCCTTCAGGCCGTCGCGGGTGACACTTCGCCCTTCGGCAGTACCAAAATCGTCGACAACTGCTTTGATGAGTGCGTCGGTTCCACTGTCCATCTTGGCCTTCGCCAGTTCCGTGCCGCCAGCGAAGCTTTCTTTTAGAAGGCCCCACAGCCCGCTCGGCTCTGCGGCCGTTACGGCGATACTCGCCGCCATCACGCTTTCCAGAAGGAGCTTCCATTCGTCGGGTGTGAAATTCGATTTGTCCGTCATAAGCATTACTCCTCTACTTGCGCCTTCCTACGGGCGCCCTGAACATCTTCACTTAGGGGCTCTTGCATCAACCGCCGACGCGCGCCGGTGGTGATGCATTGTGGCTCGCGGCGATTAACTTGTCAGCACCGGTGAGTTTAGCGTCGATCGTCGGTTTCAAAACCTCAACGACACCAGGAATTGTTAGCACCCTGTCGAACAGTTCGTTGAGCGTCGTCATCATCGGGTTCACAATCCCCGCGAGGATTTTCCGTTGGTCGACCGACAACTGCCCGACCATCCACCCTGTCGACCTGGGCCGTAACCTCTTGCAATTTCGGGAGGGCCGCCTGCGCCGAGGCGGTGTCGGTGACGCCGGCAATCGTGGTGCGCATGTTAGTGGTGCTTTCGCTGACTTGTTTGCCATCGCCACACGCTGGCGCAAGTTCTGATGCGCTGGCGGTTAGCTGTGAAATCGCATTACGGGTAGTGAGCCACCAAAACCGCCTTCATGATTATATTACCTCGAAATTGACTTGTGGTTTAGCCTATAGCATTGGAATATTGTCCACTAGGCGTCGTGGTTCGCCGGGAGGTCATCCGCCAGATTGGCGGCAAATCGTGTTTTGCTTTCAGCTACAACAATCGTTGAAATAACTCACCAGGTTCTTGGGCGATCATGAGCCGTTCGCCATCGGGTTCGTGCAAAAGGGAGGCACATTCATGGGCATCCTCAGTTGGATCATACTTGGTCTAATTGCCGGGTTCATCGGAAGCAAGATCGTCAACAGGCAGGGCCAAGGTTTTTGGCTCGACATTGCGCTCGGGATCGTCGGCGCTCTGGTGGGCGGCTTTCTGTTCGATGCTTTTGGTGCGACGGGCGTCACCGGCCTGAATATTTGGAGCATGATCGTCGCAGTGGTGGGCTCGATCGTGGTGCTTCTGGTCTACAACGCGGTAACGGGTCGCCGCCGCGCGTGATGTGCACATCGAAAATTCGTAAAACCAAGCCAATAGGAGAAACACAATGGCCGGTCTTGAAGACAGGTTCCGATCCGCCGCCCCTGGTGGCAATATCGGGAAGCCCTTGATGCTTGCTCTTCTCGCGCTGCTGGCGTCTGGCGCGCTGTTTGGACGCGGCGGTTCAGGACGTCCTGCTAGCACCGGGGCGCAACCAACGTCTGATGAAGGAGCTGGCGGCCTGCTGGGAGGATTGGGCGGGCTGTTGGAAAAACTTCAGAAGGGTGGGCTCGGCAACGTGGCCAATTCCTGGGTTGGCCCTGGTCAAAATCAACCGGCCTCGCCTGGTCAACTTGGTTCTGCGCTCGGCCCTGACCTAATAAAGACGCTCGCGCAGCGGTCAGGCCTCTCCGAGGAGGAAATCACCAAACAGTTGTCGCAAATCCTGCCGGGGGTAGTCGACAAGCTGACCCCCAATGGCCGCCTGCCGACGTTGGCCGAATTATCTGATTTGAGGTAAAGCGCGGCGCACATCTGCAGGGAGGTAGTCATGCGCCTCGATGAACTGCCAAAGAGCGACAACGTTGAAGATCGGCGCGGTGGATTGAGCGGCTTCCCCGGAGGCCGCGGCGGCATCGGGATCGGCACTATCGTCGTGCTCGGCCTCATTGGCTGGGCTCTGGGCATCGACCCGCGCGTTCTCATCGGGGGCGCGGAGATGATGTCCAGGGACAACCAAACCCAGCAACAGTCTGACACTGGTTCAACAGCGAGCACAGGGGCTCCGTCGGATGCGATGGGTGAGTTCGTTTCCAAGGTGCTTGGCAGCACGGAAGCCCAGTGGAAAGACATCTTTGCCCAGGCGGGAAAGACCTATACGCCGCCGACCCTGGTGATGTTCTCCGGCGCGACCCGATCCGGCTGCGGGGCGGCGCGCGCCGCGATGGGACCGTTCTATTGTCCGCTCGACCAGAAGGTCTATCTCGACACCAGCTTCTTTCAGGATCTCGAGCGGCGGTTCGACGCCTGCGACGCCGGCGCCAAGACCTGTCAGTTTTCCCAGGCCTATGTGATCGCCCACGAAATCGGCCACCACGTGCAGAACCAGCTGGGATTGCTGCCGCAGGTGCAGAAGGCCCAACGCGGGATGGATAAGGCGGAGGCCAATAGCTTGCAGGTTCGGGTGGAACTGCAGGCTGACTGCCTTGCCGGCGTGTGGGCGAACCGCGCGCAGCAGCAGTGGCGGTTCATCGAGCCCGGGGATGTAGAAGCGGCGATGCAGACGGCGTCTGCGATCGGCGACGATCGTCTGCAGCGCGAGGCCCAGGGCTACGTCGTACCGGATGCCTTTACGCACGGCACGTCGGCCCAGCGCACACATTGGTTCATGACCGGTTTGAAATCAGGTGATGTTGGAAGCTGTGACACGTTTCGCACGCCATAGCTCTGATGCCCTGCAGTCAACCAGACGGGAACCACTGCGGTTTGAGAAGGTTTTGATTTGAACTACAAACCCGTTTCAAAGCATTTCGACATCGAGTGTGGAGCAGCGTAGTTGCTCCACGAAGAAAGGGAGCCAGCCATGAGCGTGTTCGGGAACATCATGTCGTCGATCTTTGGTCACGCCAAAACGCAAGCGGCGCCAGCTGAGCCTGGCAAGACCTCCGGTCCTGCGTCCTCAGGCGCGCGCAGCACGGCTTCCGGTCCTACGTTCTCCGGTGCGGGCAGCACGGCGTCGGGTCCGGCGTCCTCGGGCGCGGGCAGCGCAAAATCCGCGGCTGCACCAGGCGCGGCGCAGCCTCAGGTCGATGTCGCGGCCGTGCTCACCCAGCTCGCCAGTCAGAACAAAGAGAA
Source organism: uncultured Alphaproteobacteria bacterium (assembly GCA_963833605.1). Taxonomy (GTDB): domain Bacteria; phylum Pseudomonadota; class Alphaproteobacteria; order Rhizobiales; family Xanthobacteraceae; genus JAFAXD01. Next base: position 15,544 of record CAWHYZ010000012.1, read on the forward strand.
GCTCGATTGGCAAAAATCTATCGTCGATCTGATGAAGCTGCTCAATCTCGACAGTAGCCTCTCGGCGCGGAAGGAACTGGCAACGGAACTGAATTACAGCGGTAACACGAACAACTCCGCCACCATGAATATCTGGCTGCACAAGCAGGTGATGATCAAGCTGGCGGAGAACGGCGGGAAGGTCCCTGACTCACTCAAGGGCTAGCGTTTTTGCTTCCGCATCCTGACGCTTGCCTAATGCAAGCTGCTGAACACGGATCTCCGCGTGCGAGTGGGTGAATGAAAGTGCGGGGGCAGATCTTAAACTGACGCAAATTGCCTTCACCTAGGCCGGGTCAACAACGATGGGCGAGCCCAGCTCTAATTCTCCGAAGGAAGGGATGACTAACGAAGCCCGCAACGGCATCAAAGCGGCGGCTGACATCTTAGATGCCCGAAAAACAGCAATGAATGACATCGTTGCAGGACGCCCAGCCCCCTATTTCTTTACTCCTTCTCCGCGCTCAACCAACGGCGCGGACCCTGCAAACGAGCAAAGCTTTCGCTCTAATGAGGAAGCGCGTGTGTGTTGGATCGTGGCGATATTTGGAAAATACAGTATGGATTGTCGCCTTTCTGGTTCTATGTGCGATTTTCACCCAGGAAGTGAACAAGGCGTCACAAGAGCAAACACGCGCAAAGAATACGACAGAGCGATCAACTGGCAAAGCCGAGATCTGGGTTTGTCCCATCCTCGGTAAATGCGGACCTCCCGGAACGCCGGGCTTAGGTCGCTGGTAAAGTTCATCCACGGCCGGTTTGGGTTGCGCGACGCGTGGATGTCGAGAATGAGGGAGGTCCTCCCGCTAAAAAGCGTACCGCTGAGCCCCGCAACGGGACTCTTCACGATTGCGCTCACGAGGTGGGTAGCTGCTGACCTGATCACATATTTACCTATCTGCGCGTCAACGCGGCTGAGTCCGTTGTTGGTGCCTTAGCGGACTCATGCGCCGCAGCAAACGGTTATCTTTTTCCACTACCCCGCCTGGCCGAAAGAACTGCGCACACCGGGCAATAAAGTAACGGATGAAGGGTCGTAATTGTCGACAACAAGCTACGACATGCGGGGTCGTCTTGATCGAGAAAAATTGCCTCTCAACATTCCACAGCGGATGATCACTGAAAGAAACCCCGGTCGTTGGCGGGGCAAGACAGCTTAGCGGTTTGCCAAGTCGTCGGTATCGAGCTTAGGTGCGGGACCGCTTGCGAGCCTCGCGGCGCGCGGTCGGACAAACACAAACTGAATCACGCCGGGCACCATTACGTCGGGGTCACCGTTGCCGCCGATGAGGAGGAGCCCGGCGCCTCCACCGCCTATGATGAAGTTAACCAGTTCCCCGGTATATCGCGCGACAGGTTTCATCGCGATGTGGAGAAATTCGCCAAGCGGTTGATTAAGGTAATTAAGGCGCAAAGCAGGGCCAACTTCGGCGGGACACAGCTCGAATCCGAGCGAAACGGCTCGGGCATAAATGTCGTGGAGCGAGGCCTGGATACCTGCTCCCCGCTGAACATCATTACGAGAAACCTGGTCACCAAACCCAAGCTCAAATACCGAAAGGACAACAAGGTCTAACTCAACTGGCGTTTTTAAAGATGGGAATGCGGGCCGTCCCAAAATCTCATCAGCCTCGTCACTAAACCAAATGGAACAAGGCGCGGTCTCTATTGCTGCACGTATGGCGTTGACATCTTTCGAGCCACCAACCGTAATCGTTTCCAAATTGGGGTTTCAATAGCGGTTATCGCGGCCTGCGTTTGTTTAGCGAGGATGTAGGACGCCGATGGGCTCGCTGCAGGCGAGTTTGGGCATTGCGTGAGCGATTGCCCCGCAGCCTGTCCCGTGTGCAAAGCGATCGGTAAAAAGATCACAAGCTGGACGAAGCGCCAAAAAAAATGTAGAGCACGGCATTGTGAGCCCCCAACGGGCCATCCAGTTTTCACTGTGCCACCATATCAACACACGCAATTGTGAGGCGCGTCACAGAGTTAACCAATTTGTTTGAAGGTCTGACTTGACGCGTGCAGGTTGACGGCGGCCCTTGGCTGCCTGCTTACTCAGTCGGGTAGTATGCGCCAGCTGACAGAGGCTGTTCGCCCACATCCCGATGCGAAGCAGCGCTGCGGGGCAGCAAACAAACTGAGATCACATGCCGCCCGGCGCGTTTTTCGCATCAAGCCGGACGGGTGTTGGTTTGCGCGAAATTCTCATTTCGGACGTGGCGACCTTGGACGCGTTTGAACTCGCAGCTATTCCTGCGTCCGCCGGTCCCTTGGTATGGAGCCCGCCACGGCCATGGCCAGCAGGCCAACCGAGGATCGAACCGACGATGGCATTTGCTTTCACCTATCTATCGAATTCGCGCTGATCTTCCGGCGACATCTTTTGAAAATCTCGCAACGCCCGCACTTCCATGACGCTCGTGCCTGGGTCACATCGCGCTTCGTATTCTCATCACCACCTTCGGCCTTCTAGGCGTCGACCATTCGCGGAAAGGTGACAGGGAGCTGCCAAGGTTTACTCGGCATCCTCCCGGTTGTGATCGGCCTATCGGAGATCGCCTTGACGAACTCCGTTCTCGCGCTCAAGGACTTGGCGAAGCATCCCCGAAAGTTAGTTGTAGTTGTCCACGACGAGGACAGGGAGCTCCTCCGGCTTCACCCTGAGGTGCAGATCGGCGGGCGAGATCGTCGATACCGCCGGGGTTGCCCCGTCGGCAACCACTGTTGATTTGGTCCAGACCCCCGCCCCGAATGCCAGCACGGCCGTGGCGGCAACGATAATAATCACCTTCAACATGTCCGCCTCCTCAAGATGCCCACGTATTCAAGAGTTCGATCAGCGGTCGAACTGATTGAGCGCTGTCACTGCCGTCGCAGATACCCCGTCGCAATACTGTGCTTCGGGGCTTGATAGTGGTGGAGGACAGCAAAGCTGATGCCGCCAAGAATCAAGATACCATACGCCACCAACACACGGTGAGCCCACTTGCGGTATTCGAGACGATCTACCGGCGTTGCAATTTTGTGAAAAGTCGCGCGTTCCATCGATCCCTCCCTCAGGAAGCCCGAACCGACACGCTGGACGTATAATACGTGAGGTTTTTAAAAGCGCTGTGACGGCGATCACACGCAGCAGATTGGGCGCAGCCGTCCGGTCAATTGACTGATTGCACACGCAAATAATAAAATGCGTCGCACAGTCGGTGACGGCGGTACCCGGCCGCTCTTTCGAATTCGGCCAACAGATAAGGATGCTGTGAGGCTCGGTTTGCCATCGAGCGTATTCAAAGGCTTGCCTGCATTTCGGGCAGATCATGTGATTGAAGGTTTTACAGGCTTCCTTCGCGGCGCATGAAGCGGGAATTCGACACTCAAGGTCCGAACGGGCTCGTCAATCCTGTTGCATTCACCAACGCCGTGCCGCCGCTCATGGTTAGCGGAACGACCCTGAGCGAACCGAGCGCCGCATGCCAGCCGCGATCCCACATGGCCAGCAGCGCGCCCATGTCCTCGTTCACCTGGAAATCCAGCCAATGGTAGCCGCGCAGCGGGATAGGCACATCGAAATAGGCACGCCCTTGCATCAGTGCCGATACGATGATCTCTCCGCGTCGAACTCTCCGAATTGATACCGATGCTACCGGTGAGTTCCACCTGCCAAGTGCTGGTACCAAGCCGAGACAGAACCTTCGTCGAGGATGGGTCCGACTTGGCTGGCCGGCACTTGCAAATTCATCGGAATCCATTCCTCGATTTTATTGGCGAGCGAGCGGGACGATGACGTCGGCGGCAGGAACGCGCGTCTGGCCGGTCGGCACCACGAACCGAGGCCTGTCGACATTCCAGCTCGGTTTTTCAGGCAAGGTCTCATCGAGCGACATTCCAATCACAGGGCGAGCGTTCTCGACGCTGCCCGCCGGCCAATAGCCAGCCGAACTCGGCGCAAAAGCCCAGACCGGGAAGGTGCGAAAGAGGTTGCACGGATCAAAGCTGGGCTCGGCCCCTATATGGCTTCCGGGCGCTTGCAGCAGTCGCCGCAGCCACGCGCTGGGGGAATTTTCCGGAGGGATTGGTGGCATTTATGGGAGGGCAAGTATTTTCCGGCGTGAGTTCATACTCGGTTCGGTTGATGGAGCTTTTACTGAAAAGGAGGAAAATGATCCGAGTGCCATGACTGTGTCGGGGGAATCTTCAAGCATCCCGAACACATAGCGCCGCGGATTATCCTCATGGACGGCTGGCGAAAACACTTGCCAATGCACAACGATCCGCAGTCTCGACTTAATCACGAAATTGTATTGCCGGGAGAGCCACGGGAGATTGCTAGGCAAAAGGATGAGCGCTTCGCGCAGCGGGTGAGAGCCTCGTTTGGACTGGTCGAGCGCATTGCTGACACCTGCCGCAAATGGGGCGTACATCATCTGCTGATCGAGAATAAAGCCTCCGGGAAAACGGCGGCACAGGAACTCCGGCGAATTTTACGGCAATGATGATTGGAGCGTGCAGTTGGTCGAGCCGAAGGGCGACAAGGTGAGCCGCGCTCTGTCGGTCCAACCGATTTTCGCCAACGGCTTTGTGTTCGCACCGGACCGCGATTGGGCGGACACGGTTATTACGGAAATGTCCAATTTCCCGAAAGCCCGCTTCTGTGATCTGACGGACTCGGCCACGCAAGCATTAATTTATTTGCGCTCGGTCGGTCTCGCACGGCAGGACAGCGAGGCACGGGCTGACGAGGACCGCCGCGTTCAGCTTAGACGGCCGATGAAGAATTTGGGCCTCGCTGGCTTGAGTAGGCCACCATGGCCAGCGCGGTCGAATCAACATTCATGGCGCTGAGGTCGTTTTCACCCCTCGGGCGGTAACACCACGCAATAGATCACGCCAGCATCCCAATCGCGGGTGCGCTTCGGCGCGCATACGTGCGCCCCTTGGTCTGGCGCAACAACTTTCCTAATCGTGTCCGGTGGCACCGCCGTCCACTCACCATCAACCAAAACCTCATAGTGATTGCCGACTGATCGGCTCAAGGTCGTGGCGTCGCGAGGTTGGTAGGAATTGAGGGTGGCGTAGTCTCCGGGGTGATCAACCTCGAATCATCTGACGTTGGAGCGTCGGATAGGAGACCACGCCATGACGAGCACTACCACGAAGCCTGATTCTTCGCAGCCTGCAGCCGAGATGGCTGTTGATCTTTTCGACAACTGGTTTGATCCACTCGAGACCGAGGTGCGGGCTCGGGCGCGTGAGTTTGTCGAAGCGATGATCCGCGGCGAACTCGACACTGTGCTTGCCCGGCCGCGTTACAGTCGAAGCCAGATGGCCAGCAATGAAGGAAGAGCAGGCATTGCGGGCCACCGCCACGGGAGCCGGACACGGTCGTTGACCGGGACCTTCGGGCCGATCGAGATCGCGGTGCCGCGTGCCCGGCTGAACACCCCGGAGGGCAAGACGACGGAGTGGAAGAGCCAGGCGTTGCGGGCTTATCAGCGCCGCACGCTGGCCGCCGACGCGCTGATCGCGAGCACCTATCTGGCTGGCACCAATACGCGCCGGGTGCGCCGTGCGCTCGGTGCCCTGTTTGGCGGTGCGGTGGGCAAGGATACGGTGAGCCGGACCTGGCGCAAGGTGAAGAGCGATTGGGACGCGTGGAACGCCCGCGCATTAGCCGAAGAGCCGATCGTGCGGCTCATTCTCGACGGCACCGTGGTGCGCGTGCGGCTCGACCGCCAAGCGACCTCCATCTCGCTCCTTGTCGTCATCGGCGTACGCGCGGACGGCCAAAAGGTGGTGCTCGCGATCAAGAGCATGGGTGGCGAGAGCACCGAGGCTTGGCGCACCGTCCTCGACGATCTCATCAAGCGCGGCTTGCGTCGCCCCGAATTCCTCATCGTCGATGGCGCACCCGGGCTCGACAAGGCGATCGCCGCCGTGTGGGACGGCGTGCCGGTTCAGCGCTGCACGGTCCACAAGCACAGGAACCTTTTCGCCCACGCGCCAGAGCGCCTGCATGACGAGATCACCGCGGATTATAACGACATGATCTATGCGGCCACGCGTCAGGAGATCGAGGCGCGCCGCAAGGCCTTCATCCGCAAATGGAGGCTCAAGCACCGCGCCGTTGCCGACAGCCTGGAGGAAGCCGGCGACCGGCTGTTCACCTTCACACGACTGCCGCCAAGCCAATGGCGGAGCGCGCGGACTACCAATGCGATCGAACGACTGCACGAGGAGTTCAAGCGAAGGATCAAGACCCAGACCGTGCTGCCGTCCGCGGACACTGCTGCCATGCTGTTCTGGGCTTTGCTCGCATCGGGCCAGATCAACATGCGCAAGGTTGATGGCTGGCAGACGCTCGCAACAAAGCTCATCGATCAGCCAATTGACCTCGCAGCCTGAAACGATACCTTCATGTTACCGGAGATCGCGCCACGCCAAATTCCAACCGCTTTCCGGACGCCAGCCTCAAGGTTGGGCGGCAATCATTAAAATTACAACAAGAACCACCATCGTCTTTTACGAGTTTGGAATAAAACTGTGCGTGCCAGCTATCGTGACCCACGCCATGACGGCTGGCGATTGGACCACCCTCTTGCGCAGACGCTAGGCACGTCGAAACTAAGAGCGCGAGAATAGCGCGCATCCCAAGCCTCCCATGAAATCCACCCGCGCCCCTTGCGGGGCGTACTTGTAGTAACGCTTGCGGAATGCCGCCGCGAGGCCAACAAAGCCCAGCATTCCACGCCAGATGCCGGTTAGGCTCGGCCGTTCCGGCTGCTCCTTCCGGTTTGGGCGAACGCCGATCTTGTTGCCGCGGCTGCCGCATTTGCGAAAAAAACCCACCGCGTTGCCGTGATAGGTTTTAGGATTTCCTCGGGCGCCGGAATTTAAGGGAAGCGGTAGGCCACCGGCGTCCCGGTGCAGCGGCTCAGGTTATGAACTCACTGCCGCTTCAACCATGCCCGCTTATGATTGTTCGGTGAAATACCTTTGGATATAGGCGCGCATGTTGACGAGCGTCATTGGGGGTCAGGAATTGCGGCGAGCGGCAGCCTTGACCTTGAGGCACCTGAGCCTGACCGCGAAGCGGTTGGCAGTAAAGGCGGCGCAGCGAATGTGCTAGCCTACCCCCGTCTTTTGGAAGGGATGGCGTGAGGCGGCGCGAGTTCATCGCAGGTCTGGGCGGGGCAGCGGCGTGGCCGGTAATGGCGTGGGCGCAGCAGCCCGAGCGCATGAGGCGGATCGGCGTACTTACGGCCCTACCCGTGGACGACCCGGAGGCAAAGGCCCGCAATGCGCAAATCAACCTATAGGCGGCGGCACGCGCCTCCGCCACTTGCTCTTGCAAGCTGTCAATCAACACGCGTTACACCAACAAAAAATCGCTCGCGTGCAGGCTGCCGACGGTCACGTGCTGCAAGGTGAGCGTGTCGGTCCCGTGATACGTAATCACCGCATCCGCACCAAGTTGCTGCGCTTTGATGTCCGCGACGTTGGCAAAGCCCTGCGCTGGCGCCATGTCGATCTCATCGCCGCTCAACTGGCCGTCGTTCAATCAGCCGAGCAGACAAAAGCGGGGGTCAGATACAAAGAGCCCAAAAGCGGCCGCAGCCGCACCATAGCCTTGTCTGCGACCTTAGTGACCGAGCTACGGGCACATCGGCTGCAGCAGGCCCAGGAGCTTCTGAAGGTCGGCAAGCGCCTTGCAGAAGATGATTTCGTGGTCACGCAAGCCGACGGCGCCCCCTTGCGCCCGCACAGCCTGGGACAGGAGTGGGTCCGCTTCCTCGCCCGCAATGGCGCCCTGCCTCGCATTCGCTTCCATGACTTGCGGCACGCCCATGCCACGCATCTGCTTTCGAGCGGCGTCCACCCCAAGGTGGCGAGTGAGCGGTTGGGCCACAGCAAGGTCGGCATTACGCTGGACCTCTACAGTCATGTACTGCCGAACATGCAGGCCGATGCAGCCGCGATTGTTGACGGCGCCCTCAGGGCGGTACTAAACAAGCGGGGCGCGAAAGGGTAGCAAACCGGTAGCAAACGCATTATCTCATGCTACGCCTGTCAAGAAAAACGATAACGCGTTCAATTGGATGGCGGAGTAGCTCAGCTGGTTAGAGCAGCGGAATCATAATCCGTGTGTCGGCGGTTCAAATCCGTCCTCCGCTACCAAACAAATCAACAACTTAGTTCTCCTACCAAAATTGCTTAGCCTCGGCCAGCCGAGCAAACGTGCCGGCGCAAATTGCGTCGCGTCACGCACACTCGTCTCCTACGAAAGCCGCCGCAGGTTTTTTTTCGCTCGCAATCAGTTCATTCACGGCGGCCCGCACCGCGGCGACAATCGCGCGCGTGCGCGGGTGATCGGCCGCCGCTCGCCGGTACAACAGACTCGCAGGCGGCATCATGATCGCGGGTTTGATGTTGATCCGGCGAACCAGGCCGGCCGCCTCGGCTTCCGCGACGACGATCTCCGGCAGGGCAGTCAACCCAAATCCCTGGGTCACCAGACGCAAGGTCACGGCCAGGTGATGGGTCTCGACCACCGGCGTCGGCGCCGGCAACCCGCGTCCTGCAAAAGGCGCGTTGAGCGTGCGCCGGAGCATGCCGTCCGGCGCGGGCGTAGAAATCCACAGTGCCTCGCTCAAGGCGGCCCACGAGGACGTTCGTCGACAACGTCACCCGGCGCAACTTCGATAACCATGCCGACTATGAGGCATTCTATGGCGTTGACGAGGTGGCAATTTCCGAGATGGAAGTGCCGCGCGCGAAATCCGCCCGGCAGCTGCCCCGCGTGGTGCGCGCGCGGCTCGCGGCGCGGGCCGAGGCCCTTTCGGTCGGGGTGCGCGAAGCCGCCTGATCAACGCTCTGACCCCGCCCACGGCGGCCTCGTCAGGAGAAGCTTCCCGGCTTCCAGAACTCGGCCGCAACCTATGCGGCGAGTAGTCGAGCGGGCCGATGGTGGTTGGATCTACCCTACAGGCAATGTCCGCTCCGGGGTCATACGCCTATCTTAGATTGCACAAAGTGGGCTGCTCTACCTACCTCCTACCCATCATCTCCTGCGCCGGTTCGAACCCTATAACTGGACGGTGCCCGTGAGGTCATTCCGCCCCAACCCCCAACTGCTTCAGCGCTGTGATCCCCCTCACATTGTGCTGGCGAGAAATTCGTGTACATCACCCGCCGCTACACGGACCGGCGTGAGGCGATCTGGGGCGGGAGCGCAAACAATTGGTCAACAGTGCAACAACCAGACCGGACTTACACCAACCCGCGGCCCCCGCGAGGCAGGCGCGAACGGCGACCTGGTCGACCGACGCCTTGCCGGAGCGCGAGCGCTTCGGGTACTGGCGCGACGCCGTGTGCCAGACAGTCTTCAAGGTTTCGATCGAAGCCCCGCCGGAGCGGTTCTCCGCTCGCATGTCGACGCGCAGCTCCGGCCTGCTCCGATTTGCCACCACCACGTCAAGCGGCACATACGAACTCGTCCGCACCCGCCGCGATATCGCCCGCGCGCCAGCAGACCACTACACCATCTACCTGCAACTGAGCGGGCGCACGGTTCTTCGTCAGGACGATGCGACGAACGCGGTGCAAGGCAATGAGATTCTGTTTTACGACGAACGAACCCCGTTTCGAGCGACGCTCGTCGGCGGCGCGCGCACCATGGCCGTGATCCCGCATGCGATGATCGATCGCCGTGCGCCCTGGCTGCGTCGGCAACCGGTGCAGACATTTATCGCGAACTCGCCTTACATTGATCTCGCGCGGCGCCATCTTCTGCAGCTGGGTGCCGAGGACACGGTAATGAGCGAGAATGCGACGGCCCTGCTCACAGAGAATGTCTGCAATCTGCTGGCGTTAGCCAGCGCGCACGATGCTGCAACCGATCGACTTGAACCAGACCTACAAATCGAAGCCCTGCTTGCATTCTGCCGACAACATCTGCACGACCCCGCGCTGTCGCCGCAGCTTGCGGCGGACCATCTCGGCATTTCGGTAAGGACACTGCATTCCCGGTTCCGGCAGATTGGAACGACGTTTGGCCGCTGGGTGCTGGAGAACAGGCTCGATGCGTGCCGCGCAGCATTGCGCGACGACTATCAGCGGGCGCTCAATATCTCGGAAATTGTCTATCGCTGGGGCTTCAACGACCTCTCGCACTTCAACAGGACGTTTCGCCGGCGCTTCGACTGCACGCCGCGCGAATGGCGCAACGAGCGCTAACCGGCGACCCTGTCAAAGTCACCCCAAGCGCATTCGCAGCCTTGAGGTTGATCACAGTTCGAAGCGCTAGACAAAAATGACACGCGGCCGGTGTCGGGGCCGACCGCGTTCATGTCACAACTCAGCAGGAGAATCAGTACGTATTCCGGAACTGATCCTGAAAATGCCCGGCCCCGCTGTAGGGCGCATAGCCGTAATAGCCATAAGGGGATGGGCCGTACGGCGCGTAGCCGTAGCCCGATCCATAGCCGTACGAGTACGGTGCGGATGAGAGGGCGCGGAGCGCCAAGCCTGCGATGACGCCGGCCGCAACTGCGTTACCGAAGCCGCCGCGCCAGCGAACGTCGGTCACGTGGTCGGTCGCGAGAGCCTTCAAGGCCGCGTTGTTGGACAAAACCGGAGCCGCCGTGGCCGATGCCAGCCCCGAAACGGCCAAAACGGCCGCTGTTCCGGCACAGAGTGCAGCTTTGAGCGGGGATGATCTTTTCATGGACATCGCCTCCTGTGAGTCAAACGTCCCAGACTTCTGAACGGTTCCCTACTACAGGGAGCCGCGCTCAGTTGTGACTCCCGTCACCGCTCGCCGGAACGTGATCTACGGCGTCTCCGCATACCAGCGATCATTGGGGCGGCAGCCGGAGATCCGTTTTGTGCCTGGTTGAGAAGAACCATGTAGCCTTGTGGACGCAGCGTGCTGTGGATATTCGATCGCTTTCAGTTGGGATGCATTGTTCGATGCTCAGGAGCCTAACGCATAGCGGGCAGGCACACTCTTTTTGCATTGCTGATTTTGCGCGATTGTTTGGGAAAGAACGAAACTGCATCAGTTGGTTCGGCGAGGCGCCCCTCGCTCTCGATCTGATAGTCTTGCGCGTGCCAATGCAAGATCGCGGCCTGGATCAGGCGGCACAGCGACGGCGTCAGGTCCTCGGTTTGCTCGGCGCCGGCGTTCAGCAACTCGGGGAGCTCGAGGTTGGCGCGGTGACGGGCGATTGCCGCCGGATAGCACGCGATCGTGCTGGAGCGCGCCGCGATGGCGGCGAAGCTCGGCGGCGATCGCGTCGCGGAACGATCGGCGCTTGTCGCTTCGGCCTCGTGTTCCCGCAGAGCAATGACCTGCTTTCCGGCAAACCGAAGCCGCTTGCGAAGGGATGAAACATCAGGTTATTGACTTAAACGACGGCGCGAGGACAGGAGCTTCCATGACGGGACCGCTGTCCCACATACGCGTGCTTGACCTCAGCCGCATCCTGGCCGGGCCCTGGGCGACCCAATTGTTGGCCGATCTCGGAGCCGACGTGATCAAGGTCGAGCGCCCGCAGGTCGGCGATGATACGCGGACCTGGGGTCCGCCGTTCCTCACGACGCCGCAAGGGGAAGATCGTCGGACCTCGGGCTATTTCCTGTGCGCCAATCGCGCCAAGCGGTCGCTCACGCTCGATTTCACCAAGCCAAAGGGACAGGAACTGGTCCGCGCCCTGAGCAAGCGCTCGGATATCCTGTTCGAGAATTTCAAGGTTGGAACGCTCGCGCGCTACGGTCTCGCCTATGAGAACCTCAAGACCATCAATCCGCGGCTGATCTATTGTTCGATCACCGGCTTCGGCCAGAGCGGGCCGCGCCGGGACGCGGTCGCCTACGACTTCATGATCCAGGCGATGGGCGGCCTGATGAGCGTCACCGGCGAGGCCGACGACCGGCCCGGCGGCGGGCCGCAGAAGGTTGGCGTACCCGTTCTCGATCTGATGACGGGCATGTATGCCGGTATCGGCGCGCTTGCGGCGCTCGCCCGCCGCGAGGTCAGCGGTAAAGGCGACTTCATCGACCTCGCGATGCTGGACGTGCAGGCTGCGATGCTCGCCAATCAGGCCATGAATTACCTGCTCACCGGACGCGCGCCGCGGCGCCATGGCAATGGCCATCCGAACATCATGCCGCAACAGGTGTTCAAATGCGCTGACGGTGAGATCGTGCTCGCCGTCGGCAATGACGGCCAATATGCCAGGCTCGTCGAGGTGTTGGGCGATGACCGCCTGCGCGATCCGCGTTTCGCAAAGAATGCCGGACGCGTCGAGAACCGCGAAGCCATGTACGCGCTGCTGATCGAGAACTTCGTCGCGTGGCAGCGCGGCGATCTGCTCGATGCGCTGGAGAAGGCAGGCGTGCCGTCAGCCCGCATCAACTCGATCCCGGAAGCGCTCGCCGATATCCAGGCAAAGCATCGCGGCACCCTGGTCGATGTGCCGCATCCGGCAGCAGGCCACCTCACGCAGGTGGCCAACCCGATCCGGCTGGCGGACGCGCCGATCACGTATCAACGGCCGCCGCCGGATCTTGGCGAGCACACCGGGGAAATTCTGCGTGAATTCGGCCTGACCAACGATGATATCGCATCCCTCAAGCAGGACGGCGTCATCTGACGCACACACAGCCGCAGGCCGTCGATGCGCGCGACCGAGCCTGTCGACGAATCCCGAGCCCGACATCAGCGCTGCCGATAGGAGATGCATACCGTGCCGCGGATTCCGTTGCCGACCCCCGAGACGATGACGCCCGAACAGCGCAGCGTCCACGACGCCGTCGTGTCCGGGCCGCGCGGTGCCTTGCGCGGGCCCCTGCTTGCCGCGCTGCATCGCCCGGAACTGGCCGACAAATGGCAACAGCTTGGCGAGCTGCTGCGCTATCGCACCTCGCTGCCGGCGCGGCTGAGCGAACTCGCCATCCTGGTCACCGCACGCCACTGCCGCTGCGCGCTGGAATGGCACATCCACGAAGACATGGCGGTGAAGGCGAAGCTCGAGCGCGCGATCATCGAGGATATCCGCGCCGGCCGGCGTCCTGTTTCGGCAGACGCCGACGCACTCGCGATCTACGACTATGCCGAAGAATTGACACGCCGGACCCACGTTCGGTCAGAGGTCTATCAGCGCGTGCTTGACCGCTGGCAGCCGGTCGGCGTCGTCGAGCTGACCGCGCTCATCGGCTACTACACCATGGTTGCCATGACGCTCAACGCGCATGAATTTCCGCTCCCCGACGGCGCCCCGCCACCGTTCGAGCCCGTGCCCGCTGGAGCATGATCCCGAAAAGTGGACACCGGTTTTCGGAAAAGATCATGCTCCAACATGAACCTAGAGCATGATCCCGAAAAGTGGACACCGGTTTTCGGAAAAGATCATGCTCCAACATGAATTTAGAGCGTGATGAATTATTTTACGGATGATGCTTTAGCGCTCGCCGTTACGGCGTCTTGCCGCCGAACGCAGCGCGGCCAGCATCGAGTTCGCGCAGAATTCTGCGGCAAGCGGTCGGCGGCGGCCTTGCCCAGCGACTCGAACAGACTGTTGCCGTGGCTGTCGATCGCCACCACCAGGGGCCCGAGATCCTCGACGCGCAGCTTGACCAGCCGGTAGTGCGAGACGAGATCTTCCCAGGCGACCTTTACCACCGCGCGGATCGCGTCGGTGTGCAGGGCGGCGCCACCGCCGAGGAACGAGAGATAGACGCAGCCGACCTTGCGCATCGCTTCGGCGCATGCGTGGTCGAGGCCTCCCTTGCCACCCACCATACGCAGACGGAAGTGGCGGATGAAGCCGGGCATGAAAGCGTTGAAGCGCGTACTTGTTGTTGGATTCATGTAGCGCACGTCAAAGCGCCCGTCATGATCCTCGCTGTAGCTGCCCAGGTGGAAGAACGCGCCCTCCGTAATGTCGATCGGGAGTGGTTCATTTTTGTCGATGCAGGCCTGCATGCGTTGATGCGTCGGCAAGCCGGCGGTCATGACGATCTCGCCGGTGAGCGTGACGAAATCGCCGGTATGCAGCCTGCGGACGCAGGCTTCGGTCAACGGCGGCCGCAGGCGGATCGGGTCACTCAAAGTAGGCAATCTCGCCGGTGCCGGAGAGGCGGGCGCTGGCGCGCCGGTTGATCCAGCAATTGAAACACACGGCCACCGGCGTGAAGCCATGGCCGGACGCGTATTCGACATGGACCGCGAGCGCCGTAGTGTCGCCACCCGTGCCCATGGGGCCGAAGCCGGTCTGGTTCACCGCGCGCGTCAAGCGCGCCTCCATGTCGGCGAGGATCGGCTCGGGATTCTTTTGTCCGAACGGCCGCAGCGTCGCCAGCTTGGCGATCTTGGCGCAGTGATCGAAGGTGCCGCCGATGCCCACTCCGATCACGACCGGCGGGCAATGTTGCGATCCCGCCTTGAGCACGCAATCCATCACGTATTTCTCGATGGTGGCGAGGTCGGGAAAGCTGAAGATTTCCAGCGCGGCCCAGCGGCCGGAGCCGAGCGCCTTCGGCTGGCAGGTGATCTCCACGTAATCGGCGCCGTCGATCAGGTCGTAGCTGACCATCGGCATATCCTTGCCCTTGTAGGAGCGCTCCTGGGTCAGTGGATTGGTGACATGCTTGAGGATCGGCGGTTGGATCGTGGCGACGAGGTGATCGAAGCCGTCCGACATCGCCTGCTTGATATTGCCTTCGATCCGCGCCGCCGTGCCGATCTTGACGAAATAGACGGGCACGCCGGCGTCCGAGCATACATGCCGGTCGGTATCCTGGGCCACTTGGGCACCGTGCAGCATCATCGCCAGGATCTTGCGCGCGCCCTCATTGGTCTCGGCGTCGAGCGCGTGGCGCAACGCGTCCTTGGTGTCCTCGGGGATCTTCTTCAGACAGCGACCATAGAGTTCGGCGGCCGCCATCTTGACCATGTCGTAGGTGATCGGCACGCGTGCGCTCTCCCTGCATGGCGCAATATACTAGCTCTCTGTCCTTTTGTGGACTACCACCGGCCAGCGGGCACTCAGCACAGGGTCAGCGCGATGGCGAACGAGACCAAATCCAAGGCGCTGGTCATCGCGACGATCCCGCCTGATCTGCGAGCCGCTGTGGCGGAGCATTGCACGCTGATCGCGCGGGAAGAGGTGGCCAATTGGCCGGCCGCTCCGGCTCCCGGCTTCCGGATCGCGGTCACGACCAGCATGGCCGGGCTCGACGCCGTCACGCTCGACGCGCTGCCGGATGTAAGGTTCGTGGTCTGTAACGGCGCCGGACTGGACCGCATCGATCTTGCTGCGGCGCGGGCGCGCGGCGTCGCCATTGCGAACACACCGGACGAACTTGCGGACGATGTCGGCGAGGCTGTCATCGCGCTCACCTACGCCATCATGCGCCGCGTCGCGCAGGCGGACCGCTTCGTGCGCGCCGGTCGTTGGGCGAAGGAGCGGATCGCGCCGTCGACCCGCGTGTTCGGCAAGACCATCGGCATTGTCGGCCTCGGCCGCATCGGCCGCCGCGCGGCGCAGATCGCGGAGGGCGTCGGCATGACCGTGCTCTATACCGGCCGTCATCCCGTGCACGACGTGCCCTACACCTTCGTGCCGAACCTGCCGGTATTGGCCGGGCGGTCGGACGTGCTCGCGGTGTCGTGCCCGGCAGGCGAGGCGACGCGTGGATTGATCGGCGCCGAGGTGCTGGAACGGCTTGGGCCGCGCGGCTACTTGATCAACGTGTCGCGCGGCTCGGTGGTCGACGAACCGGCGTTGATCGCGGCTTTGCAGAATTCCACCATCGCCGGCGCCGCCCTTGACGTGTACGCGTCCGAGCCCGATCTCGATCCGCGCTTCCTCACCCTGGACAATGTCGTGCTGCAGCCGCACTCCGCATCGATCACGCACGAGACCCGTGCCGCGATGATCGCGCGCCTCACCCGCGATCTCGACGCGTTCCTGCACGGCCGCCCGTTCCACGACGCAGCCGCCGGTGCTTGACCCATTCCGGTCGGATCAATAATCCAATTGTTCTAATCTTTATTTCTTCTGCCCGTTTGGGAGACACGAGATGGAATCGCAAGCACTCCGGGGCGCGGGCAGCAGTCGACTTCAGCCGCAGCGCGGTCGCGCGCTACATCCAGCTGGCGAGCCTGTTCCGGCGTCGGGTCCAATCCGGCCAATGGGCGGTGGGCCAACAGATTCCGACGGTCGAGGAACTCGCCGCCCAGTGCGGTGTGGCACGCGCCACGATCCGGCAGGCGCTCGATTTGCTGGAGGGCGAGGGGCTCATCGAACGCTACCGGGCTAAAGGCACCTTCGTGCGCGAACGCGCGCAGGAGCAATTGTGGTGCGAGGTTGCGACTGATTGGTCCGGCCTGTTGATGTCGCGCGAGGGGGCGTCGATCGAGGTGCTGTCGTACGAGCGCGGGGCACAGCCGACACGGCTGCCGCATCCGATCGGCACGCCGGCGCCGTCCTACTGCCGTGTGCGGCGCCGCCACTCGCGTCATGGGGTGCCGTTCCTGATCGCCGACCTGTTCATCGATGCCCGCGTCGCACGCCGCATTCCGAAGAAGGTGCTGCAGACGAAGACCGCGCTGCGCCTGGTCGCGGATATTCCCGGCCTGAAGATCAAGGGCGCGCGCCAGACGCTGACCATCGGCACGGCGGATATCGAGGTCGCGGAGGCGCTCAACATTCCGCTCAATGCACCCACCGCCTGCGTTTATCGGTCGGTCGTGGATCAGGCCGGCTGTCTCGTCTTGATCGGTGAAGGCATTTACCGCGGCGATCAGGTTCGCATCGACATGAAGCTGAAGTGAACGATGCGGGGAGCGCGTACGCTGTTGTCAAAACCGCCTTCGGCTTGACTCACTTCCTAGAGCTATTAGCATAGCTCTATAGCCTAAACATCCAAGCGCCATCACAAACAAAAGCGTTCCACGACATGGGAGGGGAGTCATGCATCGCGGGTTGATGTCGGCGTTCCTGTTCGCGGGGTTGAGCCTCGCGGTGGCGGCTCCGGGCCAGGCGCAATCCTACAAGCTGTTGGGCGGCTGGGCGGAGAACAACGTCAACGCTTATTGGCCGGGGGCGCAGTTCGCCAAAAATCTCGCCGCGATGACCGGGGGCAAGGCGACGGTTACCATCTCCGGGCCCGAGGCAGTGCCGCCGTTCGAGCAGATGCAGCCGGTTTCGGCCGGAGCGTTCGATCTCATCTACACACACCCGAGCTATCACCCGAAGGGGCTTGCCGGTGTCGCCGAGATTATCCCGTTCGACCTCGAGCGCTGGCGCTCCTCGGGCGTCTGGGATTTCATCGATAAGTTCTACCAAAAGACCTACAACGTGAAGCTGCTCGCGCTCGTCGCGCTCGGCACCGAGGGCTATCACTGCTATCTGCGTACGCCGCTGTCGGCGGCCGGCGACTGGAGCGGCCGCAAGCTGCGCGGGGTCGTCAACCAGCATGCGGTGATCAAAGCGCTCGGCGGGGTCCCGGTCGTGATGCCGATGGGCGACGTCTACACGGCGATGGAAAAGGGCGTGGTCGACGGCGGCTGCGCGCCGGCCAACGTGATGCTCGCCACCAAGCATTTTGAGGTGGCCAAATATCGCGTCGAACCGCGGTTCGGCCTGCTGGTCTCGATGATCGGCATGAATCTCGACCGCTGGAACAAGCTGTCGCGGGACGAGCAGGAAGCGATGCTCAAGGCCGGCGCCCAGACCGAGAGAGATACCGCCAAATATGGCGACGAGGTACTGGTCAGCGAAAACAAGAAGCTGGAAGCGCTCGGCGTCCAGGTGCAGACATTGCCGGCTGACAAAGGCAAGCAGATCCAGGATCTGTTCCGCTCGGCGAACTGGGAGTTGGCGGGGGAATGCTGCGGCGCCGACGGCAAGGAGTTGCGGGACATCGCGCGCAAGGCCAAGCTCGCGGACTAGGACGGCAGCGCACATCCGAGACTGGCGTCGCCCCGCAATCGCGCACCGCATTCATCTGGCTCAACCCGCCGCGAACGCGAATGTTCGACCACCTGCGCAGCCTGCATGACGCGATCACCCGGATCGGCTTTGCCGGCGCAGCCGCTTGTGTCGCGGTGATCGCCGGCTCCTTCTGGTATGAGGTGATCTCGCGTTATTTCTTCAATGCGCCGACGACCTGGGCTTATGACCTTGCGTCGTTCGTTCTTTGCCCGATGATCTTCCTCGCCATTCCGGCAATGGCGCAGCGCAACGCCCACATCGTCGTCGCCTACCTCACCGACGGACTGCCGGAGCGCAGCCGCGCGACGGTGCGCCAGGCGGTGCTGCTCACTGCCGCCGTGACCTGCCTGATCTGTGCATGGATCACCGGAGCGGAGACCTGGCGGCAATATGTGCGTGGGGTCGAGACCATCACCACCGTGCCGATCTTGAAATGGTGGGTCTCGATCTTCATCCCCTATGGTCTGCTCGGATCCGGGCTGTATTTCCTGCGTCAGTTCTTCGGCGATGCCCCGTTGCCGTTCAACGATGGGGAAATGGCATGATCGCGTGGTGGGCTGCGCTGTCCGGCGGCATCTCGATGCTGCTGGTGCTGCTCGCCCTGAGCATTCCGATCTTTGTCACGTTCCTGATTCTCAACCTCACGGGCGTGATGCTGCTGTTCAGCACGTCCGGCTTCGGCCTGTTCGCGAACAGCATTTATTCGACCGCCACCTCCGGCACGTTGACTGCGGTGCCGCTGTTCATCGTCATGGGCGAGATCCTGTTCCGCTCCGGTGCGATGGAAGTGCTGTTCGATTCGCTCGACCGCCTGGTCGGCAAGATCCGCGGCCGCCAATATGTCGTGTGCATCCTGCTGTCGGCGGTGCTGGGCGCGCTGTCCGGCGCCGCCATGGCCGTGGCGGGGCTGCTCGGCCGCTCATTGTTTCCGGCCATGCGCAAACGCGGATACGATACGGAATTCTCCGCCGGAACAATTCTTGCCGGCGCAAGCCTTGACCCGATCATTCCGCCGAGCGTGCTTGCGGTGCTGGTGGCCACGGCAGCGGATGTATCGATCGGCAAGATGCTGATCGCAGGCATCATCCCCGGCCTCGTGCTGACCGGCATGTTTCTGATCTACGTGCTGATCCGCGTCTATTTCAAGCCGAGCCTCGCGCCCGACATCGATGCCGACGTGGTCGACCGCAAGGTCGGCGGTAGTGCGGCCATGGCCCTGCTGCGCATGGTGCCGTCCTTGTTCGTGTTCTTCATGGTCATGGGTCTGATCATGCTCGGCATTGCGACGCCGACCGAGGCGGCGGCCACCGGCGTGCTGGGAGCGATCCTGCTGGCAGCGATGTATCGGCAGCTCAGCCCGGGGATGGTGATCCAGGCGCTTTACACCGCGGCGACCGTCGCCTCGCTGTTGCTCATCATCATGTGCTCGGCGGTGATGTTCAGCCAGCTGCTCACAGTCACCGGTGCGGCGCGCACGCTCGGCGCCCTGGTGGTTCACCTCGATATGCCGGCGCCGTTCATGGTCTTCATGATGATGGCGGTGCCGTTCGTCCTGTTCATGTTCCTCGATCAGATCGCCCTGATGCTGGTGCTCGTGCCGATCTACCAGCCGATCATCAAGATCTACGGCTTCGAGGAGATCTGGTTCTGGACGCTGTTCCTGATCGTGGCCACGGTCGGGGGCCTCACACCGCCGTTCGGCTACGTGCTGTTTGCGCTGAAGAGCGCAGCCCCCGATGTGCCGATCCGCACGATCTATCGCGCATCATGGCCGTTCGTGTGGATCATCTGCGTCGGGATGCTGGTGTTCGCGGTGTTCCCGGACCTCATCATGCTGCTGCCGCGACTGATGGGGCCGCATTAGCGCATGTCCGGAAAAGTGGATGCCGGTTTTCCGATAAGGACATGCGCGATTTGAAGTTCCTATGACGAGCGTGCCGCAAGAATGATAGGAACTTCAAATGCACCACACTAGCCGGCGACCTCCTCACGGACGATCGCTGCGCCGGCGACCATGGCCTTGCAGCTTGGCGAAGGCGACGTCGCGCGGCAGATATTTCATGCCGCAATCCGGCGCGACCACGATGCGCTCCGGCGCGACATAGGGCAGCGCCTTGCGGATCCGCGCGGCGACAGTCTCGGTGTATTCCACGGCCATATCGGCGAGATCGAGCACGCCGAGGATGATGGTCTTGCTCGGCAGCTCGCGCAGCACCGCGCAATCGAGCTTCGGCCTGCGCGGTCTCGATCGACACCTGATCGACCGTGCACGGCTCGAGCTCGGGCAGGAACGAATAGCCTGACGGCTTGCTCGAGACGCGCGCCGCGTAGCCGAAGCACAGGTGGACGTGCCGTGGTGCCGGCTGACGCCCTCGCAGCGCCCGGTCGATCGCCTTGAGGCCGAAATGGCGCGCCTTGTCCGGCCGGGCCTGCAGGAACGGCTCGTCGAGTTGCACGATGTCGGCGCCGGCGGCGAACATGTCCTTGCATTTCCTCATTCAACGCGGCGGCGCAGTCCATCGCCAGCGCAGCATCGTCCTTGTAGTACTCGTCGAAAAGCTGCTGGGTCATCGTGAAGGGCCCGGGAATGGTGATCTTGATCGGCCGGTCGGTGTTGGCGCGCAGGAACATGCACGTCGCGCACCTGAACCGGATGCCGTGCGCCGCAGTTTGCCGACGACGCGCGGAACGACCTGGAAACGGCCGGGCGTGCGCGAGGGCACCTGCGCCGGATGATCGCGTCCATGCCGTCGAGCGAAGTGCGCGAAGAGGTTGGAGTAGCTCTCGCGCCGCGTCTCGCCGTCCGTCACGATGTCGATGCCGGCGCGTTCCTGATCGCGGATGCGCGAGGATGCGTCGCATCGTCCTGTGCCTGCGTCGAGCAGGTTCCGGCTTCGACGCGCCACAGTTCGCGCGCCCGCGCGCGCGGCGGCACGATGTCGGCGAGACGCTTGCGGTCGATCAGCCAATCCGGCTGCGGATAGCTGCCGACGAGAGTGGTCGGAAAGAGCCGCGGAACGGAGCGTTTCACCGCATCACCTCGAGCGAGCCTGGACACGGCTCGTCTTGCAAAGGTCACTCATCCAGATCAATGTATCTTTGCGCGAAAGAGGCCGTGGGGCAGGCGGGTGGGAGTTGACCGACATGACGCGCGCGCTGATCGCATTGGCATCCGTGATGGTCGCCGCGACCGCCGCATTGGCGCAGGCCTATCCTGAACGACCGATTACGCTGATCAACCCCTACGCCGCCGGAGGGCCGGCGGATGTCCTTGCGCGCACGGTCGCCGAAGGCATGGGCAGCATTCTGGGCAAGCCCGTGGTGGTCGAAAGCAGGCCGGGTGCTGGCACCGCCATTGCGGCGGCCTCAGTCGCGCGGTCGCAGCCGGACGGTTACACGTTGTTGATCGCCGGATCACCGACCTTCGTGATCGCGCCGGCGCTCCTGAAGGACGCCAGGTTCGACGGCATCAAGGATTTCGCGCCGATCGCCACGATCAGCAACGTGCCGAACGTGCTCGTCGTCCCTGGCGAGCGTCCCTACAAGACGCTGCCGGAGCTGATCGCCGCCGCCAAGGGCGCCGACGGCGCGATGACGTTCGCATCGGTCGGTCAGGGTAGCCTGCCGCAGCTTCTCGGCGTGCTGCTGCAACAGCGCGCGGGCCTCAAGCTGGTGCATGTTCCCTATGGCGGCGCGGCGCCGGCCACGGTCGATCTCGTTGCCGGCCGGATCGATCTTGCGTTCCTCAATCTGCCGCCGCTGCTGCCGCACATCCAATCCGGCAAGCTGCGGGCGATCGCCGTCGCGCAGAACAAGCACGCCGAATCCCTGCCGGATGTCTCGACCATGGCCGAGCTCGGCTATCCCGATTTCGAGATGAGCACCTGGTACGGCATTGCGGCACCCGCCGGCACGCCGCAGCCGATCATCCAGAAGCTCGACGGCGCGATCGCAGAGACGCTGAAGCAGCCGGCCGTTCGCGCGAAGCTGATCGCCCAGGGCAACGAGCTGTTTTACAAGAATCCGGCCGATTTCGCGGCTTATCTCGCCGCCGATGCCAAGCGCATGCTGCAGGTGATCGACGCCGCCAATCTCAAGGCGAACTAGGCGCTCCGCCCGGACGGTCCATCGGGCGGATTGACCAATGCCCGTGGGGCGCACGCGGGGAGGGCCAGGGTGGACAGATCTCCGCTCAGTCACGAGGACGCGCCGGTCTACAACGTCGACTTCTACGACGACGACTTCATTCGTGATCCGCAGCCGCACTATGCGGCGATGCGCGCGCTCGGTGCGGTGGTCTGGCTCCCCCGCCACGGCAATTATGCGATCACCCGCTACGACGAGGCACGCGAAGCGCTGCGCAATCATCGCGTCTTCTCTTCGGCGCAGGGCGTCGCCGCCGATCAGTTCGGCTGCGATTTCATGAAGGGCAACACGATCGCTTCCGATCCGCCGTTCCACGATCTGATGCGCGCGACCATGCAGAAGCCGTTGATACCCAAGGCGATCGAGAGCATTCAAGGGCGGATCGAAACCGAAGCGCAGTCTCTGGTTGATCGGCTGCTGACCCTGCGGTCCTTCGACGGCATGCGCGACCTCGCGCGTCATCTTCCCCTCACGATCGTCACGGAACTGGTCGGTCTGCCCGAGGATGGCCGCGAGAACATGCTCGCCTGGGCTGCTGGCGGCTTCGATATCTTTGGCGTGCAGAACGCGCGTGGCCAGCGCGGGGTCGAGACCGTCAAGGAGATGCGCCAGTACATCCTGACCAAGGCGACGCCGGACCGTCTGAAGGCGGGCAGCTGGACGGCGCGCATCTATGAGCTCGCCGCGCAAGGGCAAATTCCGCGCGACATCTGTCCGCTGCTTGTCCGCGACTATATCGGGCCCAGCCTCGATACGACGATCGCTGCCAGCGGCGAACTGATCTACCAGCTTGGTCGCAACCCGGACCAGTTCGAACTGCTGCGGCGCGATCCGGCGCTGATCCCGGATGCGTCGAACGAGGCGGTCCGGCTCGGCTCGCCGATCCGCTCCTTGACGCGGACAGTTCTCTCGGATTGCGAGCTGGGCGGTGCGAGGTTGCGCGCGGGAGCGCGCGTCATGATCGTGTTTGCGTCCGCCAACCGGGATGAGCGAAAGTTCGACAATCCCGATCAATTCGACGCGAGGCGCGGTCGCATCGACCATCTCGGCTTCGGCCATGGCATCCACACCTGCGCCGGAATGTACTTGGCGCGGCTGGAAATGAATGCCCTGTTGAAAGCGCTGGTCGCACGGGTCGCCCGGATCGAGGTCGGCACTCCCACGGTCGCCCTCAACAATACGATCAGCAGTTTTGCATCGCTACCGGCAAGATTGCACCCTGCTTGATGGAGGAGGCGCGCCGGAGGATCAAGCGGTTGCAATGCACGCGGACGGTAGGCGCCAACTGATCCAGGCGTCATGATGATGCTTGATCATCCGTGAAGAGGTCCACCGCCACCCGCAATTGTTCCCGGCTGCGGATCGGTCCACTATTCCAAATTAGTAATTCTTCGCAATCAACCAACGAACTTCATCTCACCAATATTTTGATCCAAATCAATGACGGAATGGCATGTTCGAAGTTTGCTGGCAACGTCTCACCATTGTGAACTGACACCAATGGGGGGGAATCAGATGTATTCAAGGGTCTTGGTGCCCATAGACACCACCTACGCCAACGCTATCTGGCTCAAGACGCCGCTCGGGATAGCTTGGGATTTCGCACAGAAATCCGGTGGGGTGCTCCACCTCATCTCTGTGATTCCGGACAATCTTCTCAAGGGATATTATCCCAACGTCTATTCGGAGAGCGTCGCCAAGGACGTGAGGGGCAAGCTCGAAGCGATTGCCAAGGATATGCTGCCCGCCGACGCGAGAGTGCGCCTTCACGTCGAAACAGGAGGAATTTGTCACGAGATACTGCGGGTGGCGCGTGAGATCAACGCAAGCGAGATCGTCCTCGCGTCGCATGGACCGGTGCTGAAGGACTACGTGGTCGGCTCCAACGCCGGATATATCGCCCTCCACGCGCCATGCTCGGTATTTGTTGTTCGTGAGCCAACGACTTGACGCTGGATCGCGGTCCGATTGAAATCGCTAGAACGGCGTTTTGGGTTGCTCATACTTGCAGTGCTCAGCAACAATTTTGAGCGCTTTTTCCGTTTGATCAATGTTTCCAGGCAAAGGAATTTGCGCAGACCTGAATGCTTGAGTCACAGCGGCTTTGTCTAAACTCAGATATTCGATGATGATGCTATCACTTTCGACGTCCAATTCGTACAGCGTGCGAGCGCCCGCGTATTTTTTGCCGATTCGAGTATTGTCAGGTCTAAATCGGGCAAAATAGTATCTGATAAATCTCGGAAATCTGGGATCACGTATCACAACAACGCACGACTTTCGATCCGCAATCTCAGGACCCTCCTTCGGATCCGTTGTTCCAGTGAACACGTAATTAATTGCTTGTTGAAGCAAATCGGCTTCAGCCGACGCCTCACTCCGGGGACAACCCGCGGAGAGACCAGTTACGACCACGACTGCCAAAACCATCTTCCGCATTGCGCCTCCCGTGCGACGAAGGCTCTTTTGGCGCCGCTTTACATCGCGAAATGCTCCCGGCAAGTGTAACCACAAACGATCGAAAACGTCCAATCCACGACGACGGGATGCGGCCATCGCCGTTTGGATCGGTCAGCACCAATCGATCTTCGGCGTTTTGAGACGCCCTCGCTTCGGATCATTGGCGCCACTGACGCGCTTTGCGAATTCGACCCGGCGCTTCACGCTTCGCGAATTCGATCCAGCGCTTCGCGAAAGAGCGAGTGGGTCAAACAGTCGTCGCGCGTTCAGGCGACCGTTGCCAATATCGCGCGAGCGGCCGGGCCGTTTGAAACCCGTGTCAGAACTGCTTGCTCCAGGGGTGGTGAGATGGTCTGGCCTCAGGGTGCGTCTTGAGGAAATGGTGCAAGACATGCAGCAGGATCAGCACGTGCTCCCTGTTGCCGGCGGACTGGGCTTGCCGAATATCGTCCACGATCATGTCGCGGACTTTTTCGCTTCCATGGTCCTGGGACAGAAGGTACTCAGCGAGCGCCGTCGCGGCGATTTCTGGAAGGTGTTCATGTTCGGCAATAGCGAGCACCTCTGCTTCGGTCAGGCCGCAGAAGGCGATGCAATCTTCCAGCGTAATCATGGGCGAGCCCGGGTTCGGTCGCGCTGCGGCTCATGAACCACCGAAACGCAGGTAGTTGTCTTGACTTGGATCAATGCCACACCTTGTCCTGGCGGTGAGCTTCATGCTCTGTTGCGTGGCTCCAGTTTCGGGTTCGGCGCCTGATCAAGGTTGGCGGCGACGAATCATATCCGACGCTTGCAGGCAGTCAGACATGAGATATTGCCCGGCCAGCTTGCACGTTTGACCAAGAACAGACATGCAGCTAGCCTTCGTTAGATTGGCTTCTTGGCGGGGAGGAGCGGCATAAGTGGGATGGTGATGCCGAGCGCCTGGCGGTCTTGAGGCCGACCGTTCCAGCAGTCGTCGCACCGGCCTGGATATTTCCCGATTCGATCTCCCGTAAAACGCGAGGCACCCATGCTCGGCTGGTTCCAGGCGCTAATGCCCAGGGAAATGCGGTTCTTCGAGCTGTTTGTGCGGCACGCCACGATCGTTGTCGCCGGCGCCGAGGCATTGCGCGGCCTGCTGCGGGGAGGCGAAGGGGTCGAGCATTACTGCCGGCAGATTTTCGAACGCGAGGCCGAAGCCGACGAAATCACCCGCCAGGTCTTAACGGCGGTGCGCCGCACCTTCATCACCCCGTTCGATCGCACCGACATCCAGGACCTCGCCACCTCGATGGACGACGCCATCGACCAGATGAACAAGACGGCGAAGGCCATCACGTTGTTCGAGGTCCGTAGTTTCGATCCGCAGATGCAGCAGATGGGCGAAATCATCCTGCAGGCGGCGAACTTGGTGCTGGAGGCGATGCCGCTTCTGAGTTCAATCGGCAAGAACGCAGGCCAGCTCAACGCGCTTACCGAGAAGATCATCCATGTCGAGGAGCATGCGGACCAGCTCTACGAGCAGGGTCGTAAGGCATTGTTTCTTGCCAATCGCCAGGGCACCGCGCAAGGCAATGCGATGAGCTTTATCGTCGGCGCCGAGCTCTACGACAACCTCGAGAACGTCGTCGACCGCTTCGAGGACGTCTCGAACGAGATCAACGCACTCGTCATCGATAACTTGTGACGGGCGCATTCTGCGATGGCCGTCATCCTGAGCCTGCCTGTTCTCATCGGCCTGATTGCGGTGGCGCTGGCATTCGATTTCCTCAACGGCCTGCATGACAGCGCAAATTCGATTGCAACTGTCGTATCGACGCGCGTGCTGCGACCGCGCGATGCAGTGATCTGGGCGGCGTTCTTCAACTTCATAGCGTTCCTGGTTTTCGGTGTGCACGTGGCGCAGACCGTTGGCGTCGGCATCGTGGCCGCCGAAGTTGTCGATGCGCGCGTGATTTTCGGCGCGCTCATGGGCGCGATGTCCTGGAACCTGATCACATGGTGGGCCGGTATTCCCTCCAGTAGTTCGCATGCGTTGATCGGAGGGCTGTTGGGCGCCGGCGTCTTGCGGGCCGGCGCCGAGGCGATCGTGTGGAAGGGGGTGCTGACGACAAGCGCCGCCATCGTACTGTCGCCGGTAACCGGATTCTTTCTCGCATTGCTGCTTGTGCTCAGCATCTCCTGGCTGTTCGTGCGCACAACCCCGCGCTTCGCGGACGGCATCTTCCGGCATCTGCAACTCGTCTCGGCGGCGCTCTATTCGCTTGGCCATGGCGGTAACGATGCCCAGAAGACCATGGGTATCATTGCCGTACTGCTGTTTTCGCAGGGTCAACTCGGTGGTGAATTCTACGTCCCGTTCTGGGTGGTGATCACGTGCCAGGTCGCCATGGGGCTGGGGACGCTGTTCGGCGGCTGGCGGATCGTTCACACGATGGGGTCGAAGATCACCCGGCTCACGCCGCAACAGGGATTCTGCGCGGAAACCGGCGGGGCGATCACGCTTTTTGCCGCGACTTGGCTTGGCATTCCAGTCTCGACCACGCACACCATTACCGGCTCAATCGTCGGCGTGGGTGCGGCCCGCAAAGTCTCGGCGGTTCGCTGGAATGTTGCGAGCAACATCGTGGTTGCGTGGGTTGTGACGCTGCCGGCTGCCGGGCTGATGGCGATGTTGTTCTATTCGCTGAGCGGGCTGATCCCATGAGCGAAGGGTGTGAGCTGCCGGCCCGTCACCAGGCATTCTCGCCCGCTCTAGAATCTTCTTTTTGCGCATGTCCTTATCGGAAAACCGGCATCCACTTTTCTGGGACATGCGCTAAGTTGCGCCACTGACGACGTGCGTGACAATGGTTGAGGGAACAATGACGAAGACGTGGGTATTGCTTTCTGTCGTTCTCGGGATCGGCACCATTGCACACGAGGCCCGCGCCCAATGTGTTCTTTGCCGGTGCATCTACTCGACCGATCCGATAGGCATACCGATCAGGACGTTCCGGCCCGTTTCCGGCGCAGGGCGCGTCAGAATGTGTATCGAAATGTACGCAGACGATACTGCGCTGCACGTTCCCGGGCGCCTGCTATCCGGTTACCAGTAATCGCATTTACCAGGTGCTGGGCCGGTTGCCGGAAATTCAGTGCCCCAATCCGCCGCCATACACCCCGCCCTACGGCCGGGGAGCGAGAGGTGGCGCCGGCTACAGCATTCCCTATTAGCGCATCTCCCGGAAAAGTGGAGCCGGTTTTCCGATCGGGCTCGGCCAGATGGTTGTTCCGGAGAGAATGTGACACATCGAGACGTAGAGCGGTCCAGGCTGCCGGTACCGATCAAAAATTCGCGATCGTAACTCACTCGGACACGAAACGTTTAAGATCCTGAGCTGTTTTCAAACTGGCACTTGGCCTGACGGCAGGTCGAGCCATTCGTACTCGCCCGTCGCCAAATCAACGCAGTGGTAGGCCCGTCCGACACAGGAGGCCGCGATATGAATTGGGAGCTCAATCCTTGGATCATCTCCCTCATTGTCTTGGTGATCTGGTTGGTCATCGTGTTTGGAGGCGAGATTCTGCAAGCCCGCGGGACGACCAGCCTTGAGAGTATGGTCTCCAAAGTCAGCTATTCGCTGATAGTCGCGCCGCTCTTCCTGTTGGCCGTGATCGCATACAAGGGATGGTGGCGGGAGGTCGGTTTGCTCCCGGGGAGCACCGACAAACTTCCGGCACTGATATTGCCGGTCCTCGGGATCATCGTCATTTGGAGCATCGCTTTTCGCCGAGGGTTGTCGCGGGACGAGAATTTGCCGTTGGTCGGCGCCAACACGCTGCTGATCGGCCTCTCTGAGGAACTGATGTTTCGCGGTATCCTGTTCTACGGGATGCGCGCGGCCTTTGATCTAAAATGGGCGGTTGTCATCACCGCAGTGATCTTCGGCTTGATCCATTCCCTGAATGGTCTGATAACCGGCAAGTGGACAAGGGCCATCGAACAAGCGCTCGTCAATGTGGTGTCCGGCTTTTGGATGGTCGCCCTGCGCGTATATCTGAACACCATCATTCCGCTCATCATCATCCACTGGCTTTGGGACTTTGGGCTGTTCGCTGCAACCTCCGGGAAACCGAAATCCGTCAAAGCCGGATCTATCGCCGACGCGCTACCGCTTGGTATTGAATTAGTCCTGGTCGCGTATGGGGTCTGGCTCCTGTTCGGTTAGCAGTCGTTGACCACGCCCGATTGCGCAGGCCGCATCATCACAACGCTTCATGAAAACGATCAACAAAGGCAGGTCCTGTCGGCGGCATGACCGGGGCTAAGGAACGCGCGCGGCGCTCCCAGTAAAGCGCGGCAGGCCGGCCGGTCTTTCGTAGAGCGGAACCGCCTGTTGCGGAACGCCGGTGCGGTGCGCGACGCACGCGCGGTAGGCGTCGTAGCGGACCATGGCATCGCGCTCGGTGGCGCGCATCATTATCTGCTTGTAATACGGATCGTAGCCAGCGCCCTGTTCTATCGCGCATTGTGTCTTGGCGGATTTGGCTGGCTGCGCTCTTGCCGAAACCGCAGTTGCTGCGGGAGCAGCCGCCGAAGCAGCAGCGCGCTGTCGCCGCACCCCCGGCAAATCGCGCCTTTGGGACGACCTGATTTCCCCAGCTGTACACCCTGAAAAAGCTTTCACGCACATACTTCTGCATTGCGCCACCGTGCGTCCTGGACTGAAGATCGACTTTCCGCCGTCGCAGCGAGTTCTTGCAACTGCAGCTGCCGTCGCTGATCGTGCCATAGTGCTGTGCAAGCGCAGCTGATGCAAAGTACGCGGCGATGCCGAAGATGATGGCTGCCAAGCCCAGGCATTTCATTGCCGTCTTCATCGTCGATCGTGATGACGACGGAACCGGCTAGTCACGCTCGGCCGCATGGCCTCACATTCCTTGTGCTCTGGGCTCATTGATCTTCTCCCCAGCCCTACACCATCAACATCTACATTAAATCATAAAATTGCGATCGCGCAGATCATCAAATTGCAGGCACGCACCGCCAGACCCGTCCACATTCAATATTTATAGGCCATAACAATTTGTGATGAGCTGGGCTCAAGGCTTGAAAATGGACCATAACGGGTGTGCCCGGACGCGGACACGCAGGTGATCGATCTGCGCCATCGGGATGATCGACGCTAGCCGGTCACCCCCAGATCTCGCGCGCGACCTCGACGACGCGGGCGAGCTTGCGTTCCGTCAGATCCATCGCAAACCCGCGGCCCGCACGCGCGGGAACGCTGGCAAAACCGCATTGCGGCGACAGGCAGAGGCGATCGAGTTCGATGAACTTGGTGGCCTCCTCGACGCGGCGTTTCAACGCGTCCGGCTCTTCCAGCTCCGGCAGCTTGGTGGAGACGAGGCCGAGCACCACCTTGGCCGGCTTGCGCACGTGGCGCAGCGGACGGAAGTCGCCCGCCCGCGGCGTATCGTATTCGAGGAAGTAGCCGTCCACGTCGAGCCGGCCGAACATGCGTTCGGCGATCGGCTCATAACCGCCGTCGGCCATCCCCTGCGCATAGTTTCCGCGGCACAGGTGGACGCACACCGTCATGTTCGCAGGGCGGTCCTTGATCGAGTTGTTGATCGCCCCGACGTAGAGGTCGATGAGCGCGTTGGGGTCGTCGCCGCGCCTGCGCACGACCTCCATGTTGTTGGGATCGCAGATCACCGCCAGCGGCACCTCGTCCATCTGCAGGTAGGTGCATCCGCGCGCCGCGAGGTCGGCGATCTCCTCGCGCATGATGCGGGCGAGGTCGTCCATGAGCTGGTCGCGATTGCCATAGGCGGCACGATCGAACACCGCGTCCCCGGTGAAGAAATGCGCCACCGAGGGGGTTGGGAGATTGGCCTTGATGGGCCGCTTCGTCATCGTTTTCAGCGCCGAGAAGTCGTCGGCCGAGAGCGGCTCGCGGCGCGTGAGTTTCCCCGTCACTTTCGGTTCACGGATCGGCGGCGCGGTCGTACCGTCGTAGAGCCGGATCGGAAACGCGCGTTCGACGATCTCCGCGCCGAAGCCGTTGCATTTGTCGTAGAGGAATTCGCGCCATCCGCGCTTGCGATATTCGCCGTCGGTGATGGCGCCGATGCCGACCCGCTCCTGCATGGCGACCGCTTCGCGAATGCAGGCGTCCTCGATGCGGGTCAGTTCCGCCTTGGACAGCGTTCCGGCCGCGTGTTGGGCGCGGGCGGCCATGAGGTGGTCCGGGCGCGGCAGGCTGCCGACATGTTCGGCGCGATAGGGCGGCTTTGTGTCAGGCATATCCGTGTTCTTTCTTTTATGCGGGCGCACACCGGGGCGACCAGGCGTTTGCGGATCACCACATGAGCAAATGATCTTCGCCGGCTCGTTGTCCAGCGGTGCCGCCGGTCAATCCAGGCGGCGGGCCGCTTCCTCGATCAGGCTCAAATCAACGTAGGTCTTGGCGGGGATGTCGGTTTTGAGAAAACCGAGCTCGCGCTGGATGTTGTATGTCGCCTGCAGGGCGTTGACATCCGCGAGCCCCTTCGGATTGCGATAGTAGTCCTTGCGGGTGAACAGCCACGAATCAAAGACGGCCGGCGGCAGTTTGGAGAATTTGGCCGCGATCTCGACCGCCTCCGCGTGGTTCGCCGGGTTCGTATAGAACCGCACGACGCGCAGGTAATCCTCCATGAAATCGAGGATCGCGGCGCGCTTGCTCTGCAGGAAGTTCGTGCGCGCCGCCCACGTTCCGAGCTCGCCGATGCCGATGGCGTCAGCCTGTGTGAACAGCGGCCGGGCGATCCGGCGCAGTTCGGGATCCATGGAGAACGGGAGTACGCCGGGGATGAGCTCGACCTTGCGCTCCGCCAGCATCGCCTTCATGGCGGGAAACGACGTTTCCACCACCGTATAGTCGCGCTTGAACTCGAGGCCGTGCTTCTTCAACTGCACGCGCATTGCGATATCGACGGCGCTGCCGAACGTATTCGTCGCAAGAACTTTGCCCTTGAGGTCCTCGACCTTCTTCACTGGCCCATCGGCCAGCACGAAGAATTCCTGGCTGTAGTAACCGGGCGCGCCATCCTGCAATTCCCCGATGACGACGCGCACATCGCTCATGCCGGCGTTCTCGACCGCAACGGGAACGCTGGTGAACCCGAGCAGCGCAAAGTCGAGATCTCCGGTCGCAAGTGCGGTGATCTGCTGGGTGCTGCTCTGGAAGCGCGACGCCTCCATCACGTAGGAGGTGCCGTTGTGCCGGGCGATTCCGTCCTTGGCGAACAGGATCGAGGCCAGGTTCGTGACCGGGACCACCCAGCCGACGCGCAGTTTGAGTGGCTCCGCGCGCGCCGTGCCGGCAGCCGCAATAATCCCGAGCACCACCACACCAACCAGCTTCAGAGCGCGCATGTCGGATTCTCCCGGCCAATCAGCGCAAGCTTAGCGCAATCGGGGCGATTGCAAACGCCGGACCGACCGACTTTCGACCGTTTCGAGAGGAGCTAAGAGAGTCCCGTCGGCTGTCCAAAAAAGGTGGCGTCGCCGCTTTGCCGGGCGGCGACGCCAAGTCCTTGCATTTTCAGGCCAGTTCGCCCTGCGGTGTGCCGGCGCCGCGCCGGGTCAGCTCGCCTTGCGATAGGTCGCTTGCGCGGCCTCATTGTCCAGCACCAGCAGCGCGGAGGCCGTGTTGGAGATCGGGATGTGGTAGTTGGCGTGAACCTTGGCGACCAAACCGGTCAGCGCGCCGCGCATCGCGATCCAGTTCAGAAGCTCGACACCTTGCGAGCCGGCTTCCTCGACGATCTGCAGGCTCGAATAGCGCGTCAACGCCTCGGGATTGGTCGCGAGCTTGTCCAGGCACATCTGGTCGAATTCCTTGTTGATGAATCCGGCCCGCTTGCCGTCGAGCTGGTGCGACAGCCCGCCGGTACCCAGGATGAGGACTTTCTGATTGCCCGCGAAGGCGTCGATGGCGCGGCCGACTGCCTGGCCGAGCTTGAAGCAACGCGCCGGCGAGGGCAGGGGATGCTGCACGGTGTTGATTGCGATCGGCACGGTGCGCACCGGCCGCGCATCCGGCCCCGGCCACAGCAGCGCCAGCGGAATCGTAAAGGCGTGATCGACCAGCATCTCCTGACACATCGTCACGTCGAACTCGTTGGCGACGAGCTGCTCGATCAGGTGCCAGGACAGCGCGGGATCGCCCGGGTACGGGCGCGAGACCGGCAGGCCCCATCCCTCATCCGCATGCTTGTATTCGGGCGCAGCGCCGACCGCGAAGGTCGGCATCTTGTCCAGGAAGAAGTTGAGGCCGTGATCGTTGTAGAAAACAACCACGACATCGGGCTGCTCCCGCGCCAGCCACTTATGGGCGGCGCCAAACCCGTCGAAGAACGGTTTCCAATACGGCTCGCGCTGCAGCCCTTTGGCGATCGCATTGCCGATCGCGGGGACGTGGGTGGTCCCGATCCCGCCGATGATGGTCGCCATGGTTAGCCTCCCGCTGCCTTGAGCTTGGCCTTGAAGTCCTCGACGGTCATTCCAGTCTGCCGCGCGCCGATGTCCTGCACGTTGAGACCAAAAATGCCGGCGAGCTTGGCCAGGTAATAAACGTTGCCGCCGGCGCTGATCATTTCGAGAACGTTGCGATGCTTGACCGCCTGGCGCTGCTCCGCCGTCAAGCCGTATCTGGCGCAATAGGCGTCCTCGTCGCGCAGAAATTCCGCGCGATTGCTGGCCTCGTTGAAGGAGAAACACATTTTATTGAGGGCAAAGCCCTTGCGCGCCGCTTCGCCGTCGAAAATCGGCGTGCCGGGAATCTGGCGATGCTCCATGACGATCCACTCCCGATGTTTGCGAATCGCAGCAAATCATGTGCGGGGCTGCGAGCTTTGATCCCGATCAAATCCCCCCTTGTCGGGTGGAGGACAGACGCACGCCGTTGCACAACCGGTGGTTAAACGGCCGGGTCAAGGGAGGTCGTCCTGGCGGCAGACGCAATTCCACGACGGGTGCCCGGGGCACCCCGTCGCGCTAACGCGACGGGGACCCCACTCGGGGCATCACACACCGGAGAGGTGATCGCGGTACCGCGAAAGCGGTGCCTCAACGCGCCCACCTCAAATGAATATGTCACTCGGCGGACCGCCGAGCGCGATCTGGCCATAGCTGTAGGCGGCCACGTCCCAGGTCGCGACGATATGCCCCGAGATCGCCTGCAGGTCGCGGAAGCTGCGCTGCACGTGATTGGTATCGTAGAGGCCGCGGCCGCCGCCGGCGTCGACCAAGAGGCCGACCGCCGCCTTCGCGAGCTTGACGCAAAAGCCCTGGTCGCGGCGGCTGCGGGCGCGGAAGGCGAGGCTCGGCACTTCCCCCGCCAGCACCTTGTCGATCGTCTCCCGGTAGGAGCGCTTGTAGAGCAGGTCGGCGCAGTCGATCATCGCGCTCGCCTCGGCGACGCGCACGTGCATGCCCGGCTTCTTGGCGAGCGGCGAATGGGCAAACAAATCGTCGCGCACCATCATCTCGGCGATGAAAGCGTCGAGCGCGCCCTGCGCAACGCCGCAGGCCGGCGCCGAAATGGTGAACGGCACGAAGCTCCAGATCGGGGCGCGGTAGACCGGTTCGCTGTGCAGCTTGGCACCCGGTGACGTCGCGTCCGACATTTCCTTGTGCGAAACGATGCGGTGGTCGGGAACGAACTTGTCGTCGATCACCACGCTCTTCGAGCCGGTGCCGCGCAGACCCATCACGTCCCAGTCGTCGATGATCCGATAATCGCCCTTCGGCACCATGACGTAGCGGATGTCGGGCATCGGGGAATCGCCGCTGGGCGGCCCGAAGAAGGCACCGAGGAAAAGCCAGTCGGCGTTGTCGACACCACTGCAGAACGACCATTGTCCGGACACCCGCACGCCGCCCTTGACCGGCGTGGGACGGCCGTTGGGCGGGAAGCTCGACGCGCTGAGCGTCCGCTCCTTGCCCCAATACTCCTTCTGAAATTCCTCGGGAAAGTGCGCAACGAATAGATCGTGGATCAGCATCACCGACCATACCCAGGCGGCGGATCCGTCGCCGCGGCCGAGCTCGAAGGCGATCTGGAACGCTTCGTCAGGCCGCACCGCCGGCCCGCCGAACTTGTTCGGGCGCAACAGGTAGTTCAAGTCGTGATCCCAGAAATCCCGGATGGTTTCTTCGGGAATTTGGCGGGCCTTGTTGGTGGCAAGGGAGCGCTCGCGCAGCTTCGGCGCCAAGGCCCGCGCCCGCGTCAACAGGGCGTCGATGCCGTAGGGGTTGCTTTGCGTCGTCCCGGCCGGCGCCCTTGCTGGCGTAGCGTTCATGGGTTCCCTCCCGGTTCTCTCGTTGGCGTTGCGTCTTTGTAGCGGGAAAGCGGCCCGCCGGGAACGACGTGCCGGAAACCGATTGTGGAGCGTGTTTGGCCAAATCACTCGCGCGGCGGCTTGATCCGCGTCGGAGCCGGTCTTGCCAAATGGACCGGTTCAAACAAACAAATGGAAGCCGCCCCGTGCGAAGAGGAATTCGTGTCGCGCCGGTCGTGCCCGTCCACACGTCGGCTGTGCATGACGATGGCTACAAGTTCCGTTTGTGGAACCGCGTCAGCGGTCGACCGCCGAGCAGTGGGATCAAGCTGAAACGTCTTTTATATATCGCTGCGTGTACTGGTGGGATGCTTCGACAAATTGAAGCAACGCATTGGTAATATCGATGTCTGACCGGCTTACCGCCAACATCTAATTACCGCATCCGGAGGTGAAAGCTTACCACAGCCAAATAATCTCTGACGATCGGCGACCAGCACTTGCAACACGTCAGCATCAAGCATTTGATCAGATGCAACGAAACTTCCTGCTCATCGCATCTGATTCATTTCAACCAACACGCATCTGCCCCGACGCTACATCTTCGGAGGGACCGTCACGATGGCCATCACCGCCGATTTTGATCCCGTCACAGGTACGCTCACTGAGACTGGCGACACCGTCGACAACACCATCACGACCAGCCGTGACGCTGCGGGAACGATCCTCGTCAATGGCGGGGCGGTACCCGTGCAAAATGGCCCGGCGACGGTCGCCAATACGAGTTCTTATTCAGGCATCCGGCGCGGACGGCGACGACACGATCGCGCTCGACGAAGCGAACGGCGCGCTGCCGCCCGCCAATCTGTCCGGCGACACCGGCAACGATGTGCTGACCGGCGGTTCCGGTGCCGATCAGCTGTTCGGCGGTGCCGACAACGACATCATCAACGGCAAGGGTGGCGCCGACCTGCTGTTCGGCGGCGCGGGCAATGACGTCCTCACCGGCGCCGATGGCGCCGATCAGGTGTCAGGCGATGATGGCGACGACACGATCATCTGGAACCCGGGCGATGATAGCGACGTGGTCGAAGGCGGCAATGGCACCGATACGCTTGAAGTCAACGGCGGCAACGGCGCCGAAACATTCACGCTCACGCCCAACGGAATCCGAGTGCGGGTCGACCGAGTCACCCCGGCACCGTTCTCCATCGACGCCGGCACGGTCGAGAAGGTCGTCATCAACCTCAACGGCGGCGACGACGTGTTCACCGCCGCAAACGGGCTTGCGGGTCTGGTCAGTCTGACGGTCGACGGGGGCGCCGGCAACGACACGATCACCGGCGGCGACGGCAACGACACGCTGATCGGCGGCGACGGCAACGACATCGTAATCGGTGGTCGCGGCAGCGACCTGGCGCTACTGGGTACTGGCGACGACGAGTTCATCTGGAATCCGGGTGACGGCAGCGATGTAGTCGAAGGTCAAGCCGGCTTCGACACGCTCCTCTTCAACGGCGCCAACATCAACGAAAACATCGACATCTCGGCGAACGGCGCCCGGGTGCGCTTCACCCGCGATGTCGCCAGCATCACCATGGACCTCAATGGCGTCGAGCGCGTCGACTTTCACGCCCTCGGCGGGACCGACAACATCACGGTCCACGACCTCACCGGCACCGATCTTGCCGGCGGCCTACTGGTGATCGATCTCGCGTCCCCAGCCGGCTCGGGCATCGGCGACGGTGCGATCGATACGGTCACGATCGAGGCCAGCGCCGGCGACGACATCATCGCCATCGGCGCCGCCGGCACGACGATCGGCATCAGCGGCGTCACGGCGTCGACCGCTCTCCTCGGCGCCGAGGCGACCGATCGTCTGATCGTTGCCGCCGGTGGAGGCAATGATTCGATCAGCGCTGTGACGCTCCCTGCCGGCAACATCGCTCTCACCCTCGACGGCGGTGCCGGCAACGACGTGATCGTGGGCAGCCAGGGCGCCGACATGCTGTTGGGTGGCGACGGTGACGACCTGGTCGTGGGCGGACGCGGCGACGACGTGGCGTTGCTCGGCGCCGGCAACGACACGTTCTTCTGGAACCCGGGCGACGGCAGTGACACGGTCGAGGGGCAGGCCGATTTCGACACGCTCGTTTTCAACGGCGCCAATGTCAACGAGACCATCGACATCTCCGCCAACGGTGCGCGGGTGCGCTTCACCCGCGACGTCGCCAACATCACCATGGATCTCAATGGCGTGGAGCGCATCGATTTCCACGCCCTTGGCGGGACCGACACCATCACGGTCAACGACACCTCGCCGGCACCGATCTCGCCGGCGGCATCGTGCTGATCGACCTCGAAAGCGCGCTCGGCTCGGGTGTCGGCGACGGCGCCAAGGATCAGGTGATCGTCAATGCCAGCGCCGGCGACGACGTGATCGCCATCACCAGCAACGGGGCGAGTGTCGGCATCGGTGGCCTCCCGGCCTCCATGGCGATCCAGCACGCGGAGACGACCGACGCGCTGATCATCAACGGCGGCGCCGGCGATGATGTCATCGACGCCTCAGGCGTCGCCGCCGGCAGCATTGCGCTTACGCTGAACGGCGGGGCTGGCGACGATATACTGATCGGCGGCGGCGGCAATGACCTGGCCGTCGGTGGCACCGGCAGCGATGTCGCCCTGCTCGGCGCGGGCGACGACACGTTCATCTGGAATCCGGGCGACGGCAGCGACATCATCGAAGGTCAAGCTGGTTCCGACAAACTCGTCTTCAACGGCGCCAATATCGCCGAGCATATCGACATCTCGGCCAACGGCGGGCGGGTGCGCTTCACCCGCGACGTCGCCAGCATCGTCATGGATCTCAATAGCGTCGAGCGGATCGACTTCCATGCCCTCGGCGGCGCCGACAACATCGCGGTGCACGATCTGACCGGTACCGATCTCGCCGGAGGCGTGCTGGTGATCGATCTCGCGTCCCCGGCCGGCTCGGGCGTCGGCGATGGTCAAACCGACGTGGTCTCCGTCGATGCCGGCAGTGGGGACGACATCATCAGCATCGGGGTCGCGGGTACGACCATCGGAATCGGTGGTACGCCGGCCTCGATTGCGATCCTGGGAGCCGAGGCGAGCGATGGGTTGACCATCAACGGCCTGGACGGCAACGATTCGATCAATGCAGCGGCGCTCCCTGCCGGCGTCGTCGGCCTTTCGCTCGATGGCGGCATCGGCAACGACGTGCTGGTCGGCAGCGCGGGCGCCGACAGGTTGATCGGGGGCGAGGGCAACGATCTGGTCGTGGGCGGACGCGGCGACGACGTGGCGTTGCTCGGCAACGGTGATGACGCGTTCTTCTGGAGCCCGGGCGACGGCAGCGACATCGTGGAGGGTCAGGCCGGCTCGGACGCGCTCGTCTTCAACGGCGCCAACGTCAGCGAGAGTATCGATATTTCGGCCAATGGGTCCCGGGTGCTCTTCACCCGCGATGTGGGCAACATCATCATGGACCTCAATGGCATGGAGCGTATCGATTTCCACGCCCTCGGCGGGCTCGACAGGGTCACGGTCAACGACCTCACCGGCACCGACATGGCCGGCGGCGTGGTGGTGATCGATCTCGAGAGCGCACCCGGATCCGGCACCGGCGACGGCCAGGTAGATACAGTCACGGTCCATGGCAGCGGCGGTTCCGACCTCATCAGCATCGGCGCGGCCGGTACAACGATCGGCATCAGCGGTGTTCCGGCCTCGACTGCGATCCTGCACGCCGACCCGACCGATGTCCTTGCGGTCGATGGAGACGTCGGCGACAACGTCATCAATGCCTCGGGACTCCCCGCCTCTGCGGTCGCGCTCACGCTTGATGGCGGCGCCGGCAACGACCTGCTGATCGGCGGTCAGGGCAATGACGTCCTGATGGGCGGGGCCGACAATGATGTTGTGTTTGGCGGCACCGGCGTCGACTCCCTGTTCGGCGGGGCTGGCAACAACACATTCGCATTTACCGGCACCAGTTTTGCAACGCTCGATACCGGTGTGGGCGCGAACCGCGACATAGTCCAGGATTTTGCGCCCACGGATGTGATTCGCCTCGTGGAAATGGATGCCGATCTCGCGACGCCCGGAGATCAGGCCTTCACGTTCATCGGTACCGGCGCGTTTTCCGCCGCTGGCCAAGTCCGGGCCGTCCTGGATGGCCTGGGAAACACGATCGTCGAGGGCAATATCGACGCAAACCCAGGGACTACCGATTTCCAGATCGAGCTGCACAATTTCACCGGGGCTCTGTCGGCGGGCAACTTCCTGCTCTGAGACGGGCATCCCCGCGGGACGGGTGCTGCGCCCAATGCACGTTCCAGCCAATGCGGCGAGCTCGGCCCCCGTCCGGCTTCGTTGTCATTCGTGAGTTTCGCTGATCACGCCAATCGGTGGATGACTCAATCCATCAGCGGTAGGGTGCGGCCTTCCTTGATGGTCCGCATCACGAAGCTCGAGCGCACATCCTTGACGCCTGGAATCCGGCGCAGGCGATCGAACACGATCTCCGAATAGGCCTGGCTGTCCTTGGCGGCGACGTGCAGCAGCGCGTCATAGCCGCCGGAAACGATGTAGCACGACATGATTTCCGGGATCGCGCGGATTTCCTGATAGAACCGCTCCGCGGTCGTGGCCGTCACGTAGTCGAGCACCAGCGTTACGAACGCGACGAACCCGATTCCGACCGCCTCCGGGTCAAGCCGCGCGTGGTAGCCCAGAATCACCTCGTCGGTTTCGAGCCGCCGGATGCGGCGCGAGCAGGGTGCTTCCGACAGCCCAACCTTCTGGGCGATCTCGACGTTGCTGGCGCGCGCGTTCTCCACCAGCGCCTGCAGAATCTTGCGATCGAACGGGTCGATCGTCGGGGCTGTCTGGCGATCTGCGCGCTTACTGGTCGGCCGGCGCGCTTGCGCTGTTTTCTTGCGCATGATCCCTCTCAATCGTCATAAAATTGCGTTTGCGGCCCTCCTGACGCAGAAGATCGCAAGAAAAGCCCAGGTTCAATTTCATAAAATCATCCCCATATCAATACGAGCCGAATCGGCGCTCCGACCGGAGCGGTTCGGGGATGGACGACTGCCATGCACGTGATGGTCCTCGGTGCCGGGGTCATCGGCACCACGTCGGCCTGGTTCCTGCGTAAAGCGGGCCACGACGTGAGCGTGATCGAGCGGCAGGCGCAGGCCGCGACCGAAACCTCGTTTGCCAACGGCGGCCAGATCTCGGTGTCCCATGCGGAGCCGTGGGCCAACCCGGCGGCGCCGTTCAAGGTGCTGCGCTGGCTTTTTCAAGAAGATGCCCCACTCCTGTTCCGGCCGCGGCTCGATCCGGCGCAGTGGCGCTGGTGTCTCAACTTCCTGATGGAATGCTGGCCGTGCCGCACGCGCGCCAACATCGCCAAGATCGTCGAGCTCGGGCTCTATTCGCGCCGGCTGCTGGGCGAGACGCGCAAAGAGCTTGACCTGCACTACGACGACCTGCAGCGCGGCATCCTGCATTTCTATACCAGCCAGGACGAATATGACGCCGCCATCAAGCCGGCTGCGCTGATGCGCAAGCTCGGCTGCGAGCTTGAGCTGGTCGACCGCGAGCGCATGCTGGCGATCGAGCCGGCGCTGCGCTTCACCAACACGCCGATCGTCGGCGGCAGCATGACCTACACCGACGAGTCTGGCGACGCCTGCGCGTTCACCCGCAAGCTCGCCGACAAGGCGGCGGAGCGCGGCGTCGATTTCAAGTTCGGCACCACGGTGGTGAAGATCGACACCGCGCGCAGCCGGGTAACGGGCGTCGAGGTGCGCACCCGCGACGGCGCCCACCGGCAGCTCACCGCCGACGCCTACGTGGTCGCGCTTGGAAGCTACAGCGCAGGCTGGATGAAACCGCTCGGCGTCGATCTCAACATCTATCCGGCCAAGGGTTATTCGGCGACCTTGCCGGTGCGCGATCGCTCGCGCGCCTACACGGTCAGCTTGACCGATGACGAATACAAGCTGGTGTTCTCACGCCTCGGCGATCGGCTGCGCATCGCCGGCACGGCCGAGCTTGCCGGCTACGATCTCGGGCTCAACGAGGCGCGCTGCCAGGCGCTGGTCCGGCGCACGCTCGAGATCTTTCCCGACGTGGCCGATCCGGCCAAGGCGCAGTTCTGGACCGGGCTGCGGCCGGCGACGCCCTCGAACGTGCCCTATATCGGGCGCAGCAAACTGAAGAACGTCTTCCTTAACACCGGTCACGGCACGCTCGGCTGGACGCATTCCTGCGGCTCCGGGAAGGTGCTGGCAGACATCGTCTCCGGCCGGAAGCCGGAAGTGTCGTGGGCGGCCGCGGCGTAGTTGGTATCCTGTAGCCCGGATGGAGCGAAGCGCAATCCGGGATCACGCGGTAGGGCCAGCAGCCTGTAGCCCGGATGGAGCGCAGCGAAATCCGGGGCTGCTTACGTGCCGGTTCTCGATGCCGACTGAAAAAGATTATCCGCACCGCGGAGCTTGAGCCGATATCCAATACCCGGATTGCGCTGCGCTCCATCCGGGCTACGAGCCCTGCCGCGAATTCGGACTATGCGCACGCTCGCCGTACCCTCTGCCGCCGGTGATGACGGTGCCGCCCCAATCCTTCGGCAACACGCCACGCCGCACAAATTGATGGAAAGACGAGAACGGCCAGTCGCGAACCCGCGTCACCAGACCATGTTTGACAGGGTTGTAGTGGATGTAATCGACGTGTCGTTCCAAATTGCGATCGCCGCGGATCGTGTGTTCCCAGAAGCGCCTCTGCCACAAGACGTATTCGCCTCGAAGGTCACGTTCGACCGCAACCCCGCCTTTGACGACCTGCGACGTGAAAAGGCTTTTGATGCGACGCCAACGCCCCGAGAAATCTGCGTCGTCCGCGAGCAGCGTGATTACAGTATGAAGGTGGTCAGGTAACACTGCGATCGCGTCGATCGCAAAGGGACGTTCGCTGCGCGTGATGCGAAAGGCTGCGCGCAGCGCCGAGATGTGATCTGTCAAGACGGCAGAACGTCTGTCCCTGACGGTGACCGTGAAGAAATATGTCCCGCCGGGGAGGAAGTTTCGCCGATATCGAACCATGGTCGACTTCAACCCGGATTGCGCTTCGCTCCATCCGGGCTACGAGTTAAGTGTTAGCTACGACGTAAGCGCTTTCGACATCAGTACCGGTAGCCCGGATGGAGCGAAGCGCAATCCGGGAATCATTCGGCGTCAGCACCTTTCTCGACGGTGAGCCCAAAAGATAATCTCCAGGGCAAGTCTTTCCCGGATATCGCATCCCGGATTACGCTGCGCTCCATCCGGGCTACAATAGGTGTGTTCCGGTCAGCGAAACAGGAATCTGGCATCACCGACGAATACCGTGGCGGTGCGTCCCGCCACCA
Organism: uncultured Alphaproteobacteria bacterium; assembly: GCA_963833605.1. Lineage (GTDB taxonomy): Bacteria > Pseudomonadota > Alphaproteobacteria > Rhizobiales > Xanthobacteraceae > JAFAXD01. Next base: position 57,925 of record CAWHYZ010000012.1, read on the forward strand.
GACGGCCATCGCCGGGTAGCTCGTCGAGTTTGATTCGCACCGGCACGCGCTGCGCGAGGCGCACCCAGCTGAACGTCGGATTGACTGAGGCCAGAAGATCGCTGCTGGTGCTGCGGTTCTGGTCATCGATGCCGCTCGCGATGCTCTCGACATGTCCGGACAGGAGGCGGGGATCTCCAATCAGCCGGACCGTGGCCTTGTCGCCGACATGGACGCCACGCAGCTTGGTCTCCTCGAAATAGCCTTCGACCCGAAACGTGTCGCTGTCGATGATGGCGAGAATACTGGCGCCGGCGGTGACGAAGCGCCCGGGCAGCAATCCGAAGTTGGTGACGACGCCATTGACCGGCGCCGTGATGGTCGAACGTTCCAGGTTGAGCTTGGCGAGGTTGAGGTTGGCGGTGGCCTGATCGAGGGCGGCCTGTTCGACGGCGACGGCCTGCTGATCCTGCTCGTACTTCTGCGCCGTCACCGCGACTGTGGCGAGCGCTTTGCTGCGCGCGAGGTCACGTACGCCCTGATCAAGGGTCGCCTGGCGGCTCGCCACCTCCGCCTTGGCCTGCTGGAGCGCAAGTTCGAAGCGCTTCTGATCGATGCGGAACAGCGGGTCGCCCTTTCTGACCAGCTGATTGTCGTGAACGAACACGTCGCTCACTAGGCCTGAAACGTCGGCCGCCACCGGAACGACGTTGGCGCGCACCCGCCCGTCGCGTGTCCACGGCGACAGCATGTAGTAGACCCACAGCTGCCACGCCACGACCGCCGCCAAGACGACGGCAATGGCGGTAACCGCCAAGCGTACGAGAAACGAAGTCAAGCCTTTCATCACACGATGACCCGTGGAGCGAGATGCCGCAGAATACCGATTACCGGCTCGGCCAGTGCGGTGACTACGCCGAACAGAATGACGAACAGGGCAAGGTCAAACAGCGGACGGTGCCAGACGAAACGATAGAGGTCGGCGGCGTCGAGCCCGCTTCGCAGCGCGAGCATGAGTAAAAAGGCGATGACGGCGAAAAACAGCAAGGCCGGAACATAGACGCCATAAACGTTGAACTCGGCGATCATGCGGTGGCCTCGCGTGACGGCGAACGGCGATAAGGCGGCGCCTCGGGATAGAGATTGCGGCGCAGGCCTACAGTGGCGGCCAATCCCTTATGCCGATGGGAGGGTGCGGCCATGTCAAGTATATCATCAATCAGCGCATCGACATCTGCCAACAACGCGGGCGTGGGAACTTGTCCGCGCCCGCGCGTCAGATTCTGAAAGCGTGTTGCAATGCCTTGCAGCACGCGCGCCATGGCGGCCCGCCCGCGCTCGGAAAGATTTGGCGCGATCTGACGCAGATCGACGAGATTGATTCCCGTTCGCAAGTCGAGCAAGGCGTCGGCAGCCTGCAGTTTGACGTCGGTGCCCGCCCGGCCAAGGCGCGGCAGCAGAAGACCGACGCGATCGAGCATGCGGCTCGCCCAGTCGGCACGTGTCGGCTGGAATGTCCGGTTCGCGAGGGCGGCGAGGTCCCGCCAACCGGCGCGCAACAGCCGGCGGGCTGCGGTTTCGCTCCCGATCGCGCGAATGAGCTGCGTGACCGCGACACCGACCGCGCCGCCGATGACGACGGCGGTGGCGGAATTGAGAAAAGCCGCCATGTCGGCCTTATAGACCGGCTGCAACGCGAGTTGGACCGACAGGCCCAGCGCCAGCGCCAGGCCGGCCAAGGTGTACTTCGGGATCGCCATCGCGATACCGATCGGGATCAAGGCCGGCGCAAGGCAAACGGCCAGCGCCAGATAGCCATCGATGGCGGGCAGAATGCCGAATTGATAGACGGCGGCGATCGGGATCGAAATCACGATCCAGATCACGAGCGTCGACATTGTCGGGCTCGGGTCGTCCAGGGCCGCGAACAGCGAGCAGATGACCGCAACAAACCCGGCCGCCACAGCCCCCTGTGGCCAGGCCGTCGCGATCCAGAACACGCATATCAGCAACACGGCACTGGCGGCAGCGAGTGCCGAAAGCGCCGCGATGCCGTGATCGCGATGCAGCGGTTTGGTTCCGCGATGCTTGATGATCGCGCTGACGTGGCGATCGTGGGGCGCCGAGGGGTCGCGGGTCAGCGCCGCGAGCTCCAGACATTCCTGCCAGGACTCGATCAATTCGTTGAGGCGGGCGATGAGGCTGACAGTCACCAGATCGGCCCAATCACTCTGCGGTCCGGCCTCCGGCAGCGCCGCCGCACAGGCGCGGCGCAGTCTGTGGGCCTCGCTCCGCTCGCCGCCCTCCTTCTGCGCGCACCAGGCCGACACGTCGGCAATGAGGGTCTCGAGCTCGGGCCGCAATGGCCCCATGCGGCGCAGGAGCGCAATGCGGTCCTCGATCGTGCTCAGCAGCGGCAGCAGCGCGACGAGCCGTTCGTCGAGCGCCCGCACGACATGCCGGCTCGGACGCCGGGAGGAGGTATCATAGGGGAGGTTCATGCCCAGGATCGCGAGTTCGGTCACATCGGCCGCGATCCGCCGCTGCTCCATCTCGATGGCTGGCGTCGGTCGGCGCGCGAGGCCGTCGGCGATCCAGCGCCGCGCGTCGCCAAGGACGGCCGTCTGCTTTGCGAGCAGCGCCGACAACACGCTGCGTGGGAAGATTACGCTGTGCACCAGCGCGGCCGACATGGTGCCGAGCACGATTTCTTCCATGCGCGCGATCGCAACATCAAACACAGCGCCGGGGTCGAGCACGGTTGGAAAGCCGACCAGGGCAGCGGTGAAGCCGGCGAGCTGGAGCACATAGGATCGTGGCGTGCGGTCGAGCAACGACACGTAAAGGCACAGGCCGACCCAGAGCGCGATCGCGGCCGCCATCAGTTCGGGCGCGTCGGCGAGGTTGGGCACGATCACCATCATGGCGATACCGCCGAGCACGGTGCCGAGGGCACGATAAACCGCCTTTGCGCGCAATGCGCCCGACAGCGGCTGGCTGGTAAGGTAGACGGTGACCATCGCCCACCACGGATTCCGGAAGTCCAGCCGGAACGCGATGTACAACGCCAGCAAAACTGCGATGTAGCAGTTGAGCGAGAAAATGATCGCGCGGAAACCAACGTTCTTGAGCATCGGCGACGGCTCTAGCTTTGTTGGAGCATGATCTCTTCCGAAAACCGGTACCCACTTTTCGGGATCATGCTCCAGCCTCCACGGCAATATTACCGATGGCTCGAAACGTGCTGCAAGTCGTCTCGATTGGGAGGCGCGCTAGCCGAGGAACTTCGAAATGATCTGCGCGGATTCGCCAGCGCTGGTGAGAAGAAACAGATGGCCGTCGTCGATGGTCACCAGGCGTGCGTTCGGGATCAGGGTCGCGAGGATGCGCCCGTTGGCGACCGGCACGATCGGATCATCCATTCCTGTCATCACAAGGGTCGGCTGCGACAGCAAGCGCAACCAGGGCAGGCTGCTCCACCCGGTGACGGCGATCAGCTGCAGGTAATAGCCGTAATCACTCGACCAGCGCACGTGACGAAGATGCCCGCGCGCCAGTTCGGGTGAGTGCCGGAATGCGCCGCCATAGATGTCCCCGGCGAACCGGCCCATATAGTCGGGATCCTTGTAGCGCCGCGGCGTCGCCATCTTGAGCAAGGTCGTGAGCCTGCCGGGCACCATCAGGTGACCAGGCGAGGTGGCGGCCAGAATGAGCCGCCGGCAGCGTCTCGTCTGCTGAAATGCGAATTGCTGTGCGGGCGCGCCTCCCCAGGACACGCCTAGCACGTCTACTTGTGTGTATCCCAGCTGATCGAGCAGGCGGGCGCTCAGCGTTGCCAGCGTCGAGGGACGATACGGCAGCGCTGGGGCGGGTGAGCCGCCGACGCCAGGCACGTCGAAGGTGATCACCGCGGGACCGTCGAACGCGTCGAGAAACGGCTCGATCAGTTCGATGTTCGCGCCAATGCCGTTGAAGAGCAGCAGCGGTGGCTGCGCCTTGTCGCCGGGCCGGATGCCGACGCGCAACGTCTGCCCGGCAACGTCGCGCAGGCTGATGTGCACGCTAGTTCTCCATGACGTACCGACCTGGCGCCGGGCCGAGCGATGGGTTTTCATCGCTGCCGAGAGCGGCCGGCGCTGCCTTCATCGCACCCGAGCGCGCCTTAATCCATTCGAGCCAGTGTGGCCACCAGCTTCCGCTGTGTTTGGCCGCGCGCGCGAGCCACGCCTCCGGGTCGCCCTCGCGCGCCGCGCCAGCCCAGAAGAAGGCCTTCGGGTTGTTGGGCGGGTTGAGCAGACTCTGGATGTGACCATTGTTGGCGAGCACGAACGCGCTCTGTTCTCCGTAGAGCTTCGCGGTGTTGTAGCACCCCTGCCATGGCGTGATGTGGTCGGTCAGGCCGGCGACCACATAGCTGTCCACGTTCACCCGGCGCATGTCGAGCGGAAGGCCGCGCACGGCGAGCCGGCCGGGATTGACATAGGGGTTGGTGTCGATGAGGTCGAGGAAATCGGCATGCAGCTGCGCCGGAAGCCGCGTCGTATCGTTGTTCCAGTAGAGAACATCGAAGGCGGGCGGCGCGTTTCCGAGCAGATAATTGTTCACCCAGTAGTTCCAGATCAGGTCATTGGGCCGCATCCAGGCGAACATGCGCGCCAGCTCCTGTCCCTCGAGGACGCCGGCGAGCTGGGAGGCTTGCTTGGCGGCGGCGATCGATTCCGGCGTGACGAACATGCCGGCGGTCGTGTTTTGCGCCACCGCCATGTCGAGCACGCACACCGCCACCGTGGCGCTGTGGACCTTGCGCTCGTCGCGTGCGGCGAGGTTTGCAAGAAAGGCCGACGTGGTGATGCCGCCCGAGCATGAACCCCAGATATTGACGTCCTCGCTGCCCGTGATCTCACGCATCACATCGACCGCATTCTCCAGCGCCTCCACATAGGTGTCGAGGCCGAAGTGGCCTTCGGCGGAGGTGGGGTTCTTCCAGCTGATCGCAAAGGTCTGCAGGTCGCCGTTCAGCGCAAGCTGAACGATGCTCTTCTCGGGCACAAGGTCGAACACATAGAACTTGTTGATCTGCGGCGGCGCGATCAGGAGCGGCCGCCCATGCACCTCAGGGCGCAAAGGCTGGTACTGGATCAGTTCCATCACCGGGCTGCGGTAGACGACCGATCCCGGCGTCGTCGCCAGGTTCTTGCCGACGGCAAATTTGCGCGCGTCGACCTGCGCCGGCAAGCCGCCGTTGCGAGCGAGGTCGCCGACGAAATTCTCCAGGCCGTGCAGGAGGCTTGCGCCGCCGGTGTCGACCATTTTCTTCAACGCGGCCGGATTGCCGGCGAGCGAGTTGGTCGGCGACATTGCGTCGACGAGCAACGAGACGACGAAACGTGCGCGTTCCGTATCGCGCTTGTCCATCCTGGCTTCGTCGATGAATCGATTGAGCGCGCCGCCCCAGGCAAGGTAGGCCTGCGCGAGCGCCCGATAGGCAAAGCTCTCTTTCCAGGCCGGATCCGCAAAGCGCTTGTCGCGCGGGTCGGGCGCAAGCTCCGAGGCGCCGGTCGCAATGCGTCCGAACTCTCCGAGCAGGGACAAGCATTGCTGCGTGGCCACTCTGGGATGGCTCAGCATTTGACCGAACAGCACGCGCGCGGAATTGACGAGGTCCCGGCTGCGCACACCCACCATCGGATTGGCAGCCAGCGTGTGCTGCACCGCCTGTTCCGGGAGTTCGATGTTTTCGTTTGCCATGGGTCGCTTCCTTGAATCAGATGATGCGGACGGGGCGATGTTGTCCTCAGCGCCTCATGCCGCTGCACGCTTCCCGATCAGCATGCACAGCACCTCGGCGACGAGAGCCGGCTTTGACTCGCCGTCGATCTCAAGGGTGCATTGCAGCTTGAGCAGCACCCGCCCGCCGCTCTGCGGTTCGGCGGACGCGAGGCTCGCGCGCGTGCGTACCCGCGCGCCCTCTTTCACGGGCATGATGAAACGGACCTTGTCCAAACCGTAGTTCAGCCCGGTCGCGGCATCCGAAGGAATGATGCCGAGCTCCATCACCATCGCGGCGACCAGCGACAGGGTGAGATAGCCGTGGGCGATCGGCCCGCCGAACGGGCTCTCGCGCGTTGCGCGATCGACATCGACGTGGATCCACTGCCGATCGCCGGTGCAGGCCGCGAACTGGTTGATGCGGTCCTGGTTCACCACGACCCACTCCGAAGCGCCGAGTTCGCGCCCGACGAACTGCGTGGCCGTCGCCATGCTGTACTGTGGAATTGCCATGGTGTTCGTACCCCTATTCAAGCCCGCGCAGATCCTTGCGCAGGATCTTGCCGACCGTCGATTTTGGCAGCGCGTCCAGGAAACGCACATCCTTCGGCACCTTGTAGGCGGCGAGCTCGCGCCGGCAGTGCGCGATGAGGTCCGCCTCGCTCAGGTTCGCGCCAGGAGCCTTGGCCACGAACAGCCGCACCGACTCGCCGGTTTTTTGGTCCGGCTTCCCGATGCAGGCGCACTCGGCGACACCTGCGCACGCCGCGGCGACCGCTTCGACCTCGTTCGGATAGACGTTGAAGCCCGAGACGATGATCATGTCCTTCTTGCGGTCGACGATCTTGAGGAAGCCCCGCTCGTCGAACACGCCGATGTCGCCGGTGCGGAAGTAACCGTCGGCCGTGAAGGCCGCCGCATTGGCCTCCGGTTTCTGCCAGTAGCCTTGCATCACCTGCGGACCTTTGGCGCAGACCTCGCCGGCCTGTCCGAGCGGAACTTCCTGATCGTCGTCGCCAAGCAGCTTGATGTCGGTTGACGGAAACGGCAGGCCCACGGTCCCTGAGAACGGGCCGGAGGTCATCGGGTTGAGGGTGAGGACCGGAGAGGTTTCCGACAGGCCGTAGCCTTCGAGGATGTCGGTTCCGGTCAGCGCTTTCCATTTGGCCGAGGTCGTGGGCAGCACGGCGGCACCACCGCCAATGGCCGCGCGCAATCTTGAGAAATCCACATCGAGGATCTTCGGGTGCATCAGCAGCCCGCCATAGAGCGTGTTCACGCCGGTGAAGATCGTACAACGTGCCTGGCGCAAGGTCTCGATGAAACTGTCCATGTCGCGCGGGTTGGGCACGAGCCAGTTGTCGGCGCCGATCGAGTAGTAGGAGATGAAGTTCACCATCAGCGCGAAGATGTGATAGAGCGGCAACGCCGTGACCACGACTTCTTCGCCTGGACGCAAGGCATCGGGCACCATGAACGCCTTGAACTGTTCGGTGTTGGCGACGAGGTTGCGGTGTGACAGCGCGGCCCCCTTCGAGAGGCCCGTGGTCCCCCCCGTGTACTGCAGGAACAGGAGGTCATCGCCGCTCAACCGAACCGGCGTGAAAGCGAGTTTTGCGCCCTCGGTGAGGGCATCAGAAAATGCGACGGGGCTGGTCAGCCGCGAGTCGACGGCCGGGCTTGGGAGCGCCGCTCCGGTACCGTCACCCGGACCAGCGCTGATGACATGTTTGACCTTGGTCTTGTTGATAACGTCGGCCAATGTTTTGGATACGCCGCTGAAGATGACGATCACCTCGACGCCGGCGTCATTGAGCTGATGTTCGAGCTCGCGCGGCGTATAGAGCGGATTGACGTTCACCTGGACAGCGCCAGCGCGCACGATCCCCAGCAGCGCGAGCGGGAAGGCCGGTACGTTGGGAAGCATCACCGCAATGCGGTCGCCCTTCGCGACGCCGAGCTTGGTCTGCAGGTAGGCCGCGAAGTTGCGCGACAGGCGGTCTGTATCCGCATAGGTCAGTGTCGCACCAAAGCAGCGGATCGCGGGCCTGCCGGCAAAGCGCTGCATGGCGCTTTCGAACATGTCGAGGACCGAACGGTGAGCGTCCGGGTTGATCTCGGCCGGAATGCGTTTGTCATACGTGGCAAGCCAGTGCCTGTGCGAGGGCCTGCTCCCCGGCGTCGGGATCTTTCGCGTCCCAAGGTTCCCTGGCGAGAGTTGCGTTTCCATGGCATGTTTCCCCTTGGTTGGTTCAGAGGCGGCCGGCCGGTATTCCGAGTTGCGGGAGCCTCAACGACAAGAACGTTAAGCCCGGCGCCGCGGCCTGTCAGTGACCGGGGCGGCCAATTTACTGGCCCGATAAAGCCAACCTGCTGCGGGAGGAGCCAGGGGATGAGCAAACGGGCGACGTCGGCGGTCTGGGTCAGGAGCACCGTCGATATGCTCGCGGCCGAGGGCCTCAACGTTTCGGCATTGCTCGCGGCGGCAAAGATCGACCCTGCGGCGCTGGACGTACCCGGCGCCCGCCTGCCCACCGATCAGATCAGCCGGCTGTGGGAGCTTGCCGTCGAACAATCGGGTAATCCGGCGATCGGGCTGGCGCAGTACGACGTCGCCCGGCCGGCGAGCTTCGACGTGGTCGGCTACGCCATGATGTCATGCGCCGATCTGCGCGCCGCCTTTGAGCGCCTCATCCGTTACATGCTCATCCTCAGCGACGCGCTGACGATGACTCTCAGCAAAGAGAAGGGCGGATACCGGATATCGTTCGAGATGTACGGCGGAAGCCGACCGGTGCCGCGCGCGCGCATCGAGTATATCGTCGTTACGGTGATTGGGTTCTGCCGCTGGATCAGCGGGCGTGATGTGCATCCGCTGGCGATCGAATTGCCTTATCCCCCGCCGGCGGATCTTGCGCCCTACCGCACAGCCTTTCGCTGTCCGGTGTCGTTTGATGCCTCCGCCACCAGCCTGCACTTCGCCGAGGCTGACATGAACGCTCCCCTGCCCACGTCGAATCCGCAACTCGCCGAGCTGCATGAACGCTACGCCGGCGATTACATCCGGCAATTCGACCATGCTCAGACCAGTCACCGGGCGCGGCAAGTGATCATCCGCCGGCTGCCGGACGGCGAGCCCCGGCGCAACGAGGTCGCCGGCGAGCTGTGCATGAGCGAGCGCACGCTGCAACGGCGTCTCGAGGAGGAGGCGACCTCTTTCATCCAGTTGCTGGATGACACGCGCCGTGAGCTCGCCCAGCAATATCTCGGCCGGCTGCATCTCTCTCTTGCTCAAGCAGCCTACTTGCTGGGCTTTGCCGATCAGACCAGCTTCTTCCGCGCTTGCAAGCGCTGGTTCGACCTGTCGCCCGGTCAATACCGCAGCCAGCTGGACCGGCTTGCCACGCAGGGTTCCGGCGCCCACTAGGGCGTGATCGTCCACACGGCGGTCGACATGACGCCTGCGATTCTGATCCTGATAGCGACTTCAAGCAGGCCGGTATTGATTCGGTCCCGGCGGCGGAACGGTGGCGGTCATCAACGATGTCGTCGTGCTTGATCTCATAGGCTCATTGCGGCCCGGCCGGCACGGTGCGGCCGAGCGTCGGCAGGCATGGCTCGATGAAACCGGGAGGGCGGCGGGCAGGTGAGGGGGAGCGCCAGAGCATGTCGCTACATGGCGGTCGAACAGACCGAACTTGAATTGACACGGCAAGTGTCGTCGGGCGATTTTTCTCTCGGTGTGTCGTCGTTGCACTAGTAGAGGTCTCAGCATTTTGGCTGATAGACGGCGGCATCTAACCTCGGTCGATGCCTGCCTCATTCCTCGTCGCCTATCCCTTGCGGTCATGGGGTAGGCGGCGGGGTCTTTTAATGGGACCAACAGTTCACTGCAGAAGCTGTCTGCGCTGGTTTCCTAAGGCGCGGTCGTCAGCGTTTCCTTCGAGATCGATCTGCTTGGCGAGGGCTAACCACTTAAGTACCAATTCTAGGTATCGGGCTTTAACACCGGGTCATCGCCGGTCGAGAACACGATAGGAATCGTTGTAGTCGCGGTCTTAGCTGCTTGAGCTTCGAGATTGCCCGACGCCCAGATCGCGGCAATCGGACAAGCGGGCTAGCTCGGCCGCATAGTCACGAAGTTTATCCTTATCACCTTCCGCCCACCGCCGCTCGATGGCGAGGTTGTAACCTTCCACAAATCCCGTCTTCTTTAAGCCGTCACGGAATGCTTCGATCGAGGTCAAATTGGAGACCGATAATCCGTCCGTGATGAAGCCGATCATCGGTATTGTCTGCTGCGCCCGCGCCGCCAACGGCCACACAGCCGCGCCGCCCTGCCTCGCGATGAACGCGCGTCGGTTCATTCGATCACCTCGTCGGCACGCGCGAGCAGCGACGGCGGCACTTCCAGGCCGAGCGCCTTGGCGGTCCTGAGATTGATTACCAGCTCATATTTGGTCGGCTGCTGGACCGGCAGATCGGCCGGCTTCGCCCCGCGCAGAATCTTGTGGACGAAATCGGCTGCGCGCGCGAACTGGTCTGCAAGGCTTGGTCCGTAGGAGATCAGGCCTCCTGCTTGCACGTAACTCCGAAAATTATGCATCGTCGGAAGCCGGGTGCTTAGCGCCAGAGCATTGACGCGATTCCGGTTGGCGACAATAAGGTTGCTCTGACAGACATAAAGCCCGTCCGCGCGGCCGTTGAGTGCAGCAAATGCGGCGTCTAGTTCGTCAGATTGCCTGATTCCCATCTTGGCGACTTCGAAGCGGAGCGCCTGGGCCGCTTCCTGGACTTCACCCATCTCCAGAACGGTCGCAGGATTGCCCGCATCGTATAGAATTGCCAATCGATAGAGGCGCGGCACGAGTTCGCGCAACAGTTCGAGCCGCTTGCCAGCGAGATCGGTTGACTGAATCGACAGGCCGGTGACGTTCCCACCCGGCCGTGCGAGGCTCGCGACTAGACCGTTGCGAACCGGGTCCGCAGCGCCAGCAAAGACGATGGGAATAACTGATGTTGCCTGCTTTGCCGCGATGATGGCCGGGGTTGACGCAGTGACAATAACATCGACCTTGAGCCGGACGAACTCAGCCGCGATCTCGTCGTAGCGCTCGCTGCGTCCATCTGCCCACGAATACGTGATGGTAATGGTGCGCCCCTCGACCCGGCCGAGTTCGCCGAGCCGGCGAACAAAAGCGGCTGTCCACTGCGCCCATGCCGATTCAGTGGTCGTACCCAAGAACCCGATGGTCGGCAGCTTGCTCTGTTGCGCCCGCGCCATCACCGGCCACGCCGCCGCGCCGCCAAGCGCTGCGATGAACGCTCGCCGCTTCACTCGATCACCTCGTCGGCGGTAAACAGAAGCTTGGGCGGAACGGTCAAACCGACTGACTTGGCCGTCTTCAGGTTGATCACCAGATCGTACTTGGTCGGCTGTTCATACGGCAGATCGCCGGGTTTTTCGCCGCGCAGGATGCGATCGACATAGGTCGCCGCGCGACGGTACAGATCGGTCCGATTCGTGCCGTAGCTAACAAGACCCCCATTCGCCACGAAAAAACGTTCGGGATAGATCGCCGGCACGCCATGCCGCGCGATGATCGCGACTGTTTGTTCGGCGAGCCGATCGATGGTCACGTCCAGGGGGACTAGAATGCCGCTATTGGCCTGCTTGGCCGTGGTCGCCACGGCGTGTTCAATGTCCGACAGCCCGTGAATGTGGACAAGCGCCGTTTCGACGGCAAGCGGCCGGGCCGCATCTTCAAACGTGCGGGCCGTAAAGGCCCCAGAAGGGTTATCTGGATTATAGATCATCGACATGCGGACAAGGTGTGGCGCTATCTCTTTGAGCGTTTGCAACTGTTTGCCGATAACCGAAGCCTCCATGACGGCGAAGCCGGTTACGTTGCCGCCAGGGCGCGCAAGGCTTTGGACATAGCCCCGTTCGACCGGCTCGGTCCCCCCGGGGATGACAATCGGAATTGAGCGCGTCAATTTCATTAGGATCGGGATGACACGACCGCCAACGGCCAGGATCGCGTCGGGATTAAGCTCAACAAGGTTTTCGGCAGTGGAGCGAATGACCTCCATGTTGTCGGCCGTCCAGCGCTCGTCGAACTGGACGTTGACGCCCGATGCCCAGCCCCGTTTTCGCAATTCCTCTCGGAAGGCTCGCACCCGCATCTGCCTTTCGGCGTCTCCAGGCGGATAAGGCATCAACACCCCAATCCGGCGCATGCGCTCGGCTTGCGCGCGCGCGGCGAGCGGCCACGCCGCCGCACCGCCGAGAGCCGCGATGAACGCGCGCCGCTTCATGGCCATCCCTCCCGAAAGGAAGCCTAGCACATTGGCAGCGCAGCCATCGTCGCCATCCCTAGTCCTTCCAGAACCGCTTGAACCGATCCGGTGGTTACCTGCGCCCCCGCCGGGACCGCGAAAGGTCGCCTGCCGATTGGCGCGGCGGCTCGTCATCCGCCGTGAAACCCGCAATCGACAGTTCGAGCGACTCGATTACTGGCGCATCGCCAAGCGCCTGCAGGGGGGAAAGGTGGTACGCCACCGGCAGCGCACCCCGGAATCTCCAGCGCATGGCGTCGGCGCCTTCGCCGTCCAAGAGCACAATGCACACGAACCGCGAGGCGGGAGTGCGTGCACGTCGTGCCGTGTCCCACCAGTCGTACCAGTCGCACGCAGCGGTTAGCCCGCGTCGAAGGATGAGTGGACCGTAGAGCTCGCGACGCCCGTTGCGGCCTCTCCCCGCGATGCGTGCCTCGGGAAACACCACCTCGAAGGCTCCGCCCCCACTGATGCCATCAATCTCGACCCGAAAGCGCATGTTGCCGAAGGGTAGACGGACTGTGCCGTCTTGTCCTCTCGTCATGACACCCGCTCGATACCTTCATTTGCAAGCTCGAGGGTTTCGACCAAAACCTCGCTGCCTTTCGCGTTGAGTTCGCTGACCTCGTACTTCGTGGGCCAAGCCTCACTCACGATGAAGCGCGCCTCATCGCTTCCCGTCTCATCGGCGACGATGATGGCGACGTTGCGCCGTGTCTGCGCCTGTCCGTTACGCACCGCCTTATACCAATTGGCAAGCTCGAGGGAGGACGTCAGGCCACGCTTCAGCGTGATGTTGCTGAACTTGCTCAAGCCCGGGAGCTTACGGACCAGCATTGGGTCCGTGCCTTCGCGATACTCGATCACGTCCGTCGTAGCGGAGCCCACGAGCGCCTCGCTGAAGCCCGCCACCGCGATGCCGTCGATCTCGACACGAAACCGGAAGTTCCTAAGGGGATCTTGACGGGCCATAGCCATGACTGCCTGAGAGCAAAGCGGGGACGAGTATTTCGGGTGTCCCGGCCGTCGGTCAAGGCTGAGACCGCATGTAAAACTCGCATCGATAGTTCTGGGCGGGTCCCGTGACGCGAGGCCATTGGGCCATCGGCAAGGGCGGAGGGCGACCGCTCGGAATGCGGCGGCCTGGGGCGACGGCTCTGGACGGCGGGCGGCTATCTGGGCTGGCAGCTGCAACGATTTCCTCACCTGGTCGGCGCGTGGCCGCGCCAGCGTGCCATCTCGGGGATTACCAAATGTATCGCGCCGGCGCGGCGCCGGCGAAGTCTGCGTGCCCTGGCCGCACTCGTCGTCGAACCTTCCTATCAGGGCCCAGCCGTTCGCCATGCGGAGCTCGGCACCTGCAGTCGCACCGTCGAACCGGTCGCAAAACTTGCGTCCACTTTTGCGGGACACGCTTAATGATCGACCCGGTACAGGCGCCACCGCTCCGGCACGCCTTTGAGTTGGTGAACGCCGCGATCCTTGAACCGGATTCCAGACTGCGACATCAGATCCTTGACCGCGCTCGAAACCAGGACTTCGCCGGCACGCGCTTTCGCGGCGACGCGCGCGCCGATGTGAAACGCGAGACCGAACACGTCAGCCCCGCTCACTTTATATTCGCCGGCGTGCAGCCCCACCCTGATCTCTAGCCCCAGCGTGCGCACTGCGTCGCGGATTGCGGTCGCGCAACGGATCCCGGCCGCCGGCGCGTCGAATGTCGCGAGCAGTCCGTCCCCCGTCGTCACGACTTCTTTTCCGCGCAAAGTCTTCAGCTCTCTACGGACCGCGGCGTAGTAGTGATTCATCACCTGAGTCCAACGCGAATCGCCCAGCCGCGCGGCTTTTTCGGTGGACTGGACGATATCGACAAACAGGATCGTGGCCAGCGCTTGTTCGAGCTCGGCGTCACGATTGGCAGGTCGGCGCCGGATCGCAATATTTCCGGTCAGCGGTTCATAGCGATGGCTGCGTCGCCGCGCGATTGCGTTTTTTACATAGTCTTTGGCACGCTGCACCGTGCCGCAACGAATTGTTTTCGCCCGCGGCGGGAGCGTCCAGTAAATCTTTCGCCCATCTCCAACGCCATGGACCTCGACAGCGCCCCACTTCAGGAAAACCGTCGAGCCAACCCGGCGAACCCACCATGCCTTTGACGTGTATCCGGACACGTTCGACTGATGGACTCCGATGCGAAGGAACTTGGGCATGTGCGTGTGGCGCGATCGAAAGACCGTTTGGGCCTACAAGGGTAGATGTGATCATGCTTTCCTGCGTTGGCAACAATACTCCCAATCGATAATTGCGCATGACTTACATGCTGATTCGCGTTCGCAAAATTTTATTGAGTTCCGGCCGCGCGGTGTTGAATGTCCGGTGAAAGTGAACAAGACGGTCAAGTCATCGGCGTTGGAACGGGGGGTCTCCATCCGCATTTACGACAGGCTCAGGACATTTTTGCAACACCTGCTCAAAAGCGGCGTTGGCCCCCTGTATCGATACGAGGCAATACGGCAGTTTTCGCCGTGGGAGAAAGGGGCCATGAATTATACGAAGGTCTGCCTCGCGACGGCGTGCATTCTGGCGCTCTGTCGCCCGCCCTCAGTGGCTATGGCCGGCTCGGTCACCCAGCCCGGCTCGACGCTCGGTACCGCGCCGGGCAAGCCCCTGCCTGAAGGCTTCTATTTCTCGAATACCGCCGATTGGGGCTTCAGAGATCCGGGCACGCGGCTGTTCGTCGATCATCCGGTCTACACCTGGTCCACGCCGTGGATGATCCTCGGAGCCAGATTTCAGGTCATGGGCGAGACCGCATTCGATGCCAACAAGAGCAATGGGAGGCACGCTGGCGGATTCTACAATCCACTGGTCACAGGGCAGCTGGCTTGGGATCTCGGGAACGGATTTGGATTCAGCTACACGCTTGGCGCCTATTTTGATGTCAACCAGGAACTCGCATGGAGCTCGAGCTCGATCAATCAGCGCTTCGCGCTGAGCTACACCGGCGGGGGCTGGAATCTGACCGCGAACGTCATTTATGGTATCCAGCTCAACGCAGTCACCGACCGGCCGCAAAACTCGGCATGTCCCGCTCCGTTCAATCTCAACGGCTGCAATCCGGACTTCGTCAATATCGATCTGACGGCGACCAAGAAATTCGACAAATGGGAGCTGGGTCCGGTCGCTTTTGGATCCATGGACCTGAGCCGACCGATCGCGAGCTATGAGAAACAAAGCCAATTCGCGGCCGGCTGGCTGGTTGGATACGACTTCGGCCCCGTGCAGCTGCAAGCCTATGTCACCAGAGATGTCTATGAGCAGAATTATTCCGGCCACGACACGCGCGTGTGGGGCCGTGTCACCGTCCCGCTCTGGAGGACGTTGGCTCCGACCGTAGTTCGGTAATTTTTTTCGTCTGTGCGAGCAGTCGCCGTGGCGCATTGTTGCAAAAAGCGGCTTGCGGCGCGTTGTGCCCAGCGTCCCAGTCGACGGGGCACTGACAAATCGATGAGAGGACCGCCTCAAGCCTCGTAGTTGTGCACGAAATCTTCCGGAACGGTCGGTCCCCACAGATAGAACGAGTTGTCTGGGGGATGATCCCCCGCCGGCCAATTGCAGTCCGCCGGAACATAGTCGATGTCGGCGGAGTATTCGCAGAAGCTGCCCCAGGGGTCCTGAACGTAGTGAAAGAAATTTGAGCCGAGCACGTGGCGCCCCAGTCCCCACCCCTTGGTGAAGCCCTTGTCAAACATGTGCATCGCGCCTACGCCGATCTCATCGACCGTGCCTACGTCCCAGCTGAAATGGTGATGGCCCGGCGCGTTTGACCGCGCAAATGCGATCATGTGGTGATCGCTGCCATGGATTCCATGCAGGAACGCGATGTTGTCGCCCGAGTGATCCGACAGGCGCATGCCGAGCACGCGGGTGTAGAACTCGATCGCCTTGGGGACATCGCGGGTGAACATCAGGACGTGGGCGAGGCGACGCGGCTGCGTGCGCTCCGTCGTGCTGCGGAACGGTGCTCCGCGTTGTCCGGGGCCGGCGCTGCGAATAGTAAACCTGGTCTTTTCGTCCGGCGAAGATTTCGTGGCAACCTTGATTTCGACCAGATTACCGTCGTGGTCATGGAACCAGAGCCCATTCGAGTTGATGCCTCGTGGCGGATCGAGCCGCTTGATTCCCATCGTCTGCAAGCGCGTCGCGAACTTGTCGATATCCTCTTCGAAGGCACCAAACGACATGTAGCTGTGCTTTTTGCGCGGCCCTTCGCCGATCGTACCCCATCGGTGTGGATGCCCATGAGTACCGATCGACAGCACGTTGCCTTTCTGCTGAATGTCCAGGCCAAACTCGCCGTAAAAATGGTGCGCGACCGAAAGATCCGGCACGACGAAGTGAAAATGATCGAGCGAATGGATCCCGAGTTCGCCCGGCCGGCGGCTCGCCTTGATGAATCCCTGAATCTGCGTCATCGCATTTGCTCCAGATCCGCCGCTTGGCGCGGCATGTCATCGTCCATAGCCTCATCCCTATCATATCTCGTCGCCGGCCGGGGTCGAAGGGATGCGCATTTTCTCGATTCTTTCGATTTGCAGGTGTGCATGTGCTGGCCAACCGCCCGGATGGCTCCCGGCGCGCATCTGCTCCGGCTGAATGATCTGTCGGATAGGGCCGATAGCGTCAACAGCAGGAAGTCGGATAGGATTAATAATTCACGGGACCGGCGTCCTGACGAGACGCAAAAGCCGTCGCGTTCTGGCGCGCCCGCAGGGCTGCCAGGACCTGTATCGAAGATGAAAGAGGCCTTTCATGATCCGTAGCTATAGTGACCATGCTGCCAATGAGCGAACGTTCCTCGCTTGGGTTCGGACTGCCATCGCTGTCATGGCCTTCGGATTCCTTGTCGAGAAGTTCGACCTGTTCCTGGAGGTCGCCGCTCCGTCGTTGGCGGGCCGCACGCTCTCCCTGCCCGGCCAGAAGTTCGGCAATATAGCCGGACTGTCGCTTATTGTTGTTGGCACTGCCATGGTCGCCATTGCGGCGATCCGTTTGCTGATCACCGCGAAGAACATCGACAGCGAAGAGCCGCAGCCGGGCCCTGGATCACGGATCGACGTGGCGCTTGCTCTCTTACTGATCCTTCTCGGCTGTGCTCTATTCCTTTATCTGTCCCACGCGCTTGTTGCTACGCAGTGAGGTGGAGCGTTTGGATCCGATCCAGTGTGGTGGATTTGAAGTTCCTATCATTCTTGCGGCACGCTCGTCATAGGAACTTCAAATCCAAAACCACACTAGAGTCATATATTTGCTAGTGTCCCTTTGATTCCGAAGTTCGCTCCAGAGGGTGCGGCAGGATAAAGCGAACTTCGGAATCGGGACACTAGCCGCCAAGGTCATCGAGCACCGTGCGCGCCTATCTCCGGCGGAAACTCGCCGCGAACTCGACCAGATGAAGGATGAGTTGCTCGGTTATTTCGACCCCCGCCCATGGCACCGGAACAATCCGTAACGACCAACGACCTGGCCGAAAACGCCGGATGCCGCGAACCTGTGGGATCCGATGCCTCCGGACGAGATGATGCAATAGCGTCGGCGGGCAGGAGCCGGCGGTCTTCGCCCCCGCTTTTGCTGGCCGCGCCCATGGTCATCGCATGCTCAACCCAGTCTTTTGCACGCCGATAACGAGATTTTCGAATAGTATTATTGACAATTATATAACAAAATGCATTATAACCGCATTCCCGCTCACCAAGGGGCGTTTCTCGAGACGGTCCGGAAGCGGAGCGGGAATGCGGTGCCTGCGGGTCCGGCTCGTAACCGGGCACTCGGGAGGCTCTTGGGATTAGCCGGGACGATAATACGGTCGTCCCGCGGGGACTGCGTAGGGGGTCCGGGTGGACGCCCGCTCCTGCGCGGATCCCGAAAGCTCCTTGGAGCTCACAAAGCCGCGTGGAGCGCCGAGAGGCGGGCCGTGTTCCTTCGCCAAGGGAACGCGGGTCCGCGTCGAAAGCGCGGACGATGTGTTGACCTTACTCGCCGGCCTCGGCGCTCCATCCCCTTGGGGAAACGGAAAAGAGGACAATGGGTGGCCCCCGGAACCCGCTTTCTCCGGGCGGCGCTGCGTTGGCTGCGCGGGCTATTTGACACGTGAATTGGAATGACATTGCGGGCTCACTGGTAGCCCGCATGGAGCGGAGCGGAATGCGGGTCGGCCTGTCCCGGCGTCCCCGGATTTCGCTTCGCTCCATCCGGGCTACGGCTTGCCATTTTGACATGTGAATCGGAAACACCCTCAACCGTGCGGGGAGGGTCGGCGAGCGAAGCGAGCCGGGCACGGCGCCACCCTCCCCCTTGTGGGGAGGGTCGCGAGCGAAGCGAGCGGGGCGGGGGTCGAAGTGGAGCGTGCGCGCACTCAACGCATCTCAACACCCACCCCCACCCCGATCGCCAGCGCTTCGCTTCGGCGATCGACCCTCCCCGGGGAGGGTGAAAGAAAGAACATGCCGCGTTTCAACACGCATGCAGCGGTGATTTGTCTGACACCTTGTAGCCGCATGGAGCGCACGGATTGCGAGGCCGGTTCGTTCCTTGATGTCCTCGAAGGCTGCGCGGGAGGTTTTGCCCGGGTTGCCCGCCTCGCCCGATGTCCGTAATGAGTTGCGGTATCGTTCAACGGGCAGGCGGGAGGAAGGCATTCCATGGCCGGGCAGTTGCAGGACAAGGTGGCGATCGTGACCGGCGCGAGCAGCGGGCTCGGCAAGGCGATCGCCGAGACCTTCGCCGCCGAAGGCGCCAAGACCGTATTGGCCGCTCGGCGCAAGGAGGTGCTCGACGAGATCGCCGCCGCGATCAACAGCAAGGGCGAGACCGCCTTTGTGATTGCAGCCGACGTGACCAAGGAAGCCGACGTGGCGAATCTGTTCGCCGAGACCAAGCGCGCCTTCGGCCGCGTCGACATCGTGGTCAACAATGCCGGCGTGCCGTCCGCGACCCCGGTCGACGAGATGACGTTGCAATACTGGAACGAAGTGTTGGCCGTGAACCTGACCGGTCCGTTCCTGATGAGCCGCGAGGCCGTCAAGACCATGAAGGCGCAGTCCCCGCAGGGCGGGCGCATCGTCAACATCGGCAGCGTCTCGCAGAAAACCCCGCGTCCCGACTCGATGGCCTACACGGCGACCAAGCACGCGCTGCAAGGGATGACCCACCAGCTCACCATGGACGGGCGCAAATATGGCGTGGTGGCCTCGATCATCCATCCGGGCGCCACCTTGAGCAGTTTCTCGGCGCGGCGTGGGCGCACCAAGGCCGGGCCAGGCAACTCGCCCGATGATTACATCATGGCGGGCGAGGACGTGGCCCGCGTCGCGATGCTGATGTGCGCGTTGCCGCCCGAGGTCAATCTCTACGAGGCGACCATCCTGCCGAACAACATGCGCTCGTTCATCGGGCGCGGATGACGAGGGCGCCCGACCCGGTCAGGCAGCATCACGGCAAGCCATAGCCAGTCTTCCAATTGCGCAAGATCCGCGCCTGCAGGTCTGCGGGGTAGACCTGATCGAAGCTCGCGCGGAGCGGAGCCTGGTCGGGTTCCCAGTCCTCGTGCGGGAGGCAGTTGAAGCACGCCTTGGTGGTGAACATCGCCGCTTTTTCGTCCGGGCGCAGGAAGGCGTCGCGCGGATTCGCGGCGAGATGCGGAAACGTGATTTCACCGCTGCCTGGGTGACAGCGCGTCATCAGCGCCCACAAGACGTCGCGCGAATTTGAGGGGTCGATATCGTCTCGCACGATCATGAGCCGCGGCACGATTGCGCCGCCCCGCAGCCTGAAGACAAATTCAGCCATCGCCTTGCAGAATGCCATATTGGTCTTTTCCGAACCGCGCTTGAGATAGTCGCGCGGAACCGTGATGACCATCAGATGGCAGGCCGCATCGAATGGCAGAAAGCATGCAGTGATCGGCCAGCCCGAATGGCGCAACTCGGCCAGAACGGTGGCGGCGATAGCCATTCCCCAGCAGGTGTGGTTCTCCTCGGGCGGCATGCCGCAAGAGGCTACGGGCAGGATCGGGTCGTTGCGGAAGGTCAGCGCCGTGACTTGGAAGACTGGGCACAGGTGTTGGTCTTTGGGAAAAAGATAGCCCGGGAATTCCGCCATCGGTCCTTCCTTGTCGGTCTGATCGAACGACACGTGGCCCTCGATCACGATCTCGGAGGAGGCAGGCACATCGAGGTCGACGGTCTCGCAGTTCACCACCTCGATCGGTTCGCCCAAATAACCGCCGATGAAGTCCGCCTCGTTGACGCCATCGCCCAGCGGCATGCCTGCCACGAAAGGGATGACCGGATCGTGACCGATGGATAAGGCGAAAGGCATGGGCTTTCCGACCGCCTTCCAAGCTGCAAACATCACGCCGAGGTGCTTGGAGGACGACACGGGACCAACCATCGAGCTCCTGTCGCGCAACATGGTCCGGGAGACCGCCCAATTGGTCCAATCGCGTTCGGGCGTCCGGGTCACGGTCGTTCCCCATGTGTTGAGGAAGCGGCCGCCATCGCCCTGATGAATGAACGGTGCCGGCAACCGCGTGAGGTCAACCGCCTCGCCGGTCAAGATGTTCTGCTTGCAGGGAGCGCTCGTCACGCGTTTTGGCGGGATCCGCGGAAGATCGTGGGCTTTCGCCAAAGCCTCGACGATCTCGAGCGGGTTGCTGTCGGTGGGAGACCGATCGACGTTGCCACGCGCGCCATCGGCTGACCGGGCCGCGCGCTGACCCCGGCGGGTGCCCCGAGCACGCGGAAACCTGGTTCGATTCCCTCGATGCGGTTGAATAGAACGGCGGGCCCGCCAGTCTCGTAGACGCGCCGGGTGATGGCGCCGATCTCGAGGTTCCAATCGACCTGCTGATCGATTTCTTGGAGTTCGCCGATCGAGCGCAACGCCTCGACATACTCGCGCAGGCTTCGATGATGGACCGGGCTATGCGCCGCGTTGCTCATGGCCGCCTCCGCGTGGCTGCTGTTGATGCAACGCAAATCATGCGCGCGCACCACGTCAACGCTTGCCGGGTTGGACGACTCTCAATCTCGACCGCGATCACACCAGCTGGTTGCTCGGCTTGCCGCCGGCGATCCAGATCCGCACCTGATCGATCAAGGCTGCTGCCATGCGGCGACGGGTTTCGATCGTGGATGAGCCGATATGCGGCAGCATGAACACATTGGGCAGATCGTAGTAGCGCGGATCGATTTTGGGCTCGCCGTCGAACACGTCGAGGCCGGCGGCAAACAAATGCCCGCTCTTGAGCGCCGCGATCAGATCATCATCGACGACAAGGTTGCCGCGCGCGACGTTGACGACGATCGCGCCGCGCTTGAGCCATCCGATCCGTTCGGTATTGAGGAATCCGCGCGTCTGCGGCGAGGATGGGGCCAGCAATACCAGCGCGTCGATCGCGCCGAACATCGCCTCGCGGGTCGGCGTGGTAGTGGGCGCCCTGTTCGATCTCCGGGGCGAGGCGGCGGCGATTGCTGTAGTGGATCGTCATCTCGAACGCGCGCGCGCGCGCAGCCAGTACCCGGCCGATGCGGCCCATGCCGAAAATACCGAGATGCTTTTGAAAGAGTTCCACGCCGTTGAGCTGGATCGCGTTCCAGCCCGGCCATTGCCGGCTACGGATCAGGTTGATGCTTTCGGTCGCGCGCCTTGCCGCTCCCAGCAGCAGGAACATGCCGATCTCGGCGACCGCCTCGCTCAGCGCGTCGGGCAGGTTGAAGACTGCGATGCCGCGTTTACGGGCAGCGTCGAGGTCGAGGTGCTCATGGCCGACCGAATAGGTCGCGATTGCGCGCACCGACCCCGGCAGACCGGCGATCGCCGCGGCATCGAGCGGCTCTTCCACCGAGATCAGGACAATGGGCTGGGTCGCGGTGCGCAGCAGCGCACGCGATGGCGTGCCAGGCGCGACCTCGTCCGCAAAAACGATATCGCATTCCTTGCGCAGGTCGGCCCGGACCTCGTCCGGCAGGCGGCACGCCGCGAAAATTGCCAGTCGGTCGGGCGTTGGTGACATTACTCAGGCAGGATGCAACGCCCGTGCCGCCGTCGTTGCAGGGCTGGCGCTGAAGTCAACCGGGGTTCCGCGCGGAATGATGCCGGACGGGTTGACGCGGGCGAGCGAGTAATAGTTCTGCACGTAGAGTCGCGGCTTGACGGTCGCCGCAATCCCCGGCGTTGCGTAGAGGTCGCGCGTGTAGCGCCACAGGTTGGGAAAATCGCTCAGCCGCTGGCGATTGCATTTGAAGATCGAGAAATAGGCGACATCGAACCGTGCCAAGGTCGGAAACAGACGCCAGTCGGCCTCGGTTTGCTGCTCGCCGGTGAGATAGCGCCGCCGTGCGAGCCGCGATTCCAGCTGGTCAAGCGCCGCAAACAGTGCGTCGTAGGCTTCGTCATAGGCAGCCTGCGAGCGCGCAAAGCCGCAGCGATAAACCCCGTTGTTGACGTTGGCGTAGATGAAATCATTGAGTTCATCGATCTCGGCTCGCAGCGGCGCCGGATAGTAATCGGTGTCGTTGCCGGCAATGCCGGCAAACTCGCTGTTGAACATGCGAATGATTTCTGAGGACTCGTTGTTGACGATCTTGTTGGTGTTCTTGTCCCACAGCACCGGGATCGTCACCTTGCCGGTATAGTTTGGGTCGGCGGTGGTGTAAGCTTGGTGCATATAATGAAAGCCGTTGATCTGATCGAGCGTGCAGTCGGGTGCCTCCGGGCGCAGCTCGAAGGTCCAGCCGTTCTCGCGAAAATAGGGCAGGCAGTAGGAAATGCTGATCGCGTGTTCGAGCTTCTTGAGCACGCGGAACATGATGGTGCGGTGTGCCCACGGGCAATGATAGCCGACATAAAGGTGATAACGGCCGGCCACGGCCGGGTAGCCGGACGAGCCGTCGGCCGTGATCCGGTCGCGGAAGGCGCTGGCGATGCGGCGGAACTCGCCGGTCGTTCCGGTTTCTGCCGGCACCTCTTCGGTCCAGCGGCCGTTGACCACCATTCCCATTGTCTATCCTGAAGTGTGAGGTTGGGACGCGCCGCTCTCTTAGCACTCAGCGGGCCGGGGCGCGTTCACAAAATCGCGCGGCCGCCGCACGATAATCGCGCTCCAACGCGTCGACTACCGCGGCGACCGGCTCGATTGCATGCACTGCGTGCAGGCCCTGGCCGGCCGCCCAGGTCTCGACCCAGCGCTTGTAGGCATTCTCAGGGGTGTATTCGCGCGCGGGTTTGCCGGCGAGCGCATCCACATCAATGCCGCAGGCGATGAGGCTCGGCCTGAGCCATGAAGCGGGCGTGCCGGTGATCGCCGCACTCACCACGAGATCGTCCGGCCCGCAATCGACGATCATCTGCTTGTAGGGCGCGACCGCGCGGCTCTCGACCGTTGGTAGAAAGCGCGTCCCCATGTAGGCGAAATCGGCGCCGGCCGCGATTGCACCGGCAATTCCGGCGCCATCGGCAATGCCGCCGCCGATGACGATCAGTCCATTGAAGAATTCGCGCACCGCCGAAATGAACGTAAACGGCGAGAAAAAGCCGGTATGGCCGCCGGCCCCGGCCGCGACACAGACCAAGCCGTCGGCGCCAGCAGCCGCCGCCTTGCGCGCCAGGTTGATGTTGATGACATCGGCGAACACCAGGCCGCCGTAGCTGTGCACCGTTTCGATCGCCGGTTTCGGGCTGCCGAGGGCGGTGATCACGATCGGCGGGCGGTAGGTTTTGACCAAGGCGAGATCGTCGGCAAGCCGCGGATAGCTTGAATGGGTAATGAGGTTGAGCGCCCAGGGTGCGACCGGATGGGGCGAGGATCGCGCGTCGCCATTGCCAAGGGCCGTGCTGATCGACGCCATCCACTCGTCGAGCGCCGCGGCTGTGCGGCAGTTGGGAGCCGGAAACGCGCCGACGATACCGGCCCGGCAGGCGGCGATCACCAACTCCGGTCCGGAGACGAGAAACATCGGCGCGGCGAACACCGGGATCCGCAACCGCAATGGCGCGGGTTCGCGGACGGCAGGGCTGGTTCGCGCCGAGATGTCGTCCATTGCGGTTCCTAGCCCACGCGCTCGATCACCATGGCGGCGCCGACCCCAGACGCGCCTGAGGCAACCACGAGGCCGAGCGATTTATCGGCGACGTCGAGGGTGTCAAGCAAGGTCGACAGCAGGATCGCGCCCGAAGCCCCGAGCGGGTGACCCTTGGCGAGATGTCCGCCGGCGCTGTTGACGCGCGCCGGATCGACCTCGCGATCGCGCAGAAACATGGAGATGGTGACGGCGAACGCTTCCATGAATTCGATGCGATCGATATCGGCGAGCGTGAGCCCGGCGCGCGCCAGCGCTTTGTCCATGGCACCGAAGCCAGCAGTCAGTGACAGGCGGGGATCAGCACCGGCCTCGGCGTAGCTCACAATTCTGGCGCGCCCCTGTTCGCGCGTGCGGCCGAGGAACGCAAGCCCGGCGCCGTCTGCAACCGGCGGCGCGTGCGCAATCGTGTGGCGATGGTCGATCGGTTGCGGCCCGAGCACCGCCCGATAGGCGTTGGCCACGTCGCCAAACGCCGGTTGGAGCGTCGCCAATGTCGCGGTGCTGGTTGTGGGGCGCACGGCGTCGTCGCGCTCGAGCGCGGTGCTGCCATCGTCACGATGCACCGGAATGCGCGAGCCCTGCGCATTCGCCTCGGCGGCAGCCGCATTGCGATGGGAGCTGATCGTAACTGCGTCGAGATCAGCGCGGGTGACGTTCTGTTCCACCGCCAGCAGATCGGCCGCTACCGCCACCGGAAAATAGCGCGCGCGTTCCGGCAGTTCGGTCTCCCCGTAGAAATCGGCCTTGTCGGCCATGAACGGAACGCGTGACATGCTCTCGACGCCGCCGGCGAGCGCATTCTCGATCTGCCCGGCCTCGACGGCCGCTGCCGCTTGGCCGATCGCCGCCAGGCCGGAGACGCAGTAATTGTTGATGGTCACGGCTGATGTCTGGTCCGGCAATCCGGCGCGGAACTTCGAGACCAGCGCGAGGTGGCCGCCCTGGGCGCCGATCTGTCCGACGCAGCCGAGCACGAGGCGCTCGCTGCGCGCCCGCACGTCGCCAACCCTGTGCTCGAGCGCGTCGACGAGGCCGGCAACCAGGTTCTGCGGCTTGATGTTCGCAAGCGCGCCATCCGCGCGCGCCTTGCCGCGCGGTGTGCGCACCGCATCGTGGATATAGACCGTCATTCACACACCGAAGCCGTCGTACTACGCGGCCATCTGTTCGCCCGGCGCCCAGGTGGCGTGAAAGCCCATCGGGACGCGGCACGGCAGAATCACACGCCCCACCGGACCGGCGGCGATGTCCTTGGCGTCAAAGATCTGGACCTCCGAAGCGCCGGTATTCTCGTCGATGGTGAAGCCCACGAGATAACCATCATCTTCATCGGTGGCGCCGATGCGCGGCGCGAACGCCGGCTCCGATCCATAGACGCCAGGGTCGTACTTGTAGGTTTGGCAGGCGCCGCTGCCGAGATCGTATTTGTAGAGCCCGTCGAATTTCAGCGTCTCCGCGTCCGGGATCGCCACGTGATACGCGAAGCTGGTCTTGCGGCCCGTGCGGGTGTTGTTGATCACGGGGAATTCGCCGAGCCGATCGTCGAGCTGGCGGGAGCGGATGGCGCCTGTGCGCATGTTCATGCGCCATTCGCACGGTACCGCATGCAGTGCCAGCACCACCGCCATGGCGGCGTAGGGACCATGCGCCGGGTTGGGTTTGTGATGGTTGGGGATCATCTTGCACGCGTGCATGACGACCTCGTCGCCATCCTCCCAGGCGTTGGAGACGTGGTAGATGTAGCAAGGCTCGGCCTCGAACCAGCGAATCTGATCGCCCCGGCCGTTGCGCGGCGCGATGCCGAAGCGTGCCGGACGATCCTGCTGCTCGATGCGCCACTGATGCTGGCGCAGACCCTGTTGGGTGAAGACGACGGGCAGGTCGTGCAGGATCACGTAGTTCTCGGTCAGGCCCATGTCGTGCGGCAGTCGCGGCCCGGGCAACTCGACCCGCTGGAAATTGGTCAGCACGTTGTGCTTGTCCACGATCCCGTAGCTCATCCACGGCTCGTAGAGCGCATAGTCGAAGAACGCGAATTCGCCGGTCACCATGTCGACCTTGCCGTGAGCCGAGACGTGACGCGGCAGCTTGCCGCCGAAATCCTCGTTGCCGATGGTCGCAAGCGTGCGCGCATCGACCCGTACCGGCTTGCCGCTGATGTACCAGAGCGCCATCAGCGTACCGTTGTGAAACACGAGGTCGGTGTTGGCGGTGTCCTTGTAGACAAGGTCGCCACGTTCGAGATTGGCTGGCAGCAGCACGCCGCCGGCATCACAACGGCCGGCGACTTCGGCCTTGTAATCGTCGGTGCGGATGTACTGGTTGCGATATTCGGCCTTGCCGTTCTCGAAATAGACGCGGTGGATCATGCCGTCGCCGTCGAACCAGTGGTGCAGATTGCTTGGCGTGTGTACCGGGTTGGGACCATTGCGGCAGTAGGCGCCCCACAGATCGCATGGGATTTCGCCGATCACCTTGCAGTCGACGACCGTGGTTTCGCGGGCAACCGGAGTGTAGATGCCGTTGAGGTAGGGGTTCACCTCGACCAGGCTGGGCTTCTTCACCGCGCCCGGGGCTTGGGCCACGTCCGTCATGGTCGCCTCCCTGCTGTCATGTCGACCGCGCACGCCCGCGCAACCCATGCGGCCGCAGTCCCCGCACACTAGTCCCGATACTATCTTTATGCAAGCGACGTTTTGAGCTATGGCGAGTGCATGAGTCCCGCTGCCAAAACGCGAAAAGCGCGCAGCTCCGCGCTGCCAGCCAACTCGGCGGTGCGGGCGCTCGCGATTCTCGGCGACCGCTGGACCCTGCTGATCCTGCGCGACGCGTTCCTGGGTATTCGGCGCTTCGGAGACTTTGAGGCGCGCCTTGGCATAACGCCGGCGGTGCTCACGCGCAGGCTCGCGCAACTCGTTGCGGCCGGCTTGCTGCGACGTGCGCGCGCAACGCCGCCGCGCGTCGACTATCACCTCACCACAAAGGGCCTCGACGTTTACCCGGTTGCGCTGATGCTGCTGCGCTGGGAGACGCGCTGGTTTCCGGCGCGCGCAGCCATTTTGCTGCGCCACGACGTGTGCGGCCAAGCGACGACGCCGTGCCTGACCTGCGGCGCCTGCGGCGAGGAAGTCCATCCGCGCGATGTGCGGTACGAGGATGGGCCCGGCGCGGGGCTCGACGCTGCGACCGCTCGCCGGCTGCGGCGGCCGTCGATCAACGCGGCTGACAACCGGGCGACCCACCGCTATCTCGAGCACGCCGCCGACATTCTGGGTGATCGTTGGAGCTGGGAGATCATCGGAGGTGCTTTCCTGGGCCGGCGCCGCTTTGATGAGATCCAGTCGCAGACCGGCATCGCGAGCAACATCCTGAGCACGCGCCTGGAGCGACTGACGCGCGACGGCTTGCTCGATCGTCGCGCCTATCAGGAACGCCCGCTGCGGCATGAATATGTGCTCACGACCAAAGGGCGCGATCTTTACGCTGCGATCGTCATGTTGATGCGCTGGGGCGACCGCTGGCTCGCCGGCAAGCGCGGTCCGCCGCTCATCCTGTATCACCGCCGATGCGGCCGGCCACTCGACCCGCACGTCACCTGCAGTGCCTGCGGCGACGTGCTGGATCCGCATCAGGTGAGTTACGAGTCGGCCAACCCGTTGGTTTAACGAGAGCGCGCTGCGCGTCCGCTGGTCTAGTCGCGCACGCCGACCACGAAGCTCACCACGGTAGCGCACGAACCGCCGATATTGAGCGTGGCAAACGTTTTCGCGCCCTCGACCTGATAGTCGCCTGCGCTACCAGTCACCTGACGGGCCGCGTCGAAGATCATGCGCGCTCCGGTGGCACCCACCGGATGACCGGTGCCGATCAGGCCGCCCGAGGGGTTCATCGGGATGCGCCCATCGATTTCGATCGCACCGTCTTCGATTGCGCGCCAGCTCTGGCCCGGCGGTGTGATGCCGAAGTGATCGATCGCCATGTATTCGGTCGACGTGAAGCAATCGTGCGTTTCGATCCCATCGAGGTCGTCGACACCGCCGATGCCGGCGCGCTGCCATGCGTCGGTGATCGTTGCCCGCACGTGCGGAAACACGAACTCTTCGTCGCGGCTGCGTTCGATCTTGTCAAGAAATCGCAGACCGGCGTTGTGATGACCCCAGCCGAGGATCTGTGGCAACGCGTTGAGGCTCGCCCCGCGCCTGCGTGCATAATCGTCGGTAAAGCGGGCGGATGCCAGGATCACGGCTGCGGCGCCGTCAGTGATCTGTCCGCAATCCTGGCGGCGGACGCCCGGCTCGATCACCGGATTGGCGTTGTCGTCGTCGGTGAAACTCAATTCGTTGAATTGCCAGCGCCGCGTCTGGGCGTTTGGATTGCGTTTGGCGCTCGCGTAGTTGAGTTCCGCGATCCGATTGAGATGGCGGCGGTCGAGGCCGTAGCGCCGCTCATACTCATTCGCCAGCCGCCCGAACACCGCCGGCCACATGAAGCGGCATGCGATACCCTCGCGCCCTTGCCAGGCGGCGGCATTCTGATTCTGCGAGGAAACATCGCCCGGCAGATTCTTCAGTTCCTCGACGCCGAGCACGAGGGCGCAGTCGTAACGTCCGGCTTCGATCTCCGCCATGGCCGCGAGCGCGGCGAGCGAACTCGATGCACATGCGCCCTCGTGGCGCATCGCCGGCACGCCCCAGAGTTCAGGGACGACCTGGACGACCATCGCGCCGAGATGCGCCTGATTGCGCTGCAGCTCCGCAAACGCGTTGCCGACATGGATCGTGTCGATCGCGCTCGCATCGAGCGCACAGGCTGCAAGGGCGCCCTCGGTCGCACTCCGGATCATGTCGGAGATGTCCTCGCCTTCGCGCGACCAGGTCTTGGCGAAGTCGGTCTGGTGGCCGCCGAGAATATAAATGGGTTCAGACATGTTTGGTCTCCTCGGCGTCGAACCAACGCCGCAGCAGCGCGGCGAGTTCGTGCGGGCGTTCCAGCGGAAGCAGATGCCCGCATTGATCAATGAGCGCGAGATGCGCAGAGGGTATCAGGCGGGCAAGCTCGCGTGTCATGGCAGGGGGCATCACTTGGTCCTCGCGCCCGCAGGCGATCAGCACCGGGATGCGCAGCGCGCGCAGGATCGCACGCAAATCCGGGCGATCAATGACGGCCCGGCACTGCCGCGCATAGGTGACTGGACCGACCGCACGCCACATGGTCATCACCGCTTCACGCAGCGGTTTGTCGTTGCGGTGCGACGGGTGCATCACCACCGACAGCATGCGTTCCAAAATACCGTCGAAACCCGTAGCCGCTGCGGTAGCGGCACGGGCGAGCATGTCGCGTTCATTCGCATGCGCTGGTCCTGCACTTGAGCTGATGAGGGCCAGCCGGTCCACCCGGTCGCGGGCGCGTCGCACGATCTCCTGGGCTATCCAACCGCCCATGGAGAAGCCGGCGAGCGCAAACGGACCCGGCGGTAGGCGCGCGAGCACGGCGTCAGCCATGGCGGTGATACTGTCTTGGCTCGAAAACGTCGGGATTACGACCTCGGCGGTGTCATCAAGCGACGGCGTGACCGCGTCCCAGAGTGAGGCATTGTTCAACATCCCAGGAATCAGCACGAGCGTTCGCCGCATCATTCAAGGCACCAGCCGAATGTCACGCCAGTTGAGCTGCTCGCTGCAGTGGCTGCAGACGAACGCTGGTCTGAATGCCTCGCCGCACCCCTTGTGGATTACGCGAAAGTCTTCCGGATGGGCTGCCAGCCAGCGGTTTCCCCAATCGACCGTGAACAACACGACCGGAAAGAGCGCAAGTCCTTTGTCGGTCAATCGGTAGAAGCGGCGGCGCGGCCCCTCGGTGTGGGGTTCGCGTCGCAGAATTCCGAGGGCCACGAATTTCGCAAGACGGTTGGCAAGGATTGCAGGCGGGATTGCCAGAAAGCTGCGCATTTCGTCGAACCCGTGCAGGCCAAGAAACAACGCGCCACACAACGTATTGCTCCACCGGTCCCCGAGAATTTGGAGAGCCTGCGTGCGCAGGAATTTCGCCCCCGAACCGCGTTCGGCGGCATTGGAGCGGCGATAATTCGGTGCGGTTGCGGGTGGCGATGCGAGCGCGACAGGGCTGGACTCGTCGACGGCGGTGTCGCGGGCGGTGATCGGAACGCCGCAATGGCCACAGCTCAGCACCGGATGGATGGCGTGACCGCAGCGCGTATGAATGAGCTTGTCGGACGCGCGCTCCTTGCGTAAAGCGGCATGTCGGCCCTCCCAATCCCGGATCGCAATCAAGATGGTCCAAAGATCGAGGCCGCGCGCGGTCAGCCAATATTCGCGACGGACGGTCTCGGCGCTGGCCAGGCGGCGCTCCAGCACACCGAGGGTGACGAGCCGGCGCAGACGATCGGCGAGCACGAGCTCGGGGATCGGCATTCCCTCAGCGCGCAGCCGGTCACGAAATACGCTGTAACGGCGGGTACCTTGAAAGCCGTGACGCAGGATATGCAGCGTCCAGGCATCGCCAGTGACGGCTTGCGCCAATCGGCCGGGCGTCAGCGCCCGGCTGTGTTTGGTCCCGCCCGCCTGTGTCCTGGGCTTCCAGGAATATTTCGGGCGGCGCTTCGTTGCGATCACAGCAACATTGATCCATGCCGTTGTCGATGAATGGTTCCGCGCTGGCTATTCAATTCGGGTTCAACAGGTTGCTGACGGGACGCCAGATGCCGCTCTTGATCTGGCTAACCTGGGTCGTCTCCGGGTTGATGTGCTGATTCACGAAGCGCTCCGGTCCATAAAACACCGGATGACTGTAGGAAGAGGACTGCAGCGCCTTCACGACCTTGTCGAGCATGATATCGCGGCCGGCGGGCTCGAGGCCATTCTTCACCAACCAATCCGTATAAGCATAAGCAAGCAGGGCGTTTTCATCGGCGTCGAGATTGAATCGCTTCTTGTAGCTCTCGTTCCAAACCTTGACCCCCGCCGGCTCCTGGCCCGGCGCGAAGATGTTCCAGCTGCCGATGCCATAGAGACCCTCGACCGCATCCTTCCCGATTTGCGCGACCACCATGGTACGGCCAGGAATTGCCGTGAGCAGCTTGACAGTCGTCCAACCAAGCTTCTTGACCTCGGCCGACACGCCAACCGTTTCACGCGTGAGCGTCGCGCCGAAGATCAGGTCGACATCGGCTGCCTTCATGCGCGCCACCTGGGAGGAGAAGTCGATATCGCCGACTTTGTATCCAGCTTCGGCCGCAAGCTTCAACTTCCTGGCTTCAAGCGCCGCGTTGACGCCGACGCGGGTAAGCTCTCCGAGTGGACCCTCTTGATAGATGTAGCCCACTTTTTGGGCTTTGGTGTCGTCGATCATCCAGCCCAGGCCGGCCTTGGCCGTGGTGTCGTAGTTGGCGATCGTGGTGAACAGCAGCGGGCTGTTGCCAGCGATCTTCTGCAGCACAGCCGCAGCACCCCATGGCGAGAAGTAGAGGACTCCTGCATCGACCGCGCGCTTGACCACCGCGGCGTTGGTTCCTGAGCCGAACGCGTTGACGATCGCGAAAACGTCGTCGCTGCGGATGAGCTTGTCGACCGCACGCACCGCGAGTTGCGGCTGACTGCCGTTGTCCTCAACGATCAGACGAATCTTTCGACCGTTGACGCCGCCAGCCTCATTCGCTTCGTCGAAACGCATTTGCATGCCGTTACGCAGTTGCGGCATGGCGGCGGACACCGGGCCCGACAGGTCGAGATGGGTGCCGACCACGATCTCCTTGTCGCTGATGCCACCAGCCTGGCAGGCGATTGCTGTCGCCGCGAAGATTGCGAGCGCAAGTCCGGTGATTGTAACCACACGGACCGAACTTATTGAGGTTGGTTGCATCCTCGTCTCCCTTGGGTCAGTAATCAGTCTCGATACATCGTTTCGATCAGATGGGCGTATTTCTTCGCAACCGCCCGCCGCTTGAGCTTCATTGTCGGCGTGAGTTCTTCGTCTTCCGCGGTGAGCAGGTCCTCGATCACACGGAAGTTCTTGATCTGCTCGACCCGTGCCAGCTTGGTGTTGACGGCTTCGATTTCGGCGCGCACCAGCGCCTGCACCTCGACTGTCTGTGTGAGGCTTCTGAAATCCGTATAGGGCACCTGTCGGTCTTGAGCGAACTTGGCGACGTTGTCCTCGTCGATCATCACCAGGCAGGTCAGGTACTTTCTGCCGTCGCCGACCACCATGGCGTCGACGATATAGGGACTGAATTTGAGGTCGCTCTCAATGAGGCTGGGTGTGACGTTCTTGCCGCCCGATGTGATGATGATGTCCTTGAGCCGATCCTTGATGCGCAGGTAACCGTCGGGATCGAGCTCACCGCAGTCGCCGGTGCGAAGCCAACCGTCGGTGCTGATCGTTTCCGTGGTTTTCTCTCCCATGCGCCAGTAGCCCTGGAACACATGCGGCCCGCGCACCAGGATTTCCTCCTCCAGACCAATTTTCAGTTCGGTGCCGGTGGCCTTGATTCCGGCATAGCCGATCTTGATGCGATCCGCGGGCGTTGCCGTACAGTAGCCGGTCGTCTCGGTCATGCCATAAGCTTCGAGCAGATGGATGCCGATCGCCATGTACCATTTCAGTAATTCGGGTGGGACCGGCGCCGCGCCGGTGACCGCAACCTTGATGTTCTGCAGCCCGAGAAATCTGCGTACGTTCCGTAGCGCAATGATGTCCAGAATACGAAAGCGCCAGCGCGCCAAGCGGCCGATCGGGCGGGCGGCGATCGTCGCCTCAGCGACCGCCCCGCCTTCGGTCACCGCCCAGCCATAAATTCGGCGGGCAAGCGGCACGGCGTCGCGCATGGCGAGCTCGATCTGGGAGTGCATCTTTTCCCAGAACCGCGGCGGGGCGAACAGCATGTGCGGGGCAACTTCACGCAGATCGTTGAACACGGTTCCCGAGCTCTCGGGAAAATGCACGATCACACCGAGCTTGAGCTGGTTGAACACGCTCGCCATGCGCTCCGCGATGTGACAGAGCGGAAGGAAGGAAAGCGTGTGATCGAGCTCCGCGACTGGCAGCAGGCGCGCCACGTCGGCGAGCTGGAACATCACGTTCTGATTGGAGATCATCGCGCCTTTCGGCGCGCCGGTGGTTCCGGACGTATAGACCAGAAAAGCCGTGTCCGCTGGCCGCGTGGCATCGATTGCGCGTTCGAACGCATCGCCCTTGGCGCTCGCCAGCTCGTTGCCGCGAATTAGGAAATTCGAGAACGTGACCACCTGCGGGTCGTTGAAGCCGCGCAAGCCGGTCCAGTCGATCACCACAATGCAGGCGAGCTCGGGGCAGCGCGCCCGCACGGCGAGCGTCTTGTCGAGCTGCTCGTCGTCCTCGACGAACAGGACGCGCGCGCCGGAATTGCGCAGGATGTACTCGATTTGATCGGGGGATGAGGTCGGATAGATGCCGGTGCCGATCAGGCCGACACACTGCGCGCCAATATCGGCATAAAGCCATTCCGGCCGGTTCTCCGCCAGAACCGCAATCACGTCGCCGCGCCGGCAACCGATGTCAAGCAGAGCGAGTCCGACTGCACGGGCATTCGCGTAGTATTCATCCCACATGATCGAGTGCCAGATACCCTTGCGCTTCTGGCGCAAGGCCGGCCGATCCTTCCAGACGCGACAGCGCGCGCGGAACAGCCGCGTCGGGGTGTCCTGGTCTTCGACCAGGACGACCCGCCCCGATGTCGGCGCGCTGATGTCGGCGAGCGCGGCTATCGCCATGTCTTGCGCCTTTTCCAACGCTGCTTGCGTCCTTCCGGGTTCGGCACCGCACTGGCGGCGCCCAGATAAAATTCCTTCACGTCCTGCTTTTGCGTCAGCTCCTCGCACGAGCCGGCGGCTACGATACGGCCGAGCTCCATGATGTAACCGTCCTGCGCATTCTGAAGAGCAATCGCCGCGTTCTGTTCAACCACCAGAATCGTGGTTCCGGTTTCGGCATTGATGCGTCTGATGATCTGGAACATGTCCTTGGTGAGAAGCGGGGAAAGCCCAAGCGAGGGTTCATCAAGCAGCAGCACGCGCGGACGTGACATCAGGGCTCGGCCGATAGCCAGCATCTGCTGTTCGCCGCCCGACAACAGGCCGGCGTGCACCGCCGCGCGCTCGCGCAGGCGCGGGAACCATCCGAAGATGCGTTCCAGATCACCCGCGCGGCCGGACCTGTCGCGCCTTGCAACCGCGCCCATCAGCAGATTGTCGCGCACGCTCAGGAACGGAAACACCTGGCGGCCTTCCGGCACCAACACCACCCCGCGCCGCGCGATCTCGTCGGGATCGAGCCCGTGGATTGACCGGCCTTCGAACGTGATCGAGCCTTTGAACGGATCGATCACGCCAGCGATGGTCCGCAGGAGGGTCGTTTTGCCGGCCCCGTTAGCGCCCAACACCGCCACGATGCGGCCCTCGCTGATGTCGAGGCTCACGCCGCGAATAGCATTGATCGGACCATACCAGGTCTCAACGTTGCGGACGCTCATCAGCGGCTCGTCCATTTGGGTCAGGTCCCCAGATAGGCCGCGACCACGTCTGGATTGGATTGAACCTCGCTCACTGATCCAATCGCCAGCAACTGGCCCGCATTCATGCACATCACGCGATCGGCGGCCTCCGAGACCAGCGACATGTCGTGCTCGATCATGACGACCGTAATACCGAGGTCGCTGCGGATGTCGTCGATCCAGAAGGCGAGGTCGCGCGCTTCCTCGGGGTTGAGGCCGGATGCCGGCTCATCGAGCAGCAGAAGCCGTGGTTGTGTCGCGAGCGCGCGGCCAAGTTCGACAACCTTGCGCACGCCGTAGGGCAGGGCGGAAACCAAGCTTGTGCGATAAGGCGCGAGTTCCAGAAAATCGATGATGTCCTCGACCTTGGCGCGCGCTTCCGCCTCGACTCGGCGAATGCCCGGAAGCCAGCACAGCTCAGCTGCGAGATTGCCGTAGGGGAAGCGATGGCGGCCGAGCAGCAGGTTGTCGATGACCGAGGCGCCTTCAAACAGCTCGATGTTCTGGAACGTGCGGGCAATGCCGCAACCGACCA
The DNA here is from genome assembly GCA_963833605.1 of uncultured Alphaproteobacteria bacterium. Classification (GTDB taxonomy): domain Bacteria; phylum Pseudomonadota; class Alphaproteobacteria; order Rhizobiales; family Xanthobacteraceae; genus JAFAXD01. The sequence continues at coordinate 93,236 of CAWHYZ010000012.1, forward strand.
CGCGGTGGCGCGGCACGCCGGTAATGTCGCGGCCGTCGAACCAGATGCGTCCCTTGTTTGCGCTGAACACCCGGGTGACGACGTTGAACACCGACGTTTTGCCAGCGCCGTTGGGGCCGATAATGGCGAAGATCTCGCCTTCCTCGACCGCGAAGCTCAGGTCGTTGATCGCGTGCACGCCGCCGAAGCTGAGCGACAGGTGTTCGACGCCGAAGTAGCTCACCGGTAGCGCTCCGAGTGCATGTAAGCCTTGCCACGTCGAAACGTGCTGCGCCGAAAGAGCGGAAAATTCTGCAACAGGACTTTAAGCTTGATCCAGCGTCCATTCAGGCCGGCTGGCTCGAACATGACGAACAGCGCAAGAATCAATCCGAACACGAACGTCTCGAGGCCGAACTGGGTGGCGATGCTCGCCGGCAGCGCCGGTTTGACCTTCGAGATGAGCGTAGGCAGGAGCCCGATGAGCACTGCGCCAAAAATGGCACCGCGCAGCGAGCCGAGCCCACCGATCACCACCATGAGGACGAGCTCCATCGACAATGTCAGACCGAAACCGTCCGGTGTGAGGAACTGCAAATGGTGGGCCAGCAACGCGCCGGCAAGGCCGGTCACGAAGGCCGAGATGACGAAGGCGAGCACCTTGTAGCCGCCGACCCAGATCCCGAGCGTGTAGGCGGCCGCTTCTGAATCGCGCACGCCCACGAATGCCCGGCCGGTTCGGCCGCGCATCAGGTTCAGTAGACCGAGCAGCACGACGATCAGAATGATCAAGCACAGGAAGTAGAAGGCGCGCAGAGAGCCGACATCAAACCCGAGCACGACCGGCGCCGGCACTGATAGGCCGCTGTAGCCGCCGGTCACGTCTTTCCAGCGGCCGATGATCTGCTCGGTTACCAGCGCACAGGCGAGAGTGATCATCGCCAGGTAGAGACCCGACACCCGAATGGCGGGAAGCCCAATGACGAGGCCGACTGCAGCGGTGAGCGCGCTCGCACACAGGATCGACGCGATGAAGCCAAGCCCGTTGTTGAGGAACCAGGCGTGGCCGTAGGCGCCGACTGCAATGAATGCGGCGTGTCCGAGCGAGACTTGGCCGGTGTACCCGGTCAAGATCATCAGTGCGAGGCTCGCAATGGAAACGATGAACAGATAGTTGAGCTCGCCCACGTAGTAAGCGGGCAGGACCCATGGTGCGGCGATCAGCCCCAGGACCAGCGCGCCGTAGGCAAGCCACTGTGAACGGTAACGCAATAATCGCTGCGGGTCGGCGTAGGACGTATCGTAATCGAAGCGCATGGCTCAGACCCGTCGCCCATGGGCTTCGCCCAGGAGGCCACGCGGCCAGAAAATGAGAACGCCGATCAGCACCAACTGGGCCATCATCTCCTTGAAGCCATCCGGAAGGTAGACGCCGGCGAATTGTTCGATCAGCCCGATCAGCAGACCGCCGATAATTGCCCCCGGAACGCTTCCAAAGCCGCCCAGCACCAGCGCAGCCAAGCCCTTGAGAACAACAAACCAGAGGCTGACGTCGACAAGCGCGGTCGGGGCCAGCAGCAGGCCGCACACGGCCGCCATGGCGGCGGCGACGCCCCAGACCAGCGAGTTCAGCCATTTGACTCGAATGCCGCACAGGTAGGCCGCGAGCTGGTTCTGCGATGCGGCCTGAATGGCGATGCCAAGTTGCGTGTAGCGCAGGAACAGGAACAATAGCGCTGTGACCAGCAGCGCCGCGGCCAGGATGACGAGGCTGAGATCAGCGATTACGATCGGGCCCAGATAGGTGATCTGGCCGCTCCACGGTGTCGGATAGTTGCGCGACGTCGGTCCGAACATCATGCTGACGGCGCCGCGAAGCATGAAGGCGACGGCGATCGTCAACATGACACCGGCGAATTGCGGCTGCCCGACGATCACCCGCATGATGTGCCGATCGAGCAGATAGCCAAGTAGCGCGGCGATCGCGATCGTAACAAGTGCGGCAAGCCAGAACGGCAATCCGACGACCGCGATAAGGCCCCAACCGATGAAGGCCGACATCATCAAGATGTCACCGTAGGCGAAGTTAAGGACCTCGGTTGCCTTGTAGGTCAGGACGATTCCAAGCGCGACCAACGCGTAGATAGAGCCGATCGCGACGCCATTGAGCGACAGTTGCAAAAATTGGACGAGCTGAGCGTTCATCATGAGCCCGCTGACCTAGATTTGCTTGGCGTCTACCGCGGCGTCGACAAAAGGCAGGCCCATATCGCGGAGCAGCGAGTCGAATGCCGCCGTGGCTGACGGATAGACTGTTCCAGGCTGTTTGCTGATCGAGCGATAGATCTCAGCCATGGCGTCTCCGCCGCCGGACACCGTCGAGGTTTCCGCGTTGTAGCCGCGGCGGAAATGTCCGCCGCCGGCGATGATTACCTCACCGTTAGCGCCGCATTGCTCACTCGCCAGCCACAGCACCATCGGCACGACGTGTTCGGTGCCGAAGCGCTCGGCGACTTCGCGCGTCATGTAGTCCGCAGTCATTTGCGAAAGTGCGTAGGGTGAGATGGCGTTGACCCTGATGTTGCGGCGGGCGCCCTCTGCGGCGAGTGTCCGGGTCAGACTTTCAATTGCGGCCTTGGCGGCTCCGTAGGCGGAGAGTCCGTGATTGCCGAAGCGTGCAGCGCTCGACGTGGTCGTGATGACGCGCCCATAGCCCTGCCCTTGCATCACCGGCCACGCCGCTTGCAATAGATACAGCGTGCCGAAGAAGCTCACGTCGAAGATGTGCCGGAAATCTTCGGCCGTGAGTTTGTGGAACGGCGCGGCTTGCGGCACCGCCGCGTTAGCAATCACGATGTCGAGACGCCCGAATTCGGCGAGCGCAGCCTCGACCATACGGCGGCCCGCATCGGGGTGTTCGAACGTCGGCATGATTTGCGATTGCGCGGCCGCCCGCCACCCTGATGACCGCGGCGACTTTGGACGCGGATGCGTCCTCATCGCGTTCGCCCGGATGGCGACGGTTGTTAACGACCACCGATGCCCCGCGCGCCCCGAGCGCGAGGGCGTAGGCACGGCCAAGTCCTTTGCCGGCTCCGGTGATGATCGCAACCCGGCCGCCGAAATCGGTCATCGCGATGCCTCCGGGGTGCGACCGGGCCATGGAAAGACGTGCCAGGGGAAGAATGCTGGTACGCGCCGTGCGTAGTCCGCGTAGTCCGGTCGGGTTTTGCGCATGTGGCGTTCATTGCCGGGCGCCGCCGAACCTTTGGCCATGAACCAGGTCACGTAAAGCGGGCTGACGACGGTGAGGATGCCCCATGGATGTGCGAGGGCGAACAGGTAGTAGGCCCACCACATCACCGCTTCGCCGAAATAGTTGGGATGCCGGGTCAGGCTCCAGAGGCCGTCTTGGAAGAGCTTACCCTTGTTGGCTGGGTCCTGCTTGAAGCATGCGAGTTGCCAGTCGCCGACAGCCTGGAACGAGAAGCCGATCAGCCACAGTACGACCGCGACGGCGTCAATGGCGGTGAGGTGCTGATCGCTTGCCGTAAACGCAAACACAAGTGAGGATGACCAGATCCAGCACAGCACGCCCTGCAACATGTAGATCGAGAAGAATCCCCAGACTTTCCAGCGGGTGCCGAACTTCCGACGCAGGCTCGCATAAGGTTCTGGCTCATTTGCGAGGTTACCACGCGTCAGTACCATGTGCGCCGTCAATCGCACCGTCCAGATCACGACCAGCGAGACCAGCACGATGGAATGTGGACCGGGCGCGACGGGCGCCATGCTCAGTGCCAGTGCACCGACTGCTGCCGGTACGATCGGGTAGACGACATCCATGATGCCATGGTTGCGGCGCCTTTCGCTGATCGCCCAAGTCACCACCATGATCAGAAACACCAACAGACCAGCAAGCAGAAAGATCCGCAACGGTTCGCGTAGATTCGGCGGAGCGAACCCATAAAGGGCCAATGCAATAAACGGCAAAACCGCGTGGACGTAGTGCCAACCTTTTGCGCGTGCGTCCGCCGGCATGGTGGTGAGCCATGCGACCGTCATGACTCCCCAAAGTGCCGCACACACCACGATGATCGCGAACGATGGCACCGTTCCTCCCTGTATTTTTCTTACTTCAATTAATGAAGTTAATTCTAGCGATTTGCCCGCCGAGCGTCAAATAGGCGTGGGCCGCACCCGCCGCGCGCAATCTAACAGCAAGGAATTTCACAATTTCCTTGCGCACCCCGACCGGCAATGCGGCCCGCGCCAGCCTTTTCAGGATCATTGCGCGAGCGCACAATGTCGCACGACGCGCCGAAGATATGGATTGAGCGTGGGTGCAATCGAGACAACAAACGCCATCGTGGCGGCTGTCAGCCGTAGCGCAAGGCACACGTTCAGCAAACCCAACGAGCTGAGCATCCGGCTCGTGGCCGGGCGCGGCGTCGACGGTGATGCGCATCATGGCGAAACCGTCAAGCATCGCTCGCGGGTCGCGCGCGATCCGAGTGCGCCCAATCTGCGGCAGGTACATCTCATTCATTGCGAGCTGTTCGAGGAGCTGCAAGCCGCGGGCTTCACAGTCGCCGCTGGGCAATTGGGCGAGAACATTACAACGCGTGGGCTTGAGCTGTTAGCGCTGCCTGTCGGAACGCGGCTTCGTCTTGGTAGCGACGCGGTGGTGGAGGTCACAGGGTTGCGCAATCCCTGTACTCAGCTCGACCGGTTTGCGCCTGGGCTGATGCGTGCCGTGCTCAGGCGCGACCAGGACGGCAACCTCATACGCAAAGCCGGCATCATGGCCGTGGTTCTGACAGGCGGTGAGGTGCGGGCGGGCGATCCGATCGGCGTTGAATTGCCCGCCGAGCCGCACACGTCGCTCCAACCCGTGTGATGCGTCACCACCAGTCCAGGCCGTGCCGCGCAGACGGCGAGGCACGATCGGCGGCTAGCCCTTGACCCCGAACATCGTCCAGCGTGCGTTATCGCCGACAGCACCGAGCAAAACCTTGCCGCACTCCTGCACGATCTCGTCGGCGAGCAGGATGTGCTGTGTGCCGGCATGAATGTCGCGATAGCAGCGCTGCAGCTGACTCGGGCGCAGAGACGCGCCGCGCGCGGCGCGATGGGCGAAGGTCGATAGGTCGGAAATCACGTTGTGCAGGTGCCGCATCGCCAGGCGGATCTGCGCGATCTCCTCCAGGTTCGGTCGTTCGTTTCGAGCGAAGCGCTCCGAAAGCCGATCCCAGGCGCTATAGACGAACGCGCGCGCAGCGCGATACTTCGCCTCCGCATCGGCAAATGATTGCCGGAAACTTGCGCTGTCACAAAGCTTTCCGAACACGTCGGCGCGGCCGCGCGCGAGCTTGGCCAATTCGTCGAGCGCTCGGCGTCCGACGCCGAGCGCCCAGCTGGTGTGGCCCCAGCTCGTGAAGCCGATCAGCCCGGCGGCGTATTGCGCGCCGCCGCGCTCCGGTGCCGTCGCGTCGAACATGTAGCACATGTGCGACGGGACGAAGAGCTCCGGCTCCTTGAGTGTATAGTCGAAGCTCCCGGTCCCACGCAGGCCGAGCACATCCCAATTGCCCTTGAGCTCGATCGAACTCTTGGGGTGCTGGCACAGCACGATCTCCGGTGCGCCATCCTGGTTCAGCTTCATCTTGTCGCCGTCCATGATGAAGCAGCCAGAGTGGATCCATTCGGCGTGATAGATGCTGCTGCCATAAGCCCAATGGCCACGGATCTGGTAGCCGCCATCGACCGGACGGGCAAAACCGCGCGGCACACCGTTGCCCGCCATGGTGACATCGGCGCCGTTGGGAAACACCGTGCGGGCGCCTTGGTCGGGCAGGAACGATCCGAGTGATGCACCCATCACGCCTTCCACCATCATGCACCAGCCGGCCGAACCGTCGACGTGGGCGACCCGTTCGACCAGCTCCATTGCCTCGACGTAGGGGATTTCGAGCCCACCCAGCACCTTGGGAGTGAGCAGCGTGTACAGGCCCGTGCGGCGGAACTCGGCGACGAGCCGGTCGGTCAGATGATAAAGCCGCTCGGACTCGTCCGCTTCTGCTTCGACCAGCGGCAAGATCTCGTTCGTGGCGCGTTTGAGGTCTTCGTACGAGACGCCTTTGCTGCCTACGCTACCTTCCATGGATGGCTCCTCCGCTTCGTATCGTGCATGTCTTGTTAGGCGGCCTTTGCCGTCACGATAGCACGGGCTACCATCGCGACGGGAGGAAACATCAATGCAATTGTTTCGTGTCGGGCTTGCGCTTGTGCTGTGCGCGATCGGGAACGCTGCGCCGGCGCAAGATTATCCGAGCCGGCCAATCCACGTCGTGATCGGCTTTGCGGCAGGCAGCGGCGCTGACATTTTGACGCGGTTCTACGCCGGCAAGCTTGCCGAGGCGAGCGGGGAATCGACCGTCGCCGAAAACCGGCCTGGTGCCATCGGTGTGATTGCCGCCACCGTCGTGACCAAGGCCAAGCCCGACGGCTACACGGTGCTGTTCTCCGGCAACACCATCATGGCCGGCGGCCGCCATCTGGTGAAGGACTTTCCTTTTGATTCCGACAAGGATCTCGTCCCCACGGCCGCTTTCCTTGAGACGCCGTTCGTGCTTGCCGTCAGCGCGAAGTCGAGCGCGACGACCGTGGGGGAATTGATTGGGTTGTTGAAGGGAAAATCGCGCAACAGGTCGGGCTATACCAACCCGACTGGGCTCCTTTCGACCGAGCTGTTCAAGACGAAGACCGGGGTCGACTCTGAATCCGTGAGTTACAAGACCACCGCCGAGGCCATTCCCGACCTCGCCGATGGCGCGCTCGATTTCATGATCCTCGACGGCACGTTCGCGGTCGGGCAGGTCAAGACTGGCCGCATCCGGGCGCTGGCGGCATCGACCAATCGACGCCTCACCGCGTTGCCCGATCTGCCCACCATGGAAGAGGCCGGCATTCCGGACTACCACTTCAGCCCGTGGTGGGCAGCTTATGTCCCTGGCGGCACCCCACTCGCGATCGCGGCGCGGATCGAGGGCTGGATGAGCGCGATTTCGAAGACCGGGGAAGGGGCAAAATTTCTCGACACCATGGCGGCGCTGCCGGTCATCGGCGATGCCAACTGGGTGAGAGCACGTATCGCGAGCGACCGGGCGGTGTTCGATCGGCTCGCCTAGGCCGCAAACCTGCAGCCGCAGTAATGGACAACGGAAGACCGACGACACCGGACAGAAGGCGACGGGCACCTGATATACGGCCGGGCATATCTTCCCTTGTCGGAAATCTGCTATCTGTCACCCGTCGTCTGTCATCTGGTTCAGGGGGCAACAATTGGCTCAATTCAAGATCGTCACACCCAAGGGGACGAGTTTCGCGGTCGGCGGTGGCGGCTACGAATTCGAGAACGAGGCGCTCGCACCGCTCGGCCTGGAAATCGTCGAGATCGACGCGTCGTCGGAAAATTCCTTCATTGATGGCGCGCATGACGCCGACGCGGTCTACGCCAAGGGCCGCGCTTTCAGCAAGCGCATGATCGATGGGCTGCAGCGCTGCAAGCTGATCGCGCTGGGCACTGTCGGATCCGACTATGTCGACGTTGCCGCGGCGACCGCCCGCGGCATTCCGGTGACCAACGTGCCCGATACGTTCATTGAGGAGGTAGCGGATCATGCCATGATGCTGCTGCTCGCCTCGTTCCGACGCGTCGTGGTGCAGGATCGGATCGTACGCGAGGGGCGCTGGGCCGAGGGCCGGCCGGCGCTCAACCAGGCGCGCCTCATCGGGCAGACGCTCGGTTTCATCGCTTTCGGTCACGTGGCGCGCGCGGTCGCCATGCGCGCACGCCCGTTCGGCTTCCGTATGCTTGCCTTCGACCCCTATGTGGAAGAGCTTGTGATGTCGCCTTACGGAGTCGAACCCGTCACGTTGGAGGAGCTATTGCGCACCTCCGATATCGTGTCGATGCATGCGCCCGCCACTGAGGACGCCAGGCGCATGCTGACGGAGAAGCATTTTCGGATGATGAAGCGGAATGCGCTGTTCATCAACACCGGGCGCGGTGCGACGGTCGACGAGGCGGCGCTCATCAAGGCCCTGCAGGAAGGCTGGATCGCGGGTGCTGGGCTCGACGTGCTTGAGGTAGAGCCGCCCAAGCCGGACAACCCGTTGCTCAAGATGGACAACGTTATCCTCACGGCGCACGTCGCGTCCGCATCCGCGCGCTTCGATCCGGCGCGCCGTCGCCGGGTCGGCCAGGAGATCGCGCTCGTTGCGCGCGGCTACTGGCCGCGCGCCTGTGTCAACCCAACGGTGCTGGAGAAGACCGAGCTCAAACGCTGGCAGCCCTATTCGATGGAGCGCGGACCGGCGACGTGATTACTTGAAACCTCTGTAGCCCGGATGGAGCGCGGCGTAATCCGGGACCGCTCAGCCGCATTGCGCTGCGCTCCATGCGGTTATGCGAGAAGGGATGCACATGAAAGTCGGCGCCGTCATAGCGGAAATCATGAAGCGCGAGGGCGTGGATATCCTCACCGCCTATCCGGTCAATCATCTAATCGAACACGCGGCGGCGCTCGATATCCGGCCGATCATCGTGCGCCAAGAACGCATCGGCCTGCACATGGCGGATGCAATTTCGCGGCTTACGTCGGGGAAGAAACTCGGCGCCTTCTGCATGCAGCACGGCCCGGGAACCGAGAATGCCTACGGGGGCATCGCTCAGGCCTACAGCGAGTTGATTCCAATCCTGGTCGTGCCCGGCGGATTTCCGCGCCGCACCGCGCAAGTCGGGGCCAACTACTACGCCACCCGCGAGATGCGCGGCATCACCAAATCGGCCGAGTCGATCACGACGCCGGCCGAGGTGGTCAACGTGATGCGGCGCGCATTCTCGCATCTGCGTAACGGCCGCGGTGGACCGGCGCTGGTGGAAGTGCCGCAGGATCTGTGGAACGAAGAGGTTCCGGAACCGATCAACTACAAGCCCGTGGTTGTGACCCGCTGCGGGCCCGATCCCGATGCTGTGCGCGACGCCGCCAAATTGCTCGCCAAGGCCAAGCGGCCGGTGATTTATGCGGGGCAGGGGGTGCATTGGGCGCAGGCCTGGAAGCAGTTGCGGGCCCTCGCCGAGCTCCTCGGCGCGCCGGTGGTGACGAGCCTCGAGGGCAAGAGCGCATTCCCAGAGACCCATGCATTGTCGCTTGGGTCCGGCGGCGTCGCCGTCCCGAAGACGGTGCGCTATTTCCTCGATCATGCGGACGTGATTTTCGGGATTGGCTGCAGCTTCACCGAAACGTCCTTTGGTGTGCCCATGCCGAAGGGCAAGACCATGATCCACGCGACGCTCGACCCAAACCACCTCAACAAGGACATTGCGGCCGACGTTGGTCTGATCGGCGACGCAGGGCTCACCCTGGACGCGTTACTCGAGGAACTCAAATCCCACGTCAAGGCGAAGCGTAACGGCAAGGGGGTCGCGAGCGAAATCGCCGACATGCGCACGACCTGGCTCGCCGAATGGCTCCCCAAGCTCACTTCGAAGGAGACGCCGCTATCGCCTTACCGGGTGCTGTGGGATCTCCTGCACACTGTCGACGTCAAGAACACGATCATCACCCACGACGCCGGCTCGCCGCGCGATCAACTCTCGCCGTTCTGGCAGGCGACCGAACCGCTCTCTTACATCGGCTGGGGCAAGACGACCCAGCTCGGCTACGGCCTCGGCCTCGCCATGGGCGCGAAGCTCGTCCATCCCGACAAGCTCTGTATCAATGTGTGGGGCGACGCGGCGATCGGATTTACCGGCATGGATTTCGAGACGGCGGTGCGCGAACGCATCCCGATCCTGTCGATCCTGCTCAACAACTTCTCGATGGCGATCGAGCTGGCTGTCATGCCGATCTCGACCAAGAAGTATCGCTCCACCGACATTTCCGGCGACTACGCTGCGATGGCGCGCGCATTCGGCGGTCATGGCGAACGGGTCACCGATCCGAACGAGATCATTCCAGCGATCAAGCGCGGCATCGAGCAGACCAAGACCGGCAAACCGGCGCTGCTCGAGTTCATCACTCAGAAAGAGACGGCGATTTCGCGCCATCTGCCGGAGAAATAAATCTAGTCTAGCCAAACGACGGCTTGGCTGTGCGAAGCCCATCAACCTGATGATGAGCTCCGTACGGCAGGGGCCGACGGTTACTATTTCTCCGTTGGCAGCGCGTGAGTTGGCCGCTTGGGCCGATCGCCGGCGGGAGGAAGCCAGGCCTCATCGAAAACCTGTTTCGCCAACTGCTGATCAATATAAGGCTTTACCAGTTGCTGGACCGCATACGCCAGCGCGCCGTACTCGAAGGCGCAGTCGCCCGCGCGGGATTTCGGCAGAAGTCCCTTCTCCACAAGGTCGCCGAACACGTCCGGGCGCGCCCCGTAGCCGATGCACAGCAGATTGAAAAAGCGCTGCGCCGGCGTGCCGTGAATGTCGGAGAAGCCGATCGTTGATTCGGTCGTTTCCGACGCGTCCATGTAGGCGCGAAACGTATATGTCGCACCCAATACGAGCTGGCGCGCATCGTCCTTGCCCATGCGCAGGAGCATGTACGACGCAAACTGATCGGCGGCGGATTCCTCGTTGCCGAACACCGGCAAGGTGAGCAGATCGAACATGGCATGGCCCGCTTCATGCAGAAACACGTAGTAAACTTGCGCTACGAGTGCGTCCTGAGGCGTTATGCCGTCCTTCGTTTCCTGCTTGGGGGAATGTTTACGAGCGTCTTCCAGATACTCGTAACAGACCGTGATCACGCCGTTCTCGTACCAGGCATTATTGACGCCATCGCACCCTTGCACGGTCAGTGTCAGATCGCGGCTGAGGCGGAATGGGCTGAACAGCTTCTGGATGCGCTCAAGGGTATGGCGCTCCCTCATCAGGTCATAGATTGGTTGATGCGCCGGGTTGGTGGGCGGCACGTAGTTAATGTGCACGCGTTGGGTTTGTGCTCCGGTGGCTGCTGATGACGGCGTGCTCTGCCCGGTGGCAAGACTGGGCATCAGCAGGGCGAGCGCACAGACGGCGATACATGCTGATCTCATGAAATCCTCCCAGGAGTCCGGATGCTCCGCGGCGGCGCTTGGTAGATGCCGATCATGTTATCACGGGCACTAACAGATAGGACTCGTATGCTCCGCCCGCATGGATGACGTGCCGGCCCTTGTTCACAGTCGCTTCGTGGCGGAAATAGACCGGCACCTTGTCCTTGGGATAGCGGTTGATGTCAGTACCCTGCACGATCAACCGCAACTTTTCGCCGGCCGCAAAGCGTGTGCCCGAGGGCCAGATCTCGATGTCGAGTGGCACGATCTCACCCGGCTTGAGCTTCTGCTCGCTGGTATGGGTGTGCACCGGCTGGAAGTCCGTTGATTTCGTCGCATCAAGCTCGCGATGAGACGCCCGCAACCAGCCCAACGCCACCGGGCCGTCGTCGAACTGGGCGTAGTAGGCCATCGGCACGAATTCGCCACGGCGGTCGAGCTTGTGCAGGCCGACGAACACGTCGAGATCGTCAGCGCCCTGCGCCGACATGAAGACGCGCAGCTTCATGTACCCGGTCAACTCGGTGTCGTGATCGAACGTAATGTCGAACCGGGCGCGATCGGCCGGATCGATGTCATGGCAGACCGGATCGTAGGAAACGCTCGCGGCCTCACGCACCGGTTCCCACGCGAGCGTTCCGTTTGCCGCGTTGAGGTAGAGTTTGGTGTATCGCGTTCGCGCGAGCGGCCATTCTTTCTCTGCCCGGAAGGTGCCGACGCCGTTCTTTTCGCGCACCTCGACCATGACTTTCGGCCAATCCTTTAGGTCGTTGTCGATCCCTTTGAGAAAATGGTCGAAGAAAGTGCGCAGCCGCCGCACGTTCTCCGGGACATAATAGTGCGCCCATTTCTTCTGACCGTGCGCGATAAGCCATTTCTGGGGTGAGGCGATATGCTTGAACCCCTCGAATGTGCCGCGTGTGTGCAGGCCCTGGTCGGTCCAGCTCGCGACAACGAATGCGGGCGCGGTGATTTTGGAGAAATCCGATGCCTTGGAGCGCCAGAAATCGTCGAACAGCGGATGCTCCTTAGTCTCTGTTTCGAGATCCTCTATTTTTCCTTTGCTGGCCCCCCAGCGGTTCCACAGCGTCGGCCAGAAATGCGTATCCGGAATGCCGCCGTGGGTCGCGACCTCGCGATAACTGTCGGTCCAGCCTTCCCACGGATTGATGGCGGCGAGATGCGGCGGATTGAGCTCGGCGACACGCCATTGGAGTTGCGCCAGGTAAGAGACGCCCGACAGTCCGACCTTGCCGTTGCTCCAAGGCTGTGTTCCAGCCCATTCGACCAGGTCGTAGAAATCCTGCGCTTCTTCGGGCGCCAGGAAATGCGCGGTGCCCTCCGAGTACCAAGTGCCGCGAATGTCGACATTGACCACCGCGTAGCCGTTCGGCACCCAGAACACCGGGTCGGGTGCTTCGAACGCCGTATATTGTGACGTGTCGCCCTCTTTCACGCCCGCATTGAGAAAGCGGCGCGGATCGAACGGCACATGCTTGCCGTAGGGGCTCCAGGCGATGATCGGCGGCACCGGCCGCTCGTCGGCGGGACGGTAGACGTTGACATACACCTTGGCACCGTCGCGCAACTGTCACCGCAAGATCACGCTCGATGATCATCGCGTGCTCGTTCTCGACCGTGCGGCTGTAGACCGGTGGCTTGCCGCCGCGCTCCTCCGGCGTGTTGCGCGGGCCACGGTAGCGGTACTCGAAGCTTCTTGCCGGCATGGTCGTGCGTCCTCCGTAGGATATCAGGCGTCAGGACCAGGTGTCAGGAAGTGGTGCACTACGCTTCGTCCTGACACCTGACACCTGTCTTCCTGTTACCTGAATTTTTTTGCCAGCGCGTCGGCGGTACGGGCAAGCAACACGGTGTCGGTGCCGACCGCAACGAATGTGTAGCCCCACCCGATGTAACGCCGCGCCTCGTCCTCGTTGCCGGTCAGGATGCCGGCCGCCTTGCCGACCGCGTTGAGGCGGCTAGCCGCACTCTCGATCGCCTTTTGAGCCTCTGGATGTTGCGGATTGCCGACATGGCCAAGCGAGGCCGAGAGGTCCGCCGGGCCGATGAAGACGCCGTCAACCCCTTCGACCGCGGCGATTGCCTCTAGTTGATCGAGCGCAGTTGCGGTCTCGACCTGGACCAGGACACAGATCTCGTCATTGGCCTTCTTCAGATAGTCGCTGACGCGGCCGTAGCGGCTGGCGCGCGGGGTTGCGGCGACGCCGCGGATTCCTGCCGGCGGATAGCGCACAGCGGCGACCGCGCGGCGTGCCTCCTCCGGGCTCTGCACATACGGCAACAGCACCGATTGTGTGCCGATGTCGAGCACACGTTTGATCAGCACCGGGTCGTTCCAGGCGGGGCGGATCACCGGGGTCGCCGTGCCACGCTCTAATGCCTGCAATTGAGAAAGCAGGATCGGAACCTCGTTGGGCGAATGTTCCGTGTCGAGCAGAATCCAGTCGAAGCCCGAATCCGCGATAATTTCCGCGCCGATATTGCTGGCGAGGCTGCTCCACAGCCCGATCTGCAGCCGGCGCTCCTTGAGCGCCCGCTTGAAGACATTGCGGTTGATGTCCATTGATTTCCGTATTCAGGGATCAGGCAATCAGGCGTCAGACGGTAACACGCCCGTACTCTTCCTCATTCCCGACGCCTGATCTTGCTGCCTCCTGCTTTACACGAATTGAATCGCAACTCCGCCGAGCGTGCCGAAGTCTCCGTGCACGCGTGTCGCCCTTCTGCGCCCAGATCACGCGCGTAAACGAGCCCGACAGCACAAGATGGCCGATTTCAAGTCCCACACCATGCTGTCCGAGCTTGTTGGCGAGCCAAGCGACCCCGAGCGCCGGATGGCCGAGCACACCGGCGGCGAGGCCGGTCTCCTCAATCTCGCCGTTGCGATACATGATGCCGCCGACCCAGCGCAGATCCAGATCCATGGGCCGGACTGGTCGGCCGCCTACCACGATCCCGGCGGCGGCGCCGTTGTCTGCGATCGTGTCGAAGATCTTGCGGGGGTTCTGCACGCGGGCGTCCACGATTTCGAGCGCTGGCACCACATATTCGGTGGCACGCAGCACATCAGTCACGCCGACGCCTGGTCCTTTGAGCGGTTTGCCCAGGACGAACGCCAGCTCGACCTCGACCCGGGGCGCGCAATAGTTGGCGTGCGGCACCTTGGCGCCGTCGGCGATCATCATGTCGTCGAGCAGATGACCGTAGTCCGGCTCGTTGATCTGCGACGATTGCTGCATGGCCTTGGACGTCAGTCCGACCTTGTGACCGATCAGCTTGCGACCTTCCGCCATCTTTTGCCGCTGCACCTCATTCTGGATCGCATAGGCATCGTCGAACGTGATCGACGGCCAGGCCGAGGACAGCTGCGCCACCGGCATCCGATCGCGCTCCGCGGTCAGCAAAAGCTGCGCTGCTTTCTTGCGATCTGCATCAGATAACATGGTTCCTCCCCCTTGCGCCGCGCAACTCTAGCCTGTTTGCGGACCCGATCAATGCGAACCCCAGAGATTGCCTGCTGCCGGGGTCAGCTGGAACGCGAACGATTTGACGGGCGACGGTTTTTGACACCCTCGATCGGTTCGTCCGGGATTACTGGTCACCCGCATTCGGCCCTTCTTGCGCAAACGCGATAGGCCGCTTGCGGGTGATGAGAACGCGACGACGGCCTGACTTCTGAGTCCTGAAAGCGGAACGCCCCGGAGCCGGCCGGCCCCGAGGCGCACATATCAAAGTTGGCAAAACGACATACGTGTTGCTTATTCCTTGTCAAGTGGGAACTTCTTTTCGACTTCGATCCGTTTTTGCATTCGCGACGCGATTGACTTCACCCCGAGGTCCCACCGCCCGCGAGGGCCCATTGCGCGAAGCGCGATGGACCCGAAAGGCGTACTCCGCACACCATTTATAGATCGAGGACCAACCGGTCGGATTTGCTGCCGGCACAGCAAATCATCACCGTATTGTTGGCTGCCTGCTCCGCGGGCGTGAGCACGGAATCGCGATGGTCCGGCGTGCCAGAAATGACGCGCGTCTCGCAGGCGCCGCAAATGCCCTGCTCGCACGAATAGGACACATCCATGCCGGCGTCGCGCAGCACTTCCAGGATGCTTTTCCCTGCCGGTATGACGAATTCCTTGCCGGAGCGTCGAAGTTCGACCACGAACCCGCCGTCGAGCGCTGGTGCTTCCTTAGCGGTGAAATACTCGACGTGCTTGCGCTCCGCCGGCCAAGTTGCGGTCGCGGTCTCGAACGCCGCAAGCATCGGAGCTGGTCCGCAACAATAAAGATGTGCGCCAGGCGGCGCTCCGCCCACCACTGCGGTAATATCCAGTACGCGGCCGCTCTCGTCGTCGAAATTGAGCCGCACCTCGGGAGATTGCTCGAGGCCGGCCAGGAACGCGGCTTCCGCACGCGTGCGGCAGGAGTAGTGCAGCGTCCACGTGCGTCTTTCTGCGGGGAGCTCCCGCAGGCGCTGCACCATGCACCAAATCGGCGTGATACCAATGCCGCCGGCAATCAGCACCGTCTGCTCGGCGCCCTCGTCCAATCGGAAATTGTTGCGCGGCCCGGTGATAGTCACGATCTGGCCGACGCGCAGTTGGTCGTGCATGAAGCGCGACCCGCCGCGACTGTTGGGGTCGCGTTTCACCGCGACGATGTAGCGGTCGGGCGCCGGTCCTGGAGCAATGAGTGAATACTGTCGGGTGATGCCGTTCGGCAGCGTCACGTCGATATGGGCGCCTGGCTCGACATCCATCAGTCGTGCGCCGTCGGGGCGAGCAAATTCGTAGAGATTAACGTCGCGCGCCGCATATTGAATGCCGATCAGACGCGCCTCGAATGTGGGCTCGGCGGCAGTTGCATTCTCAGCGATCGTCATACGTGGACATGTGCGTCCGCCTAGTTCAACGGCTGGCCGTCGCGCACGCGCCGCTCGTCCGCTTGTGCCATCATGGCGACGAGCTCAGGAAGGGTCACCTGCGCGCGCCAACCGAGTTCGTGCGCCGCCTTCTGTGGAGCACCTACCAGCGCGTCCACCTCGGCCGGGCGGTAGTGGCTCGGATCGATCTCGACGAGGATGCGCCCGGATTTGGTGTCGATGCCGATCTCTTGAGCACCTGTGCCTCGCCATTCCAGCGCGAAGCCGAAGTGAGGCGCTGCAAGCTCGATGAAGCGCCGCACGCTCTCGGCGTGACCGGTTGCCAGCACATAGTCGGACGGGCTGCGGAGCCTGCAAGATGCGGCGGATCCCGTCGACATATTCGCCCGCAAACCCCCAATCGCGCTTGGCGTCGAGGTTCCCAAATGCCAGCGACTTGAGCTTACCGTATTTGACCTGTGCCAGCCCGGACGTGATCTTTCGGGTCACGAACTCGCGCCCGCGCAGCGGCGACTCGTGGTTGAACAGAATGCCGCAACAGGCGTGCAGGCCGTAGCTCTCGCGATAGTTGATGGTGATCCAATGGGCGTAGAGTTTGGATACCGCATAGGGACTGCGCGGATGAAACGGTGTGTGCTCCGACTGCGGGGTCTCGGCTACCTTGCCGTACATCTCCGAGGTCGACGCCTGATAGAACCGGATCGCCGGGTTGATGGTCCGGATCACCTCCAGAAAGCGCGCTGGCCCAAGCGCATCGATGTCGGCCGTGTAGATCGGGTGATCGAATGAGGTGCGCACAAAGCTCTGGGCGGCAAGGTTGTAGATCTCGTCCGGTTGGACGCGCTGGATCATCCGGAAAATGTTGGTTATTTCGGCGACGTTGAGATCGATCAGTTCGACGTCGCCGAGAACGCCGAGCTCGGCCAGCCGCCAGGTATTGTCGGAAGAGGTCCGGCGCACGCCGCCGACGACCGTGTACCCGCGCTCGAGCATGAGCTTGGCGAGGTATGACCCGTCCTGTCCGGTGACGCCGGTGATCAGGATCGTCTTGCTCATTTCGCCGCCAAACGTTCCCGGATGGCACGCGCCGTTCGGGTTGGCCAATCGGCCGACGAGGTCCGCCGGAGCCGGCGAACGGTCGCCGTCATCGTCCTTCCGCAACAGGCGGCCCCTAGGTCCGGCTGCGGCGACGCAGCACTTTCCAGGTTTGTGAGAGCGTCCTCGCGACGCTCGCGTAGACGCCCGGCTCCGGCGAATTGCCTCTGGGGCGTCATGGCCAATGCCCGAAGGACTCTCGCATCGACGTTCTTCAGCTCGCGGCGAAAGACTTCGGAGCGATGGGCGGCAGCAGACGTGAGCGCGCCTTGTCGAGACAGGTCACCGGCCTGTTGCATCACGAAGTTTGTAAGGATTGCGCCACACGCTCATAACCATCCTTAAGTTGTCCGCACCAAACGCGCCATCCTTACATCGCTTTAATTCAGCGCAGAAGTGAAATTGTGCGGTGCGATCAAAGGCCCGGCCGGGGCCGCCACGAAGAACGGTTAGCCGTGCGCCCGTAGCGAAACGCGCCCCTAAGGCTCGCCGATCAGCGGAACAGGGAGAAAAATCCATTCCCCATCGCGACGCCCCGCTTTCGTGCACCATGGATATATGGTCGGGCGGCGTTGGAGCGCCATGTCCAATCGGCCGTATAGGACGAAGCCCCGACATCACTCAGGTCATTGCCAAACCGCCGCATCGCTTGCGGGCTCTCGGCCTTGCGACGCTGGGCGGCACGGACACTTTCTACCGAACGCTTTGCGGGTGCTGCCACCGACTTTTCGGGCGTGGCTACGGCGGGCGGATCGACCCGGGCCTGCGCGATGTCCGGAAGTTCCGTTTGGGCCCCAGGCTCTTGCGCGGCATCCTGGAGTGCGCCCCCGGGTTTGTCCGGTCCCTGGCGATGAGCCGATTTCTGGCAGCCGCGATCAGCGGTCGGCGCCGCTGATTGGGCGCAAGACCGCGCCGGCGGGTCGACAATTCGCGCCGTTGCCGGCGGCGTCGGTTGCGGAATCAGCAGCAAGACGCCTACGCCGGCAATCGCTCCGACGGCCAACACGCCGAGAACACCACGCGTGAATTCTGATGACATAACCCCGCCGGCCTTGCTGCCGGTCCCCGCTTGACCCAAAACTTGGCCGCCGGGAAATTACGCCAATAAAATGAGTGGCTTCCAGTGAACCAACGTAGCACCCGGATCGCCAAAGATATCGGGTGGATTGTGCGAAGGTTTAAATGCGTCGAGCACCAATTTGATCCGCTTCAGGCCGGCTTCTGCAGCCAGAGGCGGTACATCCCCATGAACGTACGCGGGTTCTCGGTCTCGAACGTATGCCACCGATCCAGATCGTTGTCGGCATCGGCGGTGGGAAAACGGCGGCGGAATTGTTGCATGACGGTATCCTCAAGCTCGAAGCCCAGGAACCGAAGCCTATTCTGGCCAAGGAAATCTTTGATATCAGGCAGCGAAAACCGGTGTTCCATGACGTGGAAGAAAAGATCGCGGCACCCGCTGATGCTGAAGAAATCCGGCGAATAAGGCACCGCGTTGAGGCCGATCAGCTCCTGCCTGCAAGCCCTGATGTCGTCGTCGGACGCCTGATAGCCGCGTTCGGCGATCAGCCTGCGCGCCGAGACGACGAACCGGCGGCCGAGCTCGCTGTAGAGCCCAACCCGCATCAGGCCGCCGGGGCGCAGGAGCGAGATCAGAATGCGCCACCCCTCGCCCGGATCGGCGAGATGATGCAAAACTCCGATCGATTCGATTAGGTCAAAGGCGCGCCCCGATGATCCGAGGTTTAGAATATCGGCTTGGGCGTAGCTAATGTTGTTGATGCTGGACTCGCGTGTTTTGCGCCGCGCATACGCGAGGCTCGAGAGGCTTATGTCTATGGCCAGCACGCGCGCGTTCGGGAAGCGTTGCGCGGTCGTGATCGGATGCGAGCCCGTACCGCAGCCCGCGACCAGGATATCGGCGTCATTAGTCATCGCCGGAAGATCCCAGTCGGCATCCACGTGCAATTGCTGGCGCAGATAGGCTGCCATGGCTAACGGCGCGACCGGCGCAAGGCTCCTCCAGCGCGGGTATGGGTTCTCCTCGTATTGCTGCCGGACCAGCATGGAAACTCGATCATCAACGGGCGTAAGCACTGGGATGGATGGACGGTCCGCGTGCTCCTCGAGTGGCTCCCGGACCTGATGCACGAGCAATTCATCGACCGCCGGAGACCAACTGCGGGTCGTTAGAGACTTGGCATTCGGCAACGTGTGCAAGGGAAAATAACTTCCGACGGCAATCAAGGACGGGATTGCAAAATCGGAACGGCCATCGATTTCAGCGATTAGAGACTGCCTCAGATGTTCCGCGCGCGCACGCTCCCGGGAATCGGATGCGAATACGTACTCGTTGATGAAGCATTGGTGCGCCAGCGCACACAGGAACCTCAGCATCTTGTCGTCGAACGCCGCGTCGCGATTGAAGACGGCATCGAGCACAGCGGCGCGCACCGCTGTCAGGAATCGTTCGAGTTCGATGTCGCACACGAAGCGCGAGCGCAAAACGCTTTCGAGCATTGCGTCGTCGGCGACCGCCGCCACACCCGAAGGCTGGAACAGTTCGTCAAGTGCGAGCCGGCGTGGCCAAGCTTTGATCATATGCGCTACGCAGGCGTTGACAGCGGGATTCCTCCTGGCGAACGAGACCTCGTCCTCGACGCCGAGGGCCAGCGCCGTGGTGAAATGCGTAAGCGCGTCCTCGCGGCGGCCGATTGCCTGGTAGGCAAGCGCGATGTTGTCGTGGCAGGCGGCGTTCGTAGCGTCCAGGGCGAGTGCCTTGCACAGGAGCTTGATCGCCTCATTGTTGCGGCCCGCCTCATGGGCCATGGCACCAAGCATATTCAGGCTGCCGACGTGAGCGGGGTTAAGGGCCAGGATTTGCCGGCAGCAGTTCTCCGCCAAGGCGATCTCACCCGAAGCGTGGTGACGGAGCGCGGCTTTGACCAAGGATTCGATCTTCGAAGCGGCCGTCGTGCCCGCGACGACATGTTTCCTGGCCTGCTTCAGCGCGGCGCGCCGCTCCCGTCGGTTCATCGCAGCACTCTAAGAATCACGTCCAAGGTCTGCCCACCCGCTGTAGTTTGAACCTCGGATCAAAAACGGTAGCAAATATATGATTATAAGGCGGTTTTGGATTTGCAGATCCCACATGAGGGCAACGACGGACGCTCAGCCAGAATGTTGTCCGGGACGCGTTGCTACCGCGATTTCCCGCGGGGGTCCACAAAACAGCAGGTTTTATCGTTTGAATACCGCGGGCGACCTGGGATTTGAACCGTAACGGCTCCGGCACCTGGCAAATTGGGGGGTCCGGGGTGTTACTCGATCGACACAGTTCCGGTAGGGGATTTTTTCTCAATCCGGCCTCTCAAGCCGCCAAAGCTGACATCCCAAACAGCCTTGGCAGGCTCTTAATCTTCGATAATAAGTATTTGAGAAAGCTTGCTTTTTAGCAATTCCGTAGCGCTTCATTTGGGGGCTCTAGGTACCCTCCGTGGCAATTTTGCAACGGCCGTCCGAAATGAAATCGCGAGGGCCTTATGAACGTTTCGTATCATTTCCGAGCAAGGTAAATTCCTCCTGCAACGTAAGGGAGTCGTGCTGCTTGGTGTCTTAGGTTCATCAGGCGGGGGACTTGGGGGGCCTTCCAGCGGCGCACAACGCGCCCAACGGAAAAAAATCCTCCCGCAACGGCAACACTGGAGGGTGAGATGACAAAGTTGAAAGGCCTTCTGCTCGGTGCCTCAGCTGGATTGCTGACGGTGGCGAGCGCCCAGGCGGCTGATCTTCCGATCAAGGCCAAGCCTGTTGAATACGTGAAAGTCTGCAGCCTCTACGGAGCAGGCTTCTTCTACATTCCCGGGCACCGATACCTGCCTCAAGATCGGCGGCTACCTGCGGTCCGATCACGGCTTCGGCAACGGCTCGGTCGCCAACTACTATATGAACGGAGCCGCGGGCGTCGTCGGCTCACGCCAGACACGGACCGACGAGGACCAGTACACGCTTCCGGGCTCGTATCAACCTGACGGTGGACTTCCGCACCCAGTCCGACTACGGCACGATCCGCGCTTACGCGGCGATCATCGGCCAGCAGTCCCAGGCCGGCGAGTTCGGCGGTGTCACCAGCAACGGCAACGGCACTGCGGGCATCCTGCGCGCGTTCATCCAGTTCGCCGGCTTCACCGTCGGTCACGCCGTTTCGTTCTACGACTTCATGAACGGCGCCGACTACGGCTACGTGGCGCCGATTTGGGGACGCGGGCACGGGCGTGAACGGCACCGACCTGCTCGCCTACACCTGGCAAATCGGGAACGGGTTCACGGCGTCGATCGACATCGAAGACGGCGGCAACGGCCTCGGCGGCGTCGGTACGGGCCGTGGCAAGACGCTGATCAATACCTCGATCCCCGCCTCGTTTGCCCCCGGCTTGGTCATTGGCAACGACCAGCTGCGCGCGATACCAGCCCGACCTGGCCGGCAACTTGCGCGTTGACCAGGCGTGGGGCTCGGCTCAGGTCATGGCTGCGTTGCACAATGCTTCGGGCGGCTACTATTCGAACTTCCCGGGACTGGCGGGCATTGGCGGTAGTATCTGGGGGGGGCGGGTACGCCTGTTATACTGCGCCTCTCCAGACCTTCGGTCATCCCGGCGAGGCGTGGGGCTATGCGGTTGGCAGCGGCGCCAAGTTCGTGAACTTCCTGCTGCCGAAAGATATGATCGAGTTCCAGGTCAACTACTGCCATGGTGCCACGGCATACTGCTTCATTCCCGGTCTCTATTCGTGGAACTGGATCTACGGCGGCGGCAACACGGTCGGACAAGGTTTCGCTGTTGACGGCGTGTTCAACAACGGCGGGCAGATCCAGTTGAGCGACACGTTCAGCTACTCGATCGGCTACCAGCACTACTGGAGCCCGCAGTGGAGGACTGCGGTGGTCGGCGGGCAGACCTACGCAACTTCTACAACAGCAGTGCCCAGGCCCAGCTTTGCGGGGCGGCTCCGGGCAGCACCGTTGCGCAAAACACCGGCTTCTCGCTGGGTACGCTACACGGCAGCTGCAGCCCGAACTTCTCGCAGACTGCGGTCAGCACACGTACTGCCTGGAACCCGCATCCGTTCCTGGAAATCGGTCTTGATCTGATCTGGTACCACCTGAGCACGGCCAATAAAGGCGCCACCTTCTTCCAACCGGGCAACGTCGGTGCTCGCGGGCCAGGTATCTACACGGGTGATCGGACCAGGACAACTTCTTCATGGTCCTTCGCTTCCAGAAGAACATCCTGCCCTGATCGTCAAACATCACGGCTCCAGTGTTGAACGTGAAGACCCCCGGTGGCAACGCCGGGGGTTTTCATTTCGGATAAAGAGTAGATGCCCAAGAAGACGAAAAAAGTACGGCGGCGTCCCGTGAGTTGAAGGCAACTCGACTGCGGTTCGCCGCGAAGGTGCGGGCCGCAAGGGCAGTGTTGGGTTGGAGCCAGACCGAGCTTGCATGAGAGGATCGGATTGACCCAGCACGCTATATATCAAATCGAGCAAGCTGCAGTTGACCCACGCTTGTCCACTGCAACGGCAATAAGTGCAGCATTCAGCGAAGCAGGTATTAGGGTCCAGACTGATTAAATCCACCATACCAGGGCGGCAGCGAGACAGACAGAAGCGAGATAGTTGCGTGCCAGCCTGTCATAGCGGGTTGCGATCCGCCTGAAGTCCTTCAACCTATTGAAAGCGGCTTCGATGCGCCAGCGCAGCTTGTAGAGACGCTTGCTGAAGCTAAACGGTTGGTTCCTGTTGGAGCGGTTTGGGATGACCGATTTGGTTGCATGCTGGTCCAGTTGCTCGCCCAACTCGGCACTGTCATACGCTTTGTCGCCGAGCATGCGTTTGGCTCGCTGCACTCGGCGGATCAGGCGATCGGCAACCGGACAATCGTGCGCTTCGCCTCCGGTCAACAGGATGGCGATCAGGCGTCCTTTAATATCTGCGAGTGCATGGATCTTCGTGTTGCGCCCTCCGCGCGAGCGGCCAACAGCCTGCTTTTGTTCCCCCCTTTTCCGCCGGCTGCTGAGCGGTGGGCTTTCACATGCGTGGCGTCGATCATCTGCGTGTCTGTGGATCGTCCCTTTCCGGCAAGCTCTCGGAACAGATTTTCCCAGATGCCGCGCCGTGCCCAGCGAACAAATCGGTTATAGATCGTCGTCGGAGGACCATATTCGGGCGGGCAATCGCACCAGCGGCAGCCGCTTTTCAAGATATGCACAATGCCGCTGATGACACGCCGATCGTCCGCTCGCTCGACACCTCGCACATCCGTTGGCAGATGAGGCTCGATCCGCCTCCATTGCTCATCGCTCAGCCAAAAAAGGTCTTGCGCATGATCCCGATCCCCAAAACGAATCAGGTCCGTATGGAACCAGGATTGTCTTGCCGCAGCAGCAAAATTAATGAGTTTGGACCCTAGTTTCGAGGATATGCCAGATAACAGCTTCAGAATTACTGTACCAAATCGGGTCTTATGTTGTAGCCCCCGAACGACCGGACACAGTCAGGGACTTCCGTGAGCTGCGATGAACTCGCGGGGCGAACGATATCCGAGAGCCTTGTGCGGGTGAACTTCGTTGTACAACTCAACGACGGAACGCCCACAGGATCGAGGAGCGCGAGGTCCTGTATCGTTGGCATCCTTGGGCTGGATGCGTCGTCCATATTCATGAGTTGATTGAGAAGGCGAACGGCGACGCGTTTCGCTGCAGCCGGGATGGCGACGCATTGGGTCGCTGGCAAGAGCTCCCGGCCTGGATGTTCGACCGGGCGTCGTGCGCACGAATCCAAATCGGTGCGGATCCGCAAGTCGATCTCGCCGCGCTGGGCGCATTGATGGCGCTGCTACGGGAGACGACCCGCACCGACCCCGCATCATCGAATGCCCTGCTTTCGGGCGCAGCAAGCGACTCTCACGACCAGAATCGGGGAGACGCCCATGCGACGGTTGACGAGCGCCCATCAAGATCCTCGACGCGACCAGCGGCAGTTCGACCTGTTTGCGCCGACAAACGCCGCCAGCGCGACGAAGGTGCCGGAATGGCGCAGCCTTCCCGTCGAGGCGCGCCAGGCCCTGACGCATCTCATGGCGCGCCTGATCCTCGATCACGCGGACGGCAATCGCGCTCCGCTGCGGGAGGAGACGTGCCATGAAGACTGACAAGATCAGGCCGCACCATCTGGAGCGGAAGGCGATGCTTTATGTGCGGCAATCTTCGGCCCATCAGGTGCTGCATAACCGTGAGAGCAGCGCGCTGCAATACGCCATGCGGGATCGGCTCACGGAACTGGGCTGGTCGCAGATCGAGACGGTCGATGACGACCTTGGTCGCTCGGCGGCCGGCGGCGTAGCCCGCGCCGGCTTCGAGCGCATGGTGGCGGAGGTCTGCCTCGGCAAGGTCGGCGCGGTGGCGGCGCGAGAGGTCTCGCGCTTCGCCCGCAACAGCCGGGACTGGCAGCAGCTCATCGAGATCGAGCCGGGAGTCCGGGTGAGAAGCCGCCGCAAGACGCGCAGCGAATGGCTGGCACTGATACCCGGACTGGGAGCGGGCGGAGGCGATCCGCAGGATGGTGAGCGACAACATCCCAACGAGCCGGCATCACGGCGCCCCCAAGCATGGCGATGCATTGCTCGCGGGCCTCATGCGCTGCCGGCGCTGCGGGCGCAAACTCACGGTCCGGTACACCGGCACGAGACACAACATTCCGCGCTACGCTTGCGCGCGCGGATGGCTCGACAATGGCGAGCCGCGCTGCATCGCCTTCGGTGGCTTGCGGGTCGATGATGCGATCGAAGAGGCGCTTCTTCAAGTCGTCGAGCCAGGAGCGATCGCGTGACGCTAACGACATCACCGGCACGAAGGCCGGTAGCTCATCGGCGGGCAGCGCGAAGCGCCCATCCTTGGCCGCTCTGATCCAGTTCGACAGATGTTGCGGAGCAAGATCATGCCGCCGCGCCACGTCCGCAATCACTGCACCTGGCGCGATCGATTCGGCAACGATCCGCGCCTTCTCCTCGTCATTCCACCGCCGCCGGCGGACAACGCGCGTTACTTCCGCGCGGCCAGAAACAACCTCTGTGTCGTCATTAATGTCGACCATAATGTGCACACCTTCGCGATCCCAAGAGAATCACGATGGTGCACTGCGCGCACTCCACTCAGCTAGGTGGGGTAACAGCACCGCTTACGTTCATCTGGAGAATGCCGGACCAAATAACGATGCCGTCCGCGCCGTAAATATCGCGGGGATAGACTTCAAAAGCTTTTAATGCGATATACGTCGATCACTTTGCGATCCGAGCCCGGATCAGGTCCGGGGCAGGCTCTTTCCCCGCACGCTGAGAGAGGCGAGGATAACGGCTGCCAAATCTCTTCGGTCACGGCCGCTGCCCAAGTTTCGCAGCCTTCTCGGCATCCCACCACCAGATTGTCGGAAAGGCGGCCGCGCCATATTTCGGCATGGTCGACGGACGCCCGAACCGATTCCAGCGCGCGGTGCGCAGTTTGCCATAAGTCCAGTGCGGCACGACGTAGTAATTCCACAACAGGACGCGATCGAGCGCCTTGGTGGCTGCCACCAGTTCGGCGCGGGTCTTCGCAAAGATCACGCGATCGATCAACGCGTCGACCGCGGGATTCTTAATCCCGCCGATATTGCGTGAACCCGGCTGGTCGGCTGCTCGCGACCCCCAGTAGCCGCGCTGTTCGTTGCCGGGCGAGAGCGACTCCCCCCATGAGGACGTGATCACATCAAAGTCGAACTGACGCAAACGGTTTTCGTATTGCGCCTGATCGACCGTTCGAACACTCGCGTCGATTCCGAGTCGTTCGAGCGATGGTTTATAGAACAGGGCAACACGCTCGGATTGCGGTGAGTTGACGAGAAACTCGACCGTTATCTGTTCGCCGGTTTTGACATTGACCAGCTTTTGATCGCGGACCTCGTAACCGGCCTCGCGCAACAGCCGCAGCGCTTGACGTAAATTGGCGCGCACCGATTCCGGATTTCCGCCGACCGGATTGGTGTAGGGCTTCGTAAACAACTCGGGCGGCACCTTGTCGCGCACGCTTTCGAGAATTTCCAACTCTTGGCCCTGGGGTACCCCAGTTGATGCGAGTTCGATGCCTTCGAAGAAACTGCCGATACGCGAGTACTGCCCAAAGAACAGCTGTTTGTTCATCTCCTCGAAATCGAGCGCCATGTTGAATGCGCGACGCACACGCGGGTCCTTGAATTTGTCTCGCCGAAGGTTGAACGCCCACCCCTGCATGATCCCGAAGCTGCGCGTTGGAAACTCCTCCTTGATCACCCGCCCGTCCTTGATAGCTGGGAAATCGTAGGCCGTGGCCCAGTCCTTAGCGGCGTTTTCGATGCGCCAGTCGACCCCATCGGCCTTGAACGCCTCGAGAGCCACGGTCGAGTCGCGAAAATATTCGAACCGCACTTCGTCGAAATTGTCGCGCCCGACATTCACATTGAGGTCCTTGCCCCAATAGTCCTTCACCCGTTCGTAAACGATGCTGCGACCCGGCGTAAATTCCTTGATTCGATAGGCACCGTTGCCGAGCGGCGGCTCCAGCGTGGTCGCACTGATGTCGCGCTTCTTGCCGGATTTGTCCGTACCTTCCCACCAATGCTTGGCAAGCACATTGATCTGCCCGACGATCTGCGGCAGTTCGCGGTTGCCCGGCTGATCGAAGCTGAAGGTGACGTCGCGGTCGCCGGTCTTTTCCCATTTGACGACGTGACGATAGTAGGCGGCATAGCGCGGGTCATTATTCTTGAACGCTTCGATGGAGAAGATCAAGTCTTCCGGGGTCACCGGCCTACCGTCATGCCAACGGGCGTTGGGTCGCAGCCGATAGGTGGCTGACGAAAAATCATCTGGGTAGCTCACGCTCTCCGCCAGCAACCCATACTCGGTCGATACTTCGTCGAGCGCCGATATCAGCAAGGTATCGTGGATCAGGTCGATGCCGGCGGCGAGTGAGCCCTTTACGCCGGAGGTCACCATGTTGAAGTTGTCGAACGTGCCGATCGCGATCTGGCGTACGCTGCCGCCCTTCGGCGCCTGCGGATTGACGTAGTCGAAATGCGCAAACCCGGCTGGATATTTCACCTCATCGAACAGCGAGAGGCCGTGACGCCAGACCGGTTCTGCAGCTTTGGCCGATGATTGCGCGAACAGCTGAGCGCTGACGGTCGTGACCGGCAGCGCAAGCGTGCCGCCCACGAATGCACGGCGGGTGAAACGGATCGACACGAGGCCTCCCAATGTTCGTCGCCAAGGCTCGATTGCCAACGATAATGATAGAGTAGGTGACGCGACAGGCCAACTTGGCTTCGTCTCGTGTCTGTATTACCAAATTCATTTCTAGAATTAATTCATGGTGTTAAGGAGTGAAGTCGATTTCTCGGTAAATTGTTGTTTCTTTTCAGTGATTATTTCATTGCTGGGTGCGGTACGCTTTTTTTTGCTCGGCTGATTGGCACAATGTTAGTTCGGGATTATTTGCCGTATTTCAACAATCCAAATCTCGTGGTTGGTTTGGACAGCCGGCGGCCTCGTTGCTGCTTATGTCTTTTACGTGTTGGCGGTATATCGCATCCCGACATGGGGCGAGTTAGTCATGAGCGCCTTTTGACTGCTATTTACCAGCACTGGCGGGGCAGTTTGGGTTTGAGCTTCCAAAAACCGAAGCGCGATTGGACAACATTTCTATCTGATCTTGACGCCCATCAGCCGACCGGCTAGACCAAACGGGTTCCTACCTACCCCCGGTCACAGGCGCCCCTGTTCGGCCCGCAGCACAGGGCTATCGATACCTGATCATCGATCGTGCGTTCCCCAGGGCGGCGCCGAACTCATCTAGCTCCGGTCAGTCCTGAACGCGCATGAGGGGCATCAGCTGGCGCGCCGAGCTGTCGTGCGCGCGCGCACGCGCGCGATGTGCGAAAACGCTCACTCGACAGAGTTGGCCAATTCAAACCAGCGAAGGAAACGGCCGCCGGCCACCCCCCGCATCAAAGCAAGATTGTACTCAATGAATATCTCAGGAATGTGCCAGCCTCCCTTGGGCCAATTGTTCACAGCGCGTTCGAGCCTTGCAAGGTCGATCGTCCGCCGAACCAGCGAAGACTGCGAAAGCGCGGCGATCTCGCAGGCAAGTTCGCCGCGCCGGCCGTCGAGCTTTTCGTGCCAATCGGCGGCCTGTAGCCCGTGAAGGCGATTGGTCAACACGATTTCCGGGAGCAGTCCCCACATGGCGCGGCGGATCAAAGAGCGATCTGTGCCTTCGGCCAGATACTGCTCAGGCGGAACGCCGAAACAGTACGAGAGCACGTCGAGGTCGACGGTCGGGTCGCGCACTTCGACGCCGGTGACGGCCTTTTCGGCGGCACGCCAGTCGCCACCGTAATCGATCTGGAGGAGCCCCCTGATTCGTTCGTCCCGCCGCACGCGATAGTAAAAATCGTGTCGGTTCTTCTTGGCGCGTGACTCAACTCCCATTGCCGCCGCAAACTCCGGCCGGATCGCGGAGTGGTCCTGCCACGCCGCGATGCGGTTCGGATGGCGGCGGCGCTCGACCCAATCGCCAAGCCCGGCCGGGATCGCCGGTTCGACGAAGAGGTTTCGCGTCGCCGTCCAGCGCGAGTAAGGCGTGCGGTGATAGTAAAGATGCCATTGGCGCAGCGCCGTGAGCCAGCGGCCGCCCAACAGATGACCGACAGCCTGCGACCATCCGCTCCAGCTGATGGTGTAATTGCCATGCAGCCCGCCAAGGAGAACGCGCCGGCCTTGCGTACGCGCGAGCCGCAATATCGTCAAGACCCAGCCGAGGTTCGTCGGGTTTCTCACCGGCCCTTCCAGGGCGACAAAAAAGCGCTCGAGCTCGGCGAAATTATCGCTTTCGTCGTTCTGGACATAGGTGACGTCGATATTCTTGGCCGCTTTGGCGATCGCATCGACGTAAGGCGTTTCGTCTGCGTAGTGTCCGGCTGGCACCGGTCCCTCAAAAGCGCGCCGCGGCACCCCGGTGAAGGCCATCAGCCGCTGATTTCTCCCGGCGAGCGCACCCGCCGCAAGGACCGCGACAGAGGACGAGTCGAGGCCGCCGCTGAGAAGGCAGCCAATCGGATGAGCGCTGCGCATCTGTCGTCGCACTGCCACGTCGAGGCATTCGCGCATTCCGTCCGCATAATCCTGATCGGACGGAAGCCTCACCGCTTTAACGTCGTCCGGCGACCAGTACCGATGCTGCGTTGTGGCACCGCCAGAATCGACACGCATGATATGCGCTGGACGAACTCGGAATATATCCTTGTAGATGGTCGTCTCGTGTTCCGCGTGATTGAGCACGAGGAAATCGGCGAACTTCTCCTCGTTCAATTCGCGACGCACCCCGTACAGGGCGAACAGGCCCTTGGGCATGGTGGCAAAGGCGAAGAAACGCTCGCTGCGGTGCCACATGACGACATTGAGCCCGACATGATCGCGCGCCAGCGTCAAAACGCGATTCTGCGGGCTCCAGATCGCGACCGCGAATGGACCGCGCAGCATCGGCCACACAGCGTCGCCGAGCTTCTCCCATGCGCCCAACAGGACCCGCGAATCCGGCCAAGACATCGCTTCCCGCGGCGTCAATCCAATGCGGATGAGCATGTCATCGCGATTGTCGAGCCGCATGTCGGCCGTGATCAGCGACCCGCTCGGTCCGCGATAGGGTTGGTAATCGGATTGGTCTTCGGTCGTCATACGCATCAGCACGTGCACGAAGCCGACGCTGCTGTTGACGACGACACGCGATCGATCCGGACCGTGCGCGCGGAGCGCGCTTGCGACGCGTTCGAGCTCGGGCCGGCTCACTGGATGACGATCGAAGCGGAGCAATCCGGCGATTGCGCTCATGGCGAGGCCGCCCGTCAGCTCACTTTACGCCGCCGAATGCGGCGAGCCGCGTGAAGCCGGCGGCTTCGTCGCCGCCGATGATTCTCTCGTCGCCAACCTCGATCCAGGCGTGAGCGGCGAACGCGCTGCCACTACGTGCCACCCCGAGGCAGAGCCTGCTCGCAATGCCGCGTCGCCGCAGCATCGCATGCGCAGCCAACGCGCGCGGCAGACAAAGCCCGTTCATCCCCGCAAGCGCGCCGAGATGGTCGACCGCCCAGGCTACCCACTGTGCTTCATCCGCGAAGCGACGAACGCGCCTGGCAGGGCGCCCCGCCCAGGCGAACAACCGCGCCGGGGGCAAAAAACGCACAGCAAGCCGCGCCAGCAGGAGCGTGATGGCCGCCTCGCGTAGATAGACCCGCCGCATCGTCTTTGGCTTCATCGCGCATCGTCCCGATCAATTTGCAGGGCCAGCCGTTGTTCGATCAATGTTTGCAGGAACGGTAGCACGTCACGCGACAGGGTGGTGGCATCCACTTCGTGACTTTGTGACAGCGTGTCGCAGATTTCACCGACCCTGCGAGGCTCGGACAGCATATGCCAGATTTCGCTCGCCACGCCGTTGAAGCCGAAATATGCGCCCGCGCGAACGCTCAGGACGATGACGCGCCCGTCGAGGTCGGCAGCCGCGAGTTCCTTGTCTTGAACGAGAACGCTGTCGATTGTGACGTTCACAGCCCACAGGCTCCACTACCGCGTGCTGAAGAGAAGCGAACCCGGGCTGAGCTGGCGCAGGCCCGTGCTGTTCGCCATCCGGCCAGTGCACTAGTCCGGTTTAAGCGCGCGCGATTGGCCGGGGCTCGCCGAGCACGAGAGTCAAACCACTACGATCATTCGGTCCGGGCCGCCAGAGGGAACGACATCTCGAAGGAGAATCCCAGTTTCAACGCCGGCGTTGCGGGCGCCGGGGGGTTCATTCGATGGCCGGAGTCGGGCTGAATTCCGGACCCGCTGGCGCACCTTGTCGCCGTGCCGATCGGCAGCTTCGTGATGGTCGGGAGCTCCCAGATGCGCCGTGCTTGAACTGGGCTCCCGTCAGCCAGAGTCGATCGCATTTCCGTCTCCGGAGCAATCCGCCGTTTCAACGCCATTATGGGGATCGGGTCGGACAAGGCAAGATGGCCAGTAGCATAATGTATCCGCATGTTGCATCACTTGGCAGTGGCTAACCTCCATGATAGCCTCCACGCCCTCAGATTGGTTGAGCCGAGCAATAAGAGGGGATGGTCCGATCGGGTGGCGGTCGATCCGTGTATGCCGAGAAAGGTCCACACATGGCAAAAACTGTGACTGGGTCTGCGAGTTCTCTGGGCGAGCAAGTCGTAGGGGCAACTGAGACGACACCCGAGACGCCGGAAGTCACACCCGCGGTGCGAGAAGAGATGGCGTCAAAAACTGTGACTGGGTCTGCGAGTTCTCTGGGCGAGCAAGTCGTAGGGGCAACAGAGACGACGCCCGAGACGCCGGAAGTCACACCCGCGGTGCGAGAAGAGATGGCGTCAAAGCTGGTCGAGCGCTTTGCCCTCTGGTCTGCGGCGGCCGGGTTGATTCCAATCCCCGTTGTTGACGCACTCGCCGTCGGCGGTTTGCAACTGCAATTGCTGCGTCGCATCTCACAGATCTACGGCGTGCCCTTCGCCGAAAATAGAGGCAAGGCTCTGATTGCGAGTTTGGCCGGAGCGATGATACCGGCAACGAGCGGTATCGGGGCTGCAAGTTTATTGAAGTCTATACCGATCCTGGGAACGGCCGCCGCCGTGTTTGTGATGCCGGCGCTCTCGGCGGGCGCCACCTATGCGCTCGGCAAAGCTTTCATCAAGCATTTTCAATCCGGGGGCACGCTGCTCGATTTCAACCCTCCGGATTATCGCGAATTCATCAAGGCGCAGAAGGAAATGTGGGATTTGCGATCACGCCCCAAGGTTTCCCCTCCGGCCGCAACCAGCGCTAAATCTTCGTCATCTTCATCAGGTTCGTCCGGGCATGCTACGACGGGGGCGGCGGCAACCAATTCTTGACGCGCGGGGCGAGTGTATCGAGGCCGGGGTGGGCCGTCTTTGCCAAATCGGCAGCTGCTCCGACGAGACCATCGATGGAAGTGGCCATCTATATAGGGTTTTGCGCGCTCACGGGATTGTGTGGCATCGGGCGCCGGATGGGCTTTATCGGCACATTTCTTCTCGCACTTGTTTTGACTCCGCTAGTGGTGCTCCCGGTGCTTCTCATCACCGGCCCTTCAAGACACATCGAATGGCGTCGCCGATCCTAGGGATGCGGTCATATCGTCGTACACGCGTGCTTTTCTCGCCTGGCCGGCGGCGCGCTTGAAAACTTACCGGGCGGCAGCACCTCAATGTCCTTCATCCAGCTTGTTTTCCGCGAAACGAAGGCCTCTGTGCAGAAGCTAGTGATCATGTCCGCTATCGGCGGTGTCAGCAGCGCCGCCATTCTTACCGCGATCAATGCCGGCGCGTGGGCAGCGGACGAGAACAGTCACGGCAGCCTGTGGGCGGCGACGCTGTTCCTGGTTTCGCTTTTCCTGTTCTTCAAGACGCAAGTCTACGTATCGACGACGATCACGGCGGAAATCGAAGCGATCATTCACAACCTTCGTATGCGCCTGATCGACTACGTCCGGCGCTCGGAGCTTTTGGCGGTCGAGGAAATCGGGCGCACACGGATCATGGCGGCGATCGCGAGTGATTCGGCGATCCTGACCCAAGCGAGCAACATGCTCAGCTTTTCAATTCAGGGGCCGGTCCTGATCGGTTTCGTCGCAATCTACGTGATGTTTCTGTCGTTTGTGGCTTTTGCCCTGAGCGTGGTGATCGTCAGCGCAGCAGCCACGATCCTCCATTTCAGGAGCCGCCGCCTTACCGCCGACAGAATGAAGGCGGCCGAGCAGGAACGGCGGCTGCTCGATCACATCGCCGATTTCATCGATGGCTTCAAGGAGGTCAGGCTCAATCGGTCGCGCAGCAATGAGCTGTTCGGCGACGCCCTCGCCGTTTCGCGTAATGCAGCCAACATTAAAATCCGCAGCCAATCGGAGACGTTCAAACTCATCGCCTCGTCGCAAGGCTATATGTACATCCTGCTCGGCACCGTTGTTTTCGTCGCTCCCCAATTCAGCGAAACCTTGGGAACCGGCTCCATCGCCAAGATCGCCACTGCGCTCCTCTACATCATCGGGGCGTGTTTCGGGCTGGTGCAATCGATCCCGGTCCTGACCAACGCAAATGCCGCCGCCGATCGGATCGTGCAGCTTGAAGCGGCGCTGCGCTCGACCGTTTCCTCCGACGAGGGCAACGTCGCAGCCCCGACGCGCTTCGAGAAGATCGAGATGCGCAAAATCGTATTCAGTTACGTGGATCGATATTCGGAGGCTGCGTTCCATATTGGGCCGTTGGACTTTAGTCTGAGTTCCGGCGAGCTGGTTTTCATAACCGGCGGCAACGGTTCGGGAAAATCGACGCTCTTGCGGGTACTGGCCGGACTTTACGAACCCGATTCGGGCGAGATCCTGCTCGACGGCATGCGCGTCAACAAGGCAACCCGCGATCGGTATCGCGAGCTGTTTTCCGCGATTTTCTCCGACTATCATCTTTTTCGACGGCTGTATGGGATGCCGGAGCCGGATCCGGGCGAGCTCGGCCGCCTGTTGGCCCAGTTCCGCTTGGAGGACAAAACTCGCCTTACCAATAGCGAATTTAGTACGCTTGATCTTTCGGGAGGTCAGCGCAGGCGCCTCGCGCTGGTGGTCAGCCTGCTGGAGAAGCGCCCAATTCTCTTGCTCGACGAATGGACGGCCGAGCAGGACCCTGAATATCGGCGCAAATTTTACGAGGAGCTGCTGCCGGAAATGATGCGCGCCGGCAAGACGGTCGTGGTGATCACACACGATGACCGCTATCTCGACGAACTGCACCTGCCGGCCCGTCGCATATGGATGGAAGAGGGCCGTATTGTCAAGCAGCGCACAATGGGCGGCTAACGTCGTTCGATGAGGAACGGTTGATGGCAAGATATTCCGAGCTTCTCGGTGTAGAGCCAAGCCCGGCGCAGAAGCGCAGATGGTGGCGGATCTTCACCCGTCGCCTGCCGAGTTTCACATTTTCGCTGCTCGTAGCGTTTCTCGCGATTACCGTGCTGTGGCGTTTCATGGTGGTCACGGTCCCGGCCGGCCACGTCGGCGTTCTCTGGAAACGGCTCAACACATTCGATCTCTATTGCTGGTGCTTCGGCGGTCGCGGCACGATGGTAAATCCGCAGCAGCTTCGCGGAGAAGGGCTTCACATCATTTTGCCATGGGACAGGCTGTACATTTATAACCTTCGGCTGCAATCCACCGCGCAGACCTACAACGCCATCTCCAGAGACGGCGTGAACGTGACGGTGCAGATGAACATCCGATACCAACTGCTCAACAATGCCGTCGGTGTACTCCATAAATTCATCGGTCCAGACTATCTGAACTCGGTCGTCAGCCCCGAAATCGGCAGCCAGACGCGCCAAGTCATTTCCCAATACACGGCGCAAGAGGTGTATGTATCCCGCGAAGCAATCCAAGAGAAAGTCCGAGAGGCCGCGCGCCGGGGTCTCGGCGCCAACCTCAACAGGCTGGTTCAGCCCGAGGCGATGGAGCAGCCCGATCCCAAGGGCTACAACGACGCCCTGCAATACTCCATTCAAATTCTCGACACGCTCGTGCTCAGCCTCGAGCTGCCGCTCGCTATCGTCGTGGCGATCAACCGCCAGACCGAACAGTTCTACCTGATCCAGGAGTATCGGTATCGCGTGGAGCGCGAAGCTCAGGAGTCAAGACGAAAGCAGATCGAGGCAAACGGCATCGCGGCGTTCCAGCAGACGGTCAGCCAGGGCATTTCCAATTCCTATTTGCGCTGGCGCGGGATCGAGGCCACCCTCGCGCTTGCACAATCGCCGAATTCGAAGATCGTTATGATCGGTGGCAAGGACGGTCTGCCCATCATCCTTGGTAACGTCGACAGCCCTGCTATCCCCACGCCGCCACGGAAGGGTGCCGACGCCCCGCCCGTGAGCGACAGCGCACCTGGCACGCTCACCGCGCCGCCTTCATCGCAGACGACCGTGGTCGTGCAACCAGGTGCGGTGCAGGTACATGCGCCGCCTGGCGGGCCGCCACAGAGCGATTCCCCGACGGCAACCGAGAAAACGCCGGCCGCGGCATCGCCTTCGCCCTCAGCGAAACCGGACAAGCCAGCGACATTCAACCCGTTCAGCCTGTCCGATTACGAATCAGTTTTTTCGCGGATAACCCGGGGATCTCGGTCGACGGAAACGCCCCCCGGCTCCGGAAGCCCCTGGAAACAAGGTGAGGAAAGGCAATAGGAACCGTGTGGACACAATGGCCCAAAGGGTTGCGCCCGCTGCACCCGAACGTGGTAATGCCCGGCAAGTGTCCCGATTGCGGCGCTCGTATTACCTTGCAACACCCTCTAATACGAGCCTCGAAATCGTAGGGACACTGGCAAATAAATGATTCTAGTTTGGTTTTGGATTTGACGTTCCTTTGACGGACTCGCTGCTATGATGATAGGAACGTCAAATCAACCACACTAGCGCCGGAAAAACGTGCGGGAAGACTGCTGACGTGATCGACAATACGCCAACGGATCGCCCGGTCGAGACGGGGTTGAACTCTCGAGCCGCCTGGCGGTTGCTGGCGCGTCGAAGGCGCACGTACATCATTCTGATGGTGTTGATCCTGATCGTGGGGTTGGCCGGCTACACAATCGGCCGCGAACTGAGCCGCCGCAATTTGCTGGCGCGCGATGAGACGATCCAACAGCTCCGGGACGAGAGGCTGGAGCTCAGCGCGGAGCTCGGCAGGCGCAATGACCGACTGATTGCACTGCAAACCAAGCTGGACCATGTGCAAGCGACGTTGGACGAGCTCATGCCGTCGGAAAACATTTACGTTTTCAGACCCAATCAATCGTTCGTCCTCGCGGACGGGCTGACCGTCGGGCTGATGGGCTCGCCCACCAATCAAAGCGTGACCATCAATGTCAACGGCAAGCAGCATCTTGCCGCCGCGGGTGACGTGATAACAGTGGCTCTCGAGGAACCGACAACGTGTCAGGTCACCGTTCAGGCCTTCGATCCGTTCAAGGCCATCCTCCACGCCACGTGTTCGGGCAATGCGCCGTAGATCGAACGGCGAGGGGCGCTACTCCCATATCAGGACATTGGGAAGCGAGTCGTCGACTTGCCGCAATAGCGTGTAGCCAACGCCGGCAAGGCCGCGAAACAGACCGAGATTGAACTGCCGTTTCCCGCTGTTCCACCGGTAGTCGCCCGCCAAGCCGGCTGCTTGCACCACCGTTGCCAGCCGCTCGGCCGCCGTCCTACGCAGGTCCGAACGGCCGAGCGCCTCGCCGGCCTCGCAGAAAAATTCCACGCTGCCGAGCGTCCCACAGCAAAGTGTGTCGACCTCGGCGGGCCAGCACTGTTCTGCGCCCGCGAACGCGTTGCGGACGTCGGCCTGCAGGAGCGTTGCGTCCATGGCGCCCCGTTTCAGCAGGGCGGCACGGGCTAGTCCGATCCCGGGTGCGCCGTGACACCACCGACATGCCCAGCCCCGCTCGCCTTCACGACGCCAATCGGGCCAATTGTGCCGATCAGCGTCATAGCTGGAGTTTTCGAACGCCAGGCATTCGGATGCGGCTTGCTCGAACTCTTCACGTCCCGTCGCAACCGCCAAAGATCCAAGCGCATAGGCAAAGCCGGCTGCGCCGTGCGACATCCCATTGAGGGCTCGCGGGCCAAGGCTCTGCCCAACCCAGCTTCAACGTCCTTGCGGACCGATCCGGTCTTGACGCATCAGGTGCTCGCCGCACTTCACTGCGCGCGCCAGCACGTCATCGGCTTGCGTGTCGCGATAAAGGCGCAGCAAGCAGAGTATGGCGCCGGAGCTGCCGCTGATCACGTCGAGCCACTTGTCGGCCGCGATCAGATCGTCCGTCATGAGATCCGACGCGGCATGGGCGTCCGCCAGCAGACTTTCATCCTGGAGGCTCTTCGACATCACGGTCAAGGCATAGATGAGGGAGCCCAGCCCGGTCGCGCCGCCAATCCCGAGCAAACGCGCGAAACGCGCTGCGTTCCGGTCTTTCAGCTTCTTGCGCAGATGCGCCATTCCAGCGAGTGCAAGCTCGGCGGATGGTGTTTGTCCGGTGACGGCTGCATGCGCGGCAAGGAAGACCGCGATTCCGGACACGCCACTGTAGAGATCGGGACTGACACAAACGAGCTGAAAGACTTCGGCGTCGCCCAGCCAGTCGAGACCGATCCACGCGGCGCTGCCCCCCCGGCGGATGGCGACCTCGGCCAGTTCAGCGGCGATCCGATCGGCTTCCGAAACGAAGATCTCTTTGGTCGCTTCGACGGGAACGTTCGTCTGCGCCAGCAATTCATCTGCCTTCGCCAATTCGGCCGGTTTTGAGGGCGCGATAGTGGCTCGGATCACCTCGGCTTGCCAGGCGACCTCCCGCGCATCGAAGCTGCGCACGCGGGCACGCGCGCGATCCAGCCCGGAAGGCGCCGCCGATCTTGTGATGATACCCGTCGCGTCCAGGAATTCATTGCTGTCGCTCGGCGACACGAAATGCGGCACGTTCAACGCGACGAGCGCCGCTCGTTCGGCGCGATGGAACGGCCAACTGGTATCGGAGTTGTCGCCCCAATCCGACAAGCGGGCGATGAAATCCGCTTGAGCCGACCACATTGCGCCGTCGTCCATGCTCCGATGATTTTTGAGCCGCTGCAGCAGCATGGAATAAAACCGCGTAGGGCGAACGACCTTGCGGACCGGCGCGCCTGTAAACCCCTCGATCAAATTTCCCTGGTCGGGCCCTCGCGTTCGATGCACGAGGAATCTCGCATAGTCCTCGAAACCCGCGATGAAAGCATCGGTATATTCGCTGAACCTGGCATAACGGCCACCGACATGCGGCAAATTCGGATTGGTCTTGTCGACGACCTTCATCTTCGCAGGCCGCATTTCGTCGGTGTTGATGTTGCGCCACGAGAGGTTGATCTTGGAATTCCAGTCCGCTGTCAGGCCGCCCATGGCGAAAACGGAATTGTCGGGAGACCGGCCGTAAGCGGGCAGCAATCCGACCGTCAAGACTGAATTAGCGAGGATGTCGGCGGCGGCGTCCGAAGCTGCTCCTTCCACCTCCTGCGATTTCCGTGCTGTGGCGGGTGACTGAAGAACAGTCTCGAGATCGATCGGCACAGGGTCGTCGCCCGCTGCAATAATGTTCTCTTGGTGCATGTCCGTCGCGACAAAGCAGTGAAATAACGCAAGCCAGGCACCAGCCTTGCGGAAGAACTTATCGCAGCTTCGCTGATCGGCGCATCCCGTGTGGTCGATGAATTCGGTCCAACCGTAATTCGCGCGGGCCATCGCGCGGGCCGCCCGCAATTGGAGCGGTGGCGCAGAGCAGTTCAGGCGCGAGATGAGGTCGTGCCAGGCCACATCTAGTCGCAGATCCTTCGGCTTGTACGTGATCCGCGCGCCGTCCTCGAACGTGACGAGCAAGACCGAGCGTCCGCCATTGTGACGATCGGAAATTTCGCCGTCGATTGTGGCAACTCGTGCATGGGTGTGGCAGTTGAGAAAGTCGCGGCGGAGCGCTTCCAGGTCAGTATCAAGGCGACAAACGAACTCGCGTGAGGAATCGATCCACTGCCGCGTGAGCATTGCAATCAAGCGCAGAAGCACCGGCTTTTCTTCGAACAGGCGCCGTAAGCCGCCTCCCTTCATATCCGCTATGAACTGGTCGTAACGCAATGTTCTGACGGTTCGATACGGTGAAAGCGTATCTGGCGATGTCGCGCCGTCGCGCGCCTCGGCAAATCGCTCGTAGAGCGCCGGAGCACAAAGATCAGATAGTCCGTTGAGAAGCATGAGGCTGAACTTGGCGCGCGCGGAACTCGGTAAAATTCTCGAGCGCCGGTGCGCTGAGACCGGTCCAAAGCAATGATTCGGCTCGCTCGACCACCGGAAGCAACAAGTGCTCGAACGCGCAAGGCTCAGCCGGAGGCAGCGCCCCTTGCCTCTCGGGTGTCGCGCTCCGCAGCGCAGTTTCGATCCAGATGGCGTCGTCGATCCACAGTGGTGGCGGAGCAGAAGCTTTGCGGCGGACGGTGGCAAATCGCGTGAGCACGCGCTCGAATGACAAACCGTCACGCTCGAGCCGACGGCCGAACAGCGCCCAGTCCCCATTGGCACATGAGCGGCACCAGGCGGCGAGCCGCCGGGCGGCCAGGTCGGAAGCGTCCTTCCGACCTGGCAACGGGTCGAAATCATCGGAGAGGAGTTCGTCAATTGTGGCCGCGCGCTCGATTAATCGCTGGTAAAAGGCTTCCATATGCTCTGTCTCGGGTCGTCTCTCGACCCCTGCGAATCCCATCATCCTACCCCGGAACGTAGGATAGACGCCCGGTTCTTGATCGAGTTCGCAAGCCGGTCCCCCTTCCGCCGCCGGCTTTGATGGGAAGAATGGCTTCGTCCTCAAGGGAGAGGCCGCCGGGGGGTTGCCCAGCGTCAGTTCCGCGGCCTGGGGGATGGCAGAATTGCAAAATTGACCTGCCGTGACCGATCGCCGCGGTGCTCCAAAAGGGTTGTTTCGCGAGCGGGAAATTGCGTAGCGTTTCCTCCTGACTTTAGGTGCACCTACGGGATGAAAGGGATGATTCCATGAACCTCACCACTGTGCAAATGGATCAAAAAGAAGAAGAAACCCTCAGCTTCGAAGTCTCCGACGAAGTTCTGGAAAGCGCCGCAGGGAACGAGATGGTGCCTATGACGATGGGCTCATGCACCGGCATGTCGGTTTGCCCGTCCTGGTGATCTTCTCCGGACCGTTTGCCTAGTTGGCGCCGTTTCCGAAGGAATTCGGAGACGGCGACATACTTTTGATAGACCCGACGCCGTTGTGAGTGACGTCCGCCCATTCATGGAAGGGTCATACGAGGCGAGTGTCGGTGCTCTGCGGGACGGCTCCGGGCACCACCGTTGCGCAAAACACCGCCTTCTCGTTGGGTACGCTCACCAGGTGCAGCCCGAACTTCTCGCAAACTTCGCTCAGCACGCGTACCGCCTGGAACCCGCAACCGTTCCTGGAAATCGGTCTCGATCTGATCTGGTATCACCTGAGTTCGGCCAATAGGGGCGCCACCTTCTTCCAGGCGGTCAACAACGGTGCTCGCCCGGCAGGTATCTACCAGGTGAATAACCAGGACAACTTCTTCATGGTCCTTCGCTTCCAGAAGAACATCCTGCCCTGATCGTCAAAAACACGGCTCCAGTGTGGACGTGAAGACCCCGGTGGTGACGCCGGGGGTTTTTCATTCTCGCGTCGGAACGAGATCCGATCAGTGCACTGGATGCGATGATCTAGCTCTACCGGTCCGCTTTGACTATTGTCGGTCGTGATTTGCTGCGCACCTTTGGAGCCATAGACGACGGTACGCAGATTCCAGATTTCGAGCAAAACGGGGCGCATCACACAGCGCGGACGCTTGCATCCGGCCGCGGAGCTCGGCACGAAGCGCACCTAGTCGATCAGGCGCGCGCGCCAGGCTCGCAGCGATCGCCTCATAACGGTCAGCGGAGTTCGCCACGAGTTCGTCGGCGAGACCCAACAAATTCAGAAATCCAAACGTCTGTCGGGACACCGGTCGCATGCTCGGCCATGTAATAACCGGCACGCCCATCCACAGCGCCTCGCACGAGGTGATTCCACCGCTGAAAGGAAAAGGATCGAGTGCGATGTCGATGTCGCCATACTCGGCCAGCATGTCCACGTGGGCCGAAGCCGCGCGGAGATCGAGACGTGTCGGATCGCCTCCGACCGCAGCGAAGCTTGCGGCCAGGCGAGATCGCTCGCCAGCGTCCCGCAGAGTCTTCCACTTGAGGATAAGGCGAGAGCCCGGCACCTGGTCCAGCACCCGCGCCCATAACGCGAGGACCTGCGGGGTTACTTTGGTCAGATTGTTAAAGCTTCCGAACGTGACAAAGCCGCGCCTTTGACACGGCAAACGTCCGACCGCAGGGGCGTCGGGAGGCGGGTTGAAGCAGAAACGGCTGTCAGGGAGCATTACCACTTCTTCGACGAACTGGCGCTCGATGCCAGGCGCAACGGTATCAGCGTCCATGAAAACGGCGTCGATCGCGGGCAACCCGGTTGTATTGAAGTAGCCAAGCCAGCTCACTTGAACCGGGGCTGGCCGTCGTGCGAACACCGTAAGCCGATTTCCGCCGGTATGCCCGGCAAGATCCACGAGGATGTCGATGTCGTCAACGCGGATTTGCTCTTCCAACTCGTCATCGGATAGTCCGAGCGTCTGGCGCCACTGCGATGCGTGAGCGCGCAAACGCTCGGTGAGCGCATCCTCGCCCACGACGCCTGAATAAGCGTTGATGATGAATCGGGACGTATCGTGCGCTGCCCACACGGGCTCCAGGAAACGGCCTACCGGATGGTGGAAGAAATCGGCTGAGACGTAACCTACACGCAGAGGTCTGTCCGCGTCGGCGGCATAGAGACGCTTCGGCGCCAAAACGAGCGGAGGCTGGCCATGCTTGTCTCCCCATTCGACATGGGCCTCAAACAACTGTTCGTCATTTACGGCGGGAGAGTAGGTCAGACACAACAATAGATTCGAATGTGCCTCGGCGAAATCAGGCTTGCCCAAGAGAGCAGCGCGAAAGCATTCGGCCGCCCGCTCCAATTTTCCCTGTTCAAAGAATACTACGCCGAGATTGTTCTGTG
The DNA here is from genome assembly GCA_963833605.1 of uncultured Alphaproteobacteria bacterium. Taxonomy (GTDB): domain Bacteria; phylum Pseudomonadota; class Alphaproteobacteria; order Rhizobiales; family Xanthobacteraceae; genus JAFAXD01. The sequence goes on from CAWHYZ010000012.1 coordinate 135,144, forward strand.
CCTCCGGGTAATCGGACCGGAGTTCGAGAGCTCGCTCGAGTTGCAGGACCGCGGCGTCAAGATCGCCCTGGACTTTCAACAAAGTACTAAGATTGTTGTGTGATTCTGCATTGTTGGGATCGAGCGCGATCGCTTCTGCGTAAGTCGACGCGGCCTGCTCATAGTTTCCCTTTTCCTGGAATATCAAAGCGAGATTGTTCCTTGCTTCCGTATAGTGGGGTTTGATATTGAGTGCTTGCTTGAGCTGCGCGATGGCAGCGTCGAATTCCCCTTGGGTTCGCAGTAGCGTGCTGAAATTGTTGTACGCTTCAGGGTTTTTGGGATCGAGCGCGATCGCCTTTTCGTAGCTCGATCGGGCCTCTTCGTAACGCCTCAGGTCGGCTAATGCACTGCCTCGACTGACATGGGCTGCTGCGAGGTCCGGTTGCAAGGCGATGGCGTGGTCATAGCTAGCCAGGGCATCGTCGCGGCGTCCGAGGCGCAGGAGCGAGTTGCCGCGGTTGACAAATACAATCGCCAATTCGGGCCTGATCGCACTTGCAGCCTCGAAGCTGGCGATTGCGTCCTGGTGTCGTTTCATGGCGGCCAGCGTGTTGCCGCGGTTGAAATGCGCTTCGAACGAATCGGGCTTGAGCTGCAAAGCTTGGTGGTAGCTCGCAAGTGCGTCCTCTGCGCGCCCGACCGCATCGAGCACGAGCCCGCGGTTGATCCAGGGTTCCGCACGCTGCGGATTGGCAGCAATGGCGCGGTCGTACATGGCCAATGCTTCGGCTTGCCGATCATTTGCGACCAACAGTTCGCCTGCGCCCACATAGGCCTCGATCAGATCCGGCTTGTAGGTCACGGCACGTTTGAAGCTCCGCAGCGCTTCCTCATGTTGCCCGACCTCTCTCAGGACGTTGCCGAGAAGGTTGTAGGCAGATGCATTTTGTGGTGCGAGCTTGACAGCCTTGCGGAGCAGCCGAACGGCTTCTTCAAATTGACGTTGCTGGGTCATGACCAGCGCCAGAAAGAACATGGCATCGACGTTTTTGGGCTCGCTCCGGAGAAATCTTGACGTAGCGTGCGGCCGCGTCGGCCAGCGCGCCTTGGCGATGCAACAAGACCGCCTCTTGCATGAGGAAAGTATGTGAAGGTCGCTGCAAGGGTTTTACGCCCTTTCCTTTTTTGGAACCCAAGCCGATGCCGGCCGTACCCCTGTGTCTTTATGTCCCAATAGCAACTTCCCAATTTTTGGATGTTCAGACAACCTCCGAAGTTTGGGAAGCCGCAATATATGCCAGAAATGCCGGCCTATTGGAAACGCGAGGCCGTCTCCGTGGATGGCCTCCGACACCCAAAGGCATAAGTCATCGCACAGCGTGCCGCAGCGTAACTTCTGAAAGAGCCCGGCGAGCCTACAGGTTGCCCGCCTCTATTCGAAAACAAATGCAACAGGTCTTCGGTCATCCCGGCGAGCTTGGGGCTTTGCAATCAGTGGCGCCGCCCAGCCTGTCAACTTTCTGCTACCGAAGGACATGATCGAGTTCCAGCTCAACTACTGACACGGCGCGATGGCCTGCTGGGGTTTTTATAGTGAGATAGCTTAGGGAGTGCTTCATCAACGAGGCGCGTAGGGCGCATATTGCGGCATTAGCCTCGCACCTTATGTGAGCGATGGTGTTGACGCCAGGAATTTCAGGCAAGCGAGGTCAAGATGGCCGATACCTTGAACGTCATTTCGATCGACGGATCGCTCCGCAAAGGCTCCTTCAATGCGGCATTGGCCCGCACGTTGCCCAAGCTTGCGCCGCCCGGCATGACAATCGGGGCGGCGCCGCCCTGGAATACCTTCCCGATCTACAATGCCGATGACCAGACCAGCTCTGGATTTCCGGCACCTGTCCAGGTTCTTGGGGAGGCTGTTCGCAAGGCTGACGGGGTCGTTATTGTATCGCCGGAATACAACTATGGTTTGCCTGGCGGGTTGAAGAATGCCATCGACTGGCTCTCGCGACTTGAAATTCAGCCGTTCAAAGACAAGCCGGTCGCTATTCAATCGGCGACCGCAGGTCCACTCGGCGGTGCACGCGTACAATATCAATGGCGTCAAGTGTTTGTGTTCCTCGATGCACATGTGTTCCTGCGGCCGGAAGTTTTTGTCGGCGTTGCACAGAACAAGTTCGACGACAAGCTCGAACTAAAGGATCAGGCAACGATCGATTTCATCAAACAGCAGCTCGCCGCCTTTGAAAAATACGTCCGCAAGGTTAGCGGGCGGAATTGACCACGCGCAGTTGTCTGGACGCAGAAATTGATCGAGCGGGACGCTGGTCGGCATTTCGCGCACGCTCCATCCGGGCTACAGTCGCGGCGAGCGGAGGAAACGACACATGGGCAAACTCAGCAATCGCACCGCCATCGTCACCGGAGGGGCGCGCGGCATTGGCCGGCATTATGCGGATGCGCTGGCCGGCGAAGGCGCGCAAGTGATGATCGGCGATGTTCTCGACGGGGAGCCGGCGGCGCGTGACATTTCGGCCCGCTACGGCCAGGGTGCGGCGGCAAGCCTTCATGTCGACGTGAGCGAGGAAGCTTCGGTCAAAGCCTTTGTCGGCAAGGCGATGGAACGCTTCGGCAAGATCGACATCCTCATCAACAACGCGGCGGTATTCGCCAATCTGCCTCCCCGGAAGGTTACCGACATCGATGTCGCAAGCTGGGACCAAGTGATGGCGGTCAATATCCGCGGCCCGTTCCTGATGGTGAAGCATGTGGTCCCGCACATGATCGCGAAGGGCTATGGCAAGATCATCAACATCGGCTCCGGGACGGCGCACAAAGGCTTGGCCAATTTCTCCCATTACGTCGCGTCAAAGGGCGCCATGACCAGCTTCTCACGCGCGTTGTCGCGGGAGCTCGGCGAACACGGCATCTGCGTGAATACGCTTGCACCCGGCTTCACGATCAGTGACGGCGTGCTGGCAAACGTCGAGTTTCACGAGAAGTGGCGTCAGCCGATCGTGCAGAGCCGCGCCATCAAGCGCGAGGAGATGCCCGAGGATTTGCGCGGGGCAATCGTGTTCTTGTCGTCCGCCGAGAGCGATTTCGTGACCGGTCAGACGCTCTCGGTCTGTGGCGGCTCGATCAACACGTGAGGGGAATCAGGGATCAGGAGCCAGGCGTCAAAAGATCGGTGGTTTGCCCCGGGTTCCTGACACCTGACTCTTGTTTCCCGACCCCTGTTTTCTGCATGGCCGTGTCCTGATGCCCAACTCCTGGTTCCCACCACCCGTTTCGAGTATATTCTGCGCAATTTTCGCGAGTTCTCACGGAGGAACGTATGTCGGTTGCGGTTGCCAAGCAGGCCAAGAGTGCCAAGGCGGACACTAAGCACAACCTCAAGGCGGTGCGCGAAGCGTACTACGACAGGATCGCCAAATACGACATGGCGCCGCTGTGGGAGGTGCTCAAGGACGTAGTCAGGAGCGAGCCCAGAAGCAAATGTGTGCCGCAGCTGTGGAAATTTGCCGACGTAAAGCGGCTAATGTTGGAGGCGGGCGACGTCATCTCAACCGAGGAGGCCGAGCGCCGGGTGCTGGTGCTGGAAAACCCGGCGCTGCATGGCCAGTGCCGCATTACCAATTCGCTGTTTGCCGGCATTCAGTTGATCCTGCCGGGCGAGGTGGCGCCGGTCCATCGTCACGTCGCCTCCGCGATCCGGTTTGTCCTCGACGGCGAGGGCGCCTACACGGCAGTGGAAGGCGAAAGGGCGAGCATGTCGCCGGGCGACTTCATCCTCACCCCGAACTGGGCGCCGCATGATCACGGCAACCCGTCGGGCAAGCCGATGCTGTGGCTCGATGTGCTCGACGTGCCGACTATCAATCATTTCGAGACCTCGTTCTCCGAGCATTTCGACGAGAAGATGCAGAATACATCGCGCGGCGAGGGCGATTCGCTCGAACGCTACGGCTCCGGCGTGCTGCCTGACGGCGCTCCGGTCGCGCTCAAGCGCAGCCCGGTCATCAACTATACCTATGCGCGAACTCGCCCGATCCTGGAACGGCTGAAGAAGTCGGGCGATATCGACAAGTGTCACGGCGCTCGGGTGCGGTATGCGAACCCGATCAACGGCGGCTGGGCACTTCCGACCATGGGGGCGCATCTCGCGCTGTTCCCGGCTGGGTTCAAGGGCGAGCCCTATCGCTCCACCGACGGCACCATCTTCGTATGCGCCGAGGGTAAAGGCTCGACCAAGATCGGCGACAAGGCATTCGAGTGGGGACAAAACGACGTGTTCGTCGTCCCGCCTTGGACGCGCTACAGCCACAACGCCGCCAAGGAATCGGTCCTGTTCTCGATCTCCGACCGTCCGATGCAGGAAGCGCTTGGCATCTGGCGCGAAGAGACCGCACACTGAGTAAGGAGAAATTGCGACCCCGGAGCTAGCGCAGAGCGATAATCCGGACTTCGTTGTTCATCCCGGACTATCCGACTGCGTTATCCGGGCTACCGGGTGCGACCCGCGCGACAGTTGCGGGCGAAAAATTCCATCGAGGGAGGAACTGATGCGACCAGCTAGCTGTGTAGTCTCCGGTGCCGCCTGCGCGGTGATGGTGTGTGCATCGCTCGCTGTTGCCCAGCAGCAGCAGAAAGTCGGCGCGCCGCCGGAGGCGATGAACATGGGCCTCGTCGGCAGCAACGATTTGCAGGGGCGCAGCGCGTATCAGCCGACGGTCGCGCGCCAGGGCGACCGCTACATCGCTTATATCGGTCATCACGGTGGCACGCCGGACGTACCCAAGCCGATGAATCCCCTGACCGGTCAGGCTGAGTTCAACGGAACCTCGATCGTCGACGTGACCGATCCGACGCATCCGAAGTATCTCAAGCACATCCCCGGTCTGCCAGGGAACTACGAAGACGGCGGCGCGCAGATGGTCCGCGTCTGCCCCGGCCGCCAGCTCTCCAAGGCCGATCCCAACAAGTATTACATGCTGCGCGTTTTTGGCGGGCAGGGGCACGAGATCTGGGACGTTACTGATCCCAGCAACCCAGCGCTGCTGACCCGCTTGATGGGCTTGAAAGACACGCACAAAAGCTGGTGGGAATGTGACACCGGCATTGCGTTTCTGGTCTCCGGCGCGGAGGGTTGGCGCGTGCGCCGTATGACCCAGGTCTATGACCTCAGCGACCCGGCGAAGCCGGTCAAGATCCGGGATTTCGGGCTGCCGGGCCAGGAGCCGGGCGCGACCGGCACGGTGCCGACCGAATTGCATGGCATGATCTCGATGGGGCCACAGTCCAACCAAATCTATTTCGGCTACGGCACCAACAAGGGCGGCATCCTGCAGATCGTCGACCGCGACAAGCTGATCAACGGTCCGAAGGAACCGACGCCCGAGAACCTCCGCTATCCGGAGGTGGGACGACTTGAAATGACGCCCCTCAACGGCGCCCACACCGTGTTTCCGATGCTGCGCATGCCGGTTGCCGAATTTGCCAGCGACAAGGCCGGTGCAACACGCGATTTCGTCATGATCGTGGACGAGAGTCTGGTGAACGAGTGCCAGGAGGCGGAAACCCGGCAGATGGTTTGGTTCGCCGATATCACGATCGAGACCAAGCCGATGGTCGTGTCCAACTACACGGTGCCGGAGAAGAGCGGCAATTTCTGCCAGCGCGGTGGCCGCTTTGGCTCGCATTCCAGCAACGAAAGCATGGCGCCCGTGTTCTACAAGAAGGTCGCATTCGTGACCTGGTTCAATGCCGGTGTGCGCGCGATCGACCTGCGCGATCCCTATCAGCCCAAGGAGATCGGATATTTCATCCCGCCGATTACCGAGGCGACCGACAAGCGCTGCATCAAGGTCGATGGCCAGGACCGCTGCAAGGTCGCGATCCAGAGCAACAATGTCGAGACCGACGATCGCGGCTATGTTTACGTTGTCGATCGCGCAAACACCGGGCTTTGCGATCGTCGAACTCACCCCGGAGGGGAAGAAAGCGGCAGGCCTATAGGTCGTAGCCCGCATGGGGGCGAAGCGGGAATGCGGGACGGCCTTCCCGGATTTCGCTGGCGCTCCATCCGGGGCTACTGGGAGCTACTATGTCACTCCCGGCGGCGGGAAATTACATAGGATTCGTCCCAGAACCAGAGTCCGCCGTGCTTACGCAGCACCTCCGTAGTGGCCTCGACGTAGCGGCTGTCGTTGGCGACATGTGCGAGCCGCTCGTCCTCAACCTGGTTGACGTAGACGGCCGCGTTCCACGCCGCCCACACAGTCGACGTTCCGATGGATCCCTCGACCTCCGATGGCAGCGTGTGCATGTCATAGCGGAACAGCGCGCGGTTATCGGCGTAGACGTTGAAGTTAAGCTCGCGTCCGGCTGGACCGAGCTCCTGCTTCACGGCTTTGAGAAATCTGATGGCGGTCGTGTAGGAAGGGATTGTCGCCTGGCCACACCTTCTGGATGATCTCATGCCCGGGGTCGTTGCCGTGCGACTGGATTGCGATCAGTCGTCCACCCGGTCCGAGCGCCCGCGCCAGCGGCGCAATCACGCGCTTGGTCTTGAACTCGAGCGAGGAGCGGGCGCGATAGGGCTGTGAGGCGATCACGAGATCATAACCCGCCATGGTCCCGCCGGGCTTGGGCAGCAGCGGGTCGAGCAGAAACCTGTGGTCTTCCCGATAGATCACCAGGACGACCGGCCGCTCGTAGACCGGGTTGCCGGTCTTCGGGCTAACGCCGGCCCTCCAGGCGTCGCCCAGGAACGGCTCAAGGTCGGCAATTTGCGAGTTCGAAACGATAGGCCGAGTTACCGACGAGACGGAGTTCGTGCCACATCATACTGGACGCGGCGCTAAGCGATTTGACGGCGAGGCACGGCGCTTCGGAATAGTTGAGGTTGGTCAATACGACGACCGTCGCCGGGTGCTCGTAGAAACGGTCCGCAAGCTTCTGCAAGGTCAGGCGCACGTCCTCGAGGCTGATTTCCTTGCCAACGATGTAGAACGGGTTATGCGGAAATCGGTCATGCATGGCTCGCATGACCCGGGTGAGAACCGAACCGTCGCCGACGCCGGCATCGAACAGCCGCAGAGCGGGAGGGCGCGGGTGGATATTGGCGAGCTCCTGCGAAACCCGATCGGCCACCACCTGCTTTTCGCTACAGGTATTGACGAACAACAAATATTTCTGGCGATTGTCAAAAAAGCGGAAATTGCGCTGCCCGTCTCCCTCGGGCGCGTGCGCCCGCGTGATCGCGGGCTGGATCGCCAACTTCTCCGGCATTGAAATAGCCTCTTTGATCGCTGGGATGATGATCGGCCGTTCCGCCGCCGGGGTGTCGCGGTGAGCGCTCATGAACGAACGTATGCGGTCAAGGGTTTCGGTGGTAATGCGACCGCCGTTGCGAAGACGGCTGGTGAGCTTGCCGTCATTGACCGCGCGGCGGCCGAACGTGGACTCGGCAAGCCCGGTCCGCCTGCAATACTCCGCGATTTCCTGCAGCAGTTCTTGCGCGTTCATAGGAACTCCCTGGCGTGCTGGGTGGATGCCGCGGTTTCCTCGATCGCGCCCGCTCTCGCTCTGTTGTTTTTGTGTGCGGGCGGCAGAGGGACATAAAGCCCATCAGATATGCTTTCGTCAACAGCGATTTTGCCCACAATGAAGGTGGGATTTTTCATGGGCAGCGTGCCAATGGACGGGTCTATTGCCCACCTCTGTGCGGAATCCGTGTTGCCCTCGATAAATGACCGGCCCAGCCGGTGACTGTGGATTTCACACCAAGGCCGATCCGCGCTACATCGTTGGGCCGCTCGAAATTGGGGGGATGATGCCGAGATTTGCTGCCAATCTGGCGTATTTGTTCGGTGATCGTCCGTTCATCGGTCGCTTCGCAGCCGCGGCTGCCGCAGGATTCACCGCGGTCGAATTGCAGGCTCATTACGACCACGCGCCATCGGCGGTGCGAGCGGAGCTTGACCGCCACCGGCTGACGGTCCTTGGCATCAACACCTCGGGCGGGCGGGAAGGGGAACTCGGCCTTGCGGCGGTTCCCGGCCGCGAGCAGGATTTCGCGGCACTGTTCCGGCAGGCGCTCGACTACGCGATCGCGATCGGCGCGGTCTCAATCCATTGCCTGGCCGGAGCCGTTCCACCAGAGCGACGACCGGCGGCCGAAAGGGTCTTCATCGATAATCTTTCCCGGGCTGCTGACCTGGCAGCTGCGCACGACCTCAAGCTCCTGATCGAGCCAATCAACCCGCGCGACCGGCCCGACTACTTCCTCACACGTGTTGAGCATGCCGCCGACCTGATCGGCCGGATTGGGCGGGACAACGTCAAGATCCAATTCGATTTCTATCACGCGCAGATTGTCGGCGGCGATCTGATCAGGCGGTTCGAGAAACATCTGCCGTTCGTGGGTCACGTGCAGATCGCGGCCGTGCCCTCGCGGGCGGAACCGGACGAGGGCGAAGTCAACTATCCGGCCGTCTTGGCCGAGCTCGACAAGCTCGGATATACTGGCTGGATCGGATGCGAGTACAAGCCGCGCGGGAGGACCGAGGATGGTCTCGCATGGGCGCGGCCGTTCGGGATTTTGCCAAGGCAACGGTGATCGTGGCCAGGATGAAATCCGGGACTGGATTGGACCGTCAGCAGTACCCCAGCGACCCGTCTTCATTCGGCGCACAATCTCCAAGCTTACGAAGGGCGTAGCAAAACGCGCCGACCAAGCTCCCCTATTGTGCCACTTCCGGGTCGAAACCCGCGCGCGATCATCTCGCAATGCCACGCATCCGGGTCGCCTTCGATGCGATACAAATTGTAACCTGCCGGCTGCCAGCGGCCTCCTGGCGCAGCCGAGGCGGATGGCACGCCGACCGCCGGGATGCGGCGTTCCGGTCCATCAAGCCAGCTCACTGAACTGACGTGCTCGTGTCCATGCAGGACGAGCTCGGCGCCAGCCTTCGCCAGGACGTTGCGGAATACATCGGCGTCGAGCAGCCGTTCGCGGCGACGGCGTGGTTCGCTCTCGGGAGGATGATGGATGAGCACAACGCGAAACAGCCGTTCAGTACGAAGCGCGGCAAGCAACTCGGTCAGCCGCGCTGTTTGCGATGCTCCGAGCCGTCCGGTGGCCATCAATGGCGGTGATGCAACTGCTGTTGAGAGGCCAATAAGTGCCACGCCTGCGCGGCGGCGAACGAATGGCACCGCTGATTCCGCGCTGTCGTCGCCGAGCATGTAGGGACCCCAAAAAACCGCCGCTTGTCCGCGCATAGACGGCACATAGGCATCATGATTGCCGGGTATCACGGTGATGTTCTGGGGTGATCCGAGTGTGCTGAGCCAAGTGCGGGCCGCGACGAATTCATCCGGCAGTGAAATATTCACCAAGTCGCCGGTAAGCGCGATGTGATCGGATCCTCGCGCCGCCACGTCGGCGATGATCGCGTCCAACGTATCGCGACGATGAATGTTGCGCCGCTTATGCTGCCAATTGAGGAAGCCGAGGAGCCTTTTGGAAGTGAGTTCGGAAAAGCGCGGTGTGGGCAACGGTGCGAGGTGCGGGTCCGAGAGGTGTGCCAGCGTGAACATGCGCCTTTAAAGCATCTTCCGAAAAAGCCTGCACTCGGATCGGCAATTGACCGTGGATACGGCCTTTCCGTTCGAAAATGCGACAGGGTCTACGAACTGCCGATCAATATGCCGGCGAGAAACACCAAGGCGCCGCCGACCATAACCTGAAACGCGGCCGCCAGAAACGGCGTGTCCATATAGCGATAGCGGATAAATGAGATGGCGGAGAGTTCCACGACGACCACCGCGATGGCGAAGATCGTCGCCGTGACGAAGTGCGGGATAAGGTAGGGAAGCGTGTGCCCGAGACCGCCAAGCCCGGTCATTACGCCGCAGATGGTCCCGCGCAACCAGGGGGTGCCGCGCCCGGTCAGGGATCCATCGTCCGACAGTGCTTCGGCAAACCCCATGGAGATTCCGGCACCGACCGAGGCCGCAAGTCCAACCAGGAACGTGCTCCAGGTATTTTGGGTGGCAAAGGCCGCTGCGAAAAGCGGCGCGAGGGTCGAAACGGAACCGTCCATCAGGCCGGCGAGGCCGGGCTGAACGTACTGCAGCACAAAGATGCGACGCGCGGTTTCGTCCTCTGCGGCGCGCGCGCTCTTGGTCAGGATCTGCTCTTCCAGGTGCTCGGCATAGCTTTCGTGCTGGTCCTCGGCTTCCGCCAGCCGGACCAAAAGCTCGCGAATCGAGGTGTCGCGCGTGGTCTCGGCCGCCTTGCGATAGAAGCGCGCCGCCTCGAACTCCATTTCAGCGGCGTGCTTGCGTACCTCGGCCAATCCCAGCGGGCGCACCAACCACAACGGGGTCTTCTGGATGAAGCCTTTAACGTCCTGGCGCCGGATCAGGGGCAGATATTCTCCAAATTTCCCACGGTAGAGGTCGTAGAGCATTGTGCGGTGGCGCACCTCCTCCTCGGCCATTCCGTCGAACATCTTCGCCGAAGCGGGAAATTGCTCGCGCAATCCCTCGGCGAAATCGCGGTAAATGCGGCTGTCCTCTTCTTCGTTGGAAATGGCCAGCGCCAGGATCTGTTGTTCAGTAAGATCGGCAAAGCGCTTCACGTCGACCTCGCGAGTTCGATCACGTCGCAGTGTTTATACGAGCCGCCCCACCTTGGAAAGGTTCTAAACTTCTAATGCCCATTTCGATCCTGCGCCGTGCGCTCGAACCCGCAATTCGGCGAATTTTTCACATTTACTGGCGCTTCTCGCGCGGCATGACCCTCGGGGTGCGCGCGTTGGTGCTCGACCCGGGCGGGCGCGTCTTCCTTGTCAAGCACAGCTACGTCAGCGGCTGGCACTTGCCCGGGGGTGGAGTGGAGCCCAGGGAAACGGTGCTTGATTCCCTGATCCGTGAACTGCGGGAAGAGGGGAACATTGAGCTCACCGGAAGCCCCGCGTTCTATGGGCTCTATTTCAATGGGCGCGTGTCTGACCGCGATCATGTGGCGCTGTTCATCGTGAAGTCATTTCAGCAGAGTGCGCCACCCAAACCGGGGCACGAGATCATCGCGCATGGTTTTTTTGCGCTCGACGCGCTGCCCGGCGACACAACGGCGGCAACGCGCGCACGCATTGCCGAGGTGCTGCAGGGCGTGCCGGTGCGGGATCGCTGGTGATCAGGGATAAGCAATCAGTTCTGCAGGACGAGTTGAGTGCGGGCGAAACCGATTCTCCGGATTTTCGGGTCGCTTGCACTCAACCCGTCCTACGAAAACCGTGTCCGGTCATGCGGCCCGGTGAAATCGAGGTGCGGCCCCAACGGCACAATGCCGGTCGGATTGATGTGAGTGTGGCTGCCGTAGTAATGGCTTTTGATTTGCTCGATGCTGACAGTCTCCGCCACACCGGGGACCTGATAAAGATCGCAAACATAGTTCGCAAGGTTGGGGTAGTCGATGATGCGACGCAGGTTGCACTTGAAGTGGCCGAAGTAAACTGCATCGAACCGCACCAACGTCGTGAACAGCCGCCAATCGGCTTCAGTTAGCGTGTTGCCAACGAGGTAGCGATGTTCGGATAGGCGTTGCTCAATTGCGTCGAGTGCCGCGAAAACGGCGCGGAACGCTTCCTCATAGGCTGCCTGGGAGCGGGCGAAGCCGGATCGATAGACACCATTGTTGATGCTCTCGAAAACGAGGTGTTAATGCGGTCGATTTCGGCGCGCAGCGGGAACGGATAGTAATCGGTGCGATCGCTGGTGAATTCATCAAACGCTGCATTGAGCATACGGATGATTTCCGATGATTCGTTGTTGACAATGGTGTGGCGGGACTTGTCCCACAAAACAGGAACGCTCACCCGACCGGTATAGCGAGCGTCAGCTTTGAGGTAGATTTCGCTCAAGCGTGTTGCGCCGTTGACCGGGTCTCCGGTCGAGCCATCGGCGTCGAACGTCCAACCATCCGGGCCCATGTGCGGGGCCACAATCGACATCGAGATAACGCTGTCGAGTCTTTTGAGCCGCCGCATGATCATGGTGCGGTGAGCCCATGGGCATGCGAGCGAGACATAGAGATGATAACGGCCGGCCTCGGCCGGAAAGCCGCCCTCGCCGGAAGGGCCGGGACCGCCGTCCCGTGTCACGAAGCTGCGAAAGTGGGTCTGCGGCCGCACGAAGCGGCCGTCCTTTGAGACGCGCTTGTCCTCACCGTCGGCGCGCCAAACCCCGTCGATCAATAACCCCATTGTGATCGCTCCGTTTTGATCCGAAGGGCGCAATGGCGTAAGCGTATCGCGCCGCGCCGAAAGTTGCATGGCACCATCTTGCGCCCGACCACTCCATGACCGACCTTGCAGTGACCATTCTACCGGAGACCACAGGCGACGCGCTTGCGATCGAACGCTTGCATGAACGCACGTTCGGGCCTGGGCGTTTCGCGCGCAGCGCCTATCGCGTTCGCGAGCACGCCCCGCATCTGTTGGCATTATCCTTTACGGCCCGCATTGGTACGTTGCTGGTCGGCTCGGTGCGGCTTTCACCGATCCGCATTGGCGAAACCCCGGCGCTGTTGCTCGGTCCGCTCACCATCGAGCCACCTTTCCGGCGGCGCGGAATTGGCGCAAAAATGCTTGAGCGCTCGCTGACCGAGGCCCGCCGCGCCGGACATCGTTTAGTGGTGCTGGTCGGGGATGAAGTCCTATTACGCGCGGGTCGGGTTCAAGCGCATTCCGAAACGGCAAGTCGCGATGCCAGGCCCGGTCGATCCAGCGCGTCTCCTGGTCGCGGAGCTGGCGGATGGCGCGTTCCAAGGAGTTACAGGCTCGATCCGCCCGGATTGGGAGGCCAGCGCATAGTCTCGAAAAGCATTCTATCGAGCTTGACCCGAGGGGCGTAAACTTTCGCACAGACATGCGCAGAAGCGATGGGCGTAACCGTGTTCAGCGCCCTTCGCTCCCCCATGTGAAGGCCAGGTTGCCAAGAAGCAGCAGCATGCCGAGGAGGCCGGCAAAAATCGGCAAGACGCCGATGCCGCGCACCACACTGGCATCACGCATCTTCAGCCCAATCCAGTCATCACCCTTGAACATGTCGGTCGAGCGCACTGCCACGACTCTAGGCACTTTCAGCCCGTCGCCGGCGTCCAGCCGGCGGGCGTCGCCGCCAGTCGCACTGGCGAGGGAGGCCACGACGTCCGTGGTCGAGGTGACCTCAGTGAACTCGCGTGGATTGGCCGGCCCGACATTGATAAGCGTCGTCAATTTGCCGTCGGTCGCACGCCACAGGCCGATTTCATCGGCTGTGATGGTTTTCCGCCAGACGCCCGCTTCGACCGGATCGAGCACAATTGTCCGGGTGGCGCCTGAGGGCGTCGTCAGTGTCACATCGCCAACACTGTCGGCCATGGTCTGCCGCTGCACCACCAGATCGCGACCGTTGGCGAACAGCCGAAGAGCCTCCTCCTCGAGATCGGGTTGCTGCATCAGCCAATGCGAAAGCCGGCGGAGCAGATCGAGATGCGGCCCGCCCTCTTCGTACCCGCGCGCCCAAAGCCAGATATGGTCTGAAAGGAGCAGGGCCACTCGGCCGGCGCCCTCACGCGAAAGAACGAGCAGCGGCTTGTCGTCCGGCCCACTCATCACCGTGGTACCGTGCGCCGATTTGGTGTCCACGATCCGGAACCAGCGGCTCCAATGCGGCGGATCCTCGCCGCTGCCATCCAGGCCGCGCGTGACCGGGTGGCGTTTGCCCAAGTCGGTCAGTCGCGGCCGGTACGCCACGTCGGTTGTGCGGCCGGTCGGCTCGGCCGGAAGAACGGCGTCAAGTGGAGTCTTCCAGATCGTGGTGGGGCTCGCATAATCCGGACCCGCGGCGACGAGAACCGCACCGCCATCGTGCACATAGCGGGCGATGTTATCGAAATAAATGATCGGTAGCACGCCTTGGCGCGCGTAACGATCGAAGATGATCAGCTGAAACTCATTGATCTTCTGATGAAACAGTTCGCGCGTAGGAAATGCGATCAGCGAAAGCTCGTTAATGGGCGTGCCGTCCTGCTTCTCGGGCGGACGAAGGATCGTGAAATGCACGAGATCGACGTTGGCGTCGGATTTGAGCAGGTTGCGCCACGTCCGTTCGCCGGCGTGCGGCTCGCCCGAGACCAAAAGGACGCGCAGCTTGTCGCGCACGCCGTCGATCGACACCACGGCGCGATTGTTGACGGTGGTGAGTTCGCCCGGGATCGAGGCGGTTTCGATCTCGACAATATTGGGCCCCGCATGCGGGAGGTGTACTTGTGTACGCACCGCATCGCCGGTGCGCACCGCGCGCTGATCAATGACTTCGCCGTCGCGGCGGATCGTCACCTGCGCCAACCCCGGCTCTACCCCGGAATCTTCGACCCGATAAACCAATGTCTGCGATTGGCCGACAATCCCGAAACGCGGCGCCGAGATGAGCGCTACCCGCCGATCGCGCTCGTTCCGATGTCCCGTGACGAGGGCGTGGACCGGAGCCGAGAAGCCAAGTGCGCCCATGTCTGACGGCACGTCATGCACGCGGCCATCGGTGAGCAGGATCGCGCCGGCGACGCGGTCAGGCGGTACGTCGGCGAGCGTGGCGCCGAGGGCGGAAAACAGCCGGGTGCCATCGGTTTCGCCATCGGCCTCGCCGGCCTCGACAGTCCGAACTTCAAGCCCTGGGATGCGGCCGAGGCGCTGCGTAAGCGCCTGCCGGGCGGCCTGTGTCTGAGCAGTGCGGTCGCCGAAATTCTGGCTGGGACTCTTGTCGACGACGACGACCGCGACCGACGACAGCGGTTCGCGATCTTCGCGGGTGAACGACGGGTTGGCCAGCGCCAGAAGCAGGCACGCGAGCGCGCCGATGCGCACGAATGCTCCGCGGCTGCGCGCCACGAGCAACAGGGCAGCGACGACTGCGGCTGCGGCAAGTGCTGCCCATAGCACGTGGGTCGGCACAATCGGAGCGAATGCGATACCGTATTCCATGACTGCTCTGTTGTTACTGCCCGAGTTCGTTCGAGCAGGGCAGGGATGTGCACCTGGTCGGCCTTGTAGTTGCCGGTCAGCGTGTACATCACAATGTTGACGCCGGCGCGGAACGCGAAATCGCGCTGGCGCGGTTCGCCCGGCGAGAGCGGCAGCATCGGCTGGCCGTCCGGCCGCATAGCCCATGCGCCGGCGAGATCGTTCGATGTGATGATGATCGATGACACGCCGTCGCCACCGCGCGCCGGGCGCTTGTCTTCGTCGGCCTCGCTGTCGGCGGGCATAGCCTCGACCCAGAGCTGACCTGAATTGAAGCGTCCAGGAAAATCGCGCAACAGATAGAACGTTTTGGTCAACACATGATCGCGACTGATCGGCTCGAGCTCCGGAATGTCGAGCGATGCCAGAATGGCGCGCAATGCCAACATGCCGGGGCTGCGGCTTTCCCCGCCGGGCCCGGGCGGTGCCATGACGGCATCACGGGTGTCGAACAACACGGTGCCGCCTTGCTTCATGTAGGCATCGATGCGCGCGAGCGCCTGCGCCGACGGCCTTGGCGCATTCGGTGAGATCGGCCAATAGATCAGCGGGAAAAACGCGAGTTCGTCGCGCGCGATGTCGAGCCCGACCGGGTCGCCGGCTTCGAGTGCGGTACGCTGCGCCAGATAGAGCGTCAGCCCTGCAAGGCCGGCCCGGCTGATATTGTCGATCTCCGCATCACCGGTGATGACGTAGGCGAGATGGGTTTCCTCCGTCGCCCGCTTGGCGAATTGATCGGAGGACGAATTTTGTGCAAGGGCCGGCGACAAAGCGAGGAGAGCCGCAGCGCCCACAAGTAGCAAGATTGCGGCTGTCTGCCGGCGTGGGAACAGCCGATAAAGTCCGCCCACAAGCCAAAACACCACCAGCGTGTCAATGATCATCATGGTGAAGGCGGCTAGGAAGAGTGGCCCTCGCAAGTCCGTCGGCTCGCCTTGCTGGTAGGGTTCGACGCGCGCGCCAAGAGCTGCAAAATCGATGGGCTTCAAGCGGTCCGTCGGCATCAGCGTATTGACCGCAAGCAGACCTTCGGGCGGTCCGTAGAAGCCGGGTGGGTTGTCGGCCTTTGCGCGTCCCGTGTAGTTGGCCGGCACCGGTCGAGCTGTGATTGGCGGCGGGCCAAAGAGGCCAAACCCGTCGAGCAGCCGCGTCGGCGGTAGCGCGTCGCGCGTGCTGGCTTGATTGGGTTGGACGGTTTCCGTCGCGATCGATCCTGCGAGGCCGACAACGCGCTTGAGCATTTCCACGAAGGCTCCCGAGAGGGGCAAATTCGACCAGCGCGTGTCGGCGGTGACGTGGAACAGGACGATCACCCCTTGCCGCGCCGACTGGCAGTGACGAGCGGCGTGCCATCGGCAAGCGCTGCCCAGGTCCGATCCACCAGGCCTAAATCGGGTTCAGCCAGAACCTGTCGGGTGACCGTCACATCGCCGGGCACATCCATACCCGCAAACGGACCTTCGCGCGAAAACGATGCAAGCTGCTGGGGCTGGTCCCAGCTCAGGCTTCCGCCCAAGATACGCCCGCCCCGCCGCAGTCGGACCGGCACAAGCTCATCGTCGCCGGCGGCCAAGCGCGGGCCGGCGAAGCGCACCAGCACGCCGCCGTCCTCGACCCACTTGGTCAGGCGATCGCGCGCGTCTCCGGCGACATTTCCGACATCGGCCAAAATTATCATCGGGACGCGCTGTTCGATGAACTGCTTGACCGCTTCGGCAGGCGAAGCGCGGTCAGCCGTGCGCACATCAGCAAACGGACCGAGGGCGCGCGACAGATAGAAGTTGGACGCGAGCAGTGGCTGCGCCGTGTCGGCGGTTGACCCGGTCACGACGCCAACGGTCCGGCGCCGCCAGCGTTTATCGAGCAACTGGACAGCGCCAGCGGAGCGCTCGGAGGCGATTTCAAGACGAGCGATATCGTTGCGGATCTCGACCGGAAGGTCGAGCTGCGCCTCGGTCTCGCGCTCTCCGGCGGTGAAACGATAGGGGGCCTCGCCAAGTGGAAGTCCTTTGATATCGAGGGCGCGCACAAATCCCGTGTCGTCCGACGCAAGTTCCGAACGCAACACCTTGACGGTGAGCATGCCTGCGGCGTTGTCGGCGGCGGTCAGCGCATGCGCACCCGGCAAGCCGCCGGAGATCACGGTGAGCGGGTGTTTGTCGAGCGCGCGGGTCAGGCCCTCGGTAAACTCGCCCGCGTGGCCGGTGTCGATGCCATCCGACAGCCAGAAAACTTCGACGTCCGGCGTAGCAGTGAGAAAGCGCGTAAGGCCGGGCAGCGCGTCGATGCGCTCTACCGTATGCGGCTTGGGCTTGACCTGTCGTAACCGCACCCGTGCGGCGGCCGGTGTCTCGAGCGAAATATCGCGCAGCTCGGACAGCGGCACCAGCGCAACCGCCCGGTTGTCGGTTTCGGCCCGGGCAAGCAGGTCTTCAGCTGTGCGCAGGCGGCCGTCCCAAGTCGAGGCGGCAGACCATCCGTCATCGATCAGCAACACCATCGGCGCATGCGCCTGCAATGTGGCGATCGGCGGATTCCACAAAGGCCCGGCGGCTGCGATGATGACGAGTGCCGCGAGCGTGAGCCGCAGCAGCGTGAGCCACCACGGCGTGCGGGCCGGTGTTTCCTCCTTGGGGGCGATATCGAAGAGGAGGCGCGTCGGCGGAAAATTGATCCGGCGTGGCCGCGGCGGCACAAGCCGCAACAACCACCATAACACGGGCAAACTCAGCAGGCCGACGAGCACGAGCGGCTGGGCGAAACCAAGGGGCAGCGCCATCATGCGCGTCGCTCCGTCTGCGCGAGCGCGTGCCAGCGATTAATCCCAACACCCTCACGTCCGGCGCCCAGCTGGCCATGCAGCTTGAGCAGAAGCTCGCTTGCTGGACGATCAGTACGATGGATGATGAAGCTCCAGCCCAGGCGATCGGTCTCGGCGCGGATCGCGGCCCGATGCTGCTCGATCCGTTCGACGTAATCGGCGCGCCAAGTTTCGGCGCGTCCGGCCGTGATAGCGCCGGCGCCCTCGGGTTCGACGAACTCGACCCGGCCCGCATAAGGAAAGGTCTCCTCGGCCGGGTCGACGATTTGCACGACGTGGCCGGCGGAGCCAGTCGCCGACAGTTGCGCGATGGTCGCGTGCACACGCGCAATCGGGCTCCACAGATCCGAAAGCACGACGGTCTCCGCCAGCGGCGAGGGAGAGAATGTCGGCGGCAGGCTGGATCGCTCAGCCGGGTCGTGGACGATGGCTTGCGCGATATTCTCCATCACGTTGCGGGCTGCGGTCGGACGCATCAAGCCTGGAATGCCGATCCGCTCACCACCTCCGACCAATACCTCGGCAAGTGCGAGTGCGACCACCAGCGCCCGCTCGAGCTTTGTGTCCTGCGCCATCTGGGAGACGAACACCATGGATGGAGACCTATCCGGCCAGATCCAGACCGTGTGGGCAGCCTCCCATTCCTGCTCGCGAACGTAGAGGTGATCATCGCGGGCCGAGCGCCGCCAATCTACACGGGCAGCCGCCTCGCCTGAGACAAAGCGGCGATATTGCCAGAAGTTTTCGCCCGAGCCCGCGCGCCGCCGACCGTGCAATCCATGAATGACGGTAGCGGCCACACGGCGCGCCTCCAGGATCAAGCGCGGCATGGTGGCGGCCAGCGAGCGGCCGGCGCCTACCGCATGTCCGACGGCCGCGACATCGGGCCGCAACGCTTCCATTCCGGTCACCCAAGCCGTGCTTTGAGAAGCCCCACGACCCCCTGGATTGTCTCGCCATCGGCGCGGGCCGCAAACGTCAAGGCCATGCGATGTTCGAGAACCGGCTCCGCGAGCGCCACAACGTCGTCAACCGACGGCGCGTAGCGTCCTTCAATCAGCGCGCGGGCGCGCACCGCCAGCATAAGGGCCTGACTGGCGCGCGGACTCGGTCCCCAGGCAATCAGCTTGCCAATTGGGCCCGCGTCCGCTCCCGGGCGGGCCGAACGGACCAGCGTCAAAATGGCCTCGATCACCGACTCGCCAACCGGCAAGCGCCGAACCAGCCGCTGAGCCGCCAGCAGGTCTTCGGCGGTCATGGCTGCCTTGGGTTTCGTTTCCTCGGCACCGGTCGTGTCGAACAGGATCCTGCGCTCGGCATCCTTGTCGGGATAGTCGACATCGATTTCCATGAGGAAACGGTCGAGCTGCGCCTCCGGTAGGGGGTAAGTGCCCTCCTGTTCCAGCGGGTTTTGGGTGGCAAGCACATGGAAAGGCCGTGGCAGGTCGTGACGGGTGCCCGCAACGGTGACATGCTGCTCCTGCATGGCCTGCAGCAACGCCGACTGGGTTCGCGGGCTCGCGCGATTGATCTCATCCGCCATTAGCAGCTGGGCGAATACCGGGCCGGAGATGAACCGAAAACCACGTCTTCCGCCCGCGCTTTCCTCCAGCACCTCGGCCCCAAGGATATCGGAGGGCATTAGATCGGGGGTGAACTGAATACGCCGTGCGTCGAGACCGAGTACGACGCCCATGGTTTCGACAAGTTTGGTCTTCGCCAGACCCGGGACGCCGACAAGCAGCGCGTGACCACCCGATAAGACGGTTATTAACGCCTGCTCTACGACCTTGTCCTGGCCGAAGATCACCGAACCGATCGCAGCTTTGGCAGCCTGTACGTGTGCGGCCGTCGTCTCGGCTGCACGCACGATCATGTCTTCAAGTTTTTCAAGGCCTTCGGCCATGTCTTCTCCTTAGCGTGCTAGCGCCTTGCGCCGCCGCTGCAGCCTTTTCCAGCATATAGCCCGAACGCCCTTGACCCGAGGATACCGTACCCCAGGTCGGATCGGACCTGAGCCGCGAAAACGCTCCTGTTGCTGGAAATCCATGCAACTACTGCACCAAACCACTCCGCGCATTCAGTACGGGTTCTCTCGTTTGCCGCAACCTTACGCTATTTTGTGGCCAGCGCGCTTGTGGTGGATCACGATCACGCGAGGGCATTTGCAGAACGGGGGGCGACACTCGGTGTCAACCATGGCGAAGGAAGGGCAAAGCGACCTGACCACGATTGCCCGCGGGGCCGCGCGCCAGAAGGGCCCGCCACCGGTTCACCTGTGGGATCCGCCCTATTGCGGCGAGATCGACATGCGCATCGCCGCCGATGGGACCTGGTTTTATCAGAAGACGCCAATCGGTCGGCGAGCCTTGGTCAAACTGTTCGCCTCGGTGCTCAAGCGCGAGGGCGATCGATATTTCCTGGTCACGCCCGTAGAAAAATGCGGAATCACCGTCGACGACGCGCCGTTCCTCGCAACCCAGATGCAGATAGAGGACAGGCCGCCGAACATGGTTCTCCGCTTTATCACCAACGTTGATGACGAGGTCATCTGCGGGTCAGAACATCCGTTGCGGTTCGAGCCCGAGGTCGGCACGGGCGGGCTTAAACCGTATCTGCACGTTCGGCGTAATCTCTGGGCCAAAGTCACGCGCGCCCTCTTGTACGACCTTGTCGAGGTTGGCGAGGAGCGCGACGTTGGCGGGGTGCGTATGTATGGGGTCGTTTCGCAGGGTCAGTTTTTCCCGATGGCACCTGTGGATAATTTCATGGATCGGCGCTGATGCAGCAACTCGCCCACGACCAGACGGGTGATTCGTTTTTCGCCCGCGCCCGCGCCCGACTGGCGTTTGAGGTTCCGGCCGGCTTGACGGACCCGGCCGCTGCGGTCGTGCGTGGCGATCTCGACCTCGATCCGGCGATCTGGGAGCGGGCGGGGGTCGCGGCGACTCGGCCAGCCGCCGTGCTTGTTGGGGTGGTCGATCGGCCGCAGCCGAGCGTTCTCCTGACACTGCGTACCGGTGAACTGCCCAGCCATCCCGGCCAGATCGCATTCCCGGGCGGCAAGATCGATCCAAACGACGCGACGCCGCTGGCCGCAGCTTTGCGCGAGGCCGACGAAGAGATTGGGCTTGCGGCCGATCTCATCGACCCGATTGGCTATCTTGATCTTTATCTGACGTTCTCAGGCTTTCGCATCCTGCCGACTGCTCGCCCGCGTCGCGCCAGACTATCAGCTCGCACTCAATGCGCTCGAGGTGGTGGAGGCATTCGAAGTACCGCTCGCGTTTTTGATGGACGAGAACAACCACCAGCGCCGCAGCCGCGAATTTCGCGGGGTCACGCGCCAGTATTACGCCATGCCGTTCGGCGATCGCTACATCTGGGGTGTGACGGCGGGCATTTTGCGCAATCTCTACGAACGGATCTATCCCCGATGATCCGGCCGATCGCGACCGAGTTGGCGCTGTTCCTGACTCCGTTCGCCCTCTACGCGGCCTACTTGTGGGCGACGCGATCAGGCATTCTCGATACGTCGTCCTGGCCCATGCAGACCCTGGCCTGGCTCACCATCGCGGCGCTTTGTTTGATGATCGCGAGTTTTTTCTTCATCGCCGAATTCTCCGGCGGGGCGCCGAGCTCGGCCTATGTGCCGGCGCATACCGAGAACGGCCGCCTGGTGCCGGGTATGCAACGGTGACCAACGATCACCTGCGTGCGGCGCTCGCGCTTGTGAGCGGGCCTGCCGGCTCAGTGCTCGCGGTGCTCGATTGCGACGGCGAGGAGGCTCGCATCGTTGGCGGCGCCGTGCGCAACGCGCTGCTTGGGCTGCCGCTGCCCGGGGATATCGACATTGCTACGACCGCACTGCCTGACGAGGTAATTCGGCGGGCTACCGCCGCGGGCTTTCGTCCGGTGCCGACCGGCATTGAGCATGGTACTGTGACCGTGGTCGTCGACGGTGTGCCGTTCGAGGTGACGACCCTGCGTCAGGATGTTGAGACCTACGGACGCCGGGCAAGGGTTGTGTTCGGCCGGGACTGGCGGCTCGATGCGCAGCGACGCGATTTCACGATCAACGCGCTGTTCGTGTCGCGCGATGGGTCCGTGCACGACTACGTGCATGGCCGCGCCGATCTCGTGGCCCATCGGGTACGCTTCATAGGAGACCCCACCGCCCGTATCGCCGAAGATCATCTGCGCATCCTGCGTTTCTTTCGCTTTCACGCAACCTATGGCGAGGGCGCGCTGGATCAGGAAGGGCTCGCCGCAAGTATCCGTGCACGCGATCGCATTGCGGTTCTCTCCCGCGAGCGTGTGCACATGGAATTGACCAAGCTGCTGATCGCCCCGCGCGCCGGGCCGACACTTGCCGCAATGTCCGACGCAGGCATTTTGGGGCCCGTTCTTGGCGGAGTCCCAATGGTCGCGAGCTTTTGCAAGATGGTTGCGATCGAGGCAGCGGCGAGCCTCGCGCCAGACCCCTGCCGCAGGATGGCTGCGCTCGCCGTGATGATCGTTGAAGATGCCGAGCGCCTGTCGCAGCGGCTGCGCCTAAGCAATGCGGAGAGCGAGCGCTTGGTCTCGATGGCGCAGGCCTGGTGGCGCGTGCCACCCACCCCCAACGAACGGGCGCTCCGCGCACTGCTTTATCGATTGGGCGAGCTGCATTTTGGCGATCGCGTAAGCCTGGCCTGGTCACGCGCACGGGCCGAAGTGGCTGATGCGGATTGGCAACAAGCGCTGATGTTGCCGCGGCGCTGGGCGAGGCCGACGTTTCCGCTCAAGGCCGCGGATTTCATCGCCCGCGGCGTTGCCAGAGGTCCGGGGCTCGGGAAGGCCCTGGCGGCGGCGGAGGAGGCGTGGATCGCGGAGGATTTTCCGCTCGAAGCGAGTACCCTTGCGGCAATCGCCGATGCGGCCGCGAGCAGCTGACGAGAAGATGAAGCAACGCCCCGGGCGAGGGCCCGGGGCTTTAGTGGCAAAGCTTGCCTGGAACGAAGGCTTACCAGCGGCCGACGAGTGGCGCACCCCAGTCGAACTTATAATCGAGGCCGACGCGCGCGACCGAGGTGTTGAACTTGCTGGCGTTGGCCTGGACGGTCGCGCCAACCGCAGGGAACAGGGTCGAACCGCTGACCGCCCCAGTGAAGCCGTAGTAGAGATATTCAGCCCGCACCGCCCAGTTCGGGGCTATCATCCATTCGTAGCCGGCGCCGACCACATAGCCTGACCGCGTCGTGCTAACTGAGAAGCTATTGTTGATAGCGGGGCCGAGCAGCGTCGCGCCACCATCGATTTGCACGCCGGTCCAAGCGCCGCCGCCAGTGAAGTAGATCATGCCGGGACCCCAGGTGTAGCCGAGGCGGCCACGGATGCTGGCGAGCCACTCCTGCTTCTCGGAGAGGAACGCCGCGCCGCCTGCTCCACCAACCAAGCCAGCAGGAACGAAGATACCTTGGACAGCGCGGATGTTGGCGCCGTCGAAGTCGCCTTCGACGCCGAAAACCCAATTACCAGCCTGCCAATTGTAGCCGAGCTGGCCACCGAAAACCGGGCTGTTGGCGTTGTTGTTGGAAGTTGCTACCGTGACGGGCGCGAAGGGACCAGTAAACGTGAGGTTGCCATTATTGTTGCCGGTCCAGCCCCAACCGCCGTTGAAGCCAAGGTAGAGCCCGGTCCAGGTCGGCGCCACCGCAACGGGAGCTACGTAAGCGGGAGCCGCCCGCACCGGCAGGTCCGCGGCAAGCGCGCTGTGGGCGAACCCAATCCCCAACACAGCGCCAGTGAGCAACGCGAAACGCTTCATGTGAACCCTCCAGTCCCCTTAATGCGATCGTTCTTACGCGGCGCTCGTTGACAAAGCATCAGGGAAATGACGCTGGCGGGACAATTCCGATGCGTGTTGTCTCCCTGCAACAATTCGACCGCGCAGTTCCAGAAACGAGTGCCAAATCAAGCTTTTGATGGCGTGACGCCCCGGGCTTCGCCGTTCGCCAGACGGGCTTTTTGATGACCACATTCCGGCAAGAAAAAGCCCCCGGCCGGCCCAGGGGCTCTGGCTCGCGTATTTGCCGGAACCAGTCGCTCGGTCGTGCGTCGCCACCAGTGCGCGCCGTTGAACTTGCTATCGATGCCCGTGGCACTCGCGTGCCGTGGGTAGGAGCCGTCCACAGCATCAAAATCGAACGCGAGAGGGCCAAAGGTCGGTCGCACGCCGCAGTAAAAATCAGGTTACAGCGGTGGCACCATTCGAGAGGTCGATGCTCTCGCCCGACGCGCCGCGGTGTTTGCGCTGGCCTCGCGAGCCTGGTGCGTAGCAGGAAGCGATGCGTGCGGGTCTGACTCGCAATCAGCCGATATCCCGTGCATCCGCATTACGAAACGACCCCAATTCCCGAATGAGCCTTGTGCGCGCGGCTCGATGCTGCGTTTCAGTATTATCGCCTCGATAACCACTGGGTGGTTAATCGCTCGGCTTTCCCTCGGATTTGCGCAAACGTACGCCTGGCTGATCGCCGTTCGTGAACTCCACTCCCGCGGACTCTAGCGCGCTACGGAGCGCTTCAATCGTGGAGGAGTGAGCGCCTAATGCTCCAGGCTTTGCTTCGAGCCGCTTGATCGTTGGCAGGGACACCGAGGAAGCCTCGGCTAAGTGGCGCTGCTCCCAGCGTAACAAGGCTCGAGCTGCGCGGACGAGCTCACTAGTGAGGATGCGGTAGTGAGCCAAGTTAATACCCCTAGTATCTTTTTAAATGCTTGAGGTATTGACTTGTGGGTGCTGCAGTAATATCAATTCTAAAGGCACCACGCCTAAAGGCTGAGGGTACAAATGGGCCATGCGAGCTCTCGAGGTTCAGATAGGCGTTCGATCGTGGGGGGCTCAGACGCCCGTATTATTATGGGCCGTGATGAATCTGCTCTGTTCCGGCTCTGGCGCGAAAAGCGAGGTGAAGCTGAACCCATCGATTTTTCCCGCGATCTCATTGTCCAACTCGGAGTCGTTACCGAGGACCTTAATCGCCACTGGTTTGAGCGCAATACCGAACGACGGATAAGGCACATCCAACGACAGATCGTCCACCGCACAATTCCCTGGATGGCCGCCACTTTGGACGGGCTGGTTGAAGAAACCGGCGCCGTCTTCGAAGCCAAATTCATGTTGCCGTGGTCGTTTTCGGAAGAAGGGGCGGCCGAGAAGCATATGGCCCAGCTTCAGCACAACATGCTGGTCGCTGGCTCGCGGCATTCGGTGCTTTCGATCATCACAGGCGGCGGAAAATGGGTCGAGATCGCGATCCCGGCCGATCCGGTTTATCAGACGGTGCTGATCGCGGTCGAAAAGGCATTTTGGCGCTCGGTTCAGACCGGCGAGCCGCCGCGCCTGTTCGATGCCGAGCCCCCGCGCGCCCGCATCGAAGCCGTCCGCATCGTCGACATGAGTGCCTCGAACAGCTGGGCCGAATTTGCGGTGCTGTTCCGAAGCACCAAGGGAGCCTTTCTGGAGCACGAGCGTGCCAAGGCTGAACTCAAAGCCTTGCTGCCGGAGGATGCCAGGGAGGCAACTGGGCATGGAATCCGGGCTCGGCGCTCGAAATCGGGCGCCGTTAGCTTTGAGCTCCACGCGGAGGTTGTCCATGCACCGGTCGAGTGAGTCGGTCGCGGCCCTGGCATCCGCTCTTGCAAAGGCCCAATCCGAACTGGTCAACCCCGAAAAATCGCTAACGGGGACAATCCGGGCCGATCGGGGAGTAGAGCGTGAGCGCACCTTTCGTTACGCGTCGCTCTCAAGCGGTCTGGACATCGTTCGCAAGACACTCGGCCGGCACGAGATCGCAACCATCCAAACCACCGGCATTGACCAGCCCACCGGCACCATTAACTTGACGACCGTCCTGGCTCACGCGTCTGGCGAATGGATTTCCTCGGACTGGCCCGTCTGCCCGCTGAGCGACCTTGGAGCTCCCCGTCGCATGGGCGCGGCCCTGACCTATGCTCGACGCTATGCGCTCTTCACGCTGGTCGGAATCGCGGGGGAGGATGACCTTGATGCACCTGATCTCCCAGGCGCTTTCGAAGCCGCGTCGAAAGCCGAAAACAAGCACTATCCGGGATTCAAAGTCGCGCCAGAGCTGTGCGGTCGAGAACCGGAAACTCAGATCTCGGACCCGGGCGGCAAGAAGGTAATGACGAACGCCCGCCCGTCGAGGCCTATTCTCGCCCCTGATCAGTCCGCCACGATACGGCTGCAGCTCCTCGCCAACCTGGAGAGCTTCCCTACGACCGAAGAGATCGCGGACTGGGCGCAGCAGATTTTATCCGCAAAAAACAGCCTCGTAGCGGCGGATGCAAAGCTCGTGGAAGAAGCGTTCGAGCAAAAGCTAAGCATGCTTGCGGTTCAGGACCAAAATTTTCCATGTCGGGACCAATCTGAGCCAGCATTCCAGGTCAACGCGGCCTTTGATGCCGCGCCACTGTCGGCAACGCAAATCGTGCCCGCAGATGGATCGAACTCTCGGCAGCAAGGCCAGTGGGGTGGACAAATTCGCGCTCACATTTCCGGAGCCCCGCCGCTACCGCAACAAGGACCATCTCAAATTTGTCTCCAAGCAGCCTTGTCTCGTGTGTGGCCGCCAGCCCTCGGATTCCCACCACCTTCGATTCTCACAGCCGCGCGCACTCGGCCGCAAGGCGAGCGACGAATTCACCGTCCCGTTATGCCGTACCCACCATCGAGAGCTGCACGGAACGGCGAATGAACTCGCGTGGTGGCAAACCCAAAACATCGAGCCGATGGCTGTCGCTCGCAAACTCTGGGACGAGACATGCCTTAAGCTGCCGCCCTCGCCTGCATTGATCGGCGACAGCCGCGCCGGCGCAATTGTTGCAAGCTGAAGAGCGCCTTCATAGCCACCTTAGTTCAGCCAGATTCGAGCCGCCAGCGCTACCTAATTGTGTGAAATCATTCTGTACGTCGTCCGCGATCGATCGGAACGCCGTGTCGCGCGAGCAAAAAAACCGACGTTGCAGCTACCGTCGTGGCACGATCCGAAGGACGGTTCCCAATGAAGGGCGTGGCCGACACAATCGGGATCGCTCGCTCCCAGCAGAAATTCCTCATCCCTGTGGTTTAAGGTCGTTTTAGGATGCCGATGCCGCCTCATGTTGCGGCCGATGATGGTACCATCGAGGACGTTGAGCGCGGCGAACAGCGTGGTCGTGCCGTTGCGCTTGCAATCGTGCGTCATCGTCCCGGCGCGACCCGGCTTCATCGGCAGCCCCGGCTGGGTGCGGTCGAGAGCCTGGATTTGGCTCTTCTCGTCAACAGATAGAACGACCGCGTGGCCGGGAGGGTCAACATAGAGACCGACCACATCCTTGAGCTTCTCGGCGAACTTTGGATCGTTCGACACTTGAACGTTCGGATGCGGTGCGGTGCGAGCACCGATGGCGAGAGCAACATCGGCGACAGTTCTCAGCTGCTTCTTCATGGGTACTTCCTCCACTGGCCGTTCACCTCGACGCTGTCGAGCGTGGAGAGGTCGGCTTTTACGTTGGAACGCGGGTCGGTCTTGTAGCGCTCGACGTTGAACTTGACGACCGATGCGTTGAAGTCCGTGTCGTCGTGGAATTTCACGCCCTCGACGAGATCGAGCACGAGCGTCTTCGGGTCGGTGAAGCGCCACGCCTTGGCGAGGCCGGGTTTGAGCTTGAGCGTAGCCGGCTCGAAGTCGATGAGCGCGTCATAGACGGCGTAAAGCACGTTGAAGTCCGGCAAATTCCGGCCCCGTCATCGGGTCGATTGAAGCGGGGTTGTATGGCATCGCCACCCGCAACACGCCGCCCTTGCGCGGCGTCTGCGCCGGCACTGCGCCTGGCAGCAGCGCGGCGCCAGCGGCCGCCGCCGCGCCCTGCACCAGCGTGCGGCGGTTGATGTGCGGGCTATGTGTCTTTTTCATCGTGCTCATTTTTCGTCTTCGTGACTCAGGCTGACGCTCTGGTGACGCGTTGGACGGTGGTCACGCTTTGAGACTGAACGTCTCGTCCTGCGCGAACGCAGGCAATGCCGTCGCCGCCAGTGCAGCACCGATCAACAGCGCGAGATAATTTCATCTTCCCCCAACTACTTCTTGGCCGGGTTGTCGATCTTCCACGGATCCTTGACCATCGGGATGGTCGCGATGTCGACGTTCTTCAACTTGCCGTCGGCCTTCTCGACGCGTCGGATGTAGATGTTCTGCACGATGTCACGTTCCTCGGGATCGATCATGATCGGCCCGCGCGGGCTTTTCAGCGTCTTGCCCTTCATCGCGTTGATGTACTTCAATCCTTCGGCAGAGGCGCCGGCCTCGCGCAGCGCTATGTAGATGAGCTGCATGCCGTCCCACGCCGCGACCGAGGCGATGTCGGTGATGCCTTTGTCGCCGAACATCTTGCGCAACTGATCACGCATCGCGACGTTTTCCGGCAGCGTGTTGGTCTCGGTATAATGGTTCACCGAAATCGTGCCGATGATATCGTCCGAGAAATGCGGCAGATACAGCTCGGCGAACTCGCCGTTGCCGAGAAGCTTGATGCCCGCCTGTTTCAGGCCGCGCTCGACGAACGCCTTGACGAAAGAGATCGACGGCGAGCCGCCAGGCTGGAACATGTAGAGTGCGTCGGGCTTCGCCTGCAGCGCCTTTTCCATGTAGACGGCAAAGTTCGTCTCCTGCAGCGGCGTGCGCGCGCTGCCGACGATCTGGCCGCCGCCGGCCTTGTAATATTTGTGAAAGTAGGTCTCTGCATCGTAACCGGGCGCGTAGTCGCTGATGATCGTGTAGATCGTCTGGTTATTGTTTTCGGCCGCCCACTTACCAATCGACGCGCTCCATTGCGGCACTGTCACGCTGGTCCGCACGTAATACGGCGAACCGCGCACGATCGATGCGGTCGCCGCGTTCATGATGACGACCGGGATTTTCGCTTGCGTCGCTAGCTCGCCGACCGCCATTGCATGCGGCGATAGCTCGAAGCCGGCGAGCATCTGGGCCTTGTCCCGCAAAACCAGCTCTTCCGCAAGCTGCTTCGCCTTGTCGGCACCGGCGCTCGCGGCATCGCGATAGACGAGCTGGACGTCGATGTCTTCGCCTTTCGGTCCCTTCACCGACTTGCCGTTAATCGCCTGGAACGCCTCGATGGCGTTCTGGAATTGCGTGCCCCAGGTCGCGAACGCGCCGGAATAAGACGCGATCAGACCGATCTTGAACGTGTCAGCTGAGGCAGCGTGCAGTGGCAAGATCACGACCGCAGCGGCGGCCATTCCCATCAGACGTTTCATCAGCGGGCTCCCTCTCTCGTTCCCCGGACTCTCGCGGATCGTTGCCCGGATGCGGTTAGTGCGGGCCAGAGGCGGCTCGATGCTGGTTCCGGCGACGGGCTGGCTGCACGCGTTGTGAGGATGCGGTCGGCGCTACGCTTCACGACTACCTCCCCGACACCGCCGGTTTTTGATGCTCTAGGCTAGGGTTGGATGCCGTCCGAAACATCGTTGCATACAGAGTGGCGGCTAGAAAGCAGGGGAGTGCAGTTAAAGGCCGCAAAGTAGCACGCCAACAGCCCTACCTCGGCGGGTGCGCTCGTACAACGGCTTCGTTGATGTCTGTTCCCCAGCCAGGACCTTGTGGAACGAGCATTTCGCCGTTCTCGACGACCGGCGGCTTGGTGAGGAACTCTGCCTTCCATGGCACGTCGTCGACGTCATATTCGACGACGCGGAGATTCGGAACCGCTGCTGAAAAATGCGCGCTCATCACGTCGCCGAGCAATCCGCCGCAATAATTATGCGGTGCAACGTTGACGTCATAAGTCGCAGCAAGCTCGGCCATTCTGATGGCCTCGAGATAGCCGTTCCAGGTGACGTCGATGATCGCGATGTCGACCGCATCCGCGTCGAGAAACGGGCGCAGTTGGCGGCGGCCATAGAGCGTCTCGCATGAGGCGATCGGGCAATGGGCCGCTGAGCGGACACGCGCGAGTGCCGACGGAATATGGCTATCAAGCTCGAGCCAAAGCAGCTTGAACGGTTCAATCGCGCGAACGACCTCGAGAAAACCCTCCGTCTTGAAGTGGCAATTGACGTTCGAGCATGAGCGCGACGCTTGAGCCCGCACCTTCCCGAAAGGCATCGAGTTGCCGTACTAGCGTCTCCAGCACTCGCCGGTCAATATTGAGCTCCGGCCAGCCCGGGGTGTAGGCAAAGCCCGGGCTGAAGTTGCTGAAGCTCCGGCCATCGAAATCAAGCAGTCCGGTCTTCAGTGCCTTGAAACCGCGCCTCCGCGCCTCCTCCCCCAGCCGAACCACGTCGTCGAAATTGCGCACTGGAGGTGCGTTGAACATGCCGGCATGGCGCACTCGATACGTTCCGCAGTGCGACCAGTAGAGCGGAAGGCGGTCGCGCAACGGCCCCCCGAACAGGCTGTGCACCGGGACATCCAGAGCCTTACCCTTGATATCGAGAAGCGCATTCGTCAGCGCGGCGATTGCATGCTGATTGATGCCACCGCCGGCTTGGAACGTACGTCCATGCAGGAACGCAGCGATGCGCTCGACGCTTAACGGGTCCATCCCCAGGATGAGTTCGCCAAGTGCAACCACAACCCCGGTGACGCCCGCCGTGCCCGTGTGTTCGTTGTATTCGGACCAGCCAACAATTCCGTCGCTGGTCGTGATCTTGAGGAAGCAGGCGGGGCGAAAGCCGGCATCGGCGCGCATATGCTCGACCCGGGCAATCTTCAAAGCCGTGTCCCTCGCTGAAAAGGAGTGGGCGCGATGATCCATTCGCGCCGTCTAATTGACAAGGGGGGCTTGTGCGTTAATCTTCCGCATATCGGAATTCTTTCCGCTATGCGGAAAAACGAGCCGATCATGAACGTGATGCAATCGTTCCCGTATCAGGTGCCGGCGCTTTTGGACGGCAAGCCCAAGTGCATGCTGATCGGCGGGAAATGGGTCGAGGCGATGCCGCCCACCGTTTTCGCAGACGTTCGTGACGAGATGAGCATCGCTCGGGACGAGATTTTCGGTCCTGTCCTTTCTGCGATTCCATTCGATGGTATCGACGAACTGATCCGCCGCGCCAACTCCACCAGGTTTGGACTTGGCAGCGGGGTTTGGACCCGCGACGTTCGGCAAGGCGCATCGCGTGGCGAAGGGAATTCGCGCCGGCACGGTATGGGTCAATTGCTACGGCGCCATGGACGTGGCGGTGCCGTTCGGTGGCTGCAAGATGAGCGGTTATGGTCGTGAATCCGGCATCCAGCACCTCGACGTGAAATCCGTCTGGATCCGGAGCTTGAGGCGCAGCTCGGCATCTCGGCATCATGCGAACTGACATCGGCTCAAAGATCGCTATTGTTGGAATTGGCCGCGCCATTGCCGGCAAATCGGATGAGCGCAAGACGCCGCTGCAGCTCGGCGCTGCGGCGGCGGTTGCAGCCATGAAGCAGGCCCGCATCGCGAGACAAGACGTCGGGGCTCTGTTCACCGGGCGGACTCCGCAGGCCTACATGGTGTTGCAGTACAATCAAGCGCTGCTCAACGAGCTCAAGATCGGGCCGACCTTCAATTCCGAAGTGACGTCGCACGGCGCCGGGGCGCTTGGGACGCTGCAGCTCGCCGCCACCGCGCTCCATGCCGGCGTGATCGACTACGCCCTGTGCGTCACCAACGAGGCCAGCGGACTGTGGATGGATCAGGTCGGCTCCAACGTCGGGTGGGAAGGCGACCTCCAATTCGAGGCCCCTTACGGCGCGACAACCCCCGCCCTCTATGCGCAATTCGCCTGCCGCTACATGCATGAGTACGGCGTGACGCCGGAGATGTGCGCGCGTGTCGCCGTTGAGAATCGCCGCTGGGCGCTCGATCATCCATATGCGGCGATGCGCCATAAGGGGCCGATCACGATCGATGACGTGCTGCGTTCCCGCATGATCGCCTCGCCGCTGCGCCTCTTGGACTGCGCGGTCTGGTATCCGGGCGGAATCGCGACCGCGACAGTGCTCACCCGCGCCGAACTCGCGGACGATCGGCACGATGCGCCGACCTGGATTGCCGGCTTTGGTCAATGCACGACCCATGAGTGGGTCGGCGAACGGATGGGCGGCTGGGGCTATGCGCCGCTGGAGGATGGTCCCGACCTCATCCGCACCGGCGCAGCCGTCGCGGCTAAGCAGGCCTATGAGATGTCCGGCCTCACGCCGAAGGACATCGATCTCGTGCAGACCTCGGTGCCGTTCACCTTCGCCAACCTGATGATGCTCGAAGAGCTTGGCTTCTGCCCGCGCGGCGTAGGGCGGCGAATTCGTCGCCTCGGGAGGGATCGACTATGATGGCGGACTGCCGTTCAACACGATGGGTGGCTACCTGTCCTTCGGCCAGGTGGCGCAAGGTCTCTACAATCTGCATGAGACCGTCGATCAGCTCTGGGGCCGTGCCGAAGGCCGCCAGGTCGCGGGCGCGAACATCGGATTGGTGCACGGTCACGGCGGCCCCCTGGCGGCGCATTCCGTGGTGATCCTTTCGAAAGAGCAGCTGCAATGAGCGACGCGCCGGTCCAGCTCGATTGGTCGTGCGGGGTGCCGCTCATGGCCGGGCCGTATTTCCTCGGCCTGTACCAGCCGTCGCCAGAGACCAAGGACTATTGGGACGGGGTTGCGCAACGCGAGCTGCGGCTGAAGTGGTGCCCGCCATGCAAGAGGGCACATCATCCCAAGCGGATCGTCTGCACCTTCTGTGGAAATACCGGAGCTCACCAGCAAGCGCGCATCCGGCCGCGGCATCGTCTACAGCTTCAGCGAGGTGCACCGCGCGGCCGTCGACGCTTTTGCCAAGGCGACACCTTACATCGTGGGCGTGGTACGGCTCGAGGAAGGCGTGCACCTTTTCACGCGCCTGATCCCGTCCGCGCCCGTTGCTGTCGACGCGCCGGTGACGGTCGACTTCCGCGTTCTTGAGCTCGGGCAATTGTTGCCGGTTTTTGTTGTGGGGGCGAAATGACCACTGCTGCACTGTCTGGGATCCGGGTTCTCGATGCGACCCACGCGCTGGCGGGACCGCTGTGCACCATGGTGCTGGGCGACCTCGGTGCGGACGTGATCAAACTCGAGATGCCCGGCGTAGGCGACGAAACCCGACATTGGGGACCGCCCTTTGCGGGCGACGCCGGCCCGACTTTTGTGGGCTTCAACCGCAACAAGCGCTCCGTCGCGATCGATCTCCATACCGCAGAGGGCCGCGAAACCTGCCTCGCGCTCGCGCGCACCAGCGATGTGTTCGTCGAAAACTTCCGTCCCGGAACCGTTGAGCGCTTTCAGCTCAGCTACGAGATCATGCGCAGGGTGCGTCCCGACATCGTTTATTGCTCAATCAGCGGCTTCGGACAGAGCGGACCGATGGCGCATCGGCCCGCGCTCGATCTGATGGTGCAGGCGGCAAGCGGCCTGATGAGCCTGACAGGCGAGCAGGATGGCCGGCCGATGAAAGCCGCCGCCCCCGTCGCCGACGTGATGGGCGGATTCTCGGCCGTCGTCGCGATCATGGCCGCGCTGATGCAGCGTCAGCATACCGGTGAAGGCCGCTATCTTGATATCAGTATGCTCGACGGCCTCATCGCCCTGATGGGCCAGGCGGTGGCCATCGTCGGGATGAGCGGCAAGGCGCCGCGACGGACCGGCAACGCGCATCCACTGGCTTCACCCTATGAGAGCTTCCGTTGCGCCGATCGCGACATCGTCATCGCGGTCACCAACGAAAAGGCGTGGGCGAGCTTTTGCAGGCTCCCTGAATTCGCGCGCTTCGCGCGGGATCCTCGCTACACGACGCAGCCGCTGCGCAGCGCCAACCGCGACTCGCCTACTACCGGAGGTCGATTCGATTTTCCGGAGCAAACCGGCAGCCCATTGGCTGGAGGCATTGGCGAAGTTTGGGATCCCGGCCGAGCCGATCAATACGCTGGAAGAAATCATGGCGCACCCACAGCTGGCGTTGCGCAACATGCTGATCAACGTGGAATACCCGCCGGGGTCGGGCAACGTCGTGCGAACAGCCGGCATGCCGTGGCGCGCCGTCGCGGTGCCCGGCACGCCGAAGTCTCCGCCCGCGCTCGGCCAGCATAACGACGAGGTGCTCGGGGAAACCGCCTTGCTGAAGCCGCCGCTGTACGAACAGCGCTGACGGCGTGGAGAGCTGTGTGATGAAAGGCGAATACAACGTCGCTGATCTGGTGGCGGAGTTCCTGGCTGCCTGCGAGGTGCGAACCGCGTTCGGTGTTGCGTCCGTGCACAATCTGCCGCTGCTGGATGCGATTGGCCGCCGCAACAAAGTCCGCTTCATCATGGCGCGTGGTGAGATGGGTGCCGCGCACATGGCCGACGGGTTCGCCCGTGCCTCCGGCGGACTGGGCGTCGTCTTCAGCAGCACGGGTCCGGGCGCCGCAAATGCGGTGGGCGGCCTGGTCGAGGCGCGGATCGCGGGCACGCCGGTGCTGCACATCGCGAGCCAGACGTTCACGCGCCTGATCGATCGCGATACCGGCGCGGTGCACGACGCCGCAGATCAGACCGGGATGTTGAAATCGGTATCGAAGGCCTCGTACCGGATGAGGTCACCCGAGCGAGCTCTTGGCGTCCTGACCCGGGCAGTCGTCGACGCACTCACGCCGCCGACCGGGCCGGTGAGCGTCGAAATTCCCATCGATCTGCAGCGCGCCGCCATCGAACCGCCGAACCTCGACCGCTTCACCATTCCGCTTCGCGGCCCAGCGGTCCCCAGCGAGGCGGCGCTCGATGAACTGGCACGCCGTGTCCTCGCGGCACGCCGGCCGTTGCTTTGGATAGGCTCCGGCGCGCGCGGCGCAAAGGATGAGGTGCGGCGGCTGCTCGACCTCGGTTTCGTGATGGTCAGCAGTTGGCTTGGCCGCGGCACGATTCCGGATGACCATCCGCTCAACCTCTCCGGTCTCAACGGCAACGGAATGCCGATGATCCAGGACTTCTACAAGACGGTCGATCTCGCGCTCGTGGTCGGTTCGCACCTGATGGGCCACGAGAGCGGGGACGGCGCCGTAAAGCTCCCGGAGCAAATCATTCGCGTGGACGTCGATCCGCTCGCCAATAGCAGGAATTATTCGAACAGTCTGTTCGTCTGCGCGGATGCGAAACTCACGTTGCGGGGCTTGCTCGAGCGCGTCGACGGTAAATTGCAAATCCAGCCCGGCTATCAGGACGAGTTCCGCGCGCTCAAGGCGAAGGCGATCAAAGGCTATCTCGTTCAGTTCGGACCCTACGCGACCTTCATGGAGCAACTGCGCTCCGTCATGCCAAAAAACGCGATTTGGGCGCGCGATATCACCCAGAGCACCAGCACCTGGGGAAACCGCATCTTTCCGATCTACAGCCCGCGCGAGAACATTTATCCGGTCAGCGCGGGTATCGGCCAGGGCCTGCCGCTGGGCATCGGCGCGGCCGCCGCCGCCGACGGTCGCAAGACCGTGCTGCTCACCGGCGACGGCGGTTTCTACCTCAATCTCGGCGAGCTTTGGACCGCGCTGCAGGAGAAGCTCGACATCGTCATCGTCGTGATGAACGACAGGGGCTACGGCGTCATCAAGAAGTTGCAGGATCAGCTGCAGGGCGGGCGCAAGTTCTTTGCCGACATGCTCGGACCGGACCTCGGGAAACTGGCGGAGATTTGCGGCATGCCATTCTTCAAAGTCGACAGGTCCGATGGCCTGCGCGACTCCGCCGCCGCAGCCCTGGCCAGGACCGGGCCCTGTCTGATCGAGGTCGACATGGCCGCCATCGGTGAATACCCGAATTACTTTCCGTTCAACGCGCGCCAGAGCTGAGACGGAAGGCGCGGCCATGAGAATCACGAGCGTCACCACGCGCGCGTTTCGCCTCCCGCTCAAGGAGCGGCTGGCGTCGAGCAAGGTCACGATGGCGCATCGGGAATTGGTGGTCGTCACGCTCACGACAGATACAGGACCGGGGGGCGTCGGCTGGTGCACGACCGCGGGCGTCGGAGCGCTCGCGGCGCGCGCTTTGATCGACGCTTATCTTGCCCCGTTCCTCATTGGCGAGGACCCGCGTCACAACGAACGGATCTGGCTGCGGCTGTGGACCGATTGCCACGCAGCCGGTCCCGGCGGGATCACGACCCTGGCGCTTTCGGCGATCGACATCGCGCTCTGGGACATCAAGGGCAAGGCAGCGAAGGAGCCGCTGCATCGCCTGCTCGGCGGTGCCCGCTTAAGCGTCGGCATTTATGCGAGCGCGATCAACCAAGGATGCGCTCCTCGCTCAGGTGGAGGATCATCTGCGGCAAGGCTACACCGCCTTCAAGCTCAGGGTCGGACACCCCGGGGCGGAGGAGGGTCTCGTCGCTGTCGCGCGGTGCGCAAGTTAATGGGCCGATGCGCGCTCATGCTCGACGCCAACCAGAAATGGACCGCGGGTGAAGCCGTGCAGCGCTGCCGTATCCTGGCGGAGGTTTCGCCGCTTTTCATCGAGGAGCCCCTTCTCTCGGATGATGTCGCCGGTCATGCGCATTTGCGCGCCTATGGCGGGGTGCCGATCTCGCTTGGCGAACAGCTCTGCAACCGTTTCGAATTCTGGAACTACGTTCGCGCTGAGGCGGTCGACTATGTGCAGCCGGACGTGTGGAAGGTCGGCGGCATCACGGAATGGCTGAAGGTTGCCGCATTGGCGCAATGCGCCAGTCTCAGCCTGTCACCGCGTGGCGCCCTGGAGCTGTCGATGCACCTCGCCGGTGCGACACCGAATTGCGCGATGGTTGAGAACATTTTCGACCTGAACCTCAACGATTTCGGCGCAACCGCCGCTCCTTTGGACATCAGGAGCGGCATGATGGTCCTGCCCAATATTCCGGGGCATGGCATCGTCTTCGATGGTCCCGCGCTCGCTGCGAATGAGGTACACGGCGCAACGCCCGCCCTCGCGCGCGATGCCGTCATTCATCGGGTGTGTAACTTGGGTGATCGGAGATCCTGATGCGCCCGTTCGAAGGAATTAGAATTCTCGATCTCACCCACGTCCTCGCCGGACCGTTCGCGACCTATCAGCTGGCGCTGCTCGGGGCCGAGGTCATCAAGATCGAACCTCCGCACGAACCCGACCAAACCCGCGCGATCGGAGCCGATCGTAGTCTCAATGCAGCGAAGATGGGCACCTTCTATCTGGCCCAATCATCCAACAAGCGATCAATGACGCTCAATCTCAAGAGCGATCAGGGTCGCGAAATCCTCAAGCGGCTGGTCACCCGCGCCGACGTGCTGGTCGAGAATTATCGGGCGGGCGCCTTCACGGCGCTCGGCCTTGGCGCCGACGCGATGATGGCGCTCAATCCACGGCTGATCTACGCCTCGATGTCCGCCTACGGCCAGGAAGGGCCGCGCGGCGGTCAGACCGGATATGACATGAACATCCAGGCAGGCTCCGGAATCATGGCGATGACCGGGACCGAGACCGTCAATCCGCTCATGCTGGGGCCTTCGGCAGTGGATTACGCCAGCGGAACGACGGGCGCGTTTGCGCTCGCGAGCGCGCTTTTTCAACGCGAACGAACCGGACGCGGCCAGCGCATCGACCTGGCGATGATCGATGTTGCGCTGATCCTGATGGGCTCGCACCTAGCCTCTTATCTGCGCTCGGGCGCAGTGCCCAAGCCAAAGGGCAATCGGCACGAGATGGCCACCAACGGGGGCTATGACACAAAGGACGGCTATCTCGTAATGGGCGCGTCTAACATGCGTCAGGCACAGCGGCTCTGGACCGTGCTTGGTCGCCCGGAATTCATCAAAGAGACGATGCAGGAGCGCCGGGACAATCGCGAGCCCGAAGCCAGGGCATTGGCTGAAATTCTGCTGACCAGGACCGCGGCGGAGTGGGAGGACTTCTTCCAGGCCAATCACATTCCGGCCGCGCGCGTGCGCACCCTCGCGGAGGCGGTGAACGATCCGCAAACCGGAACGCGCGGCGTCATCCACCGTTATCCGTCGGCGCCTGGCGTCGAGGGACCGTTCGGTGTTCCGGTGGCCGCATTCAAGTTTGCGGACGGCGGACCGCAGATCGACGCGCCACCTCCGCAGATAGGCCAGGACAACGTGGCGGTGCTCACCGAACTCGGCTACGGCGCAGACGAGATCGAGAATTTGCGGCAGGCCAAGGTTATCTGACCGCTATTGCTGTATTATACTGGCGGCGCGCAGGGCGGCGGCGAATTTTTCGGTATCACGCGCGATCACAGCCGCGAATTCAGCCGGCGTGCTGCCGACGGCGGTCGTACCTTGCTCGCGCAGGCGCGTGCTGATCGCAGGCGATTGAACGATCGCGGTGATTGCCTTCTGCAGCTTGTCGATGATCGGCGCGGGCGTTCCTACCGGGGCCAGAATTCCGTTCCAGGCGACGACGTCGAAGCCCGGCACGAACTCGGAAATGGCGGGAACATCCGGCATTGCGTCGGACCGCCGGAGGCTGGAAATGCCGAGCGCCCGCAGCTGGCCGGCCTGCACAAGCGGTACGGCGGTCGTCATTGTGTCGAAGGCGATCGGGACCGTGTTGGCAATCAGGGCCGCGAGCAATTGGCCGCTGCCGTTGAATGGCACGTGCGTCATCTTCGAGCCGATCGCGAGGAGCAGCACCTCCGTTGCAAGCTGCTGGCTTCCGCCGATACCCGCGCTGCCGTAGTTGTATTTGCCCGGGTTCTTCTTGAGCAGTTGCACGAGCTCGCTCACCGTCTTTGCCTCGAAGCTCGGATTGACCAGCAGCAGGTTCGGGCTGAAGGAGATCAACGAGACCGGCGCGAAGTCCTTGATGTGATCGTATTGAAGGTCCTTGGCCAGACCGGGCAGAATCGCATGCGAGTTCACGGCTCCCAGCAAGAGCGTGTACCCGTCAGGCGCGGATTTCGCGACCGTAATCGACGCGACTGCTCCCGAGGCACCGGCTCGGTTCTCGACAATAAAAGTGCCGCCGAGCTTTTCGCCTAGGTGTTGCGCGAGCAGCCGTGCAATCGTGTCGGCAGTTCCCCCGGGCGATGAACCGACGATGATCCGTACCGGACGGGACGGGTAATCGATCGTCTCGCCGAACGCCGCCGATGGGGCGAGGGCAAGCAAGGCAGCGCCGATCACAAGATGCCGTCGCAACACGTCGTTTCCTCCCAATCAGCAAATATCCGTTTGCGGAATGCCCCCTGCGCCCGCGCGCTGGTCGGCGCGGTCGCCGGCCACGGGTGATCGCAGTCGCGGTTTCAGCACCGAGACGCTTTCAGTTCACTCTACCCTCAGGCCGGTCGTCTTGATGACAGCGGCCCACTTCGCCGCCTCAGCTTGATAGAAGCGCGTGAATTCGACGGCGCCGGCTATGAACGGCTCCGCCCCCATGGCCTCGATCTGCTTCACCGAACCGGCTTCGCCCTGGATCGCGGCAATCTCAGTGCTGAGCCTGGCGACGATGTCGGCCGGGGTTTTGGCGGGCGCGAGCAGGCCATACCAGGTGTTGCCGGTCAGCTTGGGGAATCCGGATTCGGCAACCGTTGGAACAGTCGGGAACGAGGCCGACCGCTGTGCGCTGGTGATCGCCAGCGCCCTGGCCTTACCAGCTTCGACGAACGGGCCGCTGCTGGCAATTGAATCGACCGTCAGCTGGATTTGCCCGCTCACCACATCGGTGAGCGCCGGTGCCTGCCCACGATAGGGAACGAACAGGATGTCGGCGCCCGATTCGATTTTAAAGAGTTCCATCACCATGTGATTGATGAAACCCGGACCGCTGCCGAATGCGAGCGTATGGGGGTTAGCTTTGGCGCTGGCGGCAAGTTCCTTCAGACTTGAGGCCGGCAGGCTCGGATTCGCAATAAACAGCAACGGCGATTGCGCCCAGGCCGCAACCTGCACGAAATCCTTGATCGCATCAAAGCCGGGGCGCGCATAGAGGGTGGAGTTGATCACCGTCGCGGGCGCGATCACGAACAGGGTGTATCCGTCCGGATCGGCCTTGGCCACTTGGGCGGCCGCCACATTGCCGCCGGCCGCGCCCACGTTCTCGATAATGAATTGCTGGCCGAGCCGCTCCGAAAGGCGCGAAGCCAGGTAGCGTGCCTGCACGTCGGTGCCGCCGCCGGGCGCGGCGGGGACGATGACCTTCACTGGCCGTTGCGGGTATTGTGCGGTCGCGGCGGTTACGCAGACACATATCGCGGCGAGTGCGAGAACGACGCGTGTGATCAAAACCACTCTCCTCGTCGCAGCCTGTGTGGTGCCCCCGCCGTCGACGCGCACGGCATTAGACTCTTTCCGCATAGCGGATATTATTCCGACATTCGGAAAGTCTAGGTAAGGGCCAAGAGTTGTCAATATCCGCGGGAGGCTCGTGCAAAACGCGAAAGGCGATGAGATGAACGACACCGACGATCGCGAATTCATTCAGTCGCTCGCCAAGGGGCTCGCCGTCATCGAGGCCTTCGGCGCCGACAAGCCGACCATGACGTTGAGCGAGGTGGCGCGCACGGCCGGCATCAGCCCCGGCTCGGCGCGGCGCGTGCTGCGCACGCTGCTGCACCTCGATTACCTGCACTTGGACGGGCAACGGTTTTCGCTTGCGCCGCGCACGCTTCAACTCGGCTATGCGTATCTCGCTGCACAGCCGCTCGCGAGTTTGGTGCAGCCGCGGCTGACCCAGCTGGTGGAGAAGCTGGAGGGAAGCTGCTCGGTGTCGGTGCTCGACGGCTATGACGTGGTCTACATCGCCCGCGCCACCGGCAAAGCGCTCACGCGGGACTACATGTCTGTCGGAACTCGCTTCCCCGCTCATGCGACTTCGCCCGGCAAGGTGCTGCTTGCCGCGCTCGCTCCGGCCGAGTTCAAGAGGCGAATGAGCGGGCGAAAGCTGGAAGCCCTGACGCCCCACACGATCACGAGCCTCGACGAGTTGCACCGGGCTCTCGATCAGGTCCGCGCGCAGGGCTGGGCGCTCAACGACCAGGAGACGAGCCTCGGCCACCGGTCGATCGCGGTGCCGATACACAGCAACCACCGCGTCGTGGCCGCGCTCGTGGTCGGCTGTGTGGTCGCGCGGGTGACGATGAAAGGCATGATCGAGCAGTATGTTCCGAAACTTCAGGGCGCCGCCGACGCGCTGTCCGAGGTCCTTACCGCGAGCGAGCGTTCCGGCGAGCGGATCAAACCGCTCTTGCCGCGGCCCGCAAGCGCGGCCCTGCCACGGTTGTAGAGGCGCCGCGCAACCGGCCGGCCGGCGTGCGGACCGTTGACAGTCCTGCGAGATCGGCTAACGTTTTCGCATACCGAAACTATTTTCGCAAAGCGGAAACGCGGGAGGAGCGGGACATGGCGCAGGGAGATCGGCTCGAAGTCAGTCGTCGCGGTGTCGTCGGCGGGTTGGCGGCGGCCGTCGCAGCGCCGATCAGTTCGACGCAGGCGCAACCCGGACAGAAGGCATTTGTGCTCGTTCACGGAGGATGGCGCGGTGGCTGGTGCTGGCGCCGGGTTTCCGACCTGCTGGAAAAGCAGGGACATAAGGTCTTCACACCCACCCTGACCGGCCTTGGGGAGCGGTCGCATCTGATTGCGGCCGGGATTAGTCTCGCCACCCACACCACGGATGTCGTGAACGTGGTGAAGTTCGAGCGACTGAGCGACATCTGTCTGGTTGGACATTCCTACGCCGGCCTCGTCATCACGCCGGTCGCCGAGCAGATCGGTCCTTCCATTTCGTCGATCGTGTTCGTTGATGCGTTCCTTCCCGAGGTCGGCCAAAGCGCCTCGACCACCGCCTCACAAACGTCCCGTGACGCGATCGCCGCCGCAATCCAGCGCGGCGAAATCGCGACCAAGCCGCTTCCTGCCTCGCTGTTCGGCGACAACGAAAAGGATCGTCCATGGATCGATGAGCTGTCGACGCCACATCCTATTCTCACGCTCACCGACAAGATCACGGCGACCGCTGCGCGCGAGAAGATCCGCAAGAAGACTTACATCCGGGCGCTTGGCTACAA
Organism: uncultured Alphaproteobacteria bacterium; assembly: GCA_963833605.1. Taxonomy (GTDB): domain Bacteria; phylum Pseudomonadota; class Alphaproteobacteria; order Rhizobiales; family Xanthobacteraceae; genus JAFAXD01. Next base: position 177,099 of record CAWHYZ010000012.1, read on the forward strand.
CAACCCGGCGTTCAACGCCGCTTTGGCAAAGACGAAGGCTGACAGCAGCTGGCGTACCTACGAGCTCAATTGCGGACATGACGTGATGGTCGACATGCCGCAGCAACTCGTCGATATCCTTGTGCAGGTGGCTTAAAGAGATTGCCGAAGGAAGCAAATGCCCGGGGAATTGTTACTGGCTGGAAGCATTCCGGTCGATACGGCCGAACAACCCTTTCGCCGGGTCGGACCGTGGCTTGCGTACATGCCGGACGGCGAGGTCGGCGAGCGCGCCGATTGGGTCGACGGCATCGCCTACCGGGTGTTCAACAGGCATCCCGAGCTTGAAACCATCAAGCAACCGGCGCCGGATGAGTCCGCTAAAGGTCCAAAATGCGAAGAACTCACGGCGAGCAAATGTTGTCCGCTTCTCTAATCGGCCGGTCAGGGTCAAGCGCTTTCAGACTATCCACCACACGACAATGTCGATGTCACTCGCGGGCTCGCGCTTCTCTTCGGAATCGGCACCAGGGCCCTTCCATCATGGGATCCGAGGACGAGGTGGAACAATCTTTACCGCGGCCTTGCCGTTGCCTGTTGGCAGGTCCAAGCGGACAAGCGAACTCACCTGCGTCCATCGTCCCGCGAGGGACATCATTCCACCACTTGGTGGAGTTCGAGTTTCCTCCTGTCGCGTTTGATCCTGCACGACTCTCATGCTGCTGCGGTTTGCTCCCGGGCCCACCGGAACTCAGTGCCGTCAACCCAAATGCGGTGCATAATCACGGCCAGCCGTCGAGCCAGCGCGACTATCGCCTTTTTCAGTCCGCGGTGCCTGGCGATCTTTATCGCCCAGGCCTTGAGCCAGGACCATTTCGTCGAGCGTACCAATAAGATCTGGGCCGCTTGGTAGAGCATCGTCCGCATCATCTCATCTCCGCACCGTGATATCCGGCCAGTTCGGTCGCACTCGCCCGATTGATACTTGGAGGGTGTCAGTCCAAACACCGCCCCGACCGCTTTGGAGTTCCGAAAGCGGGTGGGCACATCGATGGTTGCGCGATAGGTTAGCGCCACCACCGGGCCCACACCGGGGACCGTCATCAGGCGTCGGCACACGTCATCCTCGCGGACGACCGCCAGCACGCGGCGATGCAGAATACCGAGCTGCTCGCGCAACACTTGCCGGACAATGAGCAGCGGCTCGACCAGCACGGCCAGATCGGGGAGGTTCTCGACAAGCTCCTTGATGCGCGCCTCGAACTTCACCGTCCCCACCATACCCACCTTGAGACCGAAGTTGCGCAAGGTGGCGCGCAGGTCGTTCTCAATGGCAATGGCCTTCGATTGCAGCAGTTTGCGATGGGTCAGCAGCATTCGCAGCTTCTGACTACGTATCGTCTTCACATGCACCGGACGATAAAGCCCCGCCCGCATCATCTGCGATATGCCGCGCGCATCGTTGCGGTCGGTCTTGTTGATCTGCGCCTTCAACGCTGCTCGCATGTGCCGCGTCTCAACGCAGATCACTGGCAAGCCCGCTTCGGCGAGCGCGCTGTAAAACCATTGCGACAGTGGTCCAGCTTCCAGCCCAATCCGCTTGAAGCGGTAGGCGGGGTTCGTGAGCACCTGCAGCAGAGCTTCGGGTTCGCTCGCCACCTTCACTTCCCGGACGATCCTGCCCGCATCATCCACAATGCAGACACTCGTCTCCTTGACCGACACGTCTAGTCCAGCAAAATGGTCCATGCTGCGCTTCTCCTTCTGATGCTTGAGGTCGTACACACGGACCTCGTTTCACCATCAGCCTGAAGCGCAGCACCCCAAATCTTCAGCTATCCACAAGAACGCCGGCCGATTACCCCATCTTTACCCCCAATAGCGACCGGCGCACAGACAAGGGCTTCCGGTCGGCATCGAAATCGACGGGCCGGAAGGCAGCGATCAACAACTCCTGGCGATCGGCCTCGCGTTCGAGACCGTGCTGCCGAAACTGCCGGCACCGCGCATCTGACGATCAGCAACGGGGGACACCCATGGCACATCTGGCAAGCACGCGTCGCAGCTTCCTCGGCAGCGCTTTGGGCGGCGCAGCTCTCGGCTTGGCGCCCGGACTCGTGCGCGGCGCGCGCGCCGCCGATGAGTTCAAGATCGGGCTGTTCATTGCATTGAGCGGGCCGGCTTCGCTGTTCGGGCCGACGCAGCAGGCCTCGGCCGAGCTTGCGGTCGAGGAGGTCAACAAGGCCGGCGGCATCATGGGCCGGCAGATCAAGCTCATCCCGACCGACGGCGGCGGCCCGCCGGCCGATTCCGCGAAATCCGCGGTACGGCTGATGCTCGACGACAAGGTCGACCTGCTGATCGGCTCGCACAACTCAGCTACGCGCCAGGCGCTGGTCGCAACCATCAAGGGCAAGGTGCCCTATATCTACACGCCGGTCTACGAAGGCGGCGAGTGCTCGTTCGACACCTACGTGATCGCCGACACGCCGGAGCAGCAGATCCGCCCGTCGGTGACCTGGATGATGAAGGAGCGCAACGCGAAGAACTTCTATCTGATCGGCGACGACTATGTCTGGCCGCGCAAATCGAACGAGCATGCCAAGAAGTACATCGCCGAGAACGGCGGCAAGGTCGTGAACGAAGAGTACGTCCCGTTCGGCGCACCCAACAAGTTCGAGGAAGCCGTGACGCGCATCAAATCAGCCAAGCCCGATGCGGTGCTGATCACGCTGGTCGGCGCCGACAACGTCAATTTCAACCGCACTTTCGCCGGCTTCGAACTCGACAAGGAGATCGCACGGCTCTCCCTGCTGCTGGAAGAGAACACGCTCAAGGGCATCGGCGCCGAGAGCAGCAACAATCTCTACTCCTGCATGTCCTACTACGCCAACGCGCCCGGCGACGCGAACAAGAAATTCAAGGCCGCCTACTTCGGCAAGTTCGGCGACAAGGCCCCGCAGCTCAGCATCATCGGCACCGACTGCTACGCTGGCGTGAAATGTGCCAAGGCGCTGGTCGAAAAGGCGGGCGGCACCAATGCGCGCAAAATGATGACCGCCTCGAACGGCCTTGCCTTCGACAGCGCCGCTGGACGCTGGACGATGTACGGCCAACATGTCGACAAAACCATGTACATCGCATCCTGCAAGGGCACCGAGTTCGAGATCATCAAGACCATCGAACGCGTGAAACACGGCGAGGCCTGCAAGGCCTAGGCAGTGTGTAGGGTAGGCAAAATCGCCGGCTTCGCAAAAAAGCTTGCAGCAACGTCGCGGGCCATGCTCAGAGGATTGCAGCCTCGAACAATGTTGCTGGCAGATCGAGGATATGACGCCTCAGATACGATAAGCTCGCCGTCAACTACCTCGCCTTTATCAATCCGAATTTGGCTTCGCGCTCATGATTCACGCCCTTAAGTCCAAGCGATCGCAAGGACTGCGAAGATGCGGCACAGCAAAACGCCCTGGAGCGGGCCCGGGCGCGGCTTAGGTGTGCGCGCTGGTTGGAATGCTCAGTAGCGCGTTGCGACCGGCGCACCCCAATCGAACTTTCAGTCGAGGCCGATGCGCACAATGAAATCGTGGAACTTGGCGGTCCCGGTGTTTAGCGTCACGCCGGCGGCCGGGAATTGGGTCGAAGTTTAAATCGCTCCCGTAAAATTATAGAAGAGATACTCCGCCTGCGCGACCAGTTGGGGGCAATCATCCACTCGTAGCCCGTTCCTATCACCGATCCGGGACCGCATCCTGGTGTCAGTGAAGATACCGGGACCGGCGCTGGCCCGAAGAACGTTCCGCCGCCGTCGATTTGCAGGCCAGTCCAGGCCATGCCGGCGGCGACTTCAAGCCTTGAAAAAGCAGAAGCTCCGGGGGTGACCTGGAGCTTTGCGTTAACAAGGCTTCTTTTGTTCAGGAAGTCGCGATCGGCTCAGAACTTGTAGCTGGCCGCGGAAACTTCACCAAAAACGATCCAGTTTTGCGGCCCCAGAGCACACTGTTTAAGTCGTCGTATTGCCCAAAAAGCAGAAGCTCCGGGGAGACCCGGAGCTTTGCGTCAACAGGCTTATTTTTGTTCAGTCGTCGCGAGCTTAGAACTTGTAGCTGCCGCCGACCCGGAAGACTTGAACGTTGTAGCTGTTCCAGTTGTAATTGAAGGCCACCGGGAACGCACCCGGGTTTGGGAATAGGTTTGCCGACGTGTTGGCGCCATCGTTGAGGTTGTAGTACAGATACTCTGCTCGGAGGAGGATATGCGGGGTAGCCATCCACTCCGCACCACCGCCAGCCACCCAGCCGGTCTTGGTCGTGGTGAACGAATCGCTTGAGATGAAAACTGTCGCGAAGGTAGGTGGCACGTTGGCTTCTCGTGCAGCATATTCGATGCGTCCCCAGGCCACACCGCCTGTTGCATAGAACATCGTATTCCACCAGCCGACGAAACCAAGCCTGCCCCGGGCACTCGAGAGCCATTCGGTATTGGCGCTCATATGCACGCTGGTATTAGGAACAATCCCTGCACCTCCTGGAAAGCCGAAGGCGGCTCCTCCGCCGGTGAAATTAAGCGGTTGGGATGTCCGGGTATCGCTGAGCGACGCCCATGAAATATCAGCCTCGAGGCCAGCTACCCATGCGGGGGCAAATTGCCAATTATAGCCGCCCTGGATACCGCCAACTCCTCCCAGACCCGGAGCGGCCCTGATTGAGGTCAACGGCCAGTGATAACGCCATTTGGATCATTGAACGACCAGCTCGGGTTTGACTGCCACGCTGGGCCGGCATGAACGCCGACGTAGAAACCGGTCCAGGTCGGAAGTGGTGCGGGCGGCGGGGCCGCCTTGACGGCCATATCTGCGGCCGAAGCAACTTGATTGAGGCCGACCAGTGCAGCGCCGGTCAGCAATGCGATAGCAACCCGTTTCATGATGAGACCCTCCTCGCCCGTTAACGACGCTATTCTTAACTCAACGGCGGACGTCGTTCTATAAGTCGGGAGGCCCTTACCGCTAATGTTCAACCGCTGTTGTATTTGGGCAACTAATGGGGAAATTGATTAGGAAAAACAAATGGCTAAGGGCAGCGCGGTGATTACTTTTCGATCGCGAAACGCTAAACGAGCTATGGCAAACGGGCAACAGGTCAGGGGGCGGTATATTTAATCTGCCCGTCCTCGATTGGGCACCCCTTCTCCAGCAGCGCTGTCTGATCGGGCCGAGCGCGCAAATTGCCTGCACGATTTGACGCCAAAGAGCAGCCGCATACCGATTGAGAACGTCGAACAGATGGGCGACCGGGCACAGAACCGGGCAACCATGTCACGGGCGCTGGAGCGCGTACTACGCCAGAGCACGCCGTGGCGGCCTGCCGGCACCCCTTCGCGCGCTGTCGTTCTCTACTCAATTCGCCTGCCGGCAGCGCGGGCAGGCCGCCGGGAAGCAGGCGCGGCAGAACGGCTTGCCGCATGAGGCGCAGGGCGCTTGGCCGGCGAGGTCGGTCAGATGCAGCTTGTCGTCGCACACGAGGCGCACGCGATCGAGGCCGAGGCCTGCCTCGCACAACGGTGGTTCGGCCGCTCTGACCAGCGGGTGCCAGTCGAGCCGGACCACTCGCTCGCCCTTGCGGCGGCGGATCAGCACCTCGAAGCGCTGCACCGGTACATAGAGGTCGAGCGCCTGGACCCATTCGACGGTGACGCGCAGGGCGTAGTTGCGGCGCAGGTCGTCGAGCTTGGCGCGGTATTCGCGCTCGATCGCCTCGACGCGCAGCGTCTCGCGCCGCCGGTCGGCCTCCGCCCGTTCTCCGTCCGCTCGGGCGAGCGCCGCCAAGCGCTTGAGCGATGCGCTACGCAGGTCGTCGTGATAGCTGTGGACCCGGTTCCGGTCGCGCTCGAGCCGGCGGCGCATCGCGCGCAGAAACGGCTCCATGCTCTCGCGCACCTGCCGATCGAGCAGCGGATGCAGCCGGGCCGCGAGCGTCGCCGCGCTCCATCCGGGCCCGGCCGCCTGCCTGATCGCCGGATCGGGCACGTGCCAGTCGGGCTTTTGCGCCAGCGCCGGCCGCAGCCGCGCCAGGATGTCGCTGACCAGCGCGCCGGTGGCAAGGTTGAAGCCGAGCCAGATCAGTCCCTCACGCTTCTCGTCCGACACCGCGGTGAAGCGGAACGCCAGCATTAGGCAGCGCGTCCAGGTTGCGGACATTCCCTGGAACCGCCAGACCGCGTTCGGCAGGTCGAGCATGCGGTCGAGCACCTGTTCGGGGTCGCTCGGCGGCAGAACCGCAGCGGGCGGCCGAACCTCCCGCTCGCTCCAGCGTCCCTCGTCGGCGAGGAGCGTGCCGAACCGGTCGAGCCAGTCGCCCTCGAGCCCGATCGCAATCGTGCCATGGGCGCGCTCCGTTCCGAAGCAGAGATGCGCCAGCTCGGGCCAGCCCAGCTGTTTCCGCAGGGTCGCAGGCGCGAGCACTTCGAGGCTGTCCGGCGCGAGGGCCTCGATGGCCGCGCCCTGGCGCTCCAGCAGGTCGGCGACGAACTCCCGCAGCTCGCTCATCGGCTCGGCTCACGCGGTCTCGAAGTCTTCGCCGAACAGGACGGCGTCCAGGGCTTTGGCGCTCTCGTGGTGCTCCCGCGCCCCTTGCAGGCGGCGGCCGAGCGCGTCGAACGCCTCTGCGCGGCTCGCTTCGCTCGTGCGCAGCCAGGCATCGAGCATCAGGTCGGCGAAATCGCGATCCTCGTCGAGGCCGCCCAGGATCGCTCCCACCTCGCCGACCACGAGCTCGAACATCGATATCTTCTCGTCGAGCAGATGCAGGATCTGCTCCTCCAGGGTGCCGCGGGTTACGAGGTTGAACACGAATACTTCGCGCTGCTGGCCAATGCGATCGATGCGTCCAATGCGCTGCTCGATCGCCATCGGAATTCCACGGCACGTCGAAATTGATCAGGGTGTTGCAGAACTGGATGTTGCGGCCTTCGCCGCCAAAACTCGGTGCAAAGCAGCACCGGCACCCGCTCGCGGAACGCGCCAATGGCGACGTCCTTGGCGGGGCCGCTGAGGGCGCCCTCGAAGCGCGCGAAAGCAAAGCCTTCCCGTGCCAGCAGGCCGGCAAGGTGTTCGAGCGTCTCGCGGTAGTGAACAAAGACCAATTTCTTCTCGTCCGGATTCCGCCGCAGCAGGTCGATGAGCGCCGCCTCCTTGCCGCCGGTGCCGATGAACGCCCAGCTTTGCGCGAGCGCATGCCAGCTTGCATCGACATGGCGGCCGGACAAGCGCCGCAACGCGCCGGCGGCCGCGGCCGGAGACGATCCGGCGGCGCCGAGAAGATGCTGCAGCGCGAGCCGGTTTGCCCCCTCGGCCGCCAGCCGGCGCGCCGCGGCCGCGAGCTCCAGGTAGGCCGCCCGCTCGCCCTCGGATCCGTCCACGCGAACCGTCAAGGCGTGACGGCGCGGCAGCTTCAGCGCGACGATGGCGCGCGTGTTGCGCACCATGGCGCCGCGCATCAGCTCACGCAGGCGGTCGGGATTGGCCGGCTGGTGCGGCTTGCCGGGCGTCACATAGGCGGCGCGAAACTCCTTGAGAGTCTTGAAGATGCCCGGTTTGAGCAGCGTGAGCACGGTGTAGAGCTCGGTGAGATCGTTCTGCACCGGCGTCGCCGACAGCAGGAGCAGGAAGCGCTTGTTGAGCGCGTCCACCAGTTTGTAGCTCTGGCTCGTGCGGTCGCGCAGATGGTGGGCTTCGTCCACGATGACGAGATCGAAGCTGCGGCCGAGAATGTGCGCGGCATGTTCGCTCCGGCGCGCCAGGGCGAGCGAAGCGATCAGGCGCTTCTGGCTCCAGAACCGTTCCGGGTCGCTGCGCAGCAGCCCGTCGTGGGTGGTCGCGAAGGCAATGTCGAACTTGGTCTCAAGCTCCTCCCGCCACTGCCCGACCAGCGACGCCGGGGTCAGCACGAGCACGCTCTCGACTATGCCGCGCAGCAGATACTCCTTGAGCACCATGCCGGCCTCGATGGTCTTGCCGAGCCCGACTTCGTCGGCGAGCAGAACGCGGCCGCGAAACTGCTTGAGCACCTTGCGCACGGTCTCGACCTGGTACCAGAAGGTTTCGATGCCGCGCAGATGCGGAAGGCAGAGCAACTCCTCGAAGCCTTGCGCGAGGCCGAGATGGGCAAAGCGCTGGCGTAGGCCATACCAGCCGCCGTCGCTGTCCGGCGGCTTCTGCAAGGCGGTCAACAGCGGCGCGAGATCGAGCTCGGCGCTGAACGGAACATCGATCTCGATCAGCGGCAGCGGAGGCGGTGCGGTCGGCGCGGCCGGCGTTTCCGCTGCGGGAACCGGCACGCTCGTGTCCCGCAGCGCGCCCCGCCTGGTCTTGACCCGGCTCTTGTCCTTGCGCGCGGCGTCGGAGGCTGCGCGCTCACGACGGCCAGCCCCGTCGCGCTCGAAAATCCGGTCGTACTGTTGAGAGAGCCATGCCCGACGCCCAAAGCCTCCGGGAAAAATGCACAGGGCGTTGAATCCAATCCGTAAGCCCATGGGCTTCCAGCACCGAACGCGCCAATCCGAGCTTGCTCTCTTGCGCGAGCGCCAGGGCGCGCAGCAGGTGGCAGGTGCCGATCGCAACGTAGCGCTTGGAAAAGCGCTTCAGAAAGACCTGCGCGCGCGCGGGATCCTGATCGAGGAGCGCTGCCGTGGCGGCGAGCAGCAGGAGGTGGCCATCGCCCGGCTGCGCGCGCACCGCCTCCTCGGCCTGCGGCAGAAACCCGGAATGGCGATGAGGATCAGCGAAGGCAGCCCGGAGGATCTGGTCCCATCCGACGGCCACCTCCTGCTGATCGCCGCGCGGCAGTTCTTCCGGCTGATCGCCGAAAGGAAAAACCGTCTGCGCCGCGGAACCACGAGGCATGCAAAACCGTGCCGCTTCGCATGCAAGCGAAGCCAACAAATCGACGGGTCAGTCGATCGAGCTTACCGGGGAACGATGGGCATTCAAGCACGCCATGGCGGCGCAGCGGCGCGTGGCTGTGGAGAGCCCGCCCCGGATTTCGCACTCGACCTACCCGCATCAGTCACGGCCGGCCTGGCCGCTGTCGAAAGATAGCCAAATCACCTTGCGATATCGCGAAGACAACCCCCCTGAGGCGTGGCGCGAAATCGCAAGCCGTCGCAGTTTTAGCGACGGGAGCGCGCGGTGGGCTGCGGCATCATAGAGGAACGGCGAACGAGTAGTGCCCATCTTCCTCGACCGTGGCGCGCCAAAGAAACATAAAATCAAGACTTTATGGACGGAGCCTCGTAAACGGCTCATAGCTCGCCGCGTTGATCGAACGTTTCCACAAGGCAAACTCGCCAAAGCGCCGTCAGTCGTTGTCTGGGGCACCGGACGGCCACGACGAGAATTTCTAGCCGTCGATGATTTATCAGACGCCTGCGTCTTCGTGATGAAACACTATTCTGGAAACACTTTCCTTAACATCGGAACCAGAGCGGATGTAACGATCGCAGACTTTGCTCGACTTGTGGCTGACGTTGTCGGCTATCGCGGAACCCTCTGCTTCGATGTATCGCGACCTGATGGTACACCGCTTAAGCGGCTTGACGCGTCGAAACGATTGGAACTTGGTTGGCGAGCTAGAGCGGTTTCCGTTGAGGCTGAATCGGGATTCCCAAAGCGGGCGGAAGGGAGGAGTTCGGGGCGTGATTCGCCTTCTGGGGGGTGCCCATATGGCCAGGCCGTATTCGTAGGATTTGCGCGAGCGCGTGGTTGAGGCGGTGGCCGTACCCGACGGTTATCGACCCAGAGGTTCCGCCCTTGCGGCCCGAACGTCACATCCCGAACTCGATCGCCACCATGCGCCGACAATTAATCGTTGCACTGGTCAGGTCGCTGTCGCGATGTCCCTGCTGCGCCGCTCAATTCCAGAGACGCTCACGTCGAAATAGTTCGTGACGCAGTAAGACTATCGCTGTGCTCGTTAACCCTCGAATGCCCTCTACGAGCGCCTATTTGAGTGACATTCAGGCAGCGGCGGCTTCGATAGGGCAACGATTGGATATCTTGATTGCAGGCAGCGAAAGCGACATCGATAACGCGTTCGCGCGCTTGACCGAGCTACGCCCCGGTGCGCTCGTCGTTCAATCCGAACCTTTCTTCAACAGCAGGCGTGATCAAATCGTTACCCTTTCGGCCCGCAATGTTCTTCTCGCGATCTATCCGGCGCGTGAATTCGTTACGGCGGGTGGCCTGATGAGTTACGCGGTCAGCATCGCCGACGTATTTCGGCAGACAGGCATTTAGTCGCTGAAATTCTCAAGGGGCCAAACCGGGCGACCTGCCTGTCATGCAGGCGGTGAAAGTTGAACTGGTGCTCAACCTCAAGACCGCGAAGATACTCGGCCTTACGTTCCCGCCGTCATTGCTTGGCCGCGCCGACGAGATGATCGAGTGAAACGGCGCACATTCATCGCGGCTCTCGGCGGCACAGCGGCGTGGCCTCTGGCGGCGCGCGGGAAGCTGATCTGGCACTTACAGCAACCAACAAACATTTCGCATTTGCAAATCGCGCTTCAGGTCTTGCTTCTGCTGGATTTGTGCGCAGGCTTGACGCGGATACGCATGCCTCGGCCTTTCGACTGATCGACCTCGAACGCGTTGGTCTTCCGTACCAAATCGCTCAGCTTTCCGAATCCATATGTCCTGGGGTCGAAATCTGACGCGAGATTGGAAAGTTGTCGGCCGACCGTCGCGAGATCAACCCAGCCATCCTCGCTGTCCATTTGCGAAATAACTCTATTCAAGACCGGTATCGCGGCATTGGGCCGCTCGAGCGGCTTGGCAGCGGAGGCCGCATCCGGGTCAAGCGCCGCGGCCCCAGGTAGGAGGTTTTCCGTGTAGATGAACCGGCGACAGGCTTGGCGAAAACTCTCAGGGGTCTTCTGCTCGCCGAAGCCGTAAACGTCCAACCCCTGCTCTCGTATGCGCGAAGCAAGCCTGGTGAAATCACTGTCGGATGATACGAGGCAGAAGCCATCGAATCGGCTGCTGTGCAGGAGGTCCATTGCATCGATAACCAGTGCAATGTCGGAGGCATTCTTGCCTGTAATATAGGCGAACTGCTGATGCTGCTTTGAAAGAATGTCAGCCCACGCTTTCAAGCGCGGTCCCGAGAAGTCTCCGTATATGCGCCGAACACTGGCCTCGCCTATCTTCGCAACTTCTTCGAACAGCCCGTCAGCGATCCGCGGAGACGCATTGTCCGCATCAATAAGCACGGCAAGTCGAGGTGAGCGGGCTTCCGTTGCCATTGGAGTTCCCTATTCTTGACGTTCGATTGAACCGATGGTCTCGATTTTGATGTCTTCGCCACCTAGGCTGGCAATCTTGATCCGTGAACGTGGGACCAGGCCAAGTTACGAACTCTCCCCATGCTGCTCATATTGGGCTTTGCGAGCCTCGATTTCAGTGAGGAGGCAACGGGCACCCGTTGCATACGAAATGTCGTTAACGTCATTTAGGTCGTCCGGGACCTCGATAAGACTGAGCAACATGCGCCGGAAATACTCCGGTATGCGGTCGTTGAATTCCATTGCAAGTTTGCACACGTCGCTGATTGGGCGACGGCTCCCCTGAAGGGTAAGCAAGGGCTCAGGCTCGCCGCGCTCCCAGTACGAATAACGCAGCGTCGCCTCATGAAACGCATCGGCAAAATTCGGTGGAATTGAATATGAGACTGCCATTCGTTCTTCCCAAACGCTTCCCAGTTCTCATTTTTGGGAATATTTTGCCGCTATGATATTGCCGTAAGTCATTGATTTTATTTGGCGACCCTGGCAGGACGCGAACGACCAGCAGCTTAGAAGGCTACAAGGAAAGCCCGCAAAATCAACGGGCGGTTATTCTTTCTGCTCGCCGAAAAAGCGCCAAAGGCACGCGCAAGTACAACGGTTGAGTTAGGCTCTGGGGATGGCGCCTAAATGCAAGCAACCGGTCGGCCCGCCGATGACGCTCGCCAACACGCGCGGGCTCGGCGTGCAGCGGCGGATCGCGTCTTGCCACGGCTTGCGGCAGAATTTTAAGCTCGCCAGCAATGCAGACAATCAAGCCCCGTTGGGCGCAGGGCGTCCATCGCCGCGACTTGCAAGAGCGACTGACCATCACCAAGCAAGGAGAGAGGTTTCGCCTCGAGCTGTGGGGGGATCGTGCTGGAAGCGCAATAGGTGTGGTTGCCCGTCCGGAGCTCCAGCGTATTCTACGCATGCTCGAGCTACAGGTCGAAAAGGCAAAATGGACGAGTTCCGTGGGGCCAATCGTCGAGGCAGCACTGCCAAAACCTGTCCATCACTGAATAGTCAGAGATTGGTCGTTCACCCGGGTGAAGTGCGTGCTGCTCCGATCCAATTTTCTCATATCAGCCGCGGATGGCATTGGATATCGCCGCGCCCTACGGAAAAGATTGCAGTACGTCCCACAAATGAGCGGCGTGGCGAAGAATCGTGTCGGCGTTTTCAAAGTCAGAGAACTGAATGATCCACTTTAGCACGCTTCATTGAATAAAAGCTTCAGTCGGTCGGCAGCACTCCTGGTACGCGCCCCTTATCCCGCGTGCGTAGAGAGTTCGCCCGCGAACGGGCCGTTCGCAATAGGCTGCCGCCGTTAGCGGTATCTACTCGGGTGGAGCGCGTAGAGCGTCTGTTTGGTCTGGCGCCAAAGAGCCGCTTCGTATCGGTTCAGACGTTCAAATGCGCGGCTGTCTAGATTGGCGAGACGCAAGAAACTATGCGTCAAGTGGCGGATTGAGGTTTTGTACTCACCGGCGAGGTGATCGCTGTTAGATTGCTGCCATTCGCCAGTTTCCTGGCAGGCGGTACTTTCAAAAGCTTTATAGATAGGGTCATCGGGCGTTTGCGTGGGCGAAGGAGCGGCGAGCCGGCGCTCCCGTAAAGCTTCGGCTTGGATCTCAAAAAGGTCAGCCTCAATCGCGTTGGCGCGGCGAAGCCGCCATAACAGCGACGCGAGCCGAAGCACGAGCTCACGCGCTACAGCCGTTTCGGCGTCATAGTCTGCGATAATCGCGGCTTCAAATGCTTTGTAGTCCTCAGCGTCTTCCAGACTTCCAACCACTGTCTCGGCGGTCAGCCCGTGTCGGACGGCATTGGCCCGTGATCGTTGCTTACCGTCTTCGGTCCTCGGGCCGGTGCTACGCAGCGCATTGCGTCGATTGGCCTCGAGCCGTTGTAGCGAGATCATCGGGTCGTGCCGCTGTGATCAGTGATTGTAGACCGCGAGGGCAAATCGGCATTGGAAGAGCACCCCTGCCTCGCTTTCCTGTCCGATCGTGGCGTCCGCAATCTGCGCGTCAGCTTTGGGTTGGCCATTTGGCCCCGAAGGCACGCCCTTCGTCTGTTGCCAAAACCGGAGCGCAATCGGAAGCGGATCGATATTGAGTTGGTCCCACCAAGAGCGCTCGTTGCCAATACGGTGGAGCTCGCGATGGTGAACGCGGCACAGCGGTACTGTGAACTCATCCGACACCCTACGGCCAAGCGCGCTCGGCTGCGCGAACCGGATGTGATGGGCCTCGCAAGGCTGCCGACCACAGACCGTGCACGGCTGACGGGCAATAAAGCGCAAATGGTCTTTGTCGCGGCTGCGCCGGGGCTTTGGAGACGGGAGCCGTCGGCTTCAATGCGGATTCGCAAAGCCGACGCTTTCCTGGGTCGCGGGTTTCGCGCCGGCGCGCTCGATGGGGACGATAGATCTGGCGAGCGCCGCCGGTTCGTGTTGCGGGCCTCAGGGGAGGGCTCGGCGCCTCTGATGCGGCAGAGGTCAGGGAATAGACTTCGGGTTGCAGCACTTGCATCCGCTCCCGGAAGGCGGCTTCGACAATTACGGCATCCTCGGCCGTTAGGGTATTTTTGGCACCAAGGCTGCGGCCTGCCCATTCGACGGCTGCTTCCACGCCGTCGAGCGCTGCGATTTCCTCGCCGAGCCTGTCGCGAACCATCCCGGAGGCTTGGGAGTCGAGCACCGGCTTCGGCGGCTGCGACTTACGATGCCACTCGGTCTTACCTGCAGCATCGCCAGCCTGCCCATTCATCTTTCCTGGAGGCTTGGTGCCTGGCGAGCCGTGTCGGTGGTGCTGACCGGCAGGTCCGGCGCGTCGAGATCGTCTTCGCCGGCGATCCCGACGAGGGTGAACAGGGCATAACGCCGGGCGTAGGTGAGGGCGGCGCCCATCTTATGCGGCGCCGCGGTTTCACCGACCGGGCATACCGGCCAGTCGGACGAGACCCATTCCCCGGACGAATGGGCGAGGACCGTGGTCAGCCGAATGAGCCCCGCATCGTTGTCGATCGCGGTTGTCTGCACGGTCGCGATCTCGTGCTTGCCCAGCGTCTTGCGCACGATATCGAGCCCGGTCGAGAGCGATGCATAGCGAAACGTCCGATCGCCTTCCCGCGGGAACGGGGACCGTATGGTGGCGACCAGCGACTTTTCCGGGATTGGTAAGCTCGGATTGGGCTTTGGCAAGGGCGCTCGCAATGGCGCCGATCAATTCACTGGAGCGCTGCATGATCAACCTCCGCTCCTACGAGGTCGAAACTGATGGCGCCGGATTTTGAGCGCTTGGCCCGCACCCCATGCCCGATCGCCTCCTTGGCGTCTTCGGGCATCAGTGCCTTCAGTTCGGCCTTGGCATTCTCGTGTTCGAGGAACGCCGAGCGTGTGCGGCAGAAGATGCCGGCAAATTCCGCCCAAGAGTTCGAGGAGCTCATGTCGATGATGCGTACGGCCTCAATCCGCACGCGCGGCGGCTCCGACGAGGAACAGGCGAGGGGGCTCGCCCGATTCAACGCAGCGCCAGAACTTTTTCTCAGCCGTGAGGAGGAGATGCTGGTAGAGCGAATCAGCCGGGATGGTAAGCTCGACCCACTTGCCGCCCCCGGTGATGATCGAGAGTGCGGCCGTCGTGGCGTTGGTCACCCACATGTTGTGCTGGAGTTGCGCAATGTACTTTTGGGCCGCCGCCTCCTCGGAAAAGGACCACGGCAACATGAACTTGGACTCGAAGACCGCCCCGGTCCCCTCCACCATGCCGTCCAAGGTGGCCGCCAAAAAGCGGATTACCGGATGTTCCACTCGCCGCTGGACCGCGGTGACGACCTGGCCGGTGTTGCGCTCGTACCAGAGCCGATTGAGATCCTCGGTCACGATGCCGAGTTGCACGACCAGATTGCCCGACAGGTCCTGTGGTTCAGCCTCACCGCGTTTCTCCCGCCAAAGGCGCAGGAGGGCGGCCTCGTCCGTGCCCATGATGATGCGGGCATCTGAGCCGCCGATGAAGTTTTTGCGGCCTTGTACTAATGATCGCATGATATTACTCCAGGCCCTCAAAATGAACTAATATCGTTATATTAAACGAAATATATTACGATGTCAACGATTTTCTCTTTTCCCATGTTGAAAGGTCCTTGCCGGGGCTTCCTGCCGTGATTTCGGGCGCTCAGGTCCGAGCTGCTCGTGCCCTTCTCGGCTGGACTGCGAAGGACCTTGCGCAGAAAGCAAAAGTCGGAGTTTCAACAGTCCAGCGAATCGAGAACGCTGAGGGAACCCCGAACGTACATGCTCCAAACTTGGCAGCCATTCAGTCCGCTCTCGAAGCCGCGGGCATCGAATTCATCAACGGCGACGCGCCTGGGCTTCGCTTGCGCAGGAAGCGTCAATAACCAAGGGGCCGCTCGCGATCTCGTCTGACGCATAAACGAGCGCCAGCAATAATACCGATGGGGAAGAACTGTAGACCCGACAAGCCTCCGAATAATAATAAGTTGCTGTCTGACAAACCTCTGCCCCAGTGAAGAGCCGCAGCTTGTGCGACAGCGGTCGGCCCGGCTTTGTTAAATGAGTTCGGCGGCCGCCAGTTCACCGCGTGGGCGAACGTTCCCTATTGCCAGCTTCTAACTTCCTCACGCGACCGCGCTGCCTGGGCTGCGTTCTCAAAAGCCAAACGGGCAAAAGTGTGCCGGGCCCATGAGCTCGAAAATCGTGCTTAGCTCGAAATGGGATTTGACGAGTCGCATCAGGTCCGGTTTCACTCTGGTAGGTCGTAACCGATTTAATGGGCCGCTCCTTCCGCGCTCTTGTGTCCGTCTTCCACGCTGGAACAGAAGACCAGGAAAACCGGAGCCGTTTTGTCGAGCGAAACCGAACTTCACTCGCTTACATTGCGCCTGAGATCAGCGGCGTCGAATATGTCGGAGGGATGCCGTCTCGGAGGGCACCACAGCCATCAGTTCCTCACGGTATTTTCTCCCCTCCCGCTCCATATAATCAATAATCCTGCGCCGGCGACGTTTCTCGTAAGGAGACCACTCCTCTTCTGGTTTTTGTTCTAGGTCGATAACGAAAGCAACATCGTCGGCGAAAGGATTGCGCTTAGGGAAGAATTCTTGCTCCACCGCCTGACAAAGAAGCTCCAAGAAATTCGGGATCGGTTTGAGTCGCGCCATTGCCCCACAGATCGCAAGTTCAATTCGGCGCGGGTCATGGCTTGGAATAGGATCACCATCTGTCAGCCTCCCCGATGGAAGAGCTGGCCAAGCGCGTGCGTCTTCCAGGCCACGACTGCGCCATTCAAGCTCAACGACCTTACGAGGCAAGTGAAATTCTAGGAAATTGGCATCGAAATACACTCTGGTGAAATGTAGTAACCAAGTTGGAGCATTCGCGAAAATTTCTGCGAAAACCACACGTAAGTCATTCTTTCCCACAATTCGAGAATAAAGCTTCTGAGCGGCCTCAATCTGACCGCCTAATTTCCCCGGCTCATAGATCTGGATCTCATAGTGCCGCAATGCACGATCCCAAGCCCGATACAGAGGTTCACAGCTTTTTGGTTCACCTGATAGGACGATCGCCGCGACGTTAATGGCATGATATTCAGCGCATTGTGACAATTTCGAAAGAAACTTTTTTCTTTCCTCCAATCGTTTCGTAAGCTCCGCAGAGACAGTGTCTCGCATGAGCGAAAGTCGGCTTCGTGATTTTTGGCTCATTGTGCGTTCGCTAGCGCTCGCATATTCCTTTCAAGGTTCGCGAGCCGTTCAGCAAATTCCGTGACATCCAAAATTGGCGTCCGGAAAGCGGTTGGAATTTGGCGTGGCGCGATCTCCGGTAACATGAAGGTATCGTTTCAGGCTGCGAGGTCAATTGGCTGATCGATGAGCTTTGTTGCGAGCGTCTGCCAGCCATCAACCTTGCGCATGTTGATCTGGCCCGATGCGAGCAAAGCCCAGAACAGCATGGCAGCAGTGTCCGCGGACGGCAGCACGGTCTGGGTCTTGATCCTTCGCTTGAACTCCTCGTGCAGTCGTTCGATCGCATTGGTAGTCCGCGCGCTCCGCCATTGGCTTGGCGGCAGTCGTGTGAAGGTGAACAGCCGGTCGCCGGTTTCCTCCAGGCTGTCGGCAACGGCGCGGTGCTTGAGCCTCCATTTGCGGATGAAGGCCTTGCGGCGCGCCTCGATCTCCTGACGCGTGGCCGCATAGATCATGTCGTTATAATCCGCGGTGATCTCGTCACGCAGGCGCTCTGGCGCGTGGGCGAAAAGGTTCCTGTGCTTGTGGACCGTGCAGCGCTGAACCGGCACGCCGTCCCACACGGCGGCGATCGCCTTGTCGAGCCCGGGTGCGCCATCGACGATGAGGAATTCGGGGCGACGCAAGCCGCGCTTGATGAGATCGTCGAGGACGGTGCGCCAAGCCTCGGTGCTCTCGCCACCCATGCTCTTGATCGCGAGCACCACCTTTTGGCCGTCCGCGCGTACGCCGATGACGACAAGGAGCGAGATGGAGGTCGCTTGGCGGTCGAGCCGCACGCGCACCACGGTGCCGTCGAGAATGAGCCGCACGATCGGCTCTTCGGCTAATGCGCGGGCGTTCCACGCGTCCCAATCGCTCTTCACCTTGCGCCAGGTCCGGCTCACCGTATCCTTGCCCACCGCACCGCCAAACAGGGCACCGAGCGCACGGCGCACCCGGCGCGTATTGGTGCCAGCCAGATAGGTGCTCGCGATCAGCGCGTCGGCGGCCAGCGTGCGGCGCTGATAAGCCCGCAACGCCTGGCTCTTCCACTCCGTCGTCTTGCCTGCGGGGTGTTCAGCGGGGCACGCGGCACCGCGATCTAGATCGGCCCGAAGGTCCCGGTCAACGACCGTGTCCGGCTCCCGTGGCGGTGGCCCGCAATGCCTGCTCTTCCTTCATTGCTGGCCATCTGGCTTCGACTGTAACGCGGCCGGGCAAGCACAGTGTCGAGTTCGCCGCGGATCATCGCTTCGACAAACTCACGCGCCCGAGCCCGCACCTCGGTCTCGAGTGGATCAAACCAGTTGTCGAAAAGATCAACAGCCATCTCGGCTGCAGGCTGCGAAGAATCAGGCTTCGTGGTAGTGCTCGTCATGGCGTGGTCTCCTATCCGACGCTCCAACGTCGGATGATTGAGGTTGATCACCCCGGAGATGACGCCACCCTCAATTCCTACCAACCTCGCGACCGAGTGTAACCTCCAACCGTGTTTGTGAGCGCCGCCGCTTCGCCTGGGGCGATTTGGCCAGTGGCAACGGCTTCGAAGATTGACCGCATTGCCTCGACCGGATCGAAATCTCCATCGTGCAAATTGATGTCGAAGTCCACCGCCCGTTCTTTTGGCAGAATTCGATCAAGCAAAAACTTCAGCATTGGGCCATCGCCGGCTTCAGCAATTTCAATGGCCTTACGGACTAATCGATCCTCCGCCTCCTTTAGAAGCGCCTGGCCGATGACCGTTGTCTTATTTTTCGAGCCGGGTTTGCGGCCGGGATTACCTTTCGCGAATGGACGACCGCGGGTGGGGCGCTCTCCGAGATGTCTGCGCTTAGTGAACTCGTCCATAAGGACTCACTCCGATACGCAAATCACTTCACAAGGTTTAATTATGGACCTTTTCAAAGTGCGAGGATACCATCTCTAGGTATAAATACCTAGAGGTATCATAGTATTCAAACCAAATGGATTCGCGTAAATCCCGCGTATTTTACGCGGACGCAAACGTCTTTATCGGGACCCCTCTTTGAACCGGTCGCCGCAGGCCACTTCGGTCAAACATTCGACCTGCGTCGGCTCACGGCTAGCGATCGCGCCTTGAGGACACAGTTGCGGCGACAAGCGAGCGCTTCACCTTCGCATTTTTTTGCGGTGGGACTGGCGCCGATGGTTGCATCATTCGCTCAACCGTATGTCTATAGGCTCTGAGTGGGGGCTAAGTTTTTGCAATAATAATCACGCATTTCAGAATCGCGGAATGATGCAACTAATTTCGCCGCTAATGCCGGCCGATATCTCGTTTGCTCAGTTTGTATTGATCGCCCTCGTGGCGGTTCTGACGTCCGTCATTGGCGGGCTTGCTGGCTACGGTACGGGTGCTTTGATGCCGCTGGTTCTCGTGCCGATTGTCGGCCCCGAGCCGGTTGTGCCGATCATCGCGCTCTCGGCACTGTTTACCAATACCAGCCGCGCGCTTGCGTTCCGCGCTGCAACCGATTGGCGCCGCTGCAGAATCGTGCTCGTTGCGGCCGCACCCACCTGCCTGCTTGGTGCCTGGGGTTACACGCAGCTCGGCGGCAGTGGGGTCATGATTGTGATCGGGACAATGCTGGTCGCCAGCGTGCCCCTGCGCCGCTTCGCGCTCAACCGCGGCTTCAAGCTCACCGACGGGGCGTTGGCCGCAAGCTCGATCGGGTGGGGTGTGGTGGTTGGAGGTACAACCGGTGCGGGGATCATCCTGCTCTCCCTGTTGATGGCAGCCGGTCTGAATGGGGCTTCTGTGATCGCGACCGATGCCGCGATTTCGGTAGCCATCGGGGTCGTCAAGCTCGCGGTATTCGATGTCGCCGGCGTCTTGGGCGCCAAAGTGGTCGCCGTCGCAGTCGTCATTGGGCTTGCGGCCTTTCCTGGTGCTTTTCTGGCCAAGCGGCTAGTCGACCGGCTCCCCTTGCGCGCTCACATCGTCATTCTTGACGCAGTCGTCATGATCGGGGGCGGGGCCATGATTTTGGGGGCAATTACGCGATAAATACGGACGGATAACCCTTCACGCCGGCACCGTTCGCTTGCGGCGACCTCGGGTCGCGGGCTGGCCGCGCGGGTCCGGGGGCGCCGGCTCTGGGTGCTTTCGGCCGGCCTCCGCATGCAGATCCTCCTCTTGGTCTTCATCTTCCTCGATTTCATCCTCCTCTTCTTCCTCCTCAATTTCTTCGTCTTCTTCTTCGTCGTCTTCCTCGTCCTCGTCTTCTTCGTCGTCTCCGTTGTCTTCGTCGTCTTCGTCCTCGTCCCCGAGCATTTCGGATTCAGCGGTCAGAGGCTCGTTCGCTCGGTCGCGTTCTCCATCAGCGCGCCCATAACTGCGCTCGAGCGCAACCCCCGGGATCGTCTCGCGGAAGAGATCGCCCTCTTCGCCCACCCAGATACACTCGATGGTGTCCTCATAGACGGCCACGACCGTCATGGGCTGGCCGCCGGATTTCAATTTGACGACCTGGCCGGGTGCGAACTTCATGGTCTCCTCCCTGGATCAACCGGAAACAGCGCTGACAACATAGGACGTGTTGCCGGAAAGCGCACGGTCGGCGCTGTCGTTTTCAGGTTGGGACGACAGCGGCCTCACTTCATTGTTTTTGCGCGTGTTCTTGTCCGAATGGTTGGTCCACCAGGGCGCAGGAGCATTGCGATCACGGCCACTTGGCGACCGGTGGCATGGACGAGAGAATCGATTCAACGTTACCTCCGGTTTTAAGCCCGAACACCGTGCCGCGGTCGTAAAGCAGGTTGAATTCGACATAGCGCCCCCGGCGTACCAGCTGCTCCTCGCGCTCTGGCGCGGTCCAGGCTTTCGCATAATTCCGGCGCACCAGCTCCGGATAGATGCCTAGAAACGCGCGCCCCACTTCCTGCGTGAACGCGAAATCCTCATCCCAATCACCGCTATCGTGCCAATCGTAGAAAATGCCGCCGACGCCACGCGCCTCGCCACGATGCCGCAACTGGAAATACTCGTCACACCAAGATTTGTAACGATCATAGGGCGCTACCCGCGCGTGCGCCGCGCAGGCGGCAGCCATCGCGGCATGGAAAGATTCGGTGTCCGGGTCCTCCTGGGTGCGCCGCGATGCGAGCACGGGCGTGAGGTCGGCGCCCCCGCCGAACCATGCTTTCGCGGTGATTACGAAGCGAGTGTTCATGTGGACCGCTGGGATGTGCGGGTTGACCATGTGGGCGATCAGCGAAATCCCCGATGCCCAGAAGTGCGGATCGTCCTGCGCACCGGGGATTTCGCTGCGGAATTCGGGGGCAAACTCACCAAATACGGTCGAGACGTGCACGCCAACTTTTTCGAACAGCCGCCCCCGCATCATCGCCATGACGCCGCCGCCTCCAGGCGCTCCGCTATGGTCAGTGCGCATCCAGGGCGTACGCACGAACCGCCCCGGAGTTCCGTCGTAAAGGCTCACCGGCGCATCGCGCTCGAGCGTCTCGAATGCGTCGCACAGCTGGTCTCTCAATCTCTCGAACCACGCGCAGGCTAGCGCCTTGCGGGCATCGAGGGTTTCGGGATTGGGCAGGGGAGAGGGCATTGCACGGCCATCGGGGGTCCTTTGTCGAAAGTCAACCGTCAGCGATCAGTCGCACACGCACGAATTTGCCGCAGCGCCTCACCCAACGCCATGGCGCAGGCCATGGCCACGTTGATTGAACGCAAGCCTGGCTGCATCGGGATCACCAAGCGGGCCCCGGCGCGTACATGTACGGCCTCAGGAAGCCCGGCGGTTTCGCGGCCGAACAGGAGCACGTCCGCACCTGTGAAGCGATGATCCAAATAACTGGTGGTCGCACCCGTCGTGAACACCGCCAGACGCCACCCCGCCTTTAAGCGAAAATCGTCGAATGCCGCCCAAGAGACGTGGCGCACCACCGTGACCTTATCGAGGTAATCCAAACCGGCCCGACGGAAGGCCCGATCAGAGATCGGAAATCCGGTCGGCTCGATCAAATGGGCTTCGACGCCGAGGCACGCGCACAGGCGCAAAATCGTGCCGGTATTTTGCGGGATATCTGGTTCGAACAAGGCTATCTGCATGTTACTCGGCCTGTGGGATGGTTTGGGCGCTCGCGAAACCCACTGCCTTGGCGCCGCTGTTGGTGGTTTCGCAATGGCAAAACCCACTCTACAACACGGGCTTTCCTGCGCCGCTTGGTCGCCCTTGCGCTCTCCCCACAAGGGTGCCAATAGAACGCGCGCCGGAGTGGCCTCCTTCCCAGGGAGCGCCCCGGCTTGCCCCGGGCCACCATTGAAGGGGGAACTTTTTGGGGGCGCAAAGCGGCGGCTTGCCCGCTTGGCGACCGCGCGGACGGGAAAGGAACTGAAACCGTGACAACAATATCTTCGGCCGAGCCGACGCGACGCGATTTTCTCTACATTGCGACCGCGGTGGTGGGAGCCGTGGGCGGCGCCGCCGTTTTGATGCCGCTGATCGCGCAGATGAACCCGGATGCTTCGACCATCGCGGCCGGCGCCCCGATCGAGGTCGACCTCGCTCCGATCACTGACAATCAAGCCATCAAGGTGTTCTGGCGCAGCAAGCCGATCTACATCTGGCACCGGACCAAGCAGGAGATCGAGCAAGCGCAGAACGTCAACGTCGCAACCCTCCCGGACCCGCAGCCCGACGCCGCCCGCGTCAAGGACGGTCACGACCAGTGGCTAGTGGTGATCGGGATCTGCACCCACCTCGGCTGCATTCCGCTCGCCCATGAAGGCGATTACGGCGGCTTCTTCTGCCCGTGCCATGGGTCGCAATACGATACGTCCGGCCGTATCCGTCGCGGTCCGGCCCCAGCCAACCTCGCCGTTCCTCCCTATGCGTTCGTGTCCGATACCAAGATCAGGATCGGATAGGCGGCAATCTCCTCACGGCAAATTCCTCACCGTTCTGCGACCACATCAGTTTCGAGACCGAAATCATGAGCGGACATTCCACCATCAATTCGCCGCCTGGGGCATGGCCTGGCAAGCTGAAGCGGGCGGACGGCGTGGGTCTATACGAGCCGCCGACTTATCGGCCGACGAATGGCCTGCTGCGCTGGATCGAGTCCAGGCTTCCGATTGGAGGCCTCGTCTATTCATCGGTCGTCGCCTATCCAACGCCGCGCAACCTGAACTATTGGTGGACGTTCGGTGCCATCCTGACATTCATGCTGATCGCGCAGATCGCGACCGGCGTGGTGCTGGTCATGCATTATACGGCTACGGCCGACGGCGCGTTCAATTCCGTCGAACACATCATGCGTAACGTGAACTACGGCTGGCTGCTGCGCTACCTGCACGCCAACGGCGCCGCCATGTTCTTCCTCGCAGTCTATGTGCACATGTTTCGCGGCATGTATTACGGCTCCTATAAGGAGCCGCGCGAGGTGTTGTGGATTCTGGGCGTTATCATCTACCTCTTGATGATGGCAACCGGCTTCATGGGATATGTGCTGCCTTGGGGCCAAATGAGCTTCTGGGCCGCGACGGTCATCACCAACCTGTTCTCCGCGATCCCGATCATCGGTGACCCGATCGTTATCTGGCTGTGGGGCGGCTACGCGGTCGGCGAACCGACGTTGCAGCGCTTCTTTTCGTTGCACTATCTGCTGCCGTTCGTGATTCTCGGGGTGGTGATCCTGCATATCTGGGCGCTGCATGTCGTCGGCCAGAACAACCCGGCTGGCGTCGACCCGCAAACCGAAAAGGACACAGTCGCTTTCACCCCCTACGCCACGATGAAGGATATTTTCTTCATAGCGGTGTTTTGCATCCTCTATGGCTGGTTCGTGTTCTACATTCCGAACTATCTCGGGCACCCCGACAACTACATACCTGCCAATCCGGGCGTAACGCCAACCCACATCGTGCCCGAGTGGTACTACCTGCCGTTCTACGCCATCCTGCGCTCCATCCCGAACAAGCTTCTCGGCGTGGTCGCGCTGTTCGCATCGATCATCGTGCTGGCTTTCCTACCGTGGCTCGACAGTTCAAAGGTGAGGTCCGCGACCTACCGACCGCTGTACAGGCAGTTCTTCTGGATTTTCGTCGTCGTCTGCGTCGGCCTCGGCTGGCTCGGCTCCAAGCCGCCGGAAGGAATCTACGTGATCGTGGCCCGGCTATTCACCGCCTGGTACTTCATCCATTTCCTGATCGTCCTGCCGCTGCTGGGGCGGCTGGAAACCCCGCGCCCGCTGCCAAACTCGATTTCGGAAGCGGTGCTCAAGAAGAAGAGCATAGCGACGGTCGCCGCGCTGGTTTTCTCCATCGGAATCGGCATTGCAGGGCTTCTGGGCTCGTCGACAGCGGCCTCGGCCGAAGAAGGGCCGGAGCCGCCGCGGCAGAAATGGTCATTCTGGGGGCCGTTCGGCATCTATGACACCGGCCAGCTGCAGCGGGGGTTCAAGGTTTATCGTGAGGTCTGCCAAACCTGTCACAGTCTGAAGCTGGTCACCTTCGGCAGCCTCGCAGAACCGGGCGGGCCAGGATTTACCGAAGATCAGGTCAAGGCGATCGCGGCCGAGTACAAGGTCAAGGGCGAGCCGAACGAACAGGGTGAAGTCACTGAACGGCCGGGGCGCCCTGCCGACGCTTTCCCGCCGCCATTTCCCAATGACCAGGCGGCCCGTTTCGCCAACGGCGGCGCCCTGCCGCCTGACATGTCGGTACTTGCCAAGGCGCGCACCTTCGAACGCGGATTTCCATGGTTCGTGTTCGACATGTTCACGCAATATGTGGAAGAGGGCCCTGACTATATCCATGCGCTCCTGACTGGCTATGAAGACCCGCCACCGGGTTTCAAGATGCCGTCGGCGAGTTCGAGCTACAACAAGTATTTCCCTGGTCACGCGATTGGCATGCCGAAGCCGCTGTCGGACGGTCAGGTCAGCTACTCGGACGGAGCCAAGGAGACGGTCGACCAATATGCCAAGGATGTTTCGGCCTTCCTGATGTGGGCGGCGGAACCGCATCTCGATGCGCGCAAGCGGGTTGGAATGCAGGTCCTGATCTTTCTGCTCGTGCTGTCGGTGCTGCTCTACTTCACCAAGAAGAAAGT
Organism: uncultured Alphaproteobacteria bacterium; assembly: GCA_963833605.1. Classification (GTDB taxonomy): domain Bacteria; phylum Pseudomonadota; class Alphaproteobacteria; order Rhizobiales; family Xanthobacteraceae; genus JAFAXD01. The sequence continues at coordinate 202,244 of CAWHYZ010000012.1, forward strand.
ATGGCACGACCTCGAAAAGCCCGACGAGATCGCCAAGAGGCCGGATCCACGCGTTACCACGACCTGATTGCTTCGAGGATCGCATGACCCGATGCGTCCTCGGCATTATCGGTGGTTCGGGCATTTATGATCTGCCCGGCCTAGCGAAGGTGCGTGAGGAACAGATTACGACCCCCTGGGGCCAGCCATCGGCACCGATGATGGTTGGCGACATCGCCGGCCTTCCGATCGTGTTCCTGCCGCGGCACGACAAGGGTCACCGGCTTTCGCCCTCCGACATCAATTATCGCGCCAATATCGACGCGCTCAAACGTATGGGGGTAACCGATCTGATCTCGCTGTCTGCCTGTGGCTCGTTCAAGCAGGAACTGCCGCCCGGCACTTTTGTACTCGTCGATCAGTTCGTCGATCGGACCTATAAGCGCGAGAGCTCGTTTTTCGGCAAGGGTCTGGTCGCGCACGTGTCGATGGCGCATCCGGTTTCGCCGCGCCTGCGCATCCATCTCGCAGCAGCTGCCTCGGCCGAGGGCATCGACGTAGTGCGCGACGGCACCTATGTGTGCATCGAAGGCCCGCAATTTTCCACTTTGGCGGAGAGCCTGACCTACAAAAACATGGGCTACTCGGTCATCGGCATGACCAACATGCCGGAAGCCAAGCTCGCGCGTGAAGCCGAGCTTTGCTACGCCACCGTCGCGATGGTTACGGATTTCGATTGCTGGCATCCGGATCACGACGCCGTGACGGTCCAGGACATCATCAAGGTGTTGACCGCCAATGCGGACAGGGCCAAGCGCTTGGTCGCGCGGCTGGCGCACGACTTGCCACGCGAGCACGAGCCGTGCCCGATCGGGTCCGACCGGGCGCTCGACAGGGCACTGATCACCGCGCCGCAGGCGCGCGATCCGGAACTGGTCAAGAAACTCGATGCGGTGGCCGGACGGATTTTAGGGAATTCTGGTCCTTAGCCCGGATGCGCGCTGGCAGCAGGTGATAAGAGTCCCTGGATTTCGCTTGCGCGCCATCCAGGCTACAGTCGCGGCGCTGCGCCTGTTCCGCGCGCGAAACCACTGAGCCGATGATGACCAGCCCCGTCCTCGAACACGACCTCAAAGCCGCGATTCGCACGATTCCCGACTATCCCAAGCCCGGGATCATGTTCCGCGATATCACGACACTGCTCGGCGATGCGCGCGCGTTTCGGCGCGCGGTCGACGAACTGGTGCAGCCTTGGGCCGGAGGCAAGGTTGACAAAGTCGCCGGCATCGAAGCGCGCGGCTTCATTCTCGGCGGTGCCGTCGCCCACCAGGTTTCGGCCGGGTTCATCCCGATCCGCAAGAAGGGCAAGCTCCCGCACAAACGCGTGAGCATCGCCTATTCGCTCGAGTACGGTCTCGACGAGATGGAGATCCACGAGGACGCCGTAGTGAGGGGTGAACGGGTAATCGTGGTCGACGATCTGGTCGCAACCGGCGGCACCGCAGAGGGAGCGGTGAAGCTCCTGCGTCAGATGGGCGCCGAACTGCTCGCGTGCTGCTTCATAATCGACCTGCCGGAGCTCGGCGGCGCCGACAAGATCAGAAAGCTCGGCGTCCCGGTCCGCACCTTGATTTCCTTTGAAGGGCACTGAGCTAACCCGAAGCTGGGCAAGATCGCTCACGCTCATCATCAACTCGTACCGTGATTGTGGCGATTTTGCCCGCGCGCGCAAAGCGCGTAGGTGTTGCGCCTATCGACCGTGCGGTATCGCAAGCGCGGAGCGCGCGATACCCACCCTCATGTTGGTGCTAGAGCGCATCCCGATCGCAAGGCATCGGGATGCGCTCTAAAATCTTCTTTTTACGCATGTCCTTATCGGAAAACCGGCATCCACTTTTCCGGGACATGCGCTAAGTCAAGTTCCCATCGAGCGAGGAATCGAGATCGATCATCATCATTGCGAGTTCCGACTCGCGCAACTGCCGGAAACACTGCCGGAGCCAATCGTCGAGCTCGCCCCAAAGCTCGGATGACAAGAGCTCGGACCCGCCGCGATGGAGATCGACGAACGAGCACGGTCGCTGCTCGCACCACGCCTGCAGGTCGGGTGAGAGTTGCGGCACCACGAGCGACTGCACGCCGATAAAACTCGGGGGGGACAGCGCGCCGAGATCGCGGCCTTGCACCACGTATTCATTGTTGACCAGCATGAAGCCGAAGGTCGGAAACTGCTCGTTCAGAATCGCAAAGGCCCTGGCCGATACATCGTCGGGAGCCGCGACGAACACGATTATCGGTTTGATCAGCCGGCGCTTCGCTTCCCCTTCGAAGTCGATGTCCCGCATGATCATGAACAGCGGGGCGAGCGCGCGGTGGCCAACGTCCACGACTTTGGGCACTTCGTCAGCGCTTGTGAGCTGCTCGAACAGTGCCATCTGACCACGAATCTCATCGATAGAGGCAGGCGTTGCCAACGCGGGGAGGAATTCCACCAGAGCCGGCTCATCAGATCCGAGATCGAATGCGGCCACCGGCCGCGCGTTCGCGTGTTGGAATTCCACGATGAGCCTCGCCGTCAGCGTTTTGCCAACTCGCGGGTGCGCGGAACAGACGATGAAAAGATATGTTGGGCGGCCCACGGCCATCCTCGTGCCAAGTCCGCCAAGAGCATGAACGCCTCCCCATCAGGACGAGGAGCTTGCTCGGGAACAGCGATCAGACCATGCCCCAAATCGGGCGATCAAGGGGGAAATATGGTCGCGCGCGCCGGTGTGGATTGGAAGCTCCAGTGAACATGGCGGCAATCTCGCACAGGCGCCTCGAATTCAAAAACATAGTGTAATCATTAAGTTACCGGTGTTGTCTTGTGGCTACGATCAGCCGTCACGCCGTGGTCCCCAGGGGCCGGCGGGCTCGATCGGCGGGCTCTCCGGAAGAAATGGTTTGCCGGACGCGGCTGATGACGACCAGGGTCCCGCATCGGGCGGTGAACCTTGATCTTCCGGCGCAGCGGCGTCCGTGGTCCCGGCCGCCGGCTCTCCCCCTGCCGGGAGCGCGATTGGGCCTGGATCGTGGCCGCCCGCGAAGCGCACCAGCGCGTCGACCCGCTTGTCGACGGAAGGGTGGGTCGAGAACAGATCGGAAAAACCGCTACGCGGGTTGTCGACACACATTTCCATCACCGCCGAGGTCGCGCCCGGCAACTCGCCGCGACCCTCGATCTTGCGCAGCGCCGAGATCATGGCGTCCGGGTTCTTGGTGAGTTCGACGGAGCCAGAGTCGGCGAGAAACTCGCGCGAGCGCGAGAGCGCGAGACGGATCACCAGAGACAGTATCCAGGCCAGCGCGATCAGCGCGACGGCAATCAGAATTGCGAGCCCGGCGCCGCCGCGACTGCGCTCGGAACTTTCGCCATCACGACGGCGAAACCGGAATGCGTTGTTGAATGCCAATCGAAAAATCAATTCGGCTGCGAATGACACCACGCCCGCGATAATGACGGCGATCACCAGCATGCGCACGTCGCCGTTGCGGATATGGGTGAGCTCGTGGCCAAGCACTGCTTCAACCTCGGGATCGTCGAGCCTCGCGAGCAGGCCGGTCGTGACCGTAATCGAGTACTGCTTCGGGTTCATGCCGGTGGCGAATGCGTTCAACGCATCGCTTTCCATCACCTTGAGCCTGGGCATCGGGATGCCGCGCGAGATGCAGAGATTTTCGAGAAGGTTGTAAAGCCGTGGCTGCTCCGTGCGGGTGACTTCATGGCCGCCAGTCACCGCATCGATCATCGACTGGTGGAAATAGTAAGCGATTACGATCCAAATCGCGGTTCCGATCGTGGCGAACGGCGCAGCGGCCAGAAAATCCAGCCAGGCGCGGTGTACATACCAGTCGAGCGATGCGTCATAGGCGAACGCTTCGGCCGCGATTGCGCCCGCAAAGACCATCACGTAGACGAGCAAGAACAGCCCAACGAGCAACGCCACCGAGCGGCGCTTGTTCGACTGGATGTGGGTGTAGAGACCGTAGGCTGCCATCGAATCAGAAATCAGGGGTCAAGTGCCAGGACGAGGAAAAAGCAAACAATCTCCATCTCCTGAACTCCTGACCGCCTGTTCCCTGTATCCCGGTCAGAATTTCACCTGAGGCGCCTGCTCGACTGTCTTGCGGTCCTCGCCGAGATCGAAGAACTGCTTCTGGTGGAAGCCAAAGCTCGCCGCGAACAGAGCGGCCGGAAACTGTTGGATGCCGGAATTGTATTCGCTCACCGCGTTGTTGAAGAAGCGCCGGGCTGCGGCGAGCTTGTTTTCGATGTCGCTGAGCTCGGACTGCAGCTGCAGGAAATTCGCACTGGCCTTCAGATCCGGGTAGGATTCGGCAAGCGCAAACAGTTGCCGCAGCGCGCCGGTCAAGATGTTTTCGGCGGCAACCTTCTGGTCCGGCCCTTGCGCAGCCACCGCGGCGTTGCGCGCCTTTACCACCGCCTCGAGCGTGCCGCGCTCATGCGCTGCGTACCCCTTCACCGCCTCGACTAGGTTCGGAACCAGGTCATGGCGCTGACGCAACTGCACGTCGATGTCGGCGAAGGCCTGGTTGGTGCGCTGCGCCATCGCAACAAGATTGTTGTAGATCATGACCGCCCAGAGGGCGACCACCACAATGACGCCGAGGACGATCCAGCCAGTCGTGGACATTGGGGCTCCTTGGATTAGGTCGAGGGCAAAGCTTCGCGCGCCAGCATAACGCCCAAACGACGGCCGGGTACAGCCGGGCAAAGCCCGCCGCGTCGGCGAACGGCAAAACCTTGCTACACCGCTTCGCGCAGCTTCACGGCGTCTTCGAGATCGACCGAAACGAGCTGCGACACGCCGCGCTCGGCCATGGTGACCCCGAATAGGCGGTTCATGCGCGCCATGGTGATCGGATTGTGCGTGATGATCACGAAGCGTGTATCGGTCGAGCGGGCCATCTCGTCAAGCAGGTCGCAGAACCGGTCGACGTTGTGGTCGTCGAGCGGCGCATCCACTTCGTCCAGGACGCAGACCGGCGCCGGATTGGTCAGGAACACCGCAAAGATCAGCGCTAGGGCAGTGAGCGCCTGCTCGCCGCCAGACAGGAGCGACAACGTCGCCGGTTTTTTGCCCGGCGGTTTAGCCAAAATGTCGAGACCGGCTTCCAGCGGATCGTCATTCTCTACCAACTGCAACTCCGCGGTGCCGCCGCCGAACAGAGTCGTGAACAGCCGCTGGAACTGCTCGTTCACGGTCTTGAACGACCCAATCAGACGCTCGCGCGCCTCCCGGTTGAGGCTCTGGATGCCTTGGCGCAGGCGCTTGATCGCCTCGATCAAATCGTCGCGCTCGGCAGTGAGCGTCGTGTGCTGGGTTTCGACCTCGCGCAGCTCTTCTTCGGCGCGCAGGTTGACGGCGCCCAGCCGCTCGCGCTCGCGTCGCAGCCGGTCAAGCCGGTCTTCCGTATCGGTGACATCAGGAAGTGCGGCTCCTGCCGTAATGCCGGCCAGGCTCGCAACGGCATCTGGGTCGATCTCGAGCGTTTCACGGATCTCGTGCGCGACATCAGAAAGCCGACGCTTGGCTGCTTCGTGGCGCTCTTCGGCGCGAATCTGTTCCTCGCGCGCGCCGCTCATGGCGTCGCGGGCTGCTCGTGCCGCCCGGTCGGCATCGGCGAGCGCGGTCTCGCCGGCCGCGAGCGTGTCCGCCGCCGCTCGGCGGGCTCTTTCGCCAGCTTCGATCTCATCGATCAGCGCGCGCCGCTTCTCGGCAAACGCCAATGGGGCATCGATCAGGCTGGCGCGCTCCTCCTGCGTTTCGGTGGTGCGTGCTTGCAGGATGGCGATCTGCGCGCTCGCACTCCCTTCGCGCTCGCGCCAGGCGTTGGCCTCGCCGGTGATCGCGGCGATCCGTCGCTCGGCGAGCTCGACCTCGCGCGCGAGTGCTTGCGCCTGCGCACGCGCCTCGGCGAATGCGGCCCGGTCGCTTCCGACCCTGATCCTGATATCGGCGAGATCTGCGTTCAGCGCTTCGAGTGCCGGCAACGCCGCGAGTGCGCCTGCCGCCTCGTCGCGCCGCGCCTGCGTGTCGGTGAGGGCAGCGTCGAGCCTGTGTTTCGCTTCGCCCAGCGCGGACTGGCGCGCCGCAACGCGGGCGCGCTCGCGCTCGGCAGCGGCATGGCGCTCGCGAGCGGCGTCGGCCGCGTGCTGCAACTCGCGCCAGCGCGTACGCGCCTGGGCCTCGGCCTGCGCGGCGGAGGCTGCTTCGGCTTCGGCGGCGGACGCCGCATGGCGACGCGTCTCGACCTCGGCCCTTGCGCTGCGTAGTTCCGACTCAATGTCGGTCAGGCGGTTACGTTCGGCGAGGCGCCGCGCGGCGCCAGTTGGGGCGTTGGCGGCAACCCAAAAGCCGTCCCACCGCCAGAGATCGCCTTCGGGCGAGACCAGGCGTTGGCCAGGTTTGAGCAGCTTGGTGAGCCGTGGTCCGTCGGCGCGCGACACCACTCCGATTTGCGCAAGCCGGCGCGCCAGTTCCGGCGGCGCCACCACGTGCGCCGCGAGCGGTTCGGCCCCTTCTGGAAGGCTTGGGTCGCCATCGGCTGCGGCCCCGGTCCACCGCAGCGGCGCGTTGGCATCGATCGGAGCATCAAGGTCATCGCCCAGCGCACCACCAAGGGCGGTCTCGAAGCCCTTCTCGACATTGAGAAGATCGATGACCGGCGGCCACATGCTTTTGGCGTCGACATGCAGCACTTTGGCAAGCGTGCGCGCCTCGGTTTCCAGCCGCTGTGCCCGACGCTCGGCGTCCGCCAGCGGCTGGCGGGCCACGTCCAGCGCCTGCCGCGCCGCCGAATGCGCTGCCTCGGCGCGCAATGTCGCTGCCTCGGCAACTTCGATCTCGCCTTGCGCCTGATCGACCGCGGAGGTCAGCGCCGGTAGATCAACCTCCGTTGCGCCTGCGCCCTGCAAACCGGCGAGCTCGCCCGCGACGTTGGCAAGCTCGCGTGCCGTGCGGGCGCGCCGGTCGTCATGCTCGCGGATCGTGGTCTCGAGCTGGGCGCGCCGCGCGACGAGTTCGGCAACCGCGCTGGTGAGTTCGGTGAGGCGCTGCTCGGATGCGCTGAGCACAGCCTCTGCTGCGGCCACGCGCGCTTCGACCTCGGTCCGGCGCTCGCCGCCGGCGGCGGCCTCGCACTCCAGCGTCTTACGCTCGGCGGCGAGGCCGGCCAGTGCGGCCTGCGCATCCTCGACGAGCGCTTGGCTGCGCCCGATATCCTCGCCGAGCTGGAGGAGCCGGTTGCTGAGTTCCTCGATGCGCTGTTTGACGCGGGCCTCCTCGCGATCAAGGGTTTCGCGCGCCACGATGAGCCGGTGCAGTGCCGCGGCAGCATGAGCTTCGCCCTCACGCAACGCCGGCAGCGCCGCCGCCGCCGTGGCTTGCAAGGTCGCGGCTTCGGCCTGCGCGCCGGTGCGCTCGGCGACGAGCCGCACTGCCTGTTCCTGGGCGTCGGCCGCCGCCTCGGTTTCCGCCTGGGCGTTGACGAAGCGCAGATGGAACAGCATTGCCTCCGCGGTGCGTACTTGCTGCGATACCGTCCGGTAACGCACGGCTTGGCGAGCTTGACGTTTCAGGCCGTCGATCTGACCGGCGAGCTGACCAATCACGTCCTCGAGCCGCACTAGGTTCTGCTCCGCTGCATGCAGCCGCAGTTCGGCTTCGTGACGGCGGGCATGCAGGCCCGAAATACCGGCCGCTTCTTCCAGCACCCGGCGGCGCTGCTCGGGCTTGGCCTGAATGATCTCGCCGATGCGCCCCTGGTGAACCAGCGCCGGCGAGCGCGCCCCGGTGGAGGCGTCGGCAAACAAGATCTGTACGTCGCGCGCGCGGACCTCGCGGCCGTTGACCCGGTAGGTCGAGCCTTGCTCGCGCTCGATCCGGCGCGACACGTCCAGGGTATCGTCGCCGTTGAACTGCGCAGGGGCGGTGCGGCTCGCGTTGTCGATGCGCAGACCCACTTCGGCGTTATTGCGGGCTGGACGGCTGTTGTTACCGGCGAAGATCACGTCGTCCATGTCGGCGGCGCGCATGGACTTGTGCGAGGTCTCGCCCATCACCCAGCGCAGCGCTTCCACCAGATTGGACTTGCCGCAGCCGTTCGGACCAACAACCCCGGTGAGCCCGGGCTCGATCAGGAAGTCAGTCGGCTCGACGAACGACTTGAAGCCGATCAGGCGCAACCGCGTCAGTTTCATATTTGGGCGCTTTCCTTGGGGCGCGTTCTGCCATCGACCGGCCGCACCCGGGCAGGGTGCGGGGTCCCGCCGGCGCGAATCGCCTGCCGGCCTAGGCCCCAAAGGGTCGAGGTATGCCGCATCGGGCGGCACAATAAATCGTCAACTAAGTCTCGGCAAGAGTCAGCCGCTGCTTTTCACAGCACTTGCGGGGATGGCGCGTCGCCGCGCGCTCCATGACGGTGGGCGGCGAGGAGCAAGCTGGGCCGGGAAAAACCCTTATGACGCCTTGAGATAGGGCTTGAATTCCTTTTCCAGATCTTCGATCGAGACGTCCCCGACAACCCGCTTGCCGTTAACGAAAAAAGTCGGCGTTGAATTCGACATTCAGCACTTTGGCGGCGCGGTCGCGCACGCTCTGGATGCCGTCGAGCACCTGCTGATTCTTGAGACAGGTATTGAACGTCTCTTCCGTATAGCCGGCCTGCTTGGCGACGTTGAGCAACGGCTGCAGCGGATTGGGCACGACCCATTGGCGCTGCGTGCCGAACAGCAGGTCGATGATCGCGAAGTATTTGTCCTTGTCGGCGCAGCGCGCCAACATGAAGGCCCCGGCAGCCAGCGGATCAAGCGGGAATTCGCGGAAGATGAAGCGCACCTTACCGGTATCGATGTAACGCTCCTTCAGCTTCGGAAATGTCTTCTCCTGGAATTGCGCGCAGTGTGGGCAGGTCATGGACGCATATTCGATGACGGTGATCGGCGCGTTCTCGGCCCCCATGACCTGATCGCCGAGCGGTCCGGCCTGCGCCAAATCCGCTTCCGGCATCTTGGCCTGGGCCCACGCGGGCACGGACACGACCATATCGGAGCTGGCCATCAGGGCGAGGGCTGAGATGCCCACAAGAAAAGCGCGTCGCGTGGTCACTAGGCACCTTTAGGTTTGATAATTTGCGCCATCGGTACCCCGTCGCGCCCAATATGGCAATGTCGGCCCAACCGGGGGCCGCGAGCTTTTCTTCACCTTGGGTTGAGCGCGTCGTGCGGCCTCGGAACGTCAACCGCGCTTCACCGCCGCTCCGAGCCGCCCGAGCGCGCCCCGCAGCGGCACATCCTTGATGGCGAGCGTCCCTGCAATGCGCTCCGCAGCCTCCGCATCGATGGCGGCGGGCAGCGTTCTCTTCCGCGGTCCGCGCAATGGTGCTTGCCGCAACGCCAGCCGTTCGACCGCGCGCCAGCCGAAGAAGCGATTGACCCGTTCGATGACTAGGTCGGATTGATGCTGAATTTCAACCGCGGCTGGGCCTTCGACCCGCAGCACCAAGGTTGCTGGCTCGCCGCCTTTCGGATTGCGCGGCCATTGCATGCGGATCGGTTCGGCATTGGCGGCGATTTCGCTGCCGACGATCTCGGGCCAATGGGTGACGATCTCACGCGACGCAAAACCCTGGCGAGCGAATGCATCGGACAGGCATTTGTTGAGAAGTTCGGCGAGTGGGCGAGGGTACGATGGGCGGGGCTTGTTCACGGGCGCTCGCTCTGCCACACGGTCGGTCGAAATGACGCTAGCAGGAACATCGGTACGGCGAAAGCACGCGGCCGCCGGGCCGCGCGCAGCCGATCTGCTCGCCTGGTACGATCGCCATCGCCGCAAGCTGCCGTGGCGCGCCGAGCCCGGGGAGGCACCCGAGCCGTATCGGGTATGGCTCTCCGAAATCATGCTGCAGCAGACGACAGTGCGGGCGGTCGCGCCCTATTACGCGCGCTTCCTGGATCGGTTCCCCACGATCGAACGCCTCGCTGTAGCAGAGCTCGCCGACGTGCTCAAACTGTGGGCCGGGCTCGGCTACTACGCACGCGCCCGCAACCTGCATGCCTGCGCACAAACGGTCGTCGCGCAGCACCGCGGTCGCTTTCCGCAGACCGAAGCGGCGCTCGCCCAATTGCCGGGGCTCGGCCCCTATACGGCGGCTGCGATTGCAGCGATCGCGTTCGATCAGCGCGCGACGCCTGTCGACGGCAATGTTGAGCGCGTAATCACACGGCTTCATGCCTGCGAGCAGGCACTGCCTGCCGCCAAGCCGGCAATTCGGGAATTGGCGCGCGGACTGACCCCGGCGACCCGGGCGGGCGACTTCGCTCAGGCCTTGATGGATCTCGGCGCCACGATCTGCACGCCGAAAAAGCCGGCCTGCGCGCTGTGCCCCTGGAATGAGGCCTGTGTGGCGTACGCGCGCGGCGATCCGGAGAGCTTTCCGCACAAAACGGCAAAACCTGAAGGAACGCTGCGGCGCGGCGCTGCCTTCGTGGTGTTGCGCGCCGATGGCTGCGTGCTCGTGCGCACGCGCTCCGCCAAGGGATTGCTCGGCGGAATGACCGAGGTCCCGACCACGCCATGGACGCACGATTTCGACGAACGCACGGCGCGTGCGGCGGCGCCGTTGACCGCGCCCTGGCGACGGGTGCCGGGCATCGTGCGGCATGTGTTCACGCATTTCCCGCTGGAGCTCAGCGTCTACATGGCGCGCGTTCCGGCCAGAACGCTGCCGCCATCCGGCATGCGGTTTATTTCGCTCGCCGACGTTGCGGGCGAAGCGTTTCCCAACCTCATGCGCAAGGTCTTGGCGTCTGCGCGAGTTAATGACGTTGCGCGTGCCGGCCGAGATTTGCCAACCGGGTGAACCGGCTTCCGCCGACCCCCCACGGATCACACCATCAACGCATGCCCGTGGATGCCCGTGGATGCCCTGTTGTGCGCGGGCACCCACGGGGCATCCATGCGATTCCGACCATAATCGGCCAGCGGCACGAGCGAGCACGGCAGGCGGGAAGCGGCCGGTTGTTGTAAATGCGTCCAGACCTCCCTATATGTTGAATCGGGTCGAAGACCCTCACATCCCGTTGGTTTTCGGCCGGGCGTCGTTATGGCGGGCCGTCGCCGTTTATGGACTAGCGCGTGATGACCCGTCCCAATCGGACCGATCATATTCGCCTGACATCGCATCCGGTGCCGGGCGCAAAGCAGGCGTTTCCAATCGTTTGGGGGGCCGCGACGGCGTGCGCGCGCGGACCGATCATCGGAACCGTTTCGCGGCCGCAGGATCGTAACGTTATCGGTAGCCACGGTGGCTCCTATGCGGTCTACCGTGCGCTCGCAGTGTCGTCGGGTGCGCTCGATCCAATCCGCCGACCCGACCTCACCAACACCTATCCGGCCGCCGCCATCGGCCCGTTTGCGCAATGGAGCGTTCCGGCGCGCATCGTCGCGCTCGATCCATGGGGCCATCTGGTAGCGGAAAATTTCCGTGCCGAGCTCGCGGACGGCGTCGACATTCGCCCGACCATCGCGATCACGCGGGCACGCCTCGACCTTCCGGAAATCCGTGCCGCGTTGGCGGCGCGTCGCCTCGCTCCCGACGGCGCGGTCGTGCATCCCAATGGCAGTGTGTCGGTGGTCAAGATCGCGATCGATCCGGTCTGGCATCTCCCCGGGATTGCCCAGCGGTTCGCAACCAGTGAAAACGATCTGCGCCGCGCGTTGTTCGAGCAGACCGCGGGCATGTTTCCCGAACTGGTGACACGGCCGGACCTGCAGGTCTTCCTGCCGCCGATCGGCGGCACCACCGTCTATCTGTTCGGCGACGTGGCGAGACTGACGGACGACAAGACCCAGATCACCTGCCGCGTGCATGACGAATGCAATGGCTCGGACGTGTTCGGCTCGGACATCTGCACCTGCCGCCCATATCTGATCCACGGTATCGAGGAATGTGCGCGCGGCGCCCAGGCGGGCGGTCTCGGCATTATCGTCTACAATCGCAAGGAGGGGCGCGCGCTCGGCGAGGTGACGAAGTTCCTCGTCTACAACGCGCGCAAGCGCCACGAGGACGGCGATGCGGCGGCGGCCTATTTCGAACGCACCGAATGCGTCGCCGGCGTGCAGGACGCGCGCTTTCAGCAATTGATGCCGGATGTGATCCACTGGCTCGGGCTCAACCGGGTCGATCGCTTGGTGTCGATGAGCGACATGAAACATGACGCGTTGACGGGGCAGGGCATCGAGATCGTCGAACGCGTCCCGATTCCCGACGACCTCATCCCGGCCGATGCCCATGTTGAAATCGCCGCCAAAAAGGCCGCCGGCTATTTTTCGGTCGAGAAACCGAAACCGCAGGACTTGACCGGCTCGATCGGCCGTCCGCTCGAAAAATACTGAAAGCCATTTCGGGACCATCGTTGTGCAGATCGACGCCGTCGATGCCTTTTCGCTTTTGACCGCCCGAGCCGTGCGGGAGCGGGCGCACCGCATGCTGGCGATCGGGCTCGACGATCGCCTCCCGCATTTTCGCGTCGATCTGTGTCGCCTCGATGCCGCGGTCGATCTCGTGCTAGCGACGATGCGCGATAATTATCCTACCCTCGACATTCCGTTTCATGCGCGTTGGCGCCATTTCGTGACTGGCGGCAAGGATCGTTGGGCGGCAATTGCGAACGCGACGCATTGGCCTGATCGAGACGCTCGGGCGCGCGCCGAGTTCGATCTCGCGATCATGAGTGTCCTGCTCGATGCCGGAGCCGGGCCAGCGTGGCGTTATCGCGATGCTGCAACCGGTTGGCAAATCGGCCGTTCGGAGGGCCTCGCGCTCGCGAGCCTCGACATGTTCGCGAGCGGACTGTTCTCCGCCCGAACGGACGAGCCGCTGCGGGTTGATGGCGAGGTACTGAAACGTTTGTCGGTCGCTGATCTGCGCAAAGGATTTCAAATCGCTGACGACAATCCGCTGGAGGGGATCGAGGGCCGCGCCGACTTGCTGCGCCGGCTCGGGGCGCTGGTCACGGCGGCGCCGCGGATTTTTGCTCACCATGATCGCCCACGACCTGGTGGCCTGTTCGATTACCTGGCGACCAAAGCCGATCGCGGCGTGCTCGCCGCGACCGCAATTCTGTCCGAACTGTTGCACGAACTCGGTGCGATCTGGCCTTCACGCATCACGCTCGCGGGGACGGTCCTCGGCGACTGCTGGCGCCATCACTTGCTCGCGACCGATGATGCGACCAACGGGCTCGTACCGCTGCACAAGCTCTCGCAATGGCTCACCTATTCGCTGATCGAGCCGATCGAATCGCGCCGGTATGCGCGTGAGCGATATCGACGAATTGACCGGGCTTGCGGAATATCGCAACGGCGGCCTGTTCGTCGACACCGGCGTACTGGTGTTGCGCGATCCGGCTGATGCGGCACGCGCGCACGAGATCGGATCGACGCTGGTGGTGGAGTGGCGGGCACTCACAGTCGCGCTGCTCGATCGGCTCGCGGACGCGCTGCGCGCGCGCGTCGGTCATAACGCAACGACGCTTCCGCTGGCCAAGATCCTGGAAGGCGGCACGTGGGCAGCCGGCCGTGCGATTGCGCGCGCGCGCCGCGCCGACGGCGCACCGCCCATCAAGGTGATCAGCGACGGTACGGTGTTTTGATCAGAGGAAATCCCGCGGAGGTCATGATGGAAGGCATCACTGTCGTCGATCATCCGTTGGTCCAGCACAAGCTGACGCTCATTCGCGACAAAACAATTTCGACCAAATCATTTCGCGAGCTCCTCAAGGAGATCGGGATGCTCCTGTGCTACGAGGTGACGCGCGACCTGCCGCTGACCGAGGTCGAGATCGAGACGCCGATGGCACGTATGCAATCGGCCAAGATCGCTGGCAAGAAGCTCGTGTTCGTCCCGGTGCTGCGCGCCGGCGTGACCTTCGTGGACGGAATGCTAGACCTCGTTCCGACCGCTCGCGTCGCGCATATCGGGCTCTATCGCGAACCGCGCACGTTGGTGGCCGTGGAGTACTTCTTCAAGGCGCCGTCCGATGTCAATGACCGGCTCGCGATCGTAGTGTCGCCGGTGGTCGCGACAGCTAACACCGCGGTGGCCGCGATCGATCGCCTGAAGGAACGAGGCGCAAAGGATATTCGACTTGTGTGCCTTCTGGCCGCTCCGGAAGGCGTCGAGCGCTTGCGCGGCCTGCATCCCGACGTGCCGCTGTGGACCGCGGGCATCGATCAGGGACTGGACGCGGGCGCCTTCATCCTGCCGGGCCTCGGTGACGCCGGCGACCGCGCCTACGGGACACGGTAGGTTTCGTCTTGGTCGGCACTGCAACGAATTTTTGTCAGGGCGCGTACTCATAAATCCGATTCTGTAAGCGCAGCTCGCTGAATGTCTACTTCGCTGCGAAAGCGTCTGAATTGCCGCGTTGCCGCGACACCGCAGCAAACAGCCTCTCCATCAGCAAACATCACTTTGCTGGCCATTACGTTATTGCCAAGTTCAGCAAAGCGAGCGATGACAACGGCGGCACGTATGTCGGCGACCCGCCAGTCGTGGCGCTACCCTCTGGGATCCCGCGCCGCAAACAGCAACCCAAGCTGCCCAGTGAGACGTGGGCCCGAGCGCCGCAGTCAGCTAGTCCCCATCTCCGCTCGCACCTCGGCGCGCAGGGCGTCTATCGACACCAAGCCCTTGCCGGTCTCGACGTGCCAGAAGGTCCAGCCGTTGCAGGCTTCGAGGCCCTGCGCGAGGGCGCCGACCCGATGGATCGAACCGACCTTGTCGCCGAGCGAAATCGCGCCGTCGGCGCGTACCAGCGCTTTCACCCGGCGGCGATTGTCGACCAGGATCGCGCCCGGGGTCACCAGGCCACGTTCGATCAGCGCGGTGAACGGCACGCGCGGAGCCTCGCGCGCGGTCATGAACGGCGCGAGCGTGTCGGCCGCGAGCGGCATAACGGCGGCGATTCGCCGGTCCGCCGCGACAGCATAATCCTTCTCGCGCTCGAACCCGATGAAGCGTCGGCGCAGGCGCTTGGCAACCGCACCTGTGGTACCGGTGCCGGCGAACGGGTCGAGCACCAGGTCATCCGGGCGTGACGCCGCCAGAATGGCGCGCGCGATCAATGCTTCCGGCTTCTGGGTCGGGTGTAGCTTCTTACCGTTCTGTTTGAGGCGCTCGTCGCCGGTGCACAGCGGCAAGGTCCAGTCCGAGCGCATCTGAATGTCGTCATTGCCGGCCTTCAGCACCTCGTAGTTGAACGTATAGCCCTTGGCGCCGGGCTCGCGCGCCGCCCAGATCAGAGTTTCGTGCGCGTTCGTGAAGCGGCGGCCGCGGAAATTCGGCATCGGGTTCGACTTGCGCCAGATCACGTCGTTGAGCAGCCAGAACCCAAGGTCCTGCAGCTGTGCGCCGACCCGAAAGATGTTGTGATAGGAGCCAATCACCCACAAGGTCGCGTTCGGCTTCATGACGCGCCGGCAGGCCATCAGCCAGGCGCGGGTGAAGTCATCATAGGCGGCGTAGCTCGCGAATTTGTCCCAATCGTCGTCGACTGCATCGACGCGTAAGTCGTCCGGCCGCTTGAGGTCGCCCTGAAGCTGAAGATTATAGGGCGGATCGGCGAAGACGAGGTCGACGCTCTCGGGAGCAAGCTCCGCCAACCCGGCGACGCAGTCGCCGGCGATGATCCGATGCGAATTGGAGGAGAACGTGGCGCGGGGCGCCTTGACGGACGCCCCGCGACGTGACGCAACCATGCCCCAAACTCAAGGTACGCGGTCGGCGACGCGAGACCTACAGCCGACGGTGTGGATCATGGCAGGGGCAGGTAAAGAAAGACTTGCGGATGGAAGCCCAAGGAACGGAACACCCAGTAAAGTTAAAGAGTTGCCATCCGTTTACTTCTCGCATCATCCGGCGTCTGTCCCGAGCCGTCGGTCCCGAGTATTCTTGGCTTTTGATACCCGGAGGTTCACATGCGCTGGGATGATTTCCGACGGAGCGAAAACGTCGAGGACGATCGCGGCGGTGATGGCGGATTGGGCGGAGGCGGTGGCCTTGGTCTCCCGGGCGGCGGGCTCGGCATCGGAACGATCATCGTTCTTGGTCTCGTAGCCTGGGCGTTCGGGATCGATCCGCGGCTGTTGATCGGGGGAGCCGAAATCCTGCAAGGAGGTGGTCAGCCGCGCTACGAGCAGCCAACCCAGCCGCGCGCGGCGCGCAACACCCCGCCGAATGATTCAAGTGGGGATTTCATCGCCGCGGTGCTGGGCGACACCGAGGACACCTGGGGGCAAATTTTTGCCGACTCCGGCCGGACCTACCAACGGCCCAAGCTGCGGCTGTTTTCCGGCGCCGAACGAACGCCGTGCGTATACGCGCAAAGCGCCATGGGCCCGTTCTATTGCCCGCTCGATCAGCGCGTCTATCTCGACACCTCGTTCTTTCGCGACATGCAGACGCGCTTTCGCGCCTGCAACAGCGACAAGGCCTGCGAGTTCTCCGAGGCCTACGTGATCGCCCATGAGATCGGCCATCACGTGCAGAACCAGCTCGGTATCCTGCCCAAGGTGCAGGAGGCGCAGCAGAAACTGGGCGGCGACCGCGTTGCGGCCAACCAGCTGCAGGTACGCGTCGAGCTGCAGGCCGATTGTCTCGCCGGCGTGTGGGCCAACCGCTCCAACAAGAAACGCCAGTTCATTGATCCAGGCAACGTCGACCAGGCGCTGCAGACGGCCTCGGCCATAGGCGATGACCGGCTGCAAAGGCAGGCGCGCGGCTACGTGGTGCCGGATTCGTTCACGCACGGAACTTCGGAACAGCGCAAGCGCTGGTTCATGATCGGACTCCAGCAAGGCAGTGTGCAGGCCTGCAATACGTTCAGCAATTCGGCGCAGATCTGAGAAGTCGACCGACGCGCTGCACGACGCAAGGTTGCGTTAAAAAAGCGAATTCCCGCCGGGACTAAAGTGAGGGCGCGAGCGTTATTCCGAAGAGGAGCTCGCGCCTGCGCCATGACCCGGACGGTCCCGGAGAAGATTAGGGATTTCCTGTGCGATCGAACGCGCGGCGCTTATTGCGACGACTGCCTGCAGCAGCGGCTGGGCATCAAGTGGCGCCAGCAGGTGCAGACGATCACCGCGACCCTGGCGGTGACTGGCGTTTTTGTGCGCGAATACGGCACGTGCGCGACCTGCAATGAGCAGAAGCAGGTGATTCATGCGGTGCCGCTCGGAGCCGAAGGCGGTGCTGCCCCGCCGAACGGCGCATCACCGCAAGCCGAAAAAATTGTGAAAGAGTTGCTCCGGGCAAAATCCTCACGCTGAGCGGTGATACCGCGACGCTGCATACAGGGCGTGCGAGGATTCGAGGGGACGGATATCCTGCCAAGCGCCACCCCGATGTTTTGCGCAGGGTCACGTGCGAAGCGGAACTTCGCCAGGCAGATCTAAGGTCGGATCCGTCAACAACCGGAAACGGTCGACTTCAATCAGCGCGGTCGGGCCTCCGATCAGGGTTAACCTTAGCGCGTGCATCACCAGTTCCGTACCGGCATGGCGACGCTCGATCGCCTCTGTCTGGTGTCGTTGGCAGCCCGCGTCACCAGATAGATGCCGAGCGCCACGGGGAAAATGCCGAGGAGATCGCGGGATTCCACACGCTCGCCCAGCAGCAGCCAGCCGAACAGAACGCCGAGCGGCGGCATCAGAAAGTGATACGCGCTGGCACCGGTGGCGCCGCAGCGCCGCAGCAGGCGAAACCACAGCAGATAGCCGAAGACCGAGACCACGAACGCCGAGTAGGCGAAGCCGGCGACGAGGCGCCAATCGGGGACGATGTCGCTCACCTGCTCGAATGTCATCGCGAACGGCAGCAGCGCCAGTCCGGCCGCCAGGTTCTGCACGGCGTTGCCAGTCCACAAGCCGCCGCTTGGTGCAAGCCGCTTGAACAAGATCGATCCGGCGACGAGCGAGATCAAGCCGCCGATCGCGAGCGCAATCCCCGTGGGATCGTCAAGTTTCCCACTGATGCGACTCTGCACGATGAAAACGACCCCGCCGACGCCGAGGATGAGCCCCGTAACCTTGCGCCAGGTCAGGGGCTCGCTCAGAAACGCGGCGGCCAGCAGCGTCGTGAGAACCGGGTTGGCGCTGGAAATGATGGCGGTCAACCCGGCCGAAATGCTTCGCATCCCGATGTAGTTGAGCCCGAGATAGATCGCATTGTTGGCGAGCCCAAGCATCGCGAAGATCAACATGTCACGCCAACCGATCCGCCACTCGCCCGATCGCAAGCCGAGCGCGGCAAACATGACCGTTGCGGCCAATAGAAAGCGGGCGCTCAGCAGGATAAGCGGCGGACAATAGGCGAGGGTGAGCTTGGCCGCCGCGAATGCCGAGCTCCACAGCAGACAAAATATCAGCACCTGCAGCGGCATTGCGTTTAAGTCACGGTCAGCGGTGGGGTCGGAGACGAGTTGCATGGTGGGCTCAATTTCGACAGGCAATCGCGTGCGCGTGGCCGCGATCGGGCCGCGGTCTGCTCCAAATAAAATGTAGGCGGTTCGCTCATCATTTTGAAATTAAATGATAGAATGCATGTCAGTCGAAAAGCAAATAGGTGACATCATGCTCGATCTCGACCTGCTGCGCAGTTTCGTGTCGGTGGTGGACGCCGGCGGCTTCACCCGCGCGGGCGAGCGCGTTCACCGCACGCAATCCACCGTCAGCCAGCAGATCCGGCGGCTGGAGGATGGATTTGGTCGGCCGCTGCTGGTGCGCGACGGCAAGCGTGTCGCGCTCACCGAAGAGGGCGAGCGGCTATTGTCCTATGCGCGGCGCATTCTCGCGCTCGCCGAGGAAGCCCAGCACGTGGTCGCGCGGCCCGCTGGCGACGGCGTCGTCCGACTCGGCCTGCCGGAAGATTTCGCCGCCAATCGGTTGACTGCGGTGCTGGCGAAGTTCGCGCATTCGCGCCCCGGGCTACGGCTCGACGTGCGCTGTGAGCTCAGCGTCAAGCTGCGCAGCGATCTCGATCGCGGCGAGCTTGATCTGATCTTGTTCAAGCGCGACGCCGGCGAGTAAGGTGGCATTGCGTGCTGGCCTGAGCGCCTGAGCTGGGTAGTCAGCGGCACGCGTTCGCTTGAGCTGCGGCGCGGCGCGATCCCACTGGTGGCGTTCCCGAAGGCTGCATCTATCGCAATCGCGCCATCCATGCGCTCGAAGCGGCGGGACGTAGCTGGTACATCGCTTATTCGAGCCCGAACTTCTCCGGCATCCAGGCAGCGATCACGGTCGGATTCGGCGTCAGCATCCTGCCGCAGGCCGCGATCCTGTCGGAGCATCGGATGTTGGGGGCCAAAGACGGCTTTCCGAAAGTGCCCAATACCGAACTCGCGCTGCTGGCGGCGAACGATGCGAGCCCGGCCGCGCGCCGCCTGGCCAACGTCCTGGCCGAATTCTGCTCCGCCGGTCGGCGCGCGGCGGCCCAGAACAAGTTTTGATTGGCACACAATCATAATATTTGGATGACATGATGTCCTGAACGTCTTTCACGGGTTTTTGATTGCGATTCTCAGGATTTTCTACACCGGCGCAGGGTTTGACACGTTAGTGGGCGGCCGCTTTCGGCAAGAACGACTCTGAACGCTCGCGTACCGGCCTGAGGAACCCCAAATGATCCGTCGCGAATTTCTGTATCTTCCCGGGCTCGCTTTGATGCTCCCCGCGATGTCGCAAGTTGCGCAAGCGCAGCCAGTCGCGCCAAAGCTCGTCCAAATCGTGCGCAAGGATCTGGAAGGGCAGGGGCAATTGGTCCAGGAAACCGTCGTCAACATCGCCGACTTCGGGCCCGGCAGCGCCTCGCCGTGGCACATGCATCCGGGCGCACAGGAACTCCTGTTCGTAACAGATGGTAGCCTGACGCTCGAGGTCGACGGACAAGGAGCAAAGGTTATCAACGCAGGCGAAGGCGGCATCATTCCGGCCAACGTCCCCATCTCGTGCGGAACACGAGCACAAGCGTGGCCGCAAAAGGGCTCGTGGTATTCAGCCGCAGCGCAAAGGATAAACCGCTGTTGGTGTTGGTGAAGCGGTAGGCTTTGTCCCTCCCGGCGCGGCGGTCACCTTGCCGCCGGTAGCCCGAAGTGCTTAATTGAGCGTACCGGGGACATGCAGGCTCCCCGTTAGACGGCAAACCGTCCAAGCTCTGCGCAACGCTCGATGTGTCGAGGTGATTGCGCATGGACGGAGGATCATCCGATCCGAGACTTCTGGAGATTGCGGCGCTGCGCAAGCGCTACGGCGAGCAGATTGCGCTTGCCGACGTCGCGTTCTCCGTCCACGTCGGCGAAGTGCTGGGTATCATCGGGCCGAACGGCGCCGGCAAGACGACGCTGCTGGAAGCAATCGCCGGGCTGCTGCCAGCGGATAGCGGGCGCGTGCTGTGGCAAGGTCAGGCGCTCGTGCACGCGCAGCGGCGCAATGCCATCTTCTACCTGCCGGACGGCGTGCGACCGTACCGCGACCAGTTCGCGGTGCAGGTGTTGTCGTTCTTCGCCGGCGTCTATCGCCGCTCGGCGGCCCAGATGGCGGATACGGTTCAGCGTCTCGGTCTTGAGCCGGTGCTGCAAAAGCCCGTGTACGCCTTGTCGAAGGGCTATGCGCGCCGATTGGTGCTGGCGCTTGGCCTGCTCGCGCCGCAGCCGCTTTTGTTGATGGACGAGCCGTTCGACGGTTTCGATCTCCGGCAAACCCGCGACGTCATGGCGTTGCTGCGTGCGCTTGCGGCGAACGGGCGCACGCTCGTTCTCGCCATCCATCAGCTCACCGATGCTGAGCGCGTGTGCGACCGGTTCCTGTTCCTGGGAGAGGGGCGGGTGCTTGCGCTCGGTACGCTCGGCGAGCTGCGCGTGCGTATGAGGCTGCCGGCCGCGAGCCTGGAGGATCTCTTCCTTGCGCTTACCTGAGGCCATCACCACGCGCGCGGCTCCGCTGCGCCCGCTCGTCATCAAGGAGCTGCGCGAGATTGTCGCCGGCCGCGCCTTGTGGGTGATGTTGTTGTTGATGTGCCCGCTGGTCGGATACAGCTTCTTCCAGGCGGTGTCGCTCTATAGCGAAGCGAGTACTGCGGGCCTGCAGTCGCCGGTGCTGGCCGCGAGCCTGTCGCCGTTCGACGGTGTGTTGGTGCCTTCATTCGGCGCCTCCTATGTCGCCGTCACTTTGCTGTTTCCATTTGTCGCGATCCGTGTGCTCGGCCAGGAGAAGGAAACGGGCGCGCTGCTACTCTTGATGCAGCTGCCCTATCGGCCGGCAACGCTCATTGGAGCCAAGCTCGTGGCCGTATTGGTCGCGTGGGTACTGGTCAACATTCCATCGTTCGCGACGCTCGCTGCATGGCTCTCGTTGGGTGGCCACCTCGCGCTTGCGGAGACGTTGAACCTCGTGTTCGGCCATCTGTTTTACGGGCTCCTGGTCGGGACCATCGCGCTGTTTGCGGCAGCACTGACGGATGGGAGTGCGACCGCGGCGATCGTCGCGCTCGGCTTCACGATCGGCTCCTGGGTGCTCGACTTCACGATCGCGGGTCGCCCGGGCATCCTCGACTGGATCGCGCGTCTCTCGCTGACCCAGACCTTGCGCAGCTTCGAGCAAGGCGTGTTTTCGCTCGGCCTCGCTTTGGGGATCGTCACCGTGATCGGCAGTTTTGCCGCCTTGGCCAGCTTGTGGCTGCCGCCGGGCGCCGGTGTCCGGACCAAGGCCGTACGATCGATCGCGTGCATTCTCGCAGCTGTAATTGTGCTGGTGCTGGTCGCGCAGACCGGGTTTTCGCGCGACGTGACCGAGGATCGGCGCAACTCGTTTCCTGCCGCAGACGAGCGTGTGCTCATGACCTTGTCCGAGCCGCTGCGGATCACGGTCCATCTGGCACCCGAGGACCCGCGCTTCGCGGATCTGCAGCGCAACGTGTTGGCAAAGCTCGGACGTGCGATGCCTGACGTTGCGATTCGCCTGGCCGGCGCCGGACAGCCCGTCGCAACCGGCACTGGCGACGCGACCTACGGCCAAATCGAACTCGCCTATGGTCGCCACACCGACGTGACCCGTTCGACCAGCCCGCGCGAAATTCTGCCGCTGCTCTATGGCCTTGCCCAGGTGCCGGCACCACGCCCCGATCCTGGCGGGGGTTATCCCGGCTACCCGCTGGTGGCCGACGCCTGGCTCAGCTTGCCTCTGTTCTTCGGCGCGCTGCCGCTGCTGATCGCGCTCGCATGGTGGGTCAGCCGGCGGCCGCCGCGATACGCGCGCGTATTCATCAAGGAGACGACTCATGACCAAAACTAGGCTCACGACAGTGATCGCCGCCCTCACGCTCGGTCTCGCGCCACCGACCTTGACGCTTGCGGCCGGGCCGTCCACGACCGTCGACCTTTCCAGCGAGAGCGCCGGCGCCGAACCGACGGCTCTCATACCTGTCGTCGGCATCTGGCGGATCGAAAAGGACGGCGGCAAGAACGTGCTGACCGTCGATGGGCGGCAATGGAAAGAAGGGCAATCATCGGCCGGCATTGCCGACAAGGCGCGCGCGCTTTATGGCGATCGTTATGCGGAGTTCCTCGATCGGGTGCAGGCCTATGCCTACTATCCCTACGCGGTCGCCAAGGATTTTTCGGGTTTCCGCAATGGCGAGATCACCGTGCGCTTCGAAGGCCTGTCGGGCCGCATCGACCAGGGCGCCGGCATCCTGTTCAACCTCAAACCGAACGGCGACTATCTGACGGTTCGCGCCAATTGTCTGGAAGACAATCTGGTGCTTTGGAAGTTCGAGAAAGGCCGGCGCTCGTCGGTGAAATGGATAAGAAACACGCCGACACCGAGCGGCCAATGGCACGAGCTCAAGGTTCGCATTGCGGGGACCAAGGTCGAAGGTTATCTCGACGGCAAGCTCTATCTCGAGCATCAGCTGCCGGAACCGGTGTCAGGCCGGATCGGCCTGTGGTCGAAAGCCGACAGCCGCATGTACTTCACTGATTTCACCGTCACGCCGGCCGAGTGATCCATAAGGAGTGTGCCGCGCATGCGGAAGGTCTGGAGGTCGATCGGAGGTAAGGCTGCTTTATGCCGCGCGCGCGGCGCGCGGCTTTGGCGATGGATTCGCAGTGATCATCCTGCCGGCATATCTCGCGGAGATCGGCTTTGGTCCGGCGCAAATCGGGATCATCGCAGCGGTCGCTCTACTGGGATCAGCCGCCCTCACGCTCGCTGTAGGCTTGCTTGCAGCCTCGCGCGATCTGCGCAGCCTTCTTCTGATTGGCGCGCTGATCATGGCGGCGACCGGCCTGCTGTTGCCCAACATGGCGCACATCGTGCCGCTGCTGGTGGTGATGTTCGTCGGCACCGTGAACCCCTCGACAGGCGACATCGGCATGCTGGTGCCGCTCGAGCAGACCATGCTGGCGCGCGACGTGGCCGATCACGATCGCACGCGCACGTTCGCTCATTACAGCCTGATCGGTGCGTTGGCCACGGCCGCGGGCGCGCTCGCGGCTGCAGCCCCCGACATGCTGGTTGCAGCCGGCATCGATCGGCCCCTCGGGCTCAAGCTGATGTTCTATCTCTATGGCGTGCTCGGCCTAGCCTGCATCGCGTTCTACCGCTATTTGCCGCATGCCAAGACGCGCCAATCGGCAACACCGCCGGCGCCGCTCGGGCCCTCGCGCAGGATCGTCTACAAACTTGCGGCGCTGTTCAGCCTGGATTCGTTCGCGGGCGGTTTCGCGGTTCCATCGCTCATCGCGCTGTGGCTGTTCGAGCGCTTCGATTTGTCGCTTGCGACAACGGCGCTGTTCTTTTTCTGGTCGAATGTGCTCACCGCCTTCTCGTATCCGGTGGCGGCCAGGCTTGCGCGCCGGTTTGGTCTCATCAATACGATGGTGTTCACGCACATCCCGTCCAGCGTCTGCCTGATCATCGCGGCGTTGTCGCCAAATCTTGCAATCGTTCTGGGCCTGCTGCTGGTGCGCTCTGCGCTCTCGCAGATGGATGTTCCGACTCGCACCTCCTACGTGATGGCGGTCGTCACGCCGGCCGAGCGGCCGGCCGCGGCGAGCGTGACCGCGGTGCCACGCGGCCTCGCCTCGTCGATGAGCCCAATGCTTGCGGGAGCGCTGCTGGGAACGGCCTTTGCTGGGCTTCCGCTCATCATGTGCGGTGTGCTCAAGATCGTCTACGATCTGTCCTTGCTCGCCATGTTCCGTCATACTAAGCCGCCGGAGGAGCGCCGAGTTGGCGGGGCGTTTACGACTTCATGACGACGCGTCATTTCAACATCACCCACCCGGGTTGCAGCAGCGGAAAGGCGATAAGCCCGATCAACGCCGTCGCGGCGATCAGCAGCGGGTTGCTCACTTTCCATCGGAACAGCACCGCCAGCGACGCGATGCCAACCAGTGCGGTGAGCCAATCGCCGATGGCGATGCGGCCGAGCAGGATGCAGGCGCCCACGATCGTGCCGATCGCCGCTCCGTAGGCGCCTTTCACGAAGCCCTGGACGTTGGGGTTGCCGCGGTTCCTCGCAAGCAACGGCGCAGCCACCAGCACAAGAATGAATGACGGCAGGAAAATGCCGATGGTGGAGACGAGCGAGCCCCAGAAGCCGGCGACCAAGTAGCCGACAAACGTCGCGGTGATGACGACCGGTCCGGGGCTGATCATTCCGATCGCAACGGCGATCAGAAATTGGCGTTGGTCGAGCCAGTTGTACTGCTCCACCAGCCCCTGCTCGAGAAACGGCACGATCACCAATCCGCTGCCGAATGTGAGCGAGCCGGCTTTGAGGAAAAACAGAAAAAGCTTGAGCAGCGTCGCGCCCGAAGATGCCGGGGCGACCTGTGCCAATGCCGGGACGGTCGCGATCTGCAAGGCGGCGGAAGGTGGCCGGCGGAACAGGTTGCCGTAGTACGCAATGCCGACGATACCGGCGCCAATGAACAGCAGCGCAATTTCGGCCTGCAACACGACGGTCACTATCAAACAAACGCCGGCAATGGCCCATTGCAGCCAATCCTCCATGCCGAGCTTGGCGAGCCGGTAGCAGGAATGGAGAATGAGAGCGATCACCGCCGGGCTCACCCCATAAAAGATCGCTGTCACCGGCTTGAGGTCGCCCAAACGGACGTAGAGCGCGCCCAGCATGGCGACGATGACGAAATTCGGGAAAATGAACGCCCAGCCGCCGACGCAAGCCCCCCAAAAACCGGCGCGCAGATAAGCGATATAGATCCCGACCTGGATCGCGAGCGGGCCCGGAAGCGATTGGCAGATCGCAATCGCTTCGCGCATCTCTTCCTTGGTCAGCCACGCTCGCTCGCTTACGAGCTCGCGCTCCATCTGCCCGACCAGCGCGACCGGCCCGCCAAAGCCGATGAGGCCCAAGCGCAGGAAATAGAATAAAAGCTCTCGTATGCGGGTGCGCGCGCTGGATGATGTTGTCTGTGTCATAACGTCTATCCGGTCTGGCCAGGCCGAGGTAGGCCAGCAGGATCTATGCGGACGCCGGCGAGGAGGTCGCCGACAGATAGACAAGCCGAGCGCGTTGGTGAGGGATATACGTCCATGCGCACACTCCACGAACAACGAGTGTTGCGCAGAGCTTGGACGGTAAGGCCGTCTACTGGGGAGCCTGCGGTTTTCCCCGCCGCTGAAGCTAGTTCACACTGCCTGACGGCGCAAGCGGTGCCGGATTTCGCCCGTTTGCCTAGCCTTGCGCAATATTTCGTCATAACGTTTGTGGGTTTCTCGCAAAGGACATCAATGCCCGGCATCGACCAGACGCGCCAGTTCGTCCCGCTCAGGATCGCGGTGCTGACGGTGTCCGACACTCGCTCGCTGGCAGAGGATAAATCAGGCGCAGCGCTGGTCGAGCGCATCGAGGCGGCGGGACACGGCATCGCGGCGCGCGCGATCGTGACCGACGACACCGACAAGATCAGCGCCCAGGTGAAAGCCTGGATCGCCGATCCGTCGATCGACGTTGTGATCAGCACGGGCGGCACCGGTTTCACCGGCCGCGATGTGACCCCGGAGGCGCTCGAACCTTTGTTCGAGAAGCGCATGGATGGTTTTGCGACGCTGTTCCTGATGGTGAGCCATGCCAAGATCGGCACTTC
This sequence comes from uncultured Alphaproteobacteria bacterium, assembly GCA_963833605.1. GTDB lineage: Bacteria > Pseudomonadota > Alphaproteobacteria > Rhizobiales > Xanthobacteraceae > JAFAXD01. The sequence continues at coordinate 228,456 of CAWHYZ010000012.1, forward strand.
GGCCATCCAGACGCGGGCAACCGCGGGCGTCGCCGGCGCGACCTATATCTTCTGCCTGCCGGGTTCACCCGGCGCCTGTCGCGATGCCTGGGACGGGATCCTCGTGCACCAGCTCGACTACCGCTACCGGCCGTGCAACTTCGTGGAAATCATGCCCCGGCTCGACGAGCACTTACGGAGGCCCAAGGCGCAGGGCGCAACCGTGTAGCCGGATGACGCGAAGCGAAATCCGGAAACGACAGCTCCCGCCCCAACTGACGCTCCACACGGGCTACGACCTGCGGAGCACTACAGCTCCAGATCCCAGTTTTCGCCCACGAGCTCCGGCCCAAAATCGGCGTGCGTGAAGGTGCCCACGAGCCTAAATCCCGCGTGCTCGTAAATGGCGCGCGCCGCGATCAGGATGCTGTGAGTCCATAAGGTGATCTTGTGGTAACCGGCCTGCCGCGCCAACCGGATGCATTCGTCGACCAGGCGGGCGCCGACACCGAGCCCGCGTACCTCCGGCTCGACCAGCAGCAGGCGCAACCGCGCGACCGTGTCGCTGTCGGCGACGAGCAGTACGCAACCGACATTGCGTCCGGCGCGCTCGGCGATCCAGCAGCGCTCACGGCGCGTATCGTGTTTGCGGAAGAATGCGGCGACGATCTCGGCGGTGAGGGCTTCGATCTGGTCGTTCCAACCGTACTCCCGGCTGTAGACAATGCCGTGACTGCTGACGATCCAGCCCATGTCGCCCGGCTGTGGCGCACGCAGGATGAAGGGAATCCGCGGCTCAGGCCCGAGCACGTTTTCGATCGTGTGCATGGCTTCGCACAGGCGCGTCTGCGCGCCGTCCGTGCGATCGCGCAGCAGTGCGGCGACGTCGTCGTTGGTCTGTGCCTCGATCGGCGCAAAGCTGTCGCATCCCCGCGGCGTCGCTGAGAGGAGACTCTGGCGGCCGTCGCGGTCTGATGTTTGTCGCACGATATAGCCGCGCACCTCAAAGCCGCGCAGGATGCGGCTCAGATAGCCCGGGTCGAGGCCAAGGTCCTTGGCAATCTCGGCAGCGGTCGACTTGTCGCGATGGATGATCTCGTAGAGTACGCGCGCCTGGGTGAGCGAAAACTGGCTCTTGTAGACGCCTTCCTGCAGCAGCCCGATGCGCTGGGTGTAGAAGCGATTGAAGCGCCTGATTGCGGCAACGCGTTCGACTAGCCTGGGATCAGACATGGGCCAACCGTCGGACGTATTAGACGCGAGCAACGGCATTCATTCGAGCGCATTTATTTGACAAAGTCAATTAATTGTTTGACTTGATCAATGATTACCCGTGGCCGATGCACCGCTGCGAAGAAGTGCGATCCTTCGCCGGCCAAGGCGCGCGATAAGATCGATTTCCGGATCGGTCACGTCGCGATGGCGCCCAATTCGATCGTATAGGATTTTTGGAATGATAAGGCCTTGTTCCGGGGCAGGTTTTCCGCCCAGCGCCAGCCGCAGCAATGACACCGCCTCGATCAGAAGAGGCCGACCGGACCCATGCGCGGAGCCGCGTCTGAACATCGCGGCCGGGGCGTCGATCGTGCCGCGCAATTCGGCCCGTTGAACGAACCCTGCAACTTCATCGACCCAACTCGCGTCGAGGACAATCCCAGGCCGCAGAAACATGACCCAAGAGGCGCGGGCCTTGGCGGTCGCTTGTCGCAGCCGGGCCGCCAATGGAGATTGGGACGCCATGATCTCGCAGCCGGCGATGTCGGCCACTTCGAGGGTTGCGTCCTTCGAACCTCCGTCCGCAATAATCACATCGCGCACCGTTCCGGCGGCGGCCCCCGGAACAAGCGTTGCGAGTGTTGGGACCAGAGCACGCTCGCAATCGAGCGTCGCGATGATGACGCTGAGCATTTCGGCATCCCTCTGATCGATCATGCTGCGGTGCACAGTCCGGCTGCAAGCCAAATCGCCCCGATCGAAACACCAATTTGCCGTCGCGATTGTTCTTGTTTTGTTCGCAAAGGCTGGTTAAGTTCTCTGGCATGCGCTCATCGTCCGCGGTCCGACGCCCGCCGGAACCGCCTGCGGTTCCCGCCGGGGAAAACGTCGGGACCCATATCGCAAGCGAACGTCGCCATGGTAGGGGCGCGCAGTCGAACGCGTCTGGACGTTATGAGGCGGAGGGACGAGTCGCTTTCGACGACGGCTGGCAAACCCTGGAAGAGCTCCCGGTCTTCGAAACCAGTGTCGGCATCGATGCGGCCCGCAAGGTCATCACCCGCAACAACTCGCCGGATATCTCGTTTGACCGTTCGATCAATCCCTATCGCGGTTGCGAGCACGGCTGCATCTACTGCTTCGCGCGCCCGACCCACGCCTATCTTGGCCTGTCGCCGGGCCTGGACTTCGAATCAAAGCTTTTCATGAAGCCGGATGCGCCCGAGTTGCTCGAGCGCGAGCTCTCGGCGGCGCGCTACACGCCTCGCACTATCGCGATCGGCACCAACACCGATCCGTATCAGCCGATCGAGCGGCGCCACCTCATCATGCGGCGCATCCTTGAGGTGCTCGAGCGCGCCGGGCATCCGGTCGGCATCGTGACCAAATCGAACCTGGTGGTGCGAGATCTCGATATTCTGACGCGCATGGCGCAACGCAATCTGGTCAAGGTTGCGGTCTCGGTGACCACACTCGATCCCAACCTCGCCCGCGTGATGGAGCCGCGCGCACCGACACCCACGCGCCGGCTCGATGCGCTACGCCAGTTGTCAGCGGCCGGCATCCCGGCGTCGGTGATGGTTGCTCCGGTCGTTCCGGCGATCAACGATGCGGAGATCGAGCGCATACTCGATGCGGCCGCGGCGGCGGGCGTTACGGGGGCAGGCTACGTGCTGTTGCGCCTGCCGCTGGAAGTACGGGACTTGTTCAAGGAATGGCTGATGGCGAATTTCCCCGATCGCTATCGCCACGTGTTTGCGCTGATCCGCCAGATGCGCGGCGGCAAGGACTACGACTCCCAGTGGGGCAAGCGCATGACCGGCTCCGGGCCTTATGCCTGGATGATCGGTCGTCGGTTCGAGCAGGCGTGCGCGCGGCTCCAACTGAACGTCAAGAAAGCGAAGCTCACGACCGAGCATTTCCAGCCTCCCCACCGGCGTGGGGAAGCCGATCAACTAAGCTTATTTTAATGAAGCTTGAAGGCTCCCCTATCCCTCTCCGGAACGGGGAGGATGGCCGCGAAAGCGGCCGAGGTTCCGAAGCGTCGCGAGCGAACAAGGGATAACTGGGAAGCTCGCGCGCTTCCGGGGAGGGATAAGACCGCTTGCGCAATCGCGGCGCGCTCGCCACGATCGTGCCATGAGTCGTGCCGCTGCTCGCTCCCCGCGTCTGCCGCTTGCCGAACCCGATGTTCGCCCGACATTTCGGCGCGAACGCGCCGCCATCAAGCGCGGCCAATGGCCGGTTGCCGGATGCGACGAAGCCGGGCGCGGCCCGCTCGCCGGGCCGGTCGTCGCCGCCGCCGTCATTCTCGACCCGCAAAAGATCCCGCGCGGGCTCAATGATTCCAAGAAGCTCGCGCCGGCCGAGCGGGAGGTGCTCTACCAGAAAATTACCGCCAGCGCGCAGTTTGCAATCGCCGTCGCATCTCCGGCGCGGATTGATCGTGACAATATCCTGCGCGCATCGCTGTGGGCGCTTGCACGCGCAGTCGCAGCGCTCCCGGTGCGGCCAAAGCTGGTGTTCGTCGACGGGCGCGACCGCATCGACGCTGGCTGTGATTGCGAGGCGGTGATCTCCGGCGATGCCCTGGTGTCTTCCATCGCGGCGGCCTCGATCGTCGCCAAGGTGGTGCGCGACCGGCTGATGACCTGTCTTGGCGCCGCCCACCCGGGATACGGGTTCGAGCGCCACATGGGCTACAGCGTCCCGGAGCACTTCGCTGCCCTGTCGAAGCTCGGTCCCACCATCCATCATCGTCGTTCGTTTTCCCCGGTCGCCGAAGCACTCGGGCTCACCGCCGAGACCGGCACGGACGCGCTGTTGTGACGGCGCGTCGGTGCGATGTGGCTGATCCCGGGCCACGGTGCAATCGAAGCTGATGCTGCAGGTTTCCATCATCTTCGAACTGCTGCGTGCGCATACGCGCGCCCTCGTCTGGCTGATCGCGCTCACGCAGGGCGTGCTCTGGTGGATCGTGCCCTCGCTGTTCTATGGCGCCCCGCCCGGCGACTTGCCGCTGGTGCTGGCGATCGGCCACGAGTTTCAGCTCGGCAGCTATTTGGGCCCGCCGCTGGCATTCTGGCTGGCCAACATCGCCTACGCTGTGGCCGGGATGCCGGGCGTTTATCTGCTGTCGCAGGCCTGTGTTGTTACGACCTACTGGGCGATCTTCGAACTCGGCCGCGCGACCGTCGGCATCGCTCACGCCGGGATCGCCGTGATGTTGATGGTCGGCATCGCGGCCTTCAACCTGCCGACGCCGGAATTCGGACCGCTGATTTTGGCGATGGCGCTCACCGCGTTGATCATGCTGCACTTCTGGCGTGCAGCCGCGCAGACGAAACGCCTGTTCTGGTTGGCGGTCGCGATTGAAACCGGGTTACTGCTGCTTACCAGCTATTGGGGTCTCATTCTGTTCGTCACGCTGGTTCTGTTCATGCTGATCACCGAGCGCGGGCGTGCTCTGCTCGGCACCATCGACCCGTGGCTTGCCGGCATCGGGATCGTCGTCCTGACGTTCCCGCACCTGATCTGGCTCGACGGACAAGGCCAGATACTCACACCGCAGCTCTTTGGCTGGGGCGAGGCGCTCTCTGCCTGGCAGTTCGGCGATCGAATTGGCGTGCCGATCGCCATCGTTCTCGTGCATGGCGGGCTTATAATTCTGGTCGCGCTCGCGGCTGGTTGGGGTCGCACCGCATCCCAGCGTATGCCGGTATTTGCGCGTACCCAGGTCCATCCATTTGCGAAGCAGTTCATCTACACGTTTGCGATCGCGCCGCTCGCGCTGGCGATGGTTGTTGCGATCCTTGTCGGCGCGCCGGGCTCGGTCGGATGGCTCGCGCCGTTCGTCGTTCTATCCGCGCTTGCGGTGGTGGTCGCCGCGGGCGACGTGATCAGTCTCAATCGCCAGCACATGCTGGCCATCATCTGGGGCGCGATGCTGGTGGCGCCGCCTGTCATCACGGTTCTTGTCGTCCTGTTGGTGCCGCCGATCACCGGCAGGATATTCGCCGTGACCGAGCCGGCTAACGCGATCGGTCGCTATTTCTCGGACGCCTTCCAGCGCCGCACCGGCAGACCGCTGGAAATCGCCGCCGGAGAGCCGCGGCTCGCAGCGCTGGTGGCGCTCACGTCACGGCCGCGCGCCAGCCTCTATCTCGATGCGACACCGGAACGATCGCCATGGGTCAATGCGCAGGATATGCAGCGCAGGGGCGCGGTCGTGGTGTGGGGCGCGACCGACACCGCCGGCGCGCCGCCACCCGAAATCAAGGCCCGGTTTCCCGATCTCACCCCGGACGTTCCCCGCGCGTTCGACCGGTTCACCCTCGGCGGCAGGCCGGCGCTGCGGGTAGGATGGGGGATCCAGAGGCCAGTCATCAGTAATCAGTAATCAGTCGATTTGATCATTCATCTAATCATTGATTACTGGTCCCTGAATTCCCGTCAATGGTATCCCTCGCCCTCGCGCACCTTGCCGCGGAACAGCCAGTATACAAAGCCCGTGTAGCAGAGGATCAGCGGCAGCAGCGCGACGGTTCCCAGCAACATGAACACCTGGCTCGCGGGCACTGCAGCGGTCTGCCAGATCGTCAGCGTCGGCGGCACCAGATAAGGGAACACCGAGATCACGAGGCCGAGGTAGCCGAGCAGATAAAGCGCGATCGAAGCGAGGAACGGTAGCACTTCACGTTCGGCGATCCAGCGCCAGTCGAGGTAGGCGATGAGTGCCGTGACGACCGGCACCGGCCACAGGAAAAGAATGTTCGGTACGGAGAACCAGCGCGTCGCAACACGCTCGAAGGCGAACGGTGTCCACAGGCTCACCACCGCCATGAACGCAAGCACGGCCAGTAACAATCCGCGCGCTTGCGCGCGCGCGCGCGCTGCGACCTCGCCATCCGTTTTCATGATCAGCCAAGTCGCGCCAAGCAGCGCATAGCCGGACGCGACGGCAAGCGCGCACAGAAGCGAAAACGGCGTTGCCCAGTCGAACGAACCGCCGGCAAACGCGCCGTTCTTGACTTTTACGCCCTCAATCAGACCGCCCAGGATCACCCCCTGACAGAGCGCAGCCAAGGTCGAACCGAACGCGAATGCAGCGTTCCAATAGAGCTTGCTGGTCGCCGCCACCCAGCGGAATTCGAACGCGACCCCGCGCAGCACCAGCGCGAGCAGCATCACGATCACCGGCAGGTAGAACGCCGGCATGATGACCGCGTAGGCCCCCGGAAACGCCACCAGCAAGCCACCGCCGCCAAGCACCAGCCAAGTTTCGTTGCCGTCCCAGAACGGCGCAACCGAGTTCATCATCTGATCGCGCTCGGTCTCGCTGCGCGCATAGGGAAACAAAATCCCGACGCCGAGATCGAAACCATCGAGGATGACGTACATCGCCACTGCGGTGCCGATCAGCGCTGCCCAGATGACCGGAAGGTACCATTCCATGGCAGGTCTCCTTGCAACTCCGAAGCGCGAGCGCAGCTAACGCGGACCACACAAACCTGCGCGCCTCATCAGCCGGGCGATCGTCCCGACAGAATTTCGGCTCCTGCTTCGAGATTGGCGGACAATGGTCGCGCGGGTGTTCCCAGTTCGGGCGGCTCGACGGCGCGACCCTCGGGCCCCTTCGCGATCAGGCGATTGATATAGTAGATGCCCATGGCGAACACGACCGCATAGACCACGACAAACAGAACCAGCGTGGTTGCGACGCTCGCGGCAGAAACCGGCGACAGCGCGTCCGCCGTTCGCAAAATTCCGTAAGCGACCCAGGGCTGGCGCCCGGTCTCGGTGACGATCCAGCCGCAGATCACCGCGACAAAGCCAAGCCACCAGGCGTTCGCCATCACGACCAGGTACCAGCGGGTCTGCAGCAACCTGCCGCGCCACCACAGCCAGGCTCCCAACAGGCCGGCCGCTGCCATGAGGACGCCGATCCCGACCATGACGCGGAACGCAAAGAACGGCGGAACCAAGGGCGGCCGGTCCGCGCGCGGAAAGTCTTTGAGCCCTGGATAAAGGCCGTCGAAACTGTGGGTGAGGATGAGCGACCCGGCGTGCGGAATCGCGATCTCGAACAGATTGGTCTCGGTCTTGGCGTCGGGCCAGGCAAACAGAACAAGCTCGCCGGGTTTGGAACCGTCCCAATGCGCCTCGATGGCCGCGATCTTGGCGGGCTGGTACTTGAGCGTATTGAGCCCGTGCTGGTCGCCGATGAGGATCTGCAACGGGCCGAGAATCGCCAGCATTCCGATGCCCATGTGCAGCATGGTGCGCGCTTCGGCCTCGTAGCGTCCCCGGAGGATGTAGCGGGCACCGACCGAGAGCACGACCAGCGATGTCGTGAGATACGCCGCGGTCAGCATGTGTGGAAGCCGGTAGAAGAAGCTCGGGTTGAAGATCACCGTCAGCCAGTCGAGCGGATAGGCAACTCCCTCGCGCACCTCATGACCGGCCGGCGTCTGCATCCAGGAATTGGCCGAGAGGATCCAGAACGCCGACAGCGCGGTGCCGACTGCAACGCAGATCGCCGCCATGACGTGCAGCCAGGGCGGCACACGCTGCCAGCCGAACAACATGACCCCGAGGAATGTCGCCTCAAGGAAAAACGCCATCAGCACTTCGTAGCCGATCATCGGACCGATGACGTTGCCGACGACCACCGAGAAGCGGCTCCAGTTGGTCCCGAACTGGTATGAAAGCACCAAGCCGGATACGACGCCCATGGCAAACGACACCGCGAAGATCTTGGTCCAGAAGCGTGCAAGCCGGTGCAGATGGTCCTGGCCGGTGGCGATCCAACGCACCAGCAGGGTTGCGATGAATGCGGCGGTGCCTATCGTGAAGCTCGGAAAAACGATGTGAAATGTGACGGTAAACGCGAATTGCAGGCGGGCGAGCAATTCCGGGTCGAGTTGCATGGCGCGTTACTCGCGTGGCAACGGTCGCCGACCATCCTACAACAGCTGAGGGTCGATTCGAATCACTTTAGCCCGCCAATGCCTGTTTCACCGCGAGGAAATCGCGCCAGGCGTGGCGTTTTTCCAGCGGTGAGCGCAGCAGGTAGGCGGGATGAAACGTCGCGATCGCGCGGATGTCGCGCGAGCCTGTGTTGAAGCTCAGCCAGCGCCCGCGGGTTCGCCTAATACCGTCCTTAAATCCGAGCAAGGCTTGCGATGAAGGCCCGCCCAAGCACACCAGCACGTCCGGGTTGGCGAGTTCGATCTGCCGCAGGATGAACGGCAGGCAGATTTGACTCTCCTGCGGGGTCGGCGTGCGGTTGCCGGGCGGACGCCACGGGATGATGTTGGCGATGTAGGCCGTCGTGCGGTCGAGGCCGATTGCAGCCAGCATGCGGTCGAGCAACTTTCCGGAGCGACCGACGAACGGAAGGCCGGCGAGATCTTCGTCGCGGCCGGGCGCTTCGCCGACGAACATCACGCGGGCCTGCGGATTGCCGTCGGCGAACACGAGTTGTGTCGCCGTCACCCGCAGGGCGCAGCCCTGAAAGCTTTGCATGATGGCGCGCAGCTCCTCGAGGCTGGCGGCACTTCGAGCGGCGTCGCGTGCCGCCATCACGGCGGTGTCGGGCGCGAGGATAAGCGCGGGAGCTTGGCTCCCCTCCATCGCCGGCATGCTTGCGGCGATCGGCTGTGGGCGCCGTTGCGGCGGGCTTGATGCGGGCGGCGGTAAGGCGGATCCCGAAATTGTCGTCGCTGGAGGGGCCACCTCGGGCGCAAAATGATTGACTGATGCCTCCCCCACGAGCGCGTCAACTCCCGCCTCCATGTAGAAGGCGAGCAATTCGCGGGCGGCTTTGGTGCGGTCCGTGGTCATGTGGCCTCGATGCTGGCAGTTTAGCACGGCGGTGCCATCCGCCGATTGCCGCCTCGTAACAAACGTGGAAAAACAGAGATGCCGCATCGATCAATTTTTGATGCACCCACGCGGAGGATGTGATGGCGGAACTGCCTGCCCGCGAAGCGATGGAGTTCGAACGTCGTGATCGTCGGGGCTGGTCCGGCCGGCTTGTCGGCCGCGATCCGACTGAAGCAACTCGCTCCCGAACACTCGGTCGTGGTGGTGGAGAAGGGCTCCGAGGTCGGCGCCCACATCCTGTCCGGTGCGGTGATCGACCCAGTCGGGCTCGACCGTCTGCTGCCCGACTGGCGCAAGGAAGACTCCCCGATCAAGACACCTGTCGCCGACGATCGCTTCTACATGTTGACGCAGGCAAGTGCGCTACGACTGCCAAATTTTCTGCTGCCGCCGCTGATGAGCAATCACGGCAACTTCATCGTCTCGCTCGGAAGCGTCTGCCGGTGGTTGGCCGGCAAGGCCGAGGCGCTGGGGGTCGAAATCTATCCGGGCTTCGCTGCCGCCGAGGTGCTGTTCGGCCCCAACGGGGACGTGCATGGCATCGCTACGGGCGACATGGGGATCGGCAAGGACGGCAAGCCGAAAGCGTCATTCACCCGCGGCATGGAACTGCGCGGGAAATACACCCTGTTCGCGGAGGGGGCGCGTGGTCAACTCAGCAAGCTGCTGATCGCCCGCTATGGGCTCGACCGCGAGCGCGAACCGCCGAAGTTCGGACTTGGCCTCAAGGAGCTGTGGCAGGTTGCACCAAACAAACACAAGCCCGGTCTGGTCCAGCACACGTTCGGCTGGCCGCTCGACAACCGCACCGGCGGCGGCTCGTTCCTCTATCACTATGACGAGAACCTCGTATCGGTCGGGTTCGTAGTCCACCTCAATTACGAGAACCCATATCTTGCGCCATTCGAGGAGTTTCAGCGCTTCAAGACCCATCCGCTGGTGCGCGACACGTTTGCCGGCGGCAAACGGCTCGCTTATGGGGCGCGTGCCATCACCGAGGGAGGCTGGCAGTCAGTGCCGCGGCTGGCGTTTCCGGGCGGGGCGCTGATCGGCTGCGCGGCCGGCTTCGTCAACGTGCCGCGCATCAAGGGCACCCACAACGCGGTGCTGTCGGGAATGCTCGCCGCCGAGCACGTCGCGTCCGCGCTGGCCGCGGGCCGGTCGAACGACGAGCTCGCGAGTTATGAGGATACCTGGCGGGTCTCCGAGGTCGGGCGCGATCTCTGGAAGGTACGTAACGCCAAGCCGCTGTGGTCGCGGCTGGGTACGCTCGCCGGGATTGCCCTCGGCGGGCTCGACATGTGGACGAACACGTTCGGCTTCTCGCCTTTCGGCACGCTTCGTCACGGCAAGCCCGATAATGCCACCCTCAAGCCGGCGTCGGAGTGCAGCCCGATCCTCTATCCCAAGCCGGACGGCAAGCTGACATTCGATCGGCTCTCCTCGGTATTCCTCTCCAACACCAATCACGAAGAGGACCAGCCGGTCCATCTCAAGGTCGCCGACCTCGGGTTGGAGAAGCGGTCTGAACACGACGTTTATGCAGGCCCCTCCACCCGCTACTGTCCGGCCGGTGTCTACGAATGGTTGGAAGAGGGGCCGGACGTCCGCTTCGTGATCAACGCGCAAAACTGCGTGCACTGCAAAACCTGCGATATCAAGGACCCTGACGGTAACATCACCTGGGTTGCGCCGGAGGGTGGGGGGGGCCCCAACTATCCGAATATGTGAACAATAAAGGGGTCGGTCGGTTGAAAAAGGCCTGCATCGTCAAAATGCCGCCATGGTAAGCGAGTGAAACAGGCCACTATCCTTGCGAGTGCGGCGCAAAAAGTCCATGCTTTGCCATTGAACTCAGAGATTCCGCCGGGATGGTCTTTAGATTCCGCGGGGGCGGAGTTTGCGATCGTGAAAGGGATAAATCCGTTGCCATCAACCAGGGCGCTCGGCCTTGCGGCCGCTATTCTCGTTCTGCCGTCAGTAATTGCCGCGCAGGTCCCGACCCCGCAGGAACTGTCGCGCACGACACCCGCAGGTAATTACCTGGCCGGCCGCCAAGCCAATGTTTTGCGCGACGCCGCCGCGGCATCCGCCTACTACCGGGCGGCGCTCCGGTCCGACAGCAAGAATCCCGAACTGCTCGAGCTTGCTTTCTATTCGGTGCTCGCCGAAGGCGATATCGATGAGGCCACCCGGCTCGCCGACCGCCTGTTGACCGTCGACAAGGGGAACCGCAACGCCCGTCTCATCCTCGGCGTGCGCGCCCTCAAGTACAAGCAATATGCCGCCGCCCGCCAGCAATTCGCTCAAGCGGTACGCGGGCCCATCACCGACCTGACCGCGACACTTCTCACTGCGTGGGCGATGCAGGGCGCAGGCGATGCCAATGGTGCCGTCGCGATGATCGATCGCCTGGCGGGCCCTGACTGGTACGCGATCTTCAAGGATTTCCACGCCGGCCTGATTCTCGATTTGGCTGGCAACAAGAAGGAGGCCGGCAAGCGCTTCGCGCGCGCCTACAAGCTCGAGCCGACCGCGCTGCGGATCGTCCAGGCCTACGCCAGCTGGCTGTCGCGCAACGGCAACAAGGACCAGGCCATCAAGATGCTGGAGGAGTTCGACAAGAATCTGCCCAAGCATCCACTCGTGATCGCGGCAATGGCCGAGCTCAACAAGGGCGGCAAGCTGCCGTTGCTCGTCGACAGTCCGCAGCTTGGCGGCGCCGAAGCGTTGTATGGCCTTGGCGCCGCGCTTGGGCGGCGCGAGGACGAACTCAGCCTTGCCAATCGCGGCCTCGCCTATCTGCAGCTCGCGCTGTTCCTCAACCCAACCAATCATCTTGCCCTGCTTTCGCTTGCCGACCTCTACGACGCGATGAAGAAGCCCGAGCTTGCGGTCGAGGTGTACGACAAGGTGCCCAGCAACTCGCCGATCAAGCGGCTCGCGGATATTCAGGTGGCGATCGATCTCGACTCGCTCGACCGCACCGAGGAGGCCAAGAAGCATCTCGAGCGTCTGATCGCGTCGCGCCCCGACAATGTCGAGGCTATTCTGGCGCTCGGCGGCATTCTGCGCGAGCGTAAGCAATACGCCGAATGCGCTGACACCTACAGCCGGGCGATCGCCCAGATCCCGACCCCCGACCGGTCCAACTGGACCGTGTTCTACTTCCGCGGCATTTGCTACGAGCGCGCCAAAAAGTGGGACAAGGCCGAGGCTGACCTCAAGAAGGCGTTGGAGCTTTATCCCGACCAGCCCCACGTCTTGAACTATCTGGGTTACTCCTGGATTGATCAGGGCCTGAACCTCGACGAGGGGATGCGCATGATCAAGAAGTCGGTCGAGCAGCGACCCGACGACGGCTATATCGTCAATTCGCTCGGCTGGGCTTATTTCCGGATCGGTAACTACGAAGAGGCAACCAAGCAACTTGACCGCGCCGTCGAGCTCAAGCCGACCGATCCGACAATCAACGATCACCTGGGCGATGCCTACTGGAAGGTCGGCCGCACGCTCGAAGCCAAGTTCCAGTGGTCGCATGCGCGCGACCTCAAGCCGGAACCGGAAGAGCTGGTGAAGATCGAGCAGAAGCTCAAGTCGGGTTTGGCGGAAGAAACGTCATCCGCCGATGCCAGGAAGCCGGGCGACGGTGGGTGAGCCTCGAGGTCGGACAGGTTCGCGCCGGACCTGACTCTGCCGAACCGGCCTTTGCCAAGATCAACCTGACGCTGCGCATCGTCGGCCGCCGCGCCGACGGCTATCACGAGCTCGAAAGCCTGGTGTGCTTTGCGCGCGCCGGCGACCGCCTGATGTTCCAAGTTGGTGCGCCACTTGCGCTCGTCGTGCACGGTCCGCGCGCGAGTGCGGCAGGACCGCCCGACCAGAATCTCGTTCTCAAGGCCGCGCGTGCGCTCGGCGACCGCGTCAGTGGGATCAGGCTCGGCCGGTTCACCCTGCTCAAACGGCTCCCTGCAGGTGCCGGCTTTGGCGGCGGCTCGTCCGACGCGGCCGCGGCCCTGCGCCTTCTGGCGGCAGCCAATCAACTCTCTCTCTCCGACCCGAGGATTGCGGCCGCCGCGTTGGCGACCGGGGCTGACGTATCTGTGTGCCTCGATCAGAAACCGCGCTGGATGCGCGGGCTCGGGGATATCTTGTCGGAGCCGCTCGATCTGCCGCGGTTACCGGCGGTGCTGGTGTTTCCCGGCATCCCGCTCGCCACCAAGGATGTGTTCGCGGTGTTTCAGCAGACCCGCACCGTTGCACCGGCCGCCTCATCATGGACCAGCGCGGGCACGGCGCACGTCTTGCTGGAACGCCTGGGGGAGCAAGGTAATGACCTCGAAGGTGCTGCGATTTCGCGGTTGCCGGTGATCGCCGATGTTCTGACGGCGTTGCGCGCGCAGCCGGGCTGCCGGCTGGCACGCATGTCCGGGTCGGGCTCCGCCTGCTTTGGAATCTTTCCGTCACGGCGCAGCGCGTGCGCCGCCGCGCGTGCGCTCGCTGCCAGAACGGATTGGTGGATCGAAGCGACGAGCTTCGGTGGCACCAGTCCGCCTGATCCATTCGAGAGTTGCCGAGCATAGCGCCAGCGCCGCCGCGAGCGTGATGATCGCGGCGATCAATGCGATCCGCTGGGAGTTTGCGGCTTCGATTCCGAAATAGACCGCGCCGACCGCAGCAACGCCGAGCGCGTTCGCGACCTGCTGGGTGGTGGCGAGCACGCCCGACGCCGAGCCCGCGTGCGCAGGCGCAACCGAGCGCAGAACCGTGCTGAAGAGCTGCGCCATCACCAATCCCTGGCCGTAGCCGAACAGGGTGAGCGGTACCATCAGGTCGAACATGGAAGGGGCGTCGATGAACTCGGCCAATAGTCCGAGGGCGGCCAGCCCCGAGGCTTGCACGGCGCAGCCTCTGATCAGCGCCGCGATGCCATTCTGCTGCGACTTGGCGGCGCGTCGCGACGCCACCATAAAGGCCAGCGCCAATGGCATGACGGTCACGCCGGTATCGAGCGCCGACAGGCTCATTCCGGTCTGCATGAACAGCGTGATCACGAAATAGAACGACACGTTTGCGAGAAAGAAGCAGAAGGTCGCGACGAGACCGCGCACGAAGGCCTGATCGCCGAGCAGCGCGATTTCAATCAGCGGCGCGCCGCCCCGGCGTTCGACCGCTCTCTCGATGCGGGGAAGGCTGGCCAGCAGCGCGCAACCGGTCGCGATAATCGGAAATAGCCAACGCGGCCACCCGAGGTCGTGTCCGAACAGGAGGGGAGCAATCAGCAGGGCAAGCCCGGCGAACAGGACGCTGATGCCCAAGCGATCAAGCTGCGCGCCGATCCGTCTCGGCTGGCGTGGCATCAACCACAGCGCGGCCAGCACCAGAACGGCGCCGATCGGTCCGTTGACGAAGAAGATGGTCCGCCATCCAAACCCGGCGGGGTTCAGCGTGACCAACCAGCCGCCGAGCATGAATCCGACGGCACCACCAAGCCCAAGCGCGACCCCGAAGATTGCGAATGCGCGGCCGCGCGCGCCATCCGGAAAAAGGCTGTGAATGGTGGCCAGCACCTGCGGCACCATCAGCGCGGCGGTGAAGCCCTGCGCGAGCCGGGCAATGACCAAGCCGCTCGCGGAAGGGGACAATCCGCACGCCAGCGATGTCATGGTGAATCCGATGAGGCCGATCAGAAACAGACGCCGGGCACCGAACATGTCGCCCAGTCGCCCGCCAGTGATCACCATGGTGGCGTACGCGATCTGATAGATCGCAATCACGCCCTCGATCTGGGCGGTGCTGGCCTGCAGATCGGCGCGGATCGACGGGATCGCCACGTTCACGATGAACGTGTCGACGACGTACATGAATTGTGCCGCGATCAGCGTCGCCAGCACCCACCAGCGCCGCGGATTGATATCGCGAGCCGGACTGTCGTTCATGTTGGGACCTCCATGATGCCGATCGAGCATGCATGATGGGTGCTTGGCGAAGCTGGGTCGATTACCTCGCGGGTAACGAAGCATCATCGGGTGCGGCCACGGACGAAACGTCCCGGCGGTCAAACCCGTGCGTCAACCCGAGAGGCGAGGTGAGCTATTCCGCAGCTGCGATCGCCGGTCGCGGTTCGACCGCGGTGCCGCCGGCGAGCCGCCGTACGATATCCGCGGTTGCCGCGTCGGCGGGGAAGAACAACTCCAATGCCAGCTCCGACAAGGTGACGTCGACGGGCGTGCCGAACACGGTGGTGGTGCTGAAGAACGACAGCAGGCCGGCCGAGGTGACGATCTTGAACGGGACGACGACTGCTTGATCATTGGCCGCGATCTGCACCGGCGCCTTGCCGGCTGGGACCGGATACGCGCTCACTTCGCGTAGGAGATCTGCCAACGCCTGGTCACCGGTGAGATCGATGCGCCGGCGAGTAGCGGTGAGGAGATGCGCGCGCCACTCCCGAATATTTGCGATCCGCGGCGCCAGCCCCTGCGGGTGCAGGCTCAGCCGAAGCACGTTGATCGGTGGCTGCAGCAACGCGGGAAGCACGCCGGCGTACAATTCGGGCAGCGCGGCGTTCGATGCGGCCACCAGCCAATGCCGGTCGATCGCGAATGCGGGATACGGCCTCTGCGCTTCGAGCACCAGATCGATGGCATTGCGCGCCGCCGCCAGCGCCGGATCGTCGAGCGAGCGCTGCGCAAAGATCGGCGCATAACCGGCCGCGACCAGCAGCACGTTGCGCTCGCGCATGGGGACGGCGAGCTCCTCGGCGAGGTGCAGCACCATCTCGCGGCTGGGCTGCGAGCGGCCGGTCTCGATGAAGCTCAGATGGCGCGACGAAACCTCGGCTTCGACTGCAAGCTCGAGCTGGCTCATGCGCCGACGCTGGCGCCATTCGCGCAGCAGGGTGCCGACGGATTGGCCCGTTTTGTTCATGCCGGGACGATAGCGCAGGCGCACACGCGGTTCCATTACGTTGCAGGTAATGCAGCGGCGAGCCCAAGAGGCCGGCGCAATGACCGTCGCGATGCTAGTTGAGAGTTACCGGCACCGTTCAGGGCGACGGCCTCGGCCCCTTGGGGGTTTGGTGGGGGGCCAAGGCCGCCTGTTCGCGCGTCTCGTTGGGCGTGCGATCGGCCGTCATTCAAGCGGCGCGGCGCACCCGCTCGACATTCTCCGTGACCTTGCGTGATGCTTCATCGGTGGTTCGCAGCGATATCTCAGCAATTCGGTGCGCGCCCTTGATCACGCCCTCGAGATGATCCCGCAACACATCGCTTTGGGCGGCGACCAAATCCTGTGGTGTTCGGCAGCGCATGAATTTGTCCATGTGATCGAGGGAGCGTTCGATGCGCTTGCGCATGAGTTCGAACAATTCGGTCGAGATAGCGCTGGCGCCGTGCGTAAGAGCGCTGCCCGACTGCACGATGGCGGCCAGATTGCGCGAGGCTTGCTCTGTGCCTTCCAGCGCCTCGTCTCCGCTCATTCCAAATGCGCGGGTAAAGTGATCCGCCGACTGCGCCGCCAGCCGTGATGCCAGTTCGCTTCCTGATTTCCAGATTTGTTGGACGGTCTCGGCGTTGCCCGTCAACATTTCGGCGCTTGCGCGGGCAGCATGTTCGCTGGCCTCCGCCATATGCTGACTGACCCGGTTCGTTTCCTCAGCTATTTTGCGCGGCGTTCGTTCGGCCGTGACGGTTTCCTCGCGCGGATTAGCCATGTTGGGCTCCTTAGGCCTTTTTGGGGGTATCACACGGCCAACGTGCCTACTGTGTCAGGGTTCCGACATAACGGGATCATTTTTGTGCGGTACAATATCTCACTTTGGTGTTCACCTGCGTCGAACCGAAGCGCTCCAGCCCGGTTCACATGCAAGCGTCCATGCCCAAGATCGATCTGAGACCAACGCCCTCGCTTGCGGGCCACCTCGATTAGCCGCTCAACTTCCGCTTCTGTCAGATATTCCCTTGGCCGATACGCTGCGTCGGGCAATCGGCGTGGTGTTCGGTTTGCTGTCGTTGGCGCTGCATCGCTCATTGCCGGTATCTGTTGCGTTCGCGCTCTTCACGCTCAGTCAGTGTTCGTAATTGTGGAACTTTCCGAGCTGCACGGGACTGGTGAAGGAGCCCCTGGTCAATCTGACGCTAGAATGATTTCGTAGTTCTGTCCTGGCGTGCATGGCACACCATAGGCACATGATCGGCGGCCATTTGGTCGGAGGCGACCAAAAAAAACCGGCCAGTGAGTAAGCTGGCCGGGAATAGTGAGTAGCAAATATTGAGGGACGCGGCGTATTCAAAACATACCACTGTGTCTGGTCGATGACGCGCTGCGGTACAATGCTGACTAGTAAGCGAAATTGAACGGCATGCAGGGCAGGGCCCGTACCCACGCCGTACCCGCAGGACCCAATCCCAAACTTAACGGTCCGATCTCGCAAGCGTTTCAGATAAGTCGCAACTACCCCCCAGGTAATGCGGAATCAGTGCGTGCGTGAAATGCAGAACGCGACCGCGTCTTCCAGCGCCTCCTTCATGATGGAGGCGGGAAACAGCGCGAGTGCATCGGTCGCGATCGCACCATAGTGACGGGCGCGCGACACCGTATCCTCAAGCGCGCGATGTTTCATCATCAGCCCGATCGCGTGGTCGAGATCGGCGTCGGTGGCCTCGCTCTGCTCCAGGGTGCGGCGCCAAAACTTGCGCTCCTCGTCCGAGCCGCGCCGGAACGCCAGCACCACCGGTAAGGTGATCTTGCCCTCGCGAAAATCGTCGCCGACGTTCTTGCCGAGTTTCTGTGCCTTGCCGCCATAGTCGAGTGCATCGTCGACCAACTGGAATGCGATACCGAAATTCATCCCGAACGAGCGGCACGCGGCCTGCTCGGCCTTGGGCCGGCCGGCCACGACGGGGCCAACTTCGCAGGCAGCCGCGAAAAGTTCGGCGGTCTTCGAGCGGATGACCGTGAGATATTCGTCCTCGGTCGTAGCGGTGTTCTTGGCGGCAGAGAGCTGCATTACTTCGCCCTCGGCGATGACGACGGCGGCGGCGGACAGAATTTCAAGCGCGCGCAGCGACCCGACCTCCACCATCATCTTGAAAGCCTGGCCGAGCAGAAAGTCGCCGACCAGCACGCTCGCCTCGTTGCCCCACAGCATGCGGGCCGCGAGCTTGCCGCGCCGCATATCGCTCTCATCGACCACGTCGTCATGCAGGAGCGTAGCAGTGTGCATGAACTCGACCGCAGCCGCGAGCTTGACATGCCCGTCCCCGGTGTATCCGGCGAGCTGCGCCATGGCGACCGTGAGCATGGGCCGCAGCCGCTTTCCGCCCAACTCGATGAGGTGGTTGGCGATCTCGGGTATCATCGCCACGTCGGAGCCGGTGCGCGACAGGATGACCGCGTTGACGCGCTCCATATCGTGCGCAACCAGCTTCACCAGCCGGTCGATGGATCGCCGGTCATGCGGCTCGAACGGGACGACAACAGCCAAGCAGTCTCTCCAACAAGGCAGGACGTACGAGCATAGAAACGGTATGCTGTGCCGGCAAGAGCACGCACATTTCGGCCACGCAAATGTCATCGATTGTGACCGAAAGCCGGAGGCTCCGCAATGAGCTCTATGAACCTGGGCGCGGCCGGCCTGATCCTCGTGGCCGGGCTGGTGTTGTGGTTCATGATGCGGCCACGGCGCGAGGCCGATGTCGGGACCCGGCTGTGCGAGATCGTGCGCACCAACAATGCCGTGCTCATTTCGACTATCGACAGCATTCTGACCCAGGCGCAGATTCCGCACGTCGTCCTCGACCAGAACATGAGCGTGCTCGAAGGCTCGCTCGGGGTGCTGCCACGGCGGGTTTTGGTGCATCGGCAAAGCGTTGCGGCTGCCCGCGGGCTTCTGTCCGATGCGGGTCTTGGCCACGAGCTGCGCCCGGATGCTGACTGACGCGGATCTAAGCGACGACGCGGCGCTCGGCGGCCGGTTACGGCTGCTCCAGCCGCGCCGCGGACACCGGTTCGGGCATGACGCCATCCTGCTCGCCGCTGCGGTGACGGCCCGAACCGGCGAGCAGGTCATCGAATTTGGTGCCGGTGTCGGCGCGGCAGGTCTCGCGCTGGCTGTCCGAGTCGCAGGTCTCACCCTTACGCTGGTCGAGATCGACCAGGCGCTCACCGAGCTTGCGGGCGAGAATGCGCGGCGCAATGGCTTGGCAGACCGCGTAACGGTGCATTGCCTCGATGTCACGGCCGCGCAGGCGGTGTTGGCCGCCGACGGGCTCAAGCCCGCATCGTTCGATCACGTCCTGATCAATCCGCCGTTCAACAATCCGGCGCGGCACGCGGCCTCGCCCGACCCCGGACGGCGTGCCGCTCACATGGGGCGGTCACTCGCCCCTTGGCTTGCGACCGCCGCGCGCCTGTTGCGGCATCAGGGTACGCTGACGCTGATTTTTCGAGCCGACGGCCTTCTGGAGGTGCTGACCGCGTTGCCGCCGAGCTTTGGGGCGATCGCAATCCTGCCGATCTATCCGCAGCCGAATGCACCCGCCATTCGAGTTGTCGTCAGTGCCGTCAACAGCGGGCAGGGGCCGCTCGTTCTACGACCGGGGCTCGTCCTCAATGACATGGGCCGGCCCACCGCCGCTGCCGAGGCGATCCTTCGCGATGGCATGGCGCTGTCGGTGCGGGACTGAAAAGCAGAAGCAAGCGATGCCCGCGCAAGCGGCAGGCGCCCAAACTATGCGCAATCCGGTGGAGTGCGCTATTGAGGTCAAGTGGTCTTTGAGGAAGGGGCCGTTGCCCGCCGGGCGCGCGCAAATGCCGCAATGACGCCGATCAAAACGGTCAAGATGAAAAGTTTCATCTCCATGTCGGTTGTGGTCCTCTCGAGCAGATCGCGTTAAACAACACGAATGAGGCAAAAAGCGTTCCAATGAGCAAACAACGAATCAGTAAACAACTGGTAACGTGAGAGTGATCCGAGCGACCTTATGACCGATAACACGACTTCGCCGGCGACCGCCCAACCGGCTGGTCCCCAAGACCAGCTGTCCACCCGCCTGTGGCAACTGCTGCGTACAATCACGCCTCGTCGCTGGCGGCGCGGGCTTGCGGTGGTCCCAGTGGTGCGTCTAACCGGTGTGATCGGCTTTTCGACGCCGCTGCGACCTGGCCTGACGCTCTCCGGCGTCGCCCGTACCCTCGACAAAGCCTTCAAGCAGAGAGGCGTGAAGGCCGTTGCGCTGATGATCAACTCGCCCGGCGGCTCCGCGGCCCAGTCCCACCTGATCTACTTGCGCATTCGCCAGCTTGCGGCGGAGAAGCGGGTGCCGGTGATCGCCTTTGTCGAGGACGTGGCGGCCTCGGGCGGCTACATGATTGCGTGTGCGGCCGAGGAAATCGTCGCCGATGCCACCTCGATCGTCGGCTCGATCGGCGTCGTCGGCGCCTCCTTTGGATTTGATGAGGCGATCAAACGGCTGGGGATTGAACGCCGCGTCTATACGGCAGGTGAGCACAAGCTGATGCTCGACCCGTTCCAGCCGGAAAAGCCCGCGGATGTCGAGCACTTGCGGGCGATCCAAAAGGAAATTCACGAATGCTTCATAGGTTTGGTCAAAACTAGCCGGGGCGGTCAACTCACCGGTCCACAGGAGAAGCTGTTTTCCGGCGAGTACTGGACGGGTCACACCGCGCTCGAGCTTGGCCTCGTGGACCGCCTCGGTGAGTTGCGTAGCGTGCTGCGTGAGCGTTTTGGCGAAGATGTACTGATGCCGCTGATTGCGGCGAGCCGCGGCTGGCTCAGTCGTTTCGCCGCGGCTGGCGAACTTGCAGCCGGGCCCGGCGAAGCGCCGCGGCTGGGCCTTGCTGAGGACATTGTCTCGACCATCGAGGCACGCGCCCTGTGGGCGCGTTTCGGGCTGTGAGATTTTTTGAAGTGCCAGGGAGTAGGGACATGATCCCTCCCGTAGTCGGATGGACCGCCGTCGCCATCGCCGCCGTCGCGGTGACCCGTTTGCTGCTCAAGGAATGGCGGCGGGTGAACGATATGCTGTCCGCCCAGCAAGTCGGGGCGGGCAACGAGATCAGGCGTGAAGCTTTTCCGACGCTCCGGCGTGATCCGCGCACCGGCGTCTATCGCCCGGAGTGATGCGCGCCGTCAGGAATCCTTGATCCCTTTTTCGCGCACGATACGTCCCCAGCGCGCGAGTTCGTCCCGAAGCTGCGCGCCGAACTGCTCTGGTGTTGTTGGTGCCGGAATGGCACCCGATCGCACGAGCTTGTCTTTGACGGTGGGATCGGCGAGCGCCTTGGTGACAGCTGCGTTGAGCTTCATGACGATCGCAGGCGGGGTGCGCGCCGGCGCCAGCAGGCCATACCAGTTGTCGGACTGGGTATCCGGGTAACCGAGCTCAGCCAGCGTCGCGACCTGCGGCAGCATCGGATTGCGTTGATCGGAGGCCGCCGCCAGCGGCTTGATCTTGCCAGCCTCGATCTGCGGCAGGAGCACCGGCACGTCGCCAAAGAAGGCCTGCACCTGGCCGCCCAGCAGATCGGTCAGCGCCGGGGCCGCACCCCGATAGGGAACGTGCAGGAACTTCACGCCGGCTGCGGACTGCAGCAGCTCCAATGCGAGGTGCGGCGTTGTTCCCAATCCGGTCGAGGCAAACGGGATGGTTCCCGGTTGTTCCTTGGCGCGCGCGACGAGATCCTTGGCCGAACCGATCGGACTGTCGGAACGCACCACCAGCACGGTGGTGTTGCGCACGACCTGGGTGATCGGTGCAAAATCCTTGACCGGGTCGTAGGGCATATCGGCGCGCATATTGGGTGTGATCGCGACCGCGCCGACCGTGGTGAGAAAGAGCGTGTATCCGTCGGGTTCGGACTTGGCGACGTAGTCGGCACCGAGCGTGCCGGATGCGCCGGCCTTATTCTCAATGATCACACTCTGGCCGAGCTCTTCCTTGAGCTTATCGGCGAGCAGGCGCCCAACGAAATCGGTCGGCCCGCCTGCCGGAAACGCAATCACCAGCTTGATCGGGCGCGACGGAAAGTCCTGCGCGCCGGCGGCAGCCAAGGTCATGGCACCGGCGGCTATTGCGAAGGCGCAGCATCTGAGAAAACTCACCTCGTCCCTCCCTGCATGTGGTTCACGTCTCGGGCTTGATTCCCTTGTCGCGGATCACCTTGCCCCAGCGCGCGGTTTCGCTCGCGATCAGGCGGGCAAACTCCTCGGGCGAACTCGGCGACACCGTGACGCCGTTGTCGACCAGACGGCGCCTGACGTCGTGGTCGGTGACCGCGGCCACGAATATCCGGTTGAGTCGAACGATCGTGGCATGCGGCGTCTTCGCCGGTGCGAGTACGCCCTGCCAATTCTCGGCGACCGTGTCGGGTAGGCCGAGTTCAGCCATGGTCGGCACCGCCGGCAAAGCATCCGAACGCGCCGCCGACATGATACCGAGCGCAAAGAGTTTGCCGGCGCTGATCTGACCGAGCAGCACCGGCGCATCGGCAAAAATTCCGTCGACCTGGCCGCCGAGGAGATCGGTCATGGCCTGAGCAGCGCCGCGGTAGGGGATAAGCTGAAATTTGACGCTCGCGGCGGACTGAAAAAGCTCGAGCGCCAGATGCGAGTTGGCGCCGATCCCAGTGACTGCCATGCTGATCGCGCCGGGCCGCTCCTTCGCCCGCGCGATCAGCTCTCCGACCGACCGAACCCCCAGCGAGGAACTGACCGCCAACACCGTGGTGTTGCGCACGAGCATCGCAATTGGCGCGAAATCCCGCACCGGATCGTAGGGAAGATCCGTGCGCAGACTGGGATTGACCGCCAGCGCGCCCATCGTGCTGAAGAACAAACTCGAACCGTCGGGCACCGCTTTGGCGACGATTTCAGCCGCGATGGCTCCATTCGCCCCCGGCTTGTTCTCGACAATGATGCTTTGGCCAGTCGCGGCGCTTGCGCGCTCGGCCAGCAGGCGAGCAACGAAATCGGTCGTGCCGCCGGGCGCGAATGCCACGATCATCCGTATGGGACGCGACGCGAGATCGTTCGCGCTTCCTCCCGTGGGGAGCGATGCGATCAGGGCAGCGGTGGCAAGGCGGCGCAAGAATGGCGTCATCGCTGCCACGTTGGCGCGTCTGCTTGACCCCCGCAAGGGCCGCCGATAAGCGTTTTCCGCCAAACATGCCTGGTGCGGTGGATTTGAAGTTCCTATCACGTTGCCGCCAACGCGCGTAGGAACTTCAAATCCAAAAACCGCACCAGAATCATAGATTTGCTAGTGCCCTTTTGATTCCGAAGTTCGTAACATGCGTGCCACAAGGTGTGACGAACTTCGGAATTGGGGCACTAGCGGGCTCGATCGACCCCGACCAACCGGCTGGTGCAATGTCCGACATCTCCGCGCGCGACGCGCATATGGATCCCCGGCGCTCGTTCCAGGGCCTGATCCTGGCCTTGCAGCGCTTCTGGGCGGATTATGGCTGCGTGATCCTGCAGCCTTACGACATGGAAGTCGGTGCGGGCACGTTCCATCCGGCCACCACGCTGCGCGCGCTCGGTCCGAATACGTGGAATGCCGCCTATGTGCAGCCGTCGCGCCGGCCCAAGGACGGCCGCTACGGTGAGAACCCCAATCGGCTTCAGCACTATTATCAGTTTCAGGTGATCCTGAAGCCGTCGCCGCCTGACCTGCAGGAGCTTTACCTCAAATCGCTGCAGACGATCGGCGTCGATCCCGACCTGCACGATATTCGCTTTGTGGAGGACGACTGGGAAAGCCCGACCCTGGGGGCCTGGGGGCTTGGCTGGGAATGCTGGTGCGACGGCATGGAGGTATCCCAGTTCACCTATTTCCAGCAGGTCGCCGGCTTCGAATGCGCCCCGGTGTCGGGCGAGCTCACCTACGGGCTCGAGCGCCTCGCCATGTATGTGCAGGGCGTCGACCGGGTGTTTGATCTCAACTTCAACGGTCGCGACGGGGACCGCAAGGTCACCTATGGCGACGTTTTTTTGCAGGCCGAGCAGGAATACTCCCGCCACAACTTCGAGTTTGCCGATACCGCCATGCTGTTCGAGCAGTTCCGGATGGCGGAGGCCGCCTGCAAGCTCTACCTCGACGCCGGCTGGCAGAACGGCAACAAGCGTCTGCACCTGATGGCGCTGCCCGCCTATGACCAGTGCATCAAGGCGAGCCACGTCTTTAATCTGCTTGACGCGCGCGGCGTGATCTCGGTGACCGAGCGCCAGAGCTACATTCTGCGCGTGCGCGAGCTTGCCAAGGCCTGTGGCGAGGCCTGGCTTCACACCGAAGGAGGAGGTACGCAATGAGCGAGATGATGCCTGAGATCGGCGGCCGTGCGCCGATTCCGATCGAGGTGGAGGAGGGCAAATCCTATTGGTGGTGCGCGTGCGGGCGCTCGAAGTCGCAGCCGTTCTGCGACGGCTCGCACAAGGGCTCCGCCTTCACGCCGATCGAATGGAAGGCGCAGGCCGCCGAAAAGGCATTCTTCTGCACCTGCAAGCGCTCGGGGCGAAAGCCGCTCTGTGATGGAAGTCATAAGAGGCTGTAGTGCTGGAAGCCTTGCCGCGAGTACGGCGCAACTCCCCTCCCCCTTGTGGGGAGGGGTCGGGGGTGGGGGTCGGTGTGTTGAGGACGAAGCTGCGGTGGTGAAGGCACCTTCTGGCGAAGAACGCATCTGGGCTCGCCTCGACCGGACGCAGCCTGCGTCGCCAATACGCAATTACGCGAAGCGCCTGCGTGCCGAACCAGCCGACGCCGAGCGAAAACTCTGGTGGCACATTCGCCATCGGCTCTCACTGCGTGGGTCGCATTTCCGCCGCCAGGTTCAATTCGGTCGCTACATCGCGGACTTTGCAAGTCACAAGGCAAAGCTCGTTGTAGAAGTCGACGGCGGCCAGCACGATGAGCGCGCGCACGACGATGCCGAGCGCTCGAAGTTCATCGAATCGAAAGGCTATCGGGTGCTGCGGTTCTGGAACAACGAGGTTCTGCGCAACATCGACGGCGTGCTGACGGAGATTCAACGCGCAATCACTTCGACCCCCACCCCTGACCCCTCCCCACAAGGGGGAGGGGAATCGCGCCGCGCCAGAGGCTAGGCCGTGCCCGATCTTCTGTTCGAGCTGTTCTCCGAGGAAATCCCCGCGCGCATGCAGGCGCGCGCGGCGGATGATCTGAAGAAAATGATCACCGACCGGCTGGTCGATGCCGGTCTCGTCTATGAGGGGGCGCGCGCGTTCGCGACGCCGCGCCGGCTCGCGCTGTTCGTGCAGGGCGTGCCGGCGCGCCAGCCCGATCTGCGCGAGGAAAAAAAAGGACCGCGGGTGGGCGCACCCGAGGCGGCGGTGCAAGGCTTTCTGCGCAGCGCCGGGCTTGCGTCGATTTCGGAGGCCAGGGTCGAGCGCGACAAGAAGGGCGACTTCTATGTGGCGCTGATCGAAAAGCCCGGCCGTGCGGCGGCCGAGGTGCTCGCCGAAATTCTTCCCGTCGTTGTGCGCACGTTTCCATGGCCAAAGGCGATGCGCTGGGGCAAAGCCTCGGCCAAGCCCGGCGCGCTCACCTGGGTGCGGCCGTTGCATGCGATCGTTGCGACCTTCGGGCCGGAGACCGAGGAGCCGGATATCCTGAGCTTTGGGGTCGATGGGATCGCGGCCGGCAACACCACCTATGGCCACCGCTTCATGGCACCGGGGGCGATCAAGGTGCGGCGCTTTGCGGATTACGCGGCCAAGCTCGAGCGCGCCAAGGTCGTGCTCGACCCGGAGCGCCGCGAGCAGATGATCCTCGCCGACGCCACGAACCTCGCATTCGCTCAGGGTTTCGAGCTCGTCGAGGATGCGGCGCTGCTCGCCGAGGTCGCCGGTCTCGTCGAATGGCCGGTGGTGCTGTTGGGCGCGTTCGATCCGGCATTCCTGAAAATCCCGCCCGAAGTGATCCGCGCCACCATTCGCAACAACCAGAAGTGCTTCGTGCTGCGCGACCCGCAGACGGCGAAACTCGTCAACCAGTTCATTCTGGTCGCCAACATCGAGGCAAGCGACGGCGGCAAGGCGATCATTGCCGGCAACGAGCGCGTGATCCGGGCGCGGCTCGCGGACGCGAAGTTCTTCTATGACACCGATCTGAAGACGCGGCTGGAAGACCGGCTGGCGAAGTTCGGGCAGATCGTGTTCCACGAAAAGCTCGGCACGCAATGGGAGCGGGTCCAGCGCATCGAGCGGCTGGCAGCGGAACTCGCGCCGATCGTCGGCGCCGATGTTGAGAAGGCCAAACGTGCGGCGAGGCTTGCCAAAGCCGATCTGCTGACTGAAGTCGTCGGCGAGTTTCCCGAGCTGCAGGGATTGATGGGAAAGTACTACGCGGAGGCTCAGGGCGAGGATGAAACGATCGCCCACGCGCTGCAGGATCACTACAAGCCGCAGGGACCGACGGATCTCATTCCTGTTGAGCCGGGTTCTGTCGCCGTCGCGCTCGCGGATAAGCTCGACACAGTGGTCGGTTTCTGGGCCATCGAGGAGAAACCAACTGGGAGCAAGGACCCTTACGCGTTGAGGCGGGCTGCCTTAGGGGCAATTCGCATCATTCTCGAAAATCAGATTCGAATCTCGCTTTGGAAGATCCTGCGTGATGCGATGCTCAATGTGGTGAAACAATTGCTCGATGACGAGGGTGATCTGATCGACGAGCTCTTCCACTTTCCAGCGACCCGGCGGATTGAAGGTCTGCCGTTCTCCAATCCGGTCGCGGCGAACGAGTACAAGAAAGTCGTCGTTGCGGTCAACGACCTCCTTGGCTTCTTCGCCGACCGTCTGAAGGTCCAGCTGCGCGAACAGGGCGCGCGTCACGACCTCGTCGACGCGGTGTTCGCGCTCGAAGGCCAGGACGATCTCGTTCTCATCGTGCGTCGCGTCGAAGCCCTTGGCACCTTCCTCGACACCGAGGACGGCAAGAACCTGCTCGCCGGCTATAAGCGCGCCGCCAACATCCTGCGCATCGAGGAAAAGCGTGATAGCGCGACCTACGAAGCGCTGCCCGACGAGCAGCTCTATCAGCTCCCGGAAGAGATCGCGCTCGCGCGCGCGATCACGCTCGCCAAGGACGAGGCGGGTCGCGCCGTCGCGGCGGAAGACTTTGCCGCCGCGATGCGCGCCATGGCCAAGCTGCGCCCGCACGTGGACGCATTCTTCGACAAGGTGACGGTCAACGTCGACGATCCGGCGCTGCGCGCGAACCGGCTGAAACTGCTCAATGAAATTCGCGCGGCGACGCGCGCGGTCGCGGACTTCTCCAGGATCGAGGGCTAGCTGCCTGTCAGGCAACTGGAACCAGGGGCAAACGATGTCCGTTTGCTCACATCAGCGAAGGAGATTGCATCATGTTCAGCATTTCCCACATCTCGCCGATCGTGGCACTGATCGCCGGCATCCTGATCCTGATCTTTCCCCAGGCCCTGAATTACATTGTCGCAATCTATCTGATCATCGTCGGCATTACCGGTCTCGGCATCATTCACTAAAGCGGGTCTCGCTCGGTTTGAAATTGCCACATTCTATGTCGTCATGCGCGGGCTTGTCCCGCGCATCCCGTTTATGGAGGCACTGAACCTGCCTAAGCGAGATGGCCGGGACGAGCCCGGCGATGACGGGTTGAGGGGCTAAGGGTTCCAAATGAGCGAGACCCGCTTTAGTAGCCCGACCGCGGGCTTGCATACCGCCGCCCCGCCATGGTTTGGTGCGGCGCCCCCAAACTCGACATCTCGGATCATGGCTAAAGCAGCAGCACGCAACCGCAAGCCCGTTCTCAAGAAAAAGCCCGCGTCGCGCGCGGCGAAAACGCCGGCGCGCGCGCCAGCTGTGACCGCGAAACGCAAGCGACCCTCCCCCGCCTCGGCAGCGCGCAAACCCGTGCCCGCCAAGCCGTCGCGCGAGCAATGGGTCTACACCTTCGGCGACGGCAAGGCCGAAGGCAAAGCCAGCATGCGCGACCTTCTCGGCGGCAAGGGCGCGAACCTCGCCGAAATGGCTAACCTGGGACTGCCGGTGCCGCCCGGCTTCACCATCACGACCGGGGTCTGCACTTATTTTTATGGTCACGGCAAGACCTATCCGGCCGTGCTCAAGGCCCAGGTCGAGGCAGCGCTCGCGCATGTCGGCAAGCTCACCGGCAGGACCTTCGGCGATCCACGCGACCCGCTGCTCGTCTCGGTGCGCTCGGGCGCGCGCGCCTCGATGCCAGGCATGATGGACACGGTGCTCAACCTCGGCATGAACGACGCGACGGTCGCGGCGCTCGCGAAGAAATCCGGCGACGCGCGCTTTGCCTACGATTCCTACCGGCGCTTCATCACCATGTATTCCGACGTGGTGCTGGGGATCGACGCGCATCACTTCGAGGAAATTCTCGACGAGCATAAGGACAGCCAGGGCTACATGCTCGACACCGATCTCGTGGCCGACGACTGGAAGCAACTTGTCGGCCGCTACAAAACACGCGTGCAAGAGGAACTCGGACAGGACTTTCCGCAGGACCCGCACGCGCAGTTGTGGGGCGCGATCGGCGCCGTGTTCGGTTCATGGATGAACCAACGCGCCATCACCTATCGGCGCCTGCATCAGATTCCCGAAAGTTGGGGCACGGCGGTCAACGTGCAGGCGATGGTGTTCGGCAACATGGGCGACACGTCGGCGACCGGCGTCGCGTTCACCCGCAACCCATCGACCGGCGAGCGGCGGCTCTACGGGGAGTTTCTGATCAACGCCCAGGGCGAGGACGTTGTCGCCGGCATCCGCACGCCGCAGGAAATCACGGAAGCCGCGCGCGAAGAATCAGGCTCCGACAAGCCATCCATGGAAGCCGCGATGCCCAAGGCATTCGGCGAGCTCACCCGCATCTACGGTCTGCTCGAGCGCCACTACCGCGACATGCAGGACCTGGAGTTCACCGTCGAGCAGGGCAAACTCTGGATGCTGCAGACCCGCTCCGGGAAGCGGACCGCCAAGGCCGCGCTGCGCATCGCGGTCGAACTTGCGAACGAGGGGCTCATCTCCAAGAGCGAGGCGGTGACGCGGGTCGATCCGGCCTCGCTCGATCAACTCCTGCATCCGACCATCGATCCGGACGCCGAGCGCAGCGTCATCGCGACCGGACTTCCGGCCTCACCGGGCGCGGCGTCCGGCGAAATCGTGTTCACCGCAGACGAGGCCGAGTCGCTCGGCAACCAGGGCCGGCGGGTGATCCTGGTGCGGGCCGAGACCAGCCCCGAGGACATCCACGGCATGCACGCGGCGGAGGGAATTCTGACCGCACGCGGCGGCATGACGTCCCACGCGGCCGTGGTGGCGCGCGGCATGGGCAAGCCCTGCGTCTCGGGCGCGGGGGCGTTGCGCCTCGACCTCGCCGCCAACAAACTGACCGTCGGCAGCGTGACCCTGAAGAAGGGCGACGTCATCACCATCGACGGCTCGACCGGCCAGGTGCTTGCCGGCAAGGTGACGATGCGCGAGCCGGAACTCTCCGGCGAGTTCTCGACCCTGATGGCTTGGGCCGATTCGGTGCGCGCCCTGAAGGTGCGCGCCAACGCCGACACGCCGGCCGACGCCAGGGTCGCGGTCAAGTTCGGGGCGCAGGGAATCGGGCTTTGCCGCACCGAGCACATGTTCTTCGAGGGTGAGCGCATCCGCGCGGTGCGCGAGATGATTCTCGCCAACGACGAAAAGAGTCGCCGCGCCGCGCTGGCAAAGCTGCTGCCCATGCAGCGCGCGGATTTCATCGCCCTGTTCGAGATCATGCACGGGCTGCCCGTCACCATCCGGCTGCTCGATCCGCCGTTGCATGAATTTCTGCCGCACAGCCAGCATGAAATCGAGGATGTCGCCAAGGCGATGGGCGCCGATCCGCGCAAGCTCGCCGATCGCGCGCGCGAGCTCCACGAGGCGAACCCGATGCTCGGGTTCCGCGGCTGTCGCCTTGCGATCGCCTATCCGGAAATCGCCGAGATGCAGGCGCGCGCCATCTTCGAAGCCGCGGTCGAGGCCGGCAAGCGCACCGGCACGCCGGTGGTGCCGGAGGTGATGGTGCCGCTGATCGCCACCAAGGCCGAGTTCGATCTGGTCAAGGCGCGCATCGATGCGATGGCGCAGGAAGTTGCGCATGAGACCGGGACCAAGGTCGAGTATCAGGTCGGCACCATGATCGAACTGCCGCGGGCGGCGCTTAAGGCTGCCGAAATCGCGCAGACCGCTGAGTTCTTCTCGTTCGGCACCAATGATCTCACCCAGACCACGTTCGGCATCAGCCGCGACGACGCGGCGAGCTTCCTCGGCGCCTACATGGCGCGGGGCATTCTGGCGACCGACCCGTTCGTCACGCTCGACCGGGACGGCGTCGGTGAACTGGTCAGGATCGCCACTGAGCGCGGGCGCAAGACGCGCAAGAGCCTGAAGCTCGGCATTTGTGGCGAGCACGGCGGCGATCCGGCTTCGGTCGCGTTCTGTCACGAAGTCGGCCTCGACTACGTGTCGTGCTCGCCGTTCCGGGTGCCGATCGCCCGGCTCGCCGCCGCCCAGGCGGCGCTCGGCAAGGACGCGGCCAGTACGGCGTGATCGCAACGGCCGTAGCCCGGGATGGAGCGCGCAGCGCGCAATCCGGGGCGGCGCGCATTGGGCCCCGGATTTCGCTGCGCTCCATCCGGGCTACAAAGCTGCGGGCCCCTCGCGGGCCACGACACCGGAGGGGGGGTGCGGCGTCATGAAGTTCAAACTGGGCCTGCTCCTGCTAATCACCTTTATCCTCATGACCAGCGCCGCCTCCGCCGCTCGCACCCGCCAGATCGTCCGCTACGACGGGGTGTCGATCAACGTCATCGTGGAAGGGCAGGGGCCGGCAATTCTGTTGCTGCCCTCGCTCGCGCGTGACTCGGAGGACTATGACGGCGTGGCCGAAGGTCTCGCCGCCGCGGGCTTTCGCGTGCTGCGGCCGCAGCCGCGCGGCATCGGAGGGAGCACCGGTCCGATGACCGGGATCTCGCTGCACGATTTCGCCAACGACATCGCCGAGGTCATCACCGATCTCGGCGACGGCCGTGCCGTGATCGTCGGCCATGCCTTTGGCAACTGGGTCGCCCGCATGACCGCGGTCGATCATCCCGGCCTGGTGCGCGGCATCGTCATCGCGGCGGCGGCGGCGAAGCAGTATCCGAAAGAGCTCACGGCGGCGATCAACATCGCCGGCGATCCGTCACAGCCCAAGGACGATCGTATCAAGGCGCTGCGGTTTGCATTCTTCGCGCCGGGCAATGATCCGCGCGGCTGGCTCGAGGGCTGGCACCCGCAGGTGCGCGACGCGCAGCGCGCCGCCGTCGCGGCGGTGAAGCAGAGCGACTGGTGGTCGGGCGGCACGCGCCCCGCTGCTCGACCTGCAGGCCGAGCAGGACCCGTTCAAGCCCGCGGACAAGCGCACCGAGATGAAGGACGAATTCGGCGCGCGCGTCACCATCGCGGTCATCCCCAACGCCAGCCACGCGCTTATCCCGGAGCAGCCGAAAGCCGTGGTCGCCGCGCTCGTCGCCTGGGTGAATACGCTGCCCTAGCTCGTGCTCCGTGGACGGTTAAGTGCACTCCCGATGCACGCCCATGCCGATGCTCTCATGGATGCCCTTGTGCGCACGTGCAAAGGGCATCCATGGGGCGACGTTCGTCCACGGCCTTCCGCGACGGTTGTTATCATGGATGAGGGATTAGCCCGATGGATGACAGAATTGCCCCATGGATGAGAGATCGGCTCCATGGATGAGAATTCGGCGAACGTTTGTCATCCATGGCAAGGTGTTGAAAATAAAAACTTTTGTGTCCGACCGGCCCATGGATGAGAGATTTGGGAGGACCAACTGCCCGCGAAACGGGCACGCCTAAATCTTGATCATGAGTTCTAGTTTTGGACCTGGGTCGCACGCGGTGCACGGGGTTCGGATTTAGCGGCCGGCCGCAGCGCGGCCATCACCTGCGGCAGCAGGCTTGCGGCGATCCAGGCATGACCCTCGACCGTGAGGTGGATCCGGTCGAAGGCGTAGTATTGCGGCGGGATCTCCGGATCGAACACGATCACTTGGATTTTGCGCGCGCGCAGCCGGCTCGCCATGGCGGCGATGTTGGCTGAGCGCTGCTCGCGGCTGCCGAGGAAGCGCAAATCGTTGCCGCCGGGCTGCAGGATCGCGATGCGGGTTCCGTTGGGAACCGCGGCATCGATGCGGCCCAGCATGCCGGCGGTGGTGTCGAACGGCCGGCCCGCATTGATCACGCGCGCGTCGACCCCTTGGCCCGCAGCAGCACCTGCAGCTGTTCCGGATAGGCACGGCCATCGGCCACGCCCCAGCCCGAGGTGTTGCTGGCGCCGACCGCCACGATGGTGATCGGGGCGGCGTGCGCGACCGCCCCCGCAAGCAAGATCAGCAATCCCGTGAGCGCTGCTGAAAGCCTCACCATGGCGATTCCCCCGCGAGGGCCCGAAGTCTCCTGAAAATCAGCTAACCGCGCAAGTGGTTAGCCCGTTGCGCCGCGGTTGTGCTAGCGTCCGCCGCAAGAAACCAGAGGGAACGCATGGCGCAGGACAACGAGCCGCCGCTCGACCAGCAGCCCGACACCCGCCTGACCTCGCAGGGCGCCATTTCCGATGAGGCACTGCGCAAGGCCGAGGCCTTCGTCGAAGCCGGAGGAGGGCGCCGCCAATCGCCTGTCGGGAACGGCGGGCTACATCGTCACCGCGCATCGCGGTGGCGATGACGCTGTTTCACCTCTATGCCGCCTACGACATCGTGCCGACGCAGCCGCTGCGCTACATCCATGTGGCGTTCGTGATGGTGCTGGCGTTTCTGCTGTTCCCGATCGCGGCGCGCTTTCGCAACCGCATCCGCTGGTTGGACGTGGTGGCCGCCGC
This sequence comes from uncultured Alphaproteobacteria bacterium, assembly GCA_963833605.1. Lineage (GTDB taxonomy): Bacteria > Pseudomonadota > Alphaproteobacteria > Rhizobiales > Xanthobacteraceae > JAFAXD01. Next base: position 261,494 of record CAWHYZ010000012.1, read on the forward strand.
CGCCGCGGTCGTGATCCTCGCCTACGCGCTCTGGGGCGGCGAGGATTTCACCGACCGCGCCACCGTGCCGGACCGGCTCGACGTCGTGCTCGGCGTGATCTTCATCGTGCTGCTGCTGGAAGCGACGCGGCGCACCACCGGCCTGATCATGCCGATCGTCGCGCTCGCTGTTCATCGCCTATGCGATGCTGGGACCGCATCTGCCGCCGCCGTGGACGCATCGCGGCTACGACGTCTCGCGCCTGGTCGGGCATCTGTTCATCACGCTCGAGGGGATCTTCGGCGTCGCCGTCGACGTCTCGGCGACGCTCATCATCATGTTCACCATCTATGGCGCGTTCCTGCAGCATTCTGGCGCCGGCAAGTTCTTCATCGATTTCTCCATGGCGCTGATGGGCGGCAAGCCCAACAGCGCCGGGCGCACGGTGGTGCTGTCGTCGTTCCTGCTCGGCGGGCCCTCCGGCTCCGGCGTCGCGACGACGGTGACCATCGGCGCCGTCGCCTACCCGATGATGGCGCGCGCCGGCTTCGAGAAGAACGCGGCCGGCGGGCTGCTCGCGGCCGGCGGGCTCGGCGCCATCCTGTCGCCGCCGGTGCTCGGCGCCGCCGCGTTCCTGATCGCCGAGTTTCTGAAGATCAGCTATCTCGACGTGATCTGGATGGCGACGATCCCGACCTGCCTCTACTACCTGTCGCTCCTGTTCATGGTCGAGCTCGACGCCAAGCGCTTCGGCGCCACCGTCGTGCCCGTACGACCAGTCGATGACGCTGTGGCAGATGACGAAGCGCTACGGCTTCCACTTCACCTCGCTGATCGCCGTGATCGTGTTCATGCTGTCGGGCTACTCGCCGATGCTGGCGGTGTTCTACTCGACGTTGTTGTGCTTTGCGTTGAGCTTCATCCGGCCGGAGACCGCGCTGAAGGGCAGAAAGCTGGTGCGCTCGCTGGCCGACGGCTCGATCGGCGTGCTCAACGCGGCGACCACCTGCGCGTCCGCCGGCATCATCGTCGGCGTCGTCACCCTGACCGGGCTCGGCCTGAAGTTCTCCTCGATCGTGCTCGATTACGCCGGCGGCAGCCTGCTGCTCACTGCGCTCTATACGGCGCTGATCGTGTGGATCGTCGGGCTCGCAGTGCCGGTGACCGCCTCCTACATCATCTGTGCGGTGATCGCGGCGCCGGCGCTGATCAAGCTCGGCGTGCCCGATTACGCCGCGCACATGTTCATCTTCTACTACGCGGTGCTCTCGGAGGTGTCGCCGCCGACCGCGCTGTCGCCGTTCGCGGCCGCGGCGATCACCGGCGGCGATCCGTACCTCACCACCATGCAGGCCTGGAAATACACGCTGCCGGCGTTCCTGGTGCCGTTCGTGTTCATCCTCGATCCCGAGGGCGTCGGCCTGCTGATGAAAATCCCGCACGGACGGCTCGATCTTCGACATCATCATCGATCACCCTCAAGACCGCGGCCGGGCTCGGCGCGCTGGCCGCTGCGGCCCAGAACTGGGCGTTGCGCAAGAACACGCCGAGCGAGCGCCTGTCGTGGCTCCTGGCCGGGCTTCTGCTGGTGTTTCCGAGCCTGCTGGAGGCGCTGGCGGAACGGATCAGCGGCTACGATGTGCCGCACCCGGCGCCGTTCGGTCTCGCCATTGCGGCTGCTGGTCTTGCTCAAGCAATATCTGACGCCAAGCCGGCTGGAGGCTGCCAAGAGCTAAGCATGATCCCGAAAAGTGGCACCGGTTTTCGGAAATAGATCATGCTCTAACATGCAATAGAGCGGGATGACGATGAAGATAAGTCATCACGCTCTGGCTGAGTTGCAGTAGGAGAACCATGTTTGGTCGCAAATCTCTCGTCGTTGCGGCGAGTCTTGCGCTGTTGGCGGGCGCCGCGCTGGCGCAGCAGAAAACCATCGCCATCGGCACCGGCGGCACCGGCGGCGTCTACTATCCGCTCGGCGGCGGTCTCGCCAACGTGCTGTCGAAGACCCTGCCTGGCGTGCAGGCGACCGCCGAAGTCACCGGCGGGTCGGTGGACAATCTCAAGCTGATCGGCTCGGGCCAGAGCGAGCTTGGCTTTGTGATGGCCGACGCCGCGCTTGATGCGCTCAAAGGCGAGGACAAGTTCAAGTGCGGCAAGGTGCCGGTACGCACCCTCATGGTGCTCTATCCGAACCGCATGCATGTGGTGACCGTCGAAGGCAGCGGCATCGAGAAGATGGCCGACCTCAAGGGCAAGCGCGTGTCCACCGGCTCGCCCGGCAGCGCTACCGAGGTGATGGCGTTCCGGGTGATCGAGGCGGCCGGCCTCGACAAGGATAAGGATATGCGGCGCGAGCGCCTCGGCGTCGCCGAGTCGGTCAACGCCATCAAGGATCGCAAGATCGACGCGTTCTTCTGGGTCGGCGGCCTGCCGACCGCCGCGGTCACCGACCTCGGCGCGACGCCGGGGCTCAAGATCAAGCTGATCGACCACGCCGACGTGGTCGACAAGATGAACGCCAAATACGGAAATCTCTATGCGGCCGTCGATCATTCCGGCCAAGACCTATCCGGGCCAGGACAAGGACAACCCGATCGCGGTGGTGTGGAACATCCTCGTCACCAACGACAAGATGCCGGACGATCTCGCCTATACGATCGTGAAGACGATCTTCGACAAGAAGGCCGACCTCATCGCCGTCCACCGCGAGGCCGAGGCGATCGACTACAAGTCGCAGGTCAAGGACAACTCGCCGGTGCCCTGGCATCCGGGCGCGCTGAAATATTTCGCCGACAAGGGCGTGAAGATGTGAGCGTGTCGATCGACCGCGTTCTGATTGCCTACGCAATCCTGGTTGGGGTTGCGGTCGGCGCCATCCTCGTGGTCATGCCGCAGGCACGCGAGTTTCGCGTGCCGCCCTATTTCTGGGTCCTCGCCGCGATCGGCGCCTTCGATCTTGCGGCGTTCGCCCGCGGACGCGGCGTGCCCGGCACCATGGCCGGGATGGACGCGCGCCTGCTCGGGTTCGTGATCGCCATCGTACTCATGGTCGTTATCCCGATACTGTTCGGGGCCGGCGTGCCGAAATTTTTCTGATCGTGTTGGCGCGCGATGCGAGTGCCGCCGATTTGAAGTTCCTGTGCGAGCGTGCGGCAAGAATGGCTAGGAACTTCAAATCCACCACACGAGGTTAACTGCTCCCCCGCAATTAACCCGCCGTCAACGATAATCCGGCAAATTTATCGACCGTTGGCAAACGGCAACAGCGCGATAACCGTCGTCCGCGCATGATCCGGCGAGGTGTGAGCGGTCGGCCGGCAAGATCATGCGCCAAATCAAGATATCTGCGCGCGATCTGACCAAAACCTGACCGCTTTTGCTGATCGCGCGCTGTTGAATTGTGCGTGTGGCGTGTGTTGGGGCGTGGGCGGGCTGATGCGAGTGTCGCGTACAAGGCCGGGACGGGCGCATGCGTTCCTGAGTTTGGCGGTGCCGATGTTTCTGATGCCGTCCGCGATCGGCTCTCAGGACCTCGCCTCGCTGCTGGCCAAGAGGAATGAACTCGTCGCGCGGGTCGAGCAGCACCTGATCAACTCGCCGTTCGGGACCATTCACGCCGCAACGTTTCGGTTTCCCAACCCGGTGGGGAGCGCGATCCCCCCGGCAGCAAGTCTCACGCATGTGAGCTTGGTGCAGCGCGAGGACGACGCCGGTTTCGGCCGCCGGTTCGTGGGCGTCTACGAACCCGAACCGCGGCGACATTTCCTCCGTCGACCGCGCCGCCAAGGGCGACCGCCTGATCGTGCCGCATCCGGAGCAGGCCGCCGGCGGTGGCCAGGATCCCGCGCAAACCACCGTCGATACGTCGCAAGCAACCCCCGCTCCGGCCGTTGCCTCGGTTGCACCGTCCGCGACCGCGCGCGCCAACGCCGCCGTGCCGGGCGCCGGCTCCGCCCAATCTGGTGCGCGGCGCGACGACGCGGCGAGGAGTGACGACACAACAGCTGCATTCGCCGAGGATGAAGATCCGAGCGTGCGCACCGCCCGTGTCTATTTCGGCGTCCAGCCGATGGGCGAAGGTTTCGGCACGATCGAACCGTGGGCGCCGGGCGAAACCCCGATCCTGGAAGCGCCCGAAGTCGCCGATCTCGATTTCAAACGGCCCGAAGTCTCGATCCGACCGCGGACGGGGAGCCGACCGCGGGCGAGAGCGTCGCCAACAAGGGCGAGGTGACCGGCGAGGGCCAGCGGCCGCGCACGCCGGCGGAACGGCTGGGGCTCACCGGCAGCGCGCGCGCCAAGGCCGAGAAGTGCCTGACCGATGCGATCTATTTCGAGGCGCGCGGCGAGTCGGTGCGCGGTCAGATCGCGGTCGCGCAGGTGGTGATGAACCGCGTGTTCTCCGGCTACTATCCCAACAATGTGTGCGGCGTCGTCTACCAGAACGCTCATCGCCGGCTGCGCTGTCAGTTCACGTTCGCCTGCGACGGCATCCCGGATCGGGTGCGCGAGCCCGACGCCTGGGAGCGCGCCCAGGAGATTGCGCGCGAGACGCTCGACGGCAAGCTCTGGATCGACGACGTCGGCAAGGCGACGCACTATCATGCCTACTGGGTACGCCCGCGCTGGGTGCGCGAGATGGCGCGGTTCCGCAAGATCGGGGTGCACACGTTCTACCGGCCGCGCAACTGGGGCGACGGAGCGGACGCGCCGAAATGGGGTGATCCCGCCGCGACCGAAGAGGCAGAGAACAAGTTGTAGGGCAGTCCATCGTCACTTGTTGAACGCGCCAGCCACATTCTCAAGCCGTCATACGCGGGCTCGTCCCGCGTATCCCGGTTGGTCACGCCGGCAATTGCGCCTTGGCGAGCGCGGCGCGGAGGTGCTCGCGATCGCTCTCGTGCTTATAGTGCTGCGTCGCGATGAAGCGTTCGATGGAGAAGTCCGGCGCCCGTTGCAGCACCTCCTGGGCCGCGCCCTTGGCCGCCGCTGCGTCGCCGAGCTGCGCGTGGCAGGCCGCGAGAAACGCCAAATGGCTGTGGTCGGCGCGGCTGATCCGCTGGTACGCTTTGACCGCCTCGCCGTAGCGCCGCGCGCCGAAATAAGCGCGGCCGAGATGGCTCCAGAACCGCTCGGGATGATAGGGGTTGAGGCGCATCGCCTTCTGGATCCATTCGATGCCCTGGTCCGCCTGGCCGATCCAGGTCAGCACCTCGCCCTGCTGCACGACGATGAGGTCGTCGTTCGGATTGAGCGCCAACGCCCGCTCCTGGTGGTAGAGCGCCTTGTCGTAGTCGCGGCGCAACAAGTTCACGGCGGCGAGAATGCGGTGCACGTCGCTGTCGTTCTCGTCGAGCGACAGCGCCAGCGTCGCTTCCTTGATCACCGTGCGCATCGTGGCCTCGACGTCGGCGCACCAGCCATAGACGCACGATTGTCCCAGTACGCAGGCCTTCCAAGCACGCGCGTGCGCATAGCCTGGCTCGAGGGCGATGGCGCGATCGAGCATCCGCTGCGCCTCTTCATTGTCCGCCCGGGCGGCACGGTGGTGGAGCAGCTTGCCTGCGAGCACGCATTCATAGGCCGCGAGGTTTTCCGGCGGCTTGCGCTGCACGCGGTCGTGCGCCGCGGCCGCGACGCGGCCCGGCAGGATCGAGACGATCGACGACGTCACCTCGTCCTGGATGGCGAAGATGTCGGCGAGTTCCCGGTCGTAGCGCTCGGCCCAGAGGTGGCGGCCGGTCTCGGCGTCGATCAGCTGCGCGGTGATGCGGACGCGGCTGCCCGCCTTGCGCACGCTGCCCTCGACGACGTACTGGACGCCGAGCTCGTTGGCCACCTTCTGCGCGTTGATCGGCTTGCCCTTGTAGACAAACGCAGAGTTGCGCGCGATCACGAACAGCTCGCGGAAGCGCGACAGCTCGGTCATAATGTCCTCGGTGATGCCGTCGGCGAAGAATTCCTGCTCGGGGTCGCCGCTCATGTTGACGAAGGGCAGGACGGCGATCGACGGCTTGTCGGGCAGCGCGAACCGCGGCCGGGGCTGCTGCTGGTTCGCGGGCCGGCCTTCGTCGCGGCGTCGCCTGCGCGGCAACGCCGACCTCCAGCGAATAGACCCGGATCGGCTCGGCGATGTTCTTGAGTTGGGTGTTGCCGAGATCGCTGACGGAGAGGTCGAGCCTCGCCTTGACCTGCCGGTAGGCGTCCTCCGAAAGGCAGATGGCGCCGGGCTGGCGCGACGCCCTCCAGGCGCGCGGCGATGTTGACGCCGTCGCCCATCAGGTCGCCGTCGCTCTCCTCGACGACGTCGCCGAGATGGATGCCGATGCGGAACTCGATGCGGCGATCCGGCGGCACGCCGGCATTGCGCTCGACCATGGCGTTCTGCACCTCGATGGCGCAGCGCACGGCGTCGACCACGCTGCGGAACTCGACGAGCGCCCCGTCGCCGGTGCGCTTGACACGCGACCATGATGCACGGCGATAGTGGGATCGATCAGATCGCTGCGCAGTGCCCGCAGCCGCGCCAGGGTGCGATCCTCGTCCGCGCCGGCGAGCCGGCTGAAGCCGACCACGTCGGCCGCCAGGATCGCCGCAAGTTTGCGTGTCTCGGTCATGCCGTCCCTACCGCTGCTCTCGATAACGCGATCAGGCAACCACCCTTTTTCGAAGCGTGAGCGAATGAGGGAAGGACATTAATACTCTTGCTTCTCAACGCAATCGAGGGCCGAAATACTTGTTTTACATCAGATTTTGGCCCTTCGGCGAAAGCAGCCGGCCTGGCTGGTGGGTTTCGTATCGCGATCGTCCTTACAGCGGCTGCTTCAACGCTGGTGGTGTCGACCGGTAGCTTTCGCAGGCGCTTGCCGGTTGCCGCAAAGATCGCGTTGGTGACTGCGGGAACGATGGCCGACGTCCCGGCCTCGCCCATTCCGCCCGGCGGCTCGAAGCTCTGGACGATGTGAACCTCGATGGCCGGCGCCTCATTCATGCGCAGGATTTGGTAGGTGTCGAAGTTGGTCTGCTCGACACGGCCGTCTTTGAGGGTGATCTCGCCATAGAGCGCCGCCGTGATGCCGAAGATGATCGCGCTCTGGATCTGCGCTCGGACGGTATCGGGATTGACGACGGTGCCGCAATCGACCGCGCAGACGACGCGGCGGACGCGAACCTCGCCATCCTTCGACACTTCAACTTCGGCAACCTGCGCCATATAGGTCGCGAAGACGAACTGGATGGAGACGCCGCGGCCGACCCTTTCAGGCAACGGCTGTCCCCAGCCGGCCTTTTCCGCGGCAAGCTCAAGGACGGCTTTGGCGCGCGGCGTCTTGTCGAGGAGAGCCAGCCGATAAGCGACCGGATCCTGCTTCGCCGCCGCCGCCAACTCGTCCATGAAGCTCTCGGTCACGAACACATTGTGCGACGGCCCGACGCTGCGCCAGAAGGCGGTCGGAATGCCCGGAGGCTCCACCCGCAAATACTCGACATGCATGTTCGGAAGGGCATAGGCCAGATTGATCGCGCCATCGGTGGTGTCGGGATCGAGACCATTGTTGAACGCCGGAGGGAGCAATCTCGCAATGATCGAGGAGCCAGCGAAGCGATGGTTCCAGGCGACCGGCATTCCCTTCTCATCGAGTCCGGCGGACATCCGATCGAAGAAATAAGGCCGATACATATCGTGCTGGATGTCTTCCTCGCGGGTCCACACGACCTTCACGGGACCGTCGACATGCTTGGCGATCTGGACGGCGCGAATGACGCCGTCGACCTCCAGCCGCCGGCCAAAGCCGCCACCGATCAGATGGTTGTGGACCACGACCTTGTCCAACGGCAGGCCGGCGGTCTTCGCTGCTGCCGCCTGGACGCGCGCGATGGCCTGGCTGCCGACCCAGACTTCGCAGCCGTCCTTGCGGACATGAACCGTGCAGTTCATCGGCTCCATCGTCGCGTGCGCGAGGAACGGAACCTGGTAGGTCGCCTCGACCTTGGTGACGGCGCTTGCCATGGCCTTGTCGACATCGCCGATGTTCTGCGCAACGGCGCCCGGATTGAGCGTCGCCTTTTCAAGCTCGCCTGCGATCGCGTCCGTATTGAGCTTGGCGTGCGGACCGTCGTCCCATTCGATCACCAGGGCCGCCAGCCCTTTCTTCGCAGCCCCCATATGATCGGCCACGACGGCGACGGCATCGTCGAGCCGTACGATCTGGCGCACGCCCTTGACCGCCTTTGCCGCCGCATCATCCACGCTCTTCACGCGGCCGCCGAAGACCGGCGATTGCGCAAGGGTTGCGATCTTCACGCCGGGCGGCCGAACGTCGATGCCGTAGATGGCGGTGCCGTTGACCTTCGCCGGCGTATCCAGACGCTTGGCCGGGGTGCCGATGAGCTTGAAATCCTCCGGGGGCTTAAGCACAACGCTTTCGGGGACAGGCATGCGGGCGGCGTCGGCGGCAAGCTCGCCATATTTGAGCGCTTCGCCCCGTCGGCGCGTGAAGCACCTCGCCGCTTTGCGCGCGGCAGGACGCCGGATCGACATTCCAGCGCTTCGCCGCCGCAGAGACGAGCATGGTTCTCGCGGTCGCACCGGCTTGGCGCATCGGCTGCCACGCCGCGCGTATCGCGTTCGAGTCGCCGGTGGCCTGCACCCCCGAGCAAGGGATTGCCATAAAGCTTTTCATTGGGCGGAGCATGCTCCAGCTGCACCTGGTTCAGGTCCACCTCCAGCTCTTCGGCGATCAGCATCGGGATCGAGGTGTAGGTGCCCTGGCCCATCTCGACATAAGGCATGGTCAGGACGATCTGCCCGTCGCCGTCGATGCGGATGAAGGCGTTGGGCGCGAAGGCATCGGCGCGGCCGCTTCGGCGTCGCCGTTGCGAACGGCAGGCTCAGGCTCAGCATCAGGCCGCCGCCGGCGGCCGCTCCCGCCTGCAGGAAGCTGCGCCGGGAGAGACCATTCGCCGATGGCGATCGACCGGCGCGGCCGCTTCGGAAGGAGGTGATCGAGGGTCATGGTCAGCCTCCCTTCCGTTCGATTGCGCGGCCTGCTTGATCGCCTCGCGAATGCGGACATAGGTCCCGCAGCGGCAGATGTTGCCGGACATCGCGTCGTCGATATCGGAATCGGTCGGATGCGGATTGCTCGCAAGCAGCGCCGAAGCGGACATGATCTGGCCCGACTGGCAGTAGCCGCATTGCGACGACCTCGCGGTCGAGCCAGGCCTTCTGGATCCTGGCGCCCGCCGCCGTCGCGCCGATCGCCTCGATCGTCGTGATCTCGCGAGTCGCCGATGCTGTCGATCGGAGGTGATGCAGGACCGGGTCGGCGCGCCGTCCACATGCACCGTGCAGGCGCCGCACAGCGCCATGCCGCAGCCAAACTTCGTGCCGGTCATGCCGAGCACGTCGCGCAACACCCAAAGGAGCGGCGTGTCGCCGTCGACATCGACGCTATGCGTGTTCCCGTTGACTTTGATGGTGAAGGACATGGCGTTCTCTCTTTCCACCATAGCGATCGGAGACGCGGCGGGTTCGATCAGCTGAGCCTGGTCGATTTTATCACCGCGCCCGCAAACGCCC
>CAWHYZ010000013.1:0-54854 GCA_963833605.1 uncultured Alphaproteobacteria bacterium
CGGGCGACGGTGCACCATTGGGAACGAGTGCCCTATTCGCAGCTCCTAGCGGTCGAGCGCGTGACCGGGATTGGTACGCTCGATCCTGCGGCCGGAAATGTTCGCGGGGTGGCGCCATCAGGCATTTCACTTCGCGCAAACACAAGCCGCACACGGTTCCTGGGATCAACGAACGACAAACATCTGCGAAGGACGAGCCACGGCAAAAAAAGCGCCGCCCTCGAGGGGGACGGACCAACGTCACCGCCGTCGTCGCCGTGAGCGTTTCGGGCTAAGTCGAACGATTGACAATGAACCGCTTCGGGGCCGGTGGCCGCTTGGGCGGCAAGGCCTCGTCCCGCTGCGGTCGGCAGCGGGCTCTTCGGATCTTGGTACGCATACGCAACACTCAGGCTACACGGCTGAGATAGTGCCTTTGGCACGTGACGGAAGTCCAGATAGCGCTCCCGGCCATGGGTCCCAACCGCCGAGCGCAGGAACGAGAGCGCGCCGCTGCACGTGCTGCGGCTGAGGCCAGGCGCGCCGAGGCCGAGCGCAAGGCGCTCGCCGATGCGCAGAAGATCGTGGCGATCTGGAACGCGCGCCAGGCTGGCGGGCGAGCGCTGTGGTTCTATCCGACGATCGGCGCCGCTATTGCTGCTGGCGTCCCGTGGCTGACCTACTCGTGCCCGGCCTGCGGGCAATACGGCTCGATCGACTTGCGGACGCTCGATCGGCACCCGGGCGCCTCGATCTCAAGCCTGATCCCGTCGGTGTCGTGCCGATGGTGCTCCGCGTGGGGCCCGGCCAGGCGCGATCGCGTGGCTCTTCCGGCACCCTTTTCGAGCGCCGGCCGTTTGCAGCCCGCGCCGGTCGGCGCATCCAGTCCACCTCGAGAACCGAGCCGATACGCCCGGCTTGGGGGCGGCTTCAGGGGCCGGTCCTAGAACGTCCGAATAACCCGCGACCACCTCTTCTAAGGGCAATAGAACCGGTCGGCAGCCAATGCCAGATTGGCAATTGGCCGCGGTCACTAAAAAGTCGGCTCACGACGCCGTCGCCTACGACAAAGAAGCCCTCTGCCTTCAGCGGAGGGCTTCTTTGTTTTCGGGTCAGGTTGGGTTCGTTTTGTAAAATTGGCGTCCAACGAGATGGTCTGTCCCTGCGGCACGGCTGGGTGCGGGACCCAAAACGAAGCCAGGCAGGGAGGCAGGCCGCGGCCAAGCGAGGCATCGGAACAGGCGCTAGCCAGGCCAAGCCCGCTGACGGAATCCCGAACGTGCACGCCTCAAACTTGGCATCCATTCAATCCGCGCTCGAAAGGCGTGGGGATTGAATTCGCCAACGGCGACGCGCCCGGGGTTTAGCTGCAACCGCGAAAGCCGGGCCGCCGAGTACTCAGCGGCTCGGGCGTCTGCGGGTTAGCATCAGCAAGGCGTCACCTGATAAGAAGCGACAGGGCCGCCCCGTCGAGTGCACTGGAGCGGCCGCTCGGCCGCACAAGAGCTCAGCCTTCGGACCATATTCGATCCGGCTTGGGTTCCTTTGTAAAATCGACCCCAACCAAACGGTCTCTCTGGCATGAGCGCGGCCCAGCCTAGATTACAAAACGAAGCCGCTTGGCTGCGCTAAGGGAACGGCCACGCCCTGCACATCTGGTCAGGGTTCCACGGCACCTGGAGCCGCCTTGCAGCTATCACCAACGAATAAGCTAGCGGAACAGTTGCCTTAGGAACTCGTATAACGCAGACCGGGTCAGCGCCGAACGCGGACCATCAGGATAACCGCCATGGGCGAGAACCGAACCCACAACACCGTCAGCACCGTCAGCCGTGTCAGCGACCATGGAGATAGGGCGGGTCTGAACCATCCTCCGCCGGGACTGAACAGGCGCTTTAATCGTGCAGACGATGCTGACGGTGGTGACGCAAAATAGCCGACTACGACGCAGGAGCGCGCTTTCCGGCCACCGGATGGCGTTTGGTTTCGGCTACCCGCATTGCTCGGTGCCAAATGCGCGTTGCCAAGTCTCATGCCGCGACCGTTGATGTATAATAATATCGTTCGCGTTGGTGATTCGCCTTTGTCGTGCGTATTGGTGGCGTTTGTGTCCAGGACGATCAAAAGCAAGACAGAAATCGCAGCGCCCAGCGTTCCAGAGCGGGTGCGGCGATTGGCATTGTTTGGTCCGCCCCCGCTCATTGAGGGCGAAGATGCCGCCGCCTATGACCAGCTTCTCGCGCGCATCTGCGCAGCGGTAAAGCCGGTCGATGTTATCGATGAGATTTTCATAGCCGACGTAGTGCCCTCGGAGTGGGAGGTGTTGCGGTTACACCGCCTGAAATGGAGTTTGATCCGAGCGCGCGGACTTGAAGCGCTGGAAGATTTCTTGCGTAAAAACCTCGATTACGATCTGTACTCGGAGGACTTTGCGGACGATCTTGCGGAGATTCTTCAGGTCAATTTCCAGAAGACCAGGCGGAAGATGCGCAGACGCTGGCGCAAAGTGTGCCCGGAATGAAGCGGACGCTGTCGACAAGGTCGATGAAATGCTCGGCATACAGACTGAACATGGACGTCCTGGAAGAGGCGAGGGGCCGCAAAGCAAAAGAACTCGTGAAAGAGTACGTGCGGCGCGAACCGGGCGCCGTGAAGCTGGTCCATGAGCTTCTCACCGACGCCGGCCTGAGTATGGACCCCTTCATGGCAGATGGACTCTCCCAGAAACTCAACGATATCGAGCGGATCGATCGCCTAATCGAGCATCGCCGAGAGCCGTCGCAACGCCAGCCTACACGAGATCGAGCGGCGCCGGGCGGTCCTCGGCGAAACGCTGCGACGGAGCGTGCAAAAGATCGAGGACGGCGAGTTTGAAGTGATCGAGCAGACGCCAGCCCAAGGAAAAAACGCGGCTTGACGAGCGACCGCAAGATCAGGGCCAACCGTGCGAATGCGCAGGCCAGCACGGGCCCGAAGACTGCTGATGGTCGTGCCCGCGCGGTGAGAAACGCATTTCGCCACGGGCTGAGCCTTCCGGTTTGTTCCAATCCAGCATTATCAGAGGAGGTGGAAGCGCTAGCGCGCGAGATTGCCGGGCCCGACGCCAATGCGGAAACCCAAGACCTCGCGCGTCAAGTCGCCGAAGCGCAGATCGATCTGCGCCGCGTGCGATATGCCCGCCATAAATTGCTGTCCGACGCATTGGCCGATCCTCACTATGATAACTCGCGAGAGAAGATGGCGGTCCTCAGAAGCCTCCTGCGGAAGAACGCGCCGGACCTACCGGTGGGAAACTTGGTGGCATCTCTGAACTCGACGCCGCAAGGGCCGGACAAGTTCGCAACAATCCTCTCACAAGAGGCTAAACAATTACTGGCGATGGACCGCTATGAACGGCGAGCGCTGTCCCGGCGAAAGTCTGCCATTCGAGCCTTCGATGAGACACGCCGAACTAATTGATTGCAATAATTGAAATATGCAACTTTCAATTGTACTACTTGCAGAACGAAGCCAAAATACTCAATCTTTTCAACGCAGGCCCTCCGAAATCTGGGACCGCCGGGCATAGGCAAGCGCCGCGACCATCCGCTGTGGGGGCGCGGCCTCGCTAATGGGGCACACCGGCCAGTCCGAGGAGAGCCATTCGCCCGAGGAGTGCGCCAGCACCGTGGTCAGGCGGATCAGCCCGGCATCGTTATCGATCGTGGTGGTCTGCACTGTCGCAATCTCATGCCGGCCCAGACTCTTGCTCCATCACGGCTCTCGTCACCAACCGGGCTGAACACCTTTGGATCGGGGCACCGCCGAGAAATGCGCACGGTCTAGGATCGCCACTCCTCCCGGCTTGGATTGTTTTTCGGGATGATCTGCCGGTTCTGTTTTCCGGGGCTCGACGTGACCCCGGAGGCTTTCGCCGTTGTCGGAATGGCAGCGCTGTTCACCGCCATCATGCGGGCGCCACTGACGGGCATCGTCCTTGTCGTTGCGATGACCGCGGCGTTCGTCATGCTGTTGCCGTTGCTTGCCGCCTGCTTCGCGGCCATGCTGGTTGCAACTTTGCTGCGCGACGAGCCGATCTACATTTCGCTGCGCGAACGGACGCTGCGCAGTGCAACCGGGCGATGACAAGTGCGCAGATGTGGGACCACAACCGGGCATTCAAGCGGTGCGTGTCATGCTTCCGAAGTGCGGGTTTGATGTCGAGCGTTGCAGCAAGGGTGTCGAAGCGCTCAGAGCCGATCCGAGAAGTTGTTGAGTCGGATGAATCAGATATGATTCGCTGTTGGGCGCTTGATTCGTGGAGGAGCGCCCCATGTGGACACCCGAACACCGCCGGGCCGCGAACCGCAGCGGCCTGCGTTATCCCAGCGATCTGACAGACGACGAATGGGCCGTTGTCGCGCCGATGATCCCGCCGGCCAGACACGGTGGACGCAAACGCTCGGTCGACGTGCGCGGGGTCTTGAATGGAATCTTCTACGTGCTGTGGACGGGGTGCCAATGGAAGGCTCTGCCCAAAGACCTGCCGCCGAAGAGCACGGTGCACGACTATCTCGAGCTCTGGAACTGGGACGGTACGTTGGAACGCATCCATCATGCGCTGTACGTAGCGGTCCGGGAGCAGGCAGGACGTGAAGCAAGCCCGACAGCAGCGATCATCAACTCGCAGACCGCAAAGGGTGCCCAAAAAGGGGGGCTTGGCTCGATCCTGCGGGCTACGACGCGGGCAAGAAGATCAAAGGTCGCAAGCGCCACATCCTGGTCGACACGCTGGGCCTCCTGTTGAGCGTCGTCGTTCATCCGGCTGATGTTCAGGACCGTGATGGTGCGTTCCAGCTGCTAGGCCGGGCAAGACGGCTGTTCCCTTTCATCGAGCGCATCTTTGCGGATGGCGGATATGCCGGCGAGAAGATGGCGCTCGTGGTCCGGCGCACTGGGGCGTGGAAGTTGCAAATCATAAAGCGATCCGATGCCGCCGGCTTCGAGGTCCTGCCCAAACGATGGATTGTTGAACGAACCTTTGCCTGGATCAGCCGTAATCGCCGCCTGGCACGTGATTTCGAACGCTACGCCGGAACCGTCGCTGCCTTCGTTCGTCTCGCCATGATCCGCATCATGCTGAGGCGGCTTGCAACAACCGCTTCGTCATGAATCCAAACTTTCCGGATAGGCTCTAAGGCCGTCATGTAGGCGTCAAACGATTGCGGGCTGAAATAGCGTTTGCCGCGGCCGCCGCCGTTCGAGCCCGGATGTGTCGATAACTTGCTCGCCTAGCCATTCAAACTTGCTCGCGTAGCCATTGCGTGTCCGCTCATGGGATTGATTTGCAGCTCGGTGAGCACGACCCGCAGCGGCGGCTTTGTCGGCACCGGCATAGAATATGCGTTTGTGCCGAACTGGTCGGCGAAGGTCGAGTATGACTACTACGACTTTGGCACGAAGAACTTCGCTCTTGCTACAACTCCCGTGGCGACTATCTCGGCGTCGTCAAGATTGACTGAGCATGTCGTCAAGTTTGGCGTCAACTACAAGTTTTGGTACTACTGATCATCGTAAGCGGTGTTTTCAGGCCGCAGTCTTGTTCGTCGATCCGATCCATGGGGGGACGAGCGAATACACCGCCGAGACTGGCCAAAGGGTTCTGGCCACCCTCGACGGCCCCGTAGCCGCAGACCACACCCTCTCCATCGATCGTCACAGTGGCCACGGGTAGGACCCGCAGCGCGTTGGCGATCCACGGCACCCGGTCGGTTCCAATCGTGGCCTCGGCGAGAGAGCACGCGCACCCGATCGCCGTCGCGCTGGCAGATAAAGCGATAGCCGTCGTGCTTAGCAGCAGGTGGAAATTGTAGCCGACGGCGGCGAGTACGGCATTGATGGCGTCGCCGGTACGGTGTGCGAGGTGATTGCGTCGCATGCGTGCTCGGCCTTGAGATGACCGATCACCGGCTCGATGGCGGCACGCCGCCTAAACTCGCGTTTGATCTGTGGCGTGACGCGGCGCTTCTGACCTGCGGTGAAGATTTTGAACTTGTATTCGGGCGGTGCGTTGTGGCCGCGATATCCGGCATCGGCGATGGCGCGATCGAACGTATTGCCGATAAGCGCCTGCATGGCCGGGATGACGGTCGCGAGCGTGTGGCCATCGTATGGGTTGCCGGGCAATGCGGCGAGGTGGGCGACGAACTGACCGCCGCGCGAACGATGCAGCGTCGTAACCACGCTCACCTTGACGCCGAATTCATAGGGTCTGTGCGCCTTGCCTTTGCCGATGCATTCGACCTCTGGCGCATGCAGGGAATAGACCTTCGGTCCGCGCTGACGGTAATCCTGGTCGCGCACGCGGCGGGCTAGGCTCAGCTCTGTGGCGAAGACCTGTTGCAACGCGTCGTTGCTGGCAATCCTGCGGCCGATGTCACGGATCACTCGGCCGAGATAGGTCTTGAGCTTGCGGAGAGCCTTGTTGGCGCGCTTGAACTGGTGAGCATGGGCATAGCGCTGATGCTTGATCAATGCCAGCTTGCCGACCCGCCGGTAGGATTGGCGAAGGTCCACGCCCCACTGATGGGCCAGCCGCACCAGCCGTTCGCGGGCGCGGTTGATGAGTTTGGCGTCGGTCGGGAACATCACCGCTTTCGGCTGCACCGTCGTGTCGATCACGACGCGGGCGAAGTCGGAAGGCTCCGTGGCTTTGGTCCTGGTCGCGACCGCCAGGCTCTCCTGCAACAACGCCAAAAGCTTCTCCTCACCCATGCGCTGGCGCCAACGCGTCAGCGAGGAGCGGTCGAACACGAGCCGATGTTGGAAGAACTCCTCGCCGCAGAAGTACTGCAAGTACGGGTTCTCAACCCAACGTTCGCACAAAACTTCGTCTGACAGATCGTGCATGTGCTTGAGGATGGCGAGCCCCGCCATCAGCCGCGTCGGCAACGGTGGGTGCCCGGGCTTGTCGCTATAGACCGCGCCAAGCCGCTGTTCCAAAAAGCGCCAATCGATCGAACCCGCCAGCTTCACCAGCGCGTGGTCCATGTCGATGATCTGGTCCAGACGTGAGCGGAACAGATCTTGATCACCAGTCTCCCGACGCTCATTCGGTCGCATTGCGTCCCTCCGCTCGATCAACTCAGGCGGAGAGAATCACGACTTCAGATTCGAGGGAATCGCCGACGCTAATTTGCAAGGAAACCGAGGTCCCAGTCCCCAAAATCGGCAAATCGGAATACCTCTTCGCCTCCAATCGCCCGGGGCGCTCAAAGACTTACGAGTTCTTCACGGACGACAAGTTACTCCCGCCGTCAGCCGAAGGGCGAGCCAATACGGAGCCCGCTGGTGCGGTTTACGCGCCTTCAGGGGGTCCAAACAGCTCAAGCCGGTTCGGGTTGATGCGACGCAAGTCACCGCGGCGTGCAGTGACGCCGTGGCGATCGAAGAACTCGAGGATTTGGATTGCAACCTTGCGGCCGTTGTCGAGCCGGTCGCGCAACTGCGCCGCACTGAACTCCCCATTCGGCGCCTTTGCGGCGAGCTCGGGAAGGATCTGCGCCACTTCGGCGACCGTACCACGCAGAAAGAAATGATCGGGCGCGATTTCATCGAGCCGGCCCATGCGGGCGAGCTGCTTGCACAGGAGCCGCACCTGCTGCTCCGGGATGGCGAGCGCAACGGCGATGTCGCGTACCCGCGGCGGACGAAAGCGCTCAGACCCGGCGAGGAGCGGCATGATGCGGGCGAATGTCTTTTCATCCTGCGGACGCAGCTGGGTCTTATGCCCAGGCAGCCGGGCCGTTGCGCCTTCGAGTACCACCGCACCTTGTTTGGCGAAAAGCTGCAGCAAGGCGAGAAATGCGTCCGGCGCAAGCCGTGCCGCATGCGCGCGGCGCAATCGCTGCAGATCGATGCCGGGGGCATCCGGCTGCTCGCGGTGGAACGTTGCGAGCGCCAGTGCGATCGTGTTCTTGAGCTGCGACGCGGTCGTTTGCGCGAGCCCGATGTTCGTACCGGACGCCACCACCCGGACGACGTCGAGCTTCGCGGTCAGCGCGTCCATTTCGGTTGCTGCCAGCGCACGGTCGCGCCCAAATGCCTGAAGATCGACATGCCCCGGGGCGCAGCCGAGCAAGGCGGCCAGCGCTTGCTCATTGTCGATCAGCGCGTGAGCATCGAGCTGCGCGCGCCGTTCAGCCGTGCGGCGTTTGCGCGCCGGGGCGCGCAAATCGAGGAAGCGCCCGCCGCCGATCGTGCGCCTCGCCGAGGTATCACGCAGAATGAAACGGTCGCCGACCGCAGCCGCGATCGGCGCATCGAGCACGAGTTGCACCCGCGCCTCGCCTCCGGGATGGATGGGACCGTCGCCAAGCAGAGCAACCCGGGCGCCGACCTCGACCGCGGCGTGATGCAGCCGAACCGGAAGCCAGTGGCTGATCGGGCGTGGCTCGCCGGCAAGCACGCGCAGGGTCGCGTCGAGGCGGGCCGTTGGAGCATGCAGTTCGGGGTCCAGCACCAGATCACCGCGTGCGATGGCGTTTTTGCTGATCGCTTCGCCGGTGAGGTTGAGGGCGCAGCGCTCACCCGCGCGGCCGCGTTCGGTTACGCGGTTTTGTGCGTGAATGGAGCGCACCCGCGCCGCGAGCCCCGAGGGGCTCACCATCACCCGATCACCGACCGTGACCGCACCGGACAGGACCGTTCCGGTGACGATCGTACCTGCCCCCGCAAGGGTGAAGCACCGGTCGACCGCAAGGCGGAAGCGACCAGCCGGCGTATGCGCGAAGTCGCTTGCGGCGGCCTCGAACAGCGCCGCGCGCAACGCATCGATCCCCTCCCCGCTCACGGTCGACACCGGGACAATATCTGCCCTGGCAAGCCCAGTATCTGACAACACGCTCGCGATCTCGGCGCGGACCTCGGTGCGGCGCGTCGCGTCGGCGAGATCCGCCTTGGTCAAGGCTACGATTCCGTTCCGGATTCCGAGCAGATCGATAATCGCCAGGTGCTCGCGGGTCTGTGGCATCACCCCGTCATCGACCGCGACCACGAGCAGGGCGAAATCGATGCCGGTCGCGCCCGCCAGCATGTTGCGGATGAATTTCTCGTGGCCGGGGACGTCCACGAAGCCAAGCACGGAACCGTTCGGCGCCGGCAGATAGGCAAACCCAAGGTCGATCGAGATGCCGCGCGCCTTCTCCTCCTTGAGGCGATCGGTATCGACCCCGGTGAGTGCGCCAACGAGCGCCGTTTTGCCGTGGTCGATATGGCCCGCCGTTCCGATGATCATGACTTCGCCTGCACGAACGTCGCCAGATTGTGGGTGAACTGGGCTTCGTCCTCGAGGCATCGCAGGTCGAAGATCAGCGTTTGGTCTTCGATCCGGCCCAGCACGGGGATCGGCAATTGCCGGAACGCAGCCGCGAGCGAGATCAGTACTTGTCCCATTCCGCGCGCTACGGTCGGCCGGATCGCAAGCCCCGTGCTCGGTATTGTCTCGAGCGGTAGCGCGCCCGAGCCGATCTGGCTCACGCAATCAACGCTCGCGACCGTGAAGTCTGGTCCAAGTCTGGCCGCAACGACGGGCCTTACGCGGCGCGCGAGCGCGTCGATTTCAGTCTTCGGACGAGCCAAGAGCCGGATCGTCGGAAGGCGCTGCGCCAGGCGATCCGGATCGCGGTAGAGCTTCAGGGTTGCTTCCAGCGCCGCCAGCCTGATTTTGTCGACCCTCAGCGCCCGCTTCATCGGGTTTTTGTTGATGCGTGCCAGCAGCTCCTTGCGGCCGACGATGAAGCCGGCCTGCGGGCCGCCCAACAGCTTGTCGCCCGAAAACGTGACGAGATCGGCGCCATCTGCGATCGCTTCGGCTACGGTGGGCTCGTGCGCAAGCCCGAAGCGTGCGAGGTCGATGAGCGTGCCGGAGCCGAGATCGTGCATCAGCGAAACACCTCGCTGGCGTGCCAACGCCGCGAGCTCGCGCGCACTCACCTCTGCGGTAAAGCCCTCGATACGGTAGTTCGAGGTGTGAACCTTGAGCACCAGCCCGGTCTTCGGCCCGATCGCCGCGATGTAATCGCGCGCGTGGGTCCGGTTGGTGGTGCCGACCTCGACGAGCTTTGCGCCGGCGCGGGCCATGATTTCGGGCAGGCGAAAAGCACCGCCGATTTCGATCAGCTCGCCGCGCGATACGACAACTTCGCGGCCTTTGGCCAGGGTGTTGAGAGCCAGCAGCACGGCGGCCGCGTTGTTGTTGACGGCTGTCGCGTCCTCGCCCCCTGTCAGTTCGCTCATGAGCTGGCGCAGATGATCATCGCGCTCGCCCCGCCGACCGGTCGCGATGTCGAACTCGAGCGCGACCGCTGCCTGCATGGCCGTTACCGCGGCGTCGATCGCGGTCTGGGCGATGAGCGCGCGCCCAAGGTTGGTGTGCAGCACGGTACCGGTCAGGTTGAAGACCGGGCGCAGACTCGGCTGCGCCTGCGCTTCGAGCAGCGCAAGCGCATCGCTCGCCAATTGCTCGCCAGAAATGACCGACTTCGCCGCGCGTGCGCGGTTGAGCGAAGCCCGCACGGCGTTGACCATGGCAGCACGACCGAAACGCTCGATCCCGAACGCGGCAGACGGCGCGTGCAGCACCTGATCGACAGAAGGGAGTCTTTGGAGATCGGCAATTTGACGAACCGCCTCGTCCCGAGCGGCGTCGGCTCTACCCATTACGCATCTCACGAACCTCACGGGCCACGTGGCTGTGCCGGTGGGCACAACGCTACTCTATCGCGACGACGGACGACTGCCTAGTGGTGCGACCCAAACAGATGCTTCGCATCTGTTTGGAAAGTCGCCCCACTAAAATCAATATCTCAGTGGGCTGACTTGTCCCAACATTTGGGTACCAAATGTTGGGGTCAGACCAATAGGCTCAATGCCGCTTCCAGCGCAGCACACGGCGTTCGACGGCTTGCAGAGCGAGATTGCTGATCAGACCGATCAGGCCGAGCACGATAACGCCGGCAAAGAGATCCGCCGACCGATAGGCACGCGCCGACTGCAGGACAAACCAGCCAAGGCCGTTCTCGCTGGTCAGCATTTCGCCGACGACAGCCAGGATCAGCGCAACCGTCAATCCGATGCGCATGCCGGCCAAAATATCAGGCTGTGAATTGGGCAACGCAATCTTCCAGAGGGTCCTCAGGCGACCGAGCCGCAGGCTCTGGCTGACTTCCATGAGCCGCGGCTCGACCGATGAGACGCCGTGCACGGTCGCGAGCAGCACCGGCCAGATCGAGCCGATGGCGATCACGACCAGCACCATGGTGCCGGTCAGCCCCAGGAAGGCCATCACAACCGGCATGAAGGCAGAGACCGGTACGGGGCGCACGATCTCGAGCATCGGTGCGATGTATTCGCGTGCAACCCGCGAGCTCCCGATCAACGCACCAACCACGATGCCGGCAAGCGAAGCCAATATCCAGCCGTAAATCATGCGCTCGACAGTCGCGCGCGTGAGCTGGGTGAGTTCGCCGCCGCCAAATCCTGATAACAGTGCCCGCCAGGCCCGGTCCGGCCCCGGAAGAAATACCGGAGGGATACCGCTGTAATCAGCGATCAACTGCCAGCCCCACACGAGCAGCGCAGTGACCATGATGCTGCCCGCGACCCAGAGCGTGCGCGCCGCAATCGTCATCGCGCGACCACCGCCATGCCGGCCGGTCCGAACAGTCGGCGCTGCGCGAGCAGCAGCGCGCCGTTGAGCCCCCACCCGACGAGACCGATCCAGAGAACGAGCGCGAACATCAAATCCGGGTGCAGCGACTGTGACGCGGTCATGAGCTCATAGCCGATGCCGAGCGGATTGGCGGCGATTTCAACCGTAACGGCCACGATCAGCGAGACGGCGGTTGCAAGCCGAAATGCCACGAAATAGCGCGGGAGCGTTGCCGGCAGAACGACTTTTGTGACGCGGCCGAGCGTTGACAGCCGCAGCACGCGGCTGACATCGAGGAGCTGCGGCTCGATGTTGACGATCGCCGCATGGCCATAGATCAACACCGGCCAGAACGTGGCGAAAGCGACCAGCGAGACTTCCATGCCATAGCCGAATCCGAGCGATAGAATCGCAACCGGGATCAACGCGACAGCCGGCACCGGCCTCAGCACTTCGATTGAGAATTGCATCAGCCTTGCGACCGGAGGAACAAGCCCAAGCACGATCGATCCGACCAGCGCGCTTCCTCCGCCAATCGCAAGCCCGGTCAAAGCAGCGCGCAGGGTCTCGGCTGTGCGCCGTGGGATCGTGCCGTCGAGCAACGCGGTATAGAAGGCGACCGCGATCTGCGAGGGTGACGCCAGCGAGTCGCTTTGTACGCCGCTGACCCGCATGGCGACTTCCCAAACGATCAGAAGTGCGACCGGAAGGACAAGCGCCTTGAGGAGTTTCACGCTTCACCCTCGCGGATGAAATCGAACAGTGCGCGGCGCAGACGAAGAAATGCTGGGCTTTCGCGCGTCGTCAGCTGGTTACGCGGCTTGGGCAAGTCCACCTCGAAGACCTGGGCGATGCGACCAGGATTTGGATAGAGCGCAACCACGCGGTCGCCGAGATAGATGGCTTCTTCCAGGTCGTGCGTCACGAACACCACCGTGGTCCGGCTCGCATCGATGATGCGCAGGATTTCATCCTGCAGCGCCTGCCGGGTCATGGCGTCGAGTGCGCCGAACGGCTCGTCCATGAGCAGGACCGAAGGTTCCTGCGCGAGGCAGCGCGCGATCTGCACGCGCTGCTGCATTCCACCCGACAGCTGTGCCGGAAAATGCTCCGCATGGTTCGCAAGCCCGACCTTGCCCAGGAGATCCCTGATGCGGATCGCGCGCTGGGCCGACGGTACGCCGTTGGCTTCGAGCGCCAGCGAGACGTTGCCGGCGGCGGTGCGCCAGGGCAGCAGGGCTTTGCTGTAGTCCTGGAACATGAACGAAATTTCCCGAGCCGGCCCGGTCACGCGCTTGCCGGCAAACGCGACCTCCCCGATCGTCGGAGTCTGCAACCCGCCGACCATCCGGAGCATGGTGGTCTTGCCGCACCCCGACGGCCCGACCATGCACACGAACTCGGATTTGCCGACGGTCAGATTGATGTCCTGCAGCACCGGGCGAGTGCCGAACGCGTGCGATACGCCGCGGAACGCGATCAGCGGGGCCGCATTGACGGCCTCGGCGCGAGGCAGTGAGGAAACGTTGGGCATTGCGGAACCAGTTTTCAAATCCCTAGTCTCCCGATTCAGAAGTTCGTTACACCTTGCAGCACGCTCAACACGAACTTCGGAATCGAAAGGACACTAGCAACTCTATGATTCTAGTGCCTCTTTTGAACCCGAAACTTCGCATTCGGATGCGCGGCAAATGTGTGCGAACTTCGGGTTCGGGGGCACTAGGGGTTTTACTTGCGTCGCAGCTTGCCTATCTGGCGCCTTCTTGTCGAGCAAGGTGACGACCCGGCCGCACGCCGCCATCACGCACAGTGATGCGCCATGCGAAGGTTGACGCAGGTTGCGTGAACGGGATACGGCCATGCGACAAGGACCCGGCCGGTCCCATGGGAGGAGAACGCATGAAGAGCTCGGCTCGCTTCCTCTGCGCCGCAGTCGCGGCAATGCTTTCGACAGCCGGACCTGCGACGGCCGAAACCAAGCTCAAGATGCTCTACACCGCCGTAACCGGTTTCAGCTCAGCCTATCTGGCGCAGGAGGCCGGCTTCTTCAAAAAGCGCGGCATCGACATGGAATTCATCCTGACCCAGAGCTCGGGCAACAATCCCCCTGCCCTCGTCAGCGGCTCGGTGCAGATCGCGGGCCCGACCATGCCGACGCTGCTGCAGGCCGATGACGCCGGCCTCGATATTGTCGTGTTCGCGGGTGGTGCGGTTTATCCGCTGACCGGCGACATTCTGGTGGCACGCCAAGGCAGCGGCATCGAGAAGCCAACCGACCTCAAGGGCAAGACGGTAGGTGTCCCCGGTTTGGGAGCGCTCCTGCACTTCATGCTGCGTCGTTCGCTCAAGGCCAATGGGGTTGACCCGAACTCGGTCAAATATGTGGAGCTGGGTTTTCCGCAGGCAGCCGACGCACTCAAGAGTGGCCAGATCGACGCGTACCCGGCTCAGGCCCCGTTCACTGCCCGCATCCTCCAGTCCGGCGCCGGTTACGAGGTTGCCAACTGGCTGAAGAACACGCCCGACGGCACGTTGACGGTGGTTTATGCAACGCTGCGCAAGTGGGGCGTTGAGAACAAGGACACAATCATCGCATTGCGTGAAAGCATGCGGGAAGCGAACGCCTACGCCAAGACCCATGTCGACGAGCTCTACGCGGCGATAGCCAAATACACCAAGCTGCCGCCGCAGGTGGTGGCGTCGCTCCCACCGCCCAATCTGGTTGTCGATGTGACGCCGGCGCAGGTGCAATTCTGGATCGATCTCGCCAAAGAAGAAGGCGTGATCAAGAGCAATATCGACGCGAAGACTATTTTGTACCAACCGTAAAATAAGGGCCGGGTAACGCCCGGCCCTCGTACCATTGTTCTCTTCAAATTTACTCGGCGGCGGCTGCCATCGGCCGCTTCACCCGCGCAATTGCGGCGGCAGCGTTGTCGTGTCGGATCAGCTCGCGCTCGTGTTCGGCCAGGCGCGCTTCGTTGATCGCCTTCTGGGTCCATTCCATTCCGAAGCCGGTGCCGTCCGACCCGAATACGATCTTGTCGGCGCCATAGACTTCGGCGGCGAGTTCGATCGCGCGCGCGCCCAGCGAGTTGCAGTCGACCAGGACGGGAGCCGCACGGAATTTCTTCGATGGCAACTCGGTGCCGGGTGGCATATCGATCATGGTGCGGTGGTCCATGCGCTCGATCTCAAACGGAATGTTGCCGCCGAGATTGTGGCTGAGCACGGTTACATTCGGGAACGATTTGAGGAAGTCCGTCATGCAGAACGTGATCATGTTCTGTGACAGCCGCGCCTGCATGTCGAGTGTTCCGACGCGCGGGTGGCCGTTGTCCGACGAGTCAACTTTGATCGGTTCGGAATTGTTGGCGATTTTGCCGTAATGTACCAGCATGATTGCGCCATAGCGGTCGGCCGCTTCAAGGACTGGCCGGAATCGCTCGGCGCGCTTGAGCGACAGAAAGCCGTCGCCAGCGAGCATCGCGCCGACCATGCCTGGGAGAGTCATTGCGCGTTCGAACTCGGCCAGCATTACTCCGGTGTCTGCTGTTGGGAGCGAAGCGAGCGCCGAAAAGCGGCCCGGATATTTGGCGCAGGCGGCCGACAGAGCGTCGTTGGTGATACGGCACAGCGGCACCGCTTCCGCAGCCGGCAACCCCTCAATGCCAGTCACCGGCGAGAGCGATAGGATGCCATGCTCAACACCGGTGCGATCCATCTCGGCGATGCGCGCCTCCAGATTTTCCAATCGAAGTGGGGCAGGTGCGAACGTCGATTCCAAATATTCCTTGCCGTCATCCTTGGTGTAGACCCTTGGTTTGGAGCTACGCTGACGGAACGCATCAGCCAAGGTCTCGGGGAACCAGTGCGCATGCATGTCGATGGTCATGGGCGCTTCACGGCCGCGGCCGTCCTCCTTGAGGAAATCGATTGACCCAGGCATACCAAAACGGCGCCATGCCAGCAACGCACGTCGCGCCAAATAGTAATGCATCGCAGCAGGTGAGCCATGGCACGTCGAAACACGCCGCACGTATGCTTCATCGGATTCGGTGAAGCCGGGCAGGCATTGGCGGCTGGACTACGCGAGGCTGGCGTCGGCAGCGTAAGTGCGTGGGACATTCTGTTTCCGGTTCCGGCTGGTGAGGCGCTGCGGGCCGCGGCCGACCGCATCGGCGTGCGCCAGGGGGCGTCCGCGGGCGACGCCGCCCGGGATGCGGATCTGATCATTGCGGCTGTGACCGCCGCATCCAGTCTTGAGGCGGCCAGCACCACCAAACCATTCCTGCGCCGCGATCAGTATTTTCTCGATATCAATTCAGTGTCGCCAGGCCGCAAGCAGGAGACCGCTCAGTTGCTCGAGAACGCCGCGCGCTATGTCGACATGGCCGTCATGGCTCCAGTGCATCCCGCCCGTCATCAGACCCCGTCGCTCCTGGCGGGCCCGCACGCGGCAGAAGTCGAGCCGATCCTGCTCGCGCTCGACATGAAAGTGTCGATTGCGGGCGCCGAAGTCGGCGCCGCAGCCGCGATCAAGATGGTGCGCAGCGTCATGGTCAAAGGGCTCGAGGCGCTGACGCTCGAGTGCTTTCTCGCGGCCCGCCGGGCCGGCGTCGAAGAGCAGATTTTGGCCTCGCTGGGGAGGAGTTACCCCGGCCTCGATTGGCGCAAGGCGGTTGAATACAACCTCGAGCGCATGGCCAATCACGGAATTCGGCGGGCCCACGAGATGGAGGAAGTGGCCGACACATTGCGCGAGCTGGGGATCGAACCCCATATGACCGCCGGTACCATCCGGCGTCAGCAGGAGATGGGCGACCTCGGCAACCGCGAGCCGCTCAAATCCGCCGTCCCGGAAGGTCGCGTCGCCATGTTGGATGCGATCGGGGTGGCGTTGATCGACAAGAAGCCATCACACTGACGGGTCCGAGTCACTGATTTGACAAATCTGAAGGCACAAACTGCGCCGGCGCGCGCCCCCAAGATCAGTTTCGTATCGCTCGGCTGCCCCAAGGCGCTGGTCAATTCCGAGCGTATCATCACGCGTCTGCGCGCCGAGGGTTATGAGCTCGCCCGCCAGCACGACGGCGCCGACCTTGTGATTGTCAACACGTGCGGCTTCCTCGACAGCGCCAAGGCCGAGTCGCTCGGCGCGATCGGCCAGGCGTTGGCGGAAAACGGCAAGGTCATCGTCACGGGCTGCATGGGGGCCGAGCCGGAAGCCATCACGGGGCGCTATCCCAACGTGCTCGCGGTCACCGGCCCGCAGCAATACGAGAGCGTTCTGGACGCAGTCCATCGCGCCGCCCCACCGGCTCACGACCGGTTCCTCGACCTGGTGCCGCCCGAGGGCATCAAGCTCACGCCGCGCCACTATGCTTATCTCAAGATTTCAGAGGGTTGCAACAATCGCTGCACGTTCTGCATTATCCCGAAATTGCGCGGCGACTTGGTGTCGCGGCCGGCCGGCGACGTGCTGCGCGAAGCCGAGCGGCTGGTCGCCGCCGGGGTCAAGGAGCTTCTCGTCATCTCACAAGACACCTCGGCCTATGGTGTCGATCTGAAATATGCGGCGAGCCGTTGGCGCGAGCGCGACGTACAAGCCCGGTTCCTTGATCTCGCGTGCGCCCTGGGCGAGCTCGGCGTGTGGGTGCGTCTCCACTACGTCTACCCCTACCCGCACGTTGACGACGTCATTCCCCTGATGGCGGAGGGCCGGCTGCTGCCCTATCTCGACGTTCCGTTCCAGCACGCGAGCCCTGCCGTGCTCAAGCGCATGCGACGGCCGGCCGCTCGGGAAAAGACCCTGAAACGGATACGGCGCTGGCGCGACATCTGTCCGACACTCACGATCCGATCGACGTTTATCGTTGGTTTCCCAGGCGAGACCGACGACGATTTTGCCCTGCTGCTCGACTGGCTCGATGAAGCTCAGCTCGATCGCGTCGGTTGCTTTCGTTACGAGCCGGTGGCCGGTGCCGTGAGCAACGATCTGGCCGCGCCGGTCGCTGCAGACAAGAAAGAAGAACGCTGGCACGCGTTCATGCAGCGCCAGCAGGCGATTTCCGCGCAGCGCCTCAAGCGCAAGCTCGGGAGCCGGCAACTGGTGATCATCGACCAGGTCGGGCCGGACGGCGGCAAGGGCCGCACCAAGGGCGACGCGCCCGAGATCGACGGCGCCGTGCATGTCACGAGCCGACGGCCATTACGGGTCGGCGAAATCGCGACCGTCAAGGTCGAACGCGCTGACGCCTACGATCTTTACGGGACCGCGGTCGGGTTCTAAACCGGCACTCTGTCAGTCCCGCCAGGATCGCTTCGCTCCATGCAGGCTTTTGTCGGCAACCTCATTCGGCGCAAGCCACGGCAAGTCCTTTCAGCCGAATTCCAGCACGCATTCAACCGCGAGGTTCTCAAGACCGAGCGCCTGCGCATCATCGCGCTGATCGCCACGGCGACTGTGGTGACGGTGGGACTGACCACGTTGCATCTGATTGCGCCCGCCGCCTTGGATCGGATCTGGCACGGGCAATTCCCGCTGATGGTCCTATTCGTGGGCTATGCCGCTTTCATTCTATTCGAAGGGTCGGTGCTCGGGCTTGTATCCCGCCAGCTCAAGCTCGACCGCGATGTCCCGCGCGCGCGGCGCTATCTCGGCGCGTTGATCGAAACCAGTCTGCCTAGCGCTGTGATCGTCTTGCACATGAACAACATGGGGCCGGTGCCGGCGTTCGGCTTTGTGGGGCCCCTGCTCTACTTCGTATTCATCATCCTTTCGACGCTGCGGCTCGAGTTCTGGTTATCGGCCTTCACCGGATTCGTCGCGGCGGTCGAATTGCTCGGGCTCGGCCTGCTCCACCCTGCCGTGCAGACGGCCGCCGGTGACCCGATGCTCGCCCCGGGCTTTTTAATCGCGCGCAGCGTGGTGATCTTTGCCTGCGGCGTCCTCGCCGGTGCCGTCGGCACGCAGCTGCGCAGGCAGTTCGAAGCCAGCATCGCGGCGGCGACCGCCCGCGATCACGTCACCAACCTCTTCGGCCAGCATGTGTCCCCGCAGGTGGTGGAGCGCCTGCTCGCAGCCGGCTCGACCACTGCCAGCGACACTAAACAGGTCGCCGTCATGTTTGTTGACATCCGCGGGTTCACGGCGGCCGCGCGTGTCCGCAGCCCGCAGGAAGTCGTCGACCGATTGGACGCAGCTTTTGCGGTGCTGGTCGACATCGTCGATCGCAATGGCGGCATCGTGAACAAGTTCCTGGGCGACGGCTTTCTGGCGCTGTTTGGCGCGCCCTTCGACGACCCGGACGCGGCGCGGCGGGCCGTGACAGCCGCGCGCGAGATGCTGACTGCGATTGATGATCAGAACAAGGTCAGCGACTGGCCGCTGCGCATCGGCATCGGCGTGCACCTCGGCGACGTGGTGGCAGGCAGCGTCGGCTCGCCGCGTCGAAAGGAATACACCGTGATCGGCGATACGGTGAATTTCGCATCCCGAATTGAAGCCCTCAACAAGGACTTCGGCTCGCAATTGCTGATTTCCGACACGGTCCATCAGGCGATCGGAAAGGATGCCGGTGCCGACGCCCTATCGCTCGGCGACGTGGCTGTGCGCGGCTACGAGCAACCGGTGCGGGTGTGGCGGCTGGCGTGACAGTGACGCCAGCCTGATGCCGGATCAGACCCTTATGGGATCAGGATCGACGAACCCGTGGTGGCGCGGCCCTCAAGTTCGCGATGCGCCTTCTGCGCCTCCTTGAGCGGATAGGTCTGGTTGACCGGAATTTTGACCTTGCCACTCCCCACGACGTCGAACAGATCCTTCGCGATGGCGAGGAGATCCGCCCGTTTTGCTGCGTAGTGGTTCAACGTCGGCCGGGTGGCGTAGAGCGAGCCTTTGGTCTGCAGGATATTGATGTTGAAAGCGTCTATCTGCCCTGACGAGCTGCCGAAGCTCACGAACATGCCGAGCGGGTGCAGACAATCGAGCGAAGCCGGGAACGTCGTTTTTCCGACGCCGTCGTAAACGACATCGCACAGCGCGCCGCCGGTGATCTCCTTGGTGCGCGCCACGAAATCCTCGTCACGATAGAGGACCGCATGATCGCAGCCGTTGGCCTTGGCGAGGTCGGCCTTCTGCTTTGATCCGACGGTGCCGATGACCGTGGCGCCGAGATGCTTGCCCCACTGGCACAGGATCAGGCCGACGCCGCCGGCCGCAGCATGGACCAGTATGGTCATGCCCGGCCGTACCTTGAAGGTTCGGTTGAGCAGGTACTCGGCCGTTATGCCCTTGAGCATCATGCCGGCGGCCTGCTCATAGCTGATGGATGCCGGCAGTTTTACGGCGCGCTCGGCCGGCAGCAGGCGTTCAGCCGAGTAGCCGCCGAGCGCGCTCACATAGCCCACCCGATCCCCGACCTTGATGTCGGTGACGGACGGGCCGACCGCGGTCACCTCCCCGGCGCCCTCATTGCCACTGATGAAGGGCAGGCCAACCGGCGACGGATACGCCCCGGCGCGAAAATACGTGTCGATATAGTTGATGCCACAGGCATGCTGCCTGACACGAACCTGACCCGGACCTGGGGCCGGCACCTCGACATCCTCGTATGTTAAAACCTCCGGACCACCATACTTGTGTACGCGCACTGCCGCGACCATTGCCTGCTCCCTTGCGTTCCGCCCAAAAGCCCGCGCGATCATAGAAACTTGCGGGCGCGCCGCAAGCTCATCCGTCGCCTCTCCGTCGAGCCCGCCGCCTGCGCAGGGCAATGATATTCACGGCCTCAACGCCGGCCGCAAAGCTCATGGCGAAGTAGATATAGCCGCGGGGGAAATGAATACCAAAGCCGTCGGCCAGCAGCGCCACGCCAATGAGCACCAGAAACGCCAGCGCGAGCATCTTGGTAGTCGGATGCCCAGCGATAAAGGCTCCGACGGCACCGGACGCAAAATACATGACCACGACGGCGATCAGGACGGCGGCAACCATGATCCTGACGTCCTGCGCCATGCCGACGGCGGTCACAATCGAATCGATCGAGAACACGGCGTCAATCACGACCACCTGTGCGATCGCCGTCAACATGGTGCCTGCCGCCGGCCTTGCCCGAGCGGCGTCGGATTCGGTTCCGCTCGCTTCCACCTCCGAATGAATCTCGTGCGTCGCCTTGGCAATCAGAAACAGGCCACCCGCAATCAGAATAATGTCGTTCCAGGAGAACAAATTGCCCCAAAGAGTGACGACCGGTTCAGTCAGGCCCATCACCCATGTGAGCGCGAACAGCAGCGCGATCCGAAACAGCAGAGCAAGACCGAGGCCGAGTTGTCGCACTATCACCGCGCGCCGAGGCTCGAGCCTCGCGATCAGCACCGAGATGAACACCACATTGTCGATACCGAGCACGACCTCGAGCGCCGTCAGCGTCAGAAGCGCGAGCCATGCATTAGGATCGGTGAGGAGATCGACCACGATCTTTCAACTTTCGCGGCGTAAGACGCCGGCCCCGACAACGTAGACCGCGATCGCACAGAGCCCACCGGTGATCCAGGGGCCTGGCGCCATGTCGCGTGCAAGGGTGATCAACGCCAACACCGCCCAGATGATGAGCACGGCGATGTTGAACGTACGCAGTCGCTCGACCCGCATCGGGTGAATAAATGGAAACGGCAGGAAGGTTGCAATTGCAAGGGCGGACAGGCTGGCTGCCGCGAGCCAAGACGGTGGCCGCAGCAGTAACAGGTAGAATGCCGCGATATTCCACAGTGCCGGAAAACCGCGGAAATAATTGCCGGGCATTTTCATGTGGCGATCGGCGAAATAAAGCGCCCCCGTGACAACGATGATGATGCCACCCAGCGGCGCCAACAGACCGTGCAGAAGCCCGCTGCGCGCGATCGCGTAAGCCGGGACGAATACGTAGGTGACGAAATCCACCACCAGATCGAGGATGTCGCCTGACCAGCGCGGCAAGATGCGTGCAACCTCGTAGCGGCGGGCGAGCGGACCGTCGATGCCGTCGACGATCAGCGCCACCCCGAGACAGAGGAACATGATGGACCACGCACGATCGTCCGCCGCGATCAGTGCCAAAAGAGCAAGCGCGGCGCCCAAGGCCGTCAGAACATGAATCCCAAAGGCGCGAACCTGCCGGCCTAGGAGCGATTTCAGTGCGGGCTGGTCAGACTCGGTCATTGCGAGGGCACCCTAGCGAAAAAAGTGCAATGAATGGAAACCAGCGATGCGGGGGCCACCTTGACCTTCCCGTCACACGACCTTTTAAGAGGTATCTTAGAAATCGATTGGAACTCATTGTAATGGAACGATCTACCGAGGCGATCGTGGTTGGGGGCGGCGCCACCGGCCTGACTGCCGCGGTGGCGCTCGCGAGTGCCGGGATCGAGACCACGTTGGTTAGCGCGCAAGCTCCGACCGATCATCGGACCACGGCGCTGATCGCCTCCTCGGTGACCGCGCTCAACACCCTGGGGGTCTGGTGGCGTTGCAGGGGGCATGCGGCGCCGCTGGAAACGATGCGCATCGTCGACGACAGCCGTCGGCTCTGGCGCGCTCCTGAGGTGCGCTTCTCGGCCCAGGAGATTGGGCTCGATGCATTCGGCTGGAATATTGAAAACCGGCACCTGCTCGCGGCCCTATCTTCGCGGGCAGCCGAGATCACCACGCTGGTGATGGTCGAGGACGAAGCCGTCACCATGCGTATCGGTGACGAGCATGTCGACGTCGCCACGCATGCCGGCGCTGCCATCCGGGGTCGCCTGCTGATCGGAGCCGACGGCCGTGCGTCCCGCACGCGCTCGCTTGCTGGAATTGCCACGACCCGCCGCGGCACCGGACAAACCGCGCTGACGTTCAATCTGTCCCACACGCGCGCGCACAAGAACATCTCGACCGAGTTCCACACCGAGCACGGCCCCTTCACGCTGGTGCCATTGCCTGGTCTGCGGTCAAGCCTTGTCTGTGTTGTCAGGCGTCGGGAAGTACAGCGGCTGACCAATCTCAATGCGCTCGCACTGGCGGAAGAACTGGAACGGCGCGCGCATTCCATTCTTGGCAGGTTTGCGGTCGAGCAGGGTCGCGGGGTGTTTGAGCTCGCAGTGGAGACCGCGGCGCACCTTGCGACGCATCGTGTCGTGCTCGTCGGCGAGGCCGCGCATACGTTGCCGCCGATCGGCGCCCAGGGACTCAATCTCGGCCTGCGCGATGCTGCTACGATTGCCGAGATCGCAGGCGACGCGCGCCGTGTCGGGAAGGATGTTGGTGCCCCCGACGTGACCCAGGAGTACGAACGCAGGCGCCGCTTGGATGTGGCGAGCCACACGCTGGCGGTCGATTTCCTCAACCGCAGCCTCCTCTCGGACTTCCTGCCGGTGCAAGGTGCGCGCGGGCTCGGCCTCTATGCGCTCGACCGCGTCGGACCACTGCGGCGAGCGACGATGCGTGTGGGTGTTGAAGCTCCATTCTCGCCCAGGCTCATGCGTGGGAAACCGGTGTAGACCGTTCGCGGAACTGTGGCGCGACCGGCACGACCAGCGCCGGCACGGTTTGGCCGCCGACCTCGACGGTGTCAGCGAACAGGCCGCGCTCGATGAAGTGTGGATCGCGTACCGCTTCCTCCAACGACGCGATGATTGTGACGCAGCAATCGGCGGCGGCGAAAATCGGTCGCCATTGCGCGGCAGTTCTGCGCTTGATGACCGCGGCCACGGCCTTGCGGGTGGCGCGTGGATTGATCCAGTCGTTCACAAACCGGGTGGGAAGATCGATCGCCTTGGTGAAACTATCCCAGAACTTCGGCTCGAGCGCGGCGCACGCGACAATCTTGTCGTCGCTCGTCGGGTAGAGCTGGTAGCGCGGCGATCCGCCCACCAGACGATCTTCGCCCGGTCCAGGAAACGCACCGCCGGCAAACCCGCTCAGCAATGCATGCCAAGCGAACGTAAACATGGCATCCGCCATGGCGACATCGATATGACACCCCTCGCCGGTCGCATCCCGTTGGCGCAGTCCCATCAGAATATTGAGAACCGCCGGAAAGGTGCCACCGGCAATGTCAGCCACCAGCGCAGGCGGCACGGTCGGCCGATCGATCGGGCCGGGATTGAGCGCAAGCAGGCCGGTGCTGCCTATGTAGTTGAGATCGTGCCCGGCCTCCTGCGCGCGCCGGCCGCTCTGGCCATAGCCCGAGATCGAGCAATAGACGATACGCGGGTTGAGGGCGCGTACGCGCTCGTACCCCAGGCTTAACCGTTCCATCACGCCCGGCCGGAACTGCTCGACCAATACGTCGGCACGGGCGAGCAGCGGCGCCAATTGAGCACGGCCCTCGTCACTTTTGAGGTCAAGCATCAGGCTGGTCTTGCCGCGATTGAGCACCGCGAAGGCAACGC
This sequence comes from uncultured Alphaproteobacteria bacterium, assembly GCA_963833605.1. Classification (GTDB taxonomy): domain Bacteria; phylum Pseudomonadota; class Alphaproteobacteria; order Rhizobiales; family Xanthobacteraceae; genus JAFAXD01. Next base: position 24,083 of record CAWHYZ010000013.1, read on the forward strand.
TCTGCCCACCGATATGCGGCGAATGAGCGCGCATGGTCTCACCACCGGGCGGCTCGATCTTGACGACTTCGGCACCCGCTTCCGCCAGCATCAGGGTTGCCAGCGGACCCGGAAGCAGCGTCGTGAAGTCAAGCACCATGATGCCCGCCAGCGGTCGCATGATCAGCATCTCCCAGATATTGCCCGTTCCAAGCTGCTTATGGGCGTGCGCTGATGCGGTCAACGCGGGGTCGCCGAAAAACGTGGCTTGGCAGCGTCCGCCCATTCCATTACGCAAGTCTGGCCGGGAAGCTCCTGAAAGGCTGTCCGCATGAAGCTTCCACGCAATTTCTTCAAGCCGCTGGCCGTCGGCGCTCCGGCCCCGCTGCGCGAACTGCCGGTTCGGCTTGAGCGCATGATTCACTTCGTGCCGCCGCATATCGAAAAGGTCCGGCTTAAGGTTCCCGAGCTGATCGGCCAAGTCGATATCGTGCTCGGCAACCTCGAAGACGCGATTCCGGCCGACGCCAAAGCGGCGGCGCGGCGCGGCTTTATCGATATGGCGACCGCTTGCGACTTTGGTTCGGTTGGGCTCTGGACGCGAGTTAATGCGCTCAACTCGCCCTGGATCATCGACGATCTGTTCGAGATCGTCGCCCATGTCGGCAACAAGGTCGACGTCATCATGCTGCCAAAGGTAGAGGGCGCGTGGGATATCCATTATCTCGACCAGGTGCTTGCACAACTCGAAGCTAAATATGGGATCACGCGGCCAATTCTCATTCACGCCATTCTGGAGACGGCCGAGGGTGTCAACAACGTTGAAGCGATCGCAGCCGCGTCACCACGCATGCACGGGATCAGCCTCGGCCCGGCGGACCTCGCCGCGTCGCGCGCTATGAAGACCACTCGCGTCGGAGGCGGTCATCCCGAATACAAGGTGCTGGCCGATGCCGGCCGCGACGGCAGTCGCGCCGCGTACCAACAGGATTTGTGGCACTACACGATGGCCAAGATGGTGGATGCATGTGCGGCTGCGGGTATCAAGCCGTTTTATGGACCGTTCGGCGATTTTTCCGATCCGGCGGCCTGCGAGGTTCAGTTCCGCAATGCGTTCCTCATGGGCTGTGCCGGCGCCTGGACCCTGCATCCCTCGCAGATCACGATCGCCAAGCGGGTATTCTCGCCTGATCCCGCCGAAGTCGCATTCGCGAAGAAGATCTTGGACGCCATGCCGGATGGGACCGGTGCGGTGACGATCGACGGCAAGATGCAGGACGACGCTACTTGGAAGCAGGCTAAAGTCGTTGTCGACCTCGCGCGCATCGTCGCAGCCAAGGATCCCGATATGGCGGCTCGTTACGGGCTATGAATACGTGTTCACGAGCCTGCAGCCGTCTGTCCGCCCTGAAAATACTCTAGCGCTGGTCTGGATCGTGGCGTACTTGTTAGCGTCATGAACAAGATGCGTGCAGCCAAGTACAAGATCGGTCAAGTGTTGCGACACCGGATTTTTCCGTTTCGCGGCGTTGTGTTCGACATCGACCCGGTCTTCAACAACACAGAGGAGTGGTATCAGTCGATTCCGGCCGACGTGCGTCCCCGCAAGGACCAGCCGTTCTATCATCTGTTTGCCGAGAATTCGGAGACCGAGTACATCGCCTATGTGTCGGAGCAAAATCTTTTGCCCGATACGACCGGTGAGCCCGTACGCCATCCGCAGGTCTCGGAGGTTTTCGTGCGTGACGAGCAGGGCAGCTATCGGCCGCGCAACAATCTGATGCACTGAAACGAACGAAGCGCGCCACCGGCGCGCTTCGGCGAAATCGCCCGATCTTCGAGGCAGACTACCGGTTGGCTGGCGTTTGGCCCTGCTGTTGTAGTTTGGCCTTCAAGTCATCTGCCTTCTTCTGCATCTCCTCCGCCAACTTTTTCCGGTACTCCTCGTACTGCTTCAAATCCGTGGGCGGACCCTCGTTGGCTTTGGCAAACTCGGCTAACGGTACCGGGAACGAGATCGGGGTGCCGGCGAGATTGACCGCCTGCACGCTGAGAGTTTGGCCCTTCTTGAGTTTGGTGATCAACTCCGGCGTCCCCTCATAGTCGGCGACGCAGGCGTTCCCCATGCAGGTTACGAACGGGCTGGAGTTGGGTTCGTTGCTGTCCACGATGATGCGGGAACCAAACTGGAGTGCCAACGGGGCCGGTATCGTGACGCGGAAGATTTTCTTGGCACCGTCAGGTTCGATCAGCGCAGTGGACACCAGTGGGATACCGGTCTCGGTGCTCCCATCACGCATGGTCGAGCACACCTTGGGGGAATTCGCATCCTGTCCGTTCTGCCCGGGCGTGCTGCACAATTTGGTCCAGGCCGAATAGACCATGGGAGGTATATCGGCCTGCCCGGGGCCTTGGGCCACGGGCTGCTGAGGCGCCGCGGGCGCCTGCGCCGGTTTTGCCGCCGGCGCCGGCGCCGCCTTCGGAGCCGGCTTTGCGGCCGGCTTTGCGGGCGCGGCCGCTGGCGGCTGTTGCGCGTGTGCGACACCGCCCAACATAAAGGCTGCCACCGACATGGTCACAAATAGCGACCCACGCAGGGACCGCGCGCTCCTATGGGTCATCGATAAGTTCCCTTTTTGATTGCTCGGCATCGGCGGCCTGACGCGCCACACCATACCCCGCCGGCTGTCTCGGCGCCAAATGCGGCGGGACCGTGACATTCTGTCGACGCCTGATATCGCAATTTTGGCCTGCAAGGAAGCCTCGACCGGCTTCCGTGGAACAGGCCGCTCGCGGGGCCGCGCAGAGCAAAGTTGTTATGGTGGCGTTACCCACCTATTTCTTTCGCTCCTCGGCAACCTGCTTCGCGTCCATCGGCGGGCCTTCGAGGGCATTGGCGAACGCGGCAAGCGGAAGCGGGAATGACACTGGATTGCCGGCAAGGTCGACCGCCTGAATGTCCAGGGTCTGGCCCATTTTAAGCTTGGCTATGAGCTCGGCGGTGCCGTTGTAATCGGATATGCAGGCGTTAGCCGAACATGTGAAATAGGGCGCAGTCAGCGGTTCACCGTGATCCACGATGAGACGCGTGCCGTAGCGCAGTTGCAGGGGGGCCTGTACCGTAACCCTGAAGATCTTGCTGGCCGCACCGTCCGGCTCGATCAGCGCGGCCGCAACAACCGATTCGCCGGCTTCGGTTAGGATCTCGCGACCAGTGAAGCACACTTTCGGTGCGATCGCGTTCTGGCCAGGCGTGCTGCAGAATTTAGTCCATGGTGAGTATACGAGCGGCGGCGAACTTCCCTGTGCAGGGGCTGCGGCGCCGGTTGCCGGCAGTTGCTGCCCAAAACCCGCGGCTCCGCTGAGCATTAACGCCGCGGCACCGATAGCCCCAAACAACATTGAGGCGCGTGACACAGGCGTGTCGATACTACAGTTCGTTCCGCAAATTGTCGCCCCCCGCAGGCTAACACAGCCTGCAATCTTGGCGTTAAATCGGGCGGCACCATGACGGCGCGGACATTGCGGCGGCACAATCATGTTAGATTGCTGTTAGAGGGCGAGCGCCAGCGGGAAGCGAGGCAGTGTGTTGTTGGTTGTAACCCATTCGCCAAGGCGTCAAGCCGTGGTCACAGCATTCTTCTTGTTTGCGTTGACCACCGTGGCGTTGCCGCAGCCCCAACATGCGATCGCCATGCACGGCGCACCGGCGCTTTCGGAAGGCTTCACGCATTTTGCCTATGTGGATCCGGACGCGCCCAAGGGCGGGCGCCTCGTACAAGGCGTGCTGGGAACCTTTGACAGCCTCAATCCACTGATCGTCAAGGGTCTGGCCGTGCCCGAGATGCGTGGATACGTCCTGGAAGGCCTGATGGCGCGTGGGTACGATGAGCCCTTCACTCTCTATGGCCTGCTCGCGCGGACGATTGAAACCGATGCGGCGCGCAGTTTCGTGACGTTTGAGCTCAACCCCGCGGCGAAGTTCTCCGACGACCTGCCGGTGACGGCCCAGGACGTAATTTTCTCCTGGCAGCTCCTGCGTGATCACGGCCGTCCCAACCATCGCACCTATTATGCCAAAGTCGTCAAAGCAGATGCGCTCGACGAGCGCACCGTCCGTTTTGACCTCAGCGGCAGCGATGACCGCGAATTGCCTTTGATTCTCGGGCTGATGCCAGTGCTGCCGCAACACGCGATCGACCCGGCAAAATTTGAGGACACGTCGTTGCGTCCGATACTTGGAAGCGGTCCTTATGTGGTCGACGCAGTCGATCCGGGTCGGAGCGTGACGCTTAAGCGCAACCCGAACTATTGGGGCCGCGATCTGCCGGTGAACCGCGGCTTCTGGAACTTCGACAGCATCCGGCTCGACTACTATCGCGACAGCAATTCGCATTTCGAAGCCTTCAAAAAAGGCCTCTACGAGGTGCGCGCCGAAACCGATCCGGGCCGCTGGGTTTCGGCGTACGACTTTCCGGCCGTACGCGACGGTCGCGTCATCAAAGAGGGGTTCCAGGATGGGATGCCAAAGGGCATGTCGGGCCTGGTCTTCAACACGCGGCGTGCGGTGTTCGCGGACCCGAATGTGCGCAAGGCGCTCACGCTGTTGTTCGACTTCGAATGGATCAACAAGAATTTCTTCTTTGGACAGTATCGCCGGACCGCCAGCTATTTCGACGGCAGCGAACTGTCGTCGCACGGCATTGCTGCGAGCGCGCGCGAGCGTGCATTGCTCGCGCCGTTCCCTGACGCGGTCGCGTCCGACATACTCGACGGCACCTGGTCTCCGCCGGTCACGGATGGGTCGGGCCGTGACCGCGTCGCGCTCAGGAACGCACGCGAACTCCTGAAGGAGGCCGACTACGAGTTTGATGGCGCGCAATGGCGGAAACGCGGGACTCTCGATCCGCTCAAATTCGAGATCATGGTGACCACCAAGGATCAGGAACGGCTTGCTTTGCAATTCGCGCAGAACGTCAAGCGAGCCGGCATCACCGCAGACGTGCGTGTTGTGGATGCGGTGCAATACGATCAGCGCAGGCTGACGTTTGACTTCGACATGATCCAGAACCGCTGGGACGCGTCGCTATCGCCCGGAAACGAGCAGGCGTTCTACTGGGGGTCAGCCGCCGCCGATCAGGATGGCACCCGCAACTACATGGGGGTCAAAAACCCGGCAGTCGATGCCATGATCGCCGCATTACTGCGCGCGCAATCGCGCGCGGAGTTCGTCGATGCCGTACGTGCGCTCGACCGCGTGCTTCTGTCCGGCACCTATGTGATCCCGCTTTATCACAGTCCCGAGCAATGGATCGCGCGGTGGTCGACCGTTCGCCATCCTTACAGGACCCCGCTCACCGGCTATCTACCCGAGACCTGGTGGTATCAGGGATCAGGGATCGCGGATCAGTAATCAAAAAATCAAACATTGTGGTTACCGATTTATTGATCGACAGTTGCTGTTGCTTGTTCGCCTCACCCTTCTGAAATCGGCGCCTGATCCTGATTGCTGATCTCTGAACACTTCATCTGTTGACCCCCTATTAACGGCGCTCGCTTAGATTTTGCTGTCAGGCGCGGTCATCATGTCGCAATTTGCTCCGATCGTACTCGTCTCTGATGAGGCCAACACCGAATTGGCGGCGCTTCTGCGTGCGCGCGGCAATTTGTTGGTTAACGAAACCTCCTGGGCACGCGCCCCCGCGGCGATCACGGCGGGGCGCCCGGCAGCACTCATCCTCGATGAACAGCGCTGGGACCCGGATATTGTGGAACCGTTGAAGACTGCGATCGCATCTGCGCGCGAGCCCTACCTGCCCGTGCTGGCACGTGCCTCGCCGGTTGGCGGTCCAGTATTTGCGGGCGCGTTACCGATCGCGGCTAGCGCGTCGCCCGAACGTGTGCTGACACGCTTGACTTGGGCGCTCGGAATGCGGGCTCTGCATGTCGCAATACTGCAGCATGGCGCGTCGGCCACAGGTGCGGTTGATGATCAGCGCGTCGACAATGCCGCGGTGCTCGTCATCGGCCGTGGCCGCAACTATCGCGATCTGGCAACCGCCGCCGGCGAGCGCGCCGGCTTGATCAGCACGTTGAGCATCGAGAACGCGGCACGCTTTCTGTGCGCACGCGATATCGACGGCATCCTAATTGGCGACGGCTTTTCGCTGCACGTCCTGCAGGCATTCGCGATCGCGCTGTCCGCGGACGCTCGGTTTCGCGACTTGCCGATTGGGTTGGTGGCGCCCGCGCAGCCGTGCGAAGAATGGCAAGCGTTGCCCAACTTCGAGCGTCTCAGTGGGCGTGCGAGCGACCTGGTGGACTATATGATGCCGCTGATCCGTCTCCATGCGCACGGGGCCCGGCTTCAGCGCCAGCTTGCCGCCATCGAGTCGGAGGGCACGCTCGATCCGCACACTGGTCTGTTCACGCCCGCCGCATTCCTGCGTCAGCTCGAACGCGCGGTCGACGAGGCCAAGGAAAATCGTGTTGCGTTGTCGCTCGCGCGCTTCTCGTTTGAGCCCGCGCCCGATCGGGGTCTCGGCGAAAGTGCGGCTCGGCAAGTCATGCGGCTCGCCCGCCGCACCGACATTGCCGGACGTGCGGATGACGGATCGATCCTGCTCGCCTTTCCCAATACCGGACTTGGCAATGCCCATGCGCTGGTGCGGCGCATCGGAAACACGCTGAGCGGAACTCTACCCGGAATCGACCACCAAGCTGCACGCGTTGACCCCATGGTGACGCTCGCCGTGTTCAAGCCCGGGGACAGTGTCGAGACGTTGATCGCGCGGGTATCGGAACGAGGTCCGGTTGCGGCGGGAGCCGGTGGTGCATAGGTTAGCCGCAATGCAGGAGCCAACTATGACCACTTCTCCGCTTGCGATGAACGTTTTTTCCGACGTGGTCTGTCCCTGGTGCTTCATCGGCAAGCGACGGCTCGAGAAGGCCATCGCGTTGCGCCCGGATATTCCGGTCGATGTGCGCTATCGTCCCTATTTCCTCAACCCATGGGTTCCGCGCGAAGGAATGAGCCGCAACGATTACCTCACGGCGAAGTTCGGCTCGCCGACGCGCTACGCGCAGATCGCCGAGCGCGTCGTCAAGGCGGCCGAGAGCGAGGGCCTCACCTACAACATCGGCGCGCTGACCCGCCAGCCCAACACGCTCGATTGCCATCGGCTGATCCTCTGGGCTGGCCGCATCGGCAAGGGACCGCATATCAAGCAACGCCTGATGGAGATCTACTTCACCGAGGGCGGTGATCTTTCCGATCGCGAGGTGCTGGTCCAGGCTGCGTCAGATTGCGGGCTCGATCCCGATGAGGTTCGCCATCTCCTGGCCAGCGACGCCGACGTTTCGGCCGTGGAGCAGGCTGCGAAATCGGCTCAGGAGGCGGGCATTGACGGCGTCCCGTTCTTCGTTTTCGGCAATGTGCTTGCGGTCTCTGGTGCGCAAGCGCCGGATTATCTGGCGGGAGCGATCGAGCGGGCGGCCAGCCAAGCCGCAAAGCCTGCCGCTTAAGCGGCCGCGATTTTCAGGCTGCCTGGGCGCGCTCGGCGATGCGTACGAGGCGGCGTAGGATGCCGGCCGCGCCCTTGACGCGTTCCTCCGGTGTGTCCCATTCGTCGAAGAAGACGACGCGCATATCAGGCCGCACGCGTGCGTCCGGTCCCTGTTCGCGGATGAAGGCCACGAGCCCCTCGGGATTGGCAAACGTGTCTTCGCGAAACGACAACACTGCCCCTTTCGGCCCGACGTCGATCTTCGCGACATTGGCACGCCGGCACAACGCCTTGATGGCGACAACGTCGAGGAGATGCTTCGCCTCTACCGGCAGCGGGCCGAAACGGTCGACCAGTTCGGCGCCGAACCCGTCGATCTCGCGCTCGTCCTCGAGTTCCGCAAGCCTCCGGTAGAGCGCCAAGCGGACCGGCAGATCGGCGACATAACCCTCAGGAATGAGTACCGGTGTGCCAATAGTGATTTGCGGTGACCAACGGTCGGCGACCGGTTCGGCGATGCCGGCCTTGAGGCTCGCAACCGCTTCCTGCAGCATCTGCTGATAGAGCTCGAACCCGACCTCCTTGATGTGGCCGGACTGCTCCTCGCCCAGGAGATTACCGGCACCACGGATGTCGAGATCGTGCGAAGCAAGCTGGAAGCCGGCGCCCAGGGTGTCGAGCGATTGCAGCACTTTGAGCCGCCGCTCCGCTTGGTACGTGATCCGCCGCGGCGGCAGGGTAAATAGTGAATAGGCGCGGGTCTTGGAGCGCCCAACGCGGCCCCGCAATTGATAGAGCTGCGCGAGGCCGAACATGTCGGACCGATGCACGATCAGTGTATTGGCAGTCGGAATATCGAGGCCGGATTCGATGATGGTAGTGGACAGCAGCACGTCGTACTTGCCGTCATAGAACGCGGACATCACGTCTTCCAGGACGGAGGCCGGCATCTGCCCATGCGCGACGCCGACCCGCACTTCCGGTACATTCTTGTCGAGAAACTCCTTCGCCCCCGGCAAATCCTCGATGCGCGGGCAGACGTAGAAACTCTGTCCGCCGCGATAGTGCTCGCGCAGCAGCGCTTCGCGCACGGTCAGCGGATCGAACGGTGACACGAAGGTGCGCACGGTGAGCCGGTCGACCGGCGGTGACGCAATGATCGAGAGCTCGCGCACGCCCGTAAGGGCGAGTTGCAAGGTGCGCGGGATCGGGGTGGCTGTCAGCGTCAAAACGTGGACCTCTGCCCGCAGGGTCTTCAGGCGCTCCTTATGGGCGACCCCGAAATGCTGCTCTTCATCGACGATCAGGAGCCCGAGGTCCTTGAATTTGATGGTCTTGCCCAAGAGCGCATGCGTGCCAACCACGATATCGATCGTGCCGTCGGCCAGCTTCTGCTTGACTAGGGCCAGAGCCTTGTTGCTGACCAGTCGCGAGGCCTGGGCTACGTTGACCGGAAAGCCGCGAAAACGATCGGAGAATGTCTTCACGTGCTGACGCGCCAGCAGCGTCGTCGGCACCACCACGGCAACCTGCTTTCCGCTCATTGCCGCGACGAATGCGGCGCGCAGCGCGACCTCGGTCTTGCCAAAGCCTACATCACCGCAGATCAACCGATCCATCGGTCGACCAGACACGAGATCGTCCAGCACGGCGTCGATGGCAGCCCGCTGGTCGTCGGTTTCCTCATACGGGAAGCCGGCGCAGAATTCATCGTAGGGACCAACAGCCGTGGTGAATTTCGGAGCCTCGCGCAATTGTCGTTCAGCGGCGACCTTGATGAGCGCATCGGCCATTTCGCGAATGCGTTGCTTCATGCGCGCCTTGCGCGACTGCCAGGCCGTTCCGCCCAGGCGGTCGAGCTCGACCGCGGTCTCTTCAGAGCCGTAGCGCGACAGGAGTTCGATGTTTTCGACCGGCAAGAACAGCTTGTCGCCGGCCGCGTAATGAATTTCGAGGCAATCGTGCGGCGCGCCGGCGGCCTCGATGGTCGCAAGACCGGTGAAGCGGCCGATGCCGTGATCGACATGGACGACGAGATCGCCGGCTGTGAGGCTTGTCACTTCGGCGATGAAGTTCTCAGCCCGCTTGGAGGCCCGACGCGGGCGCACCAGCCGATCGCCAAGGATATCCTGCTCGGCGATCACCGTCAGATCGGCAGTTTCGAACCCGGCTTCGAGCCCGAGCACCGCCAGCGCTACGTCGGACCGTGGCCGCGCCAACGCTTCGGGCCAGTTCGCGATCGGCAACAGGTTGTGCAGGCCATGGTCGGCGAGGACGTGGCCCATGCGCTCACGTGCACCCTCGCTCCACAACGCGATCACAACCCGCGCACCTGCTACTTGGCGCGCTTCCACATGCGCCCGCACGGCTTCAAACACATTGCGATCCTGCTGAGCCCGCTCGGGGGCGAAGTTGCGTCCCGGCCGTGTTCCAGTGTCGATCAGGTGGGGTCCAAGCTCGGGAGCCGCGAACGGCGTCAGCCGCACGAGTGCCGCAGCGTCGAGCCGGCTGCGCCAATCCGGCTCGGCAAGGTAGAGACGGTGCGGCGGCAATGGCTTATAAGGCGCCGCGCCTGAGACTGGGCTCGATGCCTCTTTGCGCGCCCCATAATAGTCGGCAATTTGGATCAGGCGCTCGTGCGCTGCTTCGCCGGCCAAAGGTTCGAGCACGATCGGCGTGCCGGGAAGGTAATCGAACAGCGTATCGAGCCGCGCGTGAAAAAGCGGCAGCCAGTGCTCCATGCCGGGATAACGTCGGCCCTCGCTCACCGCGTGATAAAGCTGATCGTCCGGCGTCGCCGCTCCGAGCGCTTCCACATAGCCCAAGCGGAAACGGCGGATCGTCTCGCTCGTAAGCTGGAACTCGGCCACCGGAACAAGATCAAGCCCGCGCAGCTGATCGGTCGTGCGCTGCGTTTCCGGATCGAAGCTGCGGATCAATTCAAGGGTGTCACCGAAAAAATCAAGGCGCACCGGCTGATCCAAGCCGGGCGGATAGAGATCGATGATGCCGCCGCGGACCGCATAGTCGCCTGGCTCGCGCACGGTTGACGCGCGCACGAACCCGTTGAGGTCGAGCCAGCGCACGATCTCGTCCATCCGCAGCACGTTGCCGGGACGGGCCGACAACGCCTGCGCGGCGATAAGTTCCTTCGCTGGCAGACGCTGCAGCGCCGCGTTGACGGTCGTGAGCACGACCGAAGCCCCCGCGTGGCCCTTGAGGCGTGCGAGCCGCGACAGAGTGGTCATGCGCTGGGCGACAATGCCGGCGTGGGGCGAGACGCGGTCGTAGGGCTGGCAGTCCCAGGCTGGAAATTCGAGCAGGGCGATGTCGGGGGCGAAAAACCGCAGTGCCCGCGCGAGCTGCGCCATGCGCGGCCCGTCCCGGCAGATCACGAGCAGGCTCGTGGCCGGCGCGGCACGTTTGGCCGCGACCGCGTGCGCGAGATCGGCGATGATCAGACCTTCCGCGCCATCGGCGACGTTCGCCAAGGTCAGGGCGCGACCGGGGGCCACGCGGTCGGCGGGAGATGGTGCCACTCTATTGTCCATTGTCGTGGAATGCACACAGCCTGCGGAAAAGCGGAGTATCGTGGGTGGCCGGAACTTCACTCTCACCGGTAACCCAGGCGTATATTTCCGGGTCGGGCGCGTCGCTCAGCCGTTCAAAATCGGCCAGCTCGAGGTCGGACAGTTCGCCGATGCAGGCATCGGCGAACGGCCCCATGATCAAATCGGTTTCGCGCGTGCCGCGATGCCAGCAACGATAGAGCAGGCGCCGCCGGCGCTCGTCCAGACCCTCGCTCGATCGCGTACTTCCAGTCATCCGATCGCCCCAACCAAGCTTCGCGAACGCCAAAAGCCCGGACGGGCCGGGCGCCGTTGATATAGCGGTTGCGCGCGCCGATGTCAGGGGTGATTGCGTCACGCGCAGCGGCACGCGACGATCGGCGCGCCTCAAGAGATGAATCGATGCGGCCGCCCGTTCTCAACCCGTTGTTCGCCCTGATCACGTCCCTCTCGGGCATTGGATCGAAGGTCAAGCGACTCTATCGTCGCCTCCTTGCGCGGGACGAGACGCCGCGTCTCATCGATCTCCTGTTCCATCTGCCGACCGGCACGATCGACCGCCGCGCGCAGCCGAAGCTGAGAGACGTGGTCCCGGGCAGCCTCGTCACCGTAACGGTGACCGTCGATCGCCACCGGGCTGCGCCGCCGCGGCGCGCGCGTGCCCCATACCTGATCTATGCGAGCGACGAAACGGGCGACATCATCCTCACCTATTTCAATGCCCATCGCGACTATCTGGAGAAGCTTCTCCCGGTTGGCTCGCGCCGCATCGTATCGGGCACCACGGCCCTCTACGACGGCATGCTGCAGATGGTTCATCCCGATCGCGTCGTCGATGAGACCGAGTTTGCTAAACTCCCGTTGATCGAGCCGAACTACCCGCTGACCGAAGGGCTCTCGGCCAACCAGGTTCGGCGCGCGGTGGAAGCGGCGCTGGCAAGACTGCCAACCTTGCCTGAATGGCAGGACGGCGCCTGGCTGACCCGCGCGAAATTCCCCCCTTTTGCCGAGGCCCTGCGCGAGATCCATCACCCACCCGCACCCGCGGTGGCGCCGGAAGGGCCAGCGTGGTCGCGCCTCGCTTATGACGAACTTCTCGCCGGCCAGTTGGCGCTCGGGCTCGTGCGTGCGCACACGCGCCGTCCGCGCGGTCGCCGGTCTGCGGGCGATGGCGCATTGCGCCGAAAAATCGTCGCGGCCCTGCCCTACACCCTGACGCGCTCGCAGACCCGCGCGATCGCGGACATCGTGGCCGATCTCGGCAAACCGGAACGCATGGCGCGCCTGCTCCAGGGTGACGTCGGCTCCGGCAAGACCGTGGTGGCGCTGCTCGCCTGTGCGAGCGTCATCGAGGCGGGCCGCCAAGCCGCGCTGATGGCGCCGACCGAATTACTGGCCCGCCAGCACTGGAACACCATTGCGCCGCTGGCCGCGGCGGCCGGCATCCGCGCAACCATCCTGACCGGGCGCGAGCGCGGGCGTCTCCGCGCAGGTATGCTCGAGCAGCTTGCACGCGGTGAGATCGACCTTCTAATCGGCACGCACGCGCTGTTTCAGGAGGAGGTCGGCTTTCGCGATCTCGCACTCGCGGTGGTCGATGAGCAGCACCGGTTCGGCGTGCACCAACGGCTCGCGCTGGCGCGCAAGGGCGAATTGGTCGATCTCCTGGTCATGACTGCGACGCCGATCCCGCGCACGCTGGTCCTGACTTATTTCGGCGATATGGATGCATCCGAGCTGCGAGAAAAGCCTGCCGGGCGCAAACCGGTCGACACGCGCACGGTTCCACTCGATCGCCTGAACGAAGTTGTAGATGCGGTCGGCCGCGCTATCGAGGAAGGACGGCGGGTCTATTGGGTGTGTCCGTTGGTTGAAGAATCTGAAACGATCGATCTGGCGGATGCGCAGGATCGCTTTCGCATGCTGACAGCGCGGTTCGGCCAGGCGGTCGATCTCGTGCACGGGCGCATGAAGGGAGCCGACAAGGATGCCGCCATGGCGCGATTTGCGGCGGGCGAGTCCAAGCTATTGGTCGCCACCACCGTGATCGAGGTTGGCGTCGACGTGCCGGCCGCGTCGGTGATGGTGGTCGAACATGCCGAGCGGTTCGGGCTCGCGCAGCTGCACCAGCTGCGCGGTCGTATCGGGCGCGGCAGCGAGCGCTCGACCTGCCTCCTCCTCTACAAGACGCCGCTCGGACAAACCGCCAAAGCGCGGCTCGCAGTCATGCGCGAGACCGAGGACGGCTTTCGTATTGCCGAAGAGGACCTGCGCCTGCGTGGCGAGGGCGACGTGCTCGGCACCCGCCAGAGCGGCATGCCCGGTTTCCGGGTTGCGCGGATCGAGGTCCATGCGCCGCTGCTAAAGGCGGCGCGCGACGACGCAGCCCTGATATTGGCGCGCGATCCCGAACTCACCTCCACGCGCGGTCAAGCGCTGCGGGTCTTGCTCTATCTGTTCGAACGGGACGAAGCGATCCGACTGTTGCGGGCCGGATAGTTAGCTCGCCGGTACTTTTTCCCGCGCGTCGCGCACAGACTTGGCCGCCATGGCGGTCTGCGCCATCGCCGAGAGCTTCTTCTGCGCATCGCCATTGGGCTGCACCACGCCGGCCGACATCAGCACGGTCATGGCGGCCTCAACCGAAATATCGAGATCGATCACGTCACTCCGCGGCAGATAGAAAAAGAAACCGGTCGTCGGGTTGGGGGTGCACGGCAGGAACACCGACACGTGCTCGGTCGCCGGCAGGCGCTCCGCCACGTCGGCACTCGGCGGCTGCGACACGAACACCAGCGACCACATCCCGGGAGCTGGAAATTCCACGAGGCCAACCTTGCGGAAACTCGATCCGGAGCTCGAGAAGATGGTCTCGAAAATCTGCTTCATGGTTCTGTAGATCGGGCGCACGATCGGCATGCGATGCAGCAGGTCGTCGCCGAACGCGATGAGCTTGCGGCCGACGAAGTTGGCAGTCAGGAATCCGAGCAGCGTCAGGGCGACAAAGGCGATAATCAGGCCGGTCCCGGGGACTTTGACCGGCAGGTAGGTCTCCGGCCGATACGGGCCGGGAATGAACGGTCGCACGAGACCGTCGACCCAATTGACGAACCACCACAGCAAGTATCCGGTGATGAAGACGGGGCCGACCAGCACCAGGCCGGTCAGAAAATAGTTACGGATGCGCGCCCCGAAGCTCGAATGATGCGGTGGTTTCTCCGCATCCAAGGGTGCAGCGACCGGGGGCTTCGCAGAACTCTGCTCGGTGCTCATGGGCGTGCCGGTACCGTTCCATTTTATCGAATTCGCGCCCGGCGCAGCATTATAGCGCGCGACCGCGTGCTCTCGCCACGCATTTCGCCGCAGGGGCGCGGGCAAGCTACTCGACAGTCACCGACTTGGCGAGATTGCGCGGCTGGTCAACGTCGGTCCCCATGATGACAGCCGTGTGATAGGCGATGAGCTGCACCGGAATGGCGTAGACCAACGGCGTCACCGTCGAGGCCATTTCCGGCAGGGTCAGAGTCGCCAGCGTCTTGACCGTGGCCTGTTCTGCCCCTTTCGGATCAGTGATGAGGATAATGCGGCCGCCTCGGGCGGCGACCTCCTGCATATTGGAGACGGTCTTCTCGAAAATCCGATCATGTGGCGCGATCACGATCACCGGCATGGCCTCGTCGATCAGCGCGATGGGGCCGTGCTTGAGCTCGCCGGCTGCGTAGCCCTCGGCGTGAATGTAGGAGATTTCCTTGAGCTTGAGCGCGCCCTCGAGCGCAATCGGGTAGCTGGTGCCGCGCCCGAGGTAGAGCACGTCCTTGCAGCGGGCGAGATCGCGGGCCAGCCGTTCGATCGCCGGCTCGAGTGCGAGCGCCTCCGCCATCAGTCGGGGCACCTCCACCAAGGCGCGGAACAGGTTGTGCTCATCGGTCTCGCTCAGAATGCCGCGTGCGCGCCCGGCCGCAATCGCAAGGCACGCCAGCGCAGCCAACTGGCAGGTGAAGGCCTTGGTCGACGCCACCCCGATTTCCGGCCCCGCCAAGGTCGGCATCACCACGTCGCTCTCGCGCGCAATGGTCGAGGTCGGAACGTTGACGATCGAGAGCACGTGCTGGCCCTGCTCCTTGGCGTGGCGCAGCGTCGCCAGTGTGTCGGCGGTCTCGCCGGATTGCGACACGAACATCGCGAGGTTGCCGTTGCTGTACGGCGCGTTGCGATAGCGAAACTCGGATGCGACATCGATCTCGACCGGCAGCCGGGCGAAGCGCTCGAACCAGTATTTGGCGACGAGGCCCGCGTAATAGGCGGTTCCGCAGGCCGCGATCGAGGCACGCTGCAACGTCCGGAAATCGAACGGCAGCGCCTGCGGCAGGACCACACGGCCGCCCGTCATGTCGAGGTAGTGCGCCAAGGTGTGACCCACCACTTCGGGCTGCTCGTGGATCTCCTTCGCCATGAAATGGCGGTGGTTGCCCTTGTCGACCAGGAACGCCGATGCGTTCGACTTGAGCACCGTGCGTGAAACGACGCCGCCCGCCGCGTCGTGGATCTGCGCGCCCCGCCGATTGAGCACGACCCAATCTCCGTCTTCCAGGTAGCTGATCGAGTCGGTGAACGGCGCGAGCGCGATGGCGTCAGACCCGAGATACATCTCACCGTCGCCGTAACCGACCGCGAGCGGCGAGCCGCGCCGGGCGCCGATCAGAATGTCGTTCTCGCCTTCGAACAGAAACGCGAGCGCAAACGCGCCTTTGAGCTGGGGCAGCGCGACCGCCACCGCGTCCGCCGGCGCCAAACCTTTTTTCAATTCGCGAGTGACGAGGTGAGCCACGACCTCGGTGTCGGTCTCGCTCGTAAACCTGACGCCCTGGGCTTGCAGGTCGCTGCGCAGCTCGCTGAAGTTCTCGATGATGCCGTTGTGTACGACCGCCACCCGGTCGCTCGCATGCGGATGGGCGTTGATCTCGTTGGGCTTGCCGTGGGTCGCCCAACGGGTGTGGCCAATCCCGCTGATGCCGGCGAGCGGCTCACGGACGAGCCGCTGCTCCAGGTTCTTGAGCTTGCCCTCGGCGCGGCGGCGCGTGAGATGCCCGTCTTCGAGGGTCGCGATTCCGGCGGAATCGTAGCCGCGGTATTCCAGACGCTTGAGCGCATCGACGATTTGATCGGCGACCGGCTCGCGACCGAGGATTCCGACAATTCCGCACATTTTGGTTCAGGTTCCCCACATTATGGCTTGCGTTTATTGAGTTTCCGGGCGGCTTTGAAATCACAAAATGTGGCGGGATTTAACGCCTGCGCCGGGAGGCTTTTTTGCCTTTCGCGGCCGCATGCGATGACCGCCAATTCTCGGCCCAGCCGTCCTTGGCGACCTGGCGGCCGCGACCGAGCGCAAGTGCGTCGGCCGGAACGTCGCGGGTGATGACCGACCCGGACGCCACATAGGCGCCGTCACCGATCTTGACCGGCGCCACCAGCGCCGAGTTCGAGCCGATGAAGGCGCGCGCCCCGATATCGGTGCGATGTTTGTCGAAACCGTCGTAGTTGCAGGTAATGGTGCCGGCCCCCACATTGGCGCCCTCGCCGACGCGCGCGTCGCCGATATAGGTCAGGTGATTGGCGGCCGCACCGGCTTCGATCTCGGCTTCTTTGACTTCGACGAAATTCCCGATCCGCACCCTGGCACCGAGCCGGGCGCCGGGCCGCAATCGCGCGAACGGGCCGACCGATGCCCCCTGCCCGACTCTCGCGCCCTCCAGATGCGAGAACGAGCGGATACGCGCGCCGTCCTCCACCACGACGCCGGGCCCGAACACCACATAGGGTTCGATGACGACGTCGCGGCCGAGCTTGGTGTCGGCCGCGAGATGCACCGTCTCAGGTGCCACCATGGTGACCCCGGCTTCGAGCGCTGCAGTGCGCAGGCGCGCCTGCAGCATCGCCTCCGCCTCCGCCAGTTGAGCCTGTGTGTTGATCCCGCGCACCTCTTCCTCCGGGGTTTCGAGCGCCACTGCTTCCAGTCCCATGTGGCGCGCAACCGCAACCGCATCGGTCAGGTAGAATTCGCCTTTGGCGTTGTCGTTGCCGATCCGCTCCAGGATTGCCAGCGCCACGTCACCGCGCAGCGCCATCAGGCCGCCATTGCACAAGGTGATCTTGCGCTCCGCCGCGGTCGCGTCCTTGTGCTCGCGAATCGCCAGGAGCCGCCCGTTTGCGGTGATCAGCCGGCCATAGCCGGCCGGATCGGCCGCCCGGAATCCCAGCACCGCGACCGCGGCTCCGGTGGCGAGCGGCGCCCGCAACCGGCGCAGGGTTTCGTCACGCACCAATGGTGTGTCGGCAAACACGATTAGGACATCGTCAAAGCCGCGCGTAATCGATGTCCTTGCGGCCAGCACCGCGTCAGCGGTCCCGCGCCGATCGCGCTGGACCACAATGTCAGCCCGCGGCATGAGCGTGCGCACCACCGCGGTTACCGCCTCGGCATGCGGGCCGACCACGACCGCTGTGGCGCCGCCAAACCCGCCAACCGCCCGCAGCACATGGCCGATCAGCGACTCGCCGCCGATAGTGTGCAGGACCTTGGGGCGCGACGAGCGCATGCGGGTCCCCTCGCCGGCCGCCAACACAATCGACAGGCAGGTTCTTGTCATCGGGTCAGTCCGTGGGCGAGCATTGTGTCGGCCAACTTTTTTTGTGTCGCGAATAGTCTCAACTTACGCTCAACAATTCGATAAGTCCGCCGCACCGCCTGGTGTGGCCAGTGGATTGCCAGCATAAGTGGCTCAGGTCATACGGATATTGCAATGAGTCCGCGCTTTCGGCCCACCGCCCGCCAGACCAATTGGCTGATCTCAATCGGCTTTCTGGCATTTGGCTACGCGTTTTACCTGCGTTATTTCGGGATCGAAAACACGCCGCTCGGGCTTGCCTGCGATGCCGGTCTGGGGACAGCGATCTGCCTCGCACGCAAAGCTGCCTATACGTTCGGCGCGCACGTCGTGTTCGGCTGGACCGCGTTCGGCGCTGCGCTGGTCAACCTCAGCCGGCCGTCGCCTGTCACGTTTGCGATAGCGCTGGCAGCCACCGCCTTTGGCCTCGTCCTCTACAACGCCGGCCTTGCAGGGCTCGCCGCCGGTCTCCTCATCTTGAGCTTCGCGCGCCCCGCTGCCGAGCCAGAATAGTAGCCACCACGAGCAGCACCACGCCCAGCCACAGCGCCTGCCAATTGGCCACGGTTTCGTTGATCACGATGTAGATCGCTGAGAGCGCCAGCGTGATCGCGGCGATGGTTTCCGACAGCACACTCGGCCCCGGTTCCGCTCGATCCCCCAGCACCGCCAGCACCGCAAACGGGACCGCCGCGGCTGTGAGGGGCGCGAAGGGGAAATCCCGATAGCGAGGGTCGAACACGAGGCCCAGCGCCGCCTGGATGGCGAGCAGCGTCAGCACCACGAGACCGGTTCCGAGCACCAGCGACAATAGATCGGATGGCCGCTCGTTGCGGCGGCCAAGGATGCGCGCAAACGGCGGGATCGGAACCCGCCGCAGCAGCGCGACCGTTCCAGCGATTGGCGCCACCAGCGCCACCGCCAATAGGGCGAGCGAGCGAGCCCATCCTCCGATCCCGAAACTTTCCACGGGAACGTTCGCGATCGCCCAGCCGATCACGACGCCGGGGATGATCGCGTTCACGAGGACGCCCGCCCAGGTCCGGAGCGGCAACTTATCGGGTGCCCCCATCCAGGTGACTGAGCCGAACACGCCGGCGGCCAAGAGGACGCCCGCCATTGCTTGCCAGATCCAGTGCGGGTGATTGGAGACTGGTTTGCCCCACGCGAATTTTGGCAGGCGCAAGTCGGCGGTGAGCACGCCCCAGTGGCCGCCGACGGTGCCTTCCAGCGCCCGTTTCCAGGGCTGGTCGAAGGCTTCGATCAGGTTGACCCCGAACCCTCCCTGCTTCGAGCGTGCGATGACCTCCTGCGCGACCTGCGCCTGGTTGACAGGCGACGGCAGCGCCCCCGCGCGCATGCGGCCGGCGCTCGGCCATCCGAATTCGCCGATCATGATCTCCTTGCCGGGAAAGCTCGCCGCCACCTGGCGCTCGATCGACACGATGTGGTCGGCGGCAGCCTGCGCCGGGATCGGGATGTCTTCCCAATAGGGCAGGATATGAATGGTCACGAAGTCGACCGCCGTGGCAACGTCACGGTTGCGCAGCCAGAATTCCCACACGTCCGCATAGGTCACCGGCACCGGCACCGCGACCTTGACCTTGCGGATGATGTCCGCGAGCTGCGCCCCGGACAGCTCGCCCCGCAGCAGAACCTCGTTGCCGACCACAATCGCCCGGACGACATCCGGGTAGCGGTTGGCGAGCGCGATCGCGGTCTCGATCTGGAACCGGTTGAACTCGGGATCGCGCCCAAGCCAGAGCCCCTGCAGCACCTTGAGACCGTGGCGTTGCGCGAGCGGCGTGATCTGGTCGAGGCCGAGGTTGACCGAATAGGTCCGCACGCACTGCGTCAGCGGCGCAAGGCGCGTGAGATCATCCTCGATTTGCGAGGCCGGGATTCGGGTCGAGAGGTCGAGCGGCGTCTGATCGCCGCGAAACGGTGCATATGAGATGCACTGCAGCTTCTCGCCCGCCGCCAGCGGGGCGACCGGCATCCGCACCGGCATGCCAAGCCACCACCAGCCTGCGACGATGACGACTGCTGCCAGCGCGAAAAATACCACCCATGCCTTCATCGTGGCCCCGGAGACGTGCTTATAATGGCGAGCCTTATCGCGCACCTGTCACGGTGCCAAGACGCGGGGCCCGGGAGTGAGCGGCGTTCGTCGAGTTCGAGGGCGTGGATGGGAACGCCGCAATGCGGACGTTTTCCGGTGCTGATTGTGACGGCGCCGGGGGATCCGAAATCATCAATCCAAAGAACACCATGAGAAAATGCCTCACGCGCGGCGCCGCTGCGCTGGCCGTGCTCGCCCTGATGTGGCTCCCGGCACCGAACGCGCTCGCCCAGGGGAGCGATCAGAAGGCGGCAGATGCGAAGGCGAAGGACGCCCGCACCGAAGAACTACGCCGGAACATCGACGAAATCGCCGAGGTTGGCCGCCAGCTGACCGGACCGGCGGCCAACCCAGAGTGTTATTGGCTCGGCAAGAAGGTCATCAACCTTCTGGTGCGCGACGACCTCGATACCGCTTTTCGGCACCTCGACCTCTATGATCGGTTCGGATGTCCGGGCGGTCACATCCAGGCGACGTTCCGATGCCTGGTGCGGCAGGGCGCCGATATCGCCTTTGATCCGAAAACGCCCGAACCGACCAACAACCGGGTCCAGGCTTGCTGGATCAACCCGGTCGCGCCGTCGCCGCAGGCGCCGGCCACGACCGCCGAGCAGCCGGCCGGAACGACGAGCCGGTAGCCGCCAGCGGGCCCAGCGGCCGCTCCGCGGACGCGTAGCGCCTGAACGCTGGTTCAGCTTTGAGCGACGCGACAAAACGAAGCGTGATCGAGCATCGGTCGATGCGTCACGTCTTGATCGAAGTTGTTGTTGCGATTTTTTTTTGGCGCGACCCTCTGGTGCCAATAAATTGCCATGTCTAATTTGTAGTCGGTCAGTTAGTTTCATCGTCCTGCCGCGATGCTTGGTTGAGCCTAGGGGACAGGTTCGTATCAAGTGAAAATCCGCCCCGTACGGTACTGCGTCAAATGCGTTCCGTCGCAATCGTAGTCGCGCTTGCAGCGTGTCTGCATGCCGGCGTTTGGGCGTTGTTCGAGGCCAGGCAGGTCGCCCCCGATGTCAACAAGCCGCTCGCGAGCCTGTCCTATAACTCGCGTCCAGGCGGGATGGGAACACGGCCGACCCTTGCGCAGATGCGCGAGGACCTGCGCGCGGTTGCGCCCTACACCCGCACCATCCGAACGTACTCATCGACCGGCGGCATGGAGAACGTTCCCGCCGTCGCGGCCGAGCTCGGCCTCAAGGTCACGCTTGGCGTCTGGATCGATGAGCGCGCGTTCAAAAAGCCCGGGGAAAGCCAGGCGGACGACCTCGACATCGCCAAAGCCAAGGAAGCCAACGAGCGCGAGATCCGCTCCGGCATCGAGCTGGCCCGCCGCCACAACAACGTCACCTCGATCGTCGTCGGCAACGAGACGCTCTACCGCACGCCCGAGGTTGTCGACGATCTCATCAAGATCATTCAGCGCGTCAAGAAAGAAACGCAAGCTCCTGTAACAACTGGTGAAATTGTAAGTTCTTGGACCGAGCTCGGGAAGGGTTCCATCCGCCTTGCGGCGGCTGTCGACTTCATTGCCGCACACAGTCTGCCGTATTGGAACGACGTGCCGTATGACCAGGCGGTCGATGCGGCGATCAACTCATACAACATGCTGCGGCGGGCCTATCCCGGCAAGCGTGTGGTCATCGCCGAGTTCGGGTGGCCGAGCGCGGGCTACAACCGCGGTGGGGCGATGCCTGGCCGCGCCGAGCAGGCGATCATCATTCGTGATTTCGTCACCCGCGCCCAGGCGCTCGGCATCGACTACAACATCATCGAGGCGTTCGACCAACCCTGGAAAACGATGGAAGGCAGCGTCGGCCAGTACTGGGGCCTGTTCGATGCCTCCCGCCAGCCCAAGTTCCAATGGTACGGGCCGATCGTCGATGACGACCACTGGAAGCTTGCGGCGATCGCGGTGGCGGCCGGTTTCCTGCTTTCCCTCCCCATTCTGACCATCGTGGGCGCGACGCTCGGACAGGCCCTGCTGCTGGCGTTCGCGGCGCACGCGGCCGGCGCCTGGGCGGCGACGGTCTTCCACTAT
Organism: uncultured Alphaproteobacteria bacterium; assembly: GCA_963833605.1. GTDB lineage: Bacteria > Pseudomonadota > Alphaproteobacteria > Rhizobiales > Xanthobacteraceae > JAFAXD01. The sequence goes on from CAWHYZ010000013.1 coordinate 45,967, forward strand.
TGGGCGAGCCACTATTTCGTGCCGGGTGCGGCCTTCGCGCTGGGACTGGGCGTTGTGCTGCTGGTGCCGCTGGTCCTGATCGCGCTTGCCCGTGTCCAGGAGATTGCCGCCATTTTGTTTGGCCCGCCGCCGCAGCGCCTCCTGCCGGCGCAGCTGCCGGCGGCGGAGGGCTACGCGCCCAAGGTGTCGATCCATGTGCCCGCCCACATGGAGCCGCCAGAAATGCTCAAGGCCACGCTCGACGCGATTGCGGGGCTCGACTACCCCAACTTCGAATGTGTTGTGGTGATCAACAATACGCCTGACCCGGCCCTTTGGCGGCCGATCGAGGACCACTGCCGCGCGTTGGGCGAACGCTTCAAGTTCGTCAACGTCGACGGCCTCGGCGGCTTCAAGGCCGGAGCGCTACGCTTGGCGCTGGCCCACAGCGCGCCCGATACCGAGATCGTCGGCGTCGTGGACGCCGACTATGCGGTACGGCCGGAATGGCTCAAGGACCTCATCCCGGCGTTTACGGATCCCAAAGTCGGCCTGATCCAGGCGCCGCAGGATCACCGCGACGGCGCCAAGACCGCGATGCATCGGGCAATGTGCGCCGAATATGCCGGGTTCTTCGACATCGGGATGGTCCTGCGCAACGAGGCCAACGCCATCATCGTCCACGGCACCATGTGCCTGATCCGCAAGAGCGCGCTCGATGGCGTGGGCGGCTGGTCGAGCGACACCATCTGCGAAGATACCGATCTTGGCCTGACCCTGCTCGAGCACGGCTGGCTCGCCCATTATACCGACCGGCGCTACGGCTACGGGCTCCTGCCCGATAGTTTCGAGGCCTACAAGAAGCAGCGCCACCGCTGGGCGTCGGGCGGGCTGCAGATCGCCAAGAAGCATTGCCGGCGGCTGCTGGCGGGCACGACCTTGCTCTCGCGCGATCAGCGCCGGGAGTTCGCCATGGGCTGGCTCAACTGGCTCGGCGCCGAAAGCGTCGGCGTGCTCGTGGCACTGCTCAACCTGGTCTGGGTCCCGGTCGTTGTATTCCTGGGGATTGCGATCCCCGACAAAATCCTCACCCTGCCGATCATCGCGGCCTTTGTGGTGACGCTGGTCCATTTCATCGCGCTCTACCGCGCGCGGGTCGCGCTCCCACGCCGGCAGGCTGCCGCCGCCATGATCGCCGCCATGGCGATGCAGTGGACGGTCGCGCGCGCCGTCGGCTTCGGCCTCGTGAAGGAACACCTGCCGTTTGTACGCACCGCCAAGGGCGGCAACGGCCACCGTCGGGCGCAATTCCCGGCGTTCTATGAGGGCATCTTCGGGAGCCTGCTGGTGCTCGGGGCGGCAATCGTGTTTGCCGCCAACGTCAAAGAAGTTCGCGAGATCAATCTGTTTGCCAGTGTGCTGCTGATCCAGAGCCTGCCGTTCCTGGCGGCGGCCGTGCTGGCGGTGTTGGAAGGCTCGCGCGCCAACGACTTTGCATTCTGGCGCGGCCTCGAGACGCGGGTACTGGCGCTGGCGCGCCTGCGGCCGGCGCGCATTGCCGAGGTGGCCATTGTCGAGGCCGCCAAGCCGGCCGAGAACCGCATGGAAGTGGCGCAATAGCCGGGACGTTGAGAGCCTCTTATTGCGGCGCGGCGGCAGCCCGGATGAAGGGAAGCGAAATCCGGGGATGGTTTACCCCGCATTCCGCTCCGCGCCATGCGCGCTACATCAAACAATCGTCGCGCTGTATTTGTTGAAAGGCGGCACGGCCTCTCCTTCACCCTCCCCCTTGTGGGGAGGGTCGATCGCCGAAGCGAAGCGCAGGCGATCGGGGTGGGGGTGGGTGTTGAGATGCGTTGAGTGCGCGCCGCGCTCCACTTCGACCCCCACCCCGCTCGCTTCGCTCGCGACCCTCCCCACAAGGGGGAGGGTGTTTCCAATTCACATGTCAAAATGGCAAGCCGTAGCCCGGATGGAGCGAAGCGAAATCCGGGGACGCCGGGACAGGCCGACCCGCATTCCGCTCCGCTCCATGCGGGCTACAAACAAACCCGCGGTGCATTTCCGATTCACGTGTCAAATAGCCCGCGCAGCCAACGCTGCGCCGCCCGGAGAAAACGGGTGCCGGGCCCCACCCATTGTCCTCTTTTCCGTTTCCCCAAGGGGATGGGAGCGCCGAGGCCGGCGAGTAAGGTCAACATATCGTCCGCGCTTTCGACGCGGACCCGCGTTCCGTTGACGGAGGAACACGGCCCGCCTCTCGGCGCTCCACGCGGCTTTGTGAGCTCCAAGGAGCTTTCGGGATCCGCGCAGGAGCGGGCGTCCACCCGGACCCCCTACGCAGTCCCCGCGGGACGACCGTATTATCGTCCCGGCTAATCCCAAGAGCCTCCCGAGTGCCCGGTTACGAGCCGGACCCGCAGGCACCGCATTCCCGCCCCGCTTCAGGATCGTCTCGAGAAACGCCCCTTGGTGAGCCGGAACACAAAAGTACTGAATTTTGCTTTTCGGTCTGTCAAGAAATGTTTTTGGCTTGCTCGGAGTTCCGGGCCATCCTTCGAGACGCCCGCGCTGCGCGCAAGATCTTGTAGGATGGGTTGAGCCCCTTGCGAAACCCATCATGTGCCTCAAAGCGATGGGTTTCGCTGCGCTCAACCCATCCTACGGTCCCGAGGCCCGCAGGGCCGCGCGTCTCGAAGGAAGGCTTCAAAAGAAACACCGCGAGCAGCCCAGTCCGCTTGAGCTCCAACTAAAATGAGCCGGTTCCTGAGAACTCAAAGAATGGAACGCGAGGTGCGCCAATCCTCATCCCGCCATCGCGGTCTCGACCAGGCGTACCCAGTATGAGGTGCCGACCGGGATCACGTCGTCGTTGAAGTTGTAGGCCGGGTGGTGAAGGCCGGCGCTGTCGCCGTTGCCGACGAAAATGAACGCGCCCGCGCGCGCCTCCAGCATGTAGGAGAAATCCTCCGCTCCCATGACCGGCGCGAAATCGACGTCGACGCGCTCGGCGCCGACGATCTCGCCTGCGACCGAAGCAGCGAACGCCGTCTCCTTGCCATGGTTCTTGAGCACCGGATAACCGCGCCGGTAGGTGAGCTTGGCCTTGGCGCCGTAGAGCCGCGCGGTGCCTTCGACGACTTCGTGCAGCCGCTTCTCCAGGAGGTCGCGCACCTCCGGGGTAAGGCTGCGGGCGGTGCCCTTGAGCTGCGCGGTTTGTGGAATGACGTTGTCGGTGGTGCCGGCCTGAAAAACGCAGATCGAGATCACCGCCGATTTCAGCGGATCGACGTTACGCGCCACGATCGACTGGATCTGGTTGACGATCTGTGCGCCGACCAGAACGGTGTCGATCGAGAGCTGCGGCCGAGCCGCGTGACCACCCACCCCCTCGATGTCGATTGTGACGGTGTCGGCCGACGCCATGATCGGCCCGCTGCGGATGCCGAACCGCCCGACCGGCAGGCCGGGGTAATTGTGCATGCCGTAGACCTCTTGGATGCCGAAGCGGTCCATCAGGCCGTCGTTGACCATTTCCTTGCCGCCGCCCCCGCCCTCCTCCGCCGGCTGGAACACCACGACCGCGGTACCGGCGAAGTTACGGGTCTCCGCCAGGTACTTGGCGGCGCCGAGCAGCATCGCCGTGTGGCCGTCATGGCCGCAGGCGTGCATCTTGCCGGGCACGGTCGACGCGTAGGGAAGCCCGGTCGCTTCCTCGATCGGCAGCGCGTCCATATCGGCGCGCAGCCCGATCACTTTCGACCCGGTCCCACGTTTGCCGCGGATCACGCCGACCACGCCGGTACGGCCCAACCCGGACACGACCTCGTCGCAACCAAACGCTTTGAGCTTGTCAGCGACGCGCGCGGCGGTCCGATGCACGTCGAACAGGAGCTCTGGATGGGCGTGGATGTCGTGCCGCCATTCGGCGATCTCGGGCTGCAGGTCGGCGACGCGGTTCACGATCGGCATTGCGTTGGACTCCGTTGTGCCGGCGGACACGCCCGCGGCAGATCGATCCTTGTGGTCAGCATAGCACCGCTCGGTCACGTTTTCGGACGGCGAGCTAGTGTGCCCGGATCAAGTCCGGGCTTTGGCGCGAAGCGCCCAAGTAGACCGCCGGGGACGCGTGAAGGCAAGCGCACCTATTGACCCGCCGCAGGGGCGCCCGTACACACCCGCCAGCATGGCGCGCGGTTGCGACGCACCGCCCCGCCGCCCGTGCGAGCCCGTAGCTCAGTCGGTAGAGCACTTGACTTTTAATCAAGGGGTCCCGGGTTCGAGCCCCGGCGGGCTCACCAATTAAATCAAGGACTTAAACGGACAGAACCAAAACAGCATCAGAGGTTAGGTACGCTATAGGTACAAGGTTTCTTCGGGGACGGTCTGTGCCATTCCGATTGTTTGCTGTTGCGTACCTAGCGCCTCGGTTCTCACCAACAAGTCCGATGCAGCGATGCCCCGGCCAATACAGGCCCAGGGAAGTTCCATCCCCATGCCCCTGTGACCTCAGATGCGGCGCACAAGGGAACTCGGGGGGTCGCCTAGGCGTTCTTACTATGCGGGACAAGGCCATCTCCATGACGACCCTCCGACGCCCCGATTACATCCCAGTGCTGGGCGCAGCGACGATCCTAATTGCGATCGGTGTTATCGGGGGGATCGTATACACCTACACCAACAGACCAATTGCGCTGAACGACATCGGTTCGATCATCCACGTGTTTGATCACCGACAGCTCCCGACCGACCTTTAGCTACGCCAGCCTACGCCACCTTCGGCACGCAGCGTTTTGCCCCATCCAATCCAGGGAAGGTCTTCCCCTGCCCCTGCCACCCCGGCCGTCGAGTAGGGTGTGGCGACCGGGGGGCCATTGAACTTTGGTGAGCCCTGGTCACGAGGTCGCGACCCGCGGTTGGTGAGTATCGCTCACTCGACGCTGGCGCCGCCACCGCCCTGCGAGAGCTGGGCGTGCAACGGTTAGCCTTCCGGTTTAAAAGAAAAAGCCCCGGCTGGCGGGTGGCCTAAAGCCGGGGCTTTCGATGCTTGGTGTTAGTCATGCAAGCGATTGAAGCGTCTCACGTCCCCATCGCTACATCAACACATAGCTCGTTTTGAGGTTACTGGAACCCTAATGGCAAAGGGGAAACTGCCCGCTGGCCCACCAATGACAAGATCAGCGTCCCGGCCCCGGCGCCGATCCGCCGCAAACCCTTTCGCATGGTGGCCCTCCGGTTGCATGAAGAGTGCAAACGACGGATCAAGACGCAGACCGTGCTGCCATCCGCCGACACAGCTACCATGCTGTTCTGGGCGCTGCTTGCCTCAGGTCAGATCAACATGCGTAAGGTCGATGGCTGGCAAACGCTCGAATTCCAACCAATTTTCGGACCGCACCCACCCGTGCTCCTCGCAACAGTCTTCGGCCGCCCGCCCACAAACAAGCGGAAGGCCCAACACTCCGTCCGCAGGGATAACTCCGATCCCCGCAACTGTAAGCGGAACTTTTCGGTCATGAGGAGGAGTCGTGCCGGCAGAAATGGTCAATGTTCGATACCTGGTTGATGATGTCGAGGCTGCGGTTGCATGGTATACGACGCACCTCGGCTTCACACTTCTTTCCAAGCAAGCTCCTGCGTTCGCGGATGTCACGCGCGGCTCCCTGCGCCTCTTGCTCAGCGGCGCGACAAGCTCGGCTGGCAGACCAATGCCCGCCGGTGAGCGGCCCAAGCCAGGCGGCTGGAACCGCATTCATCTCATCGTTAACGATCTTCCTGCCGAAGTTGCGCGACTGCGCGCAGCGGGCGTGAAATTCCGCAATGACATTGTGACAGGCCCGGGTGGCTCACAAATTCTGCTGGTCGACCCATCAGGCAATCTTGTTGAGCTGTTTCAGCCAGCGCGGCACTAATGCACTGACAAGGTGCTAGGTCGCCTAGCTGCTCGCAAGGCGTGGCTGGCCACTTTGGGTCAACCTCGGCTCCGAGCGGTTAAGCGTTAGCAGCCGATAATCGTCCGTGATGCTGGGTCAGCATCAATTCATGGGCTTCCGGCTTGCGCAATCCACTCGCTCGCCTGCACACGCCCGACCAGTATCGGAGGGCCAGAGGGGTTGGGCTGGTAAATCAGAGTCTCTGCCTCCTTTACATGGGCAAGTTCTTTGCCGAACGCGTCGGCAATGTTTGTCTTATGCGTGATGAGCAGGTTGTTGGTTCCGATCGCTGGCGCATTGTTCACCAGGGCGCGAATGGCAGTCCCAATTTTTGTGTTAGAGCCGTTCGGATTGGCCATCGCCGCCGCGCCCCCTGCCCCGCTGTCAGTTAGTTCGTTCACGGGGGTTATCTGTGCTCCAGACATCAAGGAGCCCGTTTCAATCGCCCGGTTGAGCTTACTTGAATAGATTTGCCCGATCGAAATTCTCAGCGTTCTAATGGCAGCGCCCATTTCACGCGCGACTTTCCGCCCTTGGTCGCTCAACTGACGCTGCGTCTTCATATCGTCAAATACGAACGGATAGACGTCCTTTTGGCTGTCATCCGTCGCACCGTGACGGAGCACCAAGACATAACCACCTTGCTTGAGCATGGGAGCAATTTTAGAAATGTCTGCACCAGTCGCACGCAATGGCATGATGCAGATCAACGCTACAAGGCCAACGAGCGGTCGTAATCTGCGCATGATATTACCCTCCCTTTTTGGAGCCCTCGCGAGCATCAGAGTGAGCTGTGATTGGCATGCCGCGCGCCGGGGCGCGTCCTCCATTCGGTGGAGGCCGGCAATGTCTGCTCAGGTGACGGGCGTCATAGACTGCGCAGGTAGGCTATGCGACGCTTCAAAGCGAGGTTGCCATGAAGCGTCTAGCGGGCCTCAGCCCTTATCGCCGGCTTATTCAGCCTGCTTGTGATCAAGCCGCTGGCCACAGGATCGGACTCATCCACACCAAATATGGAAAGTGACAAACCTTCGTCGTGAATGACCATGTTTGACACCGTCGGGATGGCTTCGAGGGCGGACTTGATGTCATTCACATGTGCACGCTCTGGTCAAAGCCTTCCGTCCATCTGTCCTTGACAGGCACACCCGCCGCGCGAACCAGAAACATCCCAGACCTACGGCGTCCATCTGCCGCAATGCCCTCTCCGACCCTTAGTTCTTGAACGCCAACATACGTCGATGCCCGACTGCGCGGCACCTTAGCGGCGATTCCGCGCTAGCGCGGTTGACGGCACAGCACCGCGCGGTCTTCTTCGGCAATTCCTAGCGCGGATCGGGTTTGAATTTTCCAATGCGTGAAATCGGAGCCGCGCCATGTTGGTTGCGTGACCAGTAAGCCGTGGCGGCCGGGCCGCTCCATCCGCAGAATTGGCGTAAGCCGAAGGACGCGAGTTCGCCCGAAGCATGGTCGCCGTTCCAGCAATGCACGAACACGGGGCCGGCATTCGGGCTCGCGACCACCGTGTGGATCCGGTTCATGACGTCTTGTTCGAACGCGAGCTCGGAAGCCTCGCCGGCAATGTAAGCGAGCGTGTTCTGCTGGCCCGAAATGCTGTTGGTACATTGAATTTGTTGAGTGCCGCGAAAACCTCGGGTAGCCATAGACGGCGAGACTAAATCCCGCTTCACACAAGCCTTTCAGGGCTTCTTCAGTCAGAGGCACTCTCCCGCCCGCACCGCCGCCGCGATAGAGCAGGCCTGGAATCACAGTTTTGAAGGCTCTTGTCTTGGGGAGCTTAACGGCGGTCGGAGTGTCGAGATAATTCGCCGGCACGTCTGGCAGAAGAAAAATTCTGCGTAACTCCAGCCCGTGTGAGGCGAAGCTGTCTCCGGCATGGGCGGTAAGGGACAGCATGGCCATGGCAAGACACGGCAAGATCGCTCTCGCGGTCATTTCAATTGACGCCTTTGTCGTCGCCCTTTGTCCGCAGCGCTCGTACCCTGGATTTCGCGACCGATATTGCCTTTGGCCCGTACCAGACTACGGCATGCCCTGGCGTACATCGCCGCGGCGTCTGCTTCCGTCACAAACATGCGAGCCCTACTTTCCTGGCCGGTCTATTGTGACACGTGTGCGAATGGCTAAAACAGTAGCCTGATCCTGTCGCTGTTGTGTCGCTCGGTGGGTGCTCAAGGAGGTGGCGCCCCAAGGGAACCGCGTGGCCGTCATTCTGAATCTCGATCAGCCGCCTCACGCCGCGATGCGGCGCTGGTTTAATGGAATTTGACATCAGCGTGATTCCGGAGGGTCGTTCCGGTAAGGTTAAGGCGCCCACACACAAAAATCGCTGCAACACCATTGCACCATGGAAACACTCGGCAACACGCACGAACTCGGGGCCAAATGTGCCGTGCCGGATCTATCGACACGAAGTCAGGCTCGATGTGGACGGTTATGCCGACGACCTACCGGTGCCCTGGTTCGCGCAGCGGATAGCATCACGAGCTGCGGCAAGATCGGCGCCTGGCGCTCGCCCGACCAGGAAAGTGCCGCCGACAGAAAGCCTGACCAGCAGGCACTGGCGCTAGCTTCGCGGGTGGAAAATTTGCTAAGTAAAGCACCCTCACGACGGTCCATCGCCAACATGTCGGAGGTTTTCATGATCGATATCATTGGGCTCGGATCGTCACTACTGGTCGCAAAGCCGCTGGTGGTAATGCCGCGGCTGGTGGTGGCCTACGGTTCCGACCCGGAACCAAAAGGTAAGCCAAGGCGCAAAAGCCGCAGGATGCCTGGAAGAGAACCGGGATCTGCGTTTCCGCTAGCTGTCAACCCCACGGGCGTCCGACTATCAGCCGATTTGAACCGCGCGGGTTGACGAGCCTCACCGGCAAGCAATGGTGGCAAAGCGGAATTTGCCTCTCAACCCAACAGAGTACGAGCGCGCGCCGCCCGGTGTTCGGACAGCGGATA
>CAWHYZ010000014.1:0-132436 GCA_963833605.1 uncultured Alphaproteobacteria bacterium
GCTTGATGGCGACGACCTGCGCGTCGGCAGCATCCGTTCCACCACCGACAATGTCTTCCTGCTCGCGCCGCGCGGCTTCGTCGATGCCGACCCGGCCGATAACGACCTCACCTCGGTGGCCGACATCAGCGGTGTCAACATTACGCTGACGGCGCTCACCGGCGGCGTGGGCACTGCCGCCAACTTCATCGAGATCGACCTCGTCGACAGCGTCGCGAGCGGTCTGCGCATGGGCGCCAAGTCCGGCGCACTGACGGTGCGCGCCGAGCTTTCGGTTTATGTCGAGGAGGTGGCCGGCGACCTGCGCGTCGATACCGTGCTCGCCAACCGTGGCGACGTGTCGCTCGCGGCGCGCGCGGGCTCGATCCTCGACCAGCGCGGTGCCGTCGACGCCGACGGCGAAGACCTGCCCAACGTCACGGCCCGCCGCATCGACCTCGCGGCACACACCGGCAGCGTTGGTCGGAAGACAACGACCTCGACGTCGACAGCGGCGTCGTCAACGGCGCCTACGTGCGCGAGGGCCGCCTCTACGTGCAGGGCGACAGCGGTGTCTACCTCACCGAGACCGACCGCGAGCTCAACGTGCTGGCGGCGCGCTCGTCGGCCGGCTCGATCCGGCTGACGGTGCCCGACACGGCGCTCACGCCGGTGTTCCTGAACGGCGATGCCTCGCAGGTCGTCACCACCGCCGAAGACCTGTACCTCCTGCCCAACGATGGCGGGGAGGGCGCACAGATTGACCAGGGCGCCGCCCTCACCGTGAGCGCGGGCGAAGTGGTGGCCGCGCTCTCCGCGGCGTTCGTGGGTGGGCGACAACGTCGTCACCAACCCGGTCAACCGCATCGTGGCCGGTTCGTCGATTCGCATCCGCGGCGACGAGCGGCGGCGGCCCGACGGCAGCGTCGATCCGGTCGATCCCGACACCGATTTCGGCATCACCATGCTGTTGCGCGGCACCATCGGCTATTCGGGCGCGCCGGCCAACGTGACCCTGGCCAACCCTAACGGCAAGGAATTCACGCAGATTTTCGGCAACGCCGACATCGACACCTTCACCTTCGACCAGACCCGGCTCGACGCCAACACGACCGTCTACGGCAGCTCGAAGTCGGACGGCGAGGTGCTGCTTGCACACGACGGCGAGGACGAGTTCATCGTCAACCAGCTGCGCTCGATGCACGTCGATCGCAACGGCCTCGGCGACACGCTGACGCTCGACGGCCAGGCCGACACCGACTACTACGTGCGTCAACACCACCGGCAGCCAAGTCGCCGCGGCCGATCGCGCAACTACGTCATCAACGTGCTCGACACCGGCGCCAAGGACGACGGCGTCGACGAGCTCGAGTCGGCATCGACGCGGCGCTCGGACCAGCGATCGACGACGACATCTTCCTGCTGCGCGGCATGACCGCGATCCCGAGCGAGATGGCCGAGTCGCCGGCATTCGTCGCCTTGCTGCACGGCAGCTGGCGCAGGCGATGGCCGGGACGACGGTCCGTCGCAGGTCGAGCGCGATCAACTACGACGCCAACCTCAACGGCCGCCTGATCGTCTAAGGCCTCGGCGGCAACGACTACTTCGCGGTCGACGACAACAGCGCGATCACCACGCTCGACGGCGGCGCCGGCGACGACAACTTCCAGATCGGCCAGATCTTCGGCTCGCAGCGCAACATCGTCGCCAACATCGCCCCGACCGACGTCTTCGGCGACCGATCGCGACGACGCGCGGCTATCTCAGCCGCGGCACCAGCGCCCCGCTGGTCGCCGAAGGCGGCACCGGCGACGATGTGTTCCAGGTCTACAGCAACCAGGCCGCGCTGCGGCTCGAGGGCGACGACGGCGACGACCTGTTCATCGTGCGCGCCTTCGCGCTCGCCGAGACCAACCCCGACGGCACGATCAAGACCGACGGCAACGGCGTGGCGATCGTCAAGACCACGGCGGCAGCTCGACCGCAGCCGACCGAACTGCTGCACGGCGGTGCCGGCGACGACCAGATCGAATACAACATCAACGCGCCGGTCTCGATCGACGGCGGCACCGGCTTCGACAAGGTGCTGGTGCTCGGCACCGAGTTCGCCGACAACTTCGTCATCACCGACCAGGGCGTCTTCGGCGCCGGCCTCAACGTCACCTACACCAACATCGAAGTGGTCGAAGTCGACGGCCTGGAAGGCGACGACCACTTCATGGTCCAGAGCACGCCGTTCGGCGTGGCGACGCGCATCGTCGGCGGCCTCGGCAACGACATCTTCAACGTCGCGGGCGACGTGACCGACGTCATCACGACGCAGGAGCTCGAAGGCCAGAGCGCGATCATCAACCACGAGGTCGTCCTCGATCGGCGACATCGGCTACGACGGCCTGCTCGCCCCGGGCATCAACCTCAACGTCGCCGGCCTGCCCGGCGCAGCTGGCGGCAGCGGCTTCAGCGGCAACGTGATCATCGACGAGTCGGACGGCGCGAGCCTGGTGCGCGAGACGGCCGCGGCGAGTGGGGACCGTCGATACCTACACGGTGCGCCTGGCGGTCGCCGGTCGCGGCGGGCACCAAGGTCTACGTCACCGTCAGCGCGGCGCGCTCGCCGCAGGAGGAGCAGGACGCTGCCGGCCGGGCGACTCGGTGCTGGTCTCGACCGACCCGGCGAGCTTCGTGCGCAACGTGGTGCAGAACGGCGTGCCGCAGACGGTGCGCAACCGCGCCGTCGTGCTGGTGTTCGATTCGACCAACTGGAACCAGGCGCAGACCGTCTACGTCGCGGCGGCGAACGACAGCCAGGCGGAAGGCAAGCGCGCGTCGCGGTGAGCCACAGCGTGCAGGCGGTGATCGTCGGCACCAGGCCAACCGATGCGACGCCGGGCACGACGCGGCCGACGACGCGGCACAAGCGAGACGATCGCCGACTACAACGGCATCAAGGTGCGCAACGTCCTGGTCACGGTGATCGACAACGACACGGCCGGCATCCTGCTCACCGAAATTCGCAACGACGCCTACGACAACGGCACGCTGGTGCTCGAAGGCGATGCGACCACGCGGATCACCGACAGCTACACCATCGAGCTGACGAAGGCGCCGACCGCAGATGTCACGATCCAGCTCAACTACGACCACGCGCAGCTGCAGCTGTCGGCGGACACGCGTCACCTTCACGGCGGCCAACTGGAATCACGCCGCAGACCATCATCGATCACCGCGGTGGACGACACGCTGCGCGAAGACCAGAAGCTTTCGCTGATCACGCACAGCGTGAGCAGCAGCGCCGACCCGGCGTACTTCGCGGCCGGCCAGAGCACGGTCAGCGAGACGCTGGCGGTCGACGTCGCCGACAACGACGTGCCCGGCGTGCTCGTGCAGCAGAGCAATGGCAGCACGCTCGGTCAGCGAACGGCGTCACCGACACCTACACGGTGCGGCTGACGAAGGCGCCCACCGGCACGGTGACGATCACGCCGCACAACGACGGGCTGACCACCGAATCGCCGTCGCCGCTGACGTTCGACGCGTCGAACTGGTGGATCCCGCAGATCGTCACGGTCACGGCGGTGACGGTCACGGATCCGCACTCGCCGCTGCTGCATCCCGGCACGAAGCAGTTCGCGGTCCAGCCGCACCTGCTCTCCGACATCAAGGGGCCGCTGGAGATCGAGGGCGGCGTCGGCGGCGCGGTTCATCCGCTGGTCAATGCGGTCGTCCTGCCGGGCGAGACGCAACGCGCCGGTGTTCGCGATCGCCGCGCAGCCGCCGGAAGGTCAGTCGATCGATATCCTCAACGTCTTCGACGACTCCAGCCATGGAGGACAAGATGGGCACGCTGACCGGCACGCAGCTTACCGGCTTCGACCTGGCCGCCGGCGCTGCATTTCGACCGGACCGCGTTCGGCGAGACCAACGACTTCGCCGCCGGCATCACCTACGGCAAGGCAGGAGTCGACGGAGCGCCGGACACGTCGAACATCGAGGTGTTGAACCTGCTGATGGGTTCGGGCAACGACGCGCTCACCATCACGAGCACGCTGAACACCAGCGCACTGCATGGCGGGCTGACCACCGTTCACGGCGGCGGCAACCTCGACGTCCAGGCCCGGTGGCCGGCGCCTATACCGGCACATCGCCGGCGACCGGATCACCGTCACCGGCGGTGGCGGACCGACCTCGCCGCTCGTGATCTACGGCGATACGTCGCAGGACGCGTCGTGGTACGCCGGCCGGCCGTACGACGCCGACGTGCTCGACACCCTCGTGCTCGGGCCGAATCCGTCGCCAGCCGCAGACACGTTCTACCGCCTGCCGCGGGCCAATCCGTTCGACCGCACTGGCGACGACGTCATCGACGCCAGTGCCGACACGCCGGCGACCGGCAGCTTCGGTGCCGACGCGCTCGGCGTCGTGATCTACGGCGGCGGCGGCAACGACACCATCATCGGCACGCAGGCTCGGCGACGTGCTGGCCGGCGGCTCCGGCAACGACACGATCTCCGGCAACGAACGGCGATGACCGGATCTACGGCGACTCCGGCGTCAACGTCGACATCATCAGCCGCGTGCTGTCGGTGCCGACGACCGACGCGCCGCGCCCGGCCAACGACAATCCGAAGTCCAACCGCGACGGCCTGGTCGCCGGCAAGGACACGATCCAGGGCAACGCCGGCGACGACATCATCTTCGGCGACCACGGCATCGTGCTGCAGCAGATCGCGGACGACGCAGAAGATCCTGATCGTACGCAAGGTACGGATATCCGCACCGACCAGCCGGGCAACGGCGCCGACGACACCATCCAGGGCAACGCCGGCCGCGACCGGATCTTCGGCGGCAACGGCGCCGACACCATCGACGGCGGCGCCGATCGGACGTGATCTTCGGCGACCAGGGCCACATGAGCTATCTGCGGTCCCGACTACTTCGGCACCATCGACGCCGACCTGACCACGCTCGACGTGATCGAGAGCATCGACACGGCGGCGGCGTTCGGCAAGGGCGACATCATCACCGACGACGCGTCCGACGACATCATCTTCGGCGGCCAGGGCAACGACGTCATCGACGCCGGCGCCGGCCAGAACATCGTGTTCGGCGACCACGGCCGCATCCTCGGCGTCGACACCGGCGTCAACACGCCCGATCGGCGACTCCGACGATTCCGGCAAGACCGACGACGACTACCAGGTGCAGACGCTGGGTCTCGTGACCTCGATCGACTGCGGGCACCGTCAACGGCGCGCGCAACGAGTTCGGCAACGGCGACGACACGATCACGACCGGCATCGGCCGCGACATGATCTTCGGCGGCGGCGGCGACGATACCATCAACGCCTTCGCCAGCGAGCGGCGGCACGGCGGCGCTCGACGGCAACAACATCGTCTTCGGCGACCACGGCCTGGTCGACTACCTGGCCGAGGAGATCGCGCGAACCTGCCGCCGCCAACCCGGTAGCGCACGAACGACATCGACCGCGTCTGGTCGCTCGCCACCGCGCATGGGCGGCAACGACACGATCACCACGGGCACCGGCAACGACATCGTGCTCGCCGGCTTCGGCGACGACGTGGTCGACGCCGGCCACGGCCACAACATCGTCATCGGCGACAGCGGGCAGATCACGGCGGCCGGCAGCGACGTTCGCAGCGGTGCAGATCCTCGGTGCACGAAATCACCATCGGTCTGATCACGACCATCAGCACGGCGGTCGGCGGCAACGACACCATCACCACCGGCAACGACGACGACATCGTGATTGCCGGGAATGGCCGGCAGATAGTGCTGGACAGCGGTGCCGGGCATGGACATCGTCCTCGGCGACAACGGCTTCATCGATTACGTGCTGAAAGAGCGCGACCCGGCGACGACGTTCGGGACTCGACGCGCGGACATCGACATCATCAGCACCATGGCTCCCAACGACGGCGGCAACGACACGATCACCGCGGCGCCGGCAACGACATCGTCTTCGGCGGCACGGCGGCGACACGATCTCCGGCAGCGAGGGCAACGACCTGATCTTCGGCGACCACGGCGCGGTCGTAGCGAAGGCCAAGTTCGGGCGCGAACCGACGATCGACGCTTCGCTCTCCCGTCCACCTGAACCGCTCGACACGACGCTCCTGCCGGTGCCCGACGTCCGCCGCGATGCATCCGTTCCGCTGGACGTCGATCGACACGCCGAACGGCGACGGCGGCGGCGCCGACCTGATCCGCGGCAACGCCGGCGACGACATCCTGATCGGCGGCCAGGGCGCCGACCACATCCTCGGCGACGACGGCGACGACGACATCATCGGCGGCCACACCGGCAGCTCGGCGGTCTACCGACGGCACCGACCGACGACGCTTTCGGCGGCCAGGACGGCGACGACACCATCGACGGCGGGGCCGGCAACGACTGGATCGCCGGCGACAACGCCGACATCCTGCGCACCGGACGTCTCTTCGGCCCGCGGTTGCGCGTGCTCACCGGCGAAGACGATCTACGACGGCGACGGCAACGCGCTCGTTACGTCAGCCGCGCAGCTCGACCCGAACGCGGTGGAGGAGCGCTACGTGCGCCTGTACGACCATAGCGACACGGCTTCCGGCGACGTACGGCGACGACAACATCGCCGGCGGCGCCGACGACGACGTCATCTTCGGCCAGCTCGGCAACGACACCATCCAGGGCGACGGCTCGACGATCGACGATGCCGGGCGCATCACCATCGACGTGCGCGCAGACGCGCGTGTCGGTCGAGGACTACGCCGGCATCGGCGCCGACGGCCGACGACTAGATCGAGGGCAACGGCGGCAACGACATGATCTTCGGCGACCTCGGCCAGGACGACCTCGATCGGCGGCAGTTCCAACCTTTCGGCCTCACAGCGCCGACCAGCGGCCCGACGGCAGCGACATGATCTTCGGCGGCGCCGGCACGCGCATCGAGCGCAACAACTCGGCATGACGCCTGCATCGACGCGACCGTCGATGGCCACGCCCGCGACGCCGACATGATCCTCGGCGACAACGGCAACATCTTCCGCCTGGTCGGGCATCGAACGGGCACCGGTCGCAACCCGACGGCGTTCCTGACGTTCAACTACGACACTGTCCGCGGCGGCCGAGCGGATCATCCCGCGCGCCTACCGCTGCTCGACTACACGCCGGGCGCCCGCGGCGCCGAACGATCGGCGCCGCCGACCTGGTCCACGGCGAGGACGGCGACGACACGATCCACGGCATGATCGGCAACGACGTGCTCTTCGGCGAAGGCCAGGACGACGACATCTACGGCGGCACCGGCAACGACCGGATCTACGGCGGCACCGGCGAGGACGGCATCCTCGGCGACGACGGCATGATCCACACCAGCCGCAACGGCCTGACCGAGCCGCTCAACCGGCTGTTCACCGCCAACGCACGAGACCCTGCTCGACCTGCCCGGGCCGTTCACCGGCGCGGTGGTCAACATCACCGGGCGAGCTCGAGCAAGATCGGTCGACCTGGCGGCGTTCGACGCTCGGCAGCGGCAACGACGTCATCTACGGCGGCCTCGGCGACGACTTCATCCACGGCGGCGCCGGCGACGACGCGATCTCGGGCGCCGAGGCGCTGCGCGAGTTCTACAACGACGCTCCGCAGACCATGCGGCGCTCGGCTACGACCCAGCAACCCGCTCGGCTACGACCCGGTGACGCGCAAGTTCGCGGCCTACGACGCCGACGACCCGCTGGTCCAAGATCGCCGGCTTCTTGCTCAACTTCGACGCCTACTGCGTCGACGAGAGCACCGGCGCCTGATGCTGGTGAACGGCCAGCTGGTCAAGACCGACGACGGCAGCGACCGGATCTTCGGCGACATCGGCAACGACTGGCTCGTCGGCGGCACCGACTGCGACTGGCTGTTCGGCGGCTTCGGCGACGACTACCTCAAGCTCGACGACAACCTCGACACCGACGGCGGGCTGAACGACCACCCCGAGACGCGACCCGCGGTTCGCCGACGGCGACTTCGCCTTCGGCGGCGCCGGCCTCGACGTGCTGATCGCCAACACCGGCGACGACCGCATGTTCGACTGGGGCGGCGAGTTCAACAGCTACATCGTGCCGTTCGCCCGTTCGGCAACCCGACCGTCAACCGGCTGCTCGCCCGGCGACGCAAGACTTCATCCGGGCGCTGGGCACCGGCGGCAGCGGTGCCGACCCGACGCTCGTCGAGCCGTACGACGAGCTCGGCCTCGTCGACGCAGGACGACCCCGACTGGCACGACCAGCACGGCGGCCCGCGCGACCCGCAGCCGGGCAACATCGGCGGCGTGCAGCGCGACACGCAGGGCGCTCCCGAGAGCATGACCAACCCGCCGGACTGTGGCTGCGACGTTCCGGCTCCGGTGACGCCGGGCGTGCGGATCGTCAAGCTTGTCAACGGCCAGGACGCGAACGAAGGCACCGGCCCGGTGGTGGCGGTCGGCAGCACGGTGACCTGGACCTACCAGGTGACCAACACCACGGGTGGTCCGCTATCGAACCTGACCCTCACCGACGACGCCGGCACACCGGGCAACGCGGCCGACGACTTCGCGCCGGTGTCGGTGAAGGCAGGCGGCTCGACTTACAACATCGGCGACGCGGATCGCGACGGCCTGCTCGACGCTTCCGAAACCTGGCTCTACACCGCGTCGGGCACGGCGACCGCCGGTGCCTACGTCAACATCGCGCGTGTCACGGCCCAGGATGGGACCGGCACGCCGACCACCGACGACGACCTGGCACGCTACTTCGGGAGCAGCACGCTGCCGTCGTCGATCCGCATCGAGAAGGCGATCAACGCCGTCAATCCGGCGCGACCCCACGGTCGCCGAGGATGCCGACACGGCACCCGGCCCGTCGATCCTGGTGGGCACCCCGATCACCTGGACCTACCAGGTGTTCAACGATGGCGCCGGCCCGATCCGGATCACCTCGATCGTGGACGATTTCGGCACGCCCGGCAGCGCGGCCGACGACTTCGGCCCGGCCGCAGTGACCGTGGTCGTGGGCGGGGCGTCGTACAACACCGGCGATGCCAACCGGAACAACCTGCTCGACGCCGGCGAAGCCTGGCTCTACACGTCGGCAGGAACGGCGGCGGGCGGTTACCAGGCCGTTGTCGGTCCTTACACCAACGTGGCCAGGGTGGTCGGCACAGTGGTGACGACCGGGGCTGTCGTTCAGGACGAAGATGCGGTCCACTACGTGGGCGTGCCCACCACGTCGGTGGTCAGCGTGCGGCTGGAAAAGGCGGTCAACGCCGCCGATCCGGGTGCGCCGACGCCGTACGAGGATGCTGACACGCCGACCGGGCCGATCCAGACGGTCGGCAGCACGGTGGTCTGGACCTACCTGCTCAGCAATACCGGCAACGTTGCGGTCGCGGTCTCGACGCTGCGGGACGATGCCGGGCACGGCCTGTCAATTCTGACTGACGACTTCACTCCGGCGCCGGTGCTGACTGCCGGCACGACGTTCAACATCGGCGACGCCAACCGTGACAACCTGCTCGACGTCAACGAGGTCTGGCGGTACCGCGCCAGCGGCACGGTTGCCGCGGGGCAGTACACGAACAACGCGACGGCGACGGTGAGCGACCCGGTCGGGGGCACGACGGCTTCATCGAGCGACCCGGCCAACTACTACGGCAGCCAGGCCGGCCTGCGGGTGGTGAAGGCGGTCAACGCCGTCAAGCCGCTGCAGCCGACGGCGGCCGAGGACGCGAACAACCCGGCCACGCCGGTGGTTCTGGCTGCCGGCACGTCGGCGGTGTTCACCTACGCGGTCAGTAACACCGGCAACGATTCGCTCGCGTCGCGTGACGCTGGTGGACGACAACGGAACGGTCGGCATCGCGGCCGACGACTTCGTGCCCGCGCCGGTGACCATCGTGGCCGGTGGCAAGGTCTACAACACCGGCAGACACCAACAAGAACGGGCAGCTCGACAGGACGGAGACCTGGCTCTTCAGCGCAACGCGGACAGTCGGCGAGGGCGCCTCGACCAACTATGTCGACGGTCAGCGCGGTCAACAACGCGCACCGGCGCGACGGTCGAAGGACGACGACCCGGCCAACGCCTTCGGCGCGGTGGCGAAAATCGACGTCGAGAAGGCCATCAATGCCGTCGATCCGGCGCATCCGACGGCGGTCGAGGATGCCGACGATCCGGCGCACCCGGTGGTGCTGAACCTTGGGACGCCGGTGATCTACACATACCTGCTGTCGAATGCCGGCAACGGCCCGCTGGCGGTGAGCTCGATCCGCGACGACGCCGGCACGCCGACGCGACACGTCGGACGACTTCACGCCGGCGGCCCTGCTCAGTGGCGGCTTCAACATCGGCGACCTCAACAAGAACAACCTGCTCGACCTCGGCGAGGTGTGGCGATACACCTCCGCCGGGACACCCGCCGGTGACGCGGCGGCGCAGTTGGGGCTGCACACGAACACGGTCACCGCCAGCGGCACCGACGGCCGCACGCGGGCAGACGACCGACACCGACGCGGCGAGCTATCTGGGCCAGGCAGGCGCCGTCCAGGTCGTGAAGGCGATCAACGCGACGCATGTCACCGACCCCACGCGCTACGAGGATGCCAATGCGCCGACCGGACCGATCCTGCAGGTCGGCTCGCCGATCGTCTGGACCTACCAGGTCTTCAACCATTCGGGCGTCACGCTCGACATCGTCGACCTCACCGACTCCGATGGCTTCATGCCGGCATACGTGGGCGGCGACACAACGCTGACGGCAGACTTAACCCCGAGGAGGTGTGGCTGTTCACGTCCGAGGGAGCGCTCGGCGCGCCGGCGACCGCGGTCGCCGGCCAGCAGGTCAATACCGTCACCGTGAGCGCGACCGATGACACCGGTGCCCGCTACAGCGACGACGACCGCGCCTACTATTTCGGCACGAGCGCGGGCATCGTCATCGTCAAGGCGATCAACGCGGTCGATCCGAACAATCCGACGGCTCAGGAAGACGCCAACGACCCCGACCACCCCGTCATCCTGACCGCTGGGACGGTTCCGACCTTCACTTACCAGGTGCGCAACTCCGGCACCGACGCGTTGAAGGACATCCGGATCGTCGACGACGCCGGCACCGACGCTGTCGCCGACGACTTCGCGCCGGTGGCGGTGACGGTCGGCTTCAAAGGCCAGAGTTACAACGTAGGCGACGCCGACCACGATGGCCTGCTCGATGTCGGCGAGACCTGGCTGTACACGTCGGCCGGCGTCTACACGACGGTGCTGGGGCAGGGTGCCTACACCAACATCGCGAAGGTGACCGGCACCGACATCGTCTCCGGCACCGCGGTCAGGGACGACGACCCCGCTAACTTCGTCGTCGCCGCAGCGCCGCACGCCATGGGACGGATGACCGGCGGCGGCAGCGTCTACACCGACGACGGCACGCGCGTCACGCACGGCTTCGAACTGCATTGCGATACCGACGTTGGGCCGAACAACCTCGAGGTCAACTGGGACCAGAACAACTTCCACCTCGAGCAGGTCACCGCGATGTCGTGCTACGACGATCCGCGGCTGAACCCCCTGCCGCGCCCTGCGCCATTCGACACCCTGGTCGGTGAGGGCATCGGCCTATTCAACAACAAACCGGGCTATCACGTGTCGTTCATGTTCACAGACGCGGGTGAACCGGGGACATCCGATTTCGCCCGGATCGAGATCAGGGACCCGCAGGGCAATCTCGTGCTCTTCGTGGCCGGCAACCTGCACAACGGCAACCAGCAGGCGCATCCCGAGAACAAGGATGTGGCGTTGCTGCAGGCGGCCACCGCGCCCGAGGTGACGGCCGGCGATTTGCAAACCCTGAAGATTCGGCAGCTGTTCCAGTCGCTTGCCGAGGCCAAGCGAGAGTGGGCCCAGACGGGCCTGAATGCCGCGCAGCTGGCCACGCTCGATGCCCTGCGCGTTGAGGTCGCGGACCTGCCGGGCCTCACCCTGGGCCAGTTGCAAGACGGTGTGATCACGATCGACGCCAACGCGGCAGGCTGGGGCTGGTTCATTGACCCGACGCCCTCCGCGGACGAGGAATTCGCGCTCGCGCTCAGCCAGGACCAACGCGCGGCGACACCGGACAGCCCGGGCTTCCGCCGGATCGACCTGCTGACCGTGGTCGAGCACGAGATCGGGCATCTCATCGGCTACGAGCACGGAACCCTCGATGTCATGAACGAGAGCCTGGCAGCGGGCGTGCGGATCACACCGCAAGCTGTGGCGACCTCGCAACCGTCGGGCGCGGGAGCGCCAGTCGGCCAAGAATTGCTCGTCATCAACGGTCCCTCGGCGCCAGTCGCATTCATGCCGAATGCCGAGCTGGCGCATGCGCTGGCCGGCACGCCGGTACAGCCGGGCATGGCGCCCATGGCGAGCCTCGTCCTGGGTGGCGTAGCGGCCCTGAAGCCGGCCTCCGGTGCGGTCCACAGCGGTGACCTGGAGGGCGGCGGCGTGGTAGGCGTCGGCTTGGGCGGCTCGTTCGTATCGCTGGCGGCGGGCCGACGTCCTGCTGCGGTGGCGTCGAGCGAGGAGCCGGGGGCACAGCAGCACACGTCGCGGCCGTCCGAGGAAGACGGCGTGGCGCCGACCATCAACTGGGACAATCGCATTGACCTGGCAGCAAATCTGGCGCCCAGTCCGGCGGCGGGATCGCCGGCGTGGCTCGACGATTTCCTGAACCATCTCGGACAGACCGAAGCGCAACAAAATCCCAATGCCGGGATGCGCGTGCGTCCGGCGCCGGTCACGGCAGGCCATGCCTAGTACCCACTTTTCTTCGCAGGTGAGTTATGATTTAAGATCGGGATGATTCCCAAAGCAAGAGAAGTTCGGCTCAAGCCGAAGGTGCGGAAGGTGCTTGAGGCGAGGTGCCGGGCGCCGACCACGCCGCAACGCGATGTGAAGCGGGCGCGCATCGTGTTGCTGGCGGCTGAGGGCCGCAGCACGCGTTCGATCGCCGAGGAAGTAGGGGTTCAGCCGCGCATCGTCAGCAACTGGCGGCGGCGCTTTGCCGAGCACGGCCTTGGTGGGCTCAAGGACCGCCCGCGAGCGGGCAAGGAACGGATTTACGGCAAGGCGACGAACAAGCGCATCCTGGCGCTTCTGGAGAAGCCGCCACCTCAGGGCTATGGGCGGTGGACGGGTCCGCTGCTGGCCACGGCATTGGGCGATGTGGACGTTCAGTACGTCTGGCGCTTCCTGCGCGAGCACAATATCGACCTTTCCGCCCGCAAGTCCTGGTGCGAGAGCAACGACCCCCAGTTCGCGGCGAAAGCCGCCGATGTGGTCGGCCTTTATATCGATCCGCCCGCCAAGGCGATTATCCTCTGTGTTGACGAAAAGCCTTCGATCCAGGCCCTGGAACGAGCGCAAGGCTATTTGAAGCTGCCGAACGGACGCGCCTTGACCGGCCAGAGCCACGACTACAAGCGGCACGGCACCACGACTTTGTTCGCCGCGCTCGAAGTGGCTACCGGAAGAATCATTGCGGCGCATTGCAAGCGGCGCCGTCGTGTCGAGTTCCTCGGCTTCATGAACAGCGTTGTTGCTGCCTTCCCGGATCGCAAGCTTCACGTCATCCTCGACAACCTCAACACACATAAGAAGAACGAGCGCTGGCTCAAGAAGCATCCCAATGTCCATTTCCATTTCACCCCAACCCGGGCGTCGTGGCTCAATCAGCTCGAAGCATGGTTTTCGATCCTGCAGGGCCAGTCACTTAACGGCGCCTCCTTCACGGCCGTCGAGCAGCTGCAGGAACACATCGATGCTTTCATCGCCGCTTACAACGAAACAGCCGAGCCATTCGCCTGGACCAAGAAAAAAGTCCATCAGCGGCGGTTCAAAAATCGCCGTATCACTCAACTCTGATTCCAGGCACTAGCCGCGGCCGCGGAGATGCCGAAAGGCGAGGATAATAACAAAGGAATAACAATGACTGCGCAATTGTTGATCTACGAGTTGGTGATCCCGTTGTCGGCCCGTCGCCACGGCAGCGCCGCGGTGGAAAGCGGCTCGAGCTACGGGTTCACGCGGTGATCGGTGTGGTTGTTGGTCTCGCGTCCACGCTACTGCAGGGGCGTGGGCAAGTGCGCTTGTTGGCAGCGAGACTGCGCCGGTTGCCACGAGGCGCAAGCACAGCGCTGACGTGCCTCTCAACACAAGTATGCCATGGACCACGCCACGGACAGATCGGTGCTTGGCGATTTCTGCGACCCTTGAGACCGAGTACAAGACCGCGCTGCAGCTTTCCCCACTGAGCTCGCGCGCGCGCTGATATCCATGATGGCCGGGAGCACGACACGCTCCAAGCAGGCCGAATACATTTCGAAATCATCGCCGCGCGGAACGAAGAAGGCGGTTTCGGAGAGATTGTTCTCGGCTGCGATCGCCTGCATGGTCGCATCATCGAGCCAGCGCTCTAGCGGGCAGACCGCCGCGGGATTGCCGCCAAAGGGGCGCGCGGTAAGCGCATCGACTTGATAGATCGGGATGTCCATGCGGATCTCCTTTGGTCATTTTTTGTTGTATGCGCGACAAGCGATTGCGACTTTCCACCGCTTCCCGGCTGCCCGAAACTCGACAACGTCGGATTTCACGCCACATCGCCTAGCTCGCGAACAGCAGATCGCGCGAGAGGGCGTCGAGATGCTCGACAGCTTTGAGCGCTGTTCGCAATCGCTCGCGATCGCGGCGCGACAGGCTCTTGATCGCGACTTGGTTGGTCGGGGGAATGCCGTGCTCGAGATCTTCGATCTGCTGTGCAAGCACGAGGTCGAGCAACGTTCCATGTGCGTCGATCAGTGACTTGAGGTCGGCGTCTCCGCCGATCTGCAGTTGCTTGAGCCCGGAAAGCCGAGCCGGGGTCGAATGCTCCACGACGTGGTGGCGGATAGCAAGCGCACGAGCCATCGTCACGATGGCGAACAGGCCGGTTTTCTTCGCATCGAGCCGGCCGCGCGTGGTCTTGAATTGGTGGAAAAATCCAAAGCCGCTTTCCATGGCGCCGGCAGCTTCGATCAGGAGCTTGGCGAAACCCGTCTGGTTGCGGGCGGCGTCGAATGCCTCCTGCCGGAGGACCGTGCAGAGGCGGCCATCCCCCTGGACCGGACGCATGTCGAAGAAAATGTCGACCGCCAAAAGGGCCTCCGAACGCGAGCTGGCAATCCAATGGCCGATCCGCTCACGCCAGGTGGCGGTCGATCCGCGCCACTGCGCGTTCCTCGCCATCACGCCGCCAGGACAATACGGCACACCGGCCTCGTGCAGGATATCGGTGAAAATAACGCCGAACCTCTCGAACCAAAGGTCCGCGCTCCCACCCGGCGCGCCCTCGGCGAACACGAGCGCGTTATCCTGATCCATCGCCAGCAGGCTTTCACCGCGACCAGCGGAACCCAGGATCGCGATCGCGTAAGGGCACGGTGGATCGCCATGGCCTTCGGCGATCATCCGGCTTTGCGCAATCAGACCGGCGCGGCCCGTCAGCGCGCCAAGCTCGCGCGAGATCACTTCGGCGACGTTGCGCGCGGGCACGCCTTCAGCGGTCAGCAGAGCGGCGACGTGCGGAAGCTTTGCCCAGACCGCCGCAAGTCCATGGGCGTCGGAGGCCGCGTCGATCTCCTCGCCCAGCAAGACAGCCTCCCCGGCGCGCAGGCGCAAAAGGTCCCGGGCGGAGACGGCTCCGACGAGGTCGCCGAACTCATCAACGACGCCGAGGTGGCGGGTCTTCAACTGATTCATGCGACTGACCGCGCGATACACGAAGGCGTCTGCCGGAACCACCTCAAGCGGCTTGTTCATGAAGCGGCTGATCGGCATCGACAACGCGGGTCCTCCACGCTGCGCAAGCGCCCGCAGCACGTCGCGTTCCGTGATGATGCCCGTGTCCTGGGCACGCGCTGACGCCGACGCTGCCGTGGAGCGTACGAACAGTGACGAGATTTGCTCCGCCACCATCTGTCTGACCGCGCTGTCAAGGGTGGCGTCTTCGGCAAGAAACTGAGCCGGCGCGCGCATGACGTTGCGAATGCGATGGCGGTAGGGATAGCTGTCGATCCGACTTCAACGTTTGTTCCGCGTCGTCCCGGCTCGGCGTCACGGCCGACTTCGACCCAGCCGGCCCGATGTTGCCGGTCGAGCACGGCGGTGAGCGTCCGGCATGCCTGCGTGGCTTCGCCCAGCGTCCGGATCCGACCTTCGCGAAGTTTCGGCACGAGCGCGACGAACACGCGCCCGGCGATCCGCGCGTCCCCCAGAGCGGAATGGCGGTCCGTGACCTCAACACCGAGCCAGGCAGCCAGGGCGTCGAGCGAGTAGTCCGCGAGCTCAGGCTCTGCGACTTCAGCAAGAAGTCGCGTGTCGAGAGTGTGCGGAGGCACCCAGGCGAGGCCGGCGCGTTCGCACTCACGCTTGAGCACGGCAAGGTCGAAGCCGATGGATTGACCGATCACCACCGCGTCGCCGACAAAGTCTGCCAGTTCGGGCCAGACCTCCGCGAAAGGACGCGCGTCCGACAAAACAGCTTCATCGATGCCGTGAATGCGGACGGTATCAGCCGGGACCGGTGTGTCAGGCCGGACCAGGTGCCGGAACGAAGCGGACGGATCGAGCTGCCCACGGATCAAGCGGACAGCTCCTATCTCCAGAGCCCGCGCTTTGGCTGGGTCGAGCCCCGTCGTCTCGATATCGAGGATCACGGCATCGAGCGCCATCATGGGAGTGGCATTGCTCGCTGCCATTGGTTTCCCCCTCCGGGCGATTGCCGCTTCATCCCCGCGGTGCGAGCAGCCGCTGCACGAGGACCGATGCATCCCGAGCGCCGGGAGAACGCGTCGTGCACGTTACACAGCGTTACCCTGAGATAGTTCTTGATGGCGGGGAAATCCCTGCCGCGGAGCTTTTCGTGGATCGGCATCAGGTCGAAATAGCTCTGGGCGAAAGGCTCCGGCACGTCCTTCGCCCATTTCACGGCATGGATGCCAATGAGATCGACTTCGACGGGCCAGCTCGCGCCGCGCGTCGGACCAGGCTTGGTCGCCGAGCGCTGCGGGGACCGGATAGCGATCGAACACCGAAAGCGAGAGTTCGATGAGTGTGTCGAGCACGCGGCGACGGTCGTCTCCCTGCGCACGGAGCACACCCTCGACCACCTCAACAATCATGGCGAGACAGAGTGGGTAGGCTGTCCAGCGCGACTGTTCGATCGCGGCGATGAACGCCGGTTCGGCGAACAGGACCTTGGCGTAATGACCGGCGCGCGCCCGGCTGTACTCGTAGATGCCCTTCTGTGCCAGGAAAGCTGCGTTCCGGTCGATGAACTCGGCAAGCGCTTCTGGATCGCGGATCGGCTGGGGAGCACGGAAGATGTCAAGCAGACCCATCTGCGTCTCCCGGGTGGTGGGCCTCCACCGCGGTGGAGTGGCCTCGTGCCCTTTGCTTCACCCTCGTCATACATCGCGGCAGTCTCTGACACGAGTTTCGGTCAGACGGCGCCGGCAACATGGGATTCGAGTGTCCAGATTCCGAAGTTCGCTACACGTTGCAGCGCGCTCAAAGCGAACTTCGGAACCGAAAGGCCACTAGCAACTCTATGATTTTAATGCCCCTTTTGGACCCAAGTTCATTCGGAACTCGCGGCAAATGCGTGCGGACTTCGGGTTCGGGGCACTAGCGCCGGTTGTCGATTTGGCGGTCCTTGCAAGCTGTACCCGGGGGTTCAATTGACGGCGCTCGTCCACCGAACGTGCGAGCCGCCTCGGCCAGGTCATAAGGCCAAGATCGCATCAACGGATCATGCGACCAAAGTCGTATGACAAAAGTCGTATGACCAAAGTCTTAGAGGCCGCCGACCGCCCAAATGTTACCTTTTCGTAATATTTTTGCGAACTCGGCGCCAAGACCGAGCGTGAACCGGATGCGGGACCCGGTCCGATCGCGGGTCCCAGTTGCACGGCGAAGCCGCCGGCCAATCAGTGCGGTTCGTCACAGGGAGGCGACCGATGGCTCAATCCAACGATCGAGGCTCACTGGCAGAAGACGACCAGGTTGATGCTGACGCATCTCGGCCTCTGGGCCTTCTTCGGCTACATCGTCCAAATGTTCGTTGTGCCGCTCAATAAGATCGTCATCCCGATCCTCGGCTTCCCGCTCGGGTTCTATATGGCTGCACAGGGATCGCTGGTCGCATTCGTCGTCATGCTGTTTGTGTTTGCGAGACAGCAGGACAAGATCGATCGCGAGTTCGGCGTCGCTGAAGACGATTGAGGGGAGCACCTGTGATGGCTACGCAAGCTACTCAGACCTCCGCCGCCAGTTCCGACTTCATCAAAAACCTCGGTCGGATGTACGGCACGTATACGGGGGGCTTCATCCTCTTCATCGCTGCGCTTGCGATCATGGAGCAGTTCGGCGTTCCCAACAGGATTCTCGGCTATCTGTTTGTGTTCTTCACGCTCGCGGTCTACGCCGTCATCGGCGTGATGACGCGGACGGCGCAGATTTCGGAATATTACGTCGCCGGCCGGCGCGTCCCGGCGTTCTACAACGGCATGGCGACGGGCGCCGACTGGATGTCAGCGGCGTCGTTCGTCGGCATGGCCGGCACCCTGTTCCTGCTCGGCTATGACGGGCTTGCGTGGGTGCTTGGCTGGACCGGCGGCTTCGTGCTGGTGTCGATCCTGGTCGGCCCGTATCTGCGAAAATTCGGCGCCTATACGGTGCCGGACTTCATGTCATTCCGGTTCGGCGGCAATTTCGCGCGTTTCTTGGCTGTGATCGTGCTCGTGTGCTGCTCCTTCACTTATGTAACAGCACAGATTTACGGCACCGGCCTCATCGCCTCGCGCTTTCTTGGAATGCAATTCGAGATTGCCGTTTTCGCCGGAAATCGTTGGCATTCTGCTGTGCGCGATGCTGGGAGGCATGCGGGCGGTAACTTGGATTCAGATCGCCCAGTACATCGTCCTCATCATCGCTTACCTCACGCCGATTGTTATCTTGTCCACGAAGATATACGGAATTCCGATTCCGCAACTGACCTATGGACTGGCTATTGCGGACATTACGGCGCGCGAACACCAGATGCTGGAGACCGGCCTTGCGACCGCCGCCGCGCTCAAGCCGCACATCCAGCCGTTCATCAACTACAGCCCGCTGAACTTCTTCGGAATCATATTCTGCATGATGGTCGGTACGGCGTCGCTGCCGCACATTCTAATGCGCTATTTCACCACGCCGAGCGTGCGGGAAGCACGTCAGTCGGTGGCGTGGTCGCTGCTGTTCATTTTCCTGCTCTACTTCTCGGCGCCTGCCTACGCGGCGTTCTCGAAGCTCGAGGTCTACACCAACATCATTGGCAGGGATCTTATCAATATCCGGCCTTGGATGTTTCAGTGGGGCGAGCTCGGCTTGATTCAAGTCTGCGGCAAGAATGCCGCCAGCGTGCAAGCCGTCATCGATGCCTGCAAAGCGATTGCCGGTCACCCGGGCATTGTCCGGCTGCAGGACTTCGTCATCAACACGGATGTGATCGTGCTTTCTACCCCCGAAATCGCAGGCCTGCCATATGTGATATGGGTCTGGTGGCCGCGGGTGGCCTCGCGGCGGCGCTTCCACCGCTGACGGGCTCCTCCTGGCTATCGCCAATGCGCTCAGCCATGACATCTACTACAAGATGCTCGCGCCGAACGCGCCGACGATCCGGCGGCTGACGGTCGCCCGGGTCCTCCTGTTCTTCGTCGCTGTCGCGGCGGCTTACACGGCCTCGACGAAACCGTCCGACATATCTGGCCATGGTAGGTTGGGCATTTTCCCTTGCAATGGCTGGAAACTTCCCCGCACTCGTCATGGGCATTTGGTGGAAGCGGGCGACGTCGACGGGCGCCATTTGCGGCATCATCGCTGGCTTCGGCTTGTGTCTTTTCTACCTAGTGACGACCCGCTACTTCCCGGGCGCAGGCGTGAAGTATTTTGGAATGACCGCGCTGACAAATCCACTCACGGGCGCACCGCTGGTCGATGTTGCCAAGGCGATGACTTTGCCGCAATGCCATGGAGACTTGGCCGACGCTTGCCCACCCGCTTGCCAACAAGGTTGGCTGGTTTGGTCTCAACAACATCAATTGCGGGTTGCTGGGCATGCCGCTTGGGTTCATCGTGATCTACGTCGTCAGCCTGCTTGGAAAAGAGCCATCCAAGGAAATGCAGGCGTACGTCGACGAAATCCGCAAGCCGCGCGGTCGCACGGTGCTCCAAGAAAAAGCCTGATCGGCACGCCCGGTCGGCGCAAAAGGGGTCCTTCGGGACCCCTTTTTTTGGCGGTGTAGGCGCATCCCCCTATTGCCAATTCGACATACAGCAATCATTTTGAGCACGATTGGGAGATCGTCAAACGTGGGCGCCTCAAACCAGCTTCTCGGTTACTGGTATTTTCACCTGCCCAACTACGTCCTGGCGGCTTTGATGTACACGTTGCTTGGCCGTGCCCTGCTGGGTCTGATCGTCGGGCCCGCTTCGTCGAACTACATCTGGCGGTTTTTTTGTCTCATCACTGATCCTTTCATCGCACTGATCACGCCGCTGACGCCCAAGGCGGCAGTGCCAGTCGTGATCTGGCTGTTCGGTGTGGCCTGGTTGTTCTGGTTACGGGTTGGTTTGCTCTATCTGTTCCTGTTGCTCGGCGCTGTACCGCGCACCAATTGACGCGACATGAACCGCAACCTCTATTATGCCGGCATTGCCTTCTTTGGCATGATCAATGGTTTATTCAATCAGACTTGGCTGATCTTTGCCTTGATCCACGTTCAGATCCTGGCGCCGGCACTGCTGTTTGGCAGCGTGCCGCTGACGCTGTTGTTCTCGTCGCTGATGGTGTCGACAGCGACCATCATCATCGGAGGCATTCCCGCCGCCCTGTATGAGCGATTGACCGGCGCGAACGACAATTCGACCGAGATTTCATTGTGGATTTGGCTTGCCGGAACGGCGGCACTAGCGATTCCGGCGGTGGGGAACTTCCTAAAAATTGGCCTTTAGCGGGAGGGCGGCCGCAGGATGATCGGCCCCCACTGCGTGGTCCAGGCGGAATGTTAGTTTAGGGTTTGGGGCTTTGTCTGCCAATGCTTGCCATCCTGGCGGGCTGCGGGATTGATTACATGCTGACGGCGCTCGGGACTTGGCATCGAACTAGTTCCGCCAGCGTTTCTCGTGGTCGTTCTCGCACTCGCGTGGAATGCGCTCACGCTGATTCGGCTGCATCCCTACGAATATCTTTTTTACAACTCATTGGTTGGTGGCCTTGAAGGTGCCTCGCGGCGCTGGGTAATGGACTATTGGGTCAACATCATGCCTGAGACGGTCAAGGAACTCGGGCAGCCGGCCCGAGCCGCTCGGCAATGCCATCGACAAACAGGTAGACGATGTCGAACTCCGACAGGTCGCGGCGCGTGAAGGCCTCGTATTCCTCCCATAGGCGGTCGGTGATTTCGCTGACCGCCGCGCGGCTCACCAAACGCCGGCCGTCGGCGTCGGAAATCGCACCAGTTTCGAGCGTGCCGTTCCAGCGTCGAATACTTATCAGATCGCCGTTTGCGGTGAGCGCGTGTCGTTCGCACGCGAGGCCGAGGGAAATAGACAATTACAATGGACAGCGGACCGGCAGCGAGCTGACTTTTTCATCGCTCCAACTCACGACACTGGCTCGACGGAGCCATTATCCCAACTATTGATCGGTTGGCCGTTACAATCGGGGTGGTGAAGGCTCGCCGAGCGCCTTCACGACCAACCCTCGACAACGCGGAAAGTCCCGCGATATCGAGCCGTTCCGGATCGCCCCGCTGACCGCCGACAGGTACTGCGTACCCTTGCTCTCTAAACCTTGCTGCTTGTCGGGCGAGTGCTGGTGCAATTCTCAGCGGGAAGTGTTCTGTCGGGTGGATCTGAAGCAATCGTAGGCTGTCGATGACCGGCGCCCAGGATGACTTGACCGAAATCTCGTTGTGGATTTGGCTTGCCAGGACGGGTGTGCTCGCCGTTCCGGCGACCGGCAATTTCCCGAAGATCGGATTTTGGCGCACCGTCGGCTTGGAGTACGCAATTGTGACGATTGACGCGCCGGGCGTAAACTTTACTGCCTGCCACCGGGGGCCGATCGGCCAACGCTGTTTCGTCTACCGACGAGGATTGCTGCCGTGGAACTGATGCGGCGGATCGCTTTCGAGACCGTCATGCGCGCCTGCGGTTTCGGCTCGCTTGCGATCTTCTGTGTGATGATCGGTCTGTCGTTCGAGCCGCGCGTTGCCTTCCAGGCTGGCGGCTTCCTAACCACCCTGATGGCCGTGATCCTCATCATCAAGGCGCGGGAAGCCAGGACCAAGAATTACCGCAAGACCGAAATGTGGCTCTACCTTCCGGAGGACGCGCGCCCACCGCCGGATCACGCTCAATTGGCAAGTTCGATCGTGCTGCGCGACACCTATCTGGTGTTTGCAAAATGGACGTCCGCGATTGCAATCGTGATGTGGCTTGTGGCCCTGATGTTCGTGGTTGCCGGCAGGTAACCAAACATGGGGACTGGTGGCCTCTCGGCCGTTATTCCCTTGCGTTTCCCGCCTCATACTTTAGTCTAAACTCATACTTTAGTCTAAGACTGCAGGCTGTGCCCGTGGCACGCCGGAAGGCGCGGGGCGGCAGGATGGAGCCGTTTCAGGAGAAGGCATTTTATCTGCTTGTCTCGCGGGCAATTCTCGCCACCCTGATCGCGCTGGTGCTGATGGTTACACGCAGTTATCGGCTTGCGATCGCTTTTTTCATCGGCGCCAACGTGGCCTTGCTGTTCTCGCTTGGTCTGATCGTGTGGTCGCAGCAATTGACCGACGACCGGATCGTCGCAACCGAGGCTTGGCGCATGCTGGCGCCGAGCCAGCGCCCGGGGGGGATCGGCGGTCGCCGGTTGGCGCGTCTCTACTTGAGTGACATGGCGTTGCAATTTGCCAAGGCGGCTTCAGCCGTTGCTGCTGCCCTGTCGGCCTCGGCGTTGGTGCTGCCGAGCGAGTGAGGCTGGGCCGATGATGCCCCGGAGTCGTCCGCGATCACTGGGGTAGATCAGGCCGGGCGCGCCAGAAATTCGCGAATCGCCGCGGCATCGATCTCGGCGCTTTTCTTATCGGCGGCCGGCAGCGCACAGCCCTCGCCGGTGCGGTGGACCAGCACGGTGTGACAGATTTCAACCAAATGGCGACAGAGGCTGCTCGGCTCTATCCTGAAGTGATCGCGTTCTGGGCTGAGGTGCTTGAGAACAAGAAGAAGAATTACACAACCGCTGAGCGTCTGGAGGCAAGCGATCGCTTGATGGCGTACGGTTTTGGCAAGCCGCCGCAGTCGATCGAGGCGCACTACGCCGAGAGGAAACATCAGATCTTGGAGATTTCGTTGGTTGCCTCCAGACCCGAATGACCACAGCAATGGCGATCGCGCGAGGGACCAGGAATTAAAAATCAAATTTTCAAGTTTGGTGAAACTGCCCGGCGCCAGCCAATCCGGTTCGGGTGCGGGGGGCAAAAAGCAAAATTTTGATGCGCAGTGCACATCCTCACCGCGCATTGTAGTACAAAGGTGCTGCCGCGCGGGTGGAGTGGGACCAGAGCTAACGAAACGGTCTCCGGAAATTTCGGGCCTTCGGTTCGATTTTTTTGGGGGATGCCTGCTCGTCTTCCAACAGCGGCGGAAAAGCGGACGTTGCCAGATGTCTCAAACGTGCCGATAGTGTTCTCTAATTCCGGGTCTGGGTGTCAAGCTCTCCACGATCATCCTTGCCGGGCCCACTGTTCTCTCCGCGGTAGGGGCGTGCCCTCCGCATGATGGCGTAAGACGACGTTGGCGGATCAATGTTGCAAGCGCGGTCGCCTTTTCGAGCGTGCGCAAAAAATCGGGCGATCTCACCACCGCCACCGTCCCGGCAGGGACGTCCTTTCCCGCCGAGTGGCGGGAACGCTATGATCTCGTTACGCAGCAACCTCCTTCTTCGACCAGTTGAACTCGGTTCCGTCGATCCACATGCGGTGCAGAATGACCGCGAGCTTACGCGCGACCGCAACCTTGGCCTTGCGGAGCCCGGTTCGTTTGGCGAGCCTCATCCCCCAAGCCTTCAGCGCCGACCATTTCGGCACGCGTGTCAGCAGTACGCCGGCTGCTTCGAACAAATACATGCGGAGCATAGCATCACCGCACTTCGAGATTCGGCCTGACCAATCCACCTCTCCGGAGGCATGGCGTCGGGTCGTCAATCCGACATAAGCCCCAACACTTCTCGATCGCTTGAAGCGGGTCGGATCGTCGATCGTCGCCGTAAAGCAGAGCGCGGTGATCGGACCGACACCAGGCACGGTCATGAACCTGCGGACCTGCGCATCATGACGCGCCAGCTTTAGAACCTTTCGATCGAGATCTTCGGTCTGCTGCTCGATGGCCTTGCGTGCCTTGAGCAGCGGCCCGACCACAGCGATCAACTCGGGACGATCCTCGATCAGTTCCTCGGTTCGCACGGCGAAGGCATTGAACTTGGCACGGCCGATGACGAGACCGAGGTTCTTGAGGAGGCCGCGGATCTGGTTCTCGAGATCACGTTTGATTTTAACTAGCAACGCCCGGCTCACCAGAAGCGCCTTGACCAAGTGGCTGTCGATATCCTTCACCCGCACCTCCTTGAACCAACCGGTCTGCATGATGCGGGCGATGCCGGCAGCATCGTTGCGATCGCTCTTGTTGATCTGCATCTTGAGCACTGCCTTGGCATGTCGTGCGTCGATGCAAATCACCGGCAGGTCAAGTCGCTTGAGTTCGGTCCACACCCACGTGGTCGTTGGCCCTGTCTCAAGGCCGATCCGCACCGCTCCCGGTGCATTCAATCTCACGAACGCCGCGATCGCCTCAGGTTCAGAGATGACCACACCCTCTCGCACGACCGATCCCGTTTCATCCACCACACAGATTGATGTCTGCTTCAACGACACGTCCAGTCCGACATAGCTCTTCATCGCTGCTCTCCATCATTGCCAGGCCACATGAGGCTGGCCCATACGTTCGTTCCTGGAGAGCTGATTCCCTGGGTCTTGTCTGACTCGATCCCGGAATTACCTCATGTTGCAAAACGATTTTACACATCCGGGCGAGCAGGAATTTGATGAGGGCCGATCTCGTAGACCCACAGCGGCCCGTCCGGCAGTGCGAGCTATCGCGGCGACTGCAGGACGATACCGTAGCGCCCGTATATTCGATCGATCGTCCCATTGGCGCTCATCCGCTCGAGCGCCTCGTCGATGGCATCGCGCAGCCTCTCATCTGGGCGGACCATGCCGACGGCGACATTCCAGTTGAGGTTCGCCTCGCTCTCGTCGAGATCCAGGATGCGGACGGCGTTGTCCGAATGCGTCAGATTGAAATAGCCGGCCACGGTCGGCGTGACCGCAGCCGCGTCGATCTCGTGATTGGTCAAGGCTTCAAGGCTGTCTACCTCGAATCCGAAGGTCGATGTCGGCACGTGACGCTGGTTGAGGATCATCGCCGCCATGGATCCAACCTGAACCCCGACCTTCGTATGTTCGTTAAGGCCTTTGAAAGAGGTGATGTTGCTGCCCGACGGCACGGCGAGAGCGACACCCGTCCGATAATAGGGCTTCGAAATCCTCAGATTGGTTTCGCCCTGAGCCTCGCGGTCGGCAATGGTGTCCATGACGATGTCGCAATCGGCGCTGCGAATCTGAAACATGGTGATGATCCAGTCCAGCTTCAGCGAGACGCCGAGCTCATGGGCAAGGGCGCGGCCCATCTCGACCTGAAACCCGGGAGGATCGCCGGCCTTGCTGGCGAAGGGAAGTGAGTTGGGGTGAGCGCACAGTCCAAGCGTGCCGACCGAGCGGATCGTGTCGAGAGACCGTGCTTCAACGGATCCCATCAGGCCGATGGTGGCGAGGACCGTGAGCGGGAGAATAGCTTTCATTTTCGTGTTCCGAGACAGATGGATAAGGTTTTTGCGAGCTCATCCCTGATCGGGTTTCAACGATCGGATGTATTTGATGATCGCGTCGATTTGCGCGTCGCTGAAGGCTTCGCCGAATGCCGGCATCCCGCCTTCCTTGCCGGCCTTGATGCGGTTGCGAAGATAGTCGTCGCTGCGGGGCGAATTCATGAGCTGCGGGCCCTTGCCGACTGCCCTGCCGCCATCGGAGTGACACCAGCCACAGGTTGACGCGAACAACTGTTTGACATCGATCGTCGTATCGTCCTGCTTGGTAGCAGCCTGTTGCGCAGCAGTCGGCATGCCGCAGGCCACGAGGGCGGCAAGTACCCTAATCAGCAACAACGTCAGGACACCTAAGTCTCGCTTCATCAAAAAACGAATCAGGTGCATAGGCCGCAAGCGCACCCGGGGGGCGGGGCTTGCGCCCGCTCCCCGGCGGGACCATCCCAATAGCCTATTTCAGGCTGTAGACAATGAGCGCGCCATCGTCGCGCGGCATGCTTTTGTAGATGCCGCCGAAGGTTGGCGCGTAGTCGTCCGACGCCATGCCGCCAAAGCCCGCCGTCACAGCGATATATTGCTTGCCGCCGACGGCGTAACTGACGATGCCGCCCTGATGACCGGTGCCGTCGGGGTGACTCCATAGCTCGGTTCCGGATTCGGCATTGTAGGCGTGGAGCACGCCGCGTGAGTCAGGTACGAACACGAGATTGCCCGCGGTCGACAGGACGCTCGAGAGCGGTGGCTCGGGGAACCGCACCTCCCACTTTTTGGCCCCGGTCACCGGGTCGCGCGCGTCGAGGTGACCATAGATCTCGCCGCCCGGAGGAGGGGCGATCTTGAAGTTGGCGCCAATGTTTAGTTGGGCTTGTGGTGCGGTCACCGGCGTCGTCTTCACGACTTCGAGGGTCATGCACCATTCCTGGCCGAGCTTGTAGTAGAGACCGGTCTTCGGGTTGTAGGAACCCGCGTTAAAGCTGACGCCCCCGGAGATGTGTGGGCAGAGCGGTTCGGCTACCTTCCCAGCTGAGAAGTCGCGTCGACCGATCAGCTCGCCCGTTTTGGGGTCAATGTCCTTGACGAAATTGCTGTTCTGCGTGATCCGCCAGACATTCTTCAGGCCGGCGTTGCGGTCGTAGACGAAGATGTAGCCGCTCTTGTTGGGGTGCACCACAAGCTTCTGGCCGTCGCGATCGAGCATCACGAACTCGCCGACCGCGCTGTCGAAGTCCCAGGCGTCGTGCGGCAGCTCCTGATGATAGAATTTCAGCTTGCCGGTATCGATATCGAGACCGATCACCGAGGAGGTATAGAGATTGTCGCCAGGGCGCGCGCCCTGCGTCTTGTAATCGCTGCCCGACCAGTCGTACAGCGGGGCTGGGTTGGCAGTGCCCCACCAGATGGTGCCGGTCTCCGAATCGTAGGTGCCCGGCATCCAGCCGCCGCCGCCGCCCGTGCGCCAGGAGTCGCTTCCCCAGGTCTTCATGGCGTCGTCGGTGCCTGCGACAGTCAGGAACTCCCATTTCTTCGTGCCGGTCGCAGCATCGACCCCAAATATCGGGCCACGGCCAGGCCATTCACCGCCCTGCGAGCCGATCACGACGGTACCCTTGGCATAAAGCGGCGCACCCGTGAAGCCGACCGTCAGCTTCTGGGAATCGATCAGCTTGGTTTCCCAAGCCAGCTTGCCGGTTTTCATGTCGAGGGCGATTAGCCGGCCGTCCATGGTGCCGACGAATACCTTGCCCTCGCCGATCGCGACTCCGCGATTGTAGGGCGAATGGGTCTGCCGGGCGATCAACGCCTCGTCCAATTCGGGGATATAGGACCAGATCACCTCACCCGTGGCGCCGTTGAGCGCAAAGGTCCGGCTGTAGGAGCCGGTGTAGTAGAGTATGCCGT
The DNA here is from genome assembly GCA_963833605.1 of uncultured Alphaproteobacteria bacterium. Classification (GTDB taxonomy): domain Bacteria; phylum Pseudomonadota; class Alphaproteobacteria; order Rhizobiales; family Xanthobacteraceae; genus JAFAXD01. The sequence goes on from CAWHYZ010000014.1 coordinate 27,951, forward strand.
CCGCCACGAGCGGCATTGATTGCAGGCCGCGGGTAGACCGGCCCGGAATATGGATCCAGGCAACGCCCAGATTGGATACGTTGCTCGTGTTAATCTGGTCGAGCGGGCTGTAGTGATAGGATTTGTAGGAACCATGATAGGTCAGCCAATCATTCTGGCCGCCGGCCTCGATGCGTGCGGTATCCACCGGTTGAGCGAACGCTGACGAGGCGACGGGCGCCGCACCGATGGCAAGAGCAACAGATACACTGACAGTTCTCAGCTGCTTCTTCACGGGCACTTCCTCCACTTTGCTTTTTTCACTCCGGGTCGAGTTCGCTTTTCACTGCTGATCACGGTATTCAGTCGCCCCACCTATCACTTGTCGATGCGATCGCTGTTTTGGGCTGGGTGCCGGACAACTCCGAGACGCTGAGTGACATTCGTAGCCTAACCTCATTTGTTGGCACTGAAAACCACGGAAAAGGACTTCGTCCTATGCCGGTCGCCGCCCCTCACTCGCTCGCTGAGGGGGATTATTCGCGAGAATATTCCACCGGCCAATGTGCGCGGAAAAGGAATGTGCTGAGATTCGAGCCTTCGACCAACGCTGTCCATCGGGCGACGACATCGCGCGCGCAACCGATTTTAAGGTCGGCGAGCGCGTCTACGGCGTGAAGCCCCCTTCGCAGGACGGAGCGCACGCCTCGCATATCGTTGCGAAAGCGGAACACGCGCGGAGGGCGCCGGACGGCGAGGACATCCGCGCGCTCGCGGCGCTCCCGTACAGCTTCATTACCATGTGGCTTGCGGCGACGGCGGCGGGTCTGACGCGCGCGAATGCGCCGGGCAAGAAGATCCTGGTGAACGGCGCGGCCGGGGGCCTCGGAACACTCGCCTTACAGACGCTCTCCGAATGGGGGGCCTGCGCAACCGCGGTCGCCAAGGCCTCGGACCTCGACGCCTGCATCGCGGCCGAGGTCGTCGACCGGGACCTTTGTGGCCTTAGCAAGGTATTCTTTCGCTTTGATGCCGCCGCGCATGCTGCCCTCACCCACGCTTTGACGAATGTGCCTCATTCGTGTGGGCGTATTGAGCACAGGGTTGAGACGGCTCAATGACAATATGACAGAGCAACTTAAAATCCGACCGGTTTCGGTCCCAGAATATTTACCGCCACTGCTTCCCGGTCAAACTCTCCTGCGGCGGCTGCTCTTTCCAGTTTGGGCGCACGTCTATGCGCTTGCCGCCACACTTGCCGCACTTCGTGCGGCGGCCGAATGACGGCACCTCGGTCTCGGCCGGATAGCTCGACACATCGATCAGCGCCGTGTGACGACATGCGTCGTTGAGGCACGACGCGATCAACCGCTGCACGCCAAGCTCGCGCATGTTGCCAAGCGTCATGGGCGGACCGGCGGGGTGCTTGGGAAATGGCCTCCACTATCGCAGGGCGCCATCCTCATCCCCTATGAGTTTCTCTTCTGGGGTGAGTTCCGACCGAAGTCTGATAGTGACTGTGCCAGTTAGTGTATGGGTAACTTCACCGCCTGTACGCCGGGTACCGACTGTTTTGTCCGGATCCTTCACCCGCAGCGTAATCTCCCTCTTTTCCTCATCGGCCATGATCACATCGTGAACTACCCTCCGGCCGTTCCAGATGACGACGTAATCTCTAAAGTTAGGATCCGTTTCATTAATGCGCATGTCTGAACTTCCTAAGTACGACCCGCTTGCAGCGTCAGGGGTGGCGAAGCGTGAGCGTCACCGGCGGTCCTGGTTGCTGGCTCTCATTCGATCACCTCGTCGGCGCGCGCGAGCAACGTCGGGTACGGTTTTGGAGATGCGCGCTTACTGTTTGACAAGCGGGCACCCTCCTTCATTGAGCGGACGGAAAGCCTGATCGGCGGGGATCGTCGACACCAGTTTGTACACGTCCCAGGGCCCCTTCAATTCCGCCGGAGTCTTCACCTGGAATAGGTACATGGGATGCAGCGTGCGGCCATCAGCGCGAATCGTGCCTTTGCCGAACAGCGGGTCGTCCGTCGGAATTGCCTTCATGGCCGCGACTACCGCTTTGCCATCGTCTGCGCTCCCGACTTTATCGACTGCTTTCAGATAATGCAGAACCGATGCGTAAACGCCCGCATGCATGTCGTTAGGCATGAGCTTCTTAGGATGGCGCGCTTGGAACCGTTGGGCGAACGCGCGTGTTTGCTCGTTCATATCCCAGTAGAACGGCACGACCAGGATGATGCCCTGCGATGCCTGCAGGCCGAGCGCGCGTACGTTGTTCTGCCCCATGATGAGCGCCAGCAGCTTTTGCTGCTGGCCGAGCCCGAATTCGGCAGCCTGCTTGAGTGAGTTGCTGGTGTCGCCGCCCGCATTGGCGAATGCGACCGCGTCGGCCTTCGAGCCCTGCGCCTGCAGCAGCAGCGAAGAGAAATCGCTGGTTCCGATCGGGTGACGAGCCGATCCGAGCACGCGGCCGCCTTGCTTGACGAACTCGTCCGAAAACTGCTTTTCGAGATCGTGGCCGAAGGCGTAATCAGCGGTGATGAAGTAAACCGACTTGACATTCTGCTGCGCTGCTGCCCGCGCAAGCCCGTGCCCATAGGCCCAGGTGTCGTAGGTCCAATGCACCGTATTGGGAGAGCATTTTTCCCCGGTCAGTAACGACGTGCCGGCCCCCGATCCAATTAACACCCTGCTCTTGTCGCGGGCGAGTTCGCTCACCGCCAGCGCGATGGCCGAATTGGGTACGTCGACAATCACCCCGACCCCTTCGTCGAACCATCGTCGCGCGACCTGTGCACCGATATCTGTCTTATTCTGGTGGTCGGCGGAAACGACCTCCACTTTCTTGCCCGCTGCCTTGCCACCGTAATCCTCGACCGCCATTTGCGCGGCGATGACCGACCCTGGACCCTGGTCATCGGAATAGACGCCCGACATGTCATTGAGCACCCCGATGCGGACGGCGTCCCCAGTCTGGCCGTAGGCAGCGCCCGCCAGCAGGGCGGCGAGCATGGAGGTGACTAGAATGCGCATGGTGTCTTCTCCGGATGTTACGTCAATCGATTATATCGACCCTGACGATCCACAATAGCATGCGAAGGCCGGCGGGTTACCTCGTCTTCATCCCTCGATCACCCTTGTTGTGGCCGGCGACGCGGGTTCTTGATCTTGATCCAAGAGCGCGTCGAAGGTTCGCGCACCCCCAAGCTCGCGCATGTTCGCGAGGATCATCGGCGGGGCTTGATCGCAACGTCAGTTTCGCAGTTTTGCGAGCCTTGGTGAGGGGAAGGTTGACACGAAGGACAAGCAACATGACCGAAGTTCTTGCTAGTAAAACCCGTACTCCCTGTCGCGGGGGAATACCTCCACTCACGGGCGAGTAAGCCGAGCTCTTTCGAGCACAGGCCCCAGACTGGCAACTGGCGGAGGAAGCTCACCGCATCGAGCGGAGCTTCCGGTTTCGCGATTTCCGGGAGGCGCTTACCTTTGTTCAGGAGTTTGGTGAACCCGCCGAAGCTGAAGGCCATCATCCCAACATCTGTTTCGGCTGGGGCAATGCGACGGTCTCTCCGCAGACCAAGAAAATCAAGGGATTGCATGAGAACGACTTCATCATGGCCACCAAGATTGACCGCACATTCGCTCGGACGGCCACGGCGTGAACGAGTTCTGGTTGTCCTGCGACTTAGGCCCCTTCTCGGTGCCGAGCGCGTTCTTCGACATGCAGCAGACAGATGCTGCATGCGATAGCGTGCCGAGCGTCATCGGCGACCGATGAGCTTCATGCGTACCGCCAGCGATCATCGTGGGCGGGTTCTTCAATTTGCCCCGATGCAAGGTTCGACTGACAGTGCACGTTAGACCATCTTGGCGACAATCTTCGTCATGTCTTCTGCCGAGAAGGCGCGCAGCGACTCCGTGCGGATGTTGCCTAGTGAGCCAGAACTCAAGTTGAGGGCAGTGGCGGTAAGCTCGTCTGGAGCATCGGTGATCGCTACAATGTCATATCGTCCCTGAGTCCAGAATATATCCTTCACGGTCACTCCGAAGGTCTTCGCCATTTGCTTGAAGGCCTCTGCCCGCTTTGGGGAGTCTTTAGCAGTTTTGATGCCTTGATCGGTGAACGTAGCAAGGACCACATAGGTTGCCATGGTCATTCTCCCTCAGTTTACTTCCTTCCTCCTCTCTGCCAGGCCGTCTACGTCCGTCATTGATCTACCTCAAGGCTGGAAAGCCTGAAATACGTACGTCCCATCCGAAGGTTCTCACCGGCATCGCTTCGCTGTGAGGCGCGCGGTGGCTGCTCTTTCCGGTTCGGCCCGCACGTCGGCGCGCTTGCCGCAGCACTTGCCGCACTTCGCCCGGCGAGCGAATGAACGGCACCTCGGTGTCGGCCGGATAGCCCGACACGTCGATCAGCGCTGTGTGACAGCATGCATCGTTGAGGCAAGACGCGATCAGCCGCTGCACGCCCAGCTCGCGCATGTTGGCCTGCGTCATCGGCGAGCCGGCAGGTTGTTTTGCCTTCATTGGATGCATAGCTGTAAGGGGTTGCAGAAGTTTGTTTGTAGAAGGGACTTTTTGCCCATGACCATTGAACGGCTCTCTCGCCTGCACCGCCGCCTCTCAAAGCGCATCCTGCAGGCTCCCGCATATGAAGAGCGCGAGAGGCTTCGACGGCGGCGCAGCTGCATTGCCCACATGATGGCCTTCCCGGACCTGAGCCTTTCAGCCGCCAGGAAAGCTTCAAGTCAGGCACGCTATCCCGCTCCCTGACGTTGGGCCATCAACTCGGCTCCGACATCCTGCCGGTGAGGCTCGGCTGCGGCGGCTGCTCCTTCCAGTTTGGGCGCCGATTGTGCCCGCGCGCGTCTAAGTCGAGCGTTTCTCTCTATCGACAGACGAAGACCGGTTCGCGGACTTTCGGCGGGTTGAGAGGAACCAAATAACTACGATCACGATCGCTAGCCCTGCTGCGGCGATGTCTAACCATATTCCCATGGAAACTCTCCCACTCGCTCTGGTGGGTGGAGGTTCAGCTTAACCAATTCGCGAAGTGCGGCGTGCCGCGCACAGCTCGCGCATTAGTTTATCCATTTGGAGAAAACAGCCAAAAGCCAAACACGACCAAGGCAAGTGCGCGCGGTCCGCGCCATCCCCATTTGAAGGCCATTTTGCACAGCCTTATGCTCCGGTTTGCGAAGCACTCAACTCGCTTTCCTTCGCGATATGTTCGTGCAGTTCACTGATATGTTTGATGTGATATTCAAATTCTCCGTCCCGCTCGGGTAATTTCGCGGTCACCAGATAAATTCCGCGCGGCGCATAGATCCAACGGGATGATGGACTATATTCGACTGCCTAGCCGAGGATGAACTTGTGGGGCATGTCGCTGCTCATTTCGGCCGCTTCCCCGCCATTGCTTGCCCGTGAGGCTCGGTTGCGTGGGTTGCAGCCCCCACTTGAAATCGCCCTGGGAAGCCCGCTGGTGCCGCTGGCCGGGACGCCCCCATGGTGCCCTCAGCCTGCATTTCGCACCGTCGGGCGGCCCTGAGCCCGACGCGGCCTGCGACGGGCTGGGAAACAGGTGGGCTTCGCCGTGTGTCAGCACTTTTGGGCCCGCATCGCATTTACGGACATAGCGCGGACACGAAACGGGGCGCTGTGAGAGCCTGCCTGATGCTGCCTAGAACTACCTGATTTTATTGATCTTTTGGCGCGCCCGAAGAGATTCGAACTCCTGACCCCCAAATTCGTAGTCTGGTGCTCTATCCAGCTGAGCTACGGGCGCGTGCCCCGGCATAATGTGCCCACGAGGCCGCGCATAGCTATAGGCTTGGCGCCGGATTGGCAAGCTGGGTCGGCGGGCCGCGGTCGCGGCCCGGCAGGCAGCGTCCGGTCCTGCCCCTCGGTTCGGCGCCGGTTCTCAGACCGGCGGCCGCTCGATCCGCCAGCGGTACTTTGCCCCCGGGCCAAACCCTTCGCGTGCGACCCCGACGCCCAGGCCGGCGCGGGCAACCCGCAGTGGTTTGCATTGGCCGATGGTTTGGCCCGGCCGCAGCAGCCCGGCCGCGCGGGCGGCATGCTCGATATCCTGCACCAGAACTCCCTGCGGGTCGGTCAACAGATCACGCAGGAATTCCTCGGCCTCCTCGCACTGCGACCCGCGCTCGCTGCGCATCGCGAGCACGTCGTGTACGTCCATCGCCACCGGTTCGCTCTCCCAGGCCACCGCCGGAGCGGTGAGGCCTGAGCTGGTCGTGCGCGCCTCGAGGCGGAAGGCCAGGGTTGGGGTTTGCGTCGCGAGATTGTTCTTCACCTGCAACATCAGCGCCCGATCGGCGTTGGTCGGATCGCGCCTGATCAGGAACGCGGAGCGCGCCACCGCGCCCAACGCGATCGATCCGATGAAATGATCGCTCGGGTTGGTCGAGCTTCGTTTGGGCGAATGCACGACGCCGATCAACGCCGCGCCAACGTCGTCAGCCACCATGCTGAGCCGGGCCAGGAGCTTGCGCATGGCGGCGTTGCTGGTGAACTCGCGTCCGTCCAGATAAGAGGCAATCGGGTCGATGGTGATGAGCTTGACATCGCCGAGGTTCTCGAGGGTCTCGCACAGGAGGGAAGCGTCGCGCCACAGGTCAACGCGTCGGCCCTGGACGTGAAGATCGTAGACGCCCCCGGCAAGCCTGATCCGCGCCAGATCCGCCCCGGCCGCCTGCAGGCGCGGAATGGTCGTGTCGAACGCATCGTCTTCTGCACAGAACATCACCGCCGTGCCGAGCGGCGCACGCCCTTCTCCGCAGGGCCATGCACCGCCGGTCGAGACGGCGGCAACGAGGCAAGTAAGCAGATTCGACTTGCCGGCGCCGGCCGGCCCGCCGACGAGCGACAGCTTGCCCAATGCGAACCGGCCGGGCCACAGCCAATCCACCGGCCGCGGCCGGACCCTATCGATCGGATGCAGCTTGAGCGTTTTGACGGACGGAATCTCGTTCAACATCTCGCTTCCTGCGACCGCCACGGCGCGTGCAACCGGATCAGCCGCGATCCTGCGCGCAACGCCGGGCGGACATCCAGTCGCCTGCTGGAACATGGCGGCGGCTTCGCCCTCACTGGGCTCGCTGCCATCCGGATCCTGGGCATCCGGTTCGTCGACCTGCCCGCTGTCGGGCGCTGGCCCGCTATCGGGGCTCGCTGCGGCCGCGTCCGCCGGGCGGACGGGTCCGCAAGTGCTGTCAAACAATTTCATGATGTCGGTCATGGTCGATCAAGCTCGTTCGTTTGTGTTGCGGCCGCCAGCCGTTCCGGCCCCGGCCATAATGCATATTAGTACATATTTATTTTAATGCAATCAAAATTATAACACTCTGGTTATTATGACCCATAAATCCGGAGCCCCATGGATGCCCTCAACGCGTGCGCACAAGGGCATCCATGAGAGCATGGACGATGCAAGCCGCCGATGTCGGGAAAAGTGGCTGCGGATTTCCCCCGCACAATGTGCAGGGCCGTGCGGGATGCGTTTTTCAGCGCAATGCGCGTGCGCTGTTCCCGGATTCGTCGCGTCCCATGGATGCCCTCAACGCGTGCGCACAAGGGCATCCATGGGAGCATGGACGATGCAAGCCGCCGATGTCGAAACAACTGCCCGGATGACGCGCCGATTCAGTGGACCTGCAGGCGTATCACTTGGCCGTGCTTTGCACCTGATAGCCGCCGGCGCGCATCAGACGGGCACCGGACTCGGCGAGTTCAGCCTGGCGCTTCGCCACCACGTCGGCCGGGAAGGTCAGGCGGCCGGCTTCTTTGCGTATCACCCCGTCGATGATGACGGTATCGACGTTGCCGGCGCCGGCGACCTCGACGATCGCGTAGATCGGGTCCCACACCGGCACCATGTTGATGTCGTTTGCCCGCAGCATGACGATGTCGGCCTTCTTGCCGGGCGTGAGCGAGCCGATCTCGCGGTCGAGTCCGAATGCGCGCGCGCCATTGCGGGTCGCCCAGATCAAGGCTTCGCGCGATTTCACCGGCATGCTGGTGAACGGCGAGTTGCCGCGCAGCGCGTTGTTGCGCACCTCCTTGCCGCGCACGAACAGCAGCGCCGCCTGCATCTCGCGCAGCATCTGCCCGGTGCCGTAGGGCTCAACGTCGATGCCGAGCGAGGGCGCGCCGCCGGCCGCGCGCACGCGCGCCACCATGGTGTCGCCGATGTGATGATGCAGCTCCACCAGCACCGTGGAGGTGAGGCTTGCGCCCGCCTCGATCACCACCTGGAGGTCAGCCTCGTCGTAGGTCGTGCCGTGCACCAGGTTGTGGTCGGGGCCGAGCAGGCCGGCCTTCAACATGCGCGCATAGCCGTCGGGCGTGACCAACTCTTCCTTGCGGCGCGTGTGCGAGGACGAGACGAGGCCGTACTCGCGCGCCATGCGGATGTCGTGTTCGACCACGTCCCATACCGAATAATCCGGGCCGAGAATCGCCATGGCCAGCGTGACGCGGCCGTGGTCGGAAGCGAGCCGGCCCTTGCGCAGCGCGTCGATGCGCGCGCGCGGATGCGGCACGTGGGTAAATGGCGCATCCCCAGGTTTGGTCGGCGGCTTGGCGGTACCATGGGCAAACACCGCGCGGATGCCGCTGTCGGTGAGGCCGTCGATCGCGCGCTCGGCGTGCTCGATGGTCGTGATGTTGTGGCACCAGTCGACCAGGGTGGTGGTGCCGCCATCGATCTGACCGAGCGCGCCGATCAGATTGCCGAGGTAGTTGTCCTCGGGCTGGTAATGGGTCGCGAGGTTGCCGTGGATGTGCTTCATGTAGTTCGCCGACAGCCATTCGGCCGCGATCCCGCGCAGCGCCGTTTCCCAGGTGTGCATGTGTGCGTTGACGAGGCCCGGCATCACGATCTTGTCGGAGGCGTCGATCACCACGTCGGCAGTGGCGTTCAGGCTTTTGCCCACCGCTTCGATGCGATCGCCGGCGAGGAGGAGCTCGGCACCGTGAAAATCCCCGATCGCGTCATCGAGCGAAACCAGCCACCCGCATTTGATCAGCGTGCGCTTCATGTTGTTGCTCCGGGCATCATTCATCAAACTCTCGGGTGTCATCGCCCGCGAGAGGCCCCATCGGGGCCTCGAAAGCGGGCGACCCAGTACTCACAAACAAGAAGTGAAGCTAAGCACCTCAGTGCAAAATTGAGAAACCTGTGATTACTGGGTGGCCCGCTTTCGCGGGCCATGACACGCGGAGAAGTGGCCGCAACACTTCGAAGTCCGCGCCCGGGCATCTTCACCTCGCATCCCGCAACCCGGCCTGCTTCACCAGCGGATAGGTCACGTCGCGGAACTCGCGCAAACCGGCCTCGTAGCGCGGGAATGCCAGCAACAGTCCGTCGAGCCCCCAGCTCGCGAACCGCGCCAGCCCGTCGACGATCTGCTCCTTGGTGCCGACGAGCGTGTTGCCGCCCCAGGCCGCGATGAACACTTCCGCCATCGCCTTGAGTTGCTCGGGCGTGTAACTGCGCTCGTTGATCTCCGCTGCCATGGCGTTGACCACATTGCCGGCCGCGACCCAGTCACCTTTCTGATGGACGTAATAATCGTAGAATTCGCGCGCCTCCTTCTCGGTCTCGCCCTGCACGATGTTGGCGAGGCTCCAGACCTGGATCCGGCGGCCGTACTCCTTGGCGAGCGCGTGATAGGCCTGCACGTGTTTGCGGTTGAGCTCCGGATCGGTGTTGCGAATCACCGTGTAGACCATGTCGGCGTGCTTGCAGGCGAAGTGGCGGCCGCGCTCGGAGCCGCCCGCATTCATGATCGCCGGATAGGGTTGCTGCACCGGCTTGGGCGCCAGGTAGCCTTTGCGGATGGTGTAGAACCGGCCGCTGTGATCGAAGGTTTCGTCCTGTGTCCATAGCCGTTTGACGATGCCGAGCCATTCTTCCGCGCAGGCGTAGCGTTCGTCGTGACCCTGCAGCGGGATGTTGAACATGTCCATCTCGGGGCCGTTCCAGCCGCACACGATGTTGAGCGTGAAGCGCCCGTTGGAGATGTGATCGATCGCCGCGCACTGCTTGGCGGAAATGATCGGGTGATTGAGCGAGACGTGCGAGGTCGAGATCACGCCGGTGTGCCTGGTCACGCCGCTGATCCCTGCCGCCCAGGTATAGGCCTCAAAGCCCGGACCCTGCGGGTTGGTGGCACCGCCGAAGCCGGCCCAGCGCGCGACCGGCACCAGTGCCTCGAACTCCATCTCGTCGGCGAGCTGCGCGAGCTTCACCGTGTTGGGCCAGCTGATGTCGAGACGGCCGTCGAGGTCCGACATCACGCAGCCGCTGTCGAGATTGGTCTGGAAGGTCCCGAGCTTCAGCTTACGATCGTTGAAGACCGGGTTCGTGATGCGACGGTCCATGGGTCTTTATTGTTCCTCTCCATTCTCTACGTGCGGCGCGCAGCGACGGGTCCGAATGCGGCCGTAGGATGGGTTGAGCGAAGCGAAACCCATCTGCTGACGCGCTCATTGCTCGGCTCTGATGGGTTTCGCTGACGCTCAACCCATCCTACTTGAAAATCTCCTTCGCCAGTTGCAGCAGCTGCTGCTCGCGCTTCCAGTCGCTGGTGCCCATCGGCTTCGCGTTCACCAGCAGCCGCAGGTCCTCGGGTATCTGGGCGTCGACCGCCGCGACCACCGGGCCGAGCCCTTCCTTGGCGTAGATGAGCTGTGCGCCGTCCGACAAGAGAAAATTGATGAATGCCAGCGCCGCGTTGGGGTGGGTCGTGTTTCTCACCATGGAAGCGACGAACTGCACGTAGGCGACGCCTTCCTCCGGCACGATCGCTTTGACCGGCAGGCCCTTGAGCGAGGCATAGTCATTGAACAGGAACGGCATGTAGATCGGATATTCGCCGCGGGCGGTGCGCCGCTCGGCTTCGCGCAGATCGCGGGTGAACACGAGCTTCTGCTCGGCAAGTTTCTTCAGATAATCCACGCCGAGCCGGTCATGCAGCGCTACGAACGCATTGAAGCCACCGCCGAGCGCGCGCGGGTCGTCGGCGAGGATTTTTCCTGCCCATTTCGGGTCGATGAGATCGGCCCAACTCTTTGGCTGGTCGGCGGGTGCGATCAGCCGCGTGTTGATCAAAATCCCGTATTTGAGCATGTAGACCGGCACCTGGGTGCCGGCCGGATTGTCGATCTTGATGCTCTCGCGCACCCGCGTACGGTTGGGAAACGCGTGCAGCGGTTGGATGTTGCCCTCGTTGTTTTCGATCGACGTGGTCACGTTGTAGGACGTGGTGAGCACATCGCCGATCACGCGGCCCGCGACCTGCTCGGCGCGCATGCGCTCGCGGATCTCGCTGATGCGAAGGTCGAGAAGCTCGGTCGCAATCCCGGTGGCCTGCTCGAACGCGCGCGCGACCGCGGCTGTGCTGGGGGAACCGACAAGCCCGGAATAATACGTCACCTTGCCTTCGGCCTTGGCAGCGGCGAGGACCTTATCCCACTGGGCGGCGTCCTGCGCGAACGCGGATGACGACACAACGAGCGCGGCGAGCGCGAGCAGTTTGCGAAGGTGCATGAAGGAGATCCTGGCGCTGGCAATCGTAGCCCGGACGGAGCGGAGCGCAATCCGGGGCGGCCTACCCGGCATTCCCCGGGATCAGGTCCGAGGTTCATGCAGGCGACGCACTATCCGCGCGCTTCCTTTCGCCATGCGCGCAGGTCGACCGCGCGGTCCGGAATTGTGAACCGGAAGGTCGCCCCGATGGTGCCGTCGACGAGATTGATCTCGCCGCCGTGCGCGCGAACGAGCTCGGCCGCGATCGCGAGCCCGAGCCCGCTGCCGCCGGTGCGGGTCGAAGCCTGGAACGCCTCGAACAGATGGGCGCGTGCCTTCGCCGACAATCCGGGCCCGGTGTCGGAGACCTCGATCACCGCCACGGTGCCTTCGCGCTGGCCGGTGACGCGCACCTGATCGCGCGCGGGCTCGTTGGGTGCGCGGGTCTCCAGGGCCTGCACGGCGTTGCGGGTGAGATTAAGCAGGATGCGCAGCAGCTGGTCGTGATCGGCGTCGACGACGAGGCCGCGCTCGACCGCGCTGATCCAGCCAATCGCGCCGTTGAGTCCGAGCGTCTCGCGCACCTCGGCGACCAGCGCTTCGATCGCGACCGGGCGGCGGTCGGGCGGCGGCTCCTGCGCGCCACCGTAGGACAGCGTCGACTGGCAGTACGCGATGGCGCGCTCCAGCGCCCGCATCAGTTTGGGAGCGAACTGCTGCACCCGCGGATCGGGCAAGCCGACGAGCCGGTCGGAAAAGAGCTGCGCGGAGGAGAGCAGGTTGCGCAGATCATGATTGATCTTCGACACGGCGAGGCCGAGCGAGGCCAGCCGGCTCTTCTCGTGCAGCATCGAGACAAGATCCTGCTGCATGGCGGAAAGTTCGCGCTCGGCGACGCCGATCTCGTCGCTGCGTCGCGACGGCACGATGATGCGCCCGGGCGCTTCCGGGTCGCGCCGGAACTTGGTCATGTTGGCGGTGATGCGATGCATCGGGCGCACGAACAGCAGCAGGAGTGCCAGGTAGACCAGGGCCGCGCTGATGATCGAGATGACGAGCGAGAGCAGCAGGATGTTGCGCGAGTACTCGATCATCGCGCGGCGCAGCGGACCTTCCTCGACCACGATCTCGACGAACTCGCCGCCGCGCGGTGCGGGGCCGACCGCGCGTACCAGGTCGCCGCTCTTGCTCATCACCAGGGTCCTGAAGGCGTCGATGATTGCCTTCAGCGGCTTGATGTCGCGGACGTTAACGTCCTGGTCGACCTGAGGCGAGAAATTGCTCGCCACCAGCAGCCGGCGCTGCTGGCCGGTCTTCATCACCACCGATTTTGCGCCGATACTGTCGAGGATCTGTTGTGCCAGGCTTTCGGGCACCATGCCGCTCGGCGCCGCATCGAGGACGAGCGCGGCCGTATGGGCGGCCGCCAGCCGGTCCTTGAGCCACATGATGCGGAAGTTCGCGATCGAGGGCACGTAGATCAGCACTTCGGCGATCATCACGAACGCGGTGGTGAGTAGCAGCAGCTTGCCCGACAGGCCGAGCCTGCGGCGCGGCTGGCCCTCCGCCGGTTTCGCGATGGTGTTATTTTCGCTCATGTGTAGAAGTACTTAGCCTCAGCCCAGACGACGCAGCCAGCCGATGATGCGCCGCACCATCGGACTGGTCAAACCGGGGGCGAAGTGGCTCATTGCCGCACGCTTCCCGATCTCGGCCAGCGTCGGGTATGCCACAATAAACCCGGCGAGCGCCCGGATATTGCGCCGTTGCGCGATGGCGAGCGTCCAAGTCGAAATCAACTCACCGGCCTGCGCACCGACGATCGTGGCACCGAGGATGCGGCCGCGGGCGTTGGTCACCACCTTGATGTGCCCCTCGGCGGTGCGTTCAATCCGGGCGCGGTCGTTGTCATGATAGGGCCAGCGCAGAACCCGAACCGCATGCCCGCGTGCCCGTGCCTGGTCTTCGGTCAATCCGACCTGTGCCAGCTCGGGATCGGTGTAAGTCACCCATGGGGCCGCGTCATATCTGATTCTGGCCGGCAGACGGAACAGCGCCCGTCGGATCACGACGCCGGCGTGATAGTTGGCGACATGGGTGAATTGCGGGCCGCCGGCGACCACGTCGCCGATTGCAAAGACGCGCTTGTTGGTCGTGCGCAGCCCGCGATCGACCACGATACCGTGCGGGGTCGTTGCGATATCGGCGCGGTCGAGCGCGAGGCTCGCGATGTTGGGTGTCCGGCCTGCCGCCACGAGCAGATGGCTGCCCGCGATCGTTTCGGTTCCATCCGGCGTTTCCAAGGTCAGCTCGACGGTGGACGCATCGCCCGCAACCTTGCTCACCTTGGCGCCGGCGCGCAGCACCACGCCCTCGCGTTCGATTGCCGTGAGCACCACTGCGGCGCATTCGGGATCGTCCTTGGCGAGCGGTATTGCGGCTTCGATCACCGTGACGGCGCTGCCGAGCCGGCGAAACGCCTGTGCGAGCTCGATCCCGATCGACCCGGCGCCGATGATCAACAAATGCGTGGGCAGCTGCGTGAGATCGAAGATCGTCTCGTTGGTGAGGTAAGGCGTGCGGGCAAGTCCCGGGATCGACGGAACGGCAGGCGCGGACCCGGTCGCGATCACGAACCGCCGCGCCTCGATGGTCAGCCGACGGCCAACCGCGACGGTCGTGGAATCGCGAAATTGCGCGGACCCGGCCACCACCTGCACGCCGAAGCCGGTGAAGCGTGCCGCCGAGTCGTTGGGCGCGAGCTCGGCGATCACGCCACGAACGTGGTCGTGCACCTTGGCAAAATCGATGCGAATCGCCTCGGCCGTAACGCCGAATGCGGGTGCCTTGCGCAGCTCGGCAACACGTTTGGCGGCGGCAATGAGGGCTTTCGACGGCACGCAACCGAAATTAAGGCAGTCGCCGCCCATGCGACCCTGTTCGATCAGCACGACCGGCACGCCGAACGCCGCCGCGCCGGCGGCGACTGACAGGCCACCGGAGCCGGCGCCGATCACGCACAGGTCTGGCTTGAGCAGGTCAGCCATGGTTGCCGACGCTCACGGGCGTTGGAAGGTTTTGTAGCGCTTCACCAGCACCGGAATGAGCGCGAACAGGCCGAGAAGGATGAAGGCCGCCAAAACCCGCGGCGTCGCCAGCGCATGCACATTGAAGCCGAGCTTGCAGCCTTCGTGTCCGGCCGCGAGGCAGGTCTGGTAGGCGGCCATCTGGGCGTCGAGGATGCTGTCGAGGCTGGAACCGAAAAGCGCGAACGCAAAGGATCCCGGAATGATGCCGAGCGCAGTCGCCGCCACGAAGGGCGAGAGCCGTACGCCGGCGAGCGCTGGAACGAGATTGACGAGCCAGAGCGGGAACAACGGCACAAGGCGCAGGAACAGCAGGTAGCAGAACGCATCCTCGCGAAAACCGGCCGCGAGCTTTCCGACCGTCGGTCCAGCGCGGCGGATGAGGAATTCGCCTACAGCGCCACGCGCGATCAGGAAAATGATGGTGGCGCCGGTGGTCGCGCCGACTATTGCGCCGAGCGCCCCGAGTAGGGTTCCGAACACGGCCCCGCCCGCGACCGTAAGTACGAGTGCACCCGGGACCGACAGCGCCACCACCGTTATGTAGAGCCCCACATAGGCTGCGAACGCCGCGGCCTCGTGCCGCGTGACAACCTCATTGATGGTGGCGTGGTGTCGCACCAGCGCCTCGAGCGAGAGTTCGCGATGAAGTCCTGAGGCGTAGATGACGACGAGCGCCGCTGCGACGATCATGAGCGGCACAGCGCGCCGCAGGCCGTGCGGGCGGACCGGCATCTCGGTATCGGGGTGGATTTGCACGGGCACTGACATCAACTTGGTTCGGCCGGTCGAAATCGCTTATACAGGACGGGCCGAGCCGATTGGGCCTTTATCACCGTGAATTGACCCAACCGCGGGCATCCTCGCCCAGAGGTGAACGTCTTGCGAACGGTTGCACCAGCCCTAACTAAGCGGCCGGACGGCTTGGGGTGGGCGGATCGGCGTGCAATTGACGAGCTTTCGACCCTCCCGTATAAGCCCCGGCAATCCCAGCAACGCGGACCGGTTGCAGCTTTTTGCCAACCTTCGGGGTTGCCTTTTTTTAACAGCCTCGCATTGGTCGAGAGGAGCGGAGAAAGCCCGTGAAGCGGACCTATCAACCCAGCAAGCTGGTACGCAAGCGGCGTCACGGCTTTCGCGCCCGCATGGCGACCAAGGGCGGCCGCAAGGTCATCAACGCGCGGCGTGCGCGCGGCCGCAAGCGCTTGTCTGCCTGATCTCGATGACGCCGGGCTTTGGGCAGCTGCGGCGGCGGGCGGATTTCCTCGAAGCAGCATCCGGTGCCAAGGCACACGCTACGGGCTTCGTGCTGCAGTCTCGTGATCGGGGCGATCAGGCTCCGCCACGTGTCGGCTATACGGTGTCGAAGAAAGTGGGCAATGCCGTCGAGCGTAACCGGGTCCGGCGGCGGTTGCGGGAGGTCGTGAGATTATCTGTCGCGGAGCGCATGCGCGCGGGCTGCGACTACGTGCTGGTCGGTCGCCGGGCCGCGCTTGATCTGGCGTTCGACCGGTTGATCAACGATATGTCCGGCGCGCTCAGCCGTGTGCATCGCGCGCCGCGCGAACGACACTGAATCGGCGCCCCAGGATGATGTAGACGATGCAGGACCACAAGAACACCATCCTGGCGATTGTTCTCTCGGCGATCGTGTTGATCGGCTGGCAGTATTTTTTCGCAACCCCGCAGGCCGAGAAGCAGCGGTTGCTCGCCGAGCAGCAACGCCAGGCGCAGATGCAGGCGCAGCCGGCCGCACCTGCGGGTGCCGGCGGCCCTGGCACGCAGCCGTCCAACGTTCCGCTCGCTCCCGGCCAGGTCGGTACCGCCACGAGCCCGATCGCGCGCGACAAGGCGATCGAAGCGACACCGCGCGTTGCCATCGACACGCCGAGCCTCAAGGGGTCCGTCGCGTTGCGCGGCGCGCGCCTCGACGATCTTGCGCTGGTCAAATTTCGCGAGACCGTCGATCCGAACTCGCCGGCCATCGAGCTGCTGTCGCCCTCCGGTACGGCCGATCCGTTCTATGCGGAGTTCGGCTGGGTTGGCGGCGCCGGCACCAGCCTCAAGCTTCCGAGCGCCGAAACCATGTGGCGCCAAGAGGGCGCGGGAGCGCTGCGGGTCGGCCAGCCGATCACGCTCGTCTATGACAACGGCGAGGGGCTTGAATTCCGTCGCACCATCGCGGTCGACGACAGGTATCTGTTCACGTTGCGCGACAGCGTCGCCAACAAAGGCACCGCACCGGTCACGCTCTATCCCTATGGGCTGATCTCGCGCCACGGCACGCCGAAAACGCTCGGCTACTACGTGCTGCACGAGGGCTTCATCGGCGTGCTCGACAACGCCGTGCAGGAGAAGAGTTACAAGTCGATCGAGGAAAAGAAGGCCGAGTTCAACAATACCAATGGGTGGCTTGGCATTACCGACAAGTATTGGGCGGCGACGCTGCTGCCCAATCCGGATGCACGTCTGAATGCGCAATTTTCCGCCGACACGACCGGGCCCATCAAGCGCTATCAGTCATCATACTATCTGGAAGCCCTGACGGTGCAGCCCGGCGGCGTGGCCGCCGCCGACGCCCGCCTGTTCGCCGGCGCCAAGGAAGTTTCGGTCGTCAACGGCTACAACGACGCGCTCCACCTCGATCGCTTCGACCGGTTGATCGACTGGGGTTATTTGTACTTCATCACCAAGCCGATGTTCTGGGCGCTCGACTCGATCTACAAACTGGTCGGAAATTTCGGTGTCGCGATCCTGATCGTCACCATCATCATCAAGATCTTCTTCTTCCCGCTCGCCAACAAGTCCTACGCCTCGATGGCGAAGATGAAGACCCTGCAGCCCAAGATGCAGGAGCTGCGCGAGCGCTATCCGGACGACAAGGTCAAGCAGCAACAGGAGCTGATGGAACTCTACAAGCGCGAGAAGATCAACCCAGTGGCCGGCTGCCTCCCGATCCTGATCCAGGTGCCGGTGTTCTTCGCGCTCTACAAGGTGTTGTTCGTCACCATCGAAATGCGCCACGCGCCGTTCTTCGGCTGGATCAAGGATCTGTCCGCTCCCGACCCGACCACGATCTTCAACCTGTTCGGGCTAATCCCGTGGGATCCATCTCACGTCCCGATCATCGGTGCCTATCTGATGCTGGGTGCTTGGCCGATCATGATGGGAATCACCATGTGGGCGCAGATGAAGCTCAATCCGCCGCCGCCCGATCCGGCCCAGAAGATGATCTTCGACTGGATGCCGCTGATCTTCACTTTCATGCTGGCGGGCTTCTCGGCCGGGCTGGTGATCTACTGGGCGTGGAACAACACCCTGTCGGTGATCCAGCAATCGGTGATCATGAGCCGCCACGGTGCCAAGATCGAACTCATCGACAACGTCAAGTCGATCGGCCAAAAGCTCAAGGCGCTGTTCAACAAGCGCCCGCCGGTGGTGTAGCGCGGCGCTATCCCTTTCCTCCGTCACGGCCGGGACAAGCCTGGACGAACCCGCCGATGACGAGTTCAGACATGTTGCCAGCGCCATTCACCGCCGACGAACTTGAAGCCGGGCGCAAGCTGTTCGCGGCGAACTGGCGGTTCATGACTGCGGCGGGTTCGCTCGCATCATTGCCGGCGATAGGCGGGCCTGAGATCGCCTTTGCGGGCCGGTCCAACGTTGGCAAATCGAGCCTGATCAACGCACTCGTCGGTCAGCATGCGCTCGCGCGCACGTCGCACACGCCCGGTCGCACGCAGGAACTCATTTTCTTCTCTGCCGACGGGGCCCTCGTGCTCACCGACATGCCGGGCTACGGCTATGCGCAGGCACCGAAGGCCAAGGTCGCGGCATGGACGGCGCTCATCCACGACTATCTGCGCGGACGCGCATCGCTCGCGCGTGTCTATGTGCTGATCGATGCCCGGCACGGCCTCAAAGCCGCCGATGAGGAGACCTTGCGTGCGCTGGACGAGGCCGCGGTGAGCTACCAGATCGCGCTCACCAAGGCCGATCAGGTGAAGGCGGCCGGACTTGCAAACCAGGTCGAGGCAACGCGGGATGCAATCCGGCAGCGGCCGGCGGCGTTTCCGGAGGTGCTCGTCACCTCCGCGCGCACTGGCCTCGGGATACCGGAATTGCGCGCCGCTATCGCTCGGCTGGTCGCCGAAAGGGCCCTTTCGCGGCGGCGCCGCCCAAGCTAAAACCCCGGCCAACTCGCTACGAAAGCCTCTCGACATTTTGCGGACCTCATCCTGAGGAGCGAGCGAAGCGAGCGTCTCGAAGGCGATCCGGGAAAGGCTCCGCGATGATCCAAAAAGGATCGTCTCATGAGCGTGTCAGCCCACGACATTGCGCGCGTTCTGACCGAAGCGCTGCCGCACATGCAGCGCTATGACGATGAGACCGTGGTGGTCAAATATGGCGGGCACGCCATGGGCGACGAGGCTTCCGCACGCAGCTTCGCGCGCGACATCGTGCTGATGGAGCAGACCGCCATCAACCCGGTGGTCGTGCACGGCGGAGGCCCGCAGATCGGCGACATGCTCAGCCGGCTCGGTATCAAGTCGCAGTTCGCGGGCGGGCTGCGCATCACCGACGAAAAGACGATCGAGATCGTCGAAATGGTGCTGGCGGGTTCGATCAACAAGCAATTGGTCGGTTTCATCAACGCGGCCGGCGGCAAGGCGGTCGGGCTCACCGGCAAGGACGGCAATATGGTGATCGCCCGCAAGGCGAACCGCACCGTGATCGACCCCGACTCCAAGATCGAGGAAGTGGTCGATCTCGGGTTCGTGGGCGAACCGGACAAGGTCGACGTCATGGTACTTAACCAGATCCTTGGCCGCGAACTCATTCCGGTCCTGGCGCCGGTGGCGGCTTCCGCCGACGGCGGCACCTACAATGTCAATGCCGACACCTTTGCGGGCGCCATCGCCGGGGCATTGCGCGCCAAGCGCTTCCTGCTGCTGACCGACGTGCCCGGCGTGCTCGACAGCTCGAAGGCCCTGATCAAGGAATTGTCGGTCAATGATGCCCGCCGCCTGATCGCCGACGGGACCATATCGGGCGGCATGATCCCGAAGGTCGAGACCTGTATCTACGCGCTCGAGCAGGGCGTCGAGGGCGTGGTTATTCTGGACGGCAAGGTCGAGCACGCGGTGCTGCTCGAACTGCTCACCGATCTCGGCGCTGGCACGCTGATCCATCGCTGAGGCGAACTGGGCAGAGCGGAGGTTGCGATGAGAAGTTTGCGATATGCGGGCGCGCTGGTCGTGGCATTGGCTCTGCTGGCCGCGGCTCCGGCGCGCGCCCAGGGCACGACCAACCTGGAGCATGCCTTCGCCAGCGCGCTGACGGCGGTTCCAGCAGGCGAGCTCAGTGTAGCGGGCGCATTCTATGTCCCGGCCTATTCCAGCGTGTCGATGAGCCAGGGCAAGCTGCGCGCGGATTTCTCGGTCACGCTGAGCATTCACAACGCGTCTGAAGGCAAGCCATTGGTGCTCAAGCGCGTCGCCTACTTTGACGGTAACGGAAAGCTGGTCGACAGCTATGTCAAAGCGCCGATTGCGCTCAAACCGTTCGCGACGGTGGAAGTCTATATCCCGGAGCAGGACGTGCGCGCCGGCACCGGCGCCAATTTCATCGTTGACTGGGCGTCGGCAGGAGAAATTGCGGAGCCGGTCGTCGAATGCCTGATGTTCGGCAGCGTCGGCAACCGGCATTTCTCGTTCATCAGTCAGGGCCGCGCGATCAGGCTGGTTGGCAAATAGTCAAACCACCGATTGCCTGCCGATACAGTGAAAAGGGCCATGCCGGAAACCGAAAGACCTGCGCCCCGCGGCTTTGCCCATGTCGAGACTTGGGTGTTCGATCTCGACAACACGCTCTATCCGCACCACCTCAACCTGTGGGGTCAGGTCGACGCGCGCATTCGTGCCTATATCGCGGCGTTTCTGAAGGTTTCCGAGGACGAGGCGTTCCGTCTGCAGAAAGACTATTACCGGCGCTACGGCACCTCGATGCGTGGCCTGATGATCGAGCACGGCATGCAGCCCGACGATTATCTCGAGGTCGTGCATCAGATCGATCATTCGCCGATCGAGCCCAATCCGGCGCTGGGTGCGGCGCTGGAAAAGCTCCCCGGCCGCAAGCTCATCCTCACCAACGGCACCCGCAAGCACGCCGATGCGGTGATGCGGCGGCTTGCCGTGCACGAGCGCTTCGATGATGTGTTCGATATCATCGCCGCCGAGCTCGAGCCCAAGCCCGCGCCGCAGACCTATGACCGTTTCCTCGCCATGCACGGCGTTGCGCCGCAGCGCGCCGCGATGTTCGAGGATCTGGCCCGCAATCTCGAGGTGCCGTACGGGCTCGGCATGACCACGGTGCTGGTGGTGCCATCGGGTGCTCGCGTCGTTCTGCGCGAGGAATGGGAACTCGAGGGTCACGACGCGGTGCACGTCGATCACGTCACCGACGATCTGCCGGTTTTTTTGGAGGGGATTGCAGCCGCGCGGATCGCCCGGATGAGCGCAAGCGAAATCCGGGGTCATGACCGCGCCATCCGATTGCGCTGCCGCTCCATCCGGGCTACGGGCACAGCGGCCAAAATTTCCGGGGGTTTCATGTCGCACGCCGAGCTTGCCCGCACCATCGATGAGGCTTTCGAGAAGCGCGACGGCGTTGCGCCGACGACCAAAGGGCCCATCCGCGAGGCGGTCGAGGCTGCGCTCGAGCTGCTCGATCGTGGCGAGGCGCGGGTCGCCGAGAAACAGGCCGACAAATCCTGGCGCGTCAACCAGTGGCTCAAGAAAGCCGTGCTGCTGTCGTTTCGCCTCAACGACATGTGGGTGATGCCCGGCGGGCCCGGCAAGCGGCCTGGTGGGACAAGGTCCCGTCCAAATTCGAAGGCTGGGGCGAGAACCGCTTCCGCGAGGCCGGTTTCCGCGCAGTGCCGGGCTCGGTCGTACGCCGTTCCGCCTATATCGCGCCCGGCGTCGTTCTGATGCCGTCATTCGTCAATCTCGGCGCCTACGTTGATTCCGGTACCATGGTCGATACCTGGGCGACGGTCGGCTCGTGCGCGCAGATCGGCAAGAACTGCCACATCTCCGGCGGCGCCGGAATCGGCGGCGTGCTCGAGCCGCTGCAGGCGGGTCCGGTCATCATCGAGGACAATTGCTTCATCGGCGCGCGCTCGGAAGTGGCCGAAGGCGTTGTCGTCCGCGAAGGCTCGGTGCTCTCCATGGGCGTCTTCATCGGCGCGTCGACCAAGATCGTCGATCGCGACACTGGTGAGACCTTCCAGGGCGAGGTGCCGGCTTATTCGGTCGTGGTGCCCGGCACGCTGCCAGGCAAAGCCGGGAAAAAGCGGAGCTCCGAGCCCCAGCCTCTACTGCGCCGTGATCGTCAAGCGCGTCGACGAGAAGACTCGCGCCAAGACCAGCATCAACGAGTTGCTGCGGGACTGACCCGTATGCCTGCCGATCCCATCGCCATCGCGCGCGAGTTGATCCGCTGTCCTTCGGTCACGCCCGAAGAAGGCGGTGCGATTGCGTATCTGCAGCGCGTTCTTGTGGGCGCCGGGTTCGAGGTGCATCGCCTGATGTTCACCGAGCCCGGCTACGACAATATCGAGAATCTCTATGCCCGCATCGGCACGCAGGCACCGCATTTCGTGTTCGCGGGCCATACCGACGTGGTGCCGCCGGGCGAGGAGCGATTGTGGAGCTACGCGCCGTTCGCCGGCGAGGTTTCCGAGGAGGTGCTGTTCGGGCGCGGCGCCGTCGATATGAAGGGTGCGATCGCCTGCGCGCTCGCTGCTACGTTTGACTACCTCACGGCGCAAGGCGGCGAGCCGAAAGGCTCGATCTCGTTCCTGATTACCGGCGATGAGGAAGGCGTAGCCGTCAATGGCACTATCAAGCTGTTGAAGTGGGCCGCCGCGCGCGGTGAAAAATTCGATCACTGCGTCTTGGGCGAGCCGACCAACCCGAACACGCTTGCCGATATGATCAAGATCGGCCGCCGCGGCTCGCTCAACGGCACCCTTGTGGTGACCGGCACGCCCGGCCACGTCGCCTATCCGCAGCTTGCCGACAACCCGGTGCGTGGAATGGTCAAGTTGCTCGGGGCGCTCCTTGGTGAGCCGCTCGATGCCG
Organism: uncultured Alphaproteobacteria bacterium; assembly: GCA_963833605.1. Taxonomy (GTDB): domain Bacteria; phylum Pseudomonadota; class Alphaproteobacteria; order Rhizobiales; family Xanthobacteraceae; genus JAFAXD01. The sequence goes on from CAWHYZ010000014.1 coordinate 50,738, forward strand.
GCAGCGCACATTTCGATCCGTCCAACCTGGAATTCACCTCAATCGATGTCGGCAACAAGACCGTCAATGTGATCCCAAGTGAGGCGCGCGCGCGCTTCAATATCCGCTACAACGATCAGCACACCCGTGATGCCCTCAAATCGCTCATCGAGCAGCGCACGTTGGCTGCCGCCGGTTCGATCCGATGGCGTATCGACTGGGACCCATCCAACGCCGACGTGTTTCTGACCTCACCTGGCGCATTCGTCGATCTGGTGCGGGCTGCGGTCGGCGACGTGACCGGAAAGAGCCCGGCGCTCTCGACCTCGGGCGGCACCTCGGACGCGCGCTTCATCAAGGACTATTGCCCAGTTCTTGAATTCGGTCTTGTCAACCAGACCATGCACAAGATCGACGAACGCGTGCCGACCGCCGACTTGGTGACGCTGACCGCGATCTATCGGAAAATTCTGGAGCGATATTTCGGTTGATTGCAGAAGCGTAGGATGGGTTGAGCGAACGCGAAACCCATCAACAGGCATCGCTGCGCGATAAAAAAGCGATGGGTTTCGCAAGAGCTCAACCCATCCTACGAATACTCCACACGCACCAGATAAAGCCCGTCCGGCGGGGCGACCGGGCCGCACGCCGCACGATCGCGCGCCGCGAGGGCATGCGCGAGGTCGGCAGCGCTCCATTTCCCTTCGCCGACGAGCGCGAGCGAGCCGACCATCGAGCGCACCTGGTGATGCAGGAACGAGCGCGCGCTGGCGTGTACGCGCAGTTCGTCGCCCTGGCGCTCCACGCTCAGCCGATCGAGCGTCTTGACCGGCGACTTGGCCTGGCACTCGGCCGCCCGGAAGGTGGTGAAGTCATGCCTGCCGACCAAGTGTTGGGCCGCGATCTGCATCGCCTGCGCATCGAGCGGCCGCGCGATCCGCCAGGCCCGCTGGCGATCGATCGCCAGGTCGGCACGACGGTTGATGATGCGATAAAGATAGTGTCGGCGCGTCGCCGAGAAGCGCGCGTCGAAATCCGGCGCCGCGATCTCAGCCGACAGCACGGCGATCGGATGCGGCCGCAGGTGGGCGTTGAGCGCGTCGCGCACCGTGTCCGGGTCGGCGTCCCGCACGAGATCGACATGCGCCACCTGGCCGAGCGCGTGCACGCCCGCGTCGGTGCGGCCGGCGCCCTGTACATGCACCCGCTCGCCGCAGAACGCCTCGATCGCTGCCGTGAGCGTGCCTTGCACGGAGGGCCCGTTCGCCTGGACCTGCCAACCGGCGAATGGCGTGCCGTCATATTCGACCACGAGCTTGTAGCGCGGCATGAACCAAAAATGTCCTTAGCGCAGCACGGCGCCCGGGCCGATCGGCGAGCCGCGCAGGAAGTCCGCGGCCTTCATGGCGTGCTTGCCAGCGCGCTGCAGTTCGAGAATACGCACCGCGCCAACCCCACATGCAACTGTCAGCTGATCGTCGAGCACCGTGCCGGGCGCACCCGACCTTTCGCCTCGGGTCGTGCGCAATATTCTGGCGCGCATGCCGTCCGGGAGTTCGCACCATGCACCAGGGAACGGCGACAGGCCGCGGACGTGGTTGTGCACCTCGTGCCACGGCCTGCGCCAGTCGATGCGCGTTTCGTCATTCGCGATCTTGGCCGCGTAAGTGACGCCTGTCGTGTGCTGCGGCGTGAGCGCGAGCGCGCCGCGCTCCAGCGCGCCGAGTGCGCGCCCCATCAGGTCGGCGCCGATCGGCGCCAGCGCATCGTGCAGCTCGCCGGCTGTCATGTCGGGACCGATGGCAACTTGCTCGGCGAGCGCCACCGGCCCGGTATCGAGGCCTTCGTCCATGCGCATCACCATCACACCGGTCTGCGTGTCGCCCGCCATGACGGCCCGGTTGATCGGGGCGGCGCCGCGCCAGCGCGGAAGCAGCGATGCATGCAGGTTGAAGCATTCGAGTGGAACTCCCTCGAGAATGGGCTTCGGCAGGATCAACCCATAGGCGACGACCACGGCGGCGTCGGCGTCATGAGCGCGAAAGATTTCCTGCGCTTCGCTGGTTCGCAAGGTCGTCGGCGTGAGCACGTTGAGCCCGAACTCGCGCGCCGCTCGTTCGACCGGGCTTGGCGTGAGCTCCATACCGCGGCCGGCGGGCCGCGGCGCTCGCGTGTAAACCGCAACGACCTCGTGGCCGCGGCCGACGATGTCGATGAGCGTCGGCACCGCGAACTCTGGCGTGCCCATGAAGATCAGGCGCAGACTCACGCGGTGCTCCTGTAGCGCACAGCCTCGTGGGCGATCTTACTCCGACACGCGTTTCGCTGCCTTGCTGAACTTCTTGATGATCCGATCGCGCTTCAATTTGGAAATGTGGTCGATGAACAAGACCCCATTGAGATGGTCGATTTCGTGCTGGATGCAGGTGGCGTAGAGGCCCACGGCCTCCTCCTCGTGGCGCTCGCCGGCGAGGTCGAGAAACTTCACCTTCACCCGCGCCGGCCGCTCGACGTCCTCGTGCACCTCGGGGATCGACAGGCAGCCCTCCTCATAGATCGCTATGTCCTCAGACGACCATATGATCTCCGGGTTGACGAACACCCGCGGGTTCTTCTCGCCCTCTTTCTTGGAGAGATCCATGGTGACGAGGCGTTTGGCGACGCCGACCTGGATCGCCGCGAGCCCGATTCCCGGCGCCTCGTACATGGTCTCGAACATGTCGTCGACAAGGGTTCGGATGTCGGCGGTGACCTTGCCGATCGGCTCCGATTTGGCTCTCAGCTTCCGGCTGGGGAGGGTGATGATCTTGCGTAGCGCCATGGCGCGCCATGTAGGGACATACCGTGCGCCGGTCAATCCGGCGCTGGCCGTGCATGTCGAGCCGCATTCGTGGCCTGCCCCGGTACGGACGTTCGCCGTTCGTTCGCCTTGGGCTCGCGAATCGGGTTAGAAGTGCCCAATGGGTGAGACCTTGTTCATCGTGGCCGAAACCCCGATCAGCGTCGGCATGGCGCTGGGAGCGCTCGCCGCGGTCCTCATCATGGCGCTGCTCGTGTTGGTCATCGTGGTGGCGCGCAGCGCGCGCGCCCGCTCGCGCGATGCCGGAGAGGCGGCGCTGCGCGCCGAGGACCTGGAGGCACGCCTTGCCGACATGGCGCGGGTGCAGGTCGAGACCGTGGGCCGGGTCCAGGCCATGGGCGAAGGCCTGGCGGCGCGCCAGTCGGACCTCGCGCGCATCGTCAACGAGCGGCTCGACGCCGTGTCGGGCCGCATCGGCCAGTCCATGGAGGCCACTACCAAACAGACGGTCGAGCGCCTGCAGCACCTGCACGAGCGCCTCGCGCTCATCGACAGCGCGCAGAAAAACCTGACCGAGCTCTCCTCCCAGGTCACCTCGCTGCGCGACGTCCTCTCCAACAAACAGGTGCGCGGCGCCTTCGGCCAAGCCCGCATGGAAGCGATCGTGCAGGACGGATTGCCCAAGGGCAGCTTTGCGTTCCAGTTCACGCTCTCCAACAACACGCGGCCGGATTGTGTGATCTTTCTGCCTGAGCAGCCGCCGTTGGTGGTGGACGCGAAATTCCCGCTCGAAGCAGTGACGGCGCATCGCGACGCCCGCACCGACGAGCAGCGCCGCCTTGCCGCCCAGCGGCTGCGCCAGGACGTGACGCGCCACGTCAACGACATCGCCAGCAAATATCTGATTCCGGGCGAGACCCAGGACGTTGCGCTCATGTTCGTGCCGGCCGAGTTCGGTCTATTCCGAACTGCACGACAGTTTCGACGACGTCGTGCAGAGGGCCTACCGTTCGCGCGTGATCATCGTCTCGCCCTCGCTGCTGATGCTGGCGATCCAGGTCATGCAACAGATTCACAAGGACGCACGCATGCGCGAGGCCGCCGACCGCATCCGCACCGAGGTGGCCCATATGATCGGCGACGTCGGCCGGCTGCGCGAGCGGGTGATCAAGCTGCAGCAGCATTTTGGCCAGGCCAACGAGGACATACGTCAGATCCTCATTTCGTCCGAGAAGGTCGAGCGGCGCGCCACCGCCATCGAGGAACTCGATTTCGATGCGGCCGAGGGCACCGCGACCGTCATCCCGGCGCCGATTGGCAAACTCGGCGCCGCCGAGTAACGATTGCGCATGACCGCACCTGCCGAAACGCAACGCGCCCGCGAGTCATTCGCCCAAAAGCTCGCTGTCTACTTCCAGCCGCGCGTGCTGATCGTGTTCTTCCTCGGCTTTTCCTCCGGGTTGCCGCTGGCGCTCTCCGGAGCGACGTTGCTGTTCTGGACCGCAGAGGCCGGGGTTAACCTCAAGACCATTGGTCTCTTCGCGCTCGCGGGCACGCCCTACACGCTGAAATTTCTATGGGCGCCGCTGGTCGACGCGATTGACCTGCCGATCCTGTCTGCTTGGCTCGGGCGGCGCCGCGGCTGGCTGGTGTTCTCACAGCTGTTGCTGATCGTGGCGATCGTATTTTTGGGCAGTTGCGATCCGGCGGCGTCGCCGGGCACGGTCGCGCTCGGCGCTCTCCTGGTCGCGGCAGCATCCGCCACCCAGGATATCGTCGTCGACGCATTTCGCATCGAAAGCCTGAAGGAGGATGAGCAGGCCGCCGGCATGGCGGCCTATGTGGCGGCTTATCGCATCGGCATGTTGGTCTCGGGCGCCGGTGCACTGTTTCTGGTCACCGGGTTCCAAGGGCTGGGCTTTGCGCACCGCGCCGCATGGAACGCAAGCTATCTGGTCATGGCAGCGCTGGTGATCGTCGGCATCCTCACGACGCTCGTGGCAAGCGAGCCCGAGAAATCTGTAGCGGTCGAGCGCGCGCATGGCTCGGACAGCGCGCTGAGCAGACTCTGGCAGACGGTGATTGGCGCTTTGCGGGATTTCTTCTCGCGCGAAGGCCTGCTCGTCGCCGTCGTGGTCATGTTGTTCGTGGTGTTGTTCAAATTGACCGACGCGCTCGCCGGCGTGATGACCGGACCGTTTGCGGTGGAACTTGGTTTTACGCGCAATGAATATGCGACGATCGTCAAAGGTATCGGACTTGTGGCATTGCTAGTCGGCGGCTTCGCAGGCGGCTATGTCGCACGCGCACTTCCGCTCGCCGCGAGCCTCTGGATCGGCGGTATCCTGCAGGCGCTCGCCAATTTGGCATTCTCCTGGCAGGCGATTGTCGGCCACGATCTCGCGTGGCTGACCTTCGCCATCACGGTCGAAAACTTCACCAGCGCCATCGGCACCGTGATCTTTGTCGCCTATTTGTCGGCGCTGTGTAAAAACCCGCTGCACACGGCGACCCAATACGCCTTGCTCACGGCGCTTGCCGCGGTCGGGCGCATCTACTTGTCATCCCCAGCGGGATTTATCGCCACTGCTACGGGTTGGGTCTGGTTCTTTGCAATCTGCGCGCTTGCTGCGATACCCGGATTGTTGGTGCTCGCCTGGCTGCAGCAGCAAGGACATTTCAAGAAATTGGGGACCAATAAGGCGGCTGCCTAGTGTGGTGGATTTGAAGTTCCTATCATTCTTGCGGCACGCTCGTCATAGGAACTTCAAATCCAAAACCACATTAGAGTCATATATTTGCTAGTGTCCCTTTGATTCCGAAGTTCGCTCCAGAGGGTGCGGCAGGATAAAGCGAACTTCGGAATCGGGACACTAGGATGGGTTGACCCCGCACTCGGTGCGTCGAAACCGATGACAGCCAATCGATGGGTTTCGCTTCGCTCAACCAACCCTCCGGCCCATCACAACGGTAGTCGCTGACGGATCGCTGCCGCGAGCGTGCCCTCATCCAGATAATCGAGCTCGCCGCCGATCGGCACGCCGTGGGCGAGCCGGGTCACCTTCACACCGGCGTTGGCGACAAGGTCGGTGATGTAATGGGCGGTGGTCTGCCCATCGACCGTGGCGCTCAGCGCCAGGATCAACTCCTTGACCTCGCCCGCATGCGCGCGCGTCACCAGCTGGTCGATCGCGAGGTCTTCCGGTCCGACGCCGTCGAGCGGCGAGAGCGTGCCGCCAAGCACATGGTAGCGCGCGTTGACCGCGTTCGCGCGCTCCAGCGCCCACAGATCGGCGACATCGGCCACCACCACGATTACCGAGGGATCGCGGCGCGGATCGGTGCACACGGTGCACGGGTTCTGGCTGTCGATGTTGCCGCACACGCGGCACACAGTGATTTTCTCGATTGCCGCCTGCATCGCGCCTGCGAGCGGCGCCATCAGCTGCTCACGTTTCTTGATCAGATGCAGCGCCGCACGCCGCGCCGAGCGTGGCCCGAGCCCGGGCAGGCGGGCAAGCAACTGGATCAGCCGCTCGATCTCGGGTCCGGCGCTGGCGGTGGGCATCTAGTGTCCCGATTCCGAAGTTCGTAAGCCCATGCGGCACCCTTTGATACGAACTTCGGAATCGAAAGGGACACTAGAGCGGGATGACCTATCTTCGATTCGTCATCCCACTCTAGGTTCATGTTAGAGCATGATCTTTTTCCGAAAACCGGTGTCCACTTTTCGGGATCATGCTCTAGCGAATTTATGCACCCCGTGTGGTTTTGGATTTTGAAGTTCCTATACGAGCTTTCCGCGACGATGGTAGGAACTTCAAATCCACCACACCGGCGGCGCGTTGGATCAGAACAGCTTGAGGCCCGGCGGCAGCGGCAGTCCGCCGGTCAGGCTCTGCATTTTCTGCTGCATGACAGCCTCGGCCTTGCGCCGCGCGTCGTTGTGGGCGGCGACGATCAGGTCCTCGACGATCTCCGCCTCGTCCGCCTTGAGCAGCGATGGATCGATATGCACGGCCTTGAGTTCACTCTTGGCGGTCAGCGTCACGGTCACAAGCCCGCCACCGGCGGTGCCCTCGACCTCGATGCGCTCGAGCTCGGCCTGCATGGCCTCGAATTTGCTCTTGAGTTCGGTGGCCTGCTTCATCAGGCCGCCCATGAAATCAGGCATTGGTCATCCTTCAGTGATTATCATCGTCGTCCGGCGTAAGATCCGGCATCTCGTCGAATGGCGGCGAGTCAGCATGCGGCAGCGCGGCTTCGGGTTGGCGCACCGCGACGATTTCCGCGCCGGGGAATTTCGCCAGCACGGCCTGCACGAGTGGATCGCCGCGCACGTCATTCTCGAGCGCTGACCGGCGCATCTCCTGCTGCGCGCGCACCGTCGGCTGACCTTGTTCGGCCGAGACCACGACCATCCAGCGCCGGCCGGTCCATTGGCCAAGCTTGCGGCCAAGCTCGCCGACCAGCGCCTTGGAGGCGCCAGGTTCGAGCGCGATTTCGAGCCGGCCATCCTCACAATGCACCAGCCGGATGTCGCGTTCCAACGCGGCCTTGGTCTGCAGGTCGCGCATCTGCCCGGCGAGCGCGATCAAGTCCTCGTAGGTCCTGATGGCAAGCGGCGCGGCCTCCGGCGCGGGCTGCGGTTCTCGCACCTGATCAGGCGCAAGGTTCGACGCCAGTGCCATGCGCGTTGTACCACGCGGGGCATCTGCACGTGGCGGTTCGCTGCGCGGCGCTTCGGTACGCATTGCTGAAGTTGCTGGCGATGCCGGCGCTGAGCTTGCGCTACTGGTGGGGCGTGCGCCCGCGCCATCCTGTTCCAGCGCGCGGATCACTTCGTCGGGCGTGGGGAGATCCGCCACATAGGCGATGCGCACCAGCACCATTTCGGCCGCCGCGATCGGCTTTCCCGCTGTCTGCACCTCGGGGAGACCCTTGAACAGCATCTGCCAGGTGCGCGCGAGCACCCGCATGGAGAGCGCTGCCGCGAAGGCGCGGCCGCGCGTTCGCTCGACCTCGGCCAGCGAGCGGTCGTCGGCGACCGACGGCACGAGCTTCACGCGCGTGACCAGGTGGGTGAACTCGGCGAGATCGGCCAGCACCACGGCCGGATCAGCGCCGCTGTCATATTGATCGCGCAACTCGCGCAGCGCCGTTGCTGCATCGCCGCGCATCAGCGCCTCGAACAAGTCGATCACGCGGGTGCGGTCGGCTAGCCCCAGCATCTGGCGCACGTCGTCGGCGCGCACCAGCCCGGCGGCGTGCGCGATCGCCTGATCGAGGAGCGAGAGCGCATCGCGCACCGAGCCTTCGGCGGCGCGCGCGATGATCGCGAGCGCCTCCGGTTCGGCCTCGATACTTTCCTTGCCGGCAATGCTTTCGAGATGGTTCACCAGCGCGTCGGCCGCGACCCGGCGCAGGTCGAAGCGCTGGCAGCGCGACAGGATCGTGATCGGGACCTTGCGGATTTCCGTGGTGGCGAAGATGAACTTGGCATGCGGCGGCGGCTCTTCCAGCGTCTTCAGCAGTGCGTTGAAGGCCGCGCCCGAGAGCATGTGCACTTCGTCGAGGATGTAGACCTTGTAACGCGCCGAAGCGGGTGCATAGCGGATCGCGTCGTTGATCTGGCGCACGTCGTCGACGCTGTTGTGGGACGCGGCATCCATTTCGAGCACGTCCACGTGCCGGCTTTCCATGATGGCCTGGCAGTGAATGCCCAGCGTCGGCATGCGGATCGTGGGCGCCTTGATCGAGCCGTCTGGCAGTTCGTAATTGAGCGCGCGCGCGAGGATACGCGCGGTCGTGGTCTTGCCGACCCCGCGCACGCCGGTGAGAATCCACGCTTGCGGGATGCGCCCGGTCTCGAACGCATTGGAGAGCGTGCGCACCATCGCGTCCTGACCGATCAGGTCGTCGAAATTGGCCGGCCGGTATTTGCGCGCGAGCACGCGGTAGGAGCCCTGCGCAAGCGCGGGCATGGGAAGCGGGGCATCGTTCATCGTGTGCGCCGCGTGGGCTCTCGGGCCAAAGGCGTGATTTAGTGGGAGGCTGACGAGCGACCCGAACCGGAGCTCGTTAGGGCTGCTTCCTTCCGGACCTGACCCGGTTGGCGAGTGGCTCGTCCACCGCCAACCTCCCGCCCCTATATCAGCGGGCCGCCCACGGAATGCAAGCGTCGATAGAATGCGAATCGCCACATGATCACAACCGTGTCGCCACATTGGGAATTGCATCCGCGGCTCGCGAACGACACGGTCGCGGTCGGCGACCTTGCGCTGTCGCGCGTGCTGGTCAGCCTGGACGCCAACTACCCATGGCTGGTGCTGGTCCCGCGCCAACCAGGTGCGATCGAAATCATCGATCTTGACGAGGCGGGCCAAAGCCAACTGTTCGGCGAGATATCGCGGCTCGCGCGGGTGCTGAAAGCGCTCACACGCTGCGACAAGCTCAACATTGCCGCCATCGGTAATGTCGTGCCGCAGCTGCACGTCCATGTCGTGGCGCGGCGCCGCACCGATGCGGCCTGGCCGAAACCGGTGTGGGGCGCCGTGCCGGCGCTTGCCTACGAGCCGGGCGAACTCGATCGCTTCGTTACCGCGGTCCGCCACGAGCTCGGATTGTAGCCTTCGCTACTGCCGTTGCGCCGCCGCAACCGGCATGCGAGTTTCCGCCCCGCCCGGAGACTCTGCATGTCCGACGTCAGACCGAGGCCGCTGCTCGGTTTCATTGCGAATCCTCTCGACCGCGCCGCCGATCGCCGCGCCGACGGTTCGCTCGCCGCGGGCGACGCCGAAGCCGGTGCGTACGTGATCGGCGGCGAACTGGTCGTGCTGCGCAGGGCGAGCGAGCCGCAAGCGCTGTTCGGGCTCAGCGCCGCGCGCGCGCTCGCGCCCGTGCGCGAGAGCGTGTTTCTTGGCCTCGCGGACGGCGCTCCGCGCTATGGGCTCGCCATCGATCAAACAGCCGCTGAAGCGCTCAAGGACCATCCGGATTTTCTGGTCATCGACCTGCGCTCGATCGCGATCCAGGGGCTTGTTGCGCCCGAGCACGTGGCGGCGCTCGCAGAAGCGAAGGCGATGCTCACGTGGCATGCGCGCCATCATTTCTGCGCCAATTGCGGTGCGCCGACACGCACGAGCGACGCCGGCTGGCGGCGCGACTGTCCCGGCTGCAAGGCCCAGCACTTCCCGCGCACCGATCCGGTGGTGATCATGCTGGCGATCGACGGCGACCGCTGCCTGCTCGGCCGCCAGCGACGCTTTGGAGCCGGCATGTGGTCGTGCCTCGCGGGCTTTGTCGAGCCGGGAGAAACGATCGAACAGGCGGTGCGGCGGGAAACCCTGGAGGAAGCCGGCATTCCGTGCGGGACGGTGAAATATTTCGCGTCCCAACCGTGGCCATTCCCGATGTCGCTCATGATCGGTTGCCATGCCCTGGCCTTGGCGAACGAGATCAAGGTCGACCACAGCGAGCTCGAGGATGCGCGCTGGTTCCCCCGCGATGAGGCGGCCGCAATGCTATCGCGGCGGCATCCCGCCGGCCTGACCACGCCGCCGCCTTTCGCGATCGCCCATCACATCATCCGCGCCTGGCTGGAGGGCGACGTTGCGGCATGAGCGCAAGCGCATTCTGTGCGCCGGCATCGTCGTGCTTGATGAAGTCTTTCGGGTGGAGGAGTTTCCGCCGCCGGACGGCAAGGTCGAAGCTACCGAGTTCATGGCGATCGGCGGTGGCAACGCCGCTAATGCGGCGATCACGATCGCGCGCCTGGGCGGGCAAGCGAGCTACGCGGGACCGGTCGGTGATGATATGGCCGGCGACCGCATCCTCGCCAACCTGGCGCGCGAAGGCGTCGACACCAGCGGCCACATACGCGTGCCCGGTACGTCGTCGCCGCTGTCGGCGATTTTCGTCAACGCGCGCGGCGAGCGCTCGATCGTCACCCATCGCGGCGCCCAATTGAGCGCGGCGCTTCCGCTCAACGGTGTCGAGCTCGTCGCCCACGTCGACGGCGTATTGATTGATAACCGCATGGCGGTGTTTGCGCGCCCGGTCGGGGAGGCGGCGCTCGCGCGCGGCATTCCGGTCGTGCTCGATGCAGACAAAGCGACCACACCCGACGATCCGCTGCTGTCGACCGCAACCCACGTGATCTTCTCGAGCGAGTGTCTGCGCCAGACCGTCGGCAGTGACGACCTCGCGGCTGCGGTGGCTCGCCTCGCCCGGGCGACCGGCCGGTTCGTCGCAACGACCAACGGACCAGGCGATGTGATCTGGAGCGAGGGCGGCAAGGTTTTTGCGATGCCGGTGTTCAAGATCACCGCGGTCGACAGCCTCGCGGCCGGCGACGTGTTTCACGGTGCGTTCGCGCTGGCCCTGGTCGAAGGCCGCCCGATCGAGGACGCGCTGCGGTTCGCTGCCGCCACCGCAGGCCTCAAGTGCACCCGCTTCGGCGGCAGTGCTACGGTTCCGACGCGCGCCGAGGTCGAGGCATTTTTACAGAGTTTCGGCTAGCTCAGGTTTTGTCATGCCCGCGCTTGTCGCCGGCTCTCCGAAGGCGGCAGCCGCCCAGCGAAATGACGTGGATGGCCGGGACAAACCCGGCCAGTGACGGGTGGACGTGAAATAATCTTCTATGTTCTCGCACTGAACCGGGGTATATGGGAATATCGTTCTAGCGAATCGCCATTGTGCGATAGGTTTTGAACCTGCCGAGATAGCCATGGACGCCATTGACCGAAAAATTCTCGCGGTTCTGCAAAAGGATGCCTCGCTCTCGGTGGCCGAGATCGGCAATCGGGTAGGTCTCTCGTCGACCCCGTGCTGGAAGCGCATCCAGCGGCTGGAGGCCGAGGGTGTCATCCAACGGCGCGTGGCGGTTGTCGACCAGGACAAGCTCGGTCTTGGTGTCACCGTGTTCGTGTCGATCGAGACGGGCGATCACTCGGAAGAATGGCTCAAGCGCTTCGCGGACGTAGTATCTGCGCTGCCCGAGGTCATGGAGTTCTACCGTATGGCTGGCAACGTCGATTACATGCTGCGTGTGGTCGTTTCAGACATTCCAGGCTACGACGCGTTCTATAAGCGCCTGATCGCGACCGTACCGCTCAAGAACGTGACATCGCGGTTTGCGATGGAAAAAATCAAGTCGACGACCGAATTGCCGATCGGGTGATGCGGCGAAGGCCGATGCAGTTACGCTCCCCCTTGTGGGGAGGGGTTGCGCGAAGGGCCGGGGTGGGGGTCGAAATTGCCCGCATGGCGCACGCCTCCGTCCGCACGACTATCCCGGCCCGACGCCCGATAGGTCCTCGTTAACCACTGCAGCTGAGCGCTTACACGCGCTCAGCGTTCCCGCCCGCCGCTTAACCACAACGCAACGCCCTCTAGGTTAATGTCGCGCGGAGCCGAAGGCTGCGCGTGAGGAGTGCGTCATGAAGAGTCTGCTGCAACGCTTTGCCCGTGACGAATTGGGCGCGACCGCAGTCGAGTATGGGTTGGTCGCTGCGGGCATTTCGGTCGCCATTATCGCCGTTCTCAACACACTGAGCGGCCAGCTCAAGAACGCGTTCTCCAACATGACCGACGTGCTCAAGGCCGGCCGCTAAAGCGGCGATGCGCGATGCTTGTCGATGTCGCTAGACTGCTGCTGTTTCCAGGGCTTATGGCCTTTGCGGCCTCGAGCGATCTGCTGACCATGACGATCTCCAACCGGATCTCGCTGGCGCTGACCGCGGGATTCCTGGCGCTTGCCTTGATCTGCGGCCTCCCTTTGCAAGGCATTCTCTGGCATCTGGTGGCCGGGCTGCTGGTGCTTGCGGTGGGCTTCGCCCTGTTCACGCGCGGCTTGGTTGGCGGCGGGGACGCCAAGCTCGCGGCCGCCACGGCGCTCTGGTTGGGGTTCGACCGGCTGTTCGATTACGTGCTCGTCGGCGCGCTGCTGGGCGGCGTCCTGACTGTCGGACTACTTGTCTTCCGGTTCATGCCGCTTCCCGGTTGGCTGGCTCGACACGAGTCGGTCGCACGGCTGCACCAATGCGGCGCCGGAGTTCCTTACGGCATTGCCCTGTCGGCTGCCGCGCTCTTGATCTACCCGTCGACGATCTGGATGCCCGCATAGCTCGGGCACACCTGTACCCTTGTGCATCGGCATGCTAGCAGGGCCGCCACAATCCCAGTGAGCGGACCTGTTCAGTCGATGCATCCTGCCTTTCGCGCGCCGGGCAGCGGCGCGGTTCCAATCTATTTCGTCGACGCCAAGTCTTTTGGCGAGGAACAGGGCGGCCTCGATCCAAGGGCGCGCGCGTTTGCACGCGCAGCCGGCTTTGAACCCAAGCCCGGCCGCCATCTGCTTTTGCCTGGTAACGACGGCGCGCCCAATCTTGCCGGAGTGCTGTTCGGCATCGATACACCCGATGCGCCTGCGCGTAACTCGTTCGCGCCAGGCCGCTTGCCGGGCCTGCTGCCGTCCGGGACCTACCGGTTTGTGAATGCCCTCGACGCACGCATCGCGGCACTCGCGTTTGCGCTCGGCACCTACAGCTTCGCGCGCTATCGCAAGCCCGAGGACAGGAACGTCACGCTCGAACTCCCGGCCGGCGTCGACGGCAGCGATCTCACGCGCATCGTCGAGGCGGTGTTCCTGGCGCGCGATCTCATCAACACCCCGACCAACGACATGGGGCCGGCGGAGCTTGAGAACGCTGCGCGCGCGTTGGCGCGCCGGCATGACGCCCGCGTGCGGTCGTTCGTCGGCGATGATCTGTTGCGCGAGAATTTTCCGCTGATCCATGCGGTCGGTCGCGCATCGGCGCTGGCGCCGCGGTTGATCGATCTCACCTGGGGTGATCCGGCCCATCCCAGAGTGACGCTCGTCGGCAAAGGCGTGTGCTTCGACTCCGGCGGGCTCGACATCAAGCCGTCGAGCGGCATGCTGATGATGAAGAAGGACATGGGCGGCGCTGCGACTGTGTTGGCGTTGGCCCACATGATCATGAGCCGCGGGCTCAAGCTGCGACTGCGCGTCTTGATTCCGGCGGTCGAGAACGCGATCTCGGGTTCGGCGTTTCGCCCGCTCGACGTTTACCTGTCGCGCAAAGGCATCACGGTCGAGGTCGGCAACACCGATGCCGAGGGCCGGCTGGTCCTCGCCGACGCGCTGGCCCTCGCTGACGAGGAAGCGCCCGACTTCCTGGTCGACATGGGTACCCTGACTGGCGCCGCGCGCGTTGCGCTGGGGCCCGAGCTGCCGGCGTTCTACGCCAACGACGAGGGGTTGGCGGCCGAACTGCTGCGCATCGGCGCAGAGGAAAACGATCCATTCTGGCGCTTGCCGCTGTGGTCACCGTACCTCACGATGCTCAACTCCAAGGTCGCCGACACCAGCAACGTCTCGACCAGCGGCTTTGCGGGCTCGATCACCTGTGCGCTGTTCCTGTCGCGTTTCGTGAGCGCCGCCAAGGCGTGGCTGCACTTCGATATCTACGCCTGGACCGCAACCGCAAAACCCGGACGGCCGGAAGGCGGCGAATGCCAGGTGGCACGCGCCCTCTACGCGCACTTATGCAAACGCTATGGCTGAGCGCTACGATCCGCGCGTGACGGCGGTGCGGGCCGATATCGCGGCGCGCTACCTCGAAGGCAAGGTCGCCGCCGCCCGCTTTGTCGATGGCGTCGAGCGCGAAGTTCTCGATGCGCAGGCGCCGGTGCGCGGCGTGCCAGCGCCGGATGCGCCGTTTGTTACCGAGGCCCTGCGCGGTGAGCGCGTGGCCGTCTACGAACAAACCGATGAGGGCTGGTGCTGGGGCCAGCTTGTGAGCGACGGCTATGTGGGATGGCTGCCGTCGAACGCGCTGGGCGAACCAGGGCCGGCCCCGACTCACAAGGTCGCGGCGTTGCGCACGCTGGTGTTTCCCACACCCATGATCAAACAGCCGCCGTTCGAAGGATTGCCGCTCGGTGCGCGTCTCGCCGTGCAGCGGCTTGAGGCCGATTTTGCGGTACTCGCCAACGGCTTTGTGCCGTCACGGCATCTCGCGTCGCTCGGCGCGCAGGAGCGCGACTTCGTGGCCGTCGCCGAGCGCTTTGTCGGCACGCCCTATCTGTGGGGTGGCAAGACCAGCCTTGGGATCGATTGCTCGGGCTTGGTACAGGTCGCGCTCACTGCCGCTGGCCTCGGTTGCCCGCGCGACAGCGACATGCAGGAGGTGGCGCTAGGAGCCTCGGTCGAGCCTGCTCCTGGATTTTCAAATCTCCGGCGCGGCGATCTGATGTTTTGGAAGGGCCATGTGGCGATTGTTGTTGATCACGGGACGATTGTGCACGCGAATGCTTTTCACATGGCGGTCGTGATCGAGCCGCTGCCTGAAGCGGTTGCGCGCATCCGGGCGACGGGGACGGATGTGCGCAGCGTGAAACGAATTGCCTTGTAGGGGATCTATTCCGCGAAGCTTCTGATCGCCGCCGCATCAAATCCAAACCCCCAGCCGGGGCGGTCCGGCACGACGGCGCGACCCTGCGCATCAAGCGCGATCCGCTCGCGATAGGCCGGCTCGCACCACGGCATGTATTCGAGATAGATCGCGTTCGGAACCGCCGCCAGCAGTGCGAGGTTCATCTCCGGAAACAAGTGCGAGGAAACCGGAATGTTAAATGCTTCGGCGATGTGCGCGGCTTTGAGAAACTCGGTCGGTCCGCCCATGCGTTGCAGATCGGGCATCAAAATGTCGGCCGAGCGCTGGCGCAACATCTCGAACATGCCGCGGCTCGTATATTCGGTCTCGCCGCTCGCCACCGGCATGTCGAGCGCTGCGGCGATCTCGGCCTCGCCGGCGTGGTCGTGATAGGGGATCGGCTCCTCGAACCAGGTCAGGTTGAATTCCTCCAGCATGCGGCCGAGTCGGATCGCGCGCGCTACATTGAGCTGCTGGTTGGAATCGACCATCAAGCCGATGTCGGGCCCGATCGCTTCGCGCACCGCTCGCACGCGCGCTACGTCGTCCTCTGCGCGCGGCTTACCGATGCGCATTTTCATGGCACGCCAGCCTTGCGCCACGAAGCCGGCAGCCTCGCGCTGGAGCTCGTCGATGGTGCGGCCGATCCACAGTCCGCCGCTGTGATAGGCCGGCACCGCGGTGGTGCAGGCGCCGATCAGGCGCGCGACGTTGAGGCCAGCCGCCTTGCCGCGCAGGTCCCAGAGCGCGTTATCGACCCCGGCAATGCCGATGACCGAGACGCCGGTGTGGCCGAGAAACCCGACCTCCCGGAAGGCGCGTGCCGAGAAGCTTCCGCCCAGTTCCGGGTCGAGCCCAATCACCAACGGCGCGAGACTGAGCACCATCTCATGGATGACCACGAGACGTTGATTGTTGAGGGCGAATACCAGCCCTTCGCCGACTAGGCCGGCGTCGGTCTCGAGAAGCACCAGCACGCAATCGGCCGAGCGCAGTTGCAACGCACCGCCATCGATCGGCGGGTCAAATGGAAAATGCACGACGCCGGTGCGGAGGTTGGTGATCTTCATGCGGCGTTTCCAATCCCGGATGCGATGGCTTTCGCAAGAGCTCAACCCATCCTACAGCAGCGCCAAACTGGTAGGATGGGTTGAGCGTAGCGAAACCCATCGTCCTACCCAAACCCATCGTCCTTCCGAAATCCATCAAGCGGCGATCTTGCATGAAAATCACCAGCGTCGAACCGATCCTGATCAGCGTTCCCTATGACCGCGGCGGGTCCCGTGCCGAAGGCGGACGCGGTGCCATGGCGCAACATGGACACGCTGCTGGTCAAGGTGGAAACGAGCGATGGCATCGTCGGCTGGGGCGAGGCCTTCGGCTTTGGCGGCTGCGTTGCCACCCACACTGCGCTTGCCAAGATGGTAGCTCCGCTGATGGTCGGGCGTGATCCCGCCGACATCGCGGCTCTCATGGGTGACCTCGCGCGCAAGCTCCACAATTACGGCCGCAACGGCCCGGTGTCGTTCGCGCTATCCGGCCTCGATATTGCGCTCTGGGATATCGCCGGAAAGGTTGCCGGTGAGCCGCTCCACCGCATGCTCGGCGCCCCCGCAATCGAACGCATCCCGGCCTATGCGAGCCTGCTGCGTTACGGGGACGCTGAACTCGTCGCCCGCAACGCCGGCCGCGCGGTCGAACGCGGCTACCGCCGCATCAAGCTGCATGAGATCACGGTCGGCGAAGTCGCGGCCGCGCGCCGCGCCATCGGCGCGGACATCCCGCTCATGGTCGACACCAACTGCCCATGGACCGCCGAGGATGCGCTGGCCATGGCGAACCTCGTTCGCCCCCTACCATCTCCTTTGGCTCGAAGAGCCGGTGTGGCCGCCGGACGATTATGCGGCGCTTGCGCGCGTACGCGCAGCCGGGGTGGCGATCGCAGCCGGTGAAAATGCCGGGACCTGGGTCGAGATCCTCGAGCTGATGGACGTGGCCAAGGTCGATTTCGTGCAGCCAAGCGTCACCAAGATTGGCGGCATTACGGAAATGAAGCGCATTATCGGGCTCGCCGATGATCACGGTGTCGCACTCGCGCCGCACTCGCCCTATTTCGGGCCGGGGCTGGTCGCGACCATCCACATTTGCGCCAGCCTGGCCGAGCCGACATATCGTCGAACGGTTCTATTGCGATCTCGAGGCAAGCCCGTTTGGCGATCAGGTGAATGCCACCAACGGATACATGCGCGTGCCTGGCGGCCCGGGCCTGGGGTTGGTCGTGGATGAAGCGGTGATTGCGCGCTATCGCGTCGCCTGACTAAATTGATGCGGCGGGTTTGAGGTTCCTTCGAGAGCCGGCGAGAGCCTGATGATGACAGGAACTGCAAATCCGCCGCACGTGGTAGGATGATGATCACTGCAAGCTCGTGTTTACCTTGTTCTGCTGTCCCACGGGGCTGGGACAGAAAACCGCCCAAAACCGTCTGCTGTTGCAGACCTGGAACGGCGCACCTTTTCAGACCTCATCCTGAGGAGCACGCGCGCGTCAGCGCGCGTGCGGCTCGAAGGATGGCCACGGATGAGAGCGTTCCCTTGGCCATCCTTCGAGACGCCTTGTCCCTGCGGGCCAAGGCTCCTCGGGATGAGGCCCAGAGTTATTGCGCGTTTGTCTGAGTGCGCCTCATAGCAGGGAGAAACACCGTGCCGCTGATCGACCCGATCGTCGAGATCGACAATGGAAAGCTATCCGGAATTGCCTGCCCGGACGGCGTCGCAGCCTTCAAGGGCATTCCCTACGCCCTGGCACCGGTCGGCGATTTGCGCTGGCGTCCTCCGCAACCCGTGCAGTCCGGGGCGGATTTGCGCCGCGCCGACGCATTTGGTCCGCGTTGCGTGCAGCCGTCCCGCCGCGAAACCTCCATCGGTTATTTCGGACCGGAACCGGAGAGCGAGGACTGCCTGTTCCTGAATGTCTGGACGCCTGGCGCCGCGACTGATGCGAAGCTCCCCGTGATGGTCTGGTTCCACGGCGGTGCGTTCTATGTCGGCTCTGGTGCACTCCCGTTGTTCAACGGCGAATATCTGGCGAGTCGCGGCGCGGTGATCGTCACGGTGAACTATCGGCTTGGCCGGTTGGGCTTCCTGGCGCATCCCGAGCTCACCAGGGAGTCCGGGTTCTCCGGCAACTACGGCCTGCTTGATCAGATCGCGGCCCTGCAATGGGTCAAGCGCAACATCATGGCATTCGGTGGTGACCCCGACTGCGTCACCATCTTCGGCCAGTCCGCCGGTTCGATCAGCGGCTCCCTGTTGATGGCTTCGCCGCTGGCCAAGGGATTGTTTCACCGTGTCATCGGCCAAAGCGGGGCTCTGTTTGGTCCGGTGGCCGAGAGCTGCAACACCGGCGACTCGATCCAGTCACTCAAAGCAGCGGAGCGCACCGGCCTCGATCTTGCGCACGCGCTCGGCGCCAGATCGATTGCTGATCTGCGCGCGCGCCCGGCGCGCGAAATCCAGCTCACGCATCGGCGCGGCGGCACCGGATCGGGCCCCAACAACGATCCGTCCGATGCGGCCCGCGGCGTGTTCGACACCAACTGGCCGATCGTCGACGGCCACGTGCTGCCGCGAAGTGCCTTCGATCTGTTCGCGCAGGGCGGGCAGAACGACGTACCGCTATTGCTTGGCGTCGTCGCCAATGAGGGCGCCACCATGCCGCATGTCGGCAGTCTGCATGCGTTCGAGGCGCAGGCGCGCGCCGACCACGGCGAGGAGGCCGATCGATTCCTTGCGCTTTATCCGGCCGGGAGCGATGGCCAGGCGCGCGACGCGAGCCGCACCGCCTTCAGCTATCGCAATTTCTATTGGCAGAATTTTTGTTGGGCGCGCCTGCAGTCGCGCACCGGCATATCGTCGGTCTATTTCTACGAGTTCACGCGCGTGCCGCCGATCCCCGCCAAAGCGGATTACGATGAAAATGCTTCCGATAAATTCGGGGCGTTTCACGGCAGCGAGATTCCCTACATCTTCCGCACGTTCGGCGTACGCGACTGGCCGTGGACGGAAGCGGATGCGGTGCTGGCGGACGCGATCTCATCCTACTGGCTCAATTTCGCTCGCACCGGCAATCCGAATGCGGCTGGCCTGCCGCACTGGCCGCCCTTTGAGCCGACAACGCAGATGACGATGGAGCTCGGCGACGTGGTCAGGCCAGTCCCGATCCGCAATCTCGCCCGGCTCGAGTTCTGGGACGCCTTCTACAAGGCACAGCGCAGCCGCAACCGCATCGCGGCTTGATTGCCCGATCGGCTTGCCCGATATCTTGGCGTCATGAAGATTTGCATCTTTGGCGCCGGCGCGATCGGCGGACACCTCGCGGCACGCCTGCAAACCGCCGGCAACGAGGTGTCGGTCGTGGCACGCGGCGAGCATCTCGCTGCCATCCAGAAGGATGGCCTGACCCTCGAACTGCCGGATCGCGTACTCAGCGCGCGCGTGCAGGCGGCTGAGGATCCCAGCGAGCTCGGACCACAGGACGCAGTGATTGTCGCCGTCAAGGCGCCCGCATTGCCCGAGGTGGCGGCGCGTATCCGTCCGTTGCTTGGCCCCGATACGCCGGTCGTGTTTGCCATGAACGGAATTCCGTGGTGGTATTTCTACGCCCACGGCGGGCCTTTCGAAGGCCGCCGGCTCCCGCTGCTCGACCCGGGTGATGCGCTGTGGCAGGCGATCGGTCCGCAGCGTGTGCTTGGCGGCGTGCTCTATTCGTCCAACACCGTGTCACGGCCCGGTGTCATTCGCTGCGTCAGCGGGCGGATGGGCATCGTCGTGGGCGAGCCGAGCGGCGAAAAGACCGCGCGTGTGGTCGCGCTCGCCGAACTGATCAATGCGAGCGGCGCCAAAGCGGAGGTGAGCGCGCGCATCCGCGACGACATCTGGACCAAGTTGTTGGCCAACATGTCGGCGAACCCGCTAACCTTTCTGGGCCAGGCCACGCTCGGGGCCGTCTTTGCCGAGCCGGCCTGCGTTGCCACGGTCCGCACGATCGCGAGCGAAGCCGCCGCCATTGCGCGCGCCCTTGGCTGTGAGGTTGCGCTTGACGTGGACAAGGCGTTTGCCGGGGCGTCGGCGCACAAGCCCAGTATCGTGCAGGACCTGGAGCGCGGGCGGGCGCTCGAGATCGACGCCATGTTCACGGTGCCGGCCGAGTTTGGAAAGATGCTCAACGTCAAGACGCCGATGCTCGACCTGATGGTGACGCTGATGAAACTGCGTGCCCGGTCCGCGGGGCTCTATCCGGCGTAGCGCAAAAACAGCGCGTACGTCAGCGTGCGAATGCGTACTTCTTGATCGCGGCCTGATCGAATGCAAAACCCCAGCCCGGGCCCTCCGGCACGATCGCCTGGCCCTGGGCATCAAGCTTGAGACGCTCCGCATAGACCGGCTCCAGCCACGGCATGTACTCGAGCACGATGAAGTTTGGGATCGCCGCGAGCAGCTGCATGCTCATCTCGGTGAAGCAGTGGTTGGATGCAGGCGTCCCGTAGGCCTCGGCAAAGGCGGCAGCCTTCATGAACTCGGTCGGGCCGCCGACGCGCATCAGGTCCGGCATCACGATATCGGACGCGCGCACGCGTAGCATGTCGAGAATCCCGCGGCTGCCGTAAACCGATTCTCCGCTCGCTACCGGCGTGTCGAGCGCAGCGGTTATCACCGCCTCGCCGGCATGATCGTGGTAGGGCACCGGCTCCTCGAACCAGGTCAGGTTGAATTCTTCGAGCGCGTGGCCGAGGCGGATCGCATGCGGCACGGTCGAGCGCTGGTTGAGATCGCCCAGCACGGAAAAATCCGACCCGACGACTTCGCGCACGGCTTTGGCCCGTGCAACATCGTCGGCGATTTGGCCGGTCAGCCGCAGCTTGAGCCCACGAAACCCGCGCTGCTTGTGGTCGGCCGCCGCATGCTGGATCTCATCGAGCGAGCGCGTGATCCAGTAGTCGCTGCTGTTATAGACCGGCATCGTGGTGCGGTAGGCACCGATCAGACCGGCGACATTGGTGTTGGCGAGCTTCGCACGAAGATCCCACAGTGCCTGGTCGATGGCGCTGATCGCAATCGTGGCAAGGCCCGATTCGCCAACGCTGCGCACGGATGCGGCCGCGCGGGTGAGAAAACTGCCCGAGAGATGCGGATCGAGCCCGATGATTATCGGGGCCAGGCTTTGCACCATGTCGTCGATCAGCTTGATGCGATCCGCATTGAATGTATAGGCAAGCCCTTCGCCGACCGCGCCCTGGTCCGAACTCGAGAAACACCAGTACGCAGCCACCGGTCCGCAAGACAAAGTTTGCCGCGAGCCCCATGGGTCTGGGGTAGGGAAACTCGACAAGGGTCGTGCGCAGCCGGCTAATTTTCATTTGCTAATGTCCTGATACCTAGCCCCGATGGAGCGTCAGCAACATCCGGGGACCCGGATTGCGCTTCGCGCCATCCGGGTTGCCGCCCGCTACAGCCCGCCCCAGCCGAACGGCAGGCCGAGATGCACCCGCCCGATGCCGGATGCGATGTTGAGATACTGCGCCGACATGTGCTGGCGATACATGGCAACGTCGCGGAAATAGCGTTCCAGCCGCTGGCCGCGCTTGCCGGCGGCTGAGCTCGCGTTGTGGAAGAGATGCTCGACCGCTTCGCTGGCGAGCCGGCCGGCGGTTTGCACAATGCCGTAGAGGCGTACGTTGTCTTCGAGCGAGATCGGCGTGCGGTCAGCACCCCAGCGCCGGCAATATTGCATATAGGTCTCGGCGGCCGTCATCAGCAGCGCTTCGGCCGAGTCGGTCAGCATCATCGCATAGCCAAATGGCCGCTGAGTGTCGAAATGCTCGCGGCGCGGCATGATCGGCGGATGATAGGTCGGCCGCGTGACGACGTTCTCCTCGAACTCATCGAGGGCCGCGCGCGCCGCACCGAGGACCGGCATCACCAGCGACATGTGATAGGGGCCGATGAAGCGGCCGAGATACATGGGATTGCGATGCAGCCGGGTGCCGTGGGTGCCCTCGTCCATGGGCTCGTTCGACCACAGTGCGGGCCTAGCAGGGATCACCATGTGCTCAGGGACGAAGGCCTTGTCGATCTTCACGCTATTGGAGCCGCTGGCGCGCATGCCGAGCGTCAGATCACCGCCCCAGTCGTCAAGCATGACAAGCTGCGAGCGCGGCACCACAAAGATGAGGGCGCGCGCCGCGCCGTTTTCGCGCATGACGACGTTGCCCACGAAATGGGTCGCATAGGGAATGCCCGAGCAGTAGTTCCAGGTGCCGTCCACGACGTAACCGCCGTCCGTGCGCTCACAGGTGCTGGTGATGGCACCGACCCGATGCGGCGCAATAAAATCGCCGGTCGATCCGAACAGCTCGTACTGTGCCTGCTCGGGCCAGTGCGAGGCGATCAGCGAGCCATGGGTCGCGCCGAGCGCCAAACACCAAGCCACGCCAGGGTTGCCACGCGCAACCTGTAGCATGGTGCGGTAGAAGGTCGGATAGTCGAATTCATAGCCACCGAACAGTTTCGGCTGCAGGATGCGATAGAACCCAGCCTTGCGGAACTCCTGGTCCATCGCCGGCGAATGGCACCCGCGCGCATCATCCTCGTCCTGTGCGGCACGGATCGCCGGCGTGAGCGCACAGGCGCGTTCGATGATCTTGGCGGGCGTCAGGCCGGGTTCAGGAACGGGCAGCGGATAGTTGATCTTCTCGGCGACTTGTTGCACGGGCATGGAGTCCTGGGAGACGTATTGAGAGCAGGGGCGGCTATGATATCGTCTGCCGTGAGGGCGGTCGAGCAGCGAGAACGAAGGGGGGAACGTGACGAAAATTGCGCGTGCGGACGTGATCGGGAGCCTGTTGCGCCCACCTTATCTTCAGGAAGCCCGCAAGGCCGCGCGCGAAGGCCGGCTCAGTGCCGGCGAGGCGCGCGCCGCCGAGGATCGCGCCATCACCGAGGCGATCACGCTGCAGGAGGCCGCCGGGATGGACGCCGTCACCGACGGCGAGTTCCGCCGCATGAGCTTCATCGCCACCATCGGCGTGCGCGATGCCGAACTCGGCCCGCTCACCGGCTTCAAGACCTTGGTCACCGATGCGGAATGGACCGGGCTGTGGAAGAATCCGGACGGCTCGTTCGGCGGCCTGACCCTGCCGGAAGACCGGACCAAGGCGCGGCGTTCGATCGTGGTCGACAAGGTCGGGGTCAAGCGCGATATCGTTGCTGAAGAGTTTCCGTTTCTCAAAGCGCACACCCGCAAGGCGCAGGCCAAGTACACGTTCCCGGCGCCGAGCTGGCATCGGGTGGCGTGGGATCCCAAGCACTCGCGCGACGCCTATCCGACAGCGCGCGAGTTTCTCCTCGCCATGCGCGACTACATCCGCGATGTGGTCAAGAAGCTGATCGAGGCCGGCTGCACCTACATCCACATGGACGCGCCCAACTACGCCCAGTGGCACACCGACCCGAAGATCAGGGCGGCGTTCGAGTCCTGGGGGCACGACATGGACAAGGAACTGATCGAGGATGCCGAGATCGACAACTCCGTGTTCGACGGCATCAGCGGAGTAACGCGTGCGATCCATCTCTGTCGCGGTAACGCACCGCGCGGGCGCTGGCTCGCGCATGGCGGCTACGAGACGATCGCGGATCGGCTCTATCCGCGGCTCACCAACTACGACACCCTGCTGCTCGAATACGACAGTCCGCGAGCCGGCGACTTCTCGTCGCTCAAGCACGTACGGCCCGACACCGTCGTGGTGCTCGGGCTCATCACCACCAAGGACGGCAAGCTTGAAGATTCTGCCGCAGTCGAGGCGCGTATTCGCGAGGCTGCGAAGATCGTCCCATTGGAGCGGCTCGCGCTCAGCCCGCAATGCGGTTTTGCCTCGGGCGAATATGCCGACACCATGACCATGCCGCAGGAAGAAGCCAAGCTGCGGCTCGTCGGCGACGTGGCCCGCCGGGTTTGGCCGAACGGCTAGCGTTTCCCGCAAACGGGATAGCGGCGAGCTCGAAAAAAATGCGATTGCTTGAGCAAACGTTACAACGATTGGGAGGAAGCCGCATGCGCAACAAATTGAGGCTCTTGCTTGTCCTTTCCGCAGGCGCGCTCTGCCTGCCCGCATCGGCGCAGAACGCACCCGGGGTGACCGACACTGAAATCAAGATCGGGCAGACCATGCCCTATACGGGGCCGGTGACCGCGTACTCGACCCTGGGCAAAGGCGAGGTTGCCTATTTCAAGATGCTCAACGATCAGGGTGGGGTGAACGGCCGCAAGATCAACCTGATCAGTCTCGACGATGGCTATGCGCCGCCGCGCACGGTGGAACAGACTCGCAGGCTGGTCGAACAGGACGGCGTGGCGTTCATCTTTTCTTCGATTGGCACCGCCACCAACACGGCGATCCAGCGTTATCTGAACAGCAACAAGGTTCCCCAGCTCTACATCGCGTCGGGGGCGTCAAAGTTCGGCAACTACAAGGAATTCCCCTGGACCATCGGCGGCATTCAGGCAACGTTTCGCGCCGAAGCCCGCATCTACGCGCGGCAGATCCTCAAGGAGAAGCCGAATGCCAAGATTGCGATGCTCTACCAGAACGACGATTTCGGGCGCGACTATGTGCTCGGGGTCAAGGACGTGCTGGGCGAAAAATATGCCGATATGGTCAAGGAAGCGACCTACGAATTCACCGACGCGACCGTGGATTCGCAGGTCGTGAGCCTGCAGGCTTCGGGCGCCGATGCGCTGATCCTGATCGCGACGCCGAAATTCGCCGCCCAGGCGATCCGCAAGGTCTACGACATCGGGTGGAAGCCGATGTTCTACATCACCAACGTGTCGATCTGGATCTCGACCGTCCTGGAGCCCGCCGGCGTCGAGAAGGCGGTCGGGCTGATGTCGTCGGTCTATGTGAAGGACCCGGCTGATCCGGGCTGGGACAATGATCCAGACATGAAGGAATGGAAGGCCTGGATGGCGAAATACATGCCGGAGTCCGACCCGCGCGACCAGAACTACGTCAATTCCTACAACAGCGCGATGGCGATTGTGCAGGCGCTCAAGCAGGCTGGCATTGATCTTTCGCGCGAGAACATCATGAAGCAGGCGGCTAACATCAAGGATCTGCAGTTGCCGATGATGCTGCCGGGCATCAAGATGCACACCAGCCCGACCGACTATTTCCCGATCGAAAACATGCAGATGATGCGCTGGAACGGTAAGCAGTGGGTTCGCTTCGGCGATCTGTTGTCCGGCAGCTTGTGACCCGGCGGGGGACGATGGCGCGGATGCGGGGGCTGGGCAGTGAGTGAAGACCTGCTCCGCATCCGCGACCTCTCCCTGCGCTTCGGCGGCATCATCGCCCTCGATCGCGTGACGTTCGATATCGGACGCGGTGAAATCTGCGGTCTGATCGGGCCGAACGGGGCCGGCAAAACCACGCTGTTCAATTGCCTGAGCGGGCTCTACACGCCGGACGGGGGCGATGTCACATTCATGGGCCGACCATTACTGAATGTGCCGCGTCATCGCATCGCCGCACTGGGTATCGGCCGCACATTCCAGAACCTCGCGCTGTTTCGCACCATGTCGGTTCGTCGCAACATTGTGGTCGGCGCTCATTGCCGCACCCACGCGGGCTTTCTGTCCGATGCGTTGCGCCTGCCGCCGGTGCAGCGGGAGGAACGCGCGCTGGCGCGGCGGATTGACGGGCTCATCGCGATGCTCGGGTTGGAGCAGGTGGCCGCGCTGAGCGTCGACGAATTGTCGTTCGGGACGCGCAAGCGCGTCGAGCTCGCCCGCGCGCTTGCCGGCGAGCCGACCTTGCTGCTGCTCGATGAGCCGGCCGGCGGCCTCAACCACGACGAGGTCGATCATCTGCGCGCGCTCATTTTGATGATCCGCGAGCGGCTCGGGCTCACCCTCCTCCTGGTCGAGCATCACATGAACTTGGTCATGCGCGTGTCCGATAAGGTCGTGGCACTCGATTTCGGCCGTAAGATCGCGGAAGGCGTGCCCAAGGAGGTGCAGGCCAATCCGGACGTGATCCGCGCCTATCTGGGCACCGCGGCATGACCGCTTTGCTTGAATTGCGCGGGCTTGGCGTCGCCTATGGGCAGACGCCGGTGATCCATGGGCTCGATCTCGTCGTGGCTCCAGGCGGCATCACCACGCTGCTTGGCGCCAATGGCGCCGGCAAGACCACGCTGCTGCGTGCGATCTGCAACATGAAGGTGCGCAACTCCGGGGCAATCCTGTTCGAAGGCCGTCGCATCGAAGCCTGGCAGACCGAAGATATCGTGCGCCTCGGCATCGCGCATGTGCCGGACGGGCGCGGCACGTTCGTCCACCTCACAGTCGAGGAAAACCTGACGCTCGGCGCCTATACGCGGCGCGATCGCGGCGCGGTCGAGCAGGATTTCGCGCGGGCGTACACCTATTTCCCGCGGCTTGCGGAACGCGCCCAACAACAGGCCGGCACGCTGTCGGGCGGCGAGCAGCAGATGCTTGCGATCGCGCGGGCCCTGATGCTGCGGCCCAAGCTTCTGCTGCTGGACGAGCCATCGTTCGGGCTCGCGCCCCTCGTGGTGCAGGAAATCTTCCGCATCCTGCGTCGCATCAACGAGGAAGAGAACGTGAGCATGCTGCTGGTCGAGCAGAACGCCAGTATGGCGCTCGCGCTTGCGACCCACGTCTACCTGTTGGAAACCGGCCGTGTGGTGATGGAGGGTCCTGCATCGATCGTGAGCGACAACGCGGCGGTGCGGCGGGCCTATCTGGGATACTAGGAGATCGGATGTGAGCGGGCACGGCCTCTCCTCTCTTACCTCTCTCCGCAAGCCGGAAGAGGTGAGGCGGGGCGCGTTTGGGAGGGCGTGATGGAAGCTTTCCTGCATCAGTTCCTGTCCGGGCTCGCCAATGGCGGCATCTACGCCAGCATCGGGCTCGCTTTGGTGATGATCTATCAGGCAACCCATCACATCAATTTCGCCCAGGGCGAACAGGGCATGTTCTCCGCCTATGTGGCGCTGATATTGGTGCAAGCCGGCTTTCCCTATTGGGCTGCGTTCGTGCTGGCGCTCGCGTTCGCGTTCGTGACCGGCGTCGCAATCGAGCGCATCATCATCCGGCCGTTTGAGCAGGCGCCGGTGTTGGCAGTGGTCGTCGTCTTTCTCGGCCTTCTCTTCATCATCAACAGCCTGGCGGGTTGGCTGTTCACTTACAATGTGCAGGCCTTTCCAAGCCCGTTTCCACCGGGTCTCGGCAATCGCTACCTGTCGGCGCACGAGATCGGCATGATCGCCGTGACTCTGGTGACCTTGCTGCTGATCTACCTGTTCTTTCGTTTCACGCCGCTCGGTCTGGCGATGCGAGCGGCCGCCCAGAACCCGGATGCGAGCCGCCTGGTCGGCATTCGGGTGGGCTGGATGCTGGCGCTCGGCTGGGGGCTCGCCGGTGCGATCGGGGCGATCGCGGCCATCATGGCGGCGCCGGTCGTCTACATCGAGCCCAACATGATGGCCGGCATTTTGCTTTACGGCTTTGCGGCCGCCCTGCTCGGCGGCATCAACAATCCGTGGGGCGCGGCCGCCGGGGGCTTCATCGTCGGCGTGGTCGAGAATCTCGCCGGCGCCTATGTGGTGGGCACCGAGCTCAAGCTCTCGGTCGCGCTCGTCATCATCATCGTCGTGCTGGTCACGCGTCCGGCGGGCCTGTTCGGTTACACCGTCATGACCCGGGTCTGACCATGGCGCTCGCCCAAGGAGACCTGTCGTCGACGATCCCCAAGGCGTCAACCGACGCGGGCGTTCGCGCCCTGCGCGTTGCGGCGATCATCGCGCTGCTGGTGGTCGCCTGCCTCCTGCCGTTCGTCGTCAGCAGCTATCGGCTGCTGCAGTTCACCATGGTGGTGATCTACTCGATCGCGCTCCTGGGCCTCAACATCCTCACCGGCTACAACGGCCAGATCTCGCTTGGCCACGGCGCGTTCTACGCCATCGGTGCCTACACGACCGCAATTCTGCTGGAACGCACCGGCATCCCGTATTGGGCGACGATCCCGATCGCCGGCGCCATCTGCCTGTTGGTGGGCTTTCTGTTCGGGCTGCCGGCGTTGCGGCTCGAAGGGCATTATCTCGCGCTGTCGACCTTCGCGCTGGCGGTGGCGACCCCGCAGCTGTTGAAATTCCGCCTCCTCGATCCATGGACCGGCGGCGTGCAGGGCACTTATGTACCGGGCTTCAAGGCGCCGTTCGGGTTGCCGCTGGCGTGGGATCAGTGGCTCTATTTGCTCGCGCTTCTGTTCGCGGTCGTGTTGTTCGTTCTCGCCCGCAACCTGCTGCGCGGCAATACCGGGACCGCGATCATCGCGATCCGCGACCACCCGATCGCCGCCGCCAGCATGGGCATCAACATCTCGCTCTACAAGTCGCTGACCTTCGGGGTGAGCGCCATGTATACGGGCATCGCCGGCGCGCTCGGCGCCCTGGTGGCGCAGTTCGTCTCGCCGGACAGCTTTTCGATCTTTCTATCGCTCGGATTCCTGGTCGGTAGCGTGATCGGCGGGGTCGCTTCGATTTCCGGTGCCGTTTTCGGGGCATTCTTTATTCAGTTCATCCCGAACTTCGCCGATCAGATTTCCAAAGCCGCGACCTGGGCAGTTTATGGGTCATTTCTGATCGCCTTCATGTATCTGATGCCGACCGGTGTGGCCGGCTTCCTGGCCCGGATCTGGAAGCGAATGTGGACGTGGCGTGCGCAAGCCTGAGAAAGCCACGCTGGCATTCCGGTTCATGCGTTGACCGGCCTTACCTTTGCTCGCAGACTGCTCCGGCAACGATAAGATCAAAAAGGTTGGGAGCAACGCCATGCATCATTGTGGTTCGCATACCCATGAGGGTCCGTCGCGCCGGCATATGCTGGCCATCCTGTCCGGCGCCGGGGTTTCGGCGGTCGGCTTGCGCTACGCCCTGGCGCAGAGCAACGAATGGATCATCGACACCCACCATCACATCTATCCGCCACGCTATGTCAGCGCCAACCTGCAGCGCATCATGGCCGACACGCGGACACTTCCGGCGACCGCGTACACGAGCTGGTCGCCCAAGACCGCGCTCGAGCAGATGGATAAAGCCAACGTTCGCACCGCGATCGTATCCATGACCAGTCCCGGCATCTGGTGGAACAATGGCGAGGAGGCGCGCACATGGGCGCGCGAGTGCAACGAGTTCGGTGCCGGCATGGCGCGCGATTTTCCCGGCCGCTTCGGCATGTTCGCGGCGTTCCCTTACCGGACACCGAGGGCAGCATGCGCGAGATCGCCTATGCGCTCGATACGCTCAAGCTCGACGGCATCGGGTTGCTCACGAGCTATGCCGGCAAGCCCCTTGGGGATCCGTCGTTCGCGCCGGTATTCGAGGAGCTCAATCGCCGCAAGGTCGCCGTGTTCGTCCATCCGACCATGTCCTGCTGCGGCATGGCGATCGAGGGCGTCGACGCGCCGACCATCGATTTTCCTACCGACACGACGCGCACCATCACCAGCCTGGCTTTCGGCGGAACCTTTGCGCGTTTCCCGGACATCAAATTCATCTTCTCCCACGGCGGCGGGACCATGCCGATGATCGTGCAGCGCTTCACGGCGCCGGCGCGCAACTTCACGCCGGAGCAAATGCAGCAGCGGCTGCCTGACGGGTTCGAAGCCATGGTCAAGCGGCAGTACTACGACATCGCCAGCGTCGCGATAAATCCCGGCGGCATGGCGGCGGTGTTGAACATCATTCCGCCGAGCCAGCTGTTCTACGGCTCCGACGCGCCGTTCGGCTCGACCACCGTCATCGCGGACCGGCTCGCCAAGTTTCCGCTGACGCCGGCGGACATCAGGGCTATCCGACGCGAGAATGCGCTACGATTGTTTCCCCGCTACGCGGCGTAATCCCGCCCCTCGAACGCAACAGGTAGTTCCCGGTGATCATCGACTGGCACGCGCACGTCTACACGCCCGAGGAGGCGGCCGCCGACGCCCAGACCTTCGATGGCAAAAGCGGCCCATCCTGGGGGGATCGCTGCCCGATGGTGATCGAGAATTTTCTTGAAGCACACTACAAAAACAGCATCGACATCAGCGTCGTGACCAACGCGGCGCACTACCTGCGCGGCAAGCACGCGAGCGAGGAACTCGCGGCCGTGCAGAAATGGACCGACTACGCGATTACGATCCAGCAAAAGTACCCAGGCGTCATCTACGGATTTGCCACCATCCTCCCGTGCGGCGGTCCGGCCTTTGTGAAGGAGGCCGAGCGCGCAATCCGCGAACTCGGCCTCAAAGGCATCTTCATTCACTCGAGTCACAAGGGCCATTATCCGGACGACGACGAGGCCCGCCCGTTCTGGGAACTGGTGCAGGACCTCGACGTGCCGGTGATGATCCATCCGCCGCACGTGGGTTTCGGCGAAGAGCGGATGAACGAATATCGGCTGGCCTCCAGCATCGGACGCCCGTTCGACCTCTGCCTGGCGTTGGGCCGTCTGATCGTGCGCGGGATTCTGGAGGATTTCCCGCGCGTGAAACTGGTGTCATCCCACGGCGGTGGCGGCATCTGCGAGGTGATCGGGCGCATGGATTATGCGTATGAGCTGCAGGAAGAGGCGTTCTTCCTTGGCTCCTACGCGCCGATGAAGATCAAGCACGCGCCCAGTCATTATCTCAGGAAGATCTATGTCGACACCGTCACCTATCATTTGCCGGCGGCGCGGCTGGTGGTCGATACGCTGGGCCCCGAGCACGTTCTCTACGGCAGCGATGCGCCGCCGCTCACCTCACTCAAGCCGCGCGCCATCCAGCTGATCAAGAATCTGAACCTGCCGGAGCCGCAGCGCGAAGCCGTGTTCTGGCGCAACGCCGCGCAATTGCTGAAGCTGCCGATCGCCAGCGCAGTGTCGGCGGAGTGAGCTCGACGAAGCGTACGGACCAAGAAACTTTTGCGTCATCGCCTGCAAGGGAGGAAACCGATATGAAGCGCAGCGTCCACCGCATTCTGACGACGCACGTTGGCAGCCTTCCGCGTCCCAAGGACCTCATCGAACTTTATCAGCAGGACGCGCCTGACAATGTGCTTTTGCCCCGGCTGAAATCGGCGGTCGCCGAGGTCGTCGGTCAGCAGGCCGACGCCGGCATCGACATCGTCAATGACGGCGAGTTCGGGAAGGCCATGCGCCGGGCCGTGGATTACGGAGCATGGTGGTCATACATTTATGATCGCCTTGCGGGCTTCGAGGTCAAACAATCTCAATTGGAGAAAGGCCGCGCGGCGTGGACGTTCGGCAGTCAGGAGCGCAAGGAATTTGCCCAGTTCTACGCCGAAGACGGCGGAATGGGTGGTCGGCCAAAGCGCCGGCAGCAGCGCAAGCCGCCTGTTTGGGCTCGTTTGCACTGGGCCGGTTCAGTACCGGGGCCACGCACTCATCAAACGCGACACCGATAACCTGAAGAACGCCATGAGTGGCGCGCGTGTCGAAGAGGCGTTTATCCCGTCCGTATCCCCTGCGACACTGCAGATCCTACCAAACGCGCATTACCAGAGACAGGAAGATTACACGTGGGCGCTGGCCGAAGCGATGCACGATGAATACAAGGCGATCGTTGATGCAGGCTTCATTGTTCAGATTGATGATCCTGCGCTGGTCGATATCTATGATTGGTGGTTCTCCCTCAAGGGCGATACGGCCGGGTACCGGAAATGGGCGGAGTTTCAGGTCGAGGCGGTCAACCACGCGCTCAAAGACATTCCAGAAGATCGGGTTCGCTTCCACATTTGCTGGGGCAGCTGGCATGGTCCCCACAAGAGCGATGTTCCGCTCAAGGACGTGGTCGACCTGTTAATCAAGGTGAAGGCGCAGGCCTACTCCGTAGAGGCCGGTAATGTGCGCCATGAGCACGAATGGAAGGTATGGCGCGACGTTGCCAAACTGCCGGAGGGCAAAATCCTCATCCCCGGCGTGGTGAGCCACGCGACCAATGTGTTGGAGCATCCGGAAGTGATCGCGGATCGCCTCATCCAATACGCGAGCGTCGTCGGGCGCGAGAACGTCATTGCCGGAACCGACTGTGGGCTCGGTGGCCGAATTCATCCACAGCTTGCGTGGGCAAAACTAGCTGCACTTGCCGAGGGAGCCGACGTTGCGACAAAACAGCTCTGGGCGAAGTCATGATGTGGACGAACGACGTATGAGAAATTGGTATCTCTGGAACATGCCACGCGGTCACGATCTGCAATGCCGCGTCGATTGGGCGGAACGAAGCGGCCTTATGGGAGTGGAGGCATCATCGTGGCGTTGACCTTGGCCTCCACCCGAATATCCGAGGTCGCGCCGCCCGAGCCTGATCTGACGCCCGAGGACATGATCGCGCGCGCCAGCAAGATGATCCCGACGCTGCGGGCGCGCCAGGCCGAATGCGAGGCCAGCGGCAACGTTCCCGAAGACATCAACGCTGAGCTTATTCGCGCGGGCTTCTATCGCATCGTGCAGCCGCGCCGGTTCGGCGGCTACGAGTTCGACATCCCGACCTTCTACAAAGTGATGATGGAAATCTCCCGCGGGTGCTCGGAGACCGGCTGGGTGCTCTCGCTCACCGCTGGCCATCCAATCATCCTGGCGTTTTTCTCCGAGGAAGGGCAGCGCGACGTATATGGGGCAGCCGGCGAGTTCCGCTGTCCGGCCGGCTTCAACCCGCCTGGCGTCGCGGTACCGGTCGAGGGCGGCTATCGCGTCACCGGCTCTTGGGTTTCGGCCTCCGGTATCGATCTGTCGACGCACTTCGTCACCATGGCGGTCGTGCAATCGCCGACCCCGCATCCGGTCCCGGCTATCCTCATCATGCTCGATCGTGACCAGTTCTCGACACTCGAGGACTGGCACGTCATGGGCATGCAGGGCACAGGTTCGAAAAGCGTGGTCGTGAAAGACCTGTTCGTACCGGCAAAGCGAACCGCGGCGCTCAGAGCGCATGGCCTCCTCACCAGCGTAACCCTTCCCGGCCCGCGCATCTACGACAACCCGATGTACTTCGGCCGGATCGGGGCGTTCCTGATCGGCGAAGGCGCAGCGGTTGCGGTTGGCGCCGCGCGCGGCGCGCTCGATCTGTTCGAGGAACTGCTGCACACCAAAAAGTCGCCTCTGCCGCCGTTTGCCGAGCGCGACAAGGATCCCGAATACCACTACCACTATGGCAAGGCGCTTTCCTTGATAGTCACCGCCGACGCCGCGCTGATCCGCCAAGGCGAGGAATATATGGACTGCGTGCGGGCAGAAGCCGATGGCCGCGCCGTGTTCGATCTCGCGCTCGAGCAGCGGCTGTCGTTGATCGGCTTGCAGGCGATCAACCTCGCCTGGGAGGCGTTGGAACTGATCTTCCGTACCGCCGGAACCACGGCGTCAGTCAAGCATGGTCAGCCGATTGGGCGCTTCTTCCGCAATATTGCGGCGATCCGCACCCATCCGATCCTGCAGCTCGACCGCAACATGATGAACGCGGCGCGCACGCGGCTCGGCGTTTAGAGCGTGTCCCGCAAAAGTGGACACCGGTTTTGCGAAGGGGACACGCTCAAACAAAAGGATAGAGCGTGTCCCGCAAAAGTGGACACCGGTTTTGCGAAAAGGACACGCTCAAACAAAAGGATAGAGCGGGATGATGATTCAAGCAAAATCATCCCGCTCCAGCGCGCTGAACTCAGCGCGTCACGATCAGCGCATCGAGCGCAACGGCGCCTTCGCCCTGCGCGTAGACCATGACCGGATTAACGTCGATCTCGGTGACTTCCGGGTGCGCCCGCACGAACGCCCCAAGTTTCGCCGCCATTTGGGCGACAGCCAGCACATCGCGCGCTGGCGTGCCGCGAAAGTCCCGCAGCAGTGCCGCACCTTTGAGCCGCATCAACTCATCGGCGATCGCCGCCGGGTCCAGATCCGGCGGCAGGATGCGCACGTCGTGCAAGGCCTCGGCAAACACGCCGCCAAGCCCGATCACAAGCACCGGGCCCCAGTCAGCATCGTTGCGCGCGCCGAGGATGAGTTCGACGCCGGGCCTTGCCATGGATCTCGACCAGCACGCCGTCGAGCCGAAGTCCCGGGCGCGCCGCGGCGACATCGGCGTTGAGCTTCTCCCAGCCGGTCGCGAGCGCTGCGTCGTCATCAAGTCGCAGCACCACGCCGCCAGCATCGCTCTTGTGGGCGAGCGCCGCCGCCTGCGCCTTGAGGGCAACCGGATAGCCGATGCGCCGCGCTGCCGCCTTGGCGTCCGCGAGATTGGTGACGAATGCGCCGTTGGGAACCGCAATGCCCGCATCCGCCAGGAACTGCTTCGACAGGTATTCAGGAATAGTGCCGGCCGGCAGTTTCTTGTTGGGCGGTGGCGCGGCCCTATCGGACGCAGCCGGATGGCGGCCGGCGAACTCGGTCACCCGCGCCAGTGCCCGCAGTGCCCGCTCCGGCGAGCGGAAGAACGGCACGGAGAGCGCGCGTAATTCGGCGATCATGTCGGCCGGGACCGCTACGTCCTCGCCCAGCATGGCAAGCATCACCGGCTTCTGCGGCTTGAGCTCATGCAGCGCGTCAATAACGTGCTTCAGCTTGCGCGGGTTGAGCACGGCACTGCTGAGAATGATCGCCAGCACCAGGCTGCCGTAGCGCTCGTCGGCGAGGAGTGGCGCCATGGTCTTGCGGTAGAGGTCCGGGTCGATCAGCGATTGGGCGGTCAGATCGACCGGGTTGGTCGGCAGGATCAGATCGGGCGCGATCGATCCGATGATCTCTTTGGTGGCCGGTGATGGCTCCGGCAGCGGGAGGCCGACGGTCTCGCAGAAATCAAGCATCATGCCCTTGTGGGCGCCGGACTCGGTCAGCGCGGCGGCGCCGGCGGTCGGTAGCACTCGGCCAGCGGATCAGGATTTCGCCGAGATCGATCAGCTCCTCCAGCGTATCGACCAGCAGCACACCGGCATTGGTCACGAGCGTGCGCATAACCTCGTAGTCGCCGCTCATGGCGCCGGTATGGGTCTTCGCCGAGGCTTTTGCAGCGATGCTGCGCCCGGGATGTTGCATGACGATCGGCTTGCCCAGCTCGCGTGCACGCCGCGCAAGCGTCAGGAAACGCGCCGGTGTGCGGAACTGCTCGACCACCATGACGATGACGCTGGTGGCGGCATCCTCGATCAGGAACTCGAGGAAGTCCTCGAGACCATTCACCGCCTCGTTGCCGCTCGACACGGTGAACGAAAACGGGATGTCGTGGGCGTTGAGCGCTGCCCGGATCACGGTCGCCATGGCACCGCTCTGCGACACGATGCCGATGGCGCGGCGGCCGGCGATCGGCGCAGGCTTGTCGACGACGCCGAAAGTGAGCGGCACGCCGTCAACGCAATTGACGAAGCCGAGGCAGTTCGGTCCTTCCATCGCCATGCCGGCCGCATGCGCGATACGCGCGAGTTCGTCCTGCTGGGCGCGGCCATGCGGGCCGGCCTCGGCAAATCCGGCCGAGAAGATGACCACGCCGCCGACTTTGCGCGCCGCGCAGCCCTTCATGGCCTCGATCACGCCGGCGCGCGGAATCGCCAGCACGGTGCAATCGACGCCGTCCGGCAGATCGGCGGTGGATTTCAAACATGGCCGACCATCGATCTCGGCGCGATTGGGATTGATCAGATGGATCTCGCCGGTGAATCCGAAGCGCTCCAGGTTGGCAAGTACGCTGCCGCCGAGCGAACCGGGCGTTGGCGAAGCGCCCGCAATGGCGATTGAGCGCGGGCGCAGCATCCGTGCGATCGCGGCCTGGGTTGGATCGGACATCAAGCGGTCGGCTCCTTGGCAAACACGGATGGAAGCGCAATCGGGGAATTCGCGGCCGGAACTCGCTTCGATCATCCCGGGTGAGGGACGAGCGGCCGGCTGCTCGGTTTGACCATAGATGACGGGAAAAAGGGAGACGAAGGGAGCTGGCGCGATAAAGGGAGTCGTTCGTAGGCTGTCGCGCGGGAGCCGGTCCGGCAGCCTAGATGATTGATTAAGCATATGAAATTTCAAATGAATTCTGATGTGCTTGACTCCCCGATGCGCTTGCGGAATCAATAGAACAAATAGCGAACATACGCAGGAACAGGGTGAGCCATGCAACCCGTCAGGGCCGAGGCGTTGGACCGGCTCCGGCATCAGGTCGCGCAGATCGAGGCCGATATTCCGGCGCTGACCGGTGCGGAGCCTTCGCTCCCCCTGGGCATCCCCGCCATCGACACGGCGCTCGGCGGCGGGCTTGCGTTTGCGGCCGTGCATGAACTGGCGCCGGCCTTGCCGATCCATGCCGGCGCCGCGCAGGGCTTTGCGGTCGCGCTCGCGGCATTGAGGCGCGGGTCGGTGCTGTGGGTTGAGACCGATTTCGCCCGCATGGAAACCGGTGCGCCCTACGGTCCGGGGCTCGCGCTCAACGGCCTTGCGCTTGATCGCCTGGTGCTGCTCACGGTGCCGCGCGCCATCGATGTCCTTTGGGCGATGGAGGAGGCGCTGCGCAGTCGTGCGGTTGCGACTGTGATCGGCGAGGTGCCGGACGATCGCACCCTCGACGAGGGAACGGCCACGCGCCGGCTCTCGCTCACCGCCCGTGAGAGCGCTGGCTTTGGTTTGCTGTTGCGGGCGCGGCCGTCGCCGGCGGCGAGTGCAGCGGCGACGCGCTGGCAGGTAGCCGCTATGCCCGGCGCCCCAGATCAGTTTGGCGGCCTCGGCCGCACCACCTTCGCGCTTTCACTCACCAAGAACCGGCGCGGTGCCAGCGGCCGGTGGCTCATCGTCTGGGATCACCATGAATGCGTCTTCCACCCGGCGCTATCTGTCAGTGTGGCTGAGGCGGCTCGCGACCGATCGGATCGCGCGCGTCTCGCCCGCGCCGGCTGATGCTCCACTCGTTGTTGTTGCTCCGATCAAATCGGCGCTACGCATCACGGCGTTGAACGACGCTGCGGCGCGCCTTCGGCTCAAGACCGGCATGGCGCTCGCCGATGCGCGCGCCATGTATCCCGCGCTTGCCGTGCAACACGCTGATCCGAATGCAGACAAGCGTCTGCTGGAAGCAATTGCCGACTGGTGCGACCGCTACACGCCGCTGGTCGGCCTCGCGCCGCTGGACGGCCTCGCGTTCGACATTACCGGCTGCGCGCATCTGTTCGGCGGCGAGAAAGCGCTCTGCCACGATCTTGTGGCGAGGCTCGCCGCGCAAGGGTTGGCGACGCGTGTCGCGGTCGCCGATACCCTCGGCTGCGCCTGGGCGGTGGCGCGTTTTGATGCGAGAGAGATGTGTCTTGTGCCGCGCGCGGGGATGCGCGCGACGCTCGCCCCGTTGCCGCTGGCCGCACTCCGGCTCGCGCCGGAAATCGTCGATGCGCTGGCGCAGGTCGGGCTCAAACACATCGGCGACGTGTTGGAGCGCCCGCGCGCGCCCCTTACCGCCCGCTTCGGGATCGATCTCATCCGCCGCATCGACCAGGCGCTGGGCCGCGAGGACGAGCCGATCCAGCCGCGCTTGCCGGTTCCGGCCGCGCTGGCGGAGCGTCGCTTTCCCGAGCCGATCGCACTCGAGGCCGACGTGCTCGGCACTATCGAGCAGCTCGCGCGCGATCTTGATCGGCTCTTGGAGCGGCGCGGCGAAGGCGCGCGACTCCTCCAGGTCGCGCTGTTCCGGGCCGACGGCAAGGTGCACCGCATCGAGCTTGGCACCAGCGCGCCGGTGCGCGATCCGGCACGCGTGCGCCGCCTGTTCGCTGATCGGTTAGCCGTGCTGGGCGATGCCTGCGACCCCGGCTTCGGCTTCGACATGCTGCGGCTCTCGGCCCTGGTGACCGAGCGTTTCGATCCAGCGCAGACCGGTTTTGCTGCGCCCGATCGGGACGCAGATCTTGCGCATTTGATCGATCGCCTGGGTGCGCGCTTCGGCTTGCGGCGCGTGACGCGGCTCGTGCCGCAGGACACCCATATTCCAGAGTTCGCTGTCGCGGCCGTGCCGGCGCACGTCCCGCGTCAATCTTTTGGGCCTCGTCCTGAGGAGCGCGGCCCGCAAGGGCCGCGCGTCTCGAAGGATGAGGGCGGCAAAAGTCAACCAACTCAGGGGAGGGCAGAAGACTACGAAAGTCTCATCCCGCCGCGGCCGATCCGCTTGTTCGATCGGCCGGAAATGATTGAAGCGGTGGCCGAGGTGCCGGACGGTCCGCCGGTGCGCTTTCGCTGGCGTCATGTGTTGCACGAGGTCGCCCGGGCGGAGGGGCCGGAACGCATTGCCATGGAATGGTGGCGCGACCAGCAGGGCCACGTACTCACCCGCGATTATTTCCGGGTGGAAAGCCGCCAGGGCGCGCGTGCTTGGCTCTATCGCGAGGGACTTTACGGGCGCGAAACGGCGCAGCCGCGCTGGTTCCTGCACGGGTTGTTTGCGTGAGTAAATCATGTCCGCCTACGCCGAACTCGCCGTCACCACCAACTTTTCTTTCCTGCGCGGTGCCTCGCATGCGGAAGAGCTGGTCGACTGCGCCAAGCGGCTCGGGCTCTCGGGTCTCGGTATCGCCGACCGCAATTCGGTCGCCGGCGTGGTGCGCGCCCACACCAAGGCCAAAGAGATGGGGCTTCCGATCGTGGTCGGTGCGCGTCTCGTCTTTTCCGACGACACCCCGGACATTCTCGCCTATCCGCAGGATCGCGCCGGCTGGGGCCGGCTGACGCGTCTCCTGACCTTGGGCAAGCGCCGCGCCGAGAAAGGCGACTGCATTCTCGGATTGCCGGATCTGCTCGATTACATCCAGGGCCTCAATCTCATCGTGCTGCCGCCCGCGCGCATCGAGGCAGCGAAGCTCGCCGCATTGCTGGCGCGGTTGGAAGAGGCCTCCTCGCGCCAGTCGGTCTGGCTCGCCGCCAGCCTGCTTTATCGCGGCGACGATGGCCGCCGTCTCGCGCGGCTCGCCCACATTGCGGCCGACGCCCATGTGCCGCTGATCGCGATCAACGACGTGCTCTATCATGTGCCTGAACGGCGCGCGCTGCAGGACGTGATCACCTGCATCCGCGAGCACGTGACCCTGACGGCGGCCGGGCGCCGGCTCGAAGCCAATGCGGAACGGCATCTGAAGGCACCGAGCGAAATGGCGCGGCTGTTTCGCGCCGCCCCGCATGCCGTTGCGCAAACGCTGCGTTTTTTCGAACGCTGCAAGTTCTCGCTCGATCAGCTCAAATACGAATATCCCGACGAGACCCGTCAGGGTTATGCCACGCCGCAGGAAGCGCTGGTTGCCTTCGTCGAGGAGGGCGCACGCACGCGTTACCCTCACGGCATGAGCCAAAAGGTTCGCCGTGCGCTCGATCACGAGCTCGCGGTTACCGCCGAACTCAACTACGCCCCGTATTTTCTGACCGTGCATGACATCGTGCAGTTCTCAAAGTCAAAGGGCATCCTCTGCCAGGGACGCGGCTCGGCGGCGAATTCGGTTATTTGCTTTTGCCTCGGCGTCACCGAGGTTGATCCCGAAAAGGTCGATCTGCTGTTCGAGCGTTTCGTCTCGGCCGAACGGCGCGAGCCACCCGACATCGACGTCGATTTCGAGCACGAGCGGCGCGAGGATGTCATTCAATATATCTATGGACGCTATTCCCGTGACCGCTGCGGCATCGCGGCCACCGTGATCTGCTACCGCGGCCGCAGCGCCATTCGCGAGGTCGGCAAAGTTTTCGGGCTCTCGGAAGATACCGTCGGCGCGCTTGCCTCGACGCTCTGGGGTTGGTCGATGGAAGGCGTCAGCCGGAAAGAGGCGCGTCGCGCCGGCATCGATCCATCTGATCCGCGCATCGCCCAGGTGCTTGCGCTGACCCAGGAACTGCTGGGTTTCCCCCGTCACCTCTCCCAGCATGTCGGCGGATTTGTCATCACGCGCAGCCGGCTCGACGAAGTGATGCCGATCGAGAACGCCGCCATGGAGGATCGCACCTTCGTCGAATGGGACAAGGACGACCTCAACGATCTCAATATTCTCAAAGTCGATGTGCTCGGGCTGGGCATGTTGTCGTGTCTGCGCCGCGGTTTCGATTTTTTGCGGGCGCAATACGGCGTTGAACGCGATCTCTTCAACATCCAGGACGAAGACCCTTCGGTCTACCGCATGATCCAGCGCGCCGACACCATCGGGGTGTTCCAGATCGAAAGTCGCGCCCAGATGTCGATGCTGCCGCGGCTGCGGCCGGCAAAATTCTACGATCTCGTCATCGAAGTCGCGATCGTGCGGCCGGGCCCGATCCAGGGCGACATGGTGCATCCTTATCTGCGGCGTCGGCAGGGACTTGAGAAAGTCGAATTTCCATCGCCGGCGCCCGAACATGGCGAACCCGATGAGTTGCAACAGGTGCTGCACAAGACGCTCGGCGTGCCGTTGTTCCAGGAGCACGTCATGCGTATCGCGATCGTGGCGGCGAAATTCGCCCCCGCCGAAGCCGATCGACTGCGCCGCGCCATGGCGACGTTCAAGCGCGTCGGCACCATCGATACGTTCCGCAAGAAGTTCATCGATGGGATGACGGCGCGCGGCTATGCGCACGATTTTGCGGCGCGCTGCTTCAGCCAGATCGAAGGCTTTGGCGAATACGGTTTTCCCGAAAGCCACGCGGCGAGCTTCGCCAATCTGGTTTATGCGTCGTCCTGGATCAAATGTTTCTATCCCGATGTATTTGCGGCGGCGCTGCTCAACAGCCAGCCGATGGGTTTTTATGCGACCGCCCAGATCGTGCGCGATGCCCAGGAGCACGGGGTTGAGGTGCGGCCCGTGGATGTGAATTGCTCCGGCTGGGATTCGACGCTCGAGCCGGGGGAGGCGGCCTGCCAGCGGCTGCATCCGCGCCATGCGGACATGAAGCGCGATGTGCGATCAACCCATGCGATCCGGCTCGGCTTTCGTGAAATCAGCGGTCTTTCGGAAGAGCACGGACGCAAGATCGAAACCGTGCGCGGGGAAGGCTTCGATTCCGTGCGCGACCTTTGGCTGCGCACGCGATTGCCGCCCGCGACCTTGGAAAAACTCGCGCGCGCCGACGCATTCTGTTCGCTCGGCCTCGATCGGCGTGACGCGTTATGGGCGGTGCGGGCACTCCAGCGCAGCGGCGACAAGGATGATCTGCCGCTGCTTGCGCGCGTGCACATGGATGAGCTCGAGCCCGACGTTGCGCTGCCGCCCATGCGTCCGGGCGAGCATGTGATCGAGGACTATCGCCACCTGCATCTGTCGCTCAAGGCGCATCCGCTCGCCTTCGTACGTTTCGAACTCGCCGCGCGCGGAATTCTGCGCCACGAGCAATTGCCCAGCATATCTCCCGGCCGCATCGTCACGGTCGCCGGCCTCGTGCTGGTGCGCCAGCGGCCAGGTGATGCCAAGGCGATCTTCATGACGCTGGAGGACGAGACCGGCATCGCCAACACCATCGTGTGGCTGCGCGCCTTCGAGATCTACCGACCGATCGTGCTCGGCGCGCGGCTTATCGGTGTGACCGGCGAATTGCAGAACGAGCAGGGCGTCATCCACATCATCGCCCATCAGATCGAGGACATGTCGTTCCTGCTGCGTGCTCTCACGCAAGCGACGCCGCTCGTCGAGACGCTGGCCCACGCCGATCTCATCCGGCGCGACAACGCCGATCGTTTCCGCCACCCGCGCGATGGCGACGCACTGGTGACCATGCTCAAGCGCAAGCCGGGGCCGGCCCACGATCTCCACGTCGACGTCATGCCGAAGGGGCGCAATTTTCATTGAGCTGCTAGGGCATTTCATGTGGTTCGTAGGATGGGTTGAGCGAAGCGAAACCCATCATTTGCAGCGCAAGCATCCGATGACAAACTATCGACGCAACTTCATTCCAGGCGGCAGTTATTTCTTCACCGTCAATTTGGCTGAACGCCGGCTACGGCTTCTCACAGACAATGTCGATCAGCTGCGCGAGGCATTTCGCTATGCACGAGCTAGACATCCTTTTTCAATCGCGGCAGCTGTGGTGCTACCCGATCATTTGCATATGATTTGGACACTGCCTGAAGCAGATGCTGATTTCGCATTACGTTGGCGTCTCATAAAATCTGCATTCTCCCGTCGTCTTGCGGCGGGCGAACATGTTTCGCCAAGCCGCTCCGACAGAGGGGAGCGCGGCATCTGGCAACGGCGCTATTGGGAACACACGGTGAGGAACGAAGACGACTTTGCGCGACATGCCGATTACATTCATTTCAACCCAGTGAAGCATGGTCATGTAGAGCGGGTGAGAGACTGGCCATATTCGACTTTTCATCGATTCATACAACTTGGTGTTTACCCGGCTGATTGGGCAGGTGATGGCCGGGGCCCTGGTGGTAGCTTTGGCGAAAGGTAACGAGGAGTCGGCGGCATTGAACATTAAAGCCCATCACGTTCATCGCCCGATGTGATGGGTTTCGCTGCCGCTCAACCCATCCTACGGCTTGCCAGAGTCCTCCGGTTTTCCCAACCCCTCACGCGCTCTCAGCAGCGCCTCCCGGATCACCGCGTCGTCGCCGACGTGGTTCACCAGCAGCAGGATCAGTCGCAGGTCGAGCCGGCGGCTCTCCTCCTCGGTCAGCCCCGCATGCGCCTCGATCAGGGCGGCATAGAAGTCGTCGCCGGCGCCGCCCAGATTCCAGTCGGTGACAAGCTTCATGCCGCCTCTGAATATTTTATTTGGAGCATGTTCATGTCGGAAAACCGGTCTCCATTTTTCCGGAACATGCTCTTGCTCTGGCCAGCGCGGTTGCGATCCTGTCGGAGCTCGGATGGGCAAAGCGTGCGGCCACGTGCTGATCCGGCCGGATCAGATAGGCTGCGCCGGCATGCCCGCCGTAACGCTGCGCCACCAGGCCGGTCTCGTCGCACAGCGTTTCTATGCCCGCGACCGGTTCTGATGCGATGACAAGCTGGCGAATATCCTGTCGCACCGGCGCCGGCGTCCCAAAGCTCATGACCATGAAGTCGCCGCCCATATGATCGAGCAACCAACACGATCGGCCCGTGGCGTCGCGTACCGGTGCGTCGAGGCAGGCCGAGCCTGGCGCCATCGGCCCGCTCATCGCCGGATCGTCGGGCGACTGCAACGAAAACCCCGCAAGCGAGCAGGGCACGGAGAGCCGGCCCGAGTTCACCAGTCGCCGGGCGAACGGGTAGGTTTCCGCAAGGCCGAGCACTTCGTCACGCAGCATGTGTTCGAACGAATTCTTCGGTGTCATGAAATTGGTCGAATGGCTCGAATTGCGGATGTTCTCGTCGGCGCCGTGCACGCGCTCTGCATCGTAGGTTTCGAGCAGCGCTTCCTCCGCCTCGTCCTTGATCACCGCGGCGAGTTTCCAGACCAGATTGTCGACGTCCTGGATGCCGCCATTGCCGCCGCGCGCGCCGAAGGGCGACACCACATGAGCGCTGTCGCCGGCGAAAATCACCCGGCCGTGCAGGAAGCGGTCGATGCGGCCGCACTGGAAGGTGTAGAG
Organism: uncultured Alphaproteobacteria bacterium; assembly: GCA_963833605.1. GTDB lineage: Bacteria > Pseudomonadota > Alphaproteobacteria > Rhizobiales > Xanthobacteraceae > JAFAXD01. The sequence goes on from CAWHYZ010000014.1 coordinate 94,573, forward strand.
CGAAACCCAGTCGATCTCGAATGCCCGCTCGCCGACCGCGGCCTTGACCCGGGGGATCACGTTTTCCGGCTTGGTCTCCTCCTTGGGATCGGCGTCCGGCGGGAGCTGCAGGTCGATCCGATAGATGTCGTCCGGTTGCTTGTGCAGGAGAGCCGACTGGCCGTTATGGAAGGTCGGCTCGAACCAAAACCAGCGCTCCGACGGAAAATCTGCCTTCATTTCCACGTCCGTGATCAGGAACTGCTCGGGAAAAATATGGCTCTTGAATTCGACGCCGAGCAGGCTGCGGATCGCGCTCTTGGCGCCGTCGCAGGCAATCAGATACTCGCCTTCGATGTGATATGTCCCGTCCGGTGTTTCGACATCCGCGCGCACGCTGTCGCCGACTTGTTGGACGCCGATAACCTTGTTCTTGAAGCGCAGCTCGATCAGCTCCGGGAATTCCATGCAGCGCTCGACCAGAAACTGCTCGACGTAATATTGCTGCAGGTTGATGAAGGCAGGGTTCTTGTGGCCGGCCTCCGGGAGGAGGTCGAACGTGTAGACCTCGTGGTCGCGGTGGTAGAGGCGCCCGACCTTCCAGGTCACACCCTTCTTCACCATGCGTTCGCCGACGCCGAGCCGGTCAAAGATCTCGAGCGTGCGCTTCGACCAGCAGATTGCGCGCGAGCCGCGCGAGACGACATTGTTGTCATCGAGCACCACGCAAGCGATGCCATGCAGCGCAAGGTCGATGGCAGCGCTCAACCCGATCGGACCGGCGCCCACGATCAGCACCGGCCAGCGCCGGCTGCGCCCGCCCGAGAGCTCGGGCGGCTTGCGGTAGGGAAATGGCTTGTATTCGTAGCGCGCCATGGAGCCGCTCACCCCTGCAACGCATTCCACATGATCTGATCGCGCTCGGCGGTCCAGATCCGCGGCGTATCGATCCCGAGCGCTTCGTCGTAGGCGCGGGCGACGTTGAACGGCAGGCAGTGTTCGTAGATCGCGTAGTTCGAGAATTTCGCGTCGCAGGCGGCGCGGCACGCCGCCATCGCCTCCTTGAGCGAGCCGCCACGCGAGGCCACCTGCGCCACCGGCCGATACGTGCTGTCGAGGAAATCGCGGGTGAGCGCGAGCGCCTCCGACACTTTTGCCTGTCCGACCAGCGCGTCGCCGCGCCCGGGCGCGATCGCGTCGGGACGATAGGCCGCAATGGCATCGAGCGTCGCCGGCCAGTCGGTGAAGTGGCAGTCCCCGCAGTAGCAGGCCGATCGGTATTCCACGATGTCGCCGGTGTACATGACGCCGGCGTCCGGCACCCACGCCACGATGTCGCCGGCGGTGTGGGCGCGGCCGAGATGGATGAGATCAACGCGCCGCTGACCGAGGTAGAGCGTCATCTTGTGCGTGAAGGTGAGGCTCGGCCAGGTCAGGCCGGGGATTGTCTCGGGCGACTGGAACAGCCGCGGAAAGCGCTGGTATTCGCTGTCCCAGTCCTCCTGCCCGCGCTCGTGGATCATCGCGCGACAGGTCTCGGAGGCGATGATCTCATCGGCATGAAACGCTGATGCGCCGAGCACACGCACCGCATGATAGTGGCTGAGCACCACGTAGCGGATCGGCTTGTCGGTGACGGCGCGGATGCGCGCGATCACCTTCTCGGCCATCTTGGGCGTGGCCTGGGCGTCCACCACCATCACGCCGTCATCGCCGATGATCACGCCGGTGTTGGGGTCACCTTCGGCCGTGAAAGCGTAGAAGCCGGGGCCGATCTCGCTGAATGAGATCTTCTTTTCGGTGAGGTCGCCGGTCGAGGCGAAGCTTTTGGCCATGGTTGTTGCTGTCCTGAAATGCGTTTCTCAAATCGATGCCTAATCTTTTGGGCCTCATCCTGAGGGCACGCGCACGATGGTGCGGTGGTCCGAAGGATGGCCAAGACGAAATCCCTCGCCTTTGGCCATCCTTCGAGACGCCTCGCTACGCTCGGCTCCTCAGGATGAGGTCTGAAGCGGGTTACAGGCATCGACATCTGATTACCCCCACACTTCTTTGGCAATCTCGACCACACGCGCAAGCTTGGCCCATTGCTCGTCTGCGGAGAGCGTGTTGCCTTCCTCGGTCGACGCAAATCCGCATTGCGGCGACAGGCAGAGCTGGTCGAGCGACGCATACTTGCTGGCTTCCTCGATCCGACGCTCGATCGCACCCTTGTCCTCGAGCTTGCCGCTCTTGGATGTGATCAGCCCCAGCACGACGATCTTGTGGCCCTTGGGCAGCGAACGCAGCGGCTCGAACCCGCCAGCCCGGTCCGTATCCCACTCGAGGAAATAACCATCGACCGCGAGATCATTGAACAGCTTGTCGGCGATCGGCTGGTAGCCGCCGGTGCCCACGAAGGTCGAGCGGAAATTGCCGCGGCACAGATGCGTCGTGATCACCATGTCGGCCGGTTTGTCCTTGAGGGCCGTGTTGAACACTTCGCGATAGAGATCGAACTGGCGGTCGGGATCATCGCCGCGATCGCGCAGCATCTGACGCTGGTCACCGTCGCAGAAATACGCAAATGCCACATCGTCGATCTGCAGGTAGCGGCAGCCGGCATCGTAGAACGCCTTGATCGCCTTGCCATAGGCCTGTGCCAGATCGGCGTAGTAATTGTCGAGGTTGGGATAGACCTTTTCGCTCACGACGCTGCGACCGCCCCGGTAGTTCAACATGCTGGCCGACGGGATCATGGCCTTCGGGGTGCGGGACGTGTTGGCCTTGAGAAACTTGAAATGCTCGATGTGTGGATGGGTTGTTGGAAAATCGAGCTTGCCGATCACACGCACCATCCAGGGCCTGAGCGTTGCGCCCTTGAAGGCGGTACGTGCATCGATGGTCTGCGGTTCCATCCAGTAGCCCTCGCAGCCGGTCAGGTTTTCCAGAAAATCGAAGTGCCAATAGGCGCGCCGGAACTCGCCGTCGGTGATCGCCGACAGCCCGACCTCCTCCTGCTTTCTGATCGCCTGCCTGATCTCCTGATCCTCGATGGCCTTGAGTTGCGCAGGCGTGATCGCGCCTTTCTCCCGCTTCTCGCGCGCTTCTTTCAGCGCGGGCGGCCGCAACAGACTGCCGACATGGTCGGCTCGGAACGGCGGTTTCGCGCGTTGCATCGTTTCCTCCAGGATTTCCCCGGCGCGGCATGTTAGCCAGCGCCGCCGTCGGGTTGTAGTCTCGCTGCCAGCGGAGGAAAGCGTGCCATGAGCCAGATCGCAACCCCTGGGTTGAGCTTTCTCGGCGAACTCAGCGCGACGGTCGGCCCACCGGTCGATGTCGGCGCGACCCCGCATGGGATCCGTCGCATTGTGCCGATCCTGAGCGGGGAGTTCGGCGGACCGCGGTTTAACGGCAAAGTCATGCCTGGGGGTGTCGATTACCAGGTCTGGCGCAGCGACGGCGTCACCGAGATCCACGCCCGCTATGTGATCGAGGCTCCGACCGGCGCGCGCGTTTACGTCGAAGCGTCCGGGCTGCGGCGCGGGCCGCCTGAGGCGATGGAACGGTTGTTTCGCGGCGAAGCCGTCGAGCAGGCGTCGATCTATTTCCGCACCGTGCCCAAGTTCGAAACCTCCGATCCGGAACTGGCGTGGCTCATGCGCTCAGTCTTTCTCTGTGCCGGGACACGCAATCCCGATCGCGTGGTTCTGCGGTTTTTCGAAGTGACCTGATGCCGCATTGCTTGCCGGATTGGCCACCGGTCTGATACGAGTACCTTCAACGAAAACCGAGCGTTCTGAAGCTTGGTTCGCATGTCGAAACGCATAGGGAGGATTTGATGAAATTCCGCGCGCTTCTGGTCGGTGCCGCCCTTGTTGCATTGGCGGTCCCTGCGACCGCGCAGGACAAGGTCGTGCAGCTCAAGCTGTCGCATTGGGTGCCGGCGACGCATCCGCTGCAGAAGGCGATGGAAGAGTGGGGAGCCTCGGTCGAGAAAGCCTCGGGGGGCACCATCAAGTCGACCGTATTTCCCGCCCAGCAGCTCGGCAAGGCGTTCGACCATTACAACATGGCGCGCGACGGCATCGTCGAGTTCGCCTACGTCAATCCCGGCTACGAACCGGGCCGTTTTCCCATCATCGCGGCCGGAGAGATTCCGTTCCTGGTCGGCGACGTGCACGGCGGCATCCGGGCGATCGACACGTGGTATCGCAAGTATGCGCCAAAAGAGATGAAGGACGTGAAATATTGCTTCTCCTTCATTCTCGACCCGGCGACCTGGCACTCACGTAGCAAGAAGATCGTGGTGCCGGCGGACATCAAGGGGATGAAGGTTCGGCCGTCCAACGCAACGGTTGCCACCTGGGTTACGCAGCTCGGCGGCACCAACGTGCAGGCAAGCGCGTCGGAAGTGCGCGACGTGATGGAAAAGGGTGTGGCCGAGGCGGTGATGTTCCCGTGGGGCTCCGTGCCGCTGCTTGGCGTCGACAAGGTCACCAAGTACGACATGGACGCTCCCATTTCGACGACCACGTTCCAATGGATAATGAACCAGAAGACCTATGACGAGATGTCGCCGGCGCAGAAGAAGGTGATCGACGACCACTGCACCACCGAATGGGCCGGCAAGTTCGCCGATCCGTGGGGCGAGTTCGAGCATGCCGGTATCGCCAAGGTGAAAGCGATGCCCGGGCGCGAAGTTTACCGATCACCAACGAACAGCTGGACGAGTGGAAGAAGTCGGCCGAGCCGCTGCGCCAGGTGTGGGCGGACAATGTGCGCAAGGCCGGGGGCGATCCTGACACGATCATGAAGGAGCTGAAGGCGGCTCTCGACCAGTACAAAGCATCCTATTACGACGCCAACGACGGGAGGAACTGGATGAAAATACGCACGTTGTTGATCGGCGCCGCCTTGGCGGCGCTACGCGTGCCGGCGTCGGCGCAAGACAAGACCTTCACCCTCAAGCTGTCGCATTGGGTGCCGGCGACACACCCGCTGCAGAAGACGATGGAGGAGTGGGGCGCATCAGTCGAAAAAGCCTCGAATGGCACCATCAAGTCGAACGTCTATCCGGCCCAGCAGCTCGGCAAGGCGCCCGACCATTACGACATGACGCGCGACGGGATCGTCGATCTGTCCTACATCAATCCCGGCTTCCAGCCCGGGCGGTTCCCGATCGTTTCGGCGGGCGAGCTGCCGTTCCTGGTCGGCGAGGCGCATGGCGGCATCCGTGCCGTCGATGCCTGGTATCGCAAATATGGTCCGGCAGAGATGAAGGACGTGAAGCTCTGCTTCTCCTTCATTCTCGATCCGCTGCGGCTGCATTCGCGCAACAAGAAGGTTGTGCTGCCAAGCTGACATCAAGGGCATGAAGATCCGTCCGTCGCATGCCACCATGGCCGCCTGGGTGACTCAGCTCGGAGGCACCAATGTCACGTCGGGGCCGTCGGAAATCCGCGATCTCATGGAAAAAGGCGTCGCCGACGCCACCACCTCGCCATGGGGCTCCGTCCTGCTGTTCGGAATCGACAAGGTCTCGAAATATCATCTTGATGTTCCGTTGGCCACGACCACGTTCCAGTGGATCATGAATCCGCAGACTTATCAGGCCATGTCGCCGGCGCAGAAAAAAGTGATCGACGACCACTGCACGAATGATTGGGCGGCGCGGTTCGCCGACCCCTGGGCGGATTTCGAAGCGGGCGGCTATAGCAAGCTCAAGGACAGCCCCGGGCACGAGATCGTCTCGTTGAACGACGCCCAGCTCAAGGAATGGAAAGCGTCCGCGGAGCCCGTCTACAAATCCTGGGCGGACGGCGTGCGCAAGGCCGGGGGCGACCCCGACACGGTGTTGAAAGATTTGCGGGCAGCGCTCGACCAATATAAGGCATCGTACTGACGGCGAGCGTGTCAGGGACGGCGGGAAGGCGGCGGCGAAACCTCGCCGCCGTCGTCACGTAGGGGGAGAAACGTTGACCAACTCCGAACCAACAGCAGCCGCGATTGGCGGCGGCGCCGGCCCTGGCTGGGTGCCGGGTGGTGCGATGGACCGCTTCATCGACACGATCGAGCTGATCGCGGCGTTCTTTGTCGGCCTGGTCGCGGCCGACACATTTATCTCGGTGCTGCTGCGCTATCTGTTCAGCATCGCGATCCCCGACTCGTATGATTTCGGACGCATGCTGCTGGGCATTCTGATCTTCTGGGGGATCGCGGCGTGCAGTTATCGCGGGGGCCACATCACGGTCGACCTGGTCTGGTCCAATGTCGGCCCCAAATATCAGCGCTGGATCGACGTGTTCGCGACGCTGGTGCTGCTGTTCGTGGTGACGGTGCAGACCTATACGCTGGTCGATAAGGTTGTCAGTACCTACCGCGACAACGTCCTCACCTTCGATCTCAGACTCCCGACTTGGCCATTTTTCGCTGTTGCGTGGGCCGGTGACGTGTCAGCCGTGCTGTTGATTGCAATCCGGACCTATCGGCTTGTGTTCTATCCGGAAGCGATCGAACGCGAACAGCAAGCCATCAAGCCGGTGGAGTGAAGCGCAGATGAGCACCGACGCGGTCGCCATCATCGGCTTCCTCAGCCTGTTCGCCCTGATGCTCCTGCGCGTGCCGGTCGGCATGGCGATGGGCCTCGTCGGCGTCACGGGTTTCGGCTACCTGGTCGGCGGCGGTCCGGCGCTGAAGATGGTCGGACAGACCTCGATGCGCACGGTGACCGACTACAATTTTGCCGTCGTCCCGATGTTTCTCTTGATGGGCTCGTTCGCCTCGACCTCCGGCATGAGCCGCGAGCTGTTTCGCGGCGCCAACGCATTCATGGGTCATCTCCGCGGCGGGCTCGGCATCGCCACCATCGCGGCGTGCGGCGGCTTTGCGGCGATCTGCGGCTCGTCGGTGGCGACCGCGGCGACGTTCTCGCGCGTCGCCTATCCGGAAATGCGCCGCTTCGGCTATCCGCAGTCATTCTCGACCGGCGTGATCGCGGCCGGCGGCACGCTCGGGATCATGATCCCTCCCTCCACGGTATTTGCGGTCTACGGCCTCATCACCGAGCAGGACGTCGGCAAGCTGTTCATCGCCGGCGTGTTGCCGGGCGCGCTCGCGGTCGCGATGTACATGCTCACCATCTCGATCATGGGTGCGCTACGACCGGGGTTTCTGCCGGCCGGCAAGCGTGCGTCCTGGCCGGAGCGCCTGACCGCGCTGAAGGAAATCTGGGCAACGATGCTGCTGTTCATCTTCGTGATCGGCAGCATCTATGGCGGTCTCGCTACCGCCACCGAAGCGGCTGGAATTGGCGCTGCTGGCGCCTTCCTGATCGGGGTCGCTCGCCGGCGCCTGTCGGGCCCGGATATCCGCCGCTCGCTCCTGGAAGCGACGCGCACTACCGCGGCGGTCTTCACCGTGCTGATCGGCGCGATTTTGTTTGGTTATTTCCTGACCGTGACGCAGACGCCGCAAAAGGTGACGGCTGTTCTCACCGGCCTCGGCCTCGGGAGATACGGCGTCTTGATCTTGATCATGCTGCTCTATCTGGTGCTCGGCTGCCTGATGGACGCGTTGGCGATGATCATCTTGACGGTGCCGATCATCTTTCCGGTCATCATCTCACTCGGCTTCGACCCGATCTGGTTCGGGGTTCTCATCGTCATGACGGTGGAATTGGGTCTCATCCACCCCCCGGTGGGCATGAATATCTTCGTGATAAAAAGCGTGGTGGAGGACGTGAAGATTTCGACCATCTTCTATGGCGTGCTTCCCTTCATCATTACCGATATCTGCCGCCTCGCCATCCTGATTGCGTTCCCGATCATTGCGTTATACCTGCCATCACAGATGTGAAGGAATCAAACCAGAGGAGGATCTCATGTCACGTCGTCTGCTGATCACAAGTCTGGCGTTCGCTGCCGTACTCGCCGCCAATCCGGTCGCACAACGCGCCCACGCCGCCGATGCGGCGCAGATGGAGCAGAACAAGAAAACCGTGGCGGCGCTCTACGACGCCGCCCTCAACAAGAAGGATTTCGACGAGGCGTCGAAATATCTCGGCCCGCGTTACACCCAGCACAATCCCACTGCCAAGGATGGTCCCGAGGGTCTCAAGGGCTTCATAGCCTTCCTGAAGGAAAAGTTTCCGAACAGCCATAGCGAAATCAAGAAGATCTTCGCTGACGGCGACTACGTGATCGTTCACGTCCACGCGGTGCGCGAGCCAGGCACCCGCGGGCTCGCGATCTTCGACCTGTTCAAGCTCGAAAACGGCAAGGTGGTCGAGCACTGGGATGCGGTGCAGCCAATCCCGGAGACCGCGCAGAACAGCAACGGGATGTTCTGAGGGCGGCATCTGGGGCATCCATGGCGCGATGGCAAGATATTCCTAAAGCGTGCTTCACTCGGGTTGAATTGCCACGCTCTCGGTCGTCATGCGCGGGCTTGTCCCGCGCATCCCGCTTATGGAGGCACTGAACATTCCTAAGCGAGATGGCCCCCATACATGCCCTCTACCTTGGCGAGGGCATCTATGGAGAAAAAGGGCATCTATGGTGTTCCTCCATAGATGCCCTCTGTCTTGGCGAGGGCATCTATGGAGAAAAAGGGCATCTATGACATCCAGCATGGACGCGACCGGCATCCGCGCTGGTCGCGTGGCGTGCAAAGGCCACCTCACGCCGCGATGATCACGTCGGCCTTGAACAAAGCCTCGCGCACCGGCTGATTTGCAAACGCCGTGCCCTCTTCGAACCAGGAGCGCGGCGCCGGCTGGCCCCAGAGCGTCTGCCGGCGCGGGTCGCGCACCGACCAGCGCAGCGGCTCGTGGTCCGGGTCCATGGTCTGATAGTCCGACGAGTAGAACTCGGTGCGGTGGCCGTCGGGGTCGCGCACGTAGAGAAAGAATGCGTTGGAGATGCCGTGGCGGCCGGGACCGCGCTCCATGTTGGCGAGATATCCGGTCGAGGCCATCACGTCGCACAGATGAATGATGTGCAGCGGCGACGTGATCCAATAGGCCAGGTGGTGCAGCCGCGGTCCGGCGCCGTTGGTGAAGGCGAGGTCGTGCACATTGCCCTTGCGATGCATCCAGGCCGCGATGATGCGGCCGTCGCGTCCGTCCTCCTCGGTATATTCGGTCATGCGGAAGCCGAGCAGCGCGTAGAACTCGATGGCGTCCTGCAATTCGGGTGAGAAAATATTGAAATGATCGAGCCGCTGCGCCTGCACGCCCTTGTAGTGGCCGTAGAGTTGCAGCAGCCGCTCGCGCTGCTCCATCTTGAAATAGAGTTCGAGCGGCGTGCCGAACGGATCGATCACCTGCAGCGTTCGGCCCTGATGCGGCACGTCGACAAAGCTGTGGCGCAGCCCCTTTGCGCCGAAAAAGGCCGCCGCCTTGTCGAGGTCCTCTTCGCTCCCGACCTTGAAGCCGATGCGCTCGCAGGCTGGCGTCGCCGTCTTTTTCAATACCAGCGAATGATGCTGACGCTCTTCGACGCCGCGCAGGTAGCGCCTCGTTCGGCGTGCGGTCTTCCAGATGCAGGCCAAGCGTCGTTTCATAGAACGCGAGACTGCGGTCGAGGTCGGTCACACCGAGCACGACGTGGCTCGTGCGCACCACGTTGAACGGCGGGTTGAAGACATGCTTGGGCAACGGCATCGTTGCGGGTCCTCCGACTGATCTGATCAACGTCCTTTGAATACCGGCTTGCGCTTTTCAACGAATGCGCGCTGGGCTTCACGCGCATCCTCGCTGTGCGAGAGCTCGACCGTGACTGTCTGCTCGTAGCGGTAGCCGTCGCGTGCTGGCATTTCCGCGACCGCGTTGATGGCGCGTTTGAGATGACGGATCGCAAGCGGGCTCTTGGCCGCGATTTCGCGGGCAATTTCGAGCGCTGCGTCCATGAGCTTTTCGCGCGGCACGCAGGCCTCGATGACCCCGAGCCGATAAAGTTCGGCCGCTGCAATCCGCGCGCCGGTGAAATACATGGCGCGCACCCGCGACGGGCTGAAATGCTCCATCAGTGCCCGCGCGCCGCCGGCCAATCCCACATTGACCTCGGGCATCGCCACATAGGCGTTGTCGGAGGCGAGCATGATGTCGCACGCAAGCGCGAGCGCAAAACCGGCGCCCAGCGCAGGGCCATTGATCGCCGCAATGACCGGCTTTGCGCAGTCGGTGGCGGCGTAGAAGAACTCGCGCACCAGCCGATTGTTGCGGATGTAGTCGCCTGGCTCATGCACGAGGTCGACGCGTTCCTTGATGTCGGCGCCGGCGGAGAACATGTTGCCGGTCCCGGTTAAGATGACCGCGCGCACATCGTCGCGATCACTCAGCGCGTCGAACAGGTGGATGAATTCCTCGCGCGACTGGCGATTCTGCGCATTGACCGGCGGCCGATCGAAGACCACGGTCGCGATCCCGTCGCGCACATCGAGCCGGAAGTGCTCCAGTTGCATCGTTCATTCGCCCGCGATGTTGGCGCTCTTGATAAGCTTGGTCAGCCGCGCGGCATCGTCGGCCAGATAGCGCAACGAACCGCTTGGGCGGCAGATAGAACACCTCCGCGCCCTGCGACGCCAGCTTGGCTTTCACGTCCGGTGCGTTGAGGACCCGCTCGAAAACCGAGGACACGTGCTCGACGATCGCCTGCGGTGTGCCGCGTGGCACCGCGATGCCGTACCAGGTGGTGACGTCAAACCCGGAAAAACCGAGCTCGTCGAGGGTTGGTACATCAGGCAGCTGCTCGGCGCGCTTGAGTTCGCGCCACCGCGAGCGCGCGCAGCGCGCCGCTGGCGATATGCGGCAGGAGTGGCGGTGCGTTGAGAAACCCGAGGTCGATCTGGCCGGCCAGGAGGTCGACGGTGGCGGGCGCAGCACCTTTGTAGGGCACGTGGGTGAGTTCGATACCGGTCATCTGGCGAAAAAGCTCGGCGGCGAGGTGCGGCTGGCTGCCGATGCCGACCGACGCGTAATTGAGCTTGCCGGGCGCGCCTTTGGCCAGGGCGATCAGCTCCGGTACGGTTTTGACGGGCAGCGTCGAGCGCACCACCAGCACATTGGGGACCGCGGCGATCATGCACACAAACTCGAAATCGCGCATGCCGTCGTAGCTGACCTTGGTCAGTGCGGGGGTGACGATGTGCGATGACGCACTCGACATGAGCAACGTCTGACCGTCTGGTGGTGCCGCCGCCACAAAGGCGGCCGCGACGGCGGTCGCGCCGCCCGGCTTGTTCAGCACGACCACCGGCTGGCCAAGGGTTTCGCTCATCGGCGGGATGATGGTACGGGCCAAAACGTCGGCGGGACCGCCGGCCGCGTAGGGATTGACGAGTGTGACCGGGCCGTTCGGATAGGATTCGGTGCGGCCCGGCGTGGCGAGGGCAGCGAGTAACACCGCGGCGCACGCGGCCATTTGGACGAAGACGTTGGCCATTGCTAGCGGCGCTACCACCGGTTCATTCTGTGATCCCGCAAGCGTAGCGTTTGCGGCGCGAAAATCATAGTGCTGGAAATCGGCGCAGGGGGGTTATGCATGAAGCTGCACTGGTCGCCGCGCTCGCCGTTCGTGCGCAAGGTCATGATCGTCGCGCACGAGGCGGGGCTCGTGGATCGTCTGACCCTCGTGCGCACGGTCGCAGCCGCCACCAGGCCGCACATCGAACTGATGCGCGACAATCCGCTCTCGAAAATTCCGACGCTTGGTGCTCGATGATGGCGTGACGCTCTATGATTCACCGGTGATTTGCGAATATCTCGACGGGCTCCATGCCGGACCGAAGCTTTTTCCGCCCGGCCTCGAGGCGCGCATGACGGCGCTGCGGCGGCAGGCGCTCGGCGACGGCTTCCTCGACTTTCTGCTGCTGTGGCGCGACGAGCGTGCGCGCCCGCAGCCCTCCGACGCGCACCTTGCGAGTTTCGCAGCGAGGCGCACGGCAACGCTGGCGGCCATAGAAGCCGAGGTCGATGACCTCGCCACGACGGCATTTTCGATCGGCCATATCGCGATCGGCTGCGCGCTCGGCTATCTCGATTTCCGCTTTGCCGCCGAGGATTGGCGCGGCGATCATCCGCGGCTCGCCCACTGGCACGCGACCTTCTGTGCGCGTCAATCGGTGCGCGCCACCGAGCCGATCGACGATTCGTGAGAAACCCAATGGCGCGCATCCCTTTGCCGTCCCCGGAGACCCTGACCCCCGAGCAGCGGCGGGTCTACGACACGATCGTGTCCGGCCCGCGTGGCGCGCTGCGGGCCCGTTGCGGGCGGCGCTGCACCGCCCTGAGCTGGCCGACAAATGGCAGCAGCTGGGCGAGCTGTTGCGCTATCGCACCTCGCTGCCGGCGTTCCTGTCCGAGCTTGCCATCCTGGTGACGGCACGGCACTGCAACTGCCAGCTCGAGTGGTTCATCCACGCCGAGATCGCACGCAAGTCCGGGCTTGCGGATGCGGTGATCGAAAATATTCGAACCACCTCCGGTCGGCGGCATCATTCCGGCAGAGCTGAACGTCTATCAGTACGCGGACGAGCTCAATCGCAGCAACCACGTGAGCGAGGAGACCCATCGCCGCGTCCGCGAGCGGTTCGGCGTTGTCGGCGTGGTCGAGCTCACCGCCTTGATCGGCTATTACACCATGGTAGCCATGACCCTGAACGCGCATGAAATCCCGCTGCCCGACGGGGCGACGCCGCCGCTTGATCCGTGAATTGTTTGAGGACTGGCGATGCAACTCGACCCCGATGCGCAACTGCTGCTCGACGCCATGATCAAGGCCGGGCGGCCGCAGTTCGAAACGCTGACGCCGATCGCGGCGCGCCAGCAGATGCGCGATATTCGCGCCGCCCTCAAGCAGCCGCAGCCCGCGGTGGCGGAGGTGCGCGAACTCGCGGCGGATGGTCCGGGCGGGAAAATCCCGCTGCGGCTCTATCGCAGTCATGCGCTTCGCTCGGGTGAACAACAGCCGGTATTGGTGTTCTTCCACGGCGGCGGCTGGGTATTCGGCGATCTCGAAACCCATGACAATCTCTGCCGCAGCCTCGCCAACCTGGCCGACTGCACCGCCGTCTCCGTGGACTATCGGCTGGCCCCCGAGCACAGGTTTCCGGCCGCGATCGACGACGCGTTCGCGGCGACCCGGTGGATCGCGCAACACGCGAGCGCGCTCGGGCTCGACCCCGGCCGGCTCGCTGTTGGGGGCGACAGCGCCGGTGGCAATCTCGCAACTGTCGTGAGCCTGATGGCGGCGCATCAGGGTGCTCCGAAAATTGTCTGCCAGATCCTGCTCTATCCGACCACCGATCTCGCGCTGACGCACGATTCCTATCGGCGTGCCGGCGACCGATTCAACATCAGCACCGCCACCATGCGATGGTTTCGCGATCTCTATCTCACAGCGCCGGGCGAGATTGACGACTGGCGCGCTTCGCCCCTGCGCGCCGAGGATGTTGCCAAGATGCCGCCCGCGTTCATCGCGACCGCCGGCTGCGACCCGCTTTGTGACGAAGGCGAAGCATATGCCCGGCTGCTGGAGCGCAATAAGGTCCCAGTCACGTTCCGGAATTTTCCCGGTCAGATGCACGGGTTTGCGTCGATGTCGGGCTTTCTGCGCGCTGCCGACGACGTGCTGGGCGATGTCGGTGCGGTACTGAAGCAAGCGTGGGCGGCGGACGCCAGAGGACGGACGACAGACGACAGATAAAGCGAAGGGCGGGAAATCTATCTGTCCTCAGTCGTCTGTCCTCCATCTACAGATCGACGCTCGCGCCCTCGTGCGCCACGATTGTATTCGGCCGGGCCGCTTTGGCCTCGCGCGCAAGCCCGTCCATGAACGTGTCGTCATGACTCGGGTCGTGATGAAACAGACAGAAGGTCTTGGCGCTCGCTTCGTTTGCCAGCCGCGCCCCATCCTGCCAGGTGGAATGTCCCCAACCGCGCCGGTGGACGATCTCGCGCTCCGTGTAGGTCGTGTCGAAAATCATCAGGTCGGCGTCACGCGCCAGTGACAACAGATCATCGTTGATCGCGCCGGCGGGCAGCTCCGTGTCGGTCAGATAGGCCAAAACCCGGCCCCCAAACTCGATCCGATAGCCTGTCGCCCCATCGGGATGGTTGAGCATGGCGGTGCGCAACGTAATGCCATCGCCGCGCTCGATTGTGTCACCGGCCAGGAAGTCGTTGTACTCGATGTTTGCCTTGAAGCTCTCGACCTCGATTGGAAACAGTGGCGGGGCCATCATGGTGCGCAGGGTTTGCTTCAAGGTGAACCTCGGCAACAGGTTGCCGGCCCAGATGCGCAACCGATGCCCGTTTTCGAACAGCGGGGTGAAGAACGGAAGTCCTGACACGTGGTCGAGATGGCAATGGGTGAGAAACAGATCCGCGTCGAGCGTCTTATCGGCCTTGAGCAGGGCGTCGCCAAGCGGACGCAAGCCGGTGCCACCGTCGAGAATGATGATTCGGTCGCCACAACGCAACTCGAGGCAAGGGGTATTGCCGCCGTAGCGCGCCGTTCCCGGGCCCGGACAAGCGATGCTGCCGCGAACGCCCCAGAACTTAACGCGAAATCGCATTTTGCCTCGCTGCTCGATTGCTTCGCGGTCGAACGAAGACAGGCGGGGCAACTCGTTCATGCGAGCGTCGGTCAAAGCGGCGTTTCCAGGTCGGCAGTCTGACTGATGGAAGCGGGGCGAAATGTGACAGCCGTCACAAATCAACGCAATGTCGCACGGTCCGAACTCATACCCGCAAAGGTTTTATATTTCTATTCGTCGACAGTCGCATGCCGGTGCGCAACTGCCCCGGGCTCAGGAGCGGGCTCCGGTTTCTTGTTCCGTTCCGCCCGGCGGCGGGCCGCCTCCTCTTCGACGGCGCGCGCCAGATCGGGATAATGGGCGGCAAAAATCCGATAATCGGTCAATTCGAGGACCAGCAAGGTGGTGGGAACGACCGCCGTCACCGTGGCGGTCCGGGTGCCGTCGCCCAACAGGGCCATCTCGCCAAAGAAGGCGCCCGGGCCGAGCTGGACCCCGGCACCCGACGACCTCGACCAAGCCTTCGGCAATGAAGTACATGCAGTCGCCCTGGCGGCCTTTGCGCACGATCACGGTGCGCTCGGCCACGTCGATCGTACGCAGCATGCGGGCGATCTCAATGATTGCTGCCGGGCTCAAAGGCTCGAAGAACGGGACCTTGGCGACGAATTCCCAGGTCCGCACGAAATCGCGCCGGCGCGTCTCGGCCGCAAAGCCGGTTGCCAAAATGCCGGTCCACAGGCCGAACACGGCGAGGCCGCTGATCATCACAAAGCCCGCAATCAGCCGGCCCAGCGGCGTGACCGGTACGATGTCGCCGTATCCGGTCGTCGTCAGGGTGGTCACGGCCCAATAGAGCGCGTTGGGAAGCGTACCGAATGCGGCGGGTTGCGCCTCCCGTTCGACCAGATGCATGGCTATGGCCGCCATCACTAGAACGAAAACGAAGACCTTGATCACACTCGTTATAGGCTTTGCCTCCGCCATGAATGCTCGCCCGAGCAACGAGAATCCGGAGGTTGCAGCCGGCAGTTTGAGCAGCCAAAACGCACCCAGTAGCCAAGCGGTGGTAGCCGGGAACCCGAGCGCGTGCGCCGCCAGAATTGGTAGCACCGCCATAGCGTCGGCCAGGTTCTGAAAACTGGTCAAACGGTCGCCAAAATTCGGAGACCTGCTCCAGTCCAGGAGGTGGAGAGCCCATTCCAGGGCATAAAAGGCAAGGCAGACCCATAAAACCCCGTCGATCCAGCGCCATTCGGCATAAGGAATGGGCAGGGGCAGTATCACAACGCACACGAGGCCGATCCCGAGCACGATATTGCGCGCGGAATCCATCAATCCGAGAAGGGCTTGGAGTGAAGGCCTGGTCATGCAGCGTGCCGGCGGATCTTTAGAGCGCTTTCTGATTGGGTCGAATCGGCGAGCCCATCTAAATCATTGATTTGACGCATCTTCTGCGGAAAAGCCGTGCCCGCTCTTCCTGAAAAATGCGCTCGGATATTACGAACCGCATCGTGTTCTAGGTCAACACAGCATTTTCGGGCCACGGTGCGCTGCCGGGCCGGGATTCTCGTTGGCGGAGACTCGCCTTTTCAGCCCCTAAGAATACCTCCGATAGACCGGGAATTGCAGCGAACGTGCCGAAAACACCCTGATCCATGGTAACGGCTATCCCTCTGGGGACGCCTGCAAAAAAGCCCCATCTAACGCTAGTAACCCCGTTCCATTTATGATTAACAATGCCGTATAGTACCGGCTATAGTGCCGTATAATGATGTGTGTGGTGTGATGTGATGCCTTTCACAAGCGCGCGATCAGAACGCGATGTGAGAATCGTCACAGACGTGGTGGGCGATAACATCTAAAGATTTCGTCGGTTGTCGGATACCAGAACAATAACATCCCGGCCGCGGGAGGGGGTTCTGCGCGATTAGTTGGCTTCATTATCCGCCCGTGCGGAATCGCGTGCGGACGCGAGGCTTTGTATGCAGCACGATACTCATTTCGAGAGCGATACCCATGCTCGCGTGGTGCGGCTGCCATTGTCTGATGGGCCGCCACCCGATCACGTCGAGATCGACGACGCTCAGTTTCTGTTTACCGCGCATTTCAAGAAGTCCGGTCCCGATCTGATTCTGACCGGCGACAACGGGCAGAAACTCGTCCTCGTCGACTATTTCAATCTCGCCAGGCGCCCGGATCTGACCTCCCACGGCGCCACTTTGTCGGCCGATCTGGTTGCCCGGCTGGCCGGCCCTGACGCGCCCGGTCAATACGCCCAGGTCGGCGCGCCGGCCGGCGCCCAAGTGATCGGCAAGTGCGAGCGCATCGGCGGCGGTGCCACCGTCCAACATGCCAACGGCGTGGTCGAGGAACTCAAGGTCGGCGACGCAATCCTCAAAGGCGACGTGGTGATGACCAACGACGGGTCATCCGCCGTGCTCAGCCTGGTCGATGGCACCGTGTTCAACATGGGCGCCAGCGCCCGCATGGTACTAAGCGAACTGCTCTACGATTCCAGCAGCACGTCGAACTCAGCGCTTGTCAGTTTGGTCAAGGGCTCATTTACCTTCGTAGCGGGGCAAGTCGCGCATACCGGCGACATGAAGGTCGACACGCCGGTTATGACTGTGGGAATACGCGGAACAACCGTTGGCGCGTACTGTGAAGCTGAGCCTAGCGGTATCGTCGTTGATTGCACGACCACGCTCCTGACTGACCCCGGCGGAGGCGTTGGTCGTTACGACGTTCTCGATCGAGTTACTGGCGCCGTGCTGTATTCGATGACGAGTACCGGCGTTCAAGCCAATTTTAGGATAGCTGCAAACAATCAGGTGCAGGTCCAGGAGACCGCAAAAAGTCCGGCCCAGGTGCAGCAAGAGATCGCCGCAGCACAAATCTTGTTCCCCGTCTATCAGGCGGTTCAAGCCACGATTGTGCAGCCCCAAGGGCCGCAGACTCCACAGAGCCCCCAGTCTCCGCAGCAGCCGAATCCCAATCCCCCGAATAATTCGTTGGCGATCAGGGATCAGCAACCTCAGGCCGCTCAAGAAGTCATCGTCGTCAATGTTGCGGCTGATACTTCAAACACCACGCGCGTTGCGGTGCAGGAGCTATCAGTCGTCAATAACTCGGTTCAGCCAATTGTTAGCAATCAGACCGCAGTATCAATTTCGCCCCTGATCGCGGCGCCGTCTCCCCTCCAGGCGTCGTCTCCCCTCCAGCAATCAGCAGTCGTTACGATAGATCCTTTCACCAACGGTGAGTTTGCCGCGATCAATCGCACGACGGCACAAGCAGGAGTCACAATTAGCGGTACCGTGACCGGACTGGGCCCTGGAACGCAACTCGCAGTCACTATCGCCGACGGGTCAGTCTCTAGGAACTATGCGGCGACGGTGGATCAATCAGGCAGCAGTTGGAAGGTGGTGATTCCAAGTGCGGACGCGCTAGCGCTTCCGAATGGGACCTTGGCGGTAACTGCAAAGGTCGCGGACCAATCTGGCAATCAGTCCGTTCAGGCGACGCAGACCTTCACGGTTGCGGAGACCTTGCCGACGCTGACGATCAATTCGGTAAATGCAGGGGGCAACAAAGTCATCAACCATGCCGCGGGACAGAACGGGGTAACGCTAAGTGGGACGATAACTGGGCTTGCGGCCGGTGCCACCTTCCCCATCACGGTTACCGACGGGGCGTTCAGCAAGATCTATACAGCCACCGTGAGCACGACCGGAACCGGTTGGTCCGCGACAATTCCCAGTAACGACACGACCGCGTTGGCGAACGGCACGGCCACGGTGACAGCCCAGGTCACGGATCCGTATGGCAACCAATCCTCGCCAGCGACGCAAACTCTGACGGTGGCTGAAACTTTACCGACGGTGACAATCAGCGCGATCAACGGCAACAACGTGATCAATCATGCGCAGGCTGTCACCAGTAGCGGGGTCCCGCTCAGCGGCAGCGTATCGGGTCTTGCGCCGGGTGCGACATTCGCGGTGATCGTCACAGACGGTGCCGCCTCAACGGACTACACGGCGACAGTGGATGGGGCCGGAACCGGCTGGACCGCGAGGATCCCGTCGAGCGATGCGACGTCGATGGCGAACGGCGCGGCCACGGTGACAGCCCAGGTCACGGATCCGTATGGCAACCAGTCGCTGCCGGTGACGCAGGCGTTCACAGTGAACACCCAGGGCCCGAGCGTGAGCGGGATTGTGCTGGGGACGTTGCTGCTCGACGGCACGACGCCGAGCACCAGCATCACGGTGAGCTTCAGCGCGCCGGTGACGGACTTCACTGCGGCCGATCTGGTGCTGCCGAGCGGGGTGACGCCGAGCAATGGAGTGCTCGCCGTCAACGGGCTGAGCTTTACTGCGACGCTCACCGCCGGCGCCAACATTGCCGACGAGAGCCAGGCGGTGGCGGTGACGGGCGGCAGCTATCACGACGCCTTCGGCAATGCCGGGGCGGGGTTCACCGGCCCCACCCTGACCGTCAACGTCACGCCGGTGAACGACGCGCCGTCCGGAACGAGCGCGACGGTCACCACCAACGAAGACACCGGCTATGTGTTTGGCGTAGCGGACTTCGGGTTCAGCGATCCGAACGACACTCCGGCCAACAGCCTGCAGGCGGTGAAGGTCACGACCCTGCCGGGCGCCGGCACGCTGACCGACAACGGGGTTGCGGTCACGGCCGGCCAGTTCGTCAGCGTCGCCGACATCACGGCCGGCAAGCTGGTGTTCACGCCGGCCGCGAACGCCAACGGCAATAATTATGCGTCGTTCACGTTCCAGGTGCAGGACAATGGCGGCACCGGCAATGGCGGGATTGATCTCGACCCGACGCCGAAGACCCTGACCGTCAACGTCACGCCGGTGAACGACGCGCCGGTGCTCGTCGCCAACGGCGGGGCGCTGGCCTATACGGAGAACCAGGCGGCGAGGGCGATCAATACGGTGCTGACGCTCACCGACGTGGACAGCGCCACGCTGGCCGGCGCCACCGTCGCGATCACCAGCGGGTTCCAGGCCGGCGCCGACGTGCTCGGCTTTAGCACTCAGAACGGCATCACCGGCAGCTACGACGCCGGCACCGGGGTGCTGACGCTGACCGGCATCGCGACCGTCGCGCAATACCAGGCGGCACTGCGCGCGGTCGCCTACTTCAACTCCAGCGACAACCCGACCAGCACCTCCCGTATCGTCAGCTTCACGGCCGACGACGGCGGCGCCCAGAACCACACCAGCAACACCATCACCAGCACCGTCACGGTCACGCCGGTGAACGACGCGCCGGTGACCACGCCGGTGACGCTTGCCGCCATCGCCGAGGACAGCGGGGCGCGGCTGATCACGCAGGCGGAGCTGCTGGCCAACGCCTCGGACGTGGACGGACCTTCGCTCACCGCCATCAACCTGGCGATCGCCTCCGGCAGCGGCACGCTCATTGACAACGGCAACGGCACCTGGAGCTACACGCCGGCGGCGAACGACGACACCGCGGTGACGTTCAGCTATGCGGTGACGGACGGCGTCGCCGCGCCGGTGGCGGCCACCGCCACGCTCGACATCACGCCGGTGAACGACGCGCCGGTGACGACGCCGGTGACGCTTGCCGCCATCGCCGAGGACAGCGGGGCGCGGCTGATCACGCAGGCGGAGCTGCTGGCCAACGCCTCGGACGTGGACGGACCTTCGCTCACCGCCATCAACCTGGCGATCGCCTCCGGCAGCGGCACGCTCATTGACAACGGCAACGGCACCTGGAGCTACACGCCGGCGCTGAACGACGACACCGCGGTGACGTTCAGCTATACGGTGACGGACGGCGTCGCTGCGGCGGTGGCGTCGACCGCCACCCTCGACATCACGCCGGTGAACGACGCGCCGGTGACCACGCCGGTGACGCTTGCCGCCATCGCCGAGGACAGCGGGGCGCGGCTGATCACGCAGGCGGAGCTGCTGGCCAAGGTGACGGACGTGGACGTGCGACCTGTCGCTCACGGCCAAGCTGGCGATCCCTCCGGCAGCGGCACGCTGGTCGACAACGACAACGGCACCTGGAGCTACACGCCGGCGCTCAACGACGACACGTCGGTGACGTTCAGCTACACGGCCTCCGACGGCACGCTGACGGCGTCGTCGACCGCCACCCTCGACATCACGCCGGTGAACGACGCGCCGGTGACCACGCCGGTGACGCTTGCCGCCATCGCCGAGGACAGCGGGGCGCGGCTGATCACGCAGGCGGAGCTGCTGGCCAACGCCTCGGACGTGGACGGACCTGTCGCTCACGGCCATCAACCTGGCGATCGCCTCCGGCAGCGGCACGCTCATTGACAACGGCAACGGCACCTGGAGCTACACGCCGGCGCCAACGACGACACCTCGGTGACGTTCAGCTATACGGTGACGGACGGCGTCGCTGCGCCGTGGCGGCCACCGCCACTCTCGACATCACGCCGGTGAACGACGCGCCGGTGACCACGCCGGTGACGCTTGCCGCCATCGCCGAGGACAGCGGGGCGCGGCTGATCACGCAGGCGGAGCTGCTGGCCAACGCCTCGGACGTGGACGGACCTTCGCTCACCGCCATCAACCTGGCGATCGCCTCCGGCAGCGGCACGCTCATTGACAACGGCAACGGCACCTGGAGCTACACCCCGGCGGCGAACGACGACACCGCGGTGACGTTCAGCTATGCGGTGACGGACGGCGTCGCCGCGCCGGTGGCGGCCACCGCCACTCTCGACATCACGCCGGTGAACGACGCGCCGGTGACCACGCCGGTGACGCTTGCCGCGATCGCCGAGGACAGCGGGGCGCGGCTGATCACGCAGGCGGAGCTGCTGGCCAACGCCTCGGACGTGGACGGACCTTCGCTCACCGCCATCAACCTGGCGATCGCCTCCGGCAGCGGCACGCTCATTGACAACGGCAACGGCACCTGGAGCTACACCCCGGCGCTCAACGACGACACCGCGGTGACGTTCAGCTATGCGGTGACGGACGGCGACGCTGCGCCGGTGGCGGCCACCGCCACTCTCGACATCACGCCGGTGAACGACGCGCCGGTGACCACGCCGGTGACGCTTGCCGCCATCGCCGAGGACAGCGGGGCGCGGCTGATCACGCAGGCGGAGCTGCTGGCCGGGGTGACGGACATTGACAGTGCGAACCTGTCGATCACGGCGCTGGCGATCCAGTCTGGTCAGGGCACGCTGGTCAACAACAACAACGGCACCTGGAGCTACACGCCGGCGCTCAACGACGACACGTCGGTGACGTTCAGCTACACGGCCACCGACGGCACGCTGACGGCGTCGTCGACCGCCACCCTCGACATCACGCCGGTGAACGACGCGCCGGTGACCACGCCGGTGACGCTTGCCGCCATCGCCGAGGACAGCGGGGCGCGGCTGATCACGCAGGCGGAGCTGCTGGCCAACGCCTCGGACGTGGACGGACCTTCGCTCACCGCCATCAACCTGGCGATCGCCTCCGGCAGCGGCACGCTCATTGACAACGGCAACGGCACCTGGAGCTACACGCCGGCGGCCAACGACGACACCTCGGTGACGTTCAGCTATGCGGTGACGGACGGCGTCGCCGCGCCGGTGGCGGCCACCGCCACTCTCGACATCACGCCGGTGAACGACGCGCCGGTGACCACGCCGGTGACGCTTGCCGCCATCGCCGAGGACAGCGGGGCGCGGCTGATCACGCAGGCGGAGCTGCTGGCCAACGCCTCGGACGTGGACGGACCTTCGCTCACCGCCATCAACCTGGCGATCGCCTCCGGCAGCGGCACGCTCATTGACAACGGCAACGGCACCTGGAGCTACACCCCGGCGGCGAACGACGACACCGCGGTGACGTTCAGCTATGCGGTGACGGACGGCGTCGCCGCGCCGGTGGCGGCCACCGCCACTCTCGACATCACGCCGGTGAACGACGCGCCGGTGACCACGCCGGTGACGCTTGCCGCCATCGCCGAGGACAGCGGGGCGCGGCTGATCACGCAGGCGGAGCTGCTGGCCAACGCCTCGGACGTGGACGGACCTTCGCTCACCGCCATCAACCTGGCGATCGCCTCCGGCAGCGGCACGCTCGTTGACAACGGCAACGGCACCTGGAGCTACACGCCGGCGGCGAACGACGACACCGCGGTGACGTTCAGCTATGCGGTGACGGACGGCGTCGCCGCGCCGGTGGCGGCCACCGCCACTCTCGACATCACGCCGGTGAACGACGCGCCGGTGACCACGCCGGTGACGCTTGCCGCCATCGCCGAGGACAGCGGGGCGCGGCTGATCACGCAGGCGGAGCTGCTGGCCAACGCCACGGACATTGACAATGCGAACCTGTCGCTCACGGCCATCAATCTGGCGATCCGTCCGGTCAGCGGCACGCTGGTCAACAACGGCAACGGCACCTGGAGCTACACGCCGGCGGCTCAACGACGACACCGTCGGTGACGTTCAGCTACGCGGTGACCGACGGCCGCTGACGGCGGTCGTCACCGCCACGCTCGACATCACGCCGGTGAACGACGCGCCGGTGACCACGCCGGTGACGCTTGCCGCCATCGCCGAGGACAGCGGGGCGCGGCTGATCACGCAGGCGGAGCTGCTGGCCAACGCCACGGACGTCGACGGACCGTCGCTGACAGCGATCAACCTGGCGATCTCGTCCGGCAGCGGCACGCTGGTCGACAACGGCAACGGCACCTGGAGCTACACGCCGGCGCTCAACGACGACAGCTCGGTGACGTTCAGCTACGCGGTGACCGACGGCGTCGCGGCGCCGGTGGTCACCGACCGCCACGCTCGACATCACGCCGGTGAACGACGCGCCGGTGACCACGCCGGTGACGCTGGCCGCGATCGCCGAGGACAGCGGGGCGCGGCTGATCACGCAGGCCGAGCTGCTGGCCAACGCCACGGACGTCGACGTGCGACCTGTCGCTCACCGCCATCAACCTGGCGATCCCGTCCGGCAGCGGCACGCTGGTCGACAACGGCAACGGCACCTGGAGCTACACGCCGGCGCTCAAGCGACGACAGTCGGTGACGTTCAGCTATGCGGCCACCGACGGCACGCTGACGGCG
Organism: uncultured Alphaproteobacteria bacterium; assembly: GCA_963833605.1. Classification (GTDB taxonomy): domain Bacteria; phylum Pseudomonadota; class Alphaproteobacteria; order Rhizobiales; family Xanthobacteraceae; genus JAFAXD01. The sequence goes on from CAWHYZ010000014.1 coordinate 118,187, forward strand.
TCGTCGACCGCCACGCTCGACATCACGCCGGTGAACGACGCGCCGGTGACCACGCCGGTGACGCTGGCCGCGATCGCCGAGGACAGCGGGGCGCGGCTGATCACGCAGGCGGAGCTGCTGGCCGACGCCACGGACGTCGACGGACCTCGCGAACCGCGATCACGCGCTGGCGATCCAGTCTGGTCAGCGGCACGCTGGTCAACAACAGCAACGGCACCTGGAGCTACACGCCGGCGCTCAACGACGACACTCGGTGACGTTCAGCTACGCGGTCACCGACGGCACGCTGCGGCGTCGTCGACCGCCACGCTCGACATCACGCCGGTGAACGACGCGCCGGTGACCACGCCGGTGACGCTTGCCGCGATCGCCGAGGACAGCGGGGCGCGGCTGATCACGCAGGCGGAGCTGCTGGCCGGGGTGACGGACATTGACAGTGCGAACCTGTCGATCACGGCGCTGGCGATCCAGTCTGGTCAGCGGCACGCTGGTCAATAACAACAACGGCACCTGGAGCTACACGCCGGCGCTCAACGACGACACCTCGGTGACGTTCAGCTACACGGCCTCCGACGGCACGCTGACGGCGTCGTCGACCGCCACCCTCGACATCACGCCGGTGAACGACGCGCCGGTGACCACGCCGGTGACGCTGGCCGCCATCGCCGAGGACAGCGGGGCGCGGCTGATCACGCAGGCGGAGCTGCTGGCCAACGCCTCGGACGTGGACGGACCTTCGCTCACCGCCATCAACCTGGCGATCGCCTCCGGCAGCGGCACGCTCGTTGACAACGGCAACGGCACCTGGAGCTACACCCCGGCGGCCAACGACGACACCTCGGTGACGTTCAGCTATGCGGTGACGGACGGCGTCGCCGCGCCGGTGGCGGCCACCGCCACCCTCGACATCACGCCGGTGAACGACGCGCCGGTGACCACGCCGGTGACGCTTGCCGCGATCGCCGAGGACAGCGGGGCGCGGCTGATCACGCAGGCCCAGCTGCTGGCCAACGCCTCGGACGTGGACGGACCTTCGCTGACCGCCATCAACCTGGCGATCGCGTCCGGCAGCGGCACGCTGGTTGACAACGGCAACGGCACCTGGAGCTACACGCCGGCGGCCAACGACGACACCTCGGTGACGTTCAGCTATGCGGTGACGGACGGCGTCGCCGCGCCGGTGGCGACCACCGCCACCCTCGACATCACGCCGGTGAACGACGCGCCGGTGACCACGCCGGTGACGCTTGCCGCGATCGCCGAGGACAGCGGGGCGCGGCTGATCACGCAGGCGGAGCTGCTGGCCAACGCCTCGGACGTGGACGGACCTTCGCTCACCGCCATCAACCTGGCGATCGCCTCCGGCAGCGGCACGCTGGTTGACAACGGCAACGGCACCTGGAGCTACACGCCGGCGGCCAACGACGACACCTCGGTGACGTTCAGCTATGCGGTGACGGACGGCGTCGCCGCGCCGGTGGCGACCACCGCCACGCTCGACATCACGCCGGTGAACGACGCGCCGGTGACCACGCCGGTGACGCTTGCCGCCATCGCCGAGGACAGCGGGGCGCGGCTGATCACGCAGGCGGAGCTGCTGGCCAACGCCTCGGACGTGGACGGACCTTCGCTCACCGCCATCAACCTGGCGATCGCCTCCGGCAGCGGCACGCTCGTTGACAACGGCAACGGCACCTGGAGCTACACGCCGGCGGCCAACGACGACACCTCGGTGACGTTCAGCTATGCGGTGACGGACGGCGTCGCCGCGCCGGTGGCGACCACCGCCACCCTCGACATCACGCCGGTGAACGACGCGCCGGTGACCACGCCGGTGACGCTTGCCGCGATCGCCGAGGACAGCGGGGCGCGGCTGATCACGCAGGCGGAGCTGCTGGCCAACGCCACGGACGTCGAGGCGGACCGTCGCTCACGGCGATCAACCTGGCGATCCCTCCGGCAGCGGCACGCTGGTCGACAACGGCAACGGCACCTGGAGCTACACGCCGGCGCTCAACGACGACACCTCGGTGACGTTCAGCTATGCGGTGACCGACGGCGTCGCGGCGCCGGTGGCCGCCACCGCCACCCTCGACATCACGCCGGTGAACGACGCGCCGGTGACCACGCCGGTGACGCTGGCCGCGATCGCCGAGGACAGCGGGGCGCGGCTGATCACGCAGGCGGAGCTGCTGGCCAACGCCTCGGACGTGGACGGACCTTCGCTCACCGCGATCAACCTGGCGATCGCGTCCGGCAGCGGCACGCTGGTTGACAACGGCAACGGCACCTGGAGCTACACGCCGGCGGCCAACGACGACACCTCGGTGACGTTCAGCTATGCGGTGACGGACGGCGTCGCCGCGCCGGTGGCGGCCACCGCCACCCTCGACATCACGCCGGTGAACGACGCGCCGGTGACCACGCCGGTGACGCTTGCCGCGATCGCCGAGGACAGCGGGGCGCGGCTGATCACGCAGGCGGAGCTGCTGGCCAACGCCTCGGACGTGGACGGACCGTCGCTGACCGCCATCAACCTGGCGATCGCCTCCGGCAGCGGCACGCTCATTGACAACGGCAACGGCACCTGGAGCTACACGCCGGCGGCGAACGACGACACCGCGGTGACGTTCAGCTATGCGGTGACGGACGGCGTCGCCGCGCCGGTGGCGGCCACCGCCACCCTCGACATCACGCCGGTGAACGATGCGCCGACGGTGTCCGGGCCGGTCAGTTCGACCGGGTCGGGAGGACGATCCAGTTTACACGGTCGATTTGCTTGCCAACGTCTCGGATCAAGACGGCGATGCACTGCACATCGCCAACCTGACCAGCCCATTGCCGGCGGGATTGACGCTCGGTTCCGACGGGCACACGCTGCGCATCGACCCCAATGCGTACAACTCATTGCCACAAGGCGGGAGCGCACTAATCTCGCTTAGCTACGACGTGGTCGACGTGCAAGGCGCATCGGTGCCACAGACGGCCAAAATCACAATCAGCGGCGTGAACGACGCACCGACAGTGGCTGGGCCAGTCGCAGCGACGGCGACAGAGGACGCTGCGCCGTTCACGGTCGATCTTCTAGGGACTACCTATGATTGGGAGTTGAACAATAGCCTCAGCGATTCTCTGGGAGGCCCGGCCCTACATGCAAATGGTGGCAGCTTGGGTCCCACCGGTTATTCTTTCGGACCAAATCAGGGCCTCGATGTTAGCGGATTAAACATCAACTCGTCGGGGCCGTATTCCATAGAATTGCGCTTCTCCTTCACCGATCTTTCCGGCTATCGCAAGATTATCGATTTCGGCAATCTCATTTCGGATGCTGGAATGTATGACCTGAACGGTCAGGCAAATTTTTATCCGGTTGCGAGTGGCGCGGCTGCCTTTTTGCCAAATACGCCAGCGACTTTGCTTTTTACTCGCTCTGCGACGGGCGATGTCAAGGTGTATGTGGATGGAGCAGAGCAGCTTTCATTCCACGACACTCAAGATTATTCGCTATTGAGCGCTCTTAACTTTTTCATGGATGATTACGCAACTTCAACCAATGAAGCATCTGGAGGTTTTGTAGACTATATTCGTATCAGTGGTTCCGCTTCGAACATCGACGAAGGTCACGCGCTACACATCGCTAACCTGACCGAGGCGCTTCCCGTCGGCCTGAGCCTCGATCCTGATGGGCACACGCTGCATATCGATCCCAGCGCCTACAATGCACTGGCGCAGGGATATAACGCAGCACTCAACATTTCGTACGACGTGGTAGATGAGCATGGTGCATCGGTGGTGCAAACCGCGGGCATCACCATTACCGGCGTGAACGACGCGCCCGCGGCAACGCCGGTGACGTTGGCGGCAATCGCGGAGGACAGCGGGGCACGGCTGATCACGTCAGCGGAACTGCTGGCGGGGGTGACGGACGTTGACGGGCCGAGCCTGTCGATCACGGCACTGTCGATCCAATCCGGCTCTGGCACGCTGGTCAATAACAACAATGGCACCTGGAGCTACACGCCGGGACTCAACGACGACACCGCGGTGACGTTCAGCTACACGGCCTCCGACGGCACGCTGACGGCGTCGTCGACCGCCACCCTCGACATTACGCCGGTGAACGACGCGCCGGTTGCGCCGCCGGTGACGCTGGCGGCGATTGCCGAGGACAGCGGGACGCGGCTGATCACGTCGGCGGAGCTGCTGGCCGGGGTGACGGACATTGACAGTGCGAACCTGTCGATCACGGCGCTGGCGATCCAGTCTGGTCAGGGCACGCTGGTCAATAACAACAACGGCACCTGGAGCTACACGCCGGCGCTCAACGACGACACGTCGGTGACGTTCAGCTACACGGCCTCCGACGGCACGCTGACGGCGTCGTCGACCGCCACCCTCGACATCACGCCGGTGAACGACGCGCCGGTGACCACGCCGGTGACGCTGGCGGCGATTGCCGAGGACAGCGGGGCGCGGCTGATCACGCAGGCGGAGCTGCTGGCCAAGGCCACGGACATTGACAGTGCGAACCTGTCGATCACGGCGCTGGCGATCCAGTCTGGTCAGGGCACGCTGGTCAATAACAACAACGGCACCTGGAGCTACACGCCGGCGCTCAACGACGACACGTCGGTGACGTTCAGCTACGCGGCGACCGACGGCGCTGCGGCGTCGTCGACCGCCACCCTCGACATCACGCCGGTCAACGACGCGCCGGTCAATGGGGCGCCGCTTGCAGCTATTGCGACGATTGGCCAACAAACAGTCTTCTCTGCTGCCAACGGCAACGCCATCACTGTCTCGGATATGGATGTCAACGAGACCCCGGCGCCCGAGAATGTATTGAGCGTATCGCTTGCGGTGAATGCTGGCACGCTGACCCTCGCTAGCACAGTGGGAATCACGATAGTCGGAGGCGCGAATGGCAGTGCCTCCGTGACGATTGTCGGTACGGTTGCATCGCTGAATACCGCGCTCGACGGGCTCGTCTATTCGCCCTCGGCATCGTTCACCGGCAATGATCAGTTGACGATCACGACATCCGATCTCGGCCATACCGGCGGCGGCACACTCACTGATACCGACATCGTCGCGCTCGCGCAGAATGTTATTTTTGGGACTGAAAACAACGATCCGATCAACGGAACGGCGGGGCCCGATCTCATTATCGCTCGGGGAGGTGATGATACCATCAATGCGCTTGCCGGAAACGACGTCGTCTACGGCGGTGCGGGCAATGACATCATCCGCACGGGGATCTTCAGCGGGCCCTCACCACGGACAACGTTGACGGCGGTGCGGGCAACGACGAGATCCACATCGAAAGCGGCACGAGCAAGGGCACGATTGCCGGCGGCGCGGACAACGACAGCATATATGCGGAGACCCCAACGGCTTCAGCGGCAGCATTGACGGTGGCAGCGGCAGCGACACGCTGATCGTCACCAACCAGTTCACGAACAACTTTGCAGGCGCGACCTTCCAGGGGATCGAGACGACTTCGCTGTCTGGCACGATCACGATCGATACGGCGCAGGCCGGCAATCTCGGCTCGATCGACCTCACGGCGACTAGCGCGGCAGTGACGCTCGCAACCGCTGGCACCGGCGTCTTTGGGCCGGTGGTGATCGGCGATGGCAAAACCCTGACGATCAGCAGCGGCTCGGCCGGCTCCAATGTCAGCTTTGCGGCCGGCAATCAGATCACTGGAACGGGCAAGGTGGTCTTCAACGGCGGCAGCGGCAACGACAGCTTCACCGGCACCGAGGCGGCGGACACCATCAACGGCGGCTCCGGCAACGATACGCTCAACGGCGGTGCGGGAAATGACATCATCCGCACGGGGATCTACAGCGGAGCCCTCTCCACGGACAACGTTGACGGCGGTGCGGGCAACGATGAGATCCACATCGAAAGCGGTACGAACAACGGCACGATTGCCGGCGGCGCGGACAACGACAGCATATATGCGGAGACCCACGGCTTCAGCGGCAGCATTGACGGTGGCAGCGGCAGCGACACGCTGATCGTTACCAACCAGTTCACGAACAACTTTGCAGGCGCCACCTTCCAGGGCATCGAGGCGACTTCGCTGGGTGGCACGATCACGATCGACACGGCGCAGGCCGGCAATCTCGGGACGATCGACGTCACGGCGACTAGCGCGGCAGTGACCCTCGCAACCGCCGGCACCGGCGTCTTTGGGCCGGTGGTGATCGGCGATGGCAAAACCCTGACGATCAGCAGCGGCTCGGCCGGTGTCCAATGTCAGCTTTGCGGCCGTCAATCAGATCACTGGAACGGGCAAGGTGGTCTTCAACGGCGGCAGCGGCAACGACAGCTTCACCGGCACCGAGGCGGCGGACACCATCAACGGCGGCTCTGGCAACGATACGCTCAACGGCGGTGCAGGCAATGACATCATCCGCACGGGGATCTTCAGCGGAGCCCTCACCACGGACAACGTTGACGGCGGTGCGGGCAACGATGAGATCCACATCGAAAGCGGCACGAACAAGGGCACGATTGCCGGCGGCGCGGACAACGACGGCATATATGCGGAGACCTCCACGGCTTCAGCGGCAGCATTGACGGTGGCAGCGGCAGCGACACGCTGATCTTTACCAACCAGTTCACGAACAACTTTGCCGGCGCCACCTTCCAAGGCATCGAGGCGACTTCGCTGGGTGGCACGCTCACCATCGACACGGCGCAGGCCGGCAATCTCGGGACGATCGACGTTCACGGCGACTAACGCGGCAGTGACCCTCGCAACCGCCGGCACCGGCGTCTTTGGGCCGGTGGTGATCGGCGATGGCAAAACCCTGACGATCAGCAGCGGCTCGGCCGGCTCCAATGTCAGCTTTGCGGCCGTCAATCAGATCACTGGAACGGGCAAGGTGGTCTTCAACGGCGGCAGCGGCAACGACAGCTTCACCGGCACCGAGGCGGCGGACACCATCAACGGCGGCTTCGGCAGCGATACGCTGAACGGCGGTGGCAGGAAATGACATCATCCGCACGGGGATCTTCGGCGCGAGCCCTCACCACGGACAACGTTGACGGCGGTGCGGGCGACGATGACGATCCACATCGAGAGCGGTACGAGCAACAGGCACGATTGCCGGCGGCGCGGACGACGACGGCATATATGCGGAGACCTCCAACGGCTTCAGCGGCAGCATTGACGGTGGCAGCGGCAGCGACACGCTGATCTTTACCAACCAGCTTCACGAACAACTTTGCGGGCGCGACCTTCCAGGGCATCGAGACGACTCCGCTGTCGGTGGCACGCTCACGATCGACACGGCGCAGGCCGGCAATCTCGGGACGATCGACGTCACGGCGACTAGCGCGGGAGTGACGCTCGCGACCGCCGGCACCGGCGTCTTCGGGCCGGTGGTGATCGGCGATGGCGAAACCCTGACGATCAGCAGCGGCGCTGCCGGTGTCCAATGTCAGCTTTGCGGCCGGCAGTCAGATCACTGGAACGGGCAAGGTGGTTTTCAACGGCGGCAGCGGCAACGACAGCTTCACCGGCACCGAGGCGGCGGATACCATCAACGGCGGCGCTGGCAACGATACGCTCAATGGCGGGGCGGGCAATGACATCATCCGCACGGGGATCTACAGCGGGCCCTCTCCACGGACAACGTTGACGGCGGTGCGGGTGACGATGAGATCCACATCGAAAGCGGCACGAACCAGGGCACGATTGCCGGCGGCGCCGACAACGACAGCATCTTTGCGGAGACCACTGCTTCAGCGGCAGCATTGACGGTGGCAGCGGCAGCGACACGCTGATCTTTACCAACCAGTTCACGAACAATTTGCCGGCGCCACCTTCCAAGGCATCGAGGCGACTTCGCTGGGTGGCACGCTCACCATCGACACGGCGCAGGCCGGCAATCTCGGGACGATCGACGTCACGGCGACAACGCGGGAGTGACCCTCGCAACCGCCGGCACGGCGTCTTCGGGCCGGTGGTGATCGGCGACGGCGAAACACTGACGATCAGCAGCGGCTCTGCCGGTGTCCAATGTCAGCTTTGCGGCCGTCAATCAGATCACTGGAACGGGCAAGGTTGTCTTCAATGGCGGCAGCGGCAACGACAGCTTCACCGGCACCGAGGCGGCGGACACCATCAACGGCGGCCCCGGCAACGATACGCTCAATGGCGGTGCGGGCAATGACATCATCCGCACGGGGACCTTCACGGGCCCTCAACACGGACAACGTTGACGGCGGTGCGGGCGACGATGAGATCCACATCGAAAGCGGCACGAACAACGGCACGATTGGCGGCGGCGCGGACAATGACAGCATCTTTGCGGAGACCCACGGCTTCAGCGGCAGCATTGACGGTGGCAGCGGCAGCGACACGCTGATCTTTACCAACCAGTTCACGAACAACTTTGCCGGAGCCACCTTCCAAGGCATCGAGGCGACTTTGCTGGGTGGCACGCTCACCATCGACACCGCGCAGGCCGGCAATCTCGGGACGATCGACGTTACGGCGGCAGCGCGGGAGTGACCCTCGCAACCGCCGGCACGGCCGTATTCGGACCCGTGACCGTGGGAAGCGGCGAGACACTAACCTTCACTGCCAACAATGCGGGTGGCGTCAACGTCAACTTTGCGTCAGGCACGTCAATGCCGGCACTGTCGTGTTCAACGGCAGCAGCGGCAACGACAGCTTCACCGGTACCGACGGGGCGGACAGCCTCAACGGCAATGGCGGCAACGACACGCTCAGCGGCGGGATTGGCAACGACACGATCAACGGCGGAAGCGGCAGCGACACGCTGACGGGCGGTGCTGGCAGCGACATCCTAACCGGTAATACCGGCGCCGATACCTACGTATTCAAGACCGGCTACAACTCGGACACGGTTACCGACTTCAGTCATGCCGATGGCGACAAGGTCGACCTGACCGGAGTGATCGGCGTGCAGAACTTTGGCGACGTGCAGGCCCATGCCAGCCAAGTCGGGCCTAACACGGTCATCAACTTCGGCGCTGGCGATGTGTTGACACTGTCCAATGTGACCTTCGCCAACCTGACCGCCAACGACTTCATCTTCTCGTCGAGCCCGAACTCGCCGCCTGTAACGACACCGGTGACGCTCACCGCCATCGCCGAGGATAGCGGGACGCGGCTGATCACGCAGGCCGAACTGCTGGCCAACGCCACGGATGTCGATGGACCGTCGCTGACAGCGATCAACCTGGCGATCTCGTCCGGCAGCGGCACGCTGGTGGACAATCTGAACGGCACCTGGAGCTATACGCCGGCGCTCAACGACGACACCTCGGTGAGCTTCAGCTATGCGGTGACGGACGGCGTTGCGGCGCCGGTGGTCACCAGCGCCACGCTCGATATCACCCCGGTCAACGACGCGCCGGTCAATGGGGCGCCGCTTGCAGCTATTGCGACGATTGGCCAACAAACAGTCTTCTCGGCTGCCAACGGCAACGCCATCACTGTCTCGGATGTGGATGTCAACGAGACCCGGCGCCCGATAACGTATTGAGCGTATCGCTTGCGGTGAATGCTGGCACGCTGACCCTCGCTAGCGCAGTGGGAATCACGATAACCGGAGGCGCGAATGGCAGTGCCTCCGTGACGATTGTCGGTACGATTGCATCGCTGAATACCGCGCTCGACGGGCTCGTCTATTCGCCCTCGGCATCGTTCACCGGCAATGACCAGTTGACGATCACGATATCCGATCTCGGCCATACCGGCGGCGGCACACTCACTGATACCGACATCGTCCCGCTGGCGCAGAATGTTATTTTTGGGACGGAAAACAACGATCTGATCAACGGAACGGCGGGGCTCGATCTCATTATCGCTCGGGGAGGTGATGATACCATCAATGCGCTTGCTGGAAACGACGTTGTCAATGGCGGTGACGGCAATGACATCATCCGCACGGGGGCCGGCTCGAATGTCGATACCGACAATGTCGATGCTGGTTTGGGCAACGACGAGATCCACATCCAGAGCGGCACGAACAAGGGCACGATCAGCGCCGGGGCCGACAATGACCAGATCTATGGCGAAACCACTGCTTTCAGCGGCAGCATTGACGGTGGCAGCGGCAGCGACACGCTGATCTTTACCAACGAGTTCACGAACAACTTTGCAGGCGCCACCTTCCAAGGCATCGAGGCGACTTCGCTGGGTGGCACGCTCACCATCGACACGGCGCAGGCCGGCAATCTCGGGACGATCGACGTTACGGCGACTAGCGCGGCAGTGACCCTCGCAACCGCCGGCACGGCGTTTTGGGGCGGTGGTGACGGGGAGGCGAAACACTGACGATGAGCAGCGGCGCGGCCGGTGTGAATGTCAGCTTTGAGGCCGTGAAGCAGATCACTGGAACGGGCAAGGTGGTTTTTAATGGCGGCAGCGGCGACGACGACTTCACCGGCACCGAGGCGGCGGTACCATCAACGGAGGCTTGGCAACGATACGCTGAAGGGCGGTGACGGGCAATGACATCATCCGCACGGGGGCCGGCTCGAATGTGAACGGACAAGGTGATGGCGGTGTAGGTGACGAGAGATCCACATCGAGAGCGGCACGAACAAGGGCACGATTGGGGGCGGGGCCGACAATGACAGCATCTATGGCGGAAACCACTGCTTTCAGCGGCAGCATTGACGGTGGCAGCGGTAGCGACACGCTGATCTTTACCAACCAGTTCACGAACAACTTTGCAGGAACCACCTTCCAAGGCATCGAGGCGACTGCTGGGTGGCACGCTCGCCATCGACACGGCGCAGGCCGACAATCTCGGGACGATCGACGTGACGGCGACTAACGCGGGAGTGACCCTCGCAACCGCCGGCACGGGGTATTCGGACCGGTGGTGATCGGGGAGGCAAAACACTGACGATCAGCAGCGGCGCTGCCGGTGTGAATGTCAGCTTTGCGGCCGGGAAATGAGATCACTGGAACGGGCAAGGTTGTTTTTAATGGCGGCAGCGGCGACGACAGCTTCACCGGCACCGAGGCGGCGGATACCATCAACGGGGGCCCTGGCGAATGATACGCTGAAGGGCGGTGGCGGGCAATGACATCATCCGCACGGGAACCGGCTCGAATGTCGATACCGACAATGTCGATGCCGGTTTGGGCAACGATGAGATCCACATCCAAAGCGGCACGAACAACGGCACGATCAGCGCCGGGGCCGACAATGACCAGATCTATGGCGGAAACCACTGCTTTCAGCGGCGGCATTGACGGTGGCAGCGGCAGCGACACGCTGATCTTTACCAACCAGTTCACGAACAATTTTGCCGGAACCACCTTCCAAGGCATCGAGGCGACCTTGCTAGGTGGCACGCTCACCATCGACACCGCGCAGGCCGACAATCTCGGGACGATCGACGTGACGGCGGCCAACGCGGGAGTGACCCTCGCAACCGCCGGCACGGCGGATTCGCACCCGTGACCGTGGGAAGCGGCGAAACACTAACCTTCACTGCCAACAATGCGGGTGGCGTCAACGTCAACCTCGCGTCAGGTACCATCAATACCGGCACTGTCGTGTTCAACGGCAGCAGCGGCAATGACAGCTTTACCGGTACCGACGGGGCAGACAGCCTCAACGGCAATGGCGGTAACGACACGCTCAACGGCGGGCTTGGAAACGACACGATTAACGGCGGAAGCGGAAATGACACGCTGACGGGTGGTGACGGCAATGACATCATCCGCACGGGTACCGGCTCGAACGTCGATACCGACAATGTCGATGCTGGTTTGGGTAACGACGAGATCCGCATCCAGAACGGCACGCTGAATGGCACGATCAGCGCCGGGGCAGACAACGACCAGATCTACGGCGAAACCACTGCTTTCAATGGCGGCATTGACGGTGGCAGCGGCAGCGACACGCTGATCTTTACCAACCAGTTCACGAACAATTTTGCCGGAACCACCTTCCAAGGCATCGAGGCGACCTTGCTAGGTGGCACGCTCACCATCGACACCGCGCAGGCCGGCAATCTCGGGACGATCGACGTGACGGCGGCCAACGCGGGAGTGACCCTCGCAACCGCCGGCACGGCGGACTTCGCACCCGTGACCGTGGGAAGCGGCGAAACACTAACCTTCACTGCCAACAATGCGGGTGGCGTCAACGTCAACCTCGCGTCAGGTACCATCAATACCGGCACTGTCGTGTTCAACGGCAGCAGCGGCAATGACAGCTTTACCGGTACCGACGGGGCAGACAGCCTCAACGGCAATGGCGGTAACGACACGCTCAACGGCGGGCTTGGAAACGACACGATTAACGGCGGAAGCGGAAATGACACGCTGACGGGTGGTGACGGCAATGACATCATCCGCACGGGTACCGGCTCGAACGTCGATACCGACAATGTCGATGCTGGTTTGGGTAACGATGAGATCCGCATCCAGAACGGCACGCTGAATGGCACGATCAGCGCCGGGGCAGACAACGACCAGATCTACGGCGAAACCACTGCTTTCAATGGCGGCATTGACGGTGGCAGCGGCAGCGACACGCTGATCTTTACCAACCAGTTCACGAACAATTTTGCCGGAACCACCTTCCAAGGCATCGAGGCGACCTTGCTAGGTGGCACGCTCACCATCGACACCGCGCAGGCCGGCAATCTCGGGACGATCGACGTGACGGCGGCCAACGCGGGAGTGACCCTCGCAACCGCCGGCACGGCGGACTTCGCACCCGTGACCGTGGGAAGCGGCGAAACACTAACCTTCACTGCCAACAATGCGGGTGGCGTCAACGTCAACCTCGCGTCAGGTACCATCAATACCGGCACTGTCGTGTTCAACGGCAGCAGCGGCAATGACAGCTTTACCGGTACCGACGGGGCAGACAGCCTCAACGGCAATGGCGGTAACGACACGCTCAACGGCGGGCTTGGAAACGACACGATTAACGGCGGAAGCGGAAATGACACGCTGACGGGTGGTGACGGCAATGACATCATCCGCACGGGTACCGGCTCGAACGTCGATACCGACAATGTCGATGCTGGTTTGGGTAACGATGAGATCCGCATCCAGAACGGCACGCTGAATGGCACGATCAGCGCCGGGGCAGACAACGACCAGATCTACGGCGAAACCACTGCTTTCAATGGCGGCATTGACGGTGGCAGCGGCAGCGACACGCTGATCTTTACCAACCAGTTCACGAACAATTTTGCCGGAACCACCTTCCAAGGCATCGAGGCGACCTTGCTAGGTGGCACGCTCACCATCGACACCGCGCAGGCCGGCAATCTCGGGACGATCGACGTGACGGCGGCCAACGCGGGAGTGACCCTCGCAACCGCCGGCACGGCGGACTTCGCACCCGTGACCGTGGGAAGCGGCGAAACACTAACCTTCACTGCCAACAATGCGGGTGGCGTCAACGTCAACCTCGCGTCAGGTACCATCAATACCGGCACTGTCGTGTTCAACGGCAGCAGCGGCAATGACAGCTTTACCGGTACCGACGGGGCAGACAGCCTCAACGGCAATGGCGGTAACGACACGCTCAACGGCGGGCTTGGAAACGACACGATTAACGGCGGAAGCGGAAATGACACGCTGACGGGTGGTGACGGCAATGACATCATCCGCACGGGGGCGGGCTGAATGTCGATACCGACAATGTCGATGCTGGTTTGGGTAACGATGAGATCCACATCCAGAGCGGCACGCTGAATGGCACGATCAGCGCCGGGGCAGACAATGACCAGATCTACGGCGAAACCACTGCCTTCAACGGCGGCATTGACGGTGGCAGCGGCAGCGACACGCTGATCTTTAACAACCAGTTCACGACAGTTTGCCGGAACCACCTTCCAAGGCATCGAGGCGACTTCGCTAGGTGGCACGCTCACCATCGACACCGCGCAGGCCGGCAATCTCGGGACAATCGACGTTACGGCGGCCAACGCAGGAGTGACCCTCGCAACCGCCGGCACGGCCGACTTCGGACCCGTGACCGTGGGAAGCGGCGAGACACTAACCTTCACTGCCAACAATGCGGTGGCGTCGACATTAGCCTCGCGTCAGGTATCGTCAATACCGGCACTGTCGTGTTCAACGGCAGCAGCGGCAACGATAGCTTCACCGGTACCGACGGGGCAGACAGTCTCAACGGCAATGGCGGTAACGACACCCTCAGCGGAGGGACTGGAAACGACACGATCAACGGCGGAAGCGGAAATGACACGCTGACGGGC
>CAWHYZ010000015.1:0-52500 GCA_963833605.1 uncultured Alphaproteobacteria bacterium
GATCAGCGTTTCCTTGGTTCGAATCATATCAGGCAGCCTCGGCGAGCTTATAGGACCAGGTATGGATGACTGGATGGCGATTGACGTCATCGATGCCGGCCATAATGCGTTCCTTGAGTTCGTGCTTTGATGTCACTCGGATGTGACGCAGGACGGAGCGGGCAAACTTGGAGAAGAAGCCCTCGATGAGGTTGAGCCAGGAGCCGTGCTTTGGCGTGAACGTAAAGTCGAAGCGGCCTGCCGGTCGTGTGTCGAGCCAGGCTCTGGTTTCCCTCGAGATGTGTGCGGAATGATTGTCGAGGATCAGCTTGATCGCGGTGCCGCCGGATAGGCGGCATCGAGAAGCTTGAGGAATTCGATGAACTCGCGGCTGCGGTGACGATCTCCGACGAGCGCGTGGACCTTTCCGGTGAGCAGATCGATCCCGGCCAACAGGCTGAGCGTGCCATGGCGTTTGTACTCATGATCCCGCGCGAAGGTTGCATGGACGCCTGGCTCTGGTGGCAAATCCGGCGCCGTCGTCGCGATGGCCTGGATTCCCGGCTTCTCGTCATAGGAGACGATCGCTACCGGCTTCTGCGGCTTCTTCGACTTGGCGGCGGCTTTTTTCAGGACCTCGACTTCACGATAGACGCACAGAACCTCCGCCATCTTCTGTTCGAACTCGGCGTCGCGATTTTCAAGATAGTAGCGCACCTTGTGCGGCTTGATTTCCTCTTTGCCGAGAAGCTTGCATACCGTGCCCTGAACCAGATGGGCGAGACATTCGTGATTCGCCGCCGGTCCGTGCTCGCGCGCATGACGGGCCAACAGCCGCGTCGTCCACAGCTCGTGTGGATAGCCATGCTCCTTGGCCTTGTCGCACGCCAAAGACACCAACCAGGCTTTGGCCTCCGGCGTGATCACCGGCTCCTTGCCCGGTCGCGGTCGGTCGTCGAGTGCCGCCAGTGCGCCATAGGCCACTGCTCGCTCGACGCAGCGCTGGACCGTCTGATGATGCACCCCAAGTCTTTGTCCCACTGCAAAGAACGACGGGTTTTCGCGGTAAGCGAGCAGCATCGCTGCCCGCGATACCCGGCTCGCCGGCTCCGTCCTCGACCGCGAAAGAGCCGTCAACGCTTCAGTCTCCTCGTCGGTCATCGCTAACTCGATCGCTTGCCGCCACTTCGCCATGATGCCACTCCTCGTTCAGTCAATCGCAAACAAGGAATCCGCCAACAAATCATCCGTTCCATAACCGCCGGTTTCATGGAATCGGTCGTCTAGTGCCCCGATTCCGAAGTTCGTCTATCCTTGCGGCACCCTCTGACACGAACTTCGGAATCAAAGGGGCACTAGCAATACATGACTCTAGTGCGGTTTTGGATTTGAAGTTCCTTTACGAGCTCGCGGCAATGATAGGAACTTCAAATCACCGGCACTAGGATGCGCTCAACTGCGCCGCCGGCGCAACCCGCCGACTGAACAGAAACGACATGGCTGCGTGTCATTCGTGACCCAACAGGATGACGAAGCGAGCCTTCGACAGCGCAGAAGGAAAACCCATGCAGACCATCGCCGCCTTCGACCGTATCGGCGAGGAAAACGCCTTCGCCGTGCTGGCGCGCGCCACCGCGCTGGCCGCGCAAGGCAGGGACATCATCAATCTCGGCATCGGCCAGCCCGATTTCCGCACGCCGGAGCAATCGTCGAGGCGGCGATCAAGGCGCTGCGCGACGGCCATCACGGCTACACGCCGGCGAACGGCATGCTGCCGATGCGCGAGGCGGTGGCCGCCGATCTGCACAACCGCTTCGAGGTCAGGTGTCGCCCGACGAAGTGATGATCATGCCCGGCGGCAAGCCGACCATGTTCATGTCGATCCTGATGTTCGGCGAGCCCGGCGCCGAAATCCTCTATCCCGATCCCGGCTTTCCGATCTATCGCTCGATGATCGAGTTCACCGGCGCGCGGCCCGGTGCCGGTGCCGATCCGCGAGGAGAACGGCTTTGCCTTCTCGGCCGAGGAGACGCTGGCCTGATCACGCCGCAGACGCGGCTGCTGATCCTCAACTCGCCGGCCAACCCGACCGGCGGCGTCACGCCGCAAGGCCGAGATCGACAAGCTGGTCGCCGGGCTCGAGCAGCTTCCCGACGTCGCCATCATGTCCGACGAGATCTACGACCACATGATCTATGACGGCGAGACGCACGTTGCCTGCTGTCCTATCCGGAGATCCGCGACCGGCTGATCCTGCTCAACGGCTGGTCGAAGACCTAGGCGATGACCGGCTGGCGCCTGGGCTGGTCGATCTGGCCGGGCAAGCTCTACGACTAGGCGCGCAAGCTCGCGGTCAACTGCATTCCTGCGTCAACGCGCCGGCGCAATATCGCCGGCATCGCGGCGCTGACGGTCCGCAGGACGAGGTCGACAAGATGATCGCCGAGTTCGACCGGCGGCGCAAGGTCGTGGTCGAAGGGCTGAACAGGCTGCCCGGCGTGTCCTGCGTCACGCCGAAGGGCGCGTTCTATGCTTTCCCCAACGTCAAGCGCACCGGCTGGAAGGCGAAGGAGCTCGCCTCCGCGCTGCTCGAGGAGGCCGGCGTCGCCCTGATCGGCGGCCCGGATTTCGGCATTCTCGGCGAAGGCTATGTCCGGCTGTCCTACGCCAACTCGACCGAGAACATCCTGAAGGCGCTCGACCGCATGGGCGAGTTCCTGGCGAGCCGCAAGGCGGCTTGAAACCCATCCCGTTCGCGCCGATTACGTCTCCGGTGACCAACGCGTGCTTGTCCCTAGACGTGTTATTGGTATTGCCTCTCCCATGTCATGCCTCGCGAAAGCGGGGCACCCAGTACTCAGTGCTCAAACGGTTGGGCACGCCTACGCGAACCCGCAAAAGCGGTGGCTACTGGGTCGCCCGGTTTTCGCGGGCGATGGCACCTGTGGGTTGGCTGCCACGAGACTTCTCAGTGAGCACTAACTCTTCTGCGTCAACCGAAACCCGACCAACACGAGGACCAGGCCAAACAGTTGAAAAGCGCTCGGGACCACGCCGAGTACGAGGTAGCCGATCAGCATCGTGAAGGGCGGGACCAATGTCGGAAACACCGCAGCACGCGCGGCGCCGAGCAGGATCACGGCGCGGGTGAACAGAAAGATTGAGGCCGCGCCCGACAGCGCGCCCTGCACGACGAGCTGAATGAGATTTTCCCAAAGGCCCACGGCGACCATCCGCTCAAACCCGAAAAAAAACCACTGGATCGGGATCAGCACCAGCGACAGCACGCCGGTGACCACGACAGCACGAGTCGGCGCGATGCGCCAGAGCTTCAGCAGCATGCCGAAGGCGGCAAACATGAAACCGGCAATGACAAATGACAGGTCGCCGAGGAGCGCGTGACCGCCGATGCTCGTCAGCGCTTCAAAACCGATGACGCAGAGCCCGGCCACGATGGTAAGCGCACCAAGCGCCCGGCTTGGCAGCAGCGGTTCCTTGAGCACCAGAGTTGCGAGCGCAAGCCCGCCGAGCGCCGCACATGAGGGTTGGATCACGCCGCCATGTCCGAGCGGCACCAGCAGGAAGCCGCTGTAGCTGAACGCCGACAGGATCGGCCCGCCGCACAATGTCAGGACAACGCTGCGGCCCCATCCGAAGGCCCGAAAATCAGCCGCGCCGTTTGCAATCACCGCAGGCAGGAATGCGAGCCCGGCCCAGACGCAGCGGTGAAATACGATATCGGCGGGCGAGAGCCCGATATCGATGCCGTGACGGGCCGCAGCGAGGCCAGCGGCCCAGAACAGGGCGGCACCCGCTCCGCAGGCGACGCCGAGCGTTCCGGTCGGCAGCTTCGCAGCTCGCGCGGCCAAGCCGCCAGTCATGTTGTCGCCTCCGAAGGATGGATTGACATACGATGCGGCGCCCCGCAAAGCCAATGGCCGGCAAGGTGTGGCGAGCCGTCGAGGCGACATGTGAGCGATCAGGATCCCGTCATTTGTGTTGGCGAAGTGGCGATCGAGCTCGCGCGCGGCCATGACGGCCGGTTTGCGCTCTCCTGCAATGGCGACACTTTCAACACCGCGATATACCTGGCGCGCGCCGGCGTACGGACCGCGTACGCGACCGCGCTCGGTGATGATCCTTACTCGGATGTCCTGGTCGCACTCGCGGCCGCCGAAGGCATCGAAAGCAATCTCATCGCGCGCGTGCCGGGACGGCTGCCTGGGCTGACCATGATCGATACCAATCAGGCTGGCGAACGGCGGCTTTACGCATGGCACGATGCCGCGCCGGCGCGCGACCTGTTCGAACTGCCGCAATGGTCATAGGTCGCGGAAGCGCTGGTGGGTGCGCGCCTGATCTACTTCTCCGGCATCACGCTTTCGCTCTATTCCAACCTTGCCATCGGCCGCTTCCTCGCCGCATTGGAACTGGCGCGGCAGAAAGGCGCGAAGGTTGCCTTCGACGGCAACTTCCGCCCGCGCGGCTGGAAAGGCGATCTGCCGCGCACGCGCACCGTATTCATGGAGGCGCTCAAGCGCGTCGACATTGCGCTGCCGACCTATGACGACGAAGCCGTGCTGTGGGGCGACCCCAGCCCGGAAGCGACTGTGGAGCGCATGCGCGCCTTCGGCATCGGCGAGATCGTCGTGAAGAACGGGCCCAACAGCGCGCTCGTTGCCTCGACCCATGCGCAGGAGCATGTTCCGGTGCCGGAACTAGTCGTGCCGGTCGACAACACCGCCGCCGGCGACAGCTTCAACGCCGGTTATCTGGCCGCACGGCTCAGGGGGGCGACGCCGGTCGCGGCGGCCAGCGCCGCGCATCGCCTGGCCGGCCAGGTAATCCGCCACCAGGGGGCGCTGATGCCGCGCGCGGGCGCCGCGATGCATTAGCAAAGGCGACGCGCCGACACCTCGACCAACAACATCTGGTAGCATGCGTTGACCCAATTCCTGGCAACTATGGGCAGGCCATTGATTTATTAGCGTTTTCAGGGGCTGAGACTCATTATAATTCCATAGTTGCCCTCAAAATGCATGTTTTGAGAACCTTTTTGCATACAATGCATTATTGAACGGAGTTCAGGACCGTTTTCACGACGATTTCCTGGAAAATTCCGTGACAGGCGATCGAGACGCGCATCATGGGGATCGTCTTCGTCCATAGTTGCCCACATCGTTGCCCTCCATGGTTGCCCTCTTGGCAAACACAAGATGTGGTGTTGCAGATCGAGGTCCGAGCGCCGACTTCGGAAGCTTGCCAAATGAAGATTTACAGCGACCGTGCGCAAGTTGGGATGCCGGGAGGGGCGCAACCCGCGAACGGATGAGGGCGGGCTGTTAGGCCCGTCCTGCCGTGCAGTCTGATTCACTTGTCAAATAGCCCAGCGAAACCCGATCGCTTCGCGGACCCAGTGAACGGGGGTGCCGGGTCACCCGTGCCGCACGGCCGCGGCGCCTCTGGACGACGCCGCTCGGCGCAAACGACATAAGCAACATAATATACATCATTTCTCGATTATCAATATTTATTGTTATTAATCGCTATAGGGATGGCCGACACAGTGCCTGGTCGTGCGCGGCGGAATACGGGACGCGAAGAACTCACGTCGTTCGACGAACCGTTGCCGAACGACGTCACGCATCGTCACGCCACACTGGCTCGATCAGGTTCGACTTACGGTGCCGCGCTCGGCTTCAGCCCCATTGATTTGAAAACCGCGGCCGCGTTCACCCGGTCCTTCTGCACGAAAGCCGCAAATGCGGCCGGCGAATCGCCAACAGGGATGAGCGTTTGGGCGGCCAGGAACTCCTTCACCTTCGGCTGTTCAAGCGCCTTGGCGATTTCCGAGCTCAGCGTGTCGACGATCGCAGCGGGTGTCTTGGCCGGGGCGAAGACACCGAAATAACTCGGCAACCCGGGTTCGGCGCCGAGCTCCTTCATGGTCGGCACGCCGGGAACCAGTGGCGAGGCATCCGGCGTCACCGCCAGCGGCTTCAGGTTGCCGTCCTTGATCTGCGCCATGGAAAACCCGAGCCCACCATAGGTCACCTGCGCTTCACCGTTGAGGACGGCGGGAAAAGCCTGGCCGGCGCCCTTATAGGGCACCTGCAGGATGTCGACGTTGAACGCACGGGTCACGGCTTCAAGATAGACGTGCGGGATGCTGCCGGCGCCCCACGTCGCCCACGTCACCTTGCCGGGATTGGCCTTCGCATAGGCGATCATGTCTTTGAATGTGTTGAACGGTGCGTTGCGCGTCGCGACGATGATATTGTTGGTGAAAACGAGATTGGTGACCGGGACAAAGTCCTTCTCGGCATCGTAGGGCACCTGGGTGTAGAGGTAGGGGTTGTAAACGAGGCTGTCCGGCGTGGTGACGCAGATCGTGTATCCGTCAGGCGCGGCTTTCGCGCAGGCCTCCATGCCGATGAAGGTGCCGCCACCGGGCTTATTTTCAACCAGCACTGGTTGTCCGACCGACTGCGAGAGGCTTTGCCCGATCGCCCGCACGGTCGCATCGAGCAAACCGCCGACCGCGAACGGCAGGATGACATGTATCGGCTTGCTCGGAAACTTTTGCGCGCGTGCCGTTGTCGCGCACATCTGCACGATGGCCAGCACTAAGAGAGACGTGATTATCGACCTGATGGTTGCGGATTTCATCATTACCTCCCGTCGTCACAGTTTCTTTGCGTAGGCCGGCCGGCGGTCAAGCAATCGCTTTGCCTTCCCCTCACCAAGATTGGCCACGGTGTCGAGCTGTCCCTGATCGACGAGCGTGACGTCGACCGACACGCCGAGATCCGATTTGAGACGCGCCGCAAGCTTCTCGCGCAGGCCGGCAACGCTGCCGGCGTCCTTGCGAATCTCGATATGGACGATCATCTCGTCGCGTGGACTGCCGCCGGCCTCGACCGTGTGCGCCTCGCACAACCATTCGCCGGTCGTGCGCGGGTCGCTGCGCACAGCGGGCAGACAGGCCATCGGATAGACATTCACGCCACGCAGCTTCACCATGTTGTCGCTGCGGCCGAGAAAGTGATCCATGCGCCGGAAGCAACTCCCGCAGTCGCAGCGCTCCGCCGACACAATGCGCCCGAGGTCGCGCAGGTTGTAGCGAATCGAGGGCATGAGCCTGCGATGGAAGACGGTGGCAACGAGATTACCGACCTGGCCCGCCGGGACCGGCGCATTGGTCTCGGTGTCGAGAATTTCGAGATACATCGCATCTTCCATGAAATGCAGGCCATTGCGATGCTGGCATTCGAATGCGCCGGCGCCGAGTTCATTCGTTCCATAATTGTCGAAGACCCGGCAGCCCCACAGGTCTTCGAGCTGGGCGCGCAGCGTCCCTTCGAGGTCGGGGCCGAGGAAGGAGGTGATCAGCTTGGTATTGAGCTCGCGGACGTCGCGGCCGAACTCCTCGCGGCTCACTTCGGCGAGACGGAGCATGTATTCGGGAAAGCTGCTCCAGCAATTCGTCCCGACGTTGAACGCGATCTCGACCTGGCGGCGGCTGGGCGTCACGACACCGCTTCCCGTCGTCAGCGGCAGCGCGCCGAGATATTCCTGGGAGGCCTTGGCCATCGCCCAGCCAAGATTGGCGAGCGAGCAGGTCGCCGGAATCTGCAGAACGTCGCCGGGTCGAACGCCGTGGATATAAAGGGTGCGTGCGGCACCGAGCGCGTTCCACTCCCACTCGGCGATGCCGTGCAAGGTGATCCGGGGTTTGGCGGTCGTGCCACCGCTGGTCACCAGCTTGGTCGGTGTGCGCAACAGGTAATCGGCGAGGCTCGAGAACCCCGGCAGAACGCCGAACGGCGGGTGCTCCTGCTGGTCGGCCTTGACGTCTTCCGACGTGTAGATCGGCAGCTTGGTGATGTCGTCGAGGCTTTTGATGTCGCCCGGCTCGATCCCGGCCTTATTCCATAACCGTTGATAGAACTCGTTCTGCCACCCGACTTGCATGACCTCGAGGAAGCGCTCGTTCTGCAGGGCCCGAATGCGTTCCGGCGACCACTTGTAGACGGTGTCGACGAAAACATCCGGCACCGGATAGCGCCGATAGAACTCGTCCCAATCGAATGCGTAGTGATAGATCGGCAAGCCGCTTTGCATCGGTCTAGGCCCTCCGCGCCTGTGCCGCCAACGCCTGTTTCACTTTGTCCTGCAGGCGCAGCGCAGCAATCGCATTCTTATGGAAGATCTTCTCCAACACGCCGTCCTTGATGCCTTCGATCTGCAATTCATCGAGGCACTGCCCGGTGGACCAACCCGGGTAGTCCGACCCGTATAGGATCTTGTCCTGCAGACGCCGGGTCATTTCGTACTTCAACGCCGGCGGGATGTAGCGCGGACGCCACCCCGAGATATCCATGAACACATTCTTCTTGTGCAGGAGCACGGCGATCGCTTCCTCGGTCCAGGGCCAGGCCGGATGGGCGATGACGATGGTGAGCTTGGGGAAGTCGGCGGCGATCGCGTCGATGCACGGGATCGGCCGCGCATAGTCGAGCTTAAGGCCGCCACCGCCGTCCATTCCCTGGCCGAGCGCCGTGGTGCCGCCATGAATGAGCACCGGCGCTTCGAGCGATTGGCACAGCTCCCAGAATGGGTAGAACCGGTGTTCGTGCGGATAGAACGCCTGCAAGATCGGCATCCACTTGGCGCCGGTGAGCTTCAAATCCCGAATGGCACGCTCGAGCTCCTCGAGGGCCGCACGCCCTTTCCATGGATCGACCACCGCCCAGCCGGGAAGAAATACGTCCGGAAACTTCGCGGATAGGCCCGCAATGAAATCGTTGCTGATCACCCCGCCACCGGTCGAAGATTGGGCGTCCATGGCGATCATCATGGCCAGAACATCGTCGCGCCGAAAATCGTTGGCCATTTCCTCTTCGGACTTTGCCTTGATGGGCTTGCCGAACATCACCTCCAGCGCCCGAACGAACTTTTCGATGCTGGCGGAGTGTTCGACGGTCGATGGATGGCAGTGGACGTTGATGGCACGCATGCGATTTCTCCCGGCTAATGCCCGCTTCCGAAGTTCGTGATCGATCGCGCTACTCCTGACATGAACTTCGCAAGCAAAGCGGCACTAACCTAGTTCATGACCAGACCGCCGCTCACGCTGATCGCCTGGCCGGTGATGTAGGCGGCCTCGTCCGAGGCCAGGAACGTCATCGCATTGGCGATGTCGCGTGCCGTGCCGAGCCGCTTCATCGGCACTCGCCGGATCATCTCCTCGACCATGCGCGCGCCCGAATCGCCCTGGCTGCGCAGCATCTCCAGCGTGGGCCCTTCGGTCGGGCCCGGGCACACCAGGTTCGCGGTGATGCCGGAGCGTCCCACTTCGCGCGCCAGGGATTTCACGAACCCGATCAGGCCCGCGTTGCCGGCGTTAGCCACGGCGGCACCGCTTTCGCCCACCTTGCCGCCGTCGGAGCTGAGCGCAACGATCCGGCCCGCCTTGCGCTCCAGCATGTGCTCGAGGACGGGTCGGCACAGATAGATGAACGCCATCAGCTGCGCATCGACGATCGCTTTCCACGTCGCAGGATCCTGCTTGACGAACGGCGAGAAACCCTGCGGCAAATGCGCGCCGACGCAACTCGCGAGAATATCAATGCGTCCGAACCCAGCGAGTGTCGCCTCGACCCAGCCGCGCGCCTGCGCGGGATCGGACGTATCGACTTTGTCCGCCCGGCCACGCCGGCCCTGACGCTTGGCGAAGTCGACGATATCCGCCGTTGGGCCCGGGTTGGAATTGTAGCCCAGGGCGACGTTGCAACCGGCTTCAACAAAAACACGCGCTACTTCGCGACCGATTCCACCGCTGGCTCCCGGGATGAGTGCCGCCTTGCCGGCAAGATCGATCATTGGAACACGCGCCTCCAATCAACCTCTACTGTTTCGCGGGTCAGGCCACGGGTGATGAACACAATTGCTGATCGCGGGTCGGACGCATCCACATACGGGAGTCGCATGGGCGGATGAAATACATGGTGAACACCGTTGATCGCAATCGGGGCGCTCTCGCTTGCCACGTACACGACGCCCTTGACCCGCAGCAATTGATCGGCGTGTCTGGTCTTGAGCGTGGTCAGCCAGTCCGAGAACGCGCGCCAATCGACCGGCCGCTCGCACGTCAGTGAGAACGTTTCTATTCCATGCCGGTGATCGTGGACCGGCGCGGGCAGCGGCACGCGCGCGTGATCAGCACCGAACAAATCGGATGGGCTGATCTCATTGCGAGGTACACACACGACGGGCGCAACCGCATTGAGCTGCCGGAGCGCGGCAGCAAGGTTCTCCACCTGCGCGTCATCTGCCAAGTCGGTCTTGGTCACAACCAGCCGGTCAGCCAGTAGGACCTGATTGACCGCTTCCGCATGTTCCTGCAGCTGGCGCGCGCCGTGCAAAGCGTCGACAGTCGTAACAACCGCATCCAGCCGGAAATTTTCTACGATCAGGGGCTGGTTGAGCAGCATTTGCATAATGGGGGCAGGATCGGCGAGGCCAGTGGTCTCGATCAGCATGCGATCGAACGCCGGATCATCATCGCTGTTGCGCCGGCCGAACAGCGTTCCGATGGCTCCCTCCAGATCGCCGCGCACGTCGCAGCACAGGCAGCCATTTGGCAACACCGCGACCTCGCCATCGCTCGCCTGAACAAACAGCTGATCGAGCGCCACGTCACCGAATTCATTGATCAGGATCGCGGTGCGCGTCATGTCGGGAAACCGCAGTAGCCGATTGAGCAGCGCCGTCTTCCCGCTCCCGAGGAAGCCCGTGATCAGCGACACCGGCAGGCGCGTCCCTGCGTCGGGCGGGAGGAAATAGCTCATTGCAATACCGGTTCCTGCCTGGCGATCGCGCCCCGACCGCGGCTCGTACGACCCTGACCTGGTTTTGCGTAAGTCGCCATCGCGTGCTTGCCGAGCTTTTTCATCACGCGCACGAGCTCGCGTTGCTCGCCCGGCGTGAGCACCGAGACAAGATGCGCCATGCGCTTGGCATGGTCTCTCGACGCGGGACCGATTTTGTCACGCCCCCTGGCCGTCAACGCGACCAGGAACGTGCGGCCATCCGTCGGATGCCGGTGGCGCTTGACCAAGCCGCGCAGCTCGAGCCGATCAATCGAGGCTGTGATCGAGCCGCTGGTCAGCAGGACCTTGGCGCCAATGACGTTGATGGGCAGCGGACCGCTGAACAGCAGAAGCTTCAAAACCGCGAAATCACCAAGCCCGAGGCCGGTCGCCGCGATGCTGTCGAGCCCCTGCCGCTCCAGCCAGTGGAACGCCTTGCGGATCACCAGCCAAGTGTCGGCACCTTGCGGGGTCTTTGGTTTTTGCGCCACACCGTTGCCAGCCATGACGGAATTTAAGATCAGCCGATATCTTGATGTCAAGATATCGTGCCGACGTTCGCTCGCGCTGTCCGTCTGAGCCAGTGCGCCGGTCACATCCCATCGGCTTGAGCCAGTGGACCGTTCGCATCTCGCCCCCTAGACTGCGCGCAAGCTCATAAGCGATGCTGCCAGCTTCAAGGGAGGAGGCGATGACGATTTTGCGTAAGCTTGGCGGGATTTCCCGCCGCACATTCGTGGCCGGCAGCGCGGGTGCTGCGGTTGCATCCAGTTTGCCGGCGCCAGCAATCCTCGCCCAGACGCGCGCGCCGCTGCGCCTCGGCAACCTCAACTCCTTCACTGGCGCGATTGCCTATGCGGCGGAGAACAACCTCAAGGGGATGAACCTTTATTTCGACAGCGTCGGCGGGGCCGTCGCCGGGCGCAAGGTCGAGATCATCAAGGAGGACGACCAGTTCAATCCGCAGGTCGGGCTGCAGAAGGCCAAGAAGCTGGTGGAGAGCGACAAGGTTGACATGATCGTCGGCGTGCAGGCCAGCAACGTCGCCCTCGCGGTTCTCAACTATGCCAAACAGCAGAAGGCCTTTTACGTGGTCTCCGGCGCGGGCACCGACGCCATCACCTGGGACCGCTATCCCTACCTGTTCCGCACCTCGATCTCGGCCTACCAGCTGAGCACCCCGATGGCGGGTTGGGTCTACGACAACCTCGGCAAGGAAATCGTCACCACCGCCTCCGACTACGCCGGCGGGCGCGACGTGATCGCGCAGTTCAAGGGACCCTACGTCCTCAAGGGCGGCAAGGTGCTCAAGGAGATCTGGCCCCCGCTCGGCACCACCGACTTCAGCCCGTACCTGATCGACATCAAGTCGATCAACCCGCCCGTCACCTACGATTTCATGCCGGGCGCGGATGCAATCCGCTTCATCCAGCAGTATGACGAGTTCGGCCTCAAGGCGAAAATGCCGCTGACCGGCTTCACCATCATCGATTCGCTGACCATCAGCGCGCTCGGCAAGGCTGCCCTCGGCGTCATCTCCGCTACCACCTATACCGACACGGTCGACAACCCGGAGAGCCGGAAATTCGTCGCCGATTACCAGGGCAAGTACAACGCCCTGCCGGACATCTTCTCCGATTACGGCTACGTCGCGGCGCGGGCCGTCGATGAGGCCTTGAAAACGATCGACGGCGACACCTCCGACAAGGACAAGCTCGCGGAGGCCATGACCAAGGTCCAGTTCAACGCGCCGCGCGGGCCGTGGCGGATGGATCCGGTCGTGCACAATCCGATCCAGAACATTCATGTGTGTCAGGTGATCGAGAAAGACGGCAAGGTCACCAGCAAGGTGCTGCATACCTTCAAGGACGTGCAGGACCCGGGAAAGAAGATTTATTGAGGCTTGGGGCGGAGCCCCGCTTACGAGGTGTGGCTTTATTCGGACCTCGTCCTGAGGAGTTTGGCCCGCAGGGCCGGGCGGCTCGAAGGACGGCCAAAATGGACGCGCTGCCACTTTTGGCCATCCTTCGAGACGCACGCGCGCCGTTGCGCGCGTGCTCCTCAGGATGAGGCCCGGAGAGTGTCAAACGCTCGTAAGCGGGGACGATGACGGAAACAATCGGCACGCTGAGGGGCGAATGGAATTCTTCATCGCCCAGCTCCTGAACGGGCTGGTCTATGGCGTGCTGCTGTTCCTGATGGCGGCCGGCCTGTCGCTCATTTTCGGCTTGATGAACGTGGTGAGCCTTGCGCACGGCTCGTTCTTCATGCTGGGCGCCTTCTTCGGACTGTCCATCGCGCGCTTCACGGGCAGCTTCTGGTGGGCGCTGGCGCTGGCGCCGATACCGGTGATGATCATCGGCATCATCATGGAGCTTCTGTTCATGCGGCCGCTCTACCGGCGCGGCCATATGGATCAGGTTCTGCTGACCTTCGGCTTCACCTTCGTGTTCTTCGATCTGGTGCAGGCGGTGTGGGGTCGAGTGATCGTGCGGCTGCCGGCACCGGAGGCGCTGCAAGGTGCGACCCAGATCGGGCTCGGCGTGTTCTCCACCTACCGGCTCTTTCTGATCGGTTTTGGCTTCGCCATCGCGCTGCTGCTCTGGCTCTTTCTCGAGCGCAGCCGGCTGGGCGCGATGGTGCGCGCCGGCGTCGACGATGCCGCCATGGCCGCCGGCCTCGGCGGCAACATTCCAGCGCTGTTTACCGGCCTGTTCGGCGCGGGCGTGGCACTCGCCGCCCTCGGTGGCGTCGCCGCCGGACCCGTGCTCGGGCTCTACCCCGGCATGGACCTGGAGATCCTTATTCCGGCGTTCATCGTGATCGTGATCGGCGGCATGGGTAGCCTGCGCGGCGCCTTCATCGGCAGTCTGTTGATCGGCGAAATCGACACTTTCGGAAAGGCTTATTTCCCATCGCTCGCGTTGTTCCTGATCTATGTGGTGATGGCGGTGGTACTGCTGGTGCGGCCGCAGGGACTGTTCGGGATCAAATATACGGGCGTCACTGCCGCGCCCGCCGTTACCACAGTGAGCACGCCGGCTACGGCGCGCACGCGTGCCGTCGGACTGCTTGTGCTGCTGGCAATGCTGCTGTTTCCGTTCCTGGTCAACGATTATCCGCGCGCGTTGATCGCCGAGATCTACATTTTCGGGATCTTCGCCATGAGCCTCGACCTACTGCTCGGCTTCACCGGCCTCATGTCGCTCGGGCACGCCGCCTTTTTCGGTCTCGGCGCATATGCGGTCGCAATCCTGGGAACTCTGCTCGGCGTCAACGCCTGGCTTGCGCTCGCAGCCGGCGTCGGCGTCGCCGCGGCCGGTGCTGCGCTCATCGGCTTCTTCTGCGTGCGCTTGAGCGGCATTCCCTTCCTGATGCTGACGCTCGCCTTCTCGCAGCTCGTCTTCTCGGTCGCGCTGAAATGGCGCGACCTGACGGGTGGCTCGGACGGCATGGCGATCGCCGAGAAACCCAGCTTCTTCGGCTTTGAGCTGTCCAACTCGCTCGCGATGTACTTCATGGCACTCGCCTTCCTGCTGCTGGCGTATTGGGCGCTGCGACGCCTGCTCAACGCGCCGCTTGGGCATGTTTTCGTCGGCATCCGCGAGAATGAGCCGCGCATGCTGGCGATCGGTTTCAACACGCGCGCCTACAAGCTCCTCTCCTTCACCATTGCGGGCGCATTCGCCGGGCTCGCGGGCGGGCTTTACGCGGTGTTCAACAGCTTCATCTCGCCCGACGCGCTCTACTGGACCTCATCGGGCGATATCTTGATCATGACCATGCTCGGGGGCGCCGGCACCCTGATCGGGCCGGCGATCGGTGCCGGCGTTTTTCTGCTGATGAAGAACGTGGTCAGTTCCTACAGCGAGCACTGGCTCGCCATCATCGGGGCAATCTTCATCTGCTGCGTCATGTTCTTTCCCGGCGGCATCTGGGGCACGCTGCGGCAAATCCGCTGGCGGGAGCGCAAGCGATGAATGCCGCCACCAACGTGCTGCGCACCGAGCATCTTGCCCGGGCCTTCGGCAGCCTGATCGTGACCAACGACGTCAACCTGACGGTTGAGGCCGGCGAGCGGCACGTGATCATCGGTCCGAACGGCGCCGGCAAAACGAGCCTGATCAACCAGATCGGCGGCCAGCTTGCGCCATCAAGCGGCCGCATCTTCGTGAAGGGGACCGATATCACGGGTTGGCCGCCGAACCGGGTGAGCCGTCTGGGCGTTGCGCGCGACCTTCCAGCGCAACAACTTGTTTCAGAACCTCAGTGTGACCGAAAACCTGCGGCTGGCGGTCGAAGCGCGCCGCGGCCGTCCGCTCGATTTCTCCACGCCGGTCGCGCGTGCGGGCGATCTGATCGGACGGGCGGAGGAGCTGATGCGGCGCGTGCATCTCGATGGCAGCGGCGCGAGACTCGCGCGCAGCCTGTCCTATGGCGAGCAGCGCCAGCTCGAAATCGGCCTGGCGCTCGCCGGCGAACCCGACCTGCTGCTGCTCGACGAGCCGACCTCCGGCATGTCGCCCGGCGAGACCCAGCGCATGATCGACCTGATCGCGGGCCTGCCGCGCGCGCTCTCGATCCTGATGATCGAGCACGACATGAAGGTCGTGTTCTCGCTCGCTGACCGCATCACCGTCCTCTACTACGGCGAGGTGCTGGCGTCGGGCTCGCCCGCCGAAATCCAAGCCAATACCCGCGTGCGCGAGGTCTACCTCGGGATGTCGCATTAATGTTGGATCTGGAGAACGTCAACGCCTATTACGGCGAAAGTCACATCCTGCATGGCGTCTCGCTGCCGGTGCACGAGGGCGAGGTGGTGTGCCTGCTCGGCCGCAATGGCGCAGGCAAAACCACGACCATCCTCACCATCATGGGCTATCTTAAGCCGCGTCCCGGCCGCATCCTGTTCCGCGGCCAGGACATCGCGTCGCTTCCGCCCTACCGGGTGGCACGGCTGGGCTTCGGTTTCGTGCCACAGGAGCGCGGCATCTTTCCGAGCCTCACCGTGCGCGAAAACCTGACCGTGTTCGCGCGCGCAGGCGGCGGAGAAAACGGCCGCTGGACGCTGGAGCGGGTATTCGAACTCTTCCCCAATCTGCGTGCACGCGAACGCAATCTCGGCTTTCAGTTGTCTGGCGGCGAGCAGCAGATGCTATCGATTGCCCGCGCGCTCATGCTCAATCCGACGCTGCTCCTGCTCGACGAGCCGTCCGAGGGGCTCGCACCGATGATCGTGCAGGAAATCGTGGGGGTGCTCAAAAATCTCAAGCAGCAGGGTCTCGCGATCCTGCTGGTCGAGCAGAACCTGCACACCGCGTTGGCAGTGGCCGATCGCCACCATGTCATGAACAAGGGCGAGATCTGCTTCAGCGGCAGTTCGGCCGAGCTCGAATCCAACGAGTTCGTTCTGCGTAATTATCTGAGCGTGTGATACAGGTTTAATGACATCGAATTCGCGTGGAACCCGCTCTAGATGCTTGTGAATTGTCGCCGATCCAGCGATATGATCAAAAGTGGTGCCGCGGTGGAGTGTGAACGCATGGACTTTGGCATTTTCGACCATCTCGATCGCAACGACCTGCCGCTCGCCCAGTACTACGAAGAGCGGCTGCGCATGACCGAGGCCTATGACGCGGCCGGCTTCTACTCCTATCACCTCGCGGAACATCACTTCACCCCGCTCGGCATGGCTCCCTCGCCGAGCGTCTTTCTGGCAAGCGTGGCGCAGCGCACCAAGCGGCTGCGCTTCGGTCCGTTGGTCTACGCGTTGCCGCTGCATCATCCGCTGCGCGTGCTTGAGGAAATCTGCATGCTTGACCACTTGAGCAACGGGCGCCTCGACGTTGGTTTCGGGCGTGGCTCGGTACCGTTCGAGATCAGCTACTACGGCCAGGACGCCGACCGACGCGAACAGATCTATCGCGAAAGACTCGACATCATTCTGCAGGCATTTGGCGCCGACACCCTCACCTTCTCCGGCGAATTCGACCGGTTCGACAACGTGCCGATGGAGTTGAAGCCGCTGCAACAGCCGCACCCGCCGATCTTCTATGGCGCCCATTCGCCCGAGAGCGCCGAGCGGGCCGCGCGCAAGGGCCTCAACATCATCAACAACGATTTGCCCGATGTGACCCGCGCCTGCATCGACCGCTATTGCGAGGTCTGGCGTGAGCTGCATCCGGCGCGTCCATTCCCCAAGATGGGCGCCGCGCGTTTTGTCGTCGTTGCCGATAGCGACGAAGCGGCACTCGCAATCGCCCGGCGCGCCTACCCGATGTGGTTTCGCAGCTTCAACCACCTGTTCTGGAAGCACAACACGACGCCGGGCATCCTCGGTGAACGGCCGCCGACGTTTGACGGCCACATCGCGAAGGGCACCGGCATCGCTGGCTCTGCGTCAACTGTGGCGGATGTTCTGGCGCGCCAGGTCGCGGAAACCGGTACCAATTATCTCGTCTGTCAGTTTGCGTTTGGGGATTTGACCTTGCGCGAGCTGCAGCGCTCGGTTGAACTGTTTGCCGCTCACGTGATGCCGGCGTGCCGGCAAGCGGCACATGCGAGCACGCCAAAGCGCGTGCCGGCATAGATCAGCTAGACCCAGATCGTCTGCCAGTCGTTGGCGAGGCGAATTTCGGCGCCGGTTTTCGCTTGCAACTCGGCGAACGCCAATCCTTGCACCATCTCGCGCACGATCAATCCGTCCTTCGTCACGTCGATCACGGCGAGGTTGGTATAGATGCGATCGACGACACCGGAGGCGGTCAGCGGGTACGTGCAGCGCTCGAGGATTTTTGGGCTGCCGTCCTTGGTGGTGTGCTCCATCAGCGCCCACACACGCGCGGCGCCGGCCGCGAGATCCATGGCGCCCCCAACCGCGGGCGGGAATTTATCGTCATTAGTCGCCCAGTTGGCGAGATCGCCGCTGGCGGCGACCTGCATGGCCCCCAGCAGCGCCAGGTCAACATGGCCACCGCGGATCATCGCAAACGCGTCGGTGTGGTGAAAAATTGACGCACCCGGCAACAGGGTCACCGGCTGTTTGCCGGCGTTGATCAGATCAGGATCTTCGCTGCCCTGTTTGGGGGCTGGGCCCAGGCCCAAAATGCCGTTCTCGCTGTGATAGACGACTTCGCGGTCGGAGGGGACATAGTTGGCCACCAGGGTCGGCAACCCGATCCCGAGGTTCACGTAGGCGCCATCGGGAATGTCGCGTCCGACGCGGCAGGCGATCTCGTCGCGGGTCAGCGGTTGAACGCGCATGTCATTGCAACCCTGTTTGCTGGGGAGCGGAAATTTCAATCACGCGATCAACAAAGATTCCCGGCGTCACCACCTGATCGGGAGGAATTTCACCGAGCTCCACGATCCGGCGTGCCTGCACAATCGTGAGGTCGGCCGCCATTGCCATGGTCGGACCAAAATTGCGCGCGGCCGCCCGATAGGTGAGATTTCCCCAGCGGTCGGCGAGTTCGGCTTTGATCAGCGCCACATCTCCCTTCAGCGGCTTCTCCAGCACGTATTCGCAGCCATCGAGGGTCCGCGTTTCCTTGCCTTGCGCGAGCAGCGTTCCAACGGCCGTGCGCGTGTAGAACCCGCCGATCCCCGCTCCGGCCGCGCGCATGCGCTCCGACAATGTCCCTTGCGGCACCAGTTCAAGCTCGATCTTGCCGGCGGCATAAAGCTGTTCAAACACAACCGAGCCGCTGGAGCGCGGATATGAGCACACGATTTTGTGTACCCGGCCGGTCGCCAGCAGCTTGGCCACATCGGTCCAGCCGGAACCGGCATTGTTGGTGACGACCGTCAGGTCTTTTGCGCCTTGAGCAATCAGGGCATCGATGAGCTCGACCGGAATACCCGAGGACCCGAAACCGCCGATCAGGATAACGGATCCATCGTGTATTCCCGATACAGCGGCGGCGAGAGAGTGAACGATCTTGTTGATCATGATGGCGTTACGTTGCGGACATGTCGGTGGGTTGTCGATTTAACACGACCCATCTTGGACTCGGGTCGCTGGCCTCCTTCGGTGCTTATACCAGGGGCCTAAACGCCCAGCGAGGGGCCTGGCGCCTCTTCGTCGGCGAGGCTGGATCTGGTGATTTGGATTGCATGCCACCTGTTTGACCAACGCCAGCAGTTCGGTCTATCGTTGCATCGATGGGGATGGAGTTCCCCGAAACCGCCCGTCAAGGCTGATGACTCCTGCCGGATATCGCACGGCAGGTTTTATGCATGACCCGCCGCAAGGCGGGTTTTTTGTAGGCTTCAACGCGACCGACTACGGAAAAACCGTGCTCGCGGCCTGCTTCATCACCGATCTCGGAACGGTGCTGGCGCTCGGCTTCATCTTCGCTCCGTTCACGATGAAGACGGCTGATCTTCGTCGGCGTCGGCATCGCGGTATTCGTGATGCTTGCCGTGGCTGACGCCGCGGTTTTTCAACCTCTACGGCAACCGGCCATCGGAGCTGGAGACGAAATATCTGCTGCTCTGCCTGTTCGGAATGGGGGCGCTGGCGACCTGGGCGGACAGCGAGGCGGTGCTCCCGGCCTATCTGATCGGGATGGTGCTGGCTGGAACGGTGGGCAAGGATCACGCCCTTGATCAGGCGGCTGAGAACATTGACATTCGGCATGCTGACGCCGTTCTATTTCATCCGCGCCGGGCTCGTTCGTATCGATCCCCGATCTCGATCGCTGCACCGGCTGCCTTCGTTTTCCTCCTGATCGTCAAGATCGGCACCAAGATCGTCGGAGTCTATCCGGTGACCAAGCTCTACGGATCGCCCAACAAGGAGGCGATGTACACGACGCTGCTGATGTCGACCGGGTTGACCTTCGGAACGATCTCGGCCCTGTTCGGCCTGTCGCACGGGATCATCGACCAGGGCGCAGTATTCGACGCTGGTCGCCGCCGTCATCGGCAGCGCGGTGATCCCGACCGTGATCGCGAACGCGTTCTATCTGCCGCACCATCTGCTGCCCGACAGCGGAAGCGCGAAACGAAGCCCGCGGAAGACCGCATCGACCCCGCCCCTCCGGCGCGCCCGAGCAGAGCCGAATGAGCCGGGAGGTACGCGATGTTCAGGAAAATCCTGCATGCCAATGATGGCTCCGAACACGCCTTCCGGGCGTTGTCGTTGGCGCTGGATGATCGCCCGACAGAACGACGCGGAGCTCCACATGGTCTGGGTCGAGGAAATCGTCGTACCTGCCGGAATATATCGAAGAGATCCGCAAGGAGAAAGGAACCTGGTCGCGCGCCGCTTTCACGCGGACGTGCAGAGGCGGGCGCGCACATGGCGAGGACGGCAAAGTGGAACTGCAGACCCATATCCTGACCGGGCATCCGGTGCGATGACATCGTCGACGCTTGCCGCCGAGCTCGAGTGTCGATCTGCTGGTGATCGGCGCCACCGGCCATTCGGCGCTGTATACGAACGCATGATCGGCAGTCGGGCGGATCGGCATCGTGCAGCTTGCGTCGGTGTCCGGTACTGGTCGTCAAGTGAGTGACAGCAGGGTGAATTCGACGAGATCCGAGTCGAGCACGTCTGATGGCGCAAATCCAGGGAGAGCGCCGAGCGTCAATCAAGAAGGAGATCGAAGAATCAATGATCAACTATTTCTGGATCGCAGTCGGCAGCGCCCTCGGAGGCATGGCGCGTTATTGGTGTTCGGGCGTCGCGGCCCGCTTGATCGGCGAAACCTTTCCGTGGGGCACTTCGATCGTAAACGTCCTGGGCTCATTCATCATCGGCTTCTTCGCGACCCTGACCGGCCCCGACGGGCGGCATTTTTGTCGGCACGACGGTGCGGCAATTCGTCATGGTCGGGCTCTGCGGCGGCTACACGACCTTCTCGTCGTTCAGCCTGCAAACGCTCAACCTGATGAACGATGGCGAGTGGCTCTATGCCGACTGGCAACGTCGGCCTATCGGTCGTGGCCTTGCCTGTTGGCCGTTTGGGCAGGCCACGTCCTCGCCCTGAGCCTGAACGCCGATGCGCTGGGTCTGAGCCATGCAGATTCCCCGCGACGCCGTTCTGCTTCGCATCTTTTTCGGCGAGGACGACAAGTACCAGCATCTCCCGCTGTATGAAGCGATCGTCCTGAAAGCGCGGGAAATGCAGCTCGGCGGCGCGACGGTGCTGCGCGGACACATCGGGTTCGGGCACTCGAGCCACATCCACACGACCAAGATTCTGCGCCTGTCGCAGGATTTACCGCTCATCGTCGAGATCGTCGACGCGCAGGAGAAGATCGACGCGTTCCTCCCGGTGCTCGACGGCATGATGTCGAGCGGGCTTGTCACCCTCGAGAAGGTACAAGTGCTGCAATATGGACAAGGCGCAGTGGCTCCGACCTGACTGCGTCATTCGCGATCGCAATCCGTTTCCAGACGGAGCGAATTTGCCCACACCGAAGGACCCAATCGATGCCGAACTACCGATCCCGCACCACCACCCACGGCCGCAACATGGCTGGCGCCCGCAGCCTGTGGCGGGCGACCGGAATGAAGGACGGCGATTTCGGCAAGCCGATCATCGCGATCGCCAACTCGTTCACCCAGTTCGTTCCGGGCCACGTCCATCTCAAGGATCTTGGCCAACTGGTGGCGCGCGAGATCGAAGCCGCGGGCGGCGTCGCCAAGGAATTCAACACCATCGCGATCGACGACGGCATCGCCATGGGCCACGACGGCATGCTCTACAGCCTGCCGTCGCGCGAGATCATCGCTGACAGCGTCGAATATATGGTCAATGGCCATTGTGCCGATGGCCTCGTCTGCATCTCCAATTGCGACAAGATCACGCCCGGAATGCTGATGGCGGCGTTGCGGCTCAACATCCCGGCGGTGTTCGTGTCGGGCGGACCGATGGAAGCCGGCAAGGTCAAGCTGCACGGCAAGGTGCGTGCAATCGACCTGATCGATGCCATGGTGGCGGCGGCCGACGACAGCAACAGCGCCGAAGAGGTGCAGGTCATGGAACGCTCGGCCTGTCCGACGTGCGGGTCGTGCTCCGGCATGTTCACGGCGAATTCGATGAACTGTCTCACCGAGGCGCTCGGTCTCGCTTTGCCGGGCAATGGAACCGCGCTCGCAACCCACGCGGACCGTAAGCGTCTGTTCGTCGAAGCCGGCCATCTCGTCGTCGACCTTGCCCGGCGCTACTACGAGCAGGACGATGCGTCGGTGCTACCGCGCAGCATCGCGAGCCTGCGGGCGTTCGAGAACGCCATGACGCTCGACATCGCCATGGGCGGATCGACCAACACCGTACTGCATCTCCTGGCCGCCGCCCATGAGGCGAAGGTCGACTTCACCATGCGCGACATCGACCGCCTGTCGCGGCGGGTGCCGGTTCTGTGCAAAGTCGCCCCGTCGGTGCCGGACGTCCACATGGAAGATGTGCACCGGGCCGGCGGGATCATGGCGATCCTCGGCGAGCTCAGCCGCGCCGGGCTGATCGACACCAGCGTCGGCAGCGTGCACAGCGCCTCGTTGGGCGAGGCGCTCGCGCGCTGGGACGTGCGCCAAAGCCGCAGCGAAGCGGTGCAGTCGTTCTACCGGGCGGCGCCAGGCGGCGTTCCGACCACGGTCGCCTTCAGCCAGGACCGGCGTTTCGATGTGCTCGACCTCGATCGCCGCGCTGGCGTCATTCGCGAGGCGGCCCACGCCTACAGCCGGGACGGCGGTCTTGCCGTGCTTTACGGGAACTTGGCGGAGGATGGCTGCATCCTGAAGACGGCCGGCGTCGACACCGGCATTCTCACCTTCGCGGGGCCCGCGCGGGTGTTCGAAAGCCAGGATGCGGCGGTCGCGGGCATTCTGGGCGGCAAGATCGCGGCCGGCGACGCGGTCGTGATCCGCTACGAGGGGCCGCGCGGCGGCCCGGGCATGCAGGAAATGCTCTACCCGACGAGCTACCTTAAATCGAAGGGTCTCGGAAAAGCCTGCGCGCTGATCACCGACGGCCGTTTCTCCGGCGGAACATCGGGCCTCTCGATCGGCCATGTCTCGCCCGAAGCGGCGGAAGGCGGATTGATCGCGCTCGTTGAGGACGGCGATCAGATCGTCATCGACATTCCGAACCGCGCGATCAGTCTCGCGGTGTCGGACGACGTGCTGGCACGCCGGCGGACCGCCATGCAGGCGCGGGGCGCAAAAGCCTGGCAGCCCGAAAAGCGCGATCGCCACGTCTCCACCGCGCTGCAGGCCTATGCCGCACTCACGACCAGCGCGGCGCGCGGCGCCATCCGGGAGGTGCGGCCGCCGCAAGTTGCGCCTATCGCTTCCAACCGTTGAGCATCCGGTCAACCACATGCAGCTTCCCCGCGACGCCACCCTGCTCCGCATCTTCGTCGGTGAAGATGCGAGGTTTGAGCACCGCCCGCTGTTTGAGGCGATCGTCACCAAGGCGCGCGAGATGCATCTCGCAGGCGCCACCGTTTTGCGCAGCCCGATGGGCTATGGCCATTCAAGCCGGCTGCACACGACGAAGATCCTGAACCTGTCGGAAGACCTTCCGATCGTGATCGAACTCGTCGACACCCAGGACAAGATCGACGCGTTCCTACCGGTGCTCGACACGATGATGACGAGCGGCCTCGTCACCCAGGAGAAGGTTCAGGTGCTGCAGTATGGGAAGCCGGGCGGGGATGCGTAGCCCGCATGGAGCGGCAGCGGAATGCGGGTGAGCGGGCCCGGATTGCGCTTCGCTCCATCCGGGCTACTGGCTAGCACATCGGGATCAAGCCAAGCTTATCCATCAGCGCGCGATCGCGGTCCTGCGCCGGGTTGGGCGTGGTCAGCAATTTCGGCCCGTAGAAAATCGAGTTGGCGCCGGCCAGGAAACAGAGCGCCTGGGTCTCCTCGCTCATGTCCTCGCGGCCAGCCGAAAGCCGCACCACCGACGCCGGCATGGTGATACGTGCAACCGCGATGGTGCGCACGAATTCCAACGGATCAAGGATGCTCTCGTCCGCCAATGGCGTACCGGCGACCCGCACCAGCATGTTGATCGGCACCGACTTCGGGATGCTCAGGCAGGCTCGCGAGCGTCGCGATCATGCCGATGCGATCGTCCCGGCTCTCGCCCATGCCGATGATGCCGCCGCAACAGACATGGATGCCGGCGGCGCGCACTGCGCGCAGCGTATCAAGCCGGTCCTGATAGGTTCGCGTCGTGATGATCTCGACGTAATATTCCGGCGAGGTATCGAGATTGTGGTTGTAGTAATCGAGGCCAGCGTCTTTCAGCCGCTGGGGCCTGCGCGTCTTCCAGCATGCCGAGCGTGACGCAGGTCTCGAGCCCGAGCGCTTTCACGCCCGCCACCATGGCGCAGACCTTGTCGAGGTCGCGATCCTTGGGCGCGCGCCAGGCGGCGCCCATGCAGAACCGGCTGGCGCCGGAGGCCTTGGCGGCGCGCGCGGCCGACAACACCGCGCCAAGGCTCATGAGCTTTTCAGCATCGACGCCGGTCGCGTAGTGCACGCTTTGCGGACAATAGGCGCAGTCTTCCGGGCAGCCGCCGGTCTTGATCGAGAGCAGGGTCGAGATCTGCACCTCGCGGGGATCGAAATGTTCGCGATGGATGCTCTGGGCACGGAACAGCAGTTCGGGAAACGGCAACTCGAACAGGGCACGCACATCTGCGCGCGTCCAGTCATGGCGGACGGCAGGATTTTGGTTGGTCAGGATCGCGGTGCGGTCATCCATAATTCCACGATGGCTGTGCGGCTAAGTAAAAGCAAGTAGACAGTAGATACAGAAGTCGAAGTCGGAGCTACTCAGCAGCCACCCGCGCGCCCTCGCCTACCGGCTCGACACGCGCCGCGCAATACTTGAACTCCGGAATTTTTCCGAACGGATCGAGCGCCGGGTTGGTGAGGAGGTTGGCGGCTGCTTCCACGAATGCGAACGGGATGAACACAACGCCGTCGGGCATCGCGTCGTCCTGGCGCGCGACGAGTTCGATGGTGCCGCGCCGCGTCGACACGCGGATCATGTCGCCGGCGGCAACGCCAAGTTTCTCGAGCTGGTTGCGCGACAATGAAGCGACTGCGGCCGGCTCGAGGTCGTCGAGCACCGTCGCGCGGCGGGTCATCGCACCGGTATGCCAATGTTCGAGTTGACGGCCGGTGGTGAGAATGAACGGGAATTCGCTGTCGGGCCGCTCGTCGGGCGGCGTGAGCTTTGCCGCCACCAGCTTACCGAGCCTGCCCGGACGCGGGAAGCCGTCGGCGAATACCACATCGTGCCCGGGTTTGTCGGGCGCGTCCGACGGATACGTCACCGAGCTCTCGCGTTCGATGCGATCCCACGAGATGTTGTCGAGCGAGGGCATCAGCGACGCCATCTCGGGATAGACATCGCGCGGATGCGTGTAGTTCCAGGGCAGGCCGATACGCCGTGCGATCTCCTGGGTGATCCACCAGTCGGGCTTGGCCTCGCCCGGCAGGGGCAGCGCCTGGCGCCCCATCTGGACCTGGCGGTTGGTGTTGGTGACGGTGCCGTCTTTCTCGGGCCACGCGGACGCCGGCAGGATGACGTCGGCGTAGGCCGCGGTTTCGGTCAGGAAGAGGTCTTGCACGACGAGATGCCGCAGGTGCGCCAGCGCGTGACGGGCATGGTTGAGGTCCGGATCGGACATCGCGGGATTTTCGCCCATGATGTACATGCCCTTGATCACGTCGGCATGGACTGCGTTCATGATCTCGACGACGGTGAGTCCCTTCTTGGGATCGAGCTTGGTTCCCCATTTGGCTTCAACATTGCCGCGGATGTCGCTGCTCTCGACCGACTTGTAGTCCGGGAAGAACATCGGGATGAGCCCCGCGTCGGAGGCGCCTTGCACGTTGTTCTGACCGCGCAGCGGATGCAGCCCGGTGCCCGGACGGCCGACCTGACCCGTGATGAGGGCGAGCGCGATCAGGCAGCGCGCGTTATCGGTGCCATGAGTGTGCTGGGAAACACCCATGCCCCAGAAGATGATGGCCGATTTGGCACGGGCGTACTTGCGCGCCACCGTGCGCAGAACATCGGCTTCAATACCGCAGATCGGCGCCATTTCCTCGGGCGTGAAGTCCCTGACGTTCTCGGCCAGCGCCGCAAAGCCTTCAGTATAAGTCTGCACGTATTGCTGATCGTAGAGCTTCTCCGTCACGATCACGTTGAGCATGGCGTTGAGCATCGCTACGTCGGTGCCATTGCGGAACTGCAACATGTGGGTGGCGTGGCGCTTAAGCGCCTGGCCGCGCGGGTCCATCACCACCAGGGTCGCGCCGCGCTTGGCCGCCTGCTTGAAGAAGGTGGCGGCGACCGGATGGTTCTCGGTTGGGTTGGCCCCAATGACGATGATGACTTCGGAATTCTTGCACTCGTTGAAGGTTGCCGTCACCGCCGCGGAACCGACACCCTCCATCAGGGCGGCGACGGAAGATGCATGACAAAGCCGCGTACAATGATCGACATTGTTGGTGCCGAACCCGGCGCGCACCAGCTTCTGGAACAGATAGGCCTCTTCGTTCGACGCCTTGGCCGAGCCGAAGCCGGCCAGCGCCTGTGGGCCGTGCTGATCACGGATGTCCTTCAGGCCCTTGGCGGCGCGGTCGAGCGCCTCGTCCCAGGTCGCGACCCGAAAGTGCGTCCAGGGATTGGCTGGATCGACGGTGTCATCTGCGTGCTTCGGCACCCCATCCTTTCAAATCAGCGGATGGTGCAGCCGGTCCGTGTGGGAAATGTAATCGAAGCCGAAGCGGCCTTTCACGCACAGGCGGTTCTCATTGGCCGGGCCGTCACGGCCGGTGACGTGGGACAGCTTGTCGTCCTTGATGTGATAGGTCAGCAGACAGCCAACACCGCAATAAGGACACACGCTGTCGACCGAACGATCCGCCGCACCGGTGAAGACATTGTCGATATCGACCAGCGTCGCCGGCATCAGGGCGCCGGTCGGGCAGGCCTGCACGCACTCGCCGCAGGCGACGCAGGTCGAGTGGCCCATCGGATCGTCGAAATCGAACACGATCTTTTCGTTTCTGCCCCGGCCGGCCATGCCGATCACGTCGTTGACCTGCACTTCGCGGCAAGCGCGGACACACAGGTTGCAGTGGATGCAGGCATCGAGATTAACCGCCATGGCCGGATGGCTGCGGTCGGGTTGCGGCCGTGCGGCGCGCGGGAAGCGGCTCGTGTTGACCTGAGTATGCTCGGCCATCGTCCAGAACCCGGAGCCGGGATCATGAGCTACCTCGCGCGCCGGCTGGTCCGCCATCAGCAACTCGATCACCATGCGGCGCGCAGTCTTGGCGCGATCGGTCTGAGTCTTGACCTTCATGCCCGGCGTCGGGGTGCGGATGCAGCTCGCCGCCAAAACACGCTCGCCTTCGATCTCCACCATGCAGACGCGGCAATTGCCGTCGGGGCGATAGCCGGGCTTGGGCGCATAGCAGAGGTTCGGCAGCTTGATGTCTTGGCGGTGCGCGACCTGGAAGATGGTCTCGCCCGGACGCGCCTCGACCTCGTGGCCGTCGAGGGTGAACTTTATGGTCTCGCCCTGTCCGTTCGTACTCATGGCGTCGCTTCCGTGTGCACGCCCTCGCCCTTCGAGACGCCGGGCACCGCCCGGCTCCTCAGGGTGAGGGCTCCTGACCGCCTCATGGTGAGGAGCCGCCGAAGGCGGCGTCTCGAACCACGAGGTTGGCCGAATTCTCTCATCACCACATCCGCAAAGGCTGTGCCAGATCGTCACGAAAATACTTGAACACACTGGTCAGCGGATTGGGCGCAGCCTGGCCGAGGCCGCAGATCGAAGCATCCCGCATGGCATCGGACAATTCGTTCAGCAGGGCTTCGTCCCACGGGCCGCCCGCCATCAGCTTCACCGCCTTCTCGGTGCCCACCCGGCAGGGGGTACATTGCCCGCAGCTCTCATCCTCGAAGAACTTCATCAGGTTCAACGCCACCGCCTTCATATCATCCTTGTCGGACAGGATCACAACTGCGTGGGAACCAACGAAGCAGCCGTATTTTTCGAGTGTGCCGAAGTCGAGCGGCAGGTCGCCCATACTGGCAGGCAGAATTCCACCGGAGGCGCCGCCCGGAAGATAGCCCTTGAACGCGTGGCCGGGCGCCATGCCGCCGCAATATTCGTCGATCAACTCGCGCACCGAGATGCCGGCCGGCGCGAGCTTGACGCCCGGCGCGTTCACCCGACCCGAGACCGAGAAGCTGCGCAACCCTTTGCGCTCGCGCCTGCCGTGGGAGGTGAACCAAGCGGCGCCTTTCTCGACAATATCACGCACCCAATAGAGCGTCTCGACGTTCTGCTCGAGCGTCGGACGGCCGAACAGGCCGACCTGCGCCACATAAGGCGGGCGATGGCGCGGCAGCCCGCGCTTGCCCTCGATCGACTTCGATCATTGCGGACTCTTCGCCGCAAATGTAGGAGCCGGCGCCGCGCCGCAGGTGCACGCGCGAGAAACGCATGAGGCCGACTGCTCCGGCCTTGGCAATCTCGTCCAGCAGCATGAGGCGAACTTCAGGATATTCATCACGCAGATAGAAGTAGACCTCGCGTGCCTCTACCACCCAGGCAGCGATCAGCATGCCCTCGATGAACCGGTGCGGATCGCGCTCCAGATAGTAGCGATCCTTGAAGGTGCCGACTTCGCCCTCGTCGCCGTTGACTGCCATCAGCCGCGGAGCCGGCTCGGCGCGCACCAGCGTCCATTTGCGGCCAGTGGGAAAGCCGGCGCCGCCAAGTCCACGCAGTCCGGCGTCGCTCACCGCTTTGATGATCTCGTCGCGGGTACGGCTGCCGTCGAGGCAAGCTTCCAACAATTGGTAACCACCCTCGGCCCGGTAGGCGGCGAAATCCTTGGGCGTGTGCCAGGCGCGGGCATGGGCTCCGGCCTTGATCGCCGACGCGATCGTGTCGGGTGTCGCCGCCATCACCTGAACGTGGCCGACCGCACAGACCGGGGCGCGATCGCAGGCACCCATGCAGGGCGCGCGCACGACGCGGACACCGGAACCGAGCTTGCCCGGCAGCTCCGCCAGCAGCTTTTCGGCCCCTGCCATGGCGCAGGACAGGTTCTCGCACACCCGCACCGTGACCGCCGGGGGAGGCGGGCCCTCCTTCACAACATCGAAATGCGCGTAGAAAGTTGCGACCTCGTAGACCTCGGCGAGCGCGAGCTTCATCTCCTGGGCGAGCGCCGCAAGATGCGCAGCGGAGAGATGGCCGTAACGGTCCTGGATGAGGTGGAGATGTTCGATCAGCAAGTCGCGCTGGCGCGAGCGCTCACCGAGCAACTCCAGCACCTCCGCGAGCGCGCGCGGATCGACTTGCCGGCCTTTCGGAGTTTTCGGAGGTCTGCGTCGCCCGCGCGCGGGTTGGTCATTCATGGCGATCGTACTTCACTCAGAACAGCCCCACGATTTTTCCGTCGGGACTGACATCGATCGCGTCGGCTGCCGGCACCTTCGGCAGGCCGGGCATGGTCATGATATCACCGCAGATCGCCACAACGAACTCGGCGCCGGCCGACAGCCGCGCCTCGCGCACCGGGATCGTGAAGTCGACCGGCGCGCCCTTGGTGTCGGGATTGGTGGAGAAGCTGTATTGGGTCTTGGCAATGCAAACCGGCAGCTTGCCGTAGCCCATCTGCTCGAACGACGCGAGC
Source organism: uncultured Alphaproteobacteria bacterium (assembly GCA_963833605.1). GTDB lineage: Bacteria > Pseudomonadota > Alphaproteobacteria > Rhizobiales > Xanthobacteraceae > JAFAXD01. The sequence goes on from CAWHYZ010000015.1 coordinate 29,551, forward strand.
TGGTCGCGCAGCGGCTTATCCGCCGCAATGTCCTTGGCACGGTAGATCTCACGGGCAATGACGCGGATCTTGTCGATGAGCGGCAGGTCGTCGGGATAGAGCAGCTTGAGGTGGCTCTTGCCGCTCTCCACCACCTTGACCACGGCGCGCGCCACGTCGGCGGCGCCGGGCCCGCCCATAGCCCAATGGTCGGCCATGAGCGCCTCAACGCCGAGCTTTTTAGCGCCCTCCTTGACGAGCGCGATCTCGGCTTCGGTATCAGCCGAAAACCGGTTGATGGAGACGACAGGCACGATCCCGAACTTCTGCAGGTTCTCGACATGGCGCGCCAGATTGGCAAGGCCTGACTTCGAGCGCCTTGAGGTTCTCGGTTTTGAGATCCTCCTTCTTGACGCCGCCGTGCATCTTGAGCGCCCGGATGGTGGCGACAACCACCGCGCAATCGGGCGAGAGCCCGGTCTTGCGGCACTTGATGTCGAGAAATTTTTCGCCGCCCAGATCGGCGCCGAAGCCCGCCTCGGTCACCACGTAATCGGCGAGCTTCAAGGCAGTGGTGGTGGCCAGCACCGAATTGCAACCGTGCGCGATATTGGCGAACGGCCCGCCATGAATGAATGCCGGCGTACCTTCCAGGGTCTGCACGAGGTTCGGCGACAGCGCGTCTTTGAGCAGGGCCGTCATTGGCCCGTGTGCCTTGACGTCGCCGGCACGCACGGGTTTGCGGTCGCGGGTGTAGCCGATGACGATATGGGACAGACGCTGCTTGAGGTCCTCGAGGTCCTTGGCGAGGCAGAAGATCGCCATCACCTCGGACGCGACCGTGATGTCGAAGCCGTCCTCGCGCGGAAAGCCGTTTGCAACGCCGCCGAGCGAGGAGACGATCGAGCGCAGGGCACGATCGTTCATGTCCATCACCCGCCGCCAGGCCACGCGGCGGCTGTCGATACCGAGCGCATTGCCCCAGTAGATGTGGTTGTCGATCAGGGCAGCGAGCAGATTGTGCGCCGAGCCGATGGCGTGGAAGTCGCCGGTGAAGTGCAGGTTGATGTCTTCCATCGGCACGACCTGCGCATAGCCGCCGCCGGCCGCGCCGCCCTTGACCCCGAAGCACGGGCCGAGCGAGGGCTCGCGCAGGCACAGCATCGCCTTCTTGCCGATGTGGTTGAGTGCGTCGGTGAGCCCGACGGTGGTCGTGGTCTTGCCCTCGCCGGCCGGGGTCGGCGTGATGGCGGTGACCAGGATCAATTTGCCGTTGGGCCTGCTTTTGAGCGACTTGATGTAGTCCATCGACACCTTGGCCTTGTAGTGGCCATAGGGCTCAAGGTTCTCCGGCGCGATACCGAGCCTTTCGCGCGCAATTTCCATGATCGGCCGTTTGGCGGCGGCCTGTGCGATCTCAATGTCGGATTTCGGACTGGTATGCTGCGAGGCGGGCATTGCGGGTTCCGTGTTGCGAATGTTTGCTTCGGCCGGATGCGTTCCAGCAAGTTCGGTTCGACAGTTCAACCAAGTCGCGTGCCGACCGCGAGCTTGGCGGCGGCTGCAAACTCCCCGGCCGGAGCCTTCGGTCCGTCCGCGGGTTTCACACGCAGGACCTTGATGCGTCCATCGGCACAAGCCACGACAAAACCGTCGCCGTCAACAGCAACAATTTCGCCCATCTTCCCACCAATTCCCTTGGGATCGTGGGCAGGATAAGGCCTCAACTCGAACACCTGCAGCTTCGCCCCATTGAGCGTGGTCCAGGCGCCGGGGGCCGGATTGCAGCCGCGAATGAGGTTGTGGATCTGGCCCCATGGCTTGGCCCAATCGATGTGGGCGTTCTCTGCCGCACACCAGCCTTCGTAGGTGGCCTTCGTGTGGTCCTGCGGAACACGCGGCGCCTTGCCGGCCTTCACCAGATCGACGGCCTCGAGCATGGCCTCGACCCCCATCGGAAACAGGCGGTCGAAATAGACCGAGCCGAGCGAGTCGTCGGGGCCGATCGGGGTCTTCTTCTGCAGCAGGATCGCTCCAGTATCGAGGCCGTTGTCCGGCCAGAAGATCGACAGGCCGGTCTCGGTCTCGCCCTTGATGATCGGCCAGTTGATCGAGCTTGGCCCACGGAACTTGGGCAATAGCGACGGGTGATATTGAATCGAACCATGGGTCGGAATGTTGAGGAAATCCTCTGGCACGAACAGGGTAACGAACGCCATGACCTGCAGGTCGGGCTTCAGCGCGCGGAACTCGTCCCAGACCTCCGGCTTGCGGTAGGAGGCCGGCTGGAACAGCGGGAGCTTCGCGGCGAGTGCCGCCTCCTTCATGGGGTCGGCTTTCTGGCCGGGCTTCTCGGGCGCCACATAGACGGCGACCACGTTCTCACCGCGCTTGATCAGCGCATCGAGCACCGCTTTGCCGAACGCTTGCTGGCCGTGGACCACGATACGCATTGAAACAGACTCTCCCAGTTTCTCCGCTTGCATGCCCGCGAGAGCCGGGCATGCAGTAATCATCGATGCTCCGCGGAGTACTGGATACGCGGGCGATCTCGCCTTCATGGTGGCAGAACTACGCCGCCTCGGCGCGCGATTTCTCCGCAGCCGTGATCGCGCCCGAACCCTTGATGTCGGCGACCTCGCCCTCGCTGTATCCGAGCACCTTGCGCAAAATTTCCTCGGTGTGCTCGCCCAGCAGTGGCGCGCGCGTCACCTCGCATGGCGAGTCCGACATCTTGATCGGATTGCCGACGGTCAGATACTTGCCGCGCGTGGGATGATCGACCTCGACCACCGTGCCGGTTGTACGCAACGACGGCTCCTCGGCGATCTCCTTCATGGATAGGATCGGGCCGACCGGAATGTCGACCGCATTGCAGATATCCATCACCTCGAACTTGGTCTTGGTCATGGTCCAGGCTTCGATCGTGGCGAAGATATGCTTGAGCCGCGGCAACCGTGCCGGCGGCGTCGCATAATCCGGATCCGTCTTCCATTCAGGCTTGCCGATCAGGTCGCAGATCGCGCCCCACACCGGCGCCTGGGTGATGAAATAGATGTAGGCGTCCGGATCGGCCTCCCAGCCCTTGCATTTGAGAATCCAACCCGGCTGGCCGCCTCCCGAGTCGTTGCCGGCGCGCGGTACCGCCTGCCCGAACGGAACGCCTTCGCCGAACTGGCTGTATTCCTTGAGCGGCCCATGCTTGATGCGTTGCTGATCGCGCAGCTTGACGCGGCAGAGGTTGAGCACGCCGTCCTGCATGGCAGTGAGCACGCGCTGGCCGCGTCCGGTGCGGTTACGTTGATAAAGCGCCCCCACGATGCCGAGCGCGAGATGCAAGCCGGTCCCGGAATCCCCGATCTGCGCGCCAGTCACCAACGGCGGGCCCTCGCGGAAGCCCGTGGTCGACGCCGAGCCGCCGGCGCATTGCGCGACGTTCTCATAGACCTTGCAATCCTCGTACGGCCCGGGACCAAAGCCCTTGACGGAAGCGACGATCATGCGCGGGTTGAGCTTGTGAATGTGCTCCCAGGTGAGGCCCATGCGGTCGAGCGCGCCGGGGGCAAAATTCTCGACCAGGACATCGCATTGGACGATCAGCCGGTTGAGGATCTCCTTGCCCTTGGGATGCTTGGAGTCGATGGTGATCGAGCGCTTGTTGCCGTTGAGCATCGTGAAATAGAGGCTGTCGGCATTCGGCACGTCGCGCAGCTGCCCGCGGGTGATGTCACCAACGCCAGGGCGTTCGACCTTGATCACGTCGGCACCCATGTAGGCGAGCAGCTGGGTGCATGTCGGGCCTGACTGCACGTGGGTGAAGTCGAGGATGCGAACGCCGTCGAGTGCCTTGCCGGCCTGGCCATAAGGCTTGGTGGACGGCTTGACCGAGACCTTCGATCCGTTGCGAGCCATGGCCGATTTCGCCGCCGGCTTCTTCGAGACCTTGAGCTTTACGACCCGCTTGGCCGAGCGCTTCGCCGCGACCTTCTTCGCCACCAGCGCGGAGCGTGCCTTGGCCGCCTTCAACTTCTTCACCATACTGGTTCTCCCAAAATCTCGATCTCGTCTGCGGTCGCGGCGATCAACGCCGCACCCGGCTCATTTCTTGCGCAGCACGCTTTGCGGGTTGAGGTTGCCGATGCGGCCGCTCTCGCTGCCGGCTGCCGGGTCGATCACCGCGTTGATCAGTGTCGGCTTGCCGGAATCCATTGCCACGTCTACGGCGCGCTTCAGTTCGTCGGGCGTCGTTACCTGGACGCCGACGCCGCCGAAGGCTTCCATCATCTTGTCGTAGCGTGAGCCTTTGACGAAGACGGTCGTCGCGGGGTCCGAACCGCCGGCGGCGTTGACGTCGGTTCCGCGATAGATGCCGTTGTTGTTGAAGATGACGATGCAGACCGGCAGACCGTACCGGCAGATCGTCTCCACTTCCATGCCAGAGAAACCAAAGGCACTGTCGCCTTCGACCGCGAGCACCGGTTTGCCGGTCTCGATGGCCGCCGCGATGGCAAAGCCCATGCCGATGCCCATGACGCCCCAGGTGCCGACGTCCAGGCGTTTGCGCGGCTTGTACATGTCGATGACGCCGCGCGCGAGGTCGAGCGTGTTGGCGCCTTCGTTGACCAGGATGGCATCCGGCCGCTCTTTGACGACCGTGCGCAAGGCGCCAAGCGCGCCGTGAAAATCCATCGGCGCCGAATTCTTCATCAGCCTCGGCGCCATCTTGGCGATGTTTTCTTCCTTTTTCGCATTGACCGCGTTTCCCCAGTCGGCCGGCGGGGCCGGCCACGTGCTGTCCATGCCTTCGAGAAGCGCCATCACGCATGAACCGATATCGCCAACCAGCGGAGCGACGATCTCGATGTTGCTGTCCATCTCCTTAGGGTCGATGTCGATCTGGATGAACTTCTTCGATCCGGGCTCGCCCCAGGTCTTGCCTTTACCGTGCGACAGAAGCCAGTTGAGGCGAGCGCCGATCAACATGACAACGTCGAAGTCCTTCAGCACCGTGGAGCGCGCCGCGCCCGCGCACTGCGGGTGCGTGTCTGGCAATAGACCCTTGCCCATGCTCATCGGCAGGAACGGAATGCCGCTCTTCTCGACCAGAGCGCGGATCGCGTCATCGGCCTGCGCATAGGCCGCGCCCTTGCCGAGGATAATCAACGGGCGTTTGGCACCCTTCAGAACATCGAGCGCGCGCTTGACCGCGGCCGGCGCCGGAATCTGGGCGGGCGCGGCGTCGACGACCTTGACGAGCGACTTCTGTCCGGCGACCGCGTCGATGACCTGGGAAAACAGCTTCGCCGGCAGATCGAGATAGACGCCGCCGGGACGGCCCGACACCGCGGCACGGATTGCGCGCGCCACACCAATACCGATGTCTGCGGCGTGCAGCACGCGGAAGGCCGCCTTGCAGAGTGGCTTGGCGATCGCCAGCTGGTCCATCTCCTCGTAATCGCCCTGCTGCAGGTCGACGATTTCGCGCTCGGACGAGCCGCTGATCAGAATCATCGGGAAACAGTTGGTCGTAGCATTGGCCAGCGCCGTCAAACCGTTGAGAAAGCCGGGAGCCGATACGGTGAGACAGATGCCTGGCTTTTTCGTCAGGAAGCCGGCAATTGCAGCTGCATTGCCGGCGTTCTGCTCGTGCCGGAACGAAATGACGCGCATGCCTGCGGCTTGCGCCATGCGGCCGAAATCCGTGATCGGGATGCCCGGGACCCCGTAGATTGTATTGATGCCGTTGAGCTTGAGCGCATCGATGACGAGGTGAAAGCCATCCGTCAGCTCCCGCTCCGGTTCGGCTGCGGGCGTCGTTTCTTTCGCCTTCACTGCGGCCTCAGCCATGACAAACCTCCCTCAACAATCTTTGCGCGTTAATCGAGATAGTCGGCGTGCCGCGCCACGTGCTCGGCAAGCCCGAGCGCGTGGTCGCGCACCAGCGCCTCGGCGCGCTCGGTATCGCGCGCTTCCAACGCTTGGATGATGTTCATGTGGTCGCGGATCGATCGGTCGGCCCGGTCGTCCTCGCCGATCGTCTTGCGGCGAATCATACGCATATGCGCGAACAGGTTTTCCGCGAGATCGATCAGGACGCGATTCTCGCTCATGCGAATGATGGTCTGGTGGAATTCGATGTTGACCTGCGAATATTCGTCGAGCTTGGCGTGCAGTTGGCCGTTCTCGAAGGTCGTGAACATCTGGCGCAGCTTGCCGATGTCCGCATCGGCGGCCTTGAGCGTGATCAGCCGCGCCGCCATGCCTTCGAGCGCCGCCCAGGCGGTGATCAGCTCGATCACTTCCTGCTTGGTCTTGCGCACCACATAGATGCCGCGGCGCGGCACCGAGCGCACAAAGCCCTCGCGCTCCAGTTGCGCCATCGCCTCGCGCACCGGGGTACGGGAAATGCCGAGGTCCTGGGCGAGCGCGCGCTCGTCGAGGCGAACCTCGCCCGGGCTCTCATAAACATCGAGCGACAGGATCACGTCTTTGAGCGCCACATAGGCACGCTCGGCAAAGGTCGACGTGTCCGCGAGCCGCGTCAGCGCGATGCGGGCAACCGGCTCGAAGGCACGGCTCGGGGCAGAGGGACTGGTCATTGCAGGCACATGCCCTGCTATTTAGGGGCTGAGAATATTGCTATTATACAAAATACCAGCCCGCACAAGCCGGCTATCATGCACTGCAGCATTGCGCCGGGAATCCCGGCGCATCGGAGTCGATCCGCGCGCCGGGCGATGGACCCCGTCGGCGGGCTAAGACGCGGCCTGGTTGCGTGCGATCACGCGTGCCCGCCACGACTTGAGGACCGCGATCGCCAGCACGGCCGCCAGGATGTTGGCGCCGGCCGCGATAATGAAGACCAGGTCCCAGGTCCCAGTCATTTTCTGGATCGAGTTGCTGTAGGGCACGAGCAGCGCGGCGGTGCCCTTGGCCGTGTAGAGCAGCCCGGCGTTGGTGGTAGCGAACTTGGTGCCGAACGTGTCCGTGCAGGTCGACGGGAACAGGCTGTAGATCTCACCCCAGGCGAAGAACACGAGGCCGCTCAGGATCACGAACCAGACCGGGTCGGCACCGTACATGTAGAGCAAAAAGATGCCGACACCTTCTATGAAGAACGCGATGAACATGGTGTTCTCGCGACCGATATTGTCGGACACCCAGCCGAAGAACGGGCGCGTCAACCCGTTGAGGATACGATCGAGGGTAGCCGCGAACGTTAATGCTGGCATGGTCAGGCCGATCAAGGTCACCGGAATGGTGGCGTTCTTCAGGTCATTGGCGATCGGCGCCAGATTGGCGGTCACCATCAGGCCGCCGGCACCGACGATCACGAACATCAAATACATGAGCGTGAACACCGGTTGACCGCGGGTCCAGACCACATAACCACCGTACGCGAAGATCAAAATCGCGAGCGCAAGCGGAACATAGAACAGGAACCCGAGTGCCCACATCGCCAAGCCGCCGATCAGAGCTATCACCGCACCGGTGATCCAGAGCGAACTCGGGCCGATGATCTCGCTTGGGTTGAACTGACGCCGGCTTTGCGCGACGGCGGCGTTCTGCACAACGTCCGGCACCTGGCCGGGCTTGGGTGCGAACATCACCAATGCGATCAGGCAAACGATGATTCCCTGGCCGAGGCCGAAGTTGAAGAACGTCGCCTGGAAGCCGCTCGACTTGATCATGTTCTGGATCGGCACGACGGTCAGCGCCGAGCCGGCGCCAAAGCCTGCCGCCGTCAGCCCGGCTGCGAGCCCGCGCTTATCGGGGAACCATTTAAGTGCGTTGCCGATGCAAGTGCCGTAAACGGCACCGGCGCCGATGCCGGCAATGATCTGGGCCGCGTAGTACATCGTCAGGCTGGCCGCGTAGGAGTTCATGATCCAGCCGATGGCGCACAGCACGCCGCCAAAAAAGATGACTACGCGCGGGCCGTATCGATCGACGAACCAGCCTTCGATCGGCACCAGCCAGGTCTCGAACAGTACGAACAGCGTGAATGCGATTTGAATCGACGCGCGATCCCAACCGAAAGCTTTCTGAATGTCAGGGACGAAGAACGTCCATCCATATTGCAGGTTGGCGATCATCACCATCGCGATGATGCCGAAGACCAGCTGCATCCAGCGGGTTGCTTCCGATACCGCGGTTGCGCGTTCTACCGGCGCATTCGATGCGACTGTCATGCTTCTCCTCCCCAGCTGTGTCCGCCTTCTGGCGTTGACGTGCGAACCTAATGGGGCGGTGCCGAAGCTCGGCCCCGTGCCCCGTTCGCCGGCAAATACCCGACGGATTTGGCGGCGATGTTATAAGGTATTCCAACGGGTGGGCAACAGGCGGCGGCGCTGCGTCGCAGCATCAGCCAATTGAAAAAATTACGAAATTTCGATGACGCCGGATGGATAAAGAAAAAATAACTACCTCTCGCTCGCAGGATGCGGCTCCGGCGGTGGGCAGCGCGCTGTTCTTCAGTTACCGGCGAGGAAGCCCGCCTCCTGCATCAGGGCGCGGTGCCGGGTCTCCTCGCCCGACAGCCATTGAGCGAAATCGGCGCCGGTCATAAAGGTCTGATTGAAAGCGCCCTCATTCATCAACGCCTTCCATTCCGGCGTGTCGCGCACTTTCTTCATCACGTCGACGTAATAGGCGACCTGTTCCGGTGTCGCGCCCGGCGTGGTGAAGATGCCGCGCAGCATCAGATACTCGACATCGATGCCTTGTGACTTGCAGGTGGGGATCTCGCTCCAGGACATGTTGTCGGCGATCTTCTCGGTCTCCTGCAGACGCTTGCCGTCGAAAACGCAGAGCGGGCGCAGCTGGCCGTCCTTCCACTGTGCCACTGCCTCAATCGGATTGTTGACCGTCGAATCGATGTTCTTGTCGACGAGTTGCAGCGCGACCTCGCCGCCGCCCTTGTAGGGAACGTAGGTGAACTTCGCCCCGGTGCTCTTTTCCATCGCGATGGTGATGATCTGATCTTCCTGCTTGGTGCCGGTCCCGCCCATTTTCATAAGTTTGCCGGCAGGAGCCGCTTTGGCGGCGGCGATGTATTCCTGCGCGGTCTTGTAGGGCGTCTCAGCATTCACCCACAGCACGAACTCGTCGAGTGCCATCATGGCGACCGGGGTAAGCTCCTTCCAGTTGAACGGAATGCCGGTCGCGAGCGGTGTGGTAAACAGGTTCGAGAGCGTGACAACGAGCTTGTGAGGATTGCCGCGTGCCGACTTGACGTCGAGGAAGCCTTCGCCGCCGGCACCACCGGATTTGTTGATGACCATCATCGGCTGCGGCATCAGCTTGTGCTTGGCAATGATGCCTTGGATCACCCGCGCCATCTGATCGGCGCCGCCCCCGGTTCCGGCCGGAACGATCATCTCCACCGGACGGGTCGGCTCCCATGCCGCCGCCGGCGCGGCTGACAACAGAACGACCGCAACCAAGGACAGTGCTGATCCCGCGGCAGCACGCGACACGTGGTTCATGTTGCCTCCCATTTCCGCATTCTTGATTTCTTGCCGCCAGCGTCACCGCGCAAGTATACATTCGGCCGTGACCGGTGGCCCGAGAAAAAAAGTGCGCATGCGGCCGGAGCCTTTGACCTCGATCTCGCCGCGGTCTTCGAGATGAAAGCGGCCGTCGAGGCGACGGGCCACGGCCTGGCTGACGTGAATTTTGCCAGCCTGCCCGTGCGTTTCCATCCGGCTCGCGATGTTCACCGTGTTGCCCCAGACATCGTAGGAGAATTTCTTGCGACCGATCACGCCGGCGATGGCCGGGCCGGTGTGAATGCCGATCCGCAGCGCGATCGGAACCGACGTGTCGTTGGCGATCTGTTCGATCGTGTCCAGCATCGCACACGCCATCTTGGCCGCTACCTCAGCTTGGTCCGGCCGCGCCTCCAGCAATCCCAGCGCCGCCATATAGGCGTCGCCGATTGTCTTGATCTTCTCGGCGGCATGGCGCTCCGCCAGCGCGTCGAATGCCGTGAAAATCGTGTCGAGGAACACGATTAGGTCCCCGGCCGGAACACGTCCTGCAAGCGGCGTGAAATTGACGATGTCGGCAAACAATATGGTCGCCTCCCCGACATCGTCGGCGATCATGGTCGCACCCCCGTTGATGCGATCGACGATCTGCGGGGGCAGGATCGATAATAGCAGCCCTTCGCTACGCTCCTTCTCGCGCTTGATTTCCGCGAGCATCAACTGCTCGCGATCGCGCAGGAACTTGTTCTCGAGCGTCGCGCCGATACGAGCATTGAGCAAGGTCGGATCGAACGGCTTCGGCAAATAATCGACCGCACCCGCCTCGATGCAGCGCACGATGCTGTCGAGATCATCGAGGGCGGAGATCATGATGACGGGAATGTCCCTGGTTGCCGCCTGCGATTTCAGCCGGCACAGCACCTCGTAGCCGGTAACTTCGGGCATGATCAGGTCGAGCAGGACGAGGTCGAAGGTCTCGCGCTCGAGCAGGGCGAGCGCGGCGGGGCCGCCGTCGGCCTCCGTCACCTCGTGGCCGGCGCGCATCAAGCGCCGGCTTAGGAGGTCGCGGTTGGCGGCGTTGTCGTCCACAATCAGGATGCGGCCACGCTCGGCGGCGCGCGCCGCATCCGCACCGGCGGCCCTGATCACCCGCAGTGTTCCGCGTATGCCAGCATGGTCGGCTGGCAATGCGGCTGCGCTGCGTGTCGCCGGCTGGTCGCTGAAGTCGACGAGCGCGTCGATACGCGCCAGCACACCCTGTACGGATGCGAGCAGCCGAGTGAGATCGGCGACCAGCACCTCATGGCCGGCATCGGCCGCGTCTTCGACCAGCATTTCGCCGTAGCCTTTGATGGCGTTCATCGGCGTGCGCAGATCATGGCGCAGCTTACCGCGATCGATGACCCCGTTCTCGCGCGCCAGCACCGCCTGCAGCAAATCCTGGAGCGCGACGCCGGCGGCGTGTATGCGCCCGAGATCAGCCAGGAACGCGTCAAGCCCCAACCGGGTCGCGTCCTCGATCAACATCTCGGCGTAACCAACGATCGCGGCTGCCGGCGCGCTGAACTCCTGGCGAAGGTGAGCCAGCAGAGCGCGTCGCAGACGGGCTTCTTCGTCGGTACCGGTGGGTTCAGGCATTTCAGGCCGGCGCGCTCTTGCCGAGCAGTGCCTCGATCTTGCCGAGCAGGCGCGGCAGTTCGACCGGCTTGGTATCAAAATCGTCGCAACCCGCAGCCATCGCCTTGTCGCGATCCTCGACCATGGCATGCGCAGTGAGTGCGATCACGGGAATCGATTTGGTTGCCGGGTCGGCTTTCACATGGCGGGTCGCATCCCATCCGTCCATGACCGGCAGGCTCATGTCCATGAGTATGAGATCGGGCTTTTCGCTGGCCGCCATCTCGACTCCCTTGCGGCCGTCGACCGCGATCACGACCTCGAAGCCGTTACGCACCAGGCGGCGGGACAACATGTCTCGGTTCATCTCATTGTCTTCGACCAGCAGTATTTTCGCCATGCGTCACCGTGTTTGAATGTTTGATTTCGATCGCGGTCGTTCCGGAGCGTCGTAATCCAAGTCGGCCACCACGTTCCTGGTCGAGTCATTGCGCGGCATCATTCCGCGGCTTCCCGCTCGCGCCGAGCGATGGCCGCAAGCGCCGACCCGAGGCTCGACAAAGGCTGTGCGCCCTTGGTCAGGATAAGCATGGTGCGTTCGGCCAGGAAGGTGCGCTCGCTCTCCGACAGTTCGCGCGCGGTGAGCACCACGACCGGCACGTCCACGACGATCCCTTCCGCCTGACAGCGGTCCAGAAACTCGAAGCCGTCCATGACCGGCATCATGAGATCAAGCAGAATGAGCGCGGGCCTCGGATGCTGCGCCAACCAGTCGAGCGCGGCCTGACCGTTGGCGGCTTCGGCCGCCTTGAGGCCGACGCCGGTGATGGTGGTTCGCACGATGTCGCGCACCTCGGGCTGGTCGTCGACGATCAGGACGACATCCGCGCCGGGTCTGCCCGCAAATTGTTTCACCAATGCGACGAGGCGAGCCCGATCGATTGGTTTGGTCATGAACTCCGAGGCGCCGAGCGAATAGCCTAGCGTGCGCTCGTCGAGGATTGAAATCATGATCACCGGAATGCGCGCGGTCTCAGGCGCCGACTTCAGCTGGCCCAGCACGCTCCAACCGTCGACATGCGGCATCATCACGTCGAGCGTGATCACGTCCGGCGCAGCAGAGCGCGCGAGTTCGATCGCCTCTTTGCCGTCGTAGGCGTGCAGCAGGCGATAGCCTTCCTTCTCCAGGGTGGCTGTGAGCAGGTGATGCACCGAGGCGTCGTCGTCCACGACCAGCAACTTGATCTCATCGCCAGGCGGGAATGAGCGCGGCTGCAGCCGCGGTGCCGGCGCCGGCTGTACGGTCTCGGCCTCGGCGTCGGGCAGCACGATCGCGAATTCAGACCCCTTCCCCGGCTCGCTTTGCACGTCGATGGTGCCGCCAAGCATGGTGCAGAAGTGCTTGCTGATGGTCAGGCCGAGGCCGGTCCCGCCGTAGTTGCGCGTGGTCGACGCGTCGGCCTGGGTGAAGGCCTGGAACAGGCGGCCCTTCTGCTCCGCCGACATCCCGATGCCGGTGTCGGCCACCCGGAAGATGAAACGCGTGCGCTCGGCGATGGCCTCGCGCCGCATCTTCAACGCAATCGTTCCATTCTGGGTGAACTTGGATGCGTTGCTCAGCAGATTGACGAGGCACTGCTTGAGCTTGGTGAGGTCCGTGTGCATCACGCCGATGTCGGCGGGCACATCCAGGTTGAGCGTGTTGCCATTCTTCTGCGCCAGCGGCGCGATCAGCGTCGCGACGTCCTTGGCGAGCATTCCGAGATCGACCGCTTCGATGAAGATGTCCATGCGCCCGGCTTCGATCTTCGATAGATCGAGGATGTCATTGATGAGGCCAAGCAGATGGCGGCCCGCTGATTTGATTTTTTCGAGGTCGGAGACGCTGGCGTCGTCACCGCGGTCGGTCGCCTCCTCGATCAGAATCTCGCTATAGCCGATGATGGCGTTGAGCGGCGTGCGCAGCTCGTGGCTCATGTTGGCGAGGAAAGTCGACTTGGTGCGAGAGGCCGCCTCTGCCTGCTCGCGCGCGCGGTCGGCCTCGGCGTGCGCGACGCGGATTTCACGTGCATTATCGCGAAAAACCAGCAGCGCGCGGCTCATGTCGCCGAGTTCATCGCGGCCCGCCTTTGGCATTTGCGCGTCTAGATCGCCGGAAGATACTTCCAGCATCGCCTGCGATATCTGCGACAGCCGCCGCGACACGTAACGCACCACGAACAGCCAGACGATGAGAATCGGCACCACGATGCTGATGCCCGCAATCACCAGCAGCCAGAGCCGGCCGGTCTCGACGCTCTCATGCGCAAACGCTGACGCGCGCAAGGCATTCGATTCGGCGGCTACCACCAGATCGTTCACCTCGCCCTTGAGATCCTCGTCGATCCTGTGCATCGCGTCGGCGCGTGCGCGCGCGGCCGCGTTGGCCTCCAGTTCGCGTCCTCGCAACCCGAACAGTCCATTGGGTCCAGTCCCGAGCGCCACCAGCGCGTCGGTGGCGCGGCGCAGTTTGTCGGCCCGAGCGCCGTCATTGCCGACGTGCTCCGCCACCCGGGCGACCCCACGTGCGACGCGCGCCTGCGCTGTCTCGAAACGCTCGCGCAAGGTCGCGATTTCCGTCGGTGTTTCAGCACCCGCGGCCTGAAAGATCAGGCTCGCCGCGGTAAGCATGTCTATATGGAGGTCTGATAGAAAGGCGGCTGGCAGGCTCCCCTCGTCCGCGTAGGATTCGCCGCTACCACCCTCCACCGCGGCTTCGTCGAGTGCGCGCAGTTGCGCCGCAGCGGCGGCATCGACTGATAACGTCGCTGCGAAGCGTCGGGTACGCGCTGCAACCGCCCCCTGCATCGCGCTGTTGAGACGGCCGGCCTCGGCCTCGAGGGCATCGAGGTGCTGCAACAGCCGGTCGCGCGTGGCGGGGGCCGATATGGTTGCGAGCTGCGTGACTTGATTGCGCAGTTCAGCGATCGTCAGCTGCATGCGCCTTGCTCGCGCCTGACGGGCCCGCTCGCTGGTCACGCTGGCGAGATCGGCTGCCGCCGCGTTCACGTCGGCGGTGTCGGCGGCAGCGTTGAGGGATGCTGTAACCGCGGGCAGGTTCTCGCCGGTGACGCGATCGACTACGCGCTGAAGGTCGTCGAGGCGCAGGATGGACAGCAGGATGGCACTTCCGGTCAGCGCCACAATGATCGCAAACGCGATCTCGAGCTTGAAGGCGACGGATGCGGTCCAAGCCCGCCGCCGTCTCGGCATGACTGCGCCCGTCATTACATGAGCATCCGTTCGACCGTCACGTCGCCGCCCGGGCGCTGCCCGCGTTGTTTCGCATTTTGCTCTCCATCCCGGCCGACCCCGCGCCCCTGATCAGGTTATCATGATGCTGTCGCTGTTGTACAACAGGTTGAAATCGCATCGAAATACGCGTGAAATTCAGGTGTCGGCCGGCAGCTTCGCACAGCCGCATTGCTTGCAATATGCGCGCGTTTGGCCGACGCTCGGTTTCTTCGCGGCGCGCGTTGATTCGTGCGTGCGGTGGATTTGAAGCGGGGCACTAGGCGACGAGAGCTTGTTGCGCATGCCGCTTGTTTCCCGCCGTGCCCTCCTCGTCGGCAGTACGCTTACCGCGGTTGGTCTCCTCGTTCCCATCACAACAGTTCCGATTCGCGCCGCTGGGGGCGGGGCCTCGGTCAGCCTCACCGATTGGATCATGATTGCGACGACCGGCGAGGTAACACTTGGCCTGTCGCAGCCGGAAGTCGGACAAGGCTCCTACACGATCCTGCCGGAAATTCTCGCCGAAGAGCTCGACGCCGATTGGCGGCAGATCACGGTCGCGTTCGTCACCGGCAAGGATGCCTACAAGATCGCGTTCAAGAACGAGGCGCCCGCCCAGAAGGAAGGCGCGTCGATGTCGACCACCGTGCTCTATGCCCGACTGCGCGCCGCCGGCGCGGCTGCGCGCGATGTGCTGGTTCGGGCTGCCGCACAGCGATGGGGCGTCGACCGCGCCATGTGCCGAACCGACGAGGGTTTTGTGGTCAACGGGCGCGGCGAGCGGCTCTCCTATGGCGAGCTTGCCCTCGATGCCGCCAAGCTCCCGCTCGATCCAGCACCGCCGCTCAAAGATCCGGCGCATTTCAGGTTGATTGGAAAGCCGGTGGCGCGGCTCGATACGCCCGCGAAATGCGATGGCAGCGCCGTCTTCGGGATCGACGTGACGCTGCCCGGGATGCTCAACGCCGCGATCCGGATGGCGCCGTCGTTCAGCGGGCGCGTGGTCGCAATCCGCAACGAAGCTGCGGTCTTGGCAATGCCTGGCGTGCGTGCGATCGTGAAAATTCCTGCTGTCGCGGTCGCGAACGAGGAACCCGGCTCGCAGCATCCGCGCGTCGCGTCCATGCCACGCGAGGAAGCGGTGTGCGTGGTCGCCGATCATTTCTGGCAGGCCAACCGCGCCATCGCGGCACTCGACGTCGAATTCGATCGCGGCGATTTCGGCGATCTCAGTAGCGCCAAGATCGACGCGGCGATCGCGGCCGGCTTTGCGGCCGAGCGCGGTGTTCAGGCCCTGCTGCAGGGTGATCCGCAAGCGCTGCTGGCGCAGGCTGGAGCGGACGTGATCGAGCGGCGCTATGTGCTGCCGCACATTGCACACGCCCCGATGGAGCCCGTCAACGCCACCGCCCATTATCAGGACGGCAGCGTCCAGGTATTCGGGTCGATCCAGTCGGTGTCCGCCTGCCAGGACGCGGTGGCGGCGGCGGTTGGATGCCCGGCCGACACCGTCAAGATCGACGTTACGTTCCTGGGCGGCAGCTTTGGCCGTAAGATCGTTCCCGATTTCGTGGTGCAGGCGGTGCACGCCTCGAAGGCGGTCGGGCGGCCCGTCAAGCTCGTCCGCTCACGCGAGCAGGACATGCAGCACGACACCTACCGGCCGAATGCGGGTGGCCTGTTCCGGGCGGTGCTCGACCGTGCCGGCTACCCGCTCGCGGTTCACGCCCGCGTGGTCGGCCAATCCCTGTTCGGTGCGACCCGCAAAAGCTGGCTCGATCACACGCCGGAAGGCGACTGGGACGAGAGCATGGTCGACGGGATCTACAATCAAAGCTATCGGCTGCCGAACTTTCTGGTCGAGACCATCGACACGCCGTTACCGATCCCGGTCTATTTCATGCGCTCAGTCGGGTCGACCGCGGGCGTGTTCTTCTGGGAAAGCTTCATCAGTGCGCTGGCCCGGCATGCGGGTATCGATCAATTCGCTTACCGTCGCAATCTTCTGACCGGCGACCCGCTGGCGCTGGGCGTGCTCGATGCGGTCGCGCAGGCGTCGAACTGGGCAAGCCCGCCGCCGGACGGCGTTTACCGTGGCATCGCCTACAATTGCTACGTCGGCCGTGGCGGTCGTTTCAAAACCTACGTGGCCCAGGTGGTCGAACTCTATCGCGAGCGCGCCCGGCTCGCCGTCCGGCGAGTCTACTGCGCCGTCGATCCGGGCCTCGTGGTCAACCCCAACACACTCACCGCACAGATCGAGGGCGGCATCGGCTTTGCGATGACCACCGCGCTCCGGAGCAAGATCACGTTTACGGACGGTGGCGCTGTCGAAACCAACTTCACCGACTACCCGCTGATTGGCATCGACGAGATGCCGCAGATCGTGCCGCTGATTGTTGCGAGCGATCGCCCGCCGCAGGGGTTCGGCGAGGTGGTGTTGGCGCCGCTCGCGCCGGCGATCGCCCAGGCCGTGCTGCACGCCACCGGCCGCGAGCTTCTGACCATGCCGTTTCCCGACGACGCGTTCAGGCTGAGTTAGATGCGCGCGCGCTGGATCGCCGGCCTGCTGGTGATTACCGCGACGGCAGGCGCAGCCGCCGCGTTTGCGCTGATCTGGCGCCAGCCAATCGCTCCGATTGCGCCGCCGCCTGGCGGATCGTTTGCGGCCGAACGCGTGAACAAAGGCAACGAACTCGCACTCCTCGGCGACTGCAATGTGTGTCACACGCGGCCCGGCGGGGCGGAGTTCGCCGGCGGGCGCGCGCTGCCGACGCCGTTCGGCGCGCTCTATTCCAGCAACATCACGCCGGACGTGCGGACCGGCATCGGCAACTGGTCGCAGGCAGCTTTCGTCCGCGCCATGCGCGAGGGTGTGAAACGCGATGGCAGCTTCATCTACCCGGCACATCCGTATGATCATTTCACGCGACTGACCGATGCCGATCTCGCTGCTCTCTATGCGTTCATGATGACCCGCTCGCCGGTCGACGCCGCAATGCCCGCGCCGGATCTGCGCTTTCCGTTCAATCAGCGGGCGCTGTTGGCGGGCTGGAACCTGCTGTTCCTGCGTGCGGGCGCCTATCGGCCCGATCCGGCGCAAAGTACAGAATGGAACCGCGGCGCCTATCTGACCGAGGGGGTGGGCCATTGCGGTGCCTGCCACACGCCGCGCAACCTCATGGGCGCCGAGGAGAAGGATCGCGCCTATGCGGGGGGCGTGGCGGAGAGCTGGTACGCTCCGGCGCTCGATCAGAACTCACCGGCACTCTTGCCATGGACCGCAGCAAGCCTGTTCGCCTACCTGCGCAACGGCCGCGAGGCCCAGCACGGTATCGCGGGAGGCCCGATGGCGGACGTGGTGCAGAACCTGCGCGAAGCACGCGAGGACGACGTGCAGGCGATTGCGATCTACGTGGCCTCGCTTGCGGGCGCGCCGCGGCCAGAGCGCGATGCCCGCGCGCAAGTGAATGACCTCGGCGAGATCATCTTTGCCGCCTCGTGTGCGCAATGCCACGAACCCTGGATCCGAAATCCGCCGCAGAACGCCGGGCGCAGTCTGGCACTGCAAGCTGCGGTCGTTGCGCCTGATCCTGCGAATTTCGTCCATACCGTCCTCGCCGGCATTCACCCACTCGACGATCCGTCGCACACCATCATGCCGGATTTTGCCGGGGCATTGACTGACACGCAGATCGTCGATCTCGCGCGCTATGTGCGCCGAACCTTTTCGGATCGGCCGGCATGGAACGATCTGGTCACACGGGTTCGCGACGCGCGGGCCGCCTTCGCAACGCGGGCGCGCCGGCAGGCGGCTGCCGCGCCCCCCGCATCAACACGCAACGACTGAGGGGAGCACGTGATGCTCGTGACATTCTCGGTCAACCAAAAACCGGCGCAGTTCGATGGCCCGCCTGACGTGCCGTTGCTGTGGGTCGTACGCGAGCATCTCGGTTTGACCGGAAGCAAGTTCGGCTGCGGCATTGGCGCGTGTGGCGCCTGCACCATGCATGTCGACGGCGCGCCGGCCCGCACCTGTATCCTGCCGATTGCGGCGCTCCAGGGCCGGCAAGTGACGACCATCGAAGGCCTTGCGCGCGATGGCGATCATCCTGTCCAGCGCGCCTGGCGCGCGCTCGAACGTCCCGCAATGCGGCTACTGTCAGTCCGGCATGATCATGACGGCGGCCCACCTGCTGCGACAGAAGCCAGCGCCGAGCGATCAGGACATCGACCGCGCGATGACCAATCTCTGCCGCTGCGCGACCTATGTGCGGATTCGCAAGGCGATCCATCGGGCCGCGCAGATGAACAAAACTGACAGCGGTTGACCGAGCCAAAGGATTTCACGTCTAGTGCCGTTATGGCGCTCGCTGATGCGGCTTCCGGCGGACAACCCGTGCGCGGCTCGGCCGCGCAGGTGTTCGCGGCATTTCTCAAGCTCGGCGTGACCTCGTTCGGGGGCCCGATCGCGCACCTCGGCTATTTCCGGCACGAGTTCGTCACCCGCCGCAAATGGCTCGATGAAGCGAGCTACGCCGATATCGTCGCGCTCTGTCAGTTTCTGCCCGGCCCGGCGAGCAGCCAGGTCGGCATCACCATCGGCATGCTGCATGCCGGACTGCCGGGTGCATTTTGCGCCTTCCTCGGTTTTACCGCGCCGTCGGCGCTGGCGATGATCCTGTTCGGCTACGGCGTTACGGCCTTCGGCGATCTCGGCCATGCGGCGTGGCTGCACGGCCTGAAGATCGTCGCCGTGGCGGTCGTCGCGCAGGCGGTGTGGGGCATGGCGCAAAACCTCTGTCCCGACCGCGAGCGGATCAGCATGGCGATCGGGGCGGCGGTGCTGACATTGTTCCTGCCCTCCGCGATCGGGCAGATCGGCGTCATCGTGCTTGGCGGTGTGATCGGCTGGCGTCTGCTGCCGGGTGATCCCGGCAAGAGCGTGAGCGTGCTGCACGTCGCGCTCAGCCGCCGCGCCGGCCTCTGTGCATTCGGCGCGTTTGTCGTTCTGCTGATCGGTCTTCCGCTGGCGGCCGGCGCAAGTCAGAACCACACGATCAACTTGATCGACGCGTTCTATCGCTCAGGCTCGCTCGTGTTCGGCGGCGGGCACGTCGTGCTGCCGTTGCTGCAGCAGGAAGTCGTGCCGTCGGGCTGGATCAGCAATGATGGCTTCATGGCGGGCTACGGCGCCGCGCAGGCGGTGCCGGGACCACTGTTTACATTCGCCGCCTATCTGGGAACCACCATGCAGCCGCCGCCCAACGGTTGGCTGGGCGCGCTGATCTGCCTCGGTGCAATCTTTCTACCTTCGTTTCTGTTGCTGTTCGGCGCGTTGCCGTTCTGGAATGATCTGCGCAGGCGCGCCGACATCCAATCTGCGCTCAAGGGCATCAACGCAGCCGTGGTCGGACTGCTGCTGGCGGCGCTCTACACGCCGGTATGGACGAGCGCGATCGCGGGACCGGCGGACTTCGCCATCGCCGCCGTGGCGTTCGTGCTGTTGGTGTTCTGGAAAGTGCCCCCCTGGCTGGTGGTGGTGCTGGGCGCGCTGGCGCGCGCGGGTGTGGCGCTGGTGGGGTGAGGCGGGATCACGCGACGAGCAGGCCGTGTTTTTCGGCGACCCCGATCTCGCCTCGGTTCCACTATTGAACTCGAGATAATCAGCTTCGACGCCGTCGCTGAAGGCGACGCCATTTTCCGCCATCTGACATATCAAAGCGTCGGCTCCGGGCACACATGAAAAAGCCCGCGCGCGGCGGGCCAAATCACTGGAATTGCTATAAAATTTGGTTGCGGGGAGAGGATTTGAACCTCTGACCTTCAGGTTATGAGCCTGACGAGCTACCGGGCTGCTCCACCCCGCGATAAACTGTAGCGTGCGGGATCTCCCACGCGCGGGCGTTATGTAGCAACCGACACCCGGCTTGGAAAGAGCGTCCGTCATCTTTTCGTCCCGTCCTACCACACCGTATTCCATCGGATGTTCGACCCATGAGCGCGGAGCCGGAATTCGACCCGCATCAGCCGATCGGGCCATCGCTCGTCGCGGTCGCGCGCGCGATGCTGGGACAGGCCGCGCACGAGACCCAGGCCGAAACCGATGCGGTCGCGATCCACGGGGTGCGCACGGCAATGAAGCGCTGGCGGGCCTACCTGCGACTGCTGGAGCCATTCCTGGATGACGAGGGAACGCGGCTGCGGCTCGAAGCGCGCGATCTCGCGCGCGGGCTCGCCGGCGCCCGCGACGCCCAATCGGCGCTCGATGCCCTCGAAGACCTCGGCGAGGACTATGTCCCGTTCTCGGAAAAAACGCTCGCCACGATCACCGAGCGGATTGAGGCGTTACGCAGCAGCGCCGAGAGCGCGACCCTCAAGGCGGGCTCGCGCGAGCGGCTCGCCAACGCCTTCGCGCTCACCCTCGACAGTGTCGAGCGTTGGGCGCTCGACCATGTCACGTTCAAGGACATCGCCGAAAGCCTGACCGAGGGCTACCGCCGTGCCCAGCTGGCGATCCCGCACGACTGGACCAACGCCGAAATCGAAGCGCTCCATCGGCTGCGCCAGCGCGTCGTCATCCATCGCTATCAGATGGAGCTCGTCAAGCCGATGTGGCCGCGGCTGGGGCGGGTGTGGACGCAGGAAGCTCAACGGCTGCGCGACCGGCTCGGCCGGCACCACGATCTCGCCGTTCTGGCGGGCCTCGCCGCTCCCCACCAACCGCTCGCGCGTTGGCGCGCGCGCCTTGCTCCGGCAATCTCGGCCCGGCAGGCCGATCACATCGAGGCCGCGATGCGGCAAACTGGGCGCCTGTTTGCGGAAAGGCCGAAGGCCTTCTGCCGGCGCTTGGTGGCGTTGTGGGTCGCGAGCGGCGGGTAAGCGCGACGCTGCATGGAGCGCACCGCGTTTCTGCGCTACCGTCAGGCAACCCCAGCGTGGCGTGTCAAGCATGCATCCGATCGACGGGAGGACATGATGCTGAATCATTCGGCCTGCACCTGCGCGCTGCATGCGCAGCACATATCCCGGCGAGGCCTGCTGCAATCCGGAGCAGCCGCCATCGCGGCCGGCGGTCTCGGCGGCCCGTCACCCTGGCTTGATCGCGCGCAGGCTCAGCAGGCGGCCCCGTCCGGACGCACGCTCCTCAAGGGCGGGACCGTGGTGAGCGTCGATCGCACGATCGGCGATTTGCCGCGCGGCGATGTGCTGATCGACGGCGCGCGTATCGCCGCAGTCGCGCCCAATCTCGCGGCCGACGGCGCACAGGTTATCGATGCGTCCGACATGATCGTAATGCCGGGCTTCATCGACAGCCATCGCCACATGTGGGAAGGCGCGATCCGCAATCTCATCCCGGACGCGACCCTGCGCGACTATCTGGGCCTCATTCTCGGCAAGTACGGGCCGAACTACCGGCCGGACGATGTGTATATCGGCAACCTGGTCAGCGCGTTGTCGGCGCTTGACGGCGGCGTGACCACCGTCGTCGACTGGTCGCACATCCAGAACAGTCCGGCACACACCGACGCCGCCATTCGCGCGCTGCAGGAATCCGGCATGCGCGCGATGTTCGCCTACGGCTTTCCGCTGCTCGCCGGCAAGCCGTGGTGGGCCGACACGTCCTCGCACCAGTACCCGCAGGACATCGGGCGCCTGCGCAAGCAGTACTTTTCATCGGACGACCAGCTGTTGACGCTGGCGCTGGCGGCGACCGCCGGCTTTGGCAACATGGAGATCGCCGCCAAGGAATGGGGCGCGGCGCGCGAGGTCGGCGCACGCGTCACCGTGCACGCGTCTGGCAAGGATCAGCTCGTCAAGCTTTCCAAGGCGATCAAACTTGGGCCCGACACGACCTATGTGCATTGCGGCGGCTACGGCGCCGACGACTGGAAGCTGATGGCCGAGAGCGGCGGCAGCTACTCGGTGTCGCCCGGCACCGAGATGCTGATGGACATTATTATGCCGCCGCTGCAGGGCGCGCTCGACGCCGGCATCCGGCCGACGATCAGCATCGACGCCGAGACCAACGTGCCGACCACCATGTTTGCCCAGATGCAGCTCTGTCTCGCGGCTCAGCGCGTGGCGCTGACGCAACGCAAGGCCTTGGGCGAAAAGGACCTGCCGAAAATGATTTCGGCGCGCGACGTGATCGAGTTCGCCACCATCGAAGGCGCCAAGGCCTGCGGGCTCGACAGCAAAACCGGGTCGCTCACCCCCGGCAAGCAGGCCGATATCCTCCTGTTGCGCAAGAATGCGATCAACGTGCTGCCGGTCAACGATCCGCTGGCGGCGATCACGCTCGGCATGGACGGCTCGAATGTCGATTCGGTGTTCGTCGCCGGCATTGCAAAAAAACGCGACGGCCGCCTGGTCGGCGTCGACCTCAAACGGATCGCGGACTTGGCCGGGAAATCGCGCGACTATCTGACCGGCAAGGTGAAGGGTGGATAGGCGGAATCGAACGACAACGACCCATGGATGCTGCCATGCTCGCATGGATGCCCTCCTGCGCACCATCCGAGGGCATCCATGTGGGCTGACCTGGGCCATGTGACCTCATGGATGCCATGGATGCCATGGATGCCCT